>CAVVZL010000018.1:0-166599 GCA_963752775.1 uncultured Chloroflexia bacterium
ATCCCTTGATTGCGCCTTCGACCATCGCCTCAAAGAAACTGCGACGGAAAAATAGGAAGAGAACGATGATCGGCAAGGAAACCAATATACAAGCTGCACCAATGACTTGCAAATTGATGATATTCTGACCAAGGAAATTATAGAGGCCGAACATGACCGGCTTATATTGATTCTCACTTACCAGCAAATAACCGGCCAAGAACTCATTCCATACATTGACAAATGTAAGCAGAAAAATCGCCAACAAACCTGGAAGGGCCAGCGGCATGATCACCCGAAAGAGAGCACCAACATGGCTGCAACCGTCTATCAGCGCGGCTTCATCCAAATCACGCGGTATAGCGTCGAAAAAACCCTTAGCGATCCATACACTCATTGGTAGGAACAGGCCGACATACACGATGATTAGATATGCCCGGTCATCAAAGGGAAGCCCAGACTTGCGAAGTGTAACGCCCATCTGGTAGAGACCCAGCAAAATGGTGAGCAAAGGCACGCCTGTAAATGCAATGAGAGCAGTCATTAAGGCTCTCTTGCCGCGAAAATTATAGCGAGAAAACGCATAACCAGAAGCCGCGGCTAGGAGAACCACCAGAAGCGAGGAGGTGGTTGCATACAGCAATGTATTTTCAAGATAAACACTGATTATGGTGCCAGTAATGTCAAAACCCAAGAGCGATTTTGGATCGGGCTTGATGTCCAACACACGGTTATAACCTTCCGTGGACCACCGACAGGCGGCCAGGTTGAAGGCTTGGGTGCTCGTATCACACGGGAAAAGTACAGGAGGATTACGCTGAATGTCTTGCTGAAGCTTGAATGATTCAATGATGGCGATGAGGATGGGGAACATCATCACCAAACAGATACCAATAAGACAACAATGAATCAACCAATGATTGTTATGGTGAGTGCGCTTCAATTTGTTAGCCATTCTCCTCCAACCTGGTCACGCGTAGCGTGCCAATAATTAATAATAAATTGATAACTCCGACGAACAGAGCCAATGCCGCTGCCCAGTTGAAATTAACCTGGAGCCAGCCAATGGAGTAGAGTAGCCACGGCAGAATTTCTGTCTCCGTTCCAGGTCCCCCACGAGTCAAACTGAAGATCATCCCCACGCCGTTCATTCCATTGAGAGTGAGGCTGAAGATCACAACCACCAAAGTGGGACGCATGATGGGAAGCATAATGTGCCAAATGATTTGCAAAACATTCGCTCCATCGATGCGAGCGCTTTCGATGATTTCCAGCGGGATCATTTGAATGGAAGCCAGCAGCAAGAGAGAGACAAAAGGTAATGCGCGCCACGTTGTGGCGAGAATGAGCAAGATGAGCGCAGGCGCAGGCGGAAATGGGAAATTCCCAACCCACGGATTGGGAGGTGCGGCAGTCAAGACGGACAATCCATTGGGAGGAAATACTTGCGGATTTTCCATGATAGCAGACAAGACGCCATAAGCCGGCAATACCAGCAAACGGAATACCTCTCCACCAATGATATCGGAAAGGACCCACGGGATGAATATCAATGTAGTATAGAGGCCCGTAAAGCTTATGCCTCGGCTCAACAAATACGCAATGACGAAACCACCCACCATGGTAGTAAGCACAAAAATAACGAGAAAAACAACCGTCAAACCAATGCTTTGCTGGAATAAACTGGTAGCAAAAAGTTGCGTAAAGTTCTTAAGGCCAACAAACATCCACCCCTTCGGCTGGCGCTGTTCCACGCTGAGCCAGATCGTATACAGGAAAGGATAAATTTGGATTGCGAACAGAACAAGCAGAGTAGGCAAAATCAACCAAAAGGGCAGGGAATTCTCTAACCACTTAATAGATTTCTTTTGGAAGGATGGCGTTTTTACCTGTTCCATAAGTTAAATATCCTATTCGCATTAATTTAAAATATAACGCTCGACAGGGTGGCAAGGAAATTACCTTGCCACCCCGCCAAGAAACTTACACTCGCTTATTCAAAAGGTGCAAGAAAAGCCGCCTAGTGATTTGAATTGTATTGAGCTGCAGCCGCATCCAGCGCGGCGGGGATAGCAGCATTCGGGGTCTGTTTAACCAGCTGATAGAAAACAGCCGCGACTAATGGCTCAGCAGATGACTGATCTGTCAATGTGCCATACCACGGTTTGCAAGATTCTTGCGTCGTAACCTTGGCAAGCTCTTGGAAGTAGGGGATCTGGAACACTGAGCTGGCCTGGCCGGATTTGAGAGCGGACACGCCGCCAATACCGAACGCGAACTGAGCGTTCTCCTGCGTACCCATCATCCAGTTGATGAATGCTTTCGCTCCATCAACATTCTTTGCCCCCACCGGGATGGACAAGGCTGTTGAAAAGATATCGCAACCAGGTTTCTGACCAGGGACGTTGGAGAAAAATGGCGAGAGGTAGATGTCGCCAGCCGCTACTGCATCCAAGAAGTCTTGTTGATTGCCTTTTGTGTATTTCTTGCCGCTGGGCGCGGTAAGCGGGGTCAAGTAATTATATCCATCTGCCCCGGTCGGGAAAGCGCCAGCCGAAGAATCACTAAACGCCGACTTTTCCTGGAAACCGCCTGCGAAAGCGATGTCTGGCACATATCCCTTAGCAACAATATTGCGAATGAATTGAATCGCGGCAATGTCCTGAGGCGTATCGAGCAGCATCTTACCATGGCCATCATCAACGGCCCCGCCATACGACTGAAGGATATCATTGTAGGCGCGCGTAGTCGCTTCACCATTTTGGTCGGTTGAACCGAAGAAGGTGAGGGCGTAATGACCCTTGGCTTTCAGTGCCGCAGCTTGGGCCATAAAGTCAGCCTCAGATGTGGGGAAGCCGTTCGGGTAAAGATCCTTCCAGACATAAACGACCTGAGGCCGTTCGGTCACGGGGATACAGTAGAGCTTGCCATCCGGGCCTGTGCAAACAGGAAGCACATTCGGGTCAATATCGCTATACCAAGGCTGGGCCTTAGCCCAATCCGTAAGATCTTGCAGCGTTCCATGTTGATAGAACGAGTTTATACCCAGGGTGGCTTCAAAGACGTCAGGTACCTGACCCCCCGCCTGGACGGCGGCAATCAATTGAGCATCCTTCTGGTCAAAAGCCACTGGGTTATTCGCCCAATTCCACTGCCCTGCAAATTGTTGGTTAAACTGCGGGATCGCTTGGCGTATAGCAGCATTCCCAACGGATTTATCGGCTTTGGGATCTGTGTTATTTTGGTCAAACTCAAACCATGTGTTTACATCTTGTGCCTTCCCCATGGTTGCGGTTGCAGGAACTGCGGCTGGCGCAGTCGTAGCTGCAGGCGCAGTCGTAGCTGCAGGCGCAGCGGTAGGCGCGGCTGCAGGGGCGGGCGCACAGGCAGCCACTAGTGCCAAGAGCGCTATCACAGCAAACACCTTGCCGAACATATTCGTGATTTTCATTTCGTCCTCCATGTCTCTTTCTTTTTATTGGATTACCAAGTGGTAGTTGTTGGTTTCATGAATTGGTTTCATCAGCGATTTTGAATTTAAGCGGTCACCTCCTCTGGTTAAATCTGTATTTGAGGTCAATAAAACCATGGTTGCCAAGGTATGAGCTGAAAGTGCAGGTCAACAATTTAATTTCCCGCCGGGAATGTGATGAACAAAATCAAGCCTTTATCAAGCCATCGAGTTTGGGCTGCCTGATCAATCCAAGCAATTGCCCCCCTCTTATCATGGAAAAGCGAAACAAAACGAATTTTGGCGTTCTTCATACATTTCCTTTTTTAGGATCCAAGCAAAACGCTTAAATTACAGCCAAAATTATAAGATTATGACTAAAAAGTGGTAATGTACACTTTGAACTATGTATGTAATCAGTTAGAATAATGATATACTATAGTGTATGAATGTCAAGTGCCATTTGACACATATTTGGGGATAACGATTAATACACCTATACGGTTGAGATTGGGAGGCTTTAGCTGTACTGCTTCCCACTTAAATACTTCTTACTTTACTGTTTTTTTCCCGCAGCGAATAAAAGCGCGCCGTCGTCGAAGCCGGTAGCAACTGGTGCTTGCCATGCATGAGAACAGTTTTCTCTTCGCCCGTCAAAAGCTTGTTTACGGACGAATAATATATACTTACGACCCCAAATAAGATAGGAGAACCCAATGGAAAAGGTAGACCTGATTGTAAATAATGCAACGATCATCACTATGAACAAGGAGACTCAGATTTTGGAAGACCACTCCTTGGTTGTGAAGGCGAGTGCAATCGCAGCCATTGAACCGTCTCGATTAGCGTCCCGGAAATATGAAAGTTCCAAGGTGATTGATGGCCGGGATCAATATATTTTTCCCGGTTTCATCAATACCCATACGCACCTTTTCCAGAACGGCCTAAAGGGGTTGGGCCGTGACAAATCGTTGTTTGACTGGCTGGATAGTTCGGTTCGAAAGGCTATGCATGAAATCCATTATCCAGATGTGTACAATGCGGCCGTTGCAGGGTGTATTGAAAATATGCGCAGCGGAGTAACCACTGTCCTGGATTACATGTACGCACATGGCAGCCAAACTGGATTGGATGACGCCGTTGTCCAAGCCTTTGACGAAACCGGCATTCGGGGAATTTTGGGAAGGACCCATACGAAAACCAATAACTTTGCCAAAGGCAGTGAATGTCCCATTAATGAAACGGAGGACATGTTTTTTCAAGATGTTGAACGGCTGGCAAAGGAACTGCATAGTCACGAAAGAATAACCTTAGCCCTGGCTCCGGGAATCGTGTGGGATTTGGAGGAAGATGGCTTCCGAAAAGTTCGTCAATATGCCGACCGATACGGGTTCCGTATTACGATGCACTTGGATGAGACGGAAGAGGATGATCAGTATTCCATGGAAAAGTATGGGGTTAATACCGTTGAACTATTGGATCGCAACGGGATCCTAGGCGAGGATTTTATTGGTGTTCACCTGGTTCACTTGGATGAGAAAAGTCTCGACATCCTGGAGAAACGGCGCGTGAAGGTTTCTCATAATCCCGTTTCAAACCTGGTGGTGGCTTCCGGGGTTGCGCCCATTCCGGAATTGAAGAGGAGGGGCTTGGACGTTAGCCTTGGCACGGATGGCGCTGCCGCTAACGATACTCAGAATATGCTGGAAGTTATCAAAACGACTGCTATTTTACACAAGTGCATCCACCGTGACGCCACCCTGTTTCCGGCGATTGAAGTGCTAAAAATGGCGACCATCGAGGGAGCAAGGGCCGTCGGCCGCGAAGAGGAGATTGGGTCACTTGAGGTCGGGAAAAAAGCTGATTTTTTCCTACTCAACCCAAAAAATGTCGCCTGCGTTCCAGTCGCCGATCCTATCGCTTGCCTGGTGTACTCAGCAAATCCGGGGACCATTGATACGGTGGTGATTCATGGCAATGTTGTGATGGAGAAAGGTGTCATACTTTCAGTTGATGAAGAAGCTGCAATTTACAAGCTACAGGAATCCGCATATCGGTTGCGCGAGCGCGTAGGCTTAGGAAACTCATTGAATGGAATTAAACTGGTTGTTCCCCCCTTCCATAAATAATAGACTTGGCCGAAAAGCGCCGTAATGCCCCGATCTTCAGCTCTGGGAATAGTTGTTGCTATTCACTGTGAAGACGTATGTCTTTTAGACGGTAAAAGGGTATATGCATTATCGTTTTGTGCTGAGAGTCAGGACTGGCGCGATCTCAATCGCGTGTTACAAATCATGATTCAAAGTTTTTCAACCCACTAGCGCTTTTCTCTCCTCCCACTGTGCGGCATAGACCGTTTTCAGTGTGCGACTTGTCCGTTATATGCCCTAACCGCGAAAGTCCTTCGCGCAGTGTTCTCACGATCTCAGATTGAGCCAACACATGACCGAAAGTCTCTCGTGCCATTTGCGATATAATCCAACTTTGATGATGAACATCGAAACACTCCCCATGCAAGAGATCGCCCGCTTCTGCCGCAAATGGCAGATCGTCGAACTCTCGCTGTTCGGCTCGGTTCTGCGCGCAGATTTCAATCCCGAAAGCGATGTGGATGTGTTGGCCACCTTCGGACATCAATGCATATGGGGATTATTCGATCACGTCCAAATGCAGCAAGAACTCCAATCCCTGTTTGGTCGCAACGTGGATCTGATCTCGCGCCGCGCCCTCGATTACAGCCAAAATCGAATCCTTCAAGCCGAAATCCTGAGCACAGTAAAAGTAATCTACCGCGCAGCGGAGATGTCTCATGCCGAAAAAGGATGAAGCCGTTGTTCAAGATATCATCAACCCCGCGCGTCAACTTGTGGACTTTGTGCAGGGATTCGATAAAACTTCCTTTATTAACGATTGGAAGACGCGCTCTGGGGTTCTATATCAATTGACCGTCATCGGCGAAGCCGTTAAGCGACTCTCCAAAGAATTCCGCGCGGAACGTTCGCAAATCCCTTGGACACTGATCGCCGGTATGCGCGACAATCTGATCCACGGCTACGATCTAATTGATTGGGACGAAGTATGGAGAACATCCACGGTAGATGTACCTGAACTTCTCAAGTCCTTAAAGCATCTATCTGATTAGTCTTTTTCAATTGCACCAACTGCAGGCGTGAATGGCGGAACGGGATTAAAAATCTGCTGACCGACCATCGCGAAGCACTCCTTTAGGACCTCGGCACGGTGGTGACAATCACCAATTCGAGGGAAGCTTAATCAGCCAGCAGCGCTACTTGCCGTTCGAACAGGTGCGCACTGACGTGGGACCCATCAGACAGACTGACTTGGCCTTCACCGGCCAGCGTAACTTCAATTGGAAAACCTAAAAAGGTCACCGAGGAAAACAATTTATTCAATAATCAGTCTACCGTCGCGCAAAGCTCCACCGGATTCCGTCAGCCCACCACATTCCTTGATGTGGACCACCATCTGGTTACGTAGAAAAAGATCTGAGACTGTGTAAGGAATCTCAGAAACATGGAAGACCGAAAAGCCAAATTCCCCCGCCGCGTAAGCCTCCCAGGAATGGGACAACTCGCGTAGAAAATTTGGATAAACAACCCGGAAAGTCTGGTCAAGCACATTCTCCATTGGATTGCCTAAAACGAAAATCTTCACCGCTCTGGCTTTTGATCTTTCCGGCCCCAAAATTACCTTATAACGGATTCCCCGACTGAACTGGATAAAGCCGCGCTCTGTATTTGGCTCATCCGGACGATTGATCCGGAGAACGTTTTCCTCCAACAAAGCCTTGAGTTGAACCCCGGTAAGATCACAGAAGCGCAAGGTATTTGCAAAGGGTAAAACATTGAACCAATCGCCGTACGTAAACGCCTTACCGGGTTCAAGGCCCGCACTCAGTAAAGAGCAGTCAATCATGGCAAAGGCTGCCTGCTCGCCCGATCGATGACAGCTGGAAACGATAGCATCGGTGACAAAGTTAGCCATGGCCGATTCGCCTTCTGCCATATGGTTAAGGACTGAGTCGGTACTAAGATCCGGCTGATTCGCAGCCAATCCCAGGGGCCGTTCAAACAGCCTTTGCGCTTCTTGAACCAATGGCTGGACTTGTTCCTGTTCAAAATCTTCATCTGGGAGTAACTCAGATGTCAGCCAAAGCCGGCTGTCGGTCACGACAGCTTTTGGACGCAGGGTAATATCCACCTCACCCAGGTACTGGCCCATGGTTCCTGCTTGAACAATTGGGATGCCATTGACGATGCTACTGGGGCTCAGTCCCATTTCATTGATGACCTTGTGAGTATGAGCACCAATAATCAACTGAACATAACCATAGGGCAGGCCGCGTGCGAGTTCAAGATCGCCTACCCCTCGTACAATTGCTGTGCGGGTTGCCATGCTAAAGCCAAGGTGCGTGAGCAGGACTAAAACATCACAGTGTGGTTTTAATGCGGGCAGGATATTATGCGCAACCTCAACTGGATCTGCTATTTCAAAATTAGATTCACTCCGCTGGGCTGTCTCCGCGGATGTGGTTAAGCCCACAATACCAACCCGGATTCCTTTCGTGACTATGATGGCCGCAGGGTAATAGTATCTGGCGATACAGGAATAGTCCATGAGATTGGCGGACAAAAGGGGAAAACGAGCATCCCGTTTTATAGCTTCTTCCAGGATTTGAGTGCCGAAGTCCAGATCATGGTTGCCTATAACTCCCACGTCCACTCCGGCAGCGGAATAAAGCTGATACGCGGCGTGCACACTAGAAGTATCTCCCCCTCCAAAGAGAAGCTCATCAAAAACCGAACCAACCAGGTCGTCTCCGCCGGATATCAAAAGGGCGGCCGTTTGGGGGTCAGTTTGGCAAGCTTGGCGAACTTTCCGCATTTTCCAAGCAATCCGCGAGAAGACAGGTGAGCATCGGTCATGTGCGATATTCACAAGATGGTGATGCAAATCATTGAAGTGGAAAATTTTTAACACCGAGGGGAAGCGATTGGAACGGGAATCCATCCCGGGAAAGTCTACACCTTCCTCAGGCGATATTTCATGGATTGGCCCGCGGGTGGCATCTCCAACTAATAGATACAGAGAACTGCAGCTCCCCTCCCGGTTTGGATTTCCTCTGATCAAGCGCATTGTGCCCGCGCGAATGTCTGCCACAGAATCCATAAGTTCCACAGACCGATTCAGAGTTCAACTCAATCGTATCCGCTCACCTTTCAAGAATACGACAAGGCATCTAATTCAGAACCGCCTGGATCATTCCAAGGTACCCATCAGCAGCTTTTGAAATATCACTGACTTTCATTCTTTCGTTGACGGTATGGGCATCCGGTTCAGTCCCTGGACCAAAGCCTATCGTGGGGACACCCGCAATCCCTGCGCTGTACGCGGCGTTCGTGCAAAACCCAAAGAACCCAAGCCTGGGTTCAAACCCGCTTGCACGAAGCCCTTTCAGCGCTGCCATTACCAAGGGATGGTCTTCTTCAAATACCCAGGCTGGAAAGAATTTCAAGCCCTTGAGGGTTTTACCTGTGTAGGTTTTTTCTTCCCCGTCCAGCACAGTCAGGGTATATTGGATGTCTTTCAACTTGGGTAAAGCTTGGATCTGAGCAAGCACGCTTTGCGAGGTCTCACCCGGCACTAAGCGACGGTCATAGGAGACCCGGCAGCGGTTGGGCACCACCGAATGTCCAGGGAAAGGCTCGGAGATGATATCCGTCAGACAAATTTGAGCTTTCCCCATGGCCGGGTGGGAAGGCATGGGGATGGCTTCCACCTCCTGCATCAATCGGATCATTTCATGGACCGCACACAGACCCGCTTGCGGCGAAGAGGAATGGGCTGATTTTCCAATGGTTTCCACCACGATTTCGGCGCGGCCGCGACCAGCCCGGTTGAGCGCAAAATTGGTGGATTCGCCAATGATGACCGCCTCGGGTTTGAGCACGCTCATCACCTGCTGAAGCGCCACCCCTTCCATCACTTCTTCCAAGACAGTTGCACTGACCGCCACTTTTCCCGCCAGCTTATTGCGATCGACACTGGCGGCAGCGTAAATCATAGCGGCGAGGGGGCCTTTCATATCGGCCACACCCCGCCCGTAAAGATAACCATCCTCAATGACTGCTGCGAACGGATGATGTTTCCAGTCTTCCATTTTGGCGTCCACGATATCGCAATGGCCATCCATCAGCAAGGTTTTGCCGGGTTTCTTGCCTTCGATCACACCGACCGCGCTGCCGTACTCGTCCACCCAAACCTGGTCGAAAGCCAGGGCCTTCATTTCAGCTACGACCTTGGCAACCACCTTCTGTTCTTCACCGCTCATGCTTCGTTCGCGGATGAGCTCTTGAGTGAAGGCGATGAGACGCTGCTTATCCATTAAATTCTCCCACCCATGGTAAGCGCCATAATCGCTTTTTGTGCATGCAAGCGATTTTCTGCCTCATCATAGATGACCGAATGCGGACCATCCACGACTGCGTCGGTGGCTTCGTAACCCCGATCAATTGGCATGCAGTGCATATAGATCGATTTCTTTTTCGACAAACTCATCCGCCGCTCGTTGCAGATCCAATCCTTATGTTCGTCGCACATCGCCTGTACTGCTTTTGGTTCTTCAGTTTCCGTAATCGGCCCCCACGATTTGGCATAGCATATATCCGCGCCCGCGAACGCCTCATCCATGTCGTCGACAATCTCAAACTTGGTATCGTTTTCTTCTGCGTGGTTTTTGGCCGCTTCCAGGCATTTGGGCATCATCTCAAAGCCTTTCGGATGCGCCAGGGTAACGTCCATTCCGAAGCGCGTCATCAGCATGATCAACGATTGCGGCACAGAAAGTGGGCGCACATACTTGGGTGCATAGGTCCATGAAATTACAAACTTCTTTCCTCTCAGGTCATCGCCAAACTTCTCGCGGATCGTCATCAGATCAGCCATGGCCTGACAGGGATGGTCCACGTCGTCCTGCATCGAGATGATCGGGATCCCGGCATATTTTGCCATATCATACTGATATTCCTGACCAATGCCGGTACGGCAGTCACGAACGGCCATGCCATGCCCATAGCGCCCCAGCACTGTGCCGGTATCCTTGGCATTCTCACCATGCCCAACCTGCGTGCCGGAAGGGGTTAAATAATGTGCGTGCCCTCCCAATTGGGTAATTCCAGCTTCGAATGAATTCCGCGTTCGCGTCGGATTCTTCAAAAAAGAGCATGAATAGTGTTTTGCCGCGTAAAATGTGGTCATGTAGTTCGCCGATCGAAAAGCGACGCTTCAAATCTCCGGCTACATCCAATAAAGACTCGATCTCATCGTTGGTCCAGTCTTCAGTGGTGATGAAATTCTTGCCGAACAGGGTGGATTGCATAATATTTTCTCCTTGATAGTTTTTATATTTTTTCAAGTCGTGTCAGGCTTCAACTGCAGCAGATTTGTCTTGGAGTCTTTTGAGGTTCATCTCCAATCTGCGAAGGCATCAATCACGGGTTTGATATCATCCATCATGGGGTACAGGATTGGGCAGGTAATGCCTGCATCGATATATTCTTTTACCTTTGCACGGCACTCCTCCGTCGTTCCAACTGCCATCACATTCCGAACCACTTCATCCGGAATAATTTTACTGGTGCGGATATAATCTTCCTCCGTCGCGGGCCAGCTCATCATCGCTTTTACTTTTTCCAGCAATTCTTCACTCACTCCGGAGGCTTTCATGATGTGCGGCTCTGTTGCAAGGTAATATGCCACCAGCTTTTTGCCCTCGGCCATGGCGGCTTTGGGATCCTTGTCCGAATGGCAGCAAACCAAGAGTTCGGGTCGGTCAACATCTGCCAGGGTTTTCCCTGCTTTTTGCGCGCCTTTTTCCACCAGTGCAATCGCCTTGCGGATGTAATCTACGGAGACCACATAATTCAGCACGACGCCGTCGCAGATTTCCCCGGACATCTCCAACATCTGGTCTCCGGTTGCACCAATATAAAGAGGAATATCACGCGGACTGGTATCGCCAAAAGCAACGTCCAGGCGAATCCGATCCAGATGGACGAACTCTCCCTGATAGGTTACTTCCTGCATGGTGAATAATTGCCGCATGGATTCGATATGTTCGCGCATTGCTTTTAGAGGCCTGGTACGGTTGACGCCTACCCGTCCGGCAATTGGCTCCCACCAGGCACCAATCCCCAGCATCACCCGGCCTTTTCCATCGACTTTGCCCGCCAGCTCCCACATCGTACTCCAAGTAGCAGCGATGACTGCCGGATTGCGGGTCCAGATCGGCAGTACAGCCGAGCCAAAACGCATCCTCTTGGTGCGCGCTAAAAATGCGCTCATCATGACGATGCAGTCCCGGGCCAGACGCGTATCCGCCTGCCATATTTCACTGAAACCGCGTTCTTCGGCATAAGCTGCAATTTCCAACTCATATTGGATCGGATGTTTATCCTGCATGTACAGGGCCATTCTTTGCGACATTCATCCTCCGATGATTATTCTGTTTTCCTCAGGGTCACCCCGACCTTTAATGGATATCGGGGAAGAGGGCATAACTTCTCATAACAACGTCTTTCTGTTTTAGACACCGATCATCCATTCAACCTGAGGACTGTCTTTTATTTCAAAAAAGGCGTTTCCTAGCTGAGCAATTCTCAGGCCAGGCCCAAGCCCTTCTTGCAGGCGTTGGAAGTATCCAAGTCGGGATTATCACTACCCTTTAGAATCACCTGCGGGGTCAGTGGGAACGTCCGCCAGCGTTTGCCCGTTGCCTGAAAAATCGCGTTGGCAATTGCAGGAGCAGTGGAAATCAACATTGGCTCGGCCAGATTTAACGCGCCAAAAGGCCCGTCCACATGGTCGCATTGGATGAAATTGCAGTCAATCGGCGGGACATCGTTCGCGCGGGGAATATGGTAATCATGAAAGTTCAGCGCCTGAGGATATCCTTGGTGATAGCTGAAATGCTCAGTGAGTGCATAACCAATCCCCATGGCAACTCCGCCGTACATCTGCCCAGACGCTCCCTGCGGAAAGATGATTCGGCCTCCGTCGTGGGCGGCCCATACTCCCAGCATCCGTGTTTTTCCACTCTCCAAATTTACTTCAACCTCGGCAACCTGCGCCCCGAAGGTATAGCAGTGATACGGCACGCCTGTCCCGGTATCAAAGTTCCAGGTAAAAATCGGCATCTGCCATTTCCCTTGGACGTAAAGGGAAAGCCCCATCTGGCGCGCCAGGCTGGTTACTTCATCAAACTTCAACGATTCTTCATTGGGTGAATAGAAGAGTTCACCCTGGCGGTGGATCTGATTGGGTTGGCAATGAAATGCTTTTGCCGCCGCCCAGTAAAGAACCTGATTGAGACGCTGCGCAGCCACACGGGTTGCATTTCCCCCGACCATCGTCGACCGTGAAGCAACTGTCGGCCCTGATTCGATCCCCGTTTGGGTATCCGGACGCATGATTCGGATGCGTGCTATGTCTATCCCCAATTCTTCTGCAGCAATCAACATGAAGACTGTCCGGCTTCCCTGTCCGTAATCGGTAAGTCCGGACGTAAGGGTGATCAAGCCATCTTCCTCTATTTTGAGCGTGGTGGTGGCATAGTCTGCTCCTTCACCTCCCAGACTGCTGCCGTGGAAATAACAGGCCACTCCGATGCCGCGCCGCAGATCGCCTGTCTGATTAGAGGCGTACACTCTGCGCTTCCGATCCCAGTCGGATCTTTTCTGCACCATCCGCAGACATTCCGCCAGATTGACCGTTTGGTTGACAGTATTTCCGGTCATGGCGACATCCCCAGTGGTCAGACAGTTTTGCAAGCGAAAATCAATCGGGTCCCGCTTCAGTTGATAGGCCAGCTCATCCACTGCCTGCTCGATAGCTCCAAGCGCCTCCGGGTTGCCAAAACCGCGCATGGCGCCTGAATACCCGTTATTGGTGTAAACAGATTTTGTGTCCACATGCACAGCTTGATATCGGTAGGCCCCTGCCGCGTGGACCGAGGCCCGCCAGCTGCAGAGCGGGGTCATCGACGCATATCCCCCGCTATCCACCAGCAAGTTAACTTTGGCTGCTTTCAGCTCGCCGTCCTTGGATGCGCCCAGTTTAATCTTTATTTCCATCGCTTCCCGCCGGTAGGATGCCAAAAACGATTCTGTGCGGGTCAACACCAGACGCACCGGACGCTGTGTCTTCAGTGCCAAGGCGCCTGCCTGTGCAGCGCACTGATAACCGATATCATCTTTGCCGCCAAACGAGCCGCCCACATACGCCTGGATTACGCGTACCTTCTCAACAGCTAAGCCTAAAAGCGTCACCAGATTATCACGGTTGATAAACGGGGACTGATCATTGGCATAAACTGTCAGCCCGCCATCCGGCTCGGGAATAGCAAGAGCGCCTTCTGTTTCCAAATAGGCGTGTTCCTGATGCTTAAAGAGACAAGCCTCTTCCAATACCACGTCGCAGTTTTCCAGAATCGGATCCGGATCGCCAAAACGCACCAGATGGCTGTTGGTCAGGTTTCCGGTACCAGGCGCATCCGTATCCGGAATGATTGGCGCGTCCGGGTCCAAAGCGTGGTGAATATCGCTGACAACCGGCAGCGCTTCATACTGGATCAGAATGGCTTGGATGCCGGCCCGAGCACTTTCTTCGCTTACTGCTGCCACCGCGGCAACAGGGTCACCTACATAGCGTACTTTCTTCCAAGCGAGGGCATATGCGTCTTTGACCGGCCAGCCAAAATTGCTGTGGTTAATAAAATCTTCAGCCGTGATAACTGCCAACACCCCCGGTACCTGCAACGCCGGACTCGCATCCAGCTTTGCGATACGCGCGTGTGGCAGAGGGCTACGCAATACTTTGGCGTACAACATTTCTGGAAGATAATAATCTCCCACATAGCGAGCTGTACCGGTTACCTTTTCCAGCCCGTCTTCAGGCCGGGAACGCTTGCCAACATGCTTAAGCTCAGTCATTTGCCCTCTCCATGTCTTTCTCTGGCTGATTTTTGAGTTTGGCTTGCCTGATAAGCGCGGCTTCTTCAATCGCATCAATAATCTGCTGGTAACCCGTGCAACGGCACAAAACGCTCGAAATCCCTTCTCGAACTTCATCTTGCGTAGGATTTGGATTCCCGAGCAACAACGCTTCTCCGGCTAAGATCATTGAGGGGATACAGTATCCGCATTGGACCGCGCCATGGCGAAGGAAAGATTCTTGTAAATCACTCAACCTTCCGTCAGGGGTTTGCATCCCTTCAATTGTGATTACCTGGTGCCCTGCCAACTGGGATACCGGAACCAAGCATGAATACTCCAGTCTCTTGTCCAACAAAATCGCACAGACTCCACAATCACCCGTGTCGCAGCCGCACTTCGTGCCCGTCAACCCGAGTTGCTCACGCAATAGGTTGAGCAGGTTCATGCTCTCTGGGGCTTCCACCTTGGTTGGCTTTCCATTTAATATGAATTCAATTTTCATCAGGTTATTCCATATAACTCGTATCTAAATAAAAGGGCCGCTGAGCGCCGGCTCAAGCCAGCCTCCATAAATTTTCCGCAGCCTTATGACTATGGCTTTGGATAGAGGCTTCATCAATCCCAAATACTAACCCATCCCGCATTAATACCTTTCCAGCAACTACGGTACCGGTCACATCTGTTTGGTGGCAATACAACAAGCTTTGGTCGTACAAGTTATGTTCTTTGAGTGGCGTAGGCAGGTTGGCTTTGAATACTTGCAAGTCTGCCTGCCAGCCTGGTTCTATCCGACCTACTTTTTCCAATCCAAGGACTTTTGCTCCGCCCTCAGTAGCCAAGTACCAGACCATCCAGGCCGGCATCACCCTTGGGTTTTGCTGGTAGGCTTTGTGGATCAGGAAGGCTCCTCGCATGACCTCGAAAAAGTCAGTGATATAACCATCTGACCCCAATCCCACCTTAATGCCTGCTTCCAACAAGGCCGGGATGGGGGCGATCCCGGCGCCAACCTCACAATTCGAAAGCGGCATATGGGTGACGCGCGCCTTGCGGCGCGCCAAAAGAATAATTTCCGCCGGGCTGATCTGAACGCATTGGGAGAGCAAGCTACGCTCTCCGAGTACGCCCAGGTCATCGTAATACTCGATCGGTCGTTTGCCAAATTTTTCCTGCACATAATCGGGTTCGTATGTGCCTTCGGAGCAATGGGAATGCACCAAGGTACCCATCTCCTCTGCCATTCGGTAGGCCTGCTGGATAAACTGTGCCTTACAAGTAAAGGTCGTATGGAAACACATCAAGCCGCTGACCACTCCGCCTTGTGCTCGGGCAGTTTGGATAAAATCATAATTCTCTTGTAGACCCAGCTTCCCGTTTTTTTCACTAACTCGCTGGGTTGCCTCGAAAGACAAAACCCCACGCAAACCACTTTCTCGCACTACCCAAAACTGGGCATCGAGTATCCCTGGCAGGGCGTTTGGAGCTTCTTCACAATCATAGAAAGAAGTAATTCCCGAGCGAATCATCGCCAGGCAATTGCTCGCTGTAGCTGCACAAATCATTTCACGGTTAAGATGGTTTTCGATCAGTGGCCACCAAAATTCTTCCAGAAAAGGCATAAAGCCACTTGGCGCTTTTCTGGAAGGAATCCCGTGTGCCAGAATCCCATATAGATGAGTATGTGCATCCACAAAACCGGGGGCCAGAACCTGCCCCGCAGCGTCCCAAATATCTTCGCCAGGATAGCGCTCCCGGAGCATCTCATTCGAGGCGACATAGGTAATTTCACTGCCGATAATCCGAACTCCCCACTCTGCCAAGGGTTTTTCTTTTGCCGAAGTGATTAACCAAGATGGAAGTATCAGCATTGGATTCGAGTTCCCAATTTAATTTCTGTTGGTTAGGGTAGGTCTACCCCAAAATAGGAGCGTGACAGCACTTGCAAGTTGATTTGCCCCCCTACAAAGGAATGTCCCGTTTGCAGGCTGTTGATAATCAATTTAGCTGGAGAATCTATGAGGTCGGGTACTTCAAACCAGTTACAATGGAAATGTCTGAAGATTGAGACAAACGGCGTTCCCCAAAACTCACCGGAATTAACATCAAAACAGAACCCCTCGACTATTGGCGCAATAACCTCATCTGGGGCATCGGCGTACAGGACTGTCGTCGCTCCATAGAACAAAGCATCATTGGCGCGTCCCATGGCCTCAACCTCATCCTTGACCAGCGGAGCCACCGGCGCTATACCAAAGCCATGTTTAACAGTGTGGATATCAAAACCACGCAGGAACAGTTTGATCATCACCTGTTCCACAGTACGGGAAGCCACCTGAACTGCACCCACCAGACATGCAGTAGGTGCAAAAACCACATAGACCTCTTCCGGAGCAACATGGCAGGCGTTAGCAACTGCCAGACATAGATCGTCAGATGGGACACGATTAGTTTGCAACTGCACAACCACTTTCGTGGCCTTCGTATCCCGGTAGCCATGCCCGGCCCAACGATCAGCCAGGGCCACAGCCCGTGCGGGTCCGGAGCCGATCATAGCCAGCTCGCCCCTTCCCAACTCCCAACAACCCGCCTGGGAAGCAACGACTGCCAAAACCGGATGATCGACCCACACATCGATGGAGGGCACAGTGAAATGACCAATCTCAAATTTGCCATAAGTTGCTTTTCCCAACCCGCCGAAGCCGATTTCGACGAAGGCTTGTCCGGCTTTCCAACTTCCCAGGCAGTTCAGGCCCATATCGACCAACGTGCTACCGCACTTCGCTTTCCAGGCGTGGATTTGATATTCGTCAGCCCGGGTGATCACATCCTGGATAATTCCCACCGCAGCCTGGTTGAGGCTATAATCTTGCATTTCTTGCATGCTTTTCTCCTTAAAGTTACTCGATAAAATCATTCAATGGAAACATACCGAGCAATGTTTTTATTTTTCCGAATGCATACTGTTGAGTACCCGTGAAATGTGTTGGTATTTACCCAGACGCTGTGCATAAAGATCATTCACCTTTGGATTGGGCATGAGGCTTTGTAAGTGAGGTTGAAGATGCGTGATGCCCTCTTGTAATGAAGAATAAGCCCCAATTCCCCACCCCGCCAAAATCGCTCCCCCTAGAGCAGCCCAATCCGTGTATTCTGCAACCTGCAAAGGTATTCCACACACATCCGCCAAAATCTGTGGCCACACCGGGCTGCGGTTTGCCCCGCCCGCCAGCCATAATTCATCAACTGGAATTCCAGCTAAACGCAATTCGTCCAGCGCCCAGCGTACCTCGTAGGCACAGCCTTCCAAGATTGCGCGGCACATATCCGCTTGAGTATGCGCAAGTTCCATTCCGACAAAACCACCTCCGGATGTTGCATTCAGGATCTGAGAGGGTCCGCTTAACGATAAGAATAACAAACCCTGGCTTCCAGCTGGACTGGAGCCGACCGCCTTATTCAAATGCTGATACTGATCCTTCTGGTTCAGCCCTTCGCCAAATGCCTGGCTCAACCACCAGTCAACCGTAGCACCGAACCCGCCAACCAATTGCCCGCCGAGGCGCTGCTCGGGAACAGCATGAAAATATAGATTTACCCACTCTGGAACCGCCTTGGTTGTATCTGCATTAACCACACTCATAATGACCCAGGCTGTGCCGGTAGACAACATAACTTTTCCTGGAGCTGTCATGCCCATCCCCAACCCTGCACACGGCTGATCGTTACCACCGGCGATTACGGGAGTGCCTTCACTCAGACCGGTTAGAACAGCTGCCTGCGTATTAATCTCACCCACTCTCCGTCCAGCCCAGCCGATCTCCGACTGCAGGTCGGGGTTTACGCCGCCAATGTCGCACAGCTCTTCACTCCACCGTCCAGTTTTGATATCCACCAGGAGCATTTCCGAAGACGCCGAAAGGTCCGTGGCAAAACGACCTGTCAATCGGTGGATTAAAAGTCTGCCGGCCCGAGAAAACGTTTAGCCCTTTGGTGCACATCGGGCCGATGTTGGCGCAACCAACTGATTGAAGGAAGAGGCAGTCCTGCAAAAGGCTGCCACCCACTCAGCCGCCGGATTGTAGCGGCGGTACCGTCTGCCTGCCACTGACGAGACAGTTCCTGGCTGCGAGTATCCAGCCAGGTGATCATGGAGTAGACTGGGTCTCCATCCAGATCAACCGGTATGATCGAGCCAGCTTGGGCAGCAATTGCCAGAGACAGGATTCGGCATCCGCTGGATTGTTTAACAATATCCCTTAGAACGTAGATCAGCGCCTGCCAGACCTCTTCAGCGTCTTGTTCCACCCAACCTGGTTGAGGCGTCAGAAGCGGATAAGATTGTGCGGCGCTTGTCAGCTCATTTCCAGCAAGGTCAAATAGAATGGCCTTTGTGGAAGAGGTGCCAACATCAATACCAAGAATAGCCTCTTTCACTTTCAGAAGCCCCCAGAAACGGGCCCAGGCCCATTAAATGAACCGTGTGCTTGGTCATAGATCACACATGCCTCATCAACATTGGCATTTTGGTGAAGTATTGCGTCCAATGCCTTCACCACTGCACCCGGATCATCTGCCTGAAAAATGTTGCGCCCAATGGCTATGCCTGCAGCTCCGGCATGTTTCGCGTCCCAGACCATCTCAAAGAGCCGCCTTTGATCATTGACCCTTACCCCGCCCAGCATCACTGCAGGAACATAGCAGGACTGGACCACCTGCTTGAATTGATTCGTGTACGGTACCTTCACCCAGTCCGCCCCAAATTCGGCCGCAATCCGAGCGGAGAGACGTATGGCTTCGGGGGTACAAACATCGGGCCCAGCATCAAATCCGCCTGGCTGCATTTCAGCCATGACCGGCAATCCCCACTGGTGAGCTTCCATAATTACCTTTGCCAGCGTTTCCAGAGTTTCTTTTTCCTGAGGCGTTCCCGGAAAAGCGGAAACAGCGACCGCATCTGCGCCTATACGAAGCGCGTCTTCCACGCGAAAATATTGAGAGCCCGGGCCCATCTTGCCCAGTTTTGTGCCGCCAACATCCAGCCGCAATATCAACCCCAGAGCGGCGATTTCATCGGTAAAACGGGTTGCAATTCCATAGCTGGTCAGGATGGCATCCGCCCCGCTTGCGGCAAGTTTCATCAATATTCCAGCCGGAGCTTCCATGCCTTTTGCGGGCCCTTCAGTCAATCCATGATCAAATGCAACAATTAAGGTTTGACCATCATTTTGAAAAATTCGTTTGAGCCGCCGTGTCAACATCCTAGAAAGCTCCTCTAGTCTTTTTAAATTCAACCGGCCTGTGTGGGAAGGAAACCCACATCAGGCCGGGAAAATGGTTTTAACCCTTTCCAATGCTTCGGCTTCATTTGTGGAGGGATAGAATTCCAAACCCACAAAGCCGTTATATTTGAGTTCAATCAACTTGCGGTGGATATTAACAAAGTTTATTTCACCGGTGCCGGGTTCCTGCCGGGTGGGCGTGTCTGCAATATGTATGGATTGGTAGAGACCTGCATACTGCTCCAACCCCCAGATTAGATTCCCAGAGCCACGCTGTTGGTGATAACAATCAAATACCATATGGAATTGGGGATGGTCGATCCTGCGTACCCAATCCGCGGTCAGCTCGTGGTTATTTACTAGAATTCCACCCTTGATATGAAATTCGTTGAGGCCTTCCGCCCAAACCTGCACCGGCGTTTGCTCAACCAACTTGAGAATCTTTTCAGTTTGTTTCAAGGTGTTGGCATACTGCTCTGCCATTGTGAAGTTGGACGAAAGCCGGCGGGTCCATGTATGCCCATTAATCAGATCCACCTGATTCGAAAAGATAAAGAGATGCTTCACCTCGTATCGGCAAGCCATTTCCAGACTTTCTGACCAGGATCTCAACGTAAGCTCGTTGTCGCCTGGATCGGCCAAACTCCCCATTTCATCATCGAAAACCGAATTCAAGACTACATTCAGCCGCCGACACTCTGCGGCCAGTTCGGCCATCGGTTGTTGCCGCCAGGACCATAGTTCCACTCGACGAATACCCAGTTTAACCATTGGCTCAACCCGCTCCACTATGGGTCGGTCTGTAAACCAGAAATCGAGATAGCCTGTATATTCCATGGATATTTTTCTCCTTGCTTGCGAGACAGCAAAACAAATCCGCGTCAAATAATTTGGAAAGCTATAGCCTCTTCACAAAGAAATCCATAAGGTCGTGGCAAATCGGACAGTTTGAGCTTCTCTTCAGAATTTCACGATCCAGTACATTGGAGTCCAGGCTCAGTTTGAGGGTTGAGATAGCCCTGCAAGGTACATCTAATGGAGTTAATCAAAAATGATTAATAAGAAATATCACAATAATTATATTACTCTACACCCAACGCTTTGTCAACTCCCTATTTACATATGACAAATTATTGACATTATAGTTTACAAGGATCCGGCGCCATGCTTAATTTGTACAAAAATTGGAACCGGTTTGAATATCAAATTTCCATTCAAAAATTCCATTCGACCTCCTGTTCCCGGTTTCTTCCCGCCGCAGGCGCGCTGCAATAACTGTTCCGTTTGATTAAGCATGCACAAAACGAGCCGGTGAATATAAGTCCAGCAACTCCGGCGGTGTCTTCCTTTAAATCATCATCGCCATCCATTGACTGAGCACAGGAACCGCAATGATCGTTTCGAAAAGGCTGGTAGCCACGTACATATTGTCGAGTTCTGGAACCCAACCAACCAAAGGTTCGCCATCAGGGGTAAATGAAGTGGGGCGACCCCAAGTTCGAACTATCCTTGCCTTTCCAAGAATTGGAAAAAGTTTGACCAGTTCTGCGGCCATTGCACATATTCCCCATGCGCTGGTCCGTTGGTGCAGCTCGTCCGTCTGGGTCACCGCCTCGGCGACATCCAATGTCCCATTGGGTTCAGGAAAAATCCCCATCGCACAAGCCTTTTCTTTTTCATTGATAATCTCATAGCTATCTGCCATTCCGATATTGTGAAATACCACTGGAGGAATGGATTCCGTGATGAACAATTCTGCGTGGGTGGGACGGACTGGTACGTCAACGCCGGCCATTCGGGTGACCGGGCGCTCCCAAGCGCCTGCCATTACCGCGACGACACCCGCGGTATAGGTCTCGCTGACAGTCTTCACTGCTGTAACCTTGCGGTTATGGACGTCCATCCCTATAACCTCCGAATTCCGGAGAAGGGTTGCGCCCTGGTGCGCGGCCGCCCCGGCATAGGCATGAGTAAACTTTAATGGGTCCAACATACCCTCTGTCGTATAAGCAGCCCCTAACACATTTTCTGTGTTCAAATTCGGTTCTGCTTTTTGCAATGTTTCCCGGTCAATCAGATCGGTGGGGATTCCCAATGAAGATAAAATTGGGGACCGCTCTTTCCATAGCTGCCACATTTTTTCGTTTCGTAGCAACAAAAATAGCCCGACTTTACGCCACTCGTAATCAAACTTCAATTCTTCTTCAAGAGTCTGGTGAAGCTTAAATCCTTCCAAAATCAATTTAATATTCAGCGGGTCCAAGTGCCCTTCACAAACCTGCGCCCGACCTGAACATGCACCAGAGGTTCCACTTCCAATATCTCCTTTTTCCAAGAGGAGAGTCCGCACGCCAGCCTTGGAAAGTTGGTATGCTGTAGAAACACCCAGAAAACCACCCCCAATAATGATGACATCAAAATTTTGCACAGTATTCTCCAGATTGGAATGGCCGCTAAAACACAGGCGGCGTGATCGCTGAAATGTACCTGGCCTCTCTATCTCCTATCGCAACAATACTTTCAAGGTTGCCTCCTTCAAAATAGATGCTATCGCCAGCTTCCAGCTCATAATTCTGACCAGAAATGCAAATATTGACCTGACCCGACAGCATGACCAGGCATTCTTCCGTAGGCTGCGGTAGGGGTCCGGCTGCAATATTCCCCTGTTCTGGTACAATGCGCGCCTCAAACAAAACCATTTTTTTGGTGAGGGTCGGCGTCAGGATCTCATAACGAATCTGCCCATTCAACAGGTTGAGATGGCGACGATGGTCATGTCGCACCACCGGATTGGCCCCTTGCAACTCATTGGTCATATACAGAATAGGAGTATTTAATGCATTGGCGACTTTACGCAAAGATTGAAGGGTCGGGTTTGCCACGCCTCGTTCAAAATTACTAAGGAAGGTGGCGCTAAGTCCGGTCGTAACTGCAAGGTCTCTCAAGCTGAGTCCAAGCTCTATGCGTTTGGCCTTAATATAGGCGCCCAGCTTTTGAACTTCATCATCAGATTCTGATGTATCACTCATATCAAATAGTCCTTCCCTAACAGGCAAATAATTTGGTGTTGAAAACGATTGAAACGACTTTTCTCCAAAATCTTGGGGCCATAATAACCATGCTTCTTCATCAAGACACGAGCCGTTTCCAAATTTCCACCAAAGAACAACGTAGTCACAATTAAAGCCATCGTGATTTCCTCATAACTCATCCCCTTTTATTGATCCTCGGGATGGTGAGATCCTTTCAGAACATCTTTAAAAATAGAGTAAATAGCTACAATCTGATTCTCCCTTAGGTTTACGTTTGGTGTCACAATCACCACATTAACAGAAACCCAATGGGACCCATGTGACACTCCCCAATCACTACGGAAGTCCGCCGCACCTTGCGGGGAGTGACGGGGCTTGTGGCGGGCTTTATTCGGTCAAGCTAGCAACTCGGACTATATTAAGAATTGTACTGTTAATCCACAGCCGCGTCAACTAACAGTTTACAACAATAGAATTAAGTTGCTAGTATGCCCATTAAGCGATGGAGTTGAGCCCGAGACTATTTAGCCGAACGAGTATGGAGCCTGAAGGAAAAGAACGAAGTCGTCGCTGTTCAAAAAATACAAGGCAAAAGCGAGAATTCATGACTCAGAAGCCTCATATAAATAACCCAAGGTTGTACGATAATATTTGGGTGCAATCTAATAGCCAAAATGCAAACCATCAAAAACCATTGTAAAAGAGAATAAAATGCCATACATACGTGCGAATGGAATAAGAATAGCATACGACACCTTTGGGGATATGACCAAGCCCCCACTTTTTCTTGTTCACGGGAAAACCGGCAATCGTCTTACTTTGTTTGATATGGCTCAAGCACTTGCTGATATCAGGTTTGTGGTCGTCTATGATTGCCGTGGACACGGCCAGACGGATAAGCCCAAAGCCTATACGTTAACCGATCACGGCCATGACCTGCTTGCCCTGATCGACCAGTTCGGCTATGATAAGGCTGATTTGTGTGGCATTTCTATGGGTTCCTATGTTGTTGGCCAAGCAACAGTTTTCGATTCCAGTCGGGTAAACCATTTAATTCTTGTCGCGGCCAAAGCATTTGATGATGGAACTGGTTCGTCGGTTGCTGGTATTCTCAAGAAAAAAGGACTTAAGATGTCCGAAGTTACACAGGAACAGATGATGGCATTCCTCAACGACGCACTGTGGGCTCCCACCACAACAAAGGAACGCCGTGATGAAATCATGGCGCGGCAGTTCAAACTAATGAGTCACCCTCGCGCAGTTGTTCTTACCCCAGAGCAAACGGTCGCAGTGAACTCGGCTCTGGTCGGCTTTGATTTACGTCCCGAATTAAAGAATGTCACATGCCCTACGCTGGTCATCTCGGCTCGATATGATGGCGTAAATCCATGGGAACTTGGTCAAGAAATTGCCGATCTTCTTCCCAATAGCAAAATGGTCATCATGGAAAATTCAGGTCATAACGTCATGGTAGAAGAATCCGAGAAATGTATTTCGGTGATCAAGGAATTTCTGGTATCGTAGTTAATGGAGCAGCAAAAAAATAGGTTGGGCTAACAAAGCGCGCGGTGGAACTCTTGGACGATTACCAAGGGCAGGCCGACGGAATTCTATGTATGGCGGGCGGAAGCACCGTCCAACAAAGGCTTTAAAATACATAAATTATTTGCTGATTATTCCAGAGGCATTCAATCAAGGATTGAAAAAAGCTCTTCGATTTGCAAGAGCTTTTCTGTGCGTGTTCTAGATTCTTATTTCAAGTACAAATGGGATTGGACGCATTGATTCCGGTGCGCTTTGCGGCGGGTTTCATTCGGTCAATGAAAAATTCCAATCAAAATACATCCCAAATTCGGCATCCATTATTCGTATCGCCTCGTGGGTTGGACCAGGCTGCGCGGATGTCAGGAGAATATTTTGCCGAGAAAATGAACAGGCATGGGCAGGTTTTATTTGTTGGTGGCCTGATGGAAGTGAAAGGGGAAGATGGCAGCATCAGGCAAAAGAGAACTCACACTCAACAGCTGGGACTTTGGCAGTCAGCGCGTCTAACGCCCTACACACTAGTAGTTCTTCGCCTCGCCTGCGGTTTAACTGGTTATGTGGAAGACGGACAAATCAAGGAATGGATCCGGCTGGTGAACATAATCTATTTGATAACACTGAAGGTGAAATGAACAACCTCTGCAGTTGCATTCACCTCCACGATTTGCAGATCCACGGGGTGGATACCCAGATGATCGAACAATGAAATGCCGCCAAACAGCAGAGTTGGTATCAGGTCAATGTGGATTTCATCCATCAGCCCGGCTTGCAGGCATTGCTTTACAACGCTCGGCGCACCGACTACGACGGCCTTGTCACCTGCGATTTGCTTTGCCTTTTTAATGGCGCTTTCAAGGCCATCGGTCACGAATGTAAAAGGCGATCCGGGCTTGTTGACCCATTCTCGTGGAACGTGATGCGTAAGCACAACGATGGGCACATCCATGGGATGTTTGCCGCCCCAGGCATGTGCGATGTCGAACGTTCGGCGGGCTGTCACCAACACTCCGGCCGATTGCCTGGCCTCTTGAATTAGATCGGCGCCATCTTTCGACATCTTAAACGTCCCGGTGCCGCTTGGCACTTCATGTGTAGCTTTACCACTAAAGTACCATTTAAAAAGCCGATCACCGCCATCGCCCAAACCGTTTTCCGGGCCATCGTTCGGCCCGGCCACGAACCCATCCAACGACATTGAAAACCCAGTTGTAACCTTTCCCATTTCTTTCTCCTTTCACTAATTCTTTATGAT
Source organism: uncultured Chloroflexia bacterium (assembly GCA_963752775.1). Lineage (GTDB taxonomy): Bacteria > Chloroflexota > Anaerolineae > Anaerolineales > Villigracilaceae > Fen-1038. The sequence goes on from CAVVZL010000018.1 coordinate 25,551, forward strand.
TGATTTCATATTTGTCGAATGCTTGCATTTGCCGCTTAGTATTCGAAGCAGGTTGTGGCAGAACCAGGCCTGTTACCAAGCCTTCATTCCATCAGTACAATCCTGACCGATGTATCGACTTTCTTATCAATACCATGGTCATTATCAGCTGAACTCCACTTGAACCAGCTAGAATTGGAAGGATTGCGATGTTTTTGATGGTTTTCTTGCCTAACTATACCCGAGATTCCACGTCGAAATAAATTGGGCATCATTTTCGCCCAAACTAGGCTGTACTTGTTTTCGCCATCTGAGTGGGAGAAAATATTCGACACAAGCGATCAAGCAAAAAAGATTGTTTTCTATGATCATGTGACGTGGAATGCGGGTACATTTCATATTCTCAAAAAAAACTCTTGACTTGGAGTTAACTCTAAGTGTTGCACTACTATGAACGGATTAGACTCATCTGGCTTGTCAATCGAAATTCAAATGGTATCCGTGATTACAACGAAATTGATTTACGACGGGTTGAATTCATCAAGTGCATGCGGAGCGCGGGGCTTCCTGTTGAAGTGCTGATCAAGTATGTTGCACTAGTACAGCAGGGGCGATGAGACCATTGATGCAAGAAAAGAAATCTTGAAAGAGCAGCTTGTGGCCAGAATGAGAGAAATGCAAAAGACTCTGGACATATTGGATCACAAAATTGAAGTATATGAGAATGCTGTCTTGAAGAAAGAGAAAGAAATGATTCAAACGGAAGATCAAGCCTTGGAAATCATCTGATAACAAACAGATAGGAGTATCGAAATGCAAAAACGTAAACTTGGAAACAGTAACTTGGAAGTTTCAGCCATCGGACTCGGCTGTATGAGAATGAGCCATGATGAAAGCCCGATTCCCGATAAGCAGGAAATGATCTCATTCCTTCACGCGGCAGTTGAGCGTGGCATTGTCTTCTTCGATGCAGCTGAAGTCTACGGCCCGTTCATCAACGAAGAACTTGTAGGTGAAGCACTTGCCCCATTCCGCGGAAAGGTCGTGATCGCTACCAAGTTCGGACATAATCTTGATCCTAACACCGGGGCGAATCTCGGCAGCATGAATAGTCGACCGGAACATATCAAGCAGGTTGCGGATGCTTCGCTCAAGCGGCTGCGAGTCGAGTCCATCGATCTATTTTATCAACACCGGGTTGACCCAGATGTGCCCATTGAAGATGTTGCAGGAGCGGTCAAGCAACTGATTCGGGCTGGTAAAGTAAAACACTTCGGCTTGTCTGAGGCAGGCGCACAAACGATTCGACGCGCCCACGCGGTCCAGCCGGTCACGGCCGTTCAGAGTGAATATTCGCTGTGGTGGAGAGAGGTTGAAGCGGAAGTATTGCCTACGTGCGAAGAATTGGGAATCGGCTTCGTGCCATTTAGCCCATTGGGCAGAGGCTATCTCACGGGAAAGATCGACCCAACCACAACCTTCGCTAGTGTTGATATCCGCCGCCTGCCTCGCTTTACGCCAGAGGCGCGCAAAGCTAACCAGGTGGTCATTGATCTGCTTGCCAGGATCGGAGAAGAAAAGGGAGCAACGCCGGCTCAGATTTCGCTCGTTTGGCTGCTCGCTCAGAAGCCATGGAATGTTCCCATTCCGTGCAGTCGGAAACTCGAGCGCTTGGATGAGAACATCGGCGCACTTAACGTTAAGCTCATGTTTGATGATCTGAGAAAAATCGATGATGCTTTTTCAAGGATTACAGTACAAGGAGATCGGTATCCAGAGGAACTGGCGAAACAAACTGGTCGTTGATCGCGCAGATCTGCTGAGGTCAATTTGGAAAGGTAAAAACGATGAATATCGTGGATCGCAGTATGCAAGTGCGATTTTAGCAAGTTAATAGCCATGCCTGGTGACGCAAGTAATAAGCACTTTTTCAGAAATAAATCAATTGATTTGGAAAGGTTCGCCTCTTACGAAACAGCCTCCCTTTTCATCCCCTACCCAAACACCATCCCGAACCAGAACTTGCCCACGCAATAAGGTGGTTCTTACCTTTCCTGCCAACTTGATCCCCTCATAGGGGGTATAGTCTACGTGTTCGTGCAGCGCGGAATAAGTCACTACTTCAGTGCAATTCGGATCAAAGATCACGATGTCCGCATCTGCCCCGCGCGTCAGTTCACCTTTGCGAGGGGAAAGCCCAAACAGATGTGCCGGGGCTGTGCAGCATAGATCCACCCACTGCTCCAATGTAAGTTTGCCTGTTTTCACGCCATAGGTATATACGAGGGCAAGGCGCAACTCGACCCCAGGCATCCCCGAAGGGATTTCCAGAAAAGAGTCTTTACCCAAGTCCTTTTGACCCTCAAAGTTAAATGCACAATGATCCGTGCCAACGGTTTGTAATTTTCCTTCGGTGAGGCAATCCCAGAGGTACTCCTGATCCTGCTTCGTGCGTAACGGCGGACAGCAAACGAATTTGGCTCCGTTAAAATCTTCCGTTCGCACACGATCTTCATCCAATAGCAAATACTGAGGGCAGGTTTCTCCCCAGGCAGCCTGTCCATTCTGCCGGGCACGGGCAATGGCGGCGGCCGCAGAGCGGGTGGATACATGCACGATATATACTGGCGCGCCTGCGTAATCGCTCAGATTCAGCACGCGTTCCACGGCCTCCTTTTCAGCACTCGCCGGCCGGCTCAGAGGAAAATCCTTGACACTCAACCGCCCGGCATTCTGCAAGCGATGAACCGCATGCTGAATGATGGCATCTGACTCGGCATGCACCACGGCCAAACCCTTCGCATTTGCGATTGCTTCAAAGGCTGCCAGCATTTCTTCATCGGACAGGTGGAAGCCGTTATAGGTTGTATACATTTTGAAGGAAGGCATCCCCGCCGCCACGACTCCCGCAATCTGTTGCAATGTCTCCTTATCGGTTTGGCATAGGGTCATATGCAGACTAAAATCAATTACCGATCGCCCCTGGGCCTGGCCCAGGCGTTCCTGAAAAGATTCCAAAAGAGGTTGTTTGGGATATCTGGATTCGACGAAATCGATCACGGTCGTGGTTCCGCCAAAGGCAGCTGCTTTTGATCCAGTTTCCCAACTATCGCTCGTGACGGTCGTTGGAGTGGGCATTTCAAAATGCACGTGGGGATCCACGCCGCCCGGGAGAACCAGCATCCCTTCCGCGGATATTTCCTCCCGGCCCTTTATGGCCGGAGCAATTTCTGCAATCCTTCCATTTTGGATACCGACATCCGCACGCTGGATGCCGCTGCGGGTAACGAGGTTTCCATTCTTAATTACAAGATCAATAAGCATAGGGCCTTTCAAGACGGCGAGTCTGTCAAAACCAGATCGTTATTTTATACTGGCCTTCAATATTAAATCAGACCAGCCTGTATGCCAAGGCTTGCCCGTTAATCAAGCGGATCAGGTTCTGGTAATCGTCACCGCGCAATTCTTTACTGGTGGTTGGGATCGTACCTGAAGCAGTGTGTGGAGTTAGAATTACATTCGCTCCTTTGCGACGTGCAGGCTCCAAAAGTGGACAATCCTTGCGGATTGGCTCCCATGTATAATTATCAACCGCGGCCCCATACAAACGCCCGGACGAAATTGCATCTGCCAGGGCTTTTTCGTCTATTACACCGCTACCGCCTGAGCTGACAAAACACGCCCCAGACTTCATCTTGTTAAGAAATTCTTGATTCAGGATTTGCTGTGTTTCTTTCATAAACAATGGCAGAAGGACACAGATAAAATCACTGTTCGAAACCAGGTCGTCCCAATTGGCATATCGGATATTGAGCTCACGTTCAGTATGATCCGGTAAAGGATTGCGTTTATTATAGAGGATCCTGCAGCCGAAGTTTTGCAGGCGGCGGACGAGTTCGAAACCAATTTCCCCCATCCCCAAGATCCCCACAGTGGACCCCCACAAGCCGCGGATATCTTCACGTTCGGACCAGTTGTAGGCAAAAACATCCTCCGTACAGCGAGTGGGCTCTTTTCCGAAGCTTTCCGCGCTCACCGCTACTTCCCTCATCTCGTTAACCCGTTTGGAAAGTCCCAATATTTGCATCATCATATGCTCAGCGACCATAATGCAAGTACGAATGGGCAAATAACAAACCGGGATTCCAGCCTGTTTGGCTGCATCGAGGTCAATATCGTGAGTTTGCGAACCCAGCCTTTGGATCAATCGCAGGTCTTTCCCGGCCTGGATTATTTCACGGTCGATATTTCCAGATCGCTCAGTAATCAAGAACTCCTTGCCGGGCAGCAGCTTTAGAATTTCTTCCTTCGTTGGAGACTGGACCATGGTAACATCAAAACCCGGAGGTGCCGCCTCCAGGGCTGCATGTTGGTGGAATAGTCCTCGATGGGTGATAAATAGGGTGGGGTGTGTGCTCATATTTTCCTTTGATTCTGCAAAACTTGACTTTTTGATTACGCTACAAAGAGCAGATCAAATATTTTCAATCATTCACTGGAAACACATCGCCTTTTGGCGGAAAGGTCTCATAAGCCGCGATCCATTGCACAAGATCATCCTTTGAAATCGATCCCAGCTTATTTTTGAGATCAAGACCGGCCAATGCGTTACGGATTTCCGCGTAGGCATAACGAACATTGGTAAGCGATTTTTCGACCTCCCCAAACCTGATCGGTGTCGCAAAATTACCTGTGAGTTGGCAGAGTTGGATGCATCCTTTTTCTAATTCGAGGTGGATTTCCAAGATGCCCTCCGCCAAGGGCCAGGATCGGTGAATCGTCGAGCGCGGATTATTCCCGAAATTCCAGCCCCAGGTCTCATATTTTGTTTTTACCAATTCCTGAGTAGCGTCCAGGTCCTCTTTGCATGGAATATACGTCACAGGGGAGGCGCCCGCAAACAGGAGTTCCTTCAATCTTTCCTTGAACTGGATAACTGACATTTCTTCGAAAAGATATTCTTTAAGATTCAGTCACTCCACTTCTGGCGGATTGGACTCCCTTGGACAGGATCTTAACCTCCGAGGTCTTTAAAGCCTTCTCCAGCATTTCCAAATCCGTATCAAACAATAGTGTGCCGTGAAACAACAGGCGGTTTTTGTGCAACGCCATCGCATTCCCAGAGAATTTTTTGCCCTCAACTGTCAGATCATTCCGGTGCGTCAGCTCCGCATGAACTCCCAATTGAGCCAAAGCCTCGACTATGGGACGTATGTATTTCGGCTTATCGATGACTTTCGGCTGGATGTCGTGCAAAATAAAACTAAAACATACATTTCCCAGATCATGATAGACCGCGCCCCCTCCAGAGATGCGCCGGATCACCCGGATATGATGGGCTTCAGCAAAACTGGCATTGATCTCCTCCAGAGTATTTTGGAATCGGCCTACCACGATGGTTGGTTCACTTCGCCACAGCATTAATAAATCTTCTTCCAGGTCCCTGCCTTTCAGAAAATATTCTTCATAAGCGAGATTGACAGCGGGTGCGCAGGACCCTGTTTCAATATATATCACGGCAATTATAAAAACGAGAGGACACAGGCCGATCACGGAGGTGTCAGAACCCACTCCCCAACCTCCCTGCCTCATATTCTTCGGTGCTGTTTTGATCCGCCTAGTTCAGATTAAAGTAACTCTTCTTGATTAAATCTTCGCGGAGCCGCCCGGCTTTGAACATTTTGCCTGATTTCATGTTAACGATTTGGACCGAAGCGGGTGAATGAATATCCAGGTCCATTTTGTAAAAATCCCGGCCGGCTTCAAGGAATAGGTCCCGGAATAGTCTGCCATAATCCTTCGAGGATTCAGTGACGAGCTTGGGAAGAATTTCTTGGATTTTATTGTCGTCCCATTTTACCCAGAACTCAGATCGGCCGCCATATAGCAGGCTGTCATTGATCTTGCCCATAGCTGCCTCCGGATCCAAATCCAAAGGGGCGACCAGGCAGAAACCGCGCGCATATTCCAATGTACTTAGATCAAACCCTTTCTTGATCATTTTATTGACCGTCTGTTCCAGTATTCTTGCCGATACCTGGATGGAGGCCACGATGCTGCTGGTTTTATGGGCCAGAAAATAAATGTTCTCCGGGACCACCCGGCAGTCCCGCTCTACCTGTCTGACCATGCCTTCGTCTGGAAAATGATTGGCTTGAATTCCAAAAACAACTTCATCGGAATCATCCCGGTAGTCTGTAAAATGAAAACTGTGATCAATATCCAACGCAGCTTTTGCCCGCCCTGGACCGGAGCCGATGGCCGCGAAATCCCCGCTGGAGAGAGGGTATCCGCCGATCTGGCTGCATAGGCACGCCAATAAGGGTTCCGCAGTATGCATTTCAACGGCCAGCACCGAGATATCACCGGGCAAAACATAGTTGGTGAGGTGACAGGTCGCCAGGTCGGCCATAGTGATTTCTGCAAAGAGTTGGCCGGCCTCAAAGCCTCCCTTTTGCTCCACACCCATGTCGATGATATGTGCCCCGCTTTCCAAACGGAAATGGCGACACCCCAGTTGTTCCGCGTGTTCGATCAGGTATCTGACTTTGGGCATTGCGTTTTTGTTTACGCTTATCATTGGATCATTCCCAATTCACAAATAAGGACTCACACTCATTCAAAATGTGTTGGATGGTTTGCAAAAATCGGGCACTGGGAGCGCCATTCACCACACGGTGATCGTGAGTTAGGCTGAGGTTTAGGACAGGCTTTACAAATATTCCACCATTTTGGACCTGCACAACGTCCTGAATGGTACCCACACCCAGAATTCCGCTTTCCCCGGGTTTTAGGATCGGAGTGAAATATTTAATCCCGAACATGCCCAGGTTGCTAATGGTAAAGGTGCCTCCAGTCATTTCTTCCTCAGTAATGGATTTGTTCCTGGCTCGTTCTGACAAGGCTTCCAGCTCAGATGCAATTTGTAGCACGTTCTTCTGGTTGGCATTTTTGATATTGGGGACTATCAAGCCATCCGCGATATCGATCGCGATGCCAATATTAATCTCAGCGCGCGTCACAAGATTTGGCCCCTCGATCACGCTTCTGAGTAGCTTGTGCTCCATCAAGGCTGCAGCTACAGCTTTCACGAGAATGGCCGTATAAGTAAGCCTGATGCCTTTTTGGCCGAATTCTTCCTTATGCGACTGGTATGCTTTGACCATGTCTGTAGCATCCAGATCCATGGAAATTGTGGTCTGGGCGGTTGATTTTAGGCTGGTATCCATGGCATTGGCGACGCTGAGCTGCATCATGTTCATTTTCTGCGTTTCACCGCTAGCTTCGGATCGTGCGATTTCAGCACGAGCTTTTGGCAAAAGCCCAGCATTCTTCGCTGCAAGTACATCCTCACGAGTGATCATCCCAAACCGGCCTGTGCCCTTGACGAAATGATAATCCACGCCCAATTCCTCGGCTAACTGTAATCCCTTGGGCGTAATCTGTGGAGATTCTCTATATTTGGCACGTGTGGTTTGTGCGGTCCCGCTTGGCCGCTTGGACGATACATCCATTTCTCCACTCTTGGTAAGTGGGGTTCCTTCTGCTAATGTGGCGCTGGAGCATCGGCTTCCAAGGTTTCTCCTGCAGCACCCAAAATCAAAATGGGCTCGCCACAGGCAATCGTCGCGCCTTCCTCAGCCAACAATTTTAGGACAGTCCCGTCTTCCTCCGCCAAAAGCTCATTGGTGAGCTTTTCAATCGCAATCTCACCCAACACATCGCCTTTTGAAACGGTCTGTCCTTCTTTGACTGACCAGGAATTGATGGTACCCTCCTCCATGGTCGCGCCAAACCTGGGCATTACAACACTATGGGTCATTTTCAACTTTCCTGTTCCGGCTAAAAAGCCATCACTTCGTGGCAGGCCTTCAGAACGTCCGAATATTGCGGCATCACATAATCCTCCAAGACCGGTGCAAATGGAACGGGAGTATCCAACGAAGTCACCCGCCGAATAGGGGCTTTCAGGTATTCAAAAACATTCTCATAGACCATGGACCCGACTTCCGCGCCGTACCCCATGAATTTTGGCCCCTCCTGGATTACCACCAGCCGTCCCGTTTTGGCCACGGAATTAATAATGGTCTCCCCGTCCATGGGAAGCAAGGTACGTGGATTAATGATCTCGCAACTTAGCCCTTCCTTGGCCATCTCTTCAGCCGCTCTTTTTGCGAAGTTCAGCATGGTCATTCCTGCCACGAGGGTGATATCTCTTCCTTCTCGTTCCACATTCGCTTTATATAGGGGCAGACTATAAAGTTCTTCGGGCACGTCACCCTTGGTGTTGTACAGGCCTTTGTGCTCCAAAAAGACGACCGGATTATTGCTGCGGATCGCGGAGACGAGCAACCCTTTGGCTTCATAGGGCGTCGCGGGCGCAACCACAACCAGCCCAGGGACATTCATTAGCCAAGGCTCAATACACTGGGAATGTTGATATGCACAGCGGATCCCGCCGCCAGTGACTGCCCGTACCACTAGTTGGGCACTAGCTTGGCCGTTATACATGTAGCATAGCTTGGCTGCATTATTAACAACCTGGTCGTAACAGACTCCAATAAAATCCGCGAACATCATCTCGGCCACCGGCCTCAGACCGCAAATGGCCGCTCCGCAAGAAAGGCCGACAATGGCTGATTCGGATAGTGCTGTATCATAGGCACGCGTCGGCCATCGTTTCCAAATACCGCTGGTGATTCCAAAATCACCGCCCATTTTTGCCACATCTTCGCCTATGATAAACACCTTCTCATCCTGCTCCATCTCCTGCTGGAGGGCTTCATTCAGGGCCTTCGAAAAAGTAATGATCCTGGACATTATCTTGCCTCCACTTCGATATCGGTATACACGTGTTTCACGGCGTCTTCCGGGTCCGGATTTGGACTTTCCAGTGCAAATTGAATATATCCCGAGATCTCGGATTCAACCCGGGCATGAATTGACTGCACGTCTCTTTCTTTCAACTCCATGCTCCGATAACAATCGGGTTTTCGTAAGTTTGATCGGGTCCTTTTCCTTCCAGCGTTCCAACTCACCTTCCGGACGATATGCGGCTGGATCGCCAGAGAAATGTCCCTGCCAACGGTAGGTCATAAATTCGATCAAGCTGGGTCCCTGGCCTGCCCGCGCCCGGGCCACTGCCCGTCTCCATCGCCGGAATGACTGCTTCAATATCGTTACCGTCGACCACTTCATTGGGGACACAATAACCATCTGCCCACATTGCAAGCTGTGGTTGCGGGTGCGATTCCGTAAAACGGGTTGAAATGGCATATTGGTTATTCACCACACAGTAGATCAGGGGTAATTTCCAAGTGGCAGCCATATTGATGCTTTCGTGGCACGTGCCTTCCCCTAGCGTGCCGTCGCCCATAAACACAGCGGTGACATCCTGCGTATGATTGTAAACCGAGGCAAAAGCGGTTCCCAGTCCTGTGACCACAATCGAGCCTTCAATGGCGTTGAAGCCCATGTTGCGCACTTTCAGATCATTCACATGCATCGACCCGCCCCGCCCGCCGTTGATGCCCGTTTTCTTGCCGAATAATTCAGCCATGATCCGCTTGCGATCTTCGGGGGCGCTGGAAAGAATAATTGCACCATGGCTACGGTGGTCTGGAAATTTGTAATCCGTCTTACGCAGGACATCGATGATTCCGGCTTGGGTGGCCTCCTGGCCCACCCCCAGATGGATGAAGCCTGGAATGGTTCCGTTCTTGGAATATTTCTCGACCTCTTCCTCAAACCGGCGGATCAAAACCATATCTTCGTACACTTTCAGTAAATGTTCTTTTGAAATTGTCATTTCAATCTCCTTGAAATCATTTTTTAGCTCAGGAAACTCTTTTTGATCACTTCGTAATTGATTTCTCCCGCTACAAAGCTTTGACCTGTGCGAACGTTATGAATCTGCAGTTTGGCAATTGAGTGAAAATCATGATCGATCCTGTAAAAATCTCTTCCGGCTCGTTCGAAAACCGTGGCAAATAACTCCGGATAATAGGGAGAGGAGGTCTTTGAAACCAGTTTTTCGATCACTGCTGCGATTTCCTCATCCGCAGCATCCACCCAAAATTCTGCATCGCCGCCATATAGGATGGCATCATTAATCCTGCCAATCGCTTTGACTTCATCCAATACCAAGGGCGCAATCGGAGCTCGCCCGCGCGCATTGACAACTTTTGCAACCTCAAATCCTTTTTCATGCATTTTATGGCAAACTTCCTCAATCATGCGGGCGGTAACCTGGATTCCCCCGGCGATGGAGGCGCTTGGTGCGATCAGAAGGTACACAGCTTCCGGTGGAACTTTGCAGGCCTTGGCCACTTCCAGTGCGATCGAATCATTGGGGTAGCGAATGTCTTGGATGCATAAGACGACTTCATCATTCCGGTCGCGGTAAGGGGTCATATTCAAATAAGCATCGCTTGGGATCACTGCTTGGGCCCGGGCCGGACCTGATCCGATAGTGGCAAACTCACCCACGCCGAGCTGCCAGCCTGCGATCTGCGAAGCCAGACAGGCAATCAATGGTTCAGTTACAAATAACTCGACAGAACCAAATGAATAATCATCGTTGAGTTTCCAGGTACCCAGATTCACAGTCGCCATGTCTCCCAAGGTCACCCGCGTAAATAAGATGCCTGCTTCGTTGCTGCCTTTGGCGTGTAGGCCCATGTCAATCAAGGTGGTCCCGCACTTCATTTGGATGACTTTGACCCCGATTTCTTCTTCCCGTGTGATAATTTCTTTGACAACTTTGACAGCCAGTTGATTCATAGATTTTTTCATTGCACATTCTCCTAAAAGCGATTCCCAAATACATCCACGGCCGCGCCCTTGATCGGACTCGCCTCATCCGAAACCAGGAACAGCACCACTTTCGAAACTTCGTGCGGCTGCAGCATTTCATCGAGTGAAATGGTGACGGCTGCGTCGCGATTCATTCTTTCGCGGGTATATTCGGTATTGGTCATACCTAAAAATATGGAATTCACATTGATATTCTTATATTTGACTTCTTCTGAAAGCACATTCGAAAGACTGACAATCCCTGCTTTTGAAGCCGCGTACGCGGCAAAGCCTGGAAAGTAGACTTTGGCTGCCGCAGAGGCAATATTCAATATCTTTCCATACTGCCGGCGCAGCATATGCGGGAGGACGGCCTTGATGCAATAAAAAGTGCCGTTTAAATTGGTATCAATCTGCATTTTCCAGTCATCGAGCGAAGTTTCCACCACCGCCTGAGACTTATGAAAAGCTGCATTGTTGATCAGGATATCCACCTTCCCGAATTGGTGCACAATCTCAGACACGGTCCGTTCGATCTGGGCCGGGTCCGTAATATCCGTGGTAGAGGGGAGTGCCCGTCCGCCGTCAGCCTCTATGTTCTGCCTGACTTTTTCCAAATTGGCCGTGTGGATGTCCCAGATGGCAACGATGGCCCCCTCGCGAGCGAGGTCCTGAGCGTACTGAGCACCCAATCCGCGGCCTGCCCCAGTAATAATCGCTACTTTATCCTGAAATTGCTTCACGCTTCTTCTCCTTCAGACCTGGATGACTTTGAGCAGAACTTCTTCGCAGTTTTCAACATGAGCGTTGATCACTTCGCCAATTCGATCGTAGGCTGCGTGCTTGATTACCTTGATTATGTTCTCATGATCCACGATCAGGCGTTTGATTCCCTCCGGGTAGCAACTGGCCCCCTCTCGGTACCAGATTTCATGTACAAAAACATTCTCATGAAGGATCTCCGTCACCCTGGGTAAAGGCGCCAGGTCATAGAAAGCCTTGTGAAATTCCGCGGAGGACCGGGTATACAACACAGGCGTTTGATTTTCCATCGCTCTCCAGCTTTTCGCAACCGCCTCCTCCAGTTTTCCGATCGCGTTCGTTCCATCCTGGATAATCCTTTTTAAAACAGCCATCTCGAGCGCCCCTGAGATGGTTAGATTCTCGCGAATATCATCCTTGGTCAGTTCTTTGACTTTAAAACCCACTCCTTGATACAGGATGATATATTTTCGAGAGGCCAGGATTTTGACGGCTTCGCCCACTGGCGTTCGGCTGATACCGAGGCCCTGGGCAATCTCTACGATGGTGTAGATTTTGTTTCGTTCCAGGTAACCATTCGCGATTTTATCTTTTAGCAGTTGGTAGACATATTCCGCTTTGCTGAAGAAAGGTTGTTTCAGTTCCATTTCAGGTTGTTTTTCGATAGCCATAAGGTCCTATGCTCAATTCGGGTGTCCGTTTATTCCAAGATTATTTGTGGAAGGGTGGAACTATCAGCATTTGTCCGTTCATTGAAACTCCGAGGCCCACTCGATCCCGCAATCGATACGCGGATTCCTGAAGGTTACAGATTGCAGCCCCTTCATCTGCAGCCAAAAATACACCTCTTTTCCAGCACGACCTTCCCGTGGATGACCACCGTATCGATGGCCGTTGGATTCGCGGAGTACACCAGGCAAGCGATAGGATCGGCGACCGGAACACAGGCGACATTCTTGGGGTTGAGTAGGAAAAAATCAGCTTTCTTCCCGATCTCGATCGATCCAATTTCGTCTTCACGGCCGACTACTTTTGCGCCGTCGATGGTTGCCATTTTTAGTACATCCATCGCCGGGAATAGGGTCGCATCGCGGTGAATGCATTTATGCAAAATCGCCGTCGTTTTGATGACCTCCAGCATATTCTGCGTATCATTGCTCGCTGCGCCATCTGTGCCGAGGCCAATATCCAATCCCCTCTTTTTTAATTCAGGGATGGGGGCAACTCCGGAGGCGAGGATCATATTTGACACAGGGTTATGGGATCCTTTGATTCGCCTCTTCTGCAGGATATCCAGACTGGTCTCATCCAAGTGAACCAAGTGCACACCGATGAAATCCTCCCCCAATACGCCGTTACGGTCCAAAAGTTCGACGCTATTGACGCCATACTTTCCCCGTGAGTACTCATCATCCTCCTCGGTCTCATCCAGATGCATCGTGATACGGAGCCCAAATGTATCTGCATAGTGACGGATTTTTCGGAAGCCCTCCTCCCCTAGATCCCAGACGATGCCCGGAGCCAAGGCTAAAGTAATTCTTTCGTGACCCTGCAGCTCTTTTACCAGACGTTCAACGTCTTTAAAAAACATGTCTTCCGTTTCGTTAATCGGGCATTCGCTACCCTTGGACAAGCTCTCAGTTTTCGTGTGGGCCCGGCCCAAAATCCCGCGAATCCCAGTTTCATCATAGGCTTGCACTACGGCATCATCCAATCCAAGCTGGCTGCCATGTGCGTACATATAATCCAGGACGGTGGTGACTCCGCTGCGTATGTTTTCAATGCAACCCACAACGGCGGCGTTGTAGACATCAGCATAGCGGATTTCGTGCAAGGCTTTTCGAACGGAACTGTCCAACCAGTCAAACAACAGCTTATCGCGGCCCAGTCCTTTGAGGCCATTTTGGAAAAGATGAGTATGGGTGTTAATAAAACCGGGAAAAATATATTGATCCCGGCCATCGATGACTCTGGAACTTTCATATTTCTCGACGACAGATCTGGACGGTTCGACGGCAGCGATCCGGCTGTCTTTCACGACGATGGAGTGATCTTCCAAGATTCTCATCTTCTGATCCATGGTCACAATCGTCGCACTTTTAACAATCAGATCAACATTTTCCATGAGAGTTTCTCCTATCGTATCTGCACGTTATTTGTGCGCAGGCAGTCCGTACACGATTTTTTGACGGGTGAAAAGAAAGCTGTTCCGGTGCAATGCAATGACCAGAAACTGTGAATGGGGATGATCCAGGTAAGAAAAACCATTTCCATATCCGGGCGTGATCGGACCGCCAATGAATAACGAAGAATAATCGACAAAGAATTCGTCTAACATCTGTTGATTCATCAAAAGCCACATATAAGTAGGGGATTCGATCAGTAGATGATCAATGCCAATTTTCCTCAGGACATACATGAACAACCTCGCGTCGGGTTCGTTTTCCCCGGTCATGAGAATAACCTTCCTGCCGCTCTGATGTCCGTATTGTATTTGCCGGGAGATCCATTCCCCATTCACTTCCGCAGGGTCGTTGTAGGGGCCAATCAGCATCAGTTCATCGTTGTCAAGTTTTCCCTTTAAGAACAAGCCGCCTTGATGCGAGGTCGCTATGATCGTTTGAATTTCAGGGACAGAAAAGATCGAGTGAGTCAGCGGGACATCCTTGCCGTCGAGAGAAACAATGATCGATAATGGATATAAATTTTCTTTTCGCAGCTTTTCTTTTCGCTCCCCCATCAGGTCGGGATCAAAACAGGCTAGGACAACATCTGGTTCGGACGTGAGCGTCTTTGCGCCAACAATGATCGCATCCGCGTGGGCTCTCAAGACATTTAGGATCCAAAAATCGGTCAAGCCGCCCTCCGGGTCGATGGAATTTGCAGAAGCAACCACCGGACCTTGAGGATTATCTGGAAATGCCATCTTGCCATCCAATGATAAAACCATGGAAGAGAAAATATAGGGCCGATCCGGCGGAGGAGAAGGAAAGTATAGTTCGTGATATACGGCGGCCACTTTGGCTAAGGCGGTTGTGCTGTTAGAGCTTGCTTTGATTTTTTCTAACTCGCGCTGGTCCTGGTATAGCAGAACTAATTGCAACTTATCGATCGGGAAAGACAATTTAGGGATCATGTATTCACCTATTTCGCGTCCTACATGTTGCATACATCTTCAGAATTGAAAAAAAAATCTTCTCAAATAACTTTACCATTAAGATCAATTATATCGAATAGCTGGCTTGCAATTACTTTCTCACCCCTCTCCTCTTCGGCTTCTTGAATAACTCGGACCTTATAAATAGGGCCAATCACCATCAAAAATTATACCCTTATCTAGGCAAAATTGCAACAGATGCTTTGTTCGGACTCTGTAACATCAGCGGTTGGGGAGTTGGAAGAAATGGGCGAAGGTTTCAGTCAAAGAGCAACGGGTCTGAAATTTGCAGGCCGGTCCAGTTCTTGAAGCCCCGGTTGGCGCGAGCCCGCCTCTTCATCCGACCGATGCCGCGTTCGCTGCCATGGTCAGTCCAGGGGACCTCTTTAAATTGGCACGTGCAAAAGCCTTGCCAGTGGTGACTAAGCCGTAGGAACGTGATTGTCCGCTGCATCACCCGCCAAAGCGGAACGAGCGAAATGTTCCTAGCGGGCTTAAGAATTTGCCGCTATTACTCACATCAAACCCTCAACGAAAACAAGGAGCATCCAGCTCCCACGGCCTTGTTCCGGATTCACTGCGAGGCATGCGGATTATGGATGTATTTCATGCATATGCATCAGATACTTAAAACACTGGGGCGACCAACACTTTTTTGGGCGCGATAATCGACCAAAGGAAACCTACATAAATATGATGAACAAGTAGACGGATAGGCAAATCTTGATTTTCACTCCCCCATTCTCTCTTTTCTTACAGCGCGTAGGAAAAGCCATGAAACGGTATAGATAGCCAGCTTGATGATGTATCCCCATTTTCTCTTTCCCATGGCACATGGCTTCTAAATATAGCTAAATGCACTGTGTGTTAACATTTTTTGTGCGCTGGGAGGGACTTGAACCCTCACGCCTTGCGGCACATGGCCCTCAACCATGCCTGTCTGCCAATTCCAGCACCAGCGCAAATGCAAGCACTATCGTGCGAGCAGGCGTATTATAATCGGCTTGCCTTGCCTGTCAAGCAAGGAAACTTTTTGAGGAGATAAAGGATGGCTCGAAATCGTGGTGGACGCCATGGGAAGCGATAATTATCCAACGCCAGATGTAGAGGGATCAGTAAAAGCCGCGCGCGAATATGGCGTGGAAATCATCCTTGTCGGCGACGAATCGATAATTAAACCCGCGCTGGACACGCAAAACTCTAGCGGTTTACCCATCCGAATTGTCCATGCTCCCGAGATGCTGACGATGGAAGACAAAGGCGAAACATTAACGTTTAAGGCGCGGCATGGAAAAAGCTCAATGGCGGTGGGGATGGACCTCGTCAAGAATGGCAAAGCGGATGCATTTGTCACAGCAGGCAATACTGGCGCCGGAATGGTAACTGCACTATTTCGTTTGGGTCGCATCCGTGGTGTGGATCGTCCCGCCATCGCACCCATTTTTCCAACGACAAATGGCTCTTGCATCATTCTGGATATGGGTGCCAATCCGGATTGCAAACCAGAAAACCTTGTGCAATTTGGAATCATGGGAAGCGTCTATGCGGAAAAAGTACGCGGGGTCAAAAATCCAAAAGTCGGGTCTGATTTCAAACGGCGAGGAAGAAGGCAAAGGGAACGAATTGGTCAGAGCGGCAACGCCATTATTTAAGAACTCCAAGTTAAATTATTACGGTAATGTAGAAGGTAAAGAAGTTATTGGCGGAAAAGTGGACGTGGCCGTGACCGATGGCTTCACCGGCAATGTGATGTTGAAGACAGCGGAGGCCGTCGCCAAATTGATTCTGGATCAAGTCAAAATCAAGATCAGGAACGGTGGCCCGCTAACGATGCTTGGTGGCCTGCTCGTTAAACCGGCATTAACGAGTTTAAGAGTTTGCTCGATCCAAGTGAACAAGGCGCGGCAATTCTGCTTGGTGTAAACGGATTGGTATTGATTGGCCACGGACGTTCAGATGCAACTGCTATCAAGAGCGCGATCCGCCTCGCAAAAAACGCGACAGAATCAAAAATGGTGGACGCAATGGAATTAGCCATCGAAGAAAATCTAAAGAAAGGATAATGTCATTCTGAGCCGCAAAGCGGCGTAAAACCTGCCTGGCAAATCCGCCAACTCTTCGCGTTGCTCAAAGCGACAAATCTAAAATATCAATGAAAATCATCAAAAACGAAAAACTCATTAAGAGAAATAGTCGAATCGGCCAATATACCAGTATCGGTGCGCTAGTGGTACTTGGTGTTGGTATGTATATTTCTTTCACGAGGCCCGATCTATTTGCATGGTCCGTCACTTCGCTAGTCGTTGGCTTTGCCGCGACGCAAGTCGGCATGTTCTTCAGCAATCGTTGGGGGCGCAGTCCCAGACCCGATGAACAATTGGATGCGGGGCTTAAGGGACTACCAAATGATGACGCGATCTATCATTATGTCACTCCCGTTTCCCATCTCTATGTCGGCGCGGCTGGAATCTGGGTCCTGCTTCCGCTTCATCAACGGGGTCGTGTGACGTATGAAAAGAATCGCTGGAAAATTTCCGGCGGCGGATTAATGCAAGGATACTTATCCATTTTCGGTCAAGAGGGACTTGGCCGGCCTGAACTAGAAATTGCCAGCGAAATGGATTCCATAAAAAGATTTCTTTCCAAGAGTATGGGCGGCGAAAGTGCTCTTCCAGAAGTTCAAGGCGCGCTAGTCTTCACCAACGATTTGGTTGAGATTGAAGAGAACGATGGCCCAACGCCCGCCTTGAAGCTCAAACAGCTGAAAGACTTTATACGGCAGAAATCAAAAGAGAAACCTTTACCGACACAGTTACTAGAACAAATCAAAGGATTATTCGGGGATTTGGGATGAGGCCAATTTGGGCCACGATAAAAGAAAAGTGGCAAACCATAACAATTCTGTGCCTGCTGGCTGTGGGCTATCTGGTTCCGTGTTTCTTTTTATGGGGATTTGCGACTTTCAATTGGGATGAACGATACGGAATCCTACATTACCTCTGCCAGAGCCCCTCTCTTTTCTTGGCAATTGTTCGCGGGCCAACGCTTATTTACAACAAATCTTATATATAAGTTAGCCGATAACCCACAAAGGTGCAAGCTAGTAAAAATAAGTTATCCAACTAATGGGAGTGTTCGTGAAATCCAGCCATGTTTTGATAAGATAGCTGTCTTGCAAAATCTCCTGTCCATCTTTGCATGGTGCTTCCTGGCGTGGACTACCACGCGTTGGCTAAAAAACCCATTTGCAAAGATTGCAAGCGTGGTACTGATCCTGGCATTTGCATTCACCCCGCAGATTGCGGAGTGGGATAGCGTTCTAAGCTCCGAAATCGCTGTCACTTTCGCTGTTTGTAATTACGTTTGCTATATTGCAAGAAATTGTATTTCGAGTTTCTTACAAAAACGAGCCTTTAAATTCGGCTAAGAACATAGGACTAATTTTCGGATGGATGCTAATATTTGCATTCTGGGTTTTTGTCCGCGATGCTCATCTTTATGTCATCTTAATCACACTTATTTTGTTATTTACTCTTTTGCTTATTAAGAAATACCAACAAATCAAGACCTTATCGCTGATCATTTTCCTGTTGCTCGGTATCTTTGTGCTGGGCTACGTATCTGCAAAGGATAGCTTGCGAGCAACCCACTACCCTTTGCAACATGCTTTTGAGGCTTATATCCTTCCATTTCCTTCGCGATTGCAATTCTTCAGCAAATTGGGGATGCCGGACCCACAGTCCCCCGCTTTTCAACAATGGTTCGATGCCCAGGCCACTAAAACATATGGTCTATTCTTAATCACACATCCGCGGTTTGTTGTGACAACCATGTTTGATCAAATGTATTATTTCAATCTTAATTCAATACAGCCGTACTACGTAACCGATAGCTTAACCATTAGAAAAGCATCAGATAAGATAGGAGAATTCTTGCACCCAGAGTCAAGTTCTGTCTATTTACTCGACACTTTGATGTTAATCGCTTTGGCCATAGCAAGTTTTAAACGCCACGATCCTTGGATAATATCTTGGACATGCCTAGGGATTTGGGTATTCTTGTGTGCTTGCATAACCCTGTTTACGAACTTCTTCGGCGACACTATCGGAGCAGCCCGCCATGTTGTTCCACCTGAGGAAACGTTTCGTTTATCCCTTTGGATATTCCTAATAATACACATAGACTACCTTCTGGAAAAATGAAATCAAAAATTCAATTAGGGTCGACGGTACGAGAAAAGAGAAGATCATTTTTACCACTAGTAGGCTGAGACAATATTCATGAAATCATTGCTCATGAAAACCACCAGGAGAAATTGGGCTCCGATAACCACACTCGTTATCATATTTGCCGTGATCATGCTCCGGCTTCATTTATATGGGGACCCTCGAATCTCTATTGGAATTAATGATACCCAAACCTATATTGACTCTTCGCATACCCCTGTCCTCTCATGGGCATCATTCACTGGCCAACGTATCTTCACTATAGATCTGGTTTACCACCTTTTTGTCAACAACACCTGCCGGTTGTCCAACATTAGTTACCCGGCAGCGCGCCAAGAAAACGGCCTCAGCCTTCAATCCTGTTTTGACAAGATTGCTTTTTTACAAAATATATTGTCGATTTTAAGCTGGTCGTTATTGGCATGGGAAATGTCCAGCCGCGTGAAGACTTCCCTATATAAAATTCTAATCGCGATCATTCTCTTGTCTTTTGCAATTAGCCCTCAAATTGCCGAGTGGGATTCCGTTCTTGGTTCAGAAGCATTGACCGTATCGTTATTCCCGATGTGCCTTGCATTATTAATAGAAATAGCATTCCAACTTTTTGAGGACCGAACAAAAAATAAGATAAAAATCTACAGCCTGTTGTCCGGTTGGTTGATAGTCTTTAGCTCATGGATGTTTGTTCAAGACACGCGAATGTATACTTCGTTCTAATAACCCCGATCCTTTTGACACCTCTAATGATAAAAGACCGTCTGAAAAACAAGGCTCTTTTGGTTGCGTCTCTTTTTCTAATCGGAATAATTGCTCTTGGATTAATATCATCTGCGAACAGTGTTAGATGGCAAGTGACCCTTGAACATTCCTACGAAAAATTCATATTCCCATATCCATCAAACATTAATTACATAAGAGAATTGGGAGCTCCCGATCCCAACTCTGCCGGCTTTAAAGAATGGTTCGATAAAAGGGCACCCGGCGCTTATCTTTTGTTTTTAGCTTCGCATCCCCAATTCGTAACTTCGAACGTGCTGGAATATATGCCAATGTTTACTGCAGATTATAGCCAGCCGTATTTTACTGGACAGAACGCAAAATTCAGTTCGTTACTGTTAACTTTGGGCGAATTCTTTCATCCGGAAACTAGCAGCGTATATCTAATCGACACTTTATTGCTTGTTTCCCTTTGCTATCTGACAGTAAAAAAGAGAGAAGTGAAGATATATATCTGGACATGGATTGGAATCTGGGTTTATATTTCAACGGCAGCAATGCTATTTATCAGATATTTTGGAGACACCTATAATGTTATCCGCCACCTCTTTCCCGCCGTGGAATTCTTTCGGCTCCTTCTTTGGATACTTTTGATCGTGCAAGCCGATTTGCTAGCGACGAAGAAAGACCCATCGGATTTGTAGCGTTCCACATAACTCTGAGCATTACTACGAGGGAAATTACATACTGCAAATTATGGTACACTTGTTCTACTGCTCTTGGCAATATATTTTTTGTTCGATTTCAACGGTTTATGATTCTAATTGATAATCTGAAAGAGATTTGAGCCAGTACACGTATGAAATCCTTGGTTGCAATAGACATCGAAACTACAGGCTTGGATAATGACCGAGAAGCCATCACCGAGATTGGGGCAGTCAAATTCAAAGGCAATCGCGTTGAAGACGAATGGTCGTCGCTGATCAATCCAAATCGCCATATCCCCGAATTCATAACCGGGCTGACCGGCATTGACGATGCCATGGTTCGTGAAGCGCCGCGCCTTCGGGATGTTGCGCATGAGCTGGAAGCTTTCGTCGGCGATGCGCCAATTGTGGGGCATAATATTCGTTTCGATTTAGGCTTTCTGCAAAAACAAATTCCATTTTCTTTCAACGAAGTCATTGACACATACGAATTGGCTTCTATTCTTTTGCCAAATGCAAGCCGATATAACCTGGGCGCGCTTGGAAAAGAATTGGGTGTTGCGCTGCCCGCTACGCATCGCGCGCTGGACGATGCCAGAGCCACCCATGGAGTCTTCAATCGTCTATACGAGATGGCGCGCGCCTTGTCGCTTGATTTGATTGCAGAAATCGTTCGCTTGGGAGATCCGATTGATTGGGATGGCAATTATATCTTTCAGGAAATTTTGCGAGCGCAGGCAAAAGAAGGCATTCAAGCAAAGAAAGCAAAAAGTAAAAAGCAGATCTTCGACGATGGAAGTGATCGTTATCCGCCACTGGAAAATCCGGAAATTCCAAATGCGCTCAACGCCAGAGGAAGTCGCGTCCATCTTGAATACGGCGGACCATTCTCGCAATATTTTGAAAGTTACGAGCATCGTCCGGAGCAGGTGGAAATGCTCAAGGTGGTGACGCACGCACTTTCCAACGGGAATCATTTAATGGTCGAAGCGGGAACCGGCGTTGGAAAATCATTTGCATATCTTGTGCCCGCCGCGTTGTTTGCAATTCAAAACAATACGCGTGTGGTGGTCTCGACCAATACCATCAATCTTCAAGATCAATTGATTCAAAAAGACATTCCTGATCTGCGCGCGGCTCTTAAACTAGACCTCCGCGCGGCCGTGTTGAAAGGACGCGGCAATTATCTTTGTCCACGCCGTTTCGAGAATCTTCGTCAATACGGTCCACGCAACGCAGATGAAATGCGCGTGCTTGCAAAAGTCTTGGTGTGGCAAATACAAAACGAATTGGGCGACCGCAACGAGCTTAATCTTAACGGCTATCCGGAGCGCGAAGTTTGGCTGAAAATTTCCGCTGAGGACGATGCTTGCACCACCGATACTTGCATCAAGCGCACGGGCGGCGCGTGTCCGTTCCATCGCGCAAAAAGCGCGGCGCAAACCGCGCATTTGCTCATCGTCAATCACGCCTTACTTTTGTCGGACGTTGCCACTGGCAGTAAAGTTTTGCCGGAGTATTCCTATTTGATCGTTGATGAAGCGCATCATTTGGAATCCGCGACTACGAACACGCTCTCGTTTCGCTTGACTCAATTCGACATGGAGCGAATGTTAAAGGAAATCGGCGGATCGAACGCGGGCGTGCTGGGACGCGTCCTGGGCGGAACTCACGATGCGCTTCGTCCATCCGACTTCGGCTTGCTTCAGCAAAAGGTGACCCGCGCCACCGACATGGCTTTCCGTTTACAAGAACAGAACCGCGAATTCTTTAACACGTTAACGAGTTTGCTTCCTTGCAACGCGAAGGCCAATCGCAATCGAATTATTCATGGCAGGCGCGCATTCTTCCCGCTACGCGGACACTCCCTCACTGGGATGAAGTCGAAATCAAATGGGATGAAACCGGCGGCACAATAAATCTTCTGTTGAATGCGCTGGAAGAGATCCACAGAGCCGCCTCCGATCTGTATTCCGATGGACACGATAATCTAGAAGATGTGATCAGCGATATCGGCAACGCCTATCGCAGATTGAACGAAGCGTATAACAACATGACCGGCATGATCAGTCAACCGAACCAAGGATTGGTGTATTGGATCGAGGTAAACCCAAGGGGCGAGAAACTTTCACTCAACGCGGCGCCGCTGCGGGTTGGACCGATGATCGAAGAAAATATTTGGCATCAAAAAGCCAGCGTCATTTTAACATCTGCCACTTTGACCGCGCATAATGAGTTCCAGTATCTTCGTAACACGCTCGGTGCGGACGAAGCCGACGAGCTCCAACTTGGCTCGCCGTTCGATTATGAGTTGAGCACGTTGCTTTATATCGCCAATGATATTCCAGAGCCAAACGTTTCGGGTTATCAGCAAATATTAGATAGATCATTGATCGCAACTGCCAAAGCCACAGGCGGACGAATGCTGGTGCTATTTACATCGTACACGGCATTGAAGAAGACCGCGCAAGCCATCACAGGCCCGCTGGTGCGCGAAGATATTTACGTTTACGAACAAGGCGACGGCGCTTCACCGAATGCGTTGCTTGAATTGTTCAAGGCCACCGAGCGCGCCGTGCTCCTGGGGACGCGTTCGTTTTGGGAAGGCGTAGACGTGCCGGGCGATGCATTATCAGTGGTGGTGATTACAAAACTTCCATTCGATGTCCCCACTGATCCACTGATTGCAGCGCGTTCTGAAATGTATGAAGACTCGTTCAATGAATATTATTTGCCTGAAGCCATTTTGAAATTCCGGCAAGGCTTTGGACGCTTGATCCGCAGCGCATCAGATCGCGGCATCGTGGCGATTTTGGATCGCCGCGTGTTGACCAAGCAATATGGACGATTGTTCTTGGAATCCTTGCCGCAATGTACAATGAAGCAAGGGACATCGACTAATTTGGCACGCGAAGCTGGAAAGTGGTTGGGAATGTAAATTGCGCTAAACTTTAAGCAACAAAGGGGAATTTTTATGCTTACGATCAAAGAACTTGAACAAGCAGTTTCTAGTTTGCCGCGCGGAGAATTCGCACCCTTCTGTGAATAGTTCGATGAGTTCGATCCAAAGCCAGGGGACAAGCAGCTCGAAGCAGTCGCCAAAGCCGGGAAATCAAATAAAATTGCCGAAAGCGCAATCTCTGATATCACGCAGGCAAAGCCAAAGAATCATGAAGCACTTGGCAAGTCCCTCATTCTGATTACTTGTTGCAAATAATATTCAAAGGAGCAAAGTAATAAGTTAATAACATTACTTATCGCTCTGTAGGTAGCGATACATTCTACGGTTATATTTTTGCGAGAGCGTCAAAAAGATCGTAGCGTCCTTCATGTTTCATACAATGTTTCTTTTGGTTTAAACTCAAGGAGGACAACAAGACGCTATATTTCCATTGAAGCCGTCCACACTGGGCATAAGCCAATCACAATAACGCAAGCTGGACTACATGCAAGCGCTAAAGAAATACGTATTCCTATAATAAGAGATCCGAATTATTATCCAATTCCCAAACAATTTGCATATGGTGGGCAATTAACCCTGCACATGAATTAGAATGATTTAATAAATGCTGATCTACGGTTGAAGGACAAAGAGTTTTTACCAATGCTTGTATTGAAGATGCTGAGGGAAAATTTATGCGGCTCCACTACCAAATGCGTTGAAAGAAATAGGTATTGCAAAACAGGATACAGCATAAACCAACCAAGCCAATATACCATCGCAAGTCACTTTGAAGTCAAGTCTCCCATCGTCCGCGAAATCCATGACCGGTTTATAAAACGATTAGGAATTTGGTATCAGAATGAGCTCAAATTGACAGCGCCGGAAGACCTTGACAGTGGGCTAATCGGCTGGCGCAGGAGCGCTTACATACTGGGGTAATATTAATCTATACAATTGCAACCAATTCAAGGCATCGGGGTTTCTAACTTTATGTTAAAATAGCTTCGATTAAACTAAACCGGAGCAAACATGGCAGACAAAGGTTATCGTCTATACGGATACCGCTGGGTGGTGCTGGCGGTTTTCATGTTCATCAACATCACCCTTCAAATTTTATGGATATCCTACGCGCCCATCGTCACACAGGCCGCGAAATTTTATAGTGTTTCCGATACTCAAATTGCCGCACTGGCAGTAACTTCCTGGTTGATTGCTTATTTGGTTTTATCCATTCCTGCCTCGTGGGCCATTGACACATACGGCATCTACGTTACTGTTGGTTTAGGCGCGATCCTGATGGCTGTCTTTGGTGTCTTACGCGGTTTTGCAGTGAATTACACACAGGTCTTTTGGATGACGGCCGGGATTGCCATTGCTCAACCGTTCCTGCTCAACTCATGGACAAAATTCGCCGCGCACTGGTATGGAGTTGAAGATCGCGCCACCATGGTCGGATTAGTCACGCTTTCCAACCTCCTCGGCATCGCCATCGGCGAAGCCGTGCCTCCAATTCTTTTACAGGGCGGCATGCGCATCCAGACCCAGCAATTGATCTTTGGAGGAATAACCGCATTTTCATCCATCCTTTTCCTATTACTGGCACGCGACAAGCCGCCTACGCCACCCTGTCCTCCCGGCCAGGACGCTCGTTCAGTAATGTTTGACGGATTGAAACATGCAGTCACGGTCAAGGATTTTTGGCTCTTGATATTTATTGTATTCGTTGGGCTTGCCATCTTTAACGGCGTTTCATCCCTGGTCGAAGATATTATCCTTCCGCGAGGGTTCACGTCAACGGATGCCGGCACGCTTGGCGCTTTGATCGTGGTCGGGAGCATCCTTGGAGCGGTAGTTCTATCCTACTTTTCAGATAGACAGCGGAAGCGTCGGCGGTTTTTGTTTCTTGGAATCCTACTTGCCATTCCGGGTATGCTTGGCCTCGCCTATGCGACAAACTATTGGTTGTTGATGATCTCAGGATTTTGGCTGGGCTTTTTCCTGGTTGGCCTCGCCCCAGTAGGTTTTCAATACGGAGCCGAGATCGTCCACCCGACCCCTGAAGGAACTTCCAATGGACTGATTCAACTGTTCGGTCAGACGTCTATCGGCTTCTTCTATCTTATGGTGGCGATGAAAAGTTCCAACGGTTCATATACCTCATCGCTTTTGCTGGCTGTCGGATTGTTATTGATCAGCCTGCTGGTCATCACACAGATGAAAGACCCGGTTTTTGCGAAACAATAGATCCCCAAAACACCAATCTCGGAGGCGAACACTTCCGAGTTTTTTTCAATTCAAGACGAAACAAATCATCATCCTGAATCGTCTATCGCTTTAGTTCATCCGATATACTTTTCAACAAGGAGCATTGCTATGCAATCATATATCAATATTTGGAAGCCCTATATTGCTTTGCTTGCAATCTTTGTTGCTGTTACCACATGTACCGGCTCGAATTCCGCGATACCAACAGCTTCACCCAACGATGTTGCAACGGTCGTGGCCGCAACAATGGCAGCAATTCAAGCCCAAGCCACACCAACTGCGGTGCCGCAAACCGCGTCACCGACTCTTGCAGCTTCACCAACAATTTCGCTACTTGCTCCGACCCCAGTCCTGCCCGCCGCGACCCGCATCAATTTCCTCACTGACGCGACTTCCGGCGTTGTAACCGGAACCATCCAGCCCGGCCAGAGTCTATATTATGTTCTCAATGCCGCGCAAGGACAACCGATGATCACCGAGGTGGATTCATACAATCATGATGTCACGATGACGATCAAAACAGCGGGCGGTACATCCCTGCTCAATGCCGGGCAAACTTTGAATACAACTCCTGCCTGTTACGGAGGATTATTACTTTACAATTCAAGGCGGTGCATCCATCGGAAAACTTTACATTGACCATAGAAACCCCGCACGAATTAGCTTTGCAACCGGCAAAGATAACAATGCCATCGTTACCCGGCAAAACTGCCGGAGGGCATGTTATTTCCTATGTCCTCTTTGCCCAAAAGGATCAATACATGGATGTGTACTTGAACGGCGTTGGCAAAAATGCGGCATTAACAGTTTATGGCTTCGGCGATGGACAACCTTATATTCGCTCCGTCAGCGGTGCGACAACCTTCAGCATGAAACTGCCTACAACTCAAGACTACATCATTGATATTGTCCCTGCCGCAGGTATGGAAGTGGACTACACGCTGGTAGTGTACATAAAATAACATCCCATTCATGAATCATCTCAAAGATTCCACATCACCCTACTTGCTTCAACACGCAAATAACCCAGTTGACTGGCATCCGTGGGGTGAAGAGGCTTTGGCAAAAGCACGCGCTGAAAACAAACCAATCTTCCTCAGCATTGGATACGCGGCGTGTCATTGGTGTCACGTGATGGCGCATGAAATCATTTGAAGACCCAGCCATCGCCGCCATCATGAACGAACACTTTATCAACATCAAAGTGGATCGCGAAGAACGTCCCGACCTCGACAGCATTTACATGCAAGCCACATACCGCCATGACTGGTTCCGGCGGCTGGCCTATGTCTGTATTTCTCACACCTGATCTGCATCCATTTTATGCGGGAACTTATTTTCCGCCTGCGCCCTCGTTACAATCTGCCGTCCTTCCGCGACCTCTTGCTTGGCATTGCCCACGCATGGGCCAATGAACCGGAGGAGGTTCATCGCGTTGGCGATCAACTCATTCAACAACTGCAACAAACTTCATCGATTGAGACTCCAGCCGGTTGGCCTTTCGCAGGAAAACTTAAATCAAATCGCAGCGGCAATCCTGGATAATTATGATTGGGGTTATCGGTGGCTGGGGTACGGCGCCAAAATTTCCTCAGCCAATGACGATTGAATATTTATTTCATCGGACTTTATCAGAGCCAACGCAACGAGAAACAATCTTGAAGACTGCGCTTCATGCGCTCCGAGCCATGGCACGCGGCGGGATGTACGACGTTGTCGGCGGAGGCTTCGCTCGTTACTCCACTGACAACTTCTGGCGCGTCCCGCACTTCGAGAAGATGCTTTACGATAATGCCCAGCTCGCGCTGGTTTATCTTCACGCCTGGCAAATCACGCGTGAGCCTTTCTTCAAGCGCATCGTTATCGAAACACTTGACTTCGTGGGGCGTGAGATGACTCATCCCGATGGCGGATTTTATTCATCACTGGATGCGGACTCGGAAGGCGAAGAAGGCAAGTTCTATGTTTGGACAAAATCGGAAATTCAAGAAGCAATTACAAATGATTTGGATTTTGAATTTTTCAGTGCGGCTTATGGAATTACAGAAAAGGCAATTGGGAAGGCAAAACTGTTTTACAACGCAGCACTCGACGATGCATCCCTCGCCGCCCGCTTCAAAATGGAAGAGGATGCGGTTGCCGATAAACTGGCTGATTGCCATTCAAAGCTCTTCGCCGCACGCACTCGGCGTATCCACCCCAACACTGACGATAAAATATTGACCGCATGGAATGGTTTAATGCTTCAGGCTTTTGCGGAGGCGGCCAGTGTTCTTGATGATAAAGAGAAGTCATCAAATATATTATGCTGGCTACCCGCAGCGCGAATTTCCTATTGTCCAACTTAGATATAGACGGAAAATTGTGTCGTTCATGGCGGGATGGAAAAACGATACATGAAGTTTTTCTCGAAGATTATGCTTCGCTGATTATCGGCTTACTCGAACTTTATCAAGCTGATTTTGACAATCGCTGGTTCGTCGCGGCACTGGAATTAGCAGATGATATGCTTATACGCTTTAGAGATCCAAACGGAGGATTTTTTGATACGCCTAATGACGGCGAATCTTTATTGATAAGACCAAAAGATCTGCAAGACAACGCAACGCCATCTGGCAACTCGCTAGCTTGTGAAGCCTTGTTGAAATTATCGGCATTCACGGACAAAGGCAACTATCGCGAAGCGGCAGAGACGGCGCTTAGGCTGGTAACCGATTTGGCACTGCGCTATCCGATGGGATTTGCGCGCTGGCTTTCAGCCGCGGATTTTGCCTTAGATAACGGCAAGCAGATTGCAGTCATGTTTGATGCGAAGAATGACAACGTGGAGGAAATGATTCAATTCATGCAAACGAAATTTCTACCCAACACCATCATCGCTGCATCCACGTATCCTCCACCGAAAAGCGCACCTGCATTGTTAATCGATCGTCCGCTGAAAGAAAACAAACTGACGATCTATGTTTGTGAACATTTCGTTTGCAAACAGCCGGTGAGTTCCATTCAAGAGCTGGAAAAATTACTCTGATAGAAACTTCCAGGCTCTCATTTCGGGTTAATCCATCAGCTATAATATAACACTGTCGAAATTCAATCAGCTCAAATGCGGAGAGAAATGAATACAAAGTATCGAATCATTTCAACGATGGTGATCTTTTTCATCGCGGCGGGATGCGCAACTTCCAAGTACCAGCCGAATAACGCCTCAAGCGATTTGCAAGGTATCCACAAAATCCAGCATATCGTCATCATTATGCAAGAGAATCGTTCGTTCGATTCTTACTTCGGCACTTATCCCGGCGCAGATGGAATTCCAATGAAGAATGGCGTTCCAACCGTCTGCGTCACCGGACCCACAGACCAAACAATGCATCAAACCCTATCATGATCCGAGCGTCACCAACACCGGAGGCGGTCATGGGCTGGGAGCATACTCTTACAGACCTAGACGGTGGCAAAATGGACGGGTTTGTCGAAGTTCAAAGAGCCGCAGTCCAAACCTATTGTCAGCACAATGATGATCCAAACTGTGTCCAAGGAATGATGGGAGGCCAGCCCGACGTGATGGGCTATCATGATCGCGCGAGATTCCCAACTACTGGACATACGCGCAGAACTTCGTACTTCAGGATCACATGTTTGAACCGACCTCATCCTGGAGTTTGCCTGCACATCTTTTTATGGTTTCGGAATGGTCCGCAAAATGCACCAGCCACGATCCGATGAGTTGCAGGAGTGAAATTGATAAACCCGATAGCATCGTCCTGGGCGTGACACCTTACATAGCGCCCATTTATGCCTGGACGGATCTAACCTATCTGCTCTATAAGAACAATGTTTCATGGGCTTACTATGTGGCCCCTGGAACCCAGCCCGACTGCGATGACGATGATGCCGTAGCCTGTAGTCCCAAGCCACAGAAAGCCACAACTCCGGAGATCTGGAATCCGCTTCCATATTTTGATACAGTTCACGCGGATAAGCAGTTGGGCAACATTCAACAACTAGATAAATTCTACACGGCCGCGCAAAACGGCACTCTTGCCAGTGTTTCTTGGGTCATTCCAAACGATAAAACTAGCGAGCACCCACCATCATCCATCACAGTTGGACAGACATATGTGACTGGTTTGATCAACGCCATTATGCAAGGGCCGGATTGGTCGAGCACAGCGATATTTTTGGCATGGGATGACTGGGGTGGTTTTTACGAACATGTTGTTCCACCGACGGTCGATGTAAACGGATATGGTTTCCGTGTGCCTAGTCTCGTCATCAGTCCTTACGCTAAGAAAGGTTATATTGATCACCAGACTCTCAGCTTCGATGCATATGTCAAGTTTATTGAAGATGATTTCCTCACGAGTCAGCGCATCAACCCGCAAACGGATAACCGTCCTGATCCTCGTCCAGACGTCCGCGAAAATGCATCTATCCTTGGCGATCTAACTCAGGATTTTGATTTCAATCAGGCGCCTCGCCAGCCATTAATATTGAATCCAACTCCCGGTCGGGGCCTGATTCAAAATATCAAAACGTTTTTTAAGCATCTCTTGCAGGCCATTCACATTCTTCAAAACTAGAATGAATTGCTGTGCAGATATGGGTACCCAAAAAACCGAGTCTAAAATGGACTCGGTTTTATTATGGTGGAATTGCATCAGTTGCTTTTATTTTTTTATTGTCACGCGGCTGCTGTAGCCATAGATTTTAGGAATCGTGGCCCCAGATCAATCCCTCAACAATACGAATCAGGCGATTGAATATTGAGCGAATCCGCGCCCAAACTCGATACCGCTCAGGATGAACTTTGTGCTCGACAGTCAAAGGCCCGGTCCATTCAGCGACCAGTGCGCCCCACGTCAGCCCCGCGCCAAAACCGACCAGCACAATCTTATCCCCGGGTTTAACCAATCCTTTTTCAATCGCTTCCACCGTGGCAATCGGAATAGACGCAGTGGAGGTGTTGCCGTATCGATCTACATTGATAATAAATTTATCCAGGGGCATCTTCAAATACTTCGCAGCAGTCTCAATGATTTTATAATTGGCCTGATGAGGAATGATCCATTGAACATCCTGCGTTGTCAATCCAGCCAATTCCAACGCTTCTATGGCGGCATGGCCCATTACACGCGTCGCAAATCGGAAGACTTTATTGCCGTCCATTTGGATATAATGCTTTCCCCCGTGCACCGTTTCTTCGGTCGCGGGATAGCGGCTTCCACCCGCAGGCAGGGAAAGCGAATCACCACCAGACCCATCCGAGTGCATCACCGCTGACAAAACTCCACCGGGTTGATCACTGGCTTGCAAAACAAATGCTCCCGCACCATCACCGAACAAGATGCAGGTGTTGCGATCCTTCCAATCCACAAAACGCGAAAGGGTTTCCGCGCCGATGACGAGTGCAGTTTTGATCGAGCCGGACCGGATAGCTTGTGCCGCCATGTTCACAGCATAGATAAATCCGCTACAGGCCGCTAAGAGATCGAACGCGCCCGCTTTGGACGCGCCTAGTTGATCCTGAATCAAACAGGCTGTTGCCGGAAAAATAAATTCGGGTGAGGAAGTCGAGCAGATAATCAAATCAATGTCGGTCGGTCGAACATTGGCAACTTCAAGCGCTTTAATAGAAGCCTCAACGCCCAGCGTAGATGGGAATTGATTCTCGCGTGCAATATGTCGTTCCCGAATACCTGTGTGGTCACGAATCCACGCATCGGTGGTCTCTATCATTTTCGATAGATCATCGTTTGTCAAAACAGTTTCGGGAACTGACATTCCCCACCCTGTGATATGTGCATATGGCATAAGGATTCCTTTTCACGCAACCCAGATAAATGGATTAGGCTTTATCACAAAGTTCAACCTAAGACTTAAACCGGCTCATGATCAGCGTTGCATTATGACCACCAAAGCCAAACGAATTAGACATGACATGTTTCGGCTGGGCGGGACGCGATTTGTTCGGGACGTAATCCAAATCGCAATCCGGGTCAGGCGTTTCGTAATTAATTGTGGGAGGCAAAATATTTCCTTGCAACACCTTGGCACAAATGACCGCCTCCACTGAACCTGAGGCACCGAGTAAATGACCGGTCATGGATTTTGTGGATGAGACAGGGACTTTATAGGCATACTCACCAAATACCGTCTTAATCGCGGCGGTTTCACTCCTGTCGTTTAAGACAGTTGAAGTGCCATGTGCATTGATATAACCAATATCCGTGACCTTGAGGCCCGCATCTTCGAGAGCACGCTTCATCGAGATGGCAGCACCCGCACCATGGACATCCGGCGCAGAGATATGAAACGCATCATCCGATGTTCCATAGCCCTTCAATTCACATAATATCTTGGCCCCACGTTTCTGAGCATGTTCAAGCAACTCAAGCACGAGCATGCCCGCGCCTTCTCCCATCAGAAAACCATCCCGATTCTTATCAAAGGGCCTCGAAGCTTTCTCCGGCGCATCATTACGCGTGGAGAGAGCAGTCATTACGTTCAACCCGGCAATGGTCAGCTCGACAATAGCCGCCTCAGAACTGCCGGCGAACATGATATCAGCCGCGCCGCGCCGAATCATTTCTGACGCCTCGCCAATAACATTCGTTCCGGTAGCGCAAGCCGACGTAATCGCCATGTTCGGACCGCGCGCTCCGGTGCGAATGGCCAGCAGACCGGCCGCGCTATCTGCGATCATCATCGGAACCAGAAATGGGCTTACGCGTTCTGGGCCGCGCTGCCGCAATGTGTCAACGTTCTCCATAAACGTGGTGATCCCACCAATGCCTGTACCGATCAAAATTCCCACTCGGTCGCGGTTCGAATCGTCAATCACCAAACCAGATTGAGTCAATGCTTCCTGCGCGGCAGCAATTGCCAGTTGTGCATATCGATCAAATTTATGCGCATCGCGCACACCCAACAAAGCCACCGGATCAAAGCCCTTTACCTCAGCGGCGAATCTCGTTTTATATTTGGTCGAATCAAATCGAGTGATTGGACCCGCGCCGGATTTTCCAGCCAATAATGAAGACCAGGTATCTGGGACATTATTTCCCAATGGGCTTATGCATCCCAGCCCTGTCACAACAACTCGTTTCGTCATAACACTCTCCTAAAAAAATAGGACAAGCAAATCTTGTCCTATTGATCATGTTGCAATAATAACACACGAACGGATAAAGCGATGCGGCCTTAAAAAGTCTTCAATATTTTCCAAGCCTGCTGAATATGCATACGGTCGTGATCCGCCATAAAGCCAATAACTTCCTGAAAATGTGTCGGGCCAAAAATCGCATGCCGCGCTTTTTGTTTCCAAACCGCATCGCTCCAGCTCTTTCAACCTTGCCAGCGCCTCCATGCGAGCTGAGGTGAAATCTCGCAGCGCCAGCGCACCGTCTTCCTTCAAATAGTTCCGTTCCTTAGCCCACACTGTGCTATCGGGACGCGGAATAAACGGTTCATTCTCCTCGAGCAGAGAGTTTATCTGCATTTGGTGAATCTCGCGTTCGGTATCGCGCAAATGGCAGATGACTTCCACTAAAGCCCATTCATCAGTAATGGGTTTGCACGGCCAAGCTTTATCAGGAATGGATGCAACGAGGCTGTGCAAGACAGCTGGAGTAGATAACATCACAGCGAGGATTGCCGAGGGATTTTGAATGGACATCTCCAGCGAGGCAAGATCAGTGGATTCAAGCCAGGAGCGCAGATCCGATAATTTGCCGCTGCCCGCCGCTTCGGGCCCGGACCCCGAGGCGTGCTCTTCATTCACGTGATATGTCTTCAATCCTAAACTTTGCGCAGGTTTAAGATCGCGGTCAGCATCATTGCCCACCATCAAAACCGGATCATTGGGCCAGCCAAGTCGACCCAGCACTTCGGCATAATAAGCAGGATGCGATTTTGTGAAATGGAATGTTTCAAAAGATGAAACCAATTCAAACCGTTCAGGGTCGAGGCCGGCCCAGCGGATGCGATGATAGACGGCTTTGCGCGGAAAAATCGGATCGGTCGCAATTGCGACGCGAAAGCCTTTCGAAAACGCCCAATCCACCAACTCAACCGCGCCCTCACGTTTTCTGGTGACGCTGCCAATGGATGGAAACACCTCATCATAGAACTCTTCGATCACATGTTCGACTTGCTCTTTAGGAACGCCCAATCTCGGATAGAAATAAGTTTCAAAGACCTGTTGCAAGGTAAACGTTGGGTTTTCGCTAGCAAGCATTAGTTCAGTGCCTTTCATCAAGGCAGGCAACATTTTTTCGGATTGCACATATTCTGTAAGGCTTTGAGACAGCGCCTGAAAATAAGCGGGGATGAAAGCGCCCATGTTGGTTTCGAGTAGAGTGTCGTCAAGGTCAAGAAGCAGCGTGAGTGTCATATTAAGTTTTTCTTAGAGGACGAGATGAAATGCGGTTTCGAAATATTTATTTTGATTTTATTTCAAATAAAGGCGGAAGCGGATGACATTCCCCGCAACCAATGTGAGGCTCGTTTACATTCCTTTGAGTCTTCTCGCAATACGCTGTTACTTGAACGCGTCGCTGAAATCCAGCAGTGAATAGACGATTGGCAACTCCGCGCAGCTGCAAAAACTCACAGGCATTGGCTTGCAAAATTCCCGGCACGGGGCAAGTGCGGCATAGATCGGCAGACCAGGTTTGATTCGAGGCCCTGAGAAGATTACACTCTTCTAGGTCGCGGCCTCGGTAGTAGTCTCCGTAAAAATATTTGCAGTCGTTGCCAGCGGGGGTTTTCATAAGATAAAAGACGGATAGCCGTGGGCGTGGGCGCTTTTAGTTACCTGTCCTTGGTAATCGGATATGACAAATATTAGACGCGCGTTACGTATTCGCCAGTGCGTGTGTCCACGCGGATGATATCGCCGGTTTTGACAAAATTCGGGCATTGAACTTCAAGGCCAGTTTCCGTCTTTACCTTTTTTGTTACGCCAGTGGCTGTATCACCGCGCACCGCAACTTCCGCTTCAAGGACTTTTAAATCCACCGAGGTCGGCAACTCGATATCCAAAGGCTCGCCTTTATAGAAAGTCAATTTAACTTCCATGGCCTCTTTTAGATACAATGCATCGTCGCCGAGAACATCTTTACGAATGGCAGACTGTTCAAAAGTTTCGCTGTCCATGAAATAATATAACTCGCCGTCTCCATATAAATAAGAAACAGTATGAAAATCAAGACGCACGTCTTGTACACGGTCGCCAGACTGAAAAGTTTTTTCAATATTGGAGCCAGTCAGCATGTTGCGAGCTTTGACGCGAATGGATGCATTGCCGCGTCCAGATTTGTTATGGCTGTATTCCAGCACTTTGAAAAGCGCGTCATCCAGTTCAAAAGTTACCCCTTTGCGAAGATCGTTTACATCAATCATACATCTTTCCTTGTTATCGATTATTTTGTCTCTTCACCGGTGATTGTAATGCTACGATGAAGCGAAAGGTTTCAAGCGGCGGGATTATACTACAACTTTCTAATGCCCTTTTTCCGCCTCCGGGTCTTCGCGCAACAACTTCACTGCATGATCGAGTGCGGGAATTACAACTTGAAAATTTTCAACTGCCGCTTTTGGACTGCCCGGCAAATTGATGATCAACACTCTGCCGCGGATGCCGGCCACCGCACGTGAAAGCATAGCATGAGGTGATTTGGCGGCGCTCGCCGTCCGCATGGCTTCCGCAAGCCCGGGTGCGTCGCGCTCGATCACTGCGCGCGTCGCCTCCGGCGTGACATCACGCGGAGAAAAGCCTGTTCCGCCGGTTGTCAAAATAACATCTACATCATCACGATCCGACCAACTCTCCAGTAGTTCACGCAGAAGTTTAAATCGTCGGGCAGAACGCTTTGACGGATCACTGCCCAGCCCTGATGTTTGACCATCTCAACCAACGCCGGGCCGGATGCATCGGGACGTTCGCCCCGCATGGAGCGATCAGAAACTGTAAGAATTGCAAAGCGAAGACTCATCCCAATTCTTTTCCATAAATTAAATGTCCCGTCCATCAATTCCCAGCCAAGATGTTCATAAAATACTTTTGCTTCAACGTTATCTTCCAAGACCAGCAAATAACACTTTAGACAACCCTTTGCGCGCAACCGGGTTTCAACTTCGCCAATTAATCGGTTGCCGATTCCCTGTCCGCGAAATGAGGCGGCAACCGCCAAATGATATATCATGCCACGACGGCCATCAAATCCCCCGATCGCCGTACCAACAATTATATGATCAAACTCGGCAATCAAAAAAAGATCCGGATCGCGTTGAATCTTTTTTTGAATTTCAGCCGGCGTGTCGGAAGCACTAACATAAATCCCCTTTTCAATGCTTTCCCAAAACCGCATCACCGCATCATAGTCATCCGGAAAACGAAATTCGCGGAGAGCAATAGACGAGGATGCCTCCATAATCTATTTTCCCTTCAACATCTTGATTAAATCATCGGGCATGAATGGCTTGAGAATAAATCCGTCCGCTCCGCGCTTCATGCAATCATCTTTGACATCGAGTCCGGACGTCATGATGATGCGCGCATTACATCCATTGGTCGAGGCACGAATCAAATCCAAAATCTCCAAACCGTTTTGACGCGAAAGATGAACATCCATCAACAAAACATCGGGACAGTGATCACTAAAAGCCTTCACAACATTTTCAGATGGATCGAGTGCGAGTGACATTGAAACCCTCCATTTTGAATAAAGTTTTCAGCAGGTTGACCATGGTAAGGTCATCTTCTGCTATCATGACTCTTAACTTTGCCATTCGCCTTTCCCTTTTTTGATAGTTTCTTCATGTCGCGCCTTGTGAATCGAATTGGCGCCGGCTCCAAGGCGGCATTCAAAACATCATCCACGGTTTCAACGAATATAAATTCCATTGACTTCTTGATTTCGTCGGGCACATCGTCAAGATCAAATTTGTTACGCTTCGGCAGGATTACTGTCCGTAGACCATTGCGATGGGCAGCCAGGACCTTTTCTTTCACGCCGCCGATCGGCAGAACCTGGCCGCGAAGCGTGATCTCACCGGTCATTCCCAGATGCGGCTTGACTTTGCGCCCAGAAATTAACGACACCAAAGCTGTGGCCATCGTCACGCCCGCCGATGGTCCATCTTTTGGCGTGGAGCCAGCAGGAATATGCATATGAATATCGTTCTTTTCAAAGAATTCGTTGGGCAAGTTCATCGCTTCAGCTCGCGATCGTACATACGATAACGCCGCCCGGGCGGATTCCTGCATGACGTTTCCAATCGAACCCGTAACTTGAAAACCGCGTCCGCCAGGCATACGCGTCGCTTCGATAAATAATATGTCGCCGCCAAATGGCGTATATGCCAATCCAGGCACGATGCCCGGAACCGAAGTCCGTTCATTCAATTCTTCGGAGCCAAAATAGATTGGATGTTCAAGAAACTCTTCTATCTGATTGGGTGTGATATTGAACTTATCGCCTTTGCCTTCCGCAATGCGAGTTCCAACTTTACGCGCGACGGCACCGATCTTTCGCTCCAAATTACGAACGCCCGCCTCGCGGGTATAGTCTCG
Organism: uncultured Chloroflexia bacterium; assembly: GCA_963752775.1. GTDB lineage: Bacteria > Chloroflexota > Anaerolineae > Anaerolineales > Villigracilaceae > Fen-1038. Next base: position 62,680 of record CAVVZL010000018.1, read on the forward strand.
AATGATCTGTTGCAAAGCCTCGTCGGTGAAACTAATTTCTTCAGGCCGCAGACCATTCTCGCGAATCTGCCGCGGGATCAGATATCCCTTGGCAATGGCAATCTTCTCATTATCGGTATAACCGGAAAGCCAAATGATCTCCATGCGGTCAAGCAATGGGCCGGGAATCGTCTCGGCAGTGTTTGCAGTCGTAATGAAGAAGACTTGCGATAGATCGAAAGAAACTTCAAGATAGTTATCACGGAATTCCGAGTTCTGTTCCGGGTCCAGGACTTCCAATAGCGCCGATGCAGGATCGCCATGAAAATCAAAGGTGAGCTTATCAACCTCGTCCAGCATAAAGACAGGATTCCTGGTTTCCACGCGCCGAAGCGATTGCAAAATACGTCCCGGCAAGGCACCGATATACGTACGGCGATGCCCGCGGATTTCCGCCTCATCGCGCGTTCCGCCAAGCGAAGCGCGGATAAACTTTCGTCCCATGGCACGCGCAATGGATTGACCCAACGAGGTCTTACCAACTCCTGGCGGGCCGATAAAGCACAAGATGACGCCTTCACGCTCGCGCCGGATTTGATCTTTCGATGGCTCCTTGACTTCATCCTTGCGATCCAGCCGCAGCTTTCGAACGGCAAGAAACTCAAGGATGCGATCCTTTACATCTTCCAAGCCCGTAATGATCAGCATTCAATATTCCGCGGGCGTGAGTAATATCAAGATTATCTTCGGTGGACTTCGACCATGGCAATGTCACCAGCCAATCAAGGTAGGTACGAATCACTCCGTATTCAGCCGCGGCGGTTGGTAAGCGTGAGAGACGATCTAATTCAAGGCGCGCCTGTTTATTCGCTTCCTCCGGCATCCTGGCTTCATCAATCTTTTTGCGGAATTCATCCAATTCGGCCGCTTGTTCATCTTTCTCGCCGAGCTCTTTTTGAATGGCTTTCATCTGCTCGCGCAAATAATATTCACGTTGAACTTTTTCAATCTCGCCGCGTGCTTCGTTTTGGATCTTTTGTCCGAGAGTCAAAACCTCGGCCTCGCGCACCAGCAAGCCGATTAATTTGCGAAGTTTTTCGCTCACCGAATTGATACCAAGGATTTCCTGTGCGTCCTTCAAATCAATTCGTTGGAAGTTAGCAATCGTATAAACTACTTGCAAAGGGTCTTCCAGTGTGGTAATCGAATTGACCAGTTCTTCAGGAAATGAAGGGATCATTTGCGTAATTTGTTGGAATTGATCGCGCGCATTGCGTGCCAGTGCATCAATCTCTAAACCTTGCTCTACTACTTCAGGCGCCAGATGAATGTGCGCTTTAAGGTACGGTTCTTCTGTGACAAACTCGCCAAGCCGAAAACGATCCATCCCTTGCACCAGCAAACGAACCGTGCCATCCGGTGCGCGTAAAGTCGATGCACTGTGGCCACGACACCAACTTTGTATAAATCATTTGGGCCCGGGGATTCAAGTTCGGGGTTGGTTGCAGCTACAAGACCGACCAATTTATCGGAAGCCACCACATCATCCACCAAGCGGATCGACCGCGGCTGTCCAACCGTAAGTGGAACTGCAGTCTGCGGATAAACCACTACGCCGCGCAACGGCAGGATCGGCAATACATCAGGATATTTCAGCGCATCGTTCTTTTGCGCGTCATCTTTTTCCGGCGAATCTTCTTTCTTTGTGAAATCGAGAAAAGACCGACGGCACAAGCATCTTCAGCTCATCGTCGGCCTGCCCTATCCATTCGAATAGCTCGGCCATACTGGTTTGCCAGCGAGAAGCAGGCATTATTCCTCGATCTTTAACTTCCCTGGGTTTTGCTTTCGACAATAGAACGGTCATGAAACCATCTTTGTATTGCGCTTCGGAGCGATCCAAATCCACAGGTCCGGGGACCGCGATGAGTAGTGGAAAATTTTCCAAAGCGGATTTCCATTTGATGATACGCGCGTCGTTCTGAGACATCTGGACGAACTCCGCTGATGAACAGATATCCATTCTCAAAGATAACTTCGAAATCCTCTTCACGCATTCCAGCGATCTCGACGCGCACAATAAATTCTTTCTCCGTTTCATACACGTCTGTAGGCGGACTCCAAATGTTTTGCGTTACCTGCCAACCTACCGCGTGGAGAATCTCGCGGCGTTTCTCGGTCAATGTGATCGTTTCAGATCTGCGAATCATCGTAGGCATAACCTTGCTCCTTGCTCAATACCGTTAACCCAATGCGTTCTTGGCGGCCTCGATTACTTCGGCGTAATTCGGTTCGTCGCCCAATACAGGCATATAAGCCGCATAAGCAACTTTGTTATCGCGGCCGATAACAAACACAGCACGACGACAAATGCGGCGTTCTTTGACCAGCACACGCATATTTCTCGCTAAATTCCGCCGCCATGTGATCGGATAAAACCATCACTTGATCCACACCAGACGCGCCACACCAGCGTTTTTGCGTATAAGGCAGATCAGTGCTGATGACTTCGATGACAATGTCTTTGCCCAGCGCGGCGGCTTCTTGATTGAACCGTCTTGTCTCTCGGTCGCACACGTCCGTGTCAAGGGATGGAACCGCCGCAATGATTCGCACTTTGCCAGAGGTATCTGCCAAGCCGCGTTTCAGTGACCAGTCCAACGCATGAACTGTAAAATCCGGTGCAGCTTGTCCCACTTTGATATCGTTACCGATCACAGTGACATCGTTGCCGCCGGCTTTTATTAATCCAAACCGTTCCGTAGCCATAAATTATCTCCTTATCATTTTCTACCAATCAAACCTGCAAGCGCCCCTGGCGGGATTCGAACCCACAACCAACTGCTTAGAAGGCAGGTGCTCTATCCATTGAGCTACAGGGGCATCGCTCCTCTTGCCGCTATTGTAGACGCCTCGTCGATCGTATTTTCTTCCGACTTTGTCAGGCCAAGCGGCCGCAAGCCTCGATAAATACGCGGCCCACTTAATGTTCTGAGAATGGTTGCATGCGGGGCGATTCAATCTGCCAGATAAATCTTCAGCGCTCATTGGTTGATTGCCGTTCGCCAAGAACATACCGGAAGACTGCTTCAACCATCGCAGTATGCTCGCTGACAAAATCAGGCTGAAGCGCGCAATGACTCATCAACGCGTGCTGGATTCCATCTACCGGCTTGACCTCCGCCGTTTGCGGATCGATCCAGTCAATCATCTCACCCTCTTCAACGTTCGCCAATGACTGTTGATGCGCCGAGCACAAAAGGGAACGCAAAAACACATGCCAATCGCTTTCGTTTTGCTTCCACCAATCAAAGTCAATGTGGAACGGCGTCTGGATACCGGGCTTCAACAAACTCATTGTTGCTCCTCCAGACGGAAGTGCAAGTCGCCAACATGAACGAAGCGCGGCCGACTTGCCAGCAATGCGAACAACGGCGCGGGCGGAATCCTTCGAACAAGATTTAGAGCCGCATACAGTTCTTGCGCGTGAACATGTCCTTGAGGGTTAAGCTTGGTCAACTCGCGCATCACAATTACAACCAAATCTTCAAATGAGCGATTCTTTTCCCAAAGCGGATCGAGCACTTTGAAATCGGAAACATAAATTGCCATTCGATCATTGAACTCCGCCGTAATTGGCTGCTTCAACATCGCAAACACCAAGCCACCGTCAGCGCCAACGATCAGCGTACGCACCCAATCTTTGGCCGCCCTCTGCGTCTTGGCCTCAACAATCACTTCGCCCGGCTTTTGTCCGCGACGGACTGCGACCAGACTCCCGGGCATCAACTGATGAGACTTATACCATTCGCGAAGTCCAAACACATATCCATGTTCACGCACGACCCACCCAGGCATCTTGATGCCCGAGCGGGCATCCACTAACGTAAAACGAACTCGCGGCGATTCGTAAGCAGTTGGGAACAATGAACGCGTTCGTACTGAAAGAGGCAAAGTACCTGCACGCAGATGCGGGTAAATAAGGCTAATAGTAACTTCTCGAATTTCCTTATGACCAAGGACATTCTCTTCGCTCAACTCGTCATCGAGTTGAGTCTCAAGTTTCAACATGGATTCATCCAACCCAGACCGATCATATTCAATTTTTTCATAAGATAAGAACGATGGCAGTTCGCGCACACCGTCCGGTTCCAATCGGCGCAGACACCACAAAACTTCGCCAGCTGCGCCCACCTCATCGAAGCGTTGATCGGACTGCAATGCATAATTCAATGAAAATTCAGCTAACTTAGGATTTACACCCGATGGCAATCCAATATCTTTCAACAACGCCGATGCTGGTTGGGGCTCTCCCTGCGCCATATCCAAGACGGCTTCAGCCAAATTAAGATGACCTTCGTTGATATCAATCAATAATCCGCGCGGAAACCAGCGGCCTGCGATTTTCACAAGCTCATCATTATTAGAAAATGCCGCCTCGATCTTTTTTTCAAGTTCTTCGCCGTTTTCTCGAAAGATCGCATCCATATTTAAATCCAATGTTTTAGATGTTGCGTCCGAAGCGTTATTCAAAATATGGTTTGCTAAAGCAGAAGCAAAAAGACGCTGAACACCGTCCTGCATTTCCACTGTGACGACATCAAACTCACCCGCTTCCGGATTCCGCCCAGGGCGGGTTGCTGTTACTTTTCCTTTTGTCCAACCCAAAGCCGGAAATACAACGTCATCGCCGACGACGTAACGAACACTCGGCAAATATACCTTCCCGCCAGATTCGCGTTCCTTGCGCTCGGCATCCATCTCCAGCCTGATGCGACTCTCAATCAAGATTGGTGATAAATCATGCGCCGTCAAAGGAGTTTCAATCTCGAATAAATGAGTATGCAGAGTATCAATGTCTTGCTTGGTGATTTCGAGCGTCTTCCAGTAGTCTGCTGATAATGAAAATGTGCTTGCCATAGAATCCTTGTTGCGTAGAATGCAGAACTTGCCTTCCAATTATACACTACCTTGAAAAATTATCTTTGATTTCAAGTCATTGCAGCCATCATTCAATCAGCGGATAAAACATAATATCCTGCCCTGCATTCATCCTTGACTTATCTATCTTACAGGATTATACTACATTCCTAAGAATAATCAGATTAATCAGATAATGTCCAATAAACGCCCCTCGATTGACGTTTCCGAGTTTCTACACTACCTCGCTTCGCATAAAGAAGCCGAGGGCGGTTTGCCAGCCTTGGCCGAACTCAGCCGCGAACTTGGGATCAGCGTGGCAACTTTACGGGAACAACTCGAAGTGGCGCGTGCGCTGGGTTTAGTGGAAGTCAAGCCGCGCACGGGAATGAGACGAAAACCCTATACCTTTGCTTCCACCGTCAGGCAAAGTCTCGGGTATGCGTTGATGCTCGACGATGGTCACTTTCAGAAATTCTCTGAATTGCGAAGTCATGTGGAAGCCGCGTATTGGGATGAGGCCGTTAAGAAACTAACGAAGGAAGACAAAAAAGAACTTAAGTCTTTGATCGCCCGCGCTCGGGAAAAACTTGCTTGGCTCACCGGTGCAGGTGCCGCACGAAGAACACCGCGCTTTGCATTTATTGATCTATAGCCGCTTGAACAATCCGTTCGTTACAGGCATTCTGGAAGCATATTGGGATGCCTATGAAATCGGTGGGACTGAACATGTATGCGGGCAGTATAAATTATCTGCATAAAGTGTGGGAATATCACAGTCAGATGGTCGAAAGTATTTGCAGTGGCAACTATTCGGCTGGGCGTGAGGCGCTCATCGCACATACAGATCTGCTGGCTCAACGCCCATCCTCATCCAAAGGAGACAAATGAACAAAATAGTCAATGATTTCTCGATCACGGTTGGAACCGTGAACGGCTCAGGGAGTTCAAACCGCCAACACAACGATCTTGCGCGCGCTCTTCAAGATGGGAATTCCCGTGTCGGGCAAAAATTTATTCCCTTCCAACATTCAGGGTTTGCCAACGTGGTACACCATACGCGTTAACAAGGATGGATTTGTTGCTCGACGCGATGAGACCGAGGTGATGGTAGCCATCAATCCCAATTCGTTCGCACGCGACCTGGCAACGGTTTTGCCGGGTGGAGCTTTTTTCTACGCTGACGATATTAAACAGCCAATCACCCGCAGTGATATTTCAACTTATCCGATGCCTGTCAAACAGATCGTGCGCAGTGATCCAAACATTCCTTCGGATTTCCGCGACCTGGTCAGCAACATGGTTTATGTGGGCGTGCTCTCGACCATGCTTGGCATTGACATTGAAAAGATTTATGCGGCGTTGAATTTTCACTTCAAGGGCAAGCAAAAGCCTATTGATATGAATTTCAATACAGTGAAAGCCGCGGCGGAATGGGCGAAAACAAATCTTGAAAAGAAAGACCCATTCTATGTCGAACCCATGCATAAAACCGATGGACTGATCATGGCTGATGGAAACACCGCCGCCGCCATTGGTTCAATTTTCGGAGGCTTGCAGTTCGCGGCGTGGTATCCCATTACGCCAGCCTCCTCATTGGCAGAAGCGCTTAATGATTATCTGCCCCAACTCCGCAAGCGCGAAGACGGCAAGCATACTTATGCCGTTGTTCAGGCAGAAGATGAGTTGGCAGCTATCGGCATGACGATTGGCGCAGGCTGGAGCGGACTGCGCTCCATGACTTCTACATCTGGCCCGGGACTGAGCCTTATGACCGAATTTGCGGGCTTGGCTTATTACACGGAAGTTCCGATTGTGGTTTGGGATGTGCAACGAATTGGACCTTCCACAGGCCTCCCTACTCGCACATCGCAAGGCGATTTGGCTTTTACAAATTTCATGGGCCATGGCGATACGCAACAGATCATCCTTTTGCCAGGCGGCGTCGATGAATGTTTTGAATTCGGCTGGCGGGCGTTTGATATTGCCGAACAAATCCAAACTCCAGTATTCGTACTGAGCGACCTCGACATGGGCATGAACCAATGGATGAGCCAACCATTCAAATATCCTGATACGCCCATGTATCGCGGAAAGGTTTTATGGGAAAAGGATTTGGAAGAACTTAAAGGAAATTGGGCTCGCTATCTAGATAAAGATGGAGATGGCATTGCTTATCGTACTTTCCCCGGAAACAAACATCCGATGAGTTCTTATTTCCTACGCGGCACAGGCCATGATGAATACGCAAAGTATAGCGAAGAGGCGCCCGTGTGGTATCGCAACATGGAGCGCTTGAAGAAAAAATATGAGACCGCGAAAAAATATGTGCCGGCGCCGATCACGCATAAAGTCAAAGGCGCGAGCGTGGGCATCATTGGCTTTGGATCAACCGAAGCGGCTATCCTTGAAGTCCCAACATCAACTCAATACACAACATGGCATCCAAGTCGATTTTATGCGCGTGCGCGCGGTGCCGTTCACGAGCGAAGTGACTTCCTTTATCAAGAAATACGATCAAGTATTCGTTGTCGAAATGAATCGCGATGGACAAATGAACGAACTTCTGAAAATCGAATATCCAGAATATGGTACAGAAATTCAAATCAGTGGCATTTGGAGACGGCTTGCCTGCATCTGCAAAATGGGTTCGAGAAGGAATCCTTGCCAAATACGAAAGCGCAAAGAGGCCTCAGAAGGCGAAGGCAAAAGTCGTTAAATCGAAGACCACAAGAACCTTAAAGAAAAATACTTCCGCCAAAAGGAGATAAGACATGACTTAAACACTTCCAATGGCCGGCGCATCCGCGCAAATCAATCTGGCTGGACTTTCCAAGAATGATTACCGTGGCAACCCCAGTACACTCTGCCAGGGCTGTGGACATAACTCCATTGCAAGCCAGCTTATTACCGCATTTTATGAAATGAACGTTGTACCAGAAGGTATCGTCAAATTCAGCGGCATTGGCTGTTCCAGCAAATCGCCTACTTACTTCTTGAACCGCTCATTCGGCTTCAATGGTTTGCATGGTCGCATGCCATCCGTGGCGACTGGCGCTCTGTTCGCTGATTATCATCTTAAAGGCATCGGCGTTTCCGGTGACGGCGATACAGCCAGCATCGGCATGGGACAATTCAAGCATGTGATGCGCCGCAACGTCAACATGGTTTACATTGTGGAAAACAACGGCGTATATGGATTAACCAAAGGACAGTTCTCCGCTACCGCCGAAAAGGGTCTCGAACTGAAAAAGCAAGGCGCCAACCAATATATGCCGGTGGATATCTGCATGGAAGCACTGGCATCGAATGCTACGTTTGTGGCGCGTTCATTTGCCGGCAATGCGAAACAAGTCAAGGAATTGCTCAAAGCCGCACTGGCTCACGATGGCATCGCCGTGCTCGACATCATCAGCCCATGCGTCACTTTCAATAATCAAGACAACGCCTATCACTCGTATGCGTGGGGTAAGGATCATGAAGAGCCGCTTCACGATATTACTTACATCGCGCCGCGCAATGAGATCGTGCTTGAACGCGAGATGGAAGAAGGCGAAGTCCGCGAAGTGAACATGCATGACGGTTCTGTTGTGATTTTGAAAAATCTTGAAAAGGGCTACGATCCAACCAACCGCTTCGAGGCTTTGCGCGAGTTGGAAGAAGCCCAGCGCAACAACTGGCTCATCACCGGACTTTTATATGTAGACACCAGCAAACCATCGCTGATAGAAACTTATAACCTTACCGATACCCCGCTCAATCGCCTCACCGAAGCGGACCTCAGACCAGCTCCCGATATGATGGACAAAGTCAACGCCTTGATGTTCTAAGCCTGCAGACCGAAGCCCTCTCCAAAATTGGACAGGGCTTCGTACTTGAACAAGGCGGTTATACTTTAAATCATGCACAACATCGATCTACATGCTTCAGATGAACGAGACACTTCACTCTTGTATACATTCGTGCTTCAGGCCCCGGCGGACAGAACGTTAACAAAGTCGCAACGGCCGTTCAGCTTCGTTTCAATATTCGCAATTCGTCTCTGCCGGAAATCATCAAAGCCCGATTGGCAAGAGGCGCGGCCAAACGAATATCGAATGAAGGGATACTGATCATCGAAGCCAAAAGATTCCGCACCCAGGAACAAAATCGTCAGGATGCCATTGAAAAGGTTTATTGCGCTGCTCCGCAAGGCATCTGAAGAATCAAAGACCTCGCAAGAAAACCAAACTAACAAAAGCATCAAAAGAAAAAAGGCTTGCGGACAAGAAACGTATATCAGGGATCAAAAAGATCAGACGAAATAAAATCTTTGATTAATCCAGTTAGACTTGGCAGTCAGAAAATGCTATAATAACTTCATGGCAACACCACTTCCTCAAGCACAAACTCCACCTCCTCCACCAGCCTCTGACACCGGAACAGATCGCGGCGCGAAAAGCTCAGGATCAGCAAACAAGAACAGTTATTATCACAGTTTCGGCGATCGTTGTTGTGGTCTTGGCTTTACTGATTACGGCGATCTATTTTCTACTTCGCCCCGAAACTTCAGCAGTTGAGGTCGGACGAATTCGCGATGTCTTCATCATCGTTGTGGGATTAGAGACATTGATCATCGGGGTTGCGCTGGTGGTTTTGTTGATCCAGCTTGCCAGCTTGATCAACCTTCTGCAAAACGAGATCCGCCCGATCATCCAGGCTACGAACGAAACAGTCAATACATTACGCGGCACTGCAGAATTCCTTAGCGAGAATGTGGTGGCGCCAGTTATCAAGCTCAATAGTTATCTGGCCAGCATTCAACGTGTGTTAGAATTGATGGGACTAAAACGTAAATAAGCAAAGGAGAATCTTATGGCATCTGATAGTGATGAATTTGGTGCATTCCTCGTTGGCTTCATTGTCGGCGGACTGGCAGGCGCGGTTGTATCTTTGCTCTTCGCACCCCAAAGCGGCGAAGAGACCCGTGCCCTGATACGCGAAAAAAGCATTGAACTGCGCGACCGAGCCTCGGAAAGTGCTGAGGAAGCGTTAGCGAGTGCGGAAGCTGCGGCTGCCGAGGCGCGTGCCCGCGCCGAGGAGCTGACCAAACTCGCTCGTGCCCGCGCAGAAGAAGTAGCGAAAGAAGCTCGATCTCGAACCGATGAGTTCGCCAAGGAAGTCCGTGCGCGCGGCGAGAGCGCGGTCGAATCTCTACGCAAACCTTCTGGCAAAAAATCAGCCGACGCACCCAACGCAACCTAATTAAGGTGTAACCGGACACAAGGGTTTGACAAATGTCAAACCCTTGTTTTGTTTGAATCTAATGCGCCTCATTTTGCGCTTTATGCGGTTTTTCTTCCATCACTTTTATCATTCCTTTGCCTGGACATATGATTTCGTCGCTGCTGTGGTATCGATTGGACGCTGGAATGACTGGACACGAACAATTATTCCGTTCATTCAAGGCATAAAAATATTGGAAATCGGTCCTGGCCCCGGATATCTTCACGGCCTCTTGCACGACCAGGGTTTATTCGTTGTCGGAATAGATGAATCGATGCAGATGATTCGTCTTGCAAAAATCCGGTTCGAAAAAGCGGATCATAAAACTATCAATCTTACACGTGGACTTGCACAAACGCTTCCCTTCCCCAACGCGAAATTTGATTCCGTTATCTCGACCTTTCCATCCGAATATATCTTTGACTCCAATACCCTCTTCGAGATCCATCGCGTTCTTCATGAAGATGGTCATTTCATCGTTCTGCCCGCCGCGTGGATCGTGGGACGCGCAATTCTTGACCGAGGCGCGGCGTGGCTATCTCAAATTACCGGCGAGACGCCAAAAGATATCGTCGAGACCGTCACCGAAAGATTCATTAAACCACTGGAACAAGCAGGCTTCAAAGTCGTACAGCGACAGATCGAAATTAGAGCCAGCATTGTGTTAATTTTGATCGCCAGCAAATCATCCTGATGCAATCTTCCCGTGATAAAATCACAACCAATGATAAAAAAACTTCGCGAACCCGTTAATGGACTGACACACTTCTTTGCCGCCATCGTTGCCGTGATCGGTCTGATAGTCTTGATTATTATCGGCTTGAAGAGTGTGGTCAAGGAAATATCATTGAGTATCTACGGCATCAGCCTCATTCTCTTATTTGCGACTAGTGCGACCTACCACATGGTCAAGGCCAGGCCAAAGATTATCGAGAATCTTCAGGAAACTTGATCATTCGGCCATCTACATGCTGATTGCCGGAACCTATACCCCATTTTGCATGTTAATGTTCCAAGGCTTTTGGAAGTGGGGATTGCTTGCGCTCATCTGGTCACTGGCCGTGATTGGGGTAGCCTGTGAAGTGATTCTCATCAAAGCTGCCGCGCTGGCTAAGAGTGAGCGTTTACATCATGATGGGATGGATTGTCATCGCCGCGATCGGCGAAATGTTAAAAGTTTTGCCAGTTGGTGCGTTGATATGTATGTTAGCAGGCGGCGTGATCTACACTTTGGGCGCAATCATCTACGCCACCAAGAAGCTCGACTTCTTCCCCGGCAAATTCGGTTTCCACGAGCTATGGCATGTCTTTGTCATTATCGCCGCGCTGGCACATTTCATTGCCATCGCAGTGTACGTTGCGCCACGCTCCTTATGAAACATCACTCTCTGCGCTGCCCTACCGGCAATCCCACAAAAACTGGTTGAGATGCATTGGCCGAAGTCGATCCGGCTTCCATCAGAAATTGCAGAGTTGAGTCTCTTGACTCACCTCTGCCTTTAATATAGAATAATTTAGGTTATCCTAAATTATTTATTAGCTACGAATATAAATTTTGGATCGAAATACTAATGGAAATCAATGTAAGACAACAAGCGCTGGAGACCATAGGCTTTTTTACATTGTTTGCCCTGGTTCTATTCCTTCGCGCCGGCACCCTCACCTGTAGAGCAGGTTGGATATTTCTCCTGGTATTCCTTGGTTTTTATGTCGCGGGCGCGTTTTGGTTGTACGGGCAGAATCCAGGACAATGCAGGAGCATACACAATTTGCCGCGCCTAACCAACAAGGCTGGGATAAGATTTGCTTTGCCATAATGCAAAACTTCTTCACTGCATGGTTAATTTCTGTATCGCAAGACTCGGCTCGCTTTCACTGGTCATCGGTACGACTTTGATTGCAAGTGATTGGAGCACTAATCCTTTTAGGTTCATTTTACTTCTTGTTCCAGACCTTTAGCGAAAACTCCTATTTGTGGCCTGTTGTGCGCGTTTAGGATGAGCCCGGACATATCGTGGCTTCTACTAGACCCTCCCACCATATGCCGCATCCAACGGATATGGCAATCGATGATTGGCTCCAAGTATGGGCTATTTTTTGTGATCCAATCTTTGCTCTTACTCGACATACACGCAGTCCCGGAAGAACCGATGCAACCGAAAGAACGTCCCGGCTATGCGGATTACAAGACACAAGGGAAATATCGTTTCATTCTACGTGTCTAGTAGGAAAAGATCCATTCGAGACATGATAAAATCTCTCCCCTATTCGATCCAGGATTATCTCAAATCCATTTATGAGCTGACCGAGGATGATCAGCCTCCCAGCACGAACCCACTGGAAGAGCGGCTCAGTGGCAAACCGGCCTCCATGCTGGGCATGACGCAAAGCCTGGCTTCAGTCAGGCCTCCGCTTTTTAGATACCCCATACATCAAGCGGTGATCTTAACCCCTGCAGGCAAGCGCACCGCGTTGGAAGTTATACGTAATCATCGCTTGATCGAGACCTGGTTGGTGCAAATACTCGGTTGCGCCCGGGACGAAGTTCAGAACGAAGCAGAAAAGTTGGACCATGTTATCTCAGGAAGTTTGAAGAACGCATTGATTCAGCCACGGAATACCCTTTACGGGATCCACATGACGAGCCGATTCCTTCTGTTCAATTGATCATGCCGAAAGAACAAGGCATACCGTTGAAGAAACTAAAACCAAAGCAAGAAGGATGTATTCAGCCCTCACATACAAAAGGCGCGGACGTACTTAAACACCCTGAAGAACTAAGACTTCGCGACCGGCGCATGGGTGAAAGCCTTTGAAGTGTCGCGTTTTGATCAGGCGAGGCAAATCCAGATTCGAGGGGCGGAAAGAAGCGATATCACTTTGCACGGTAATTACAAATCGAGTCTATGTTGAGATAACAAAATAATTGGTGAATCATGAAACGATCCACATCCACTGCAAATGACAAATCGACACTTAAATCTGCCAAGGAAGTGCTTTCGGGAAAAAGCAAAAATGGCTGGTTTGCGCGGCTCCTGCCATTCCTTGGACCTGCGTTCATCGCCAGCATTGCATATATGGATCCAGGCAACTTTGCCACCAACATCCAAGGTGGAGCACATTTTGGTTATGAATTATTATGGGTTATCCTCGGAAGCAACTTGATGGCGATGCTATTGCAATCGCTTTCGGCCAAGCTCGGCATCGCCACCGGGCAGAATTTGGCCGAGCATTGTCGAAACCAATATTCACACAGAGTGGTGATCGGCATGTGGGTCATCGGCGAATTAGTGGCGATCGCTACGGACCTCGCTGAGTTTCTCGGCGCAGCACTAGGATTCAACTTGCTTTTTGGGATGCCACTTTGGGTAGCGGGTTTGCTTACCGCTGTGGTAACGTTTCTTATTCTTGGGCTTGAACGTTACGGCTTCCGCCCGCTAGAGGCAGTCATCACCGCCTTCATTGCTGTGATTGCAGTTTGTTACCTCGCCGAAACCATCCTCGTGCGGCCAGATGTTTCTACTGTTCTCTATTACACCTTTGTCCCGCATTTCTCGGGCACAGAAAGTGTGCTGTTGGCAACCGGCATTCTGGGCGCGACGGTGATGCCACATGCGCTATATCTCCACTCCGCGTTGACACAAGGCCGAATTGTGACCGACAATCCAGAACAACAACATCGCCTCTTCCATTTTGAATTGGTGGATATTTTCATCGCCATGGGCATCGCCAGCTCTATCAATGCCGCGATGCTCATCATGGCAGCGAGCACATTTTTCAATCATGGCTTGACCAACGTCGGCACGATTGAAGAAGCGCACCTCACACTAGTGCCTTTGCTTGGTTCCGCAGCCTCGTGGGTGTTTGCCCTCTCGTTGCTGGCCTCTGGACTTTCGTCCTCATCCGTTGGCACGATGGCTGGACAAGTGATCATGCAAGGGTTTCTACATCGCCACATTCCGCCGTGGATTCGGAGAGTCGTCACTATGCTTCCATCTCTGATTGTCATCTTCATTGGGCTTGACCCAACGCAAGTCCTTGTACTTAGTCAGGTAGTGCTTTCCTTCGGTTTGCCATTTGCCATCATTCCGCTTGTGACATTTACCAGCAGACGTGATATTATGGGAGAGTTGGTCAACATGAAAATCACCACCATTATAGCGAGTGTTGTTGCTGCCCTCATCATTGCGCTAAACGTGCTCCTGGTCTATCAGCTTATCTTCAGTAGATGAGATTATGTTCAAGCATATTCTTGTTCCTCTCAATGGCTCAAAACTGTCCGAAGCCTCATTGAGACCAGCGGCAATTCTGGCTGATAAGTTCAAAGCGCCTGTAATCCTGTTGCATGTGATCGAGCAGGATGCCCCTAGCGAAGTCCACGCTGACGGCCATTTAACAGAACCCGACGAAGCAATGGCATATCTTCAAGATATTGCTAAACGAGCTTTTCCGCCCAAAGTTAAAGTTACGACTCACGTTCACAGCGCTCCGGTATCGGATGTAACGCGCAGTATCGTCGAACACATAACGAAAGAATTTCAAACGGATCTGATCGTGATCTGCACGCATGGCAAAAGCGGAATCCGCGATGCACTTTTCGGGAACATCGCCCAGCAGATCGCCGCGGAGGGAAAGACGCCGCTGTTGATCGTTAAGCCAGTGTCACCTCGCTTCAAACTCGAAAAGATTCTCCTGCCGCTCGATCCGGATTCGGCTCACGATTATAGTTTTCCATTTGCAGAATCACTGACTGCTGCTTTCAAAGCTAAACTTCATCTATTAAGCGTAATCCCAACCTTCGCAACGCTGGCCGGTGAGCAAGCCGCCGCGGGCAATCTGATGCCGGTTACCGCACAGGCCTTCCTGGATATGAAGGAAGAGAATGCCCGCGAGCATCTTCAAGGCCACGCTAAAGCGTTGCAGCGGAAACGGTCTGTTTGCCTTAGCTGAAATTGTGCGCGGCGATCCCGCCTCGGTGATCATCAAGACGGCCGAGAACACAGATATGGATTTAATTATATTATCCACTCATCGAAGAAAAGGAATGGGAGCATTTTGGGCACGCAGTGTCGCGCCGAAGGTCGCACAAAAGACCAAGGTACCATTACTGCTCATTCCACTTACACAAAACGAATAAATTACTTCCTGGAGAACGAAACATCGAAAACATAATATGAATAACGAAAATAAATCAAATTTCATCAAGGGTTTGCAAGTCGCTCTGCAAAAAGAACGGACAGCTCACAGAACTTATTTAGCTCTTGCAAAAAACGAGCCCAATGAGGCGCGGCGGAAGGCTTTGATCGGTCTATCCGAGACGGAAGCAGGTCACAGCGAACGATGGGCAACGCGTCTGAAAGAACTGGGCGGGGAAGTTCCTCCCGATCGCGAATCTCTAACTGAGCGAATCTGGCGTTGGGTGCTGATTCAAAGCGGAACAGATAATGCGCTCAAACAACTTGAAAACAACGAAGATGATGACACCGTGATGTATGCAACCTTGGCTGAAATCCGCACCCACGGATGCCGACCGCGTTTCAGTCAATGCAGTATTACACGATGAAGAGACACATAGCGGAGCATTTCAAAGAACAAGTCAATCCCCAATGCGCCGGTCGGTCCTCAAGCGATGCTGGATATTATCCTGCATCGTGAGAGCTGGCACAGACACGGAGGTGGTTGGATTGGTCAAGCGATTTATGGTGCCAACGATGGTTTGGGCTCTGTATTTGGAATCGTAACCGGAGTTGCCGGGGCAACCGCAGGCGGTCCCGCCGTTTTGATCGCAGGGCTGGCTGGGATGCTAGCATCCGCTCTATCCATGGGCTCCGGGGCATATCTTGCGACCAAGACCGAGCGTGAGGTACAAGAAGCTGAATTGCGCCGCGAGCGTCGAGAGCTTCAAACTCATCCTGAAGAGGAAGAAGAAGAACTCGCTTTTTTCTATCAGCTCAAAGGCGTGCCGGAAGATGAAGCCAAGACTTCTTGCATCGCGTTTGATCGCTCAACCCAAATCCGCACTCAAGACTTTGGGAAGCGAAGAGCTGGGATTGTCCGAGCAATCATTTCCGAATCCATTCTTGGAGGCTCTATCTGCTATGCTCTCAACAGCCATCGGAGCATTCATTCCAATCATTCCATTTTTCTTCGCCAGCGGCTACGGAGCTATCATCGCTTCATTTGCAATTAGCACTCTCGCTCATTTCATCATCGGCGCATCCAAAACCATTGTAACCGGCTTAAGTCCGTGGAAGAGCGGTGCGGAGATGACTATCATTGGATTAGGCGAGGCACTACACTTACGATATGGCCTCGACGGCCGATAGTAAGATGATACGGTTGACAAGGCCTCGCCGAAGATATGTAAGATAATCCAGTCCAGTATTGCAAAACCATTCGCGGCAGGTATTCAAACCCACAATACTCTTCCAAAAACGCAATGGACGTTTGCCCCCGAGGCGTCCTTATGCATTGGGAAGAGCAGGCTGATGCTCTTTACTCTAAATCAATACCGTTTCGATGGGCCCGCTAGTTTGGATAGCTGATATGCAAATCCGATTCGTTTACCGCCTCGATCAGCACATCACCTTTTTTGCGGATCACGACGCGATGCCCTGGCCTGAGCGCATAATCTTGTGGATTATCGGATTCCGTCAGCCAAATTATTCCATTGTCACAAGAAACGATCGTGCCAGGTATCACACCAACCAGTTTTCGAACTTGATGCGGATGAAGATTGAACGAAATGTTTTTGTTTTGATTCAAATGCCTAATCATACAAGCTCCTTACTTGGTCTTATGGCATATTCCCGGTTATATTTTCCCACCGAAGCAAAGGCCAGTACAGATGCAAAGAATACCAAATGTATTCATAACAGTTTGGGATATAATAAACTGTGCCTACATAATTTCGATCAATCTGTGTTGTAGATAATCACAAAATCTGGAGAAAACAAGCCGGGCAACAAAGTTCCGTATCGATATGAAAACTTGGCCCACCAAATCACACAGTTGATCCGTCAGGGGACCTATCGCCCTGGGGAACGCATTCCCTCCATAAGACAAATGAGCCAACAAAGGGCTCAGCATCAGTTCTGTATTGCATGCTTATCTCACACTCGAAGACCAGGGATTAATCGAAGCGCGCCCCAATCCGGATATTACGTCCGCACCAATACCGAGATTAAATTTCCTGAACCGGAAATCTCCGCTCCCAGCCTGGATCCCAATCACGTCAACCTCCATGATCTGATCATGAGGATCATGAAAGATTCATCAAATCCGCATCTGATTCAGCTCGGGGCTGCCATGCCCAACCTCGAGCTGCTTCCCACGGAACGCATGAACCATATCTTGTCCACTCTTGCGCGCCAATCCAATCAAGGGACTCATCAATATAAATTTCCGCCGGGGCTGGAAAATGTGCGCGTGCAGATTGCTCAGCGGGCCGTGAACAGCTGGCTGCCAGCTGGCCCCTGCCGATATCATCATTACCACCGGCGGCATGGAGGCGATCAACTTATGTCTGCATGCAGTTTGTAAGTCTGGGGACATTGTTGCCATCGAGTCGCCAATGTATTTCGGGACATTACAACTTATTGAAGTTCACGGACTGAGAGCATTGGAAATTCCGACTGATCCACGTCATGGCATCAGCCTGGAGGCTTTGCAGTTCGCGATTGAGCACAATCCAATTAAGGCGGTTCTAACGATTTCAAACTTCAATAACCCATTGGGCAGTTACATCCCCGATGAAAAGAAGAAGAATTTGGTGGAATTGCTTGAGCGTTATGATATTCCCCTAATCGATAATGACGTGTCGGGCGAAATCTATTTCACAGAAAAACGCCCTCTGGTCACGAAAGCCTTTGACCGGAAGGGATTGGTGATGTTATGCTCCTCCTTTTCCAAAGATATCAATCCGTCTTTAAGGGTTGGATGGGTTGCACCCGGACGATATCTAAGTGCGGTGGAATGGCTTAAGTTTACATTGAGCGTGGCGACCGCTACTCTTCCACAGATGGCCATCGCCGAGTTTCTGGAAAGTGGCGGCTACGACCATCACATCAGGCGCTTGCGCCGCGAATATGCCAGCAACGTAGCGCAGCTTTATAACGCAATCACGCGCATTTTTCCGGCGGGCACGCGCGTTACACGCCCTTCCGGAGGATTTGTACTATGGGTCCAATTGCCGGGAAACGTGGATTCTCTTGAGCTATACTCGCTTGCACTACAAGGGGGGATCACATTGACCCCAGGCTATCTCTTTTCTCCCACAAATCAGTTTTCCAATTTCATCCGACTAAATGCCGCTGCCTGGTCATATCCGATCGAGCGCGCCCTTGGAAATCTAGGCGATATGATCATAGAGCTAGCTGATTCTGGATCAGTCTAATGTCCAAATTAAATTTTGGAGGCAAAACCGTATTGGTTTGGTGTCAGCTTCCAAGATCTAGGCGCAAGCTCACCCATGGTCAACATGCTCTTGCAGGTTTGAGTTGTTATAATGAAGAATTCATGATAAGGCAAACCAATTATGACACAGCCGACCAAATTCACCTGGGATGACGCCCTAAGCACCGGAGATCCCGCCTCGATAGCCAACACAAAGTCCTCATTGGTGTTTTTAATGACCTGGCGGACATAATCGAGAGCGGTGCAAGCAAGGCCAGCGTCGCTAAAACCTTGTTGGCATTAAAGCATTACGTGGGATGGCATTTCACCTGCGAAGAAGACTGCATGGATAAATATCAGTGTCCGGTAGCAGATATCAATAAAAAGGCTCATGCCTATTTTGAGCTAAAATTACAAGACTATGAAAAAGAAATAGAAAGTACAGAAAACATGGTAGAGTTTGCGCTTCAGCTGCACAATGACCTCGCACGTTGGATTTACAATCATATTTTAGACGTCGACGCAACTCTATACCACAGTATCTATTCGACGAATGTTCCAAAGGCTCATTGAGAGCAACCGTTCGAAAGTAATGATTCCCAAAAATGATTTTAGAAACCGGACGTTATCTACTTGCAATCTTACCTGTTCTATTTACTTTAATATTATTTGGTCTCTTTTTTCAAAGATTGGATTGGAGAGAGGCATTTTTGTTGTCCTCCGCTTTCTGGGGAACAGCAGTTGTATTAATTACTGAGGGGTTAAGCATTTTCAATCAGCTCACATATGCTAACCTGACCATCTCATGGTTAGCCTTCGACATCATCGCTGGATCAATCTTATTAACAAAGTTATCAAAACTGGCTTCAAGCCGATCAGACTGCGATTTCCCGACTTTCAGCGTTTTGAATATTTTATCATCGCCGGCATCTTGATTATCGTATTAACCACAGGCCTGATTGCGTTGGTTGCCCCGCCAAACAGCTTTGATTCGATGAACTACCATATGAGCCGAATCATGCACTGGATTCAGGATCGAAACGTTGCCCCTTTTCCAACCAGCATCACCAAACAAGTGAACTTGACGCCCGGCACTGAATATGACATTTTACAGTTCCAGTTGTTAAGCGGTGGCGACGGCTTAGCAAACACCATCGAGTGGTTTAGCTTCATTGGGTCGATTATTGGCGTCTCTTTGATCGCCAAAGAGCTTGGAGCTGACCGTCAGGGGCAACTTTCTTCGGCCGCATTTTGTGCGACCATTCCCATGGCAATTCTTCAAGCATCCAACACGGAAAATCATTTAAGTACCGCCTTTTGGCTGGTTTGTTTTGTTTACTTTTCCCTCCGCGCATTCAATCACTCGAGTGTAATGGAAATTATCGGAATCGGGCTTAGCCTTGGCTTGGCAATTCTATCCAAATCAACTGCCTACTTCTTTGCTGCTCCTTTTGTTATACTCATCGTACTCTGGGTTTGCTTTTCCAAAGAACGAAATAGGATTTGGCTTTGGGCCGTAACCGCCATGATTGTTCTAGCCATTAACAGCGGCGAGTTTATTAGAGATTATTCTTTATATAAAACCCCCTTGGGGCCTTTGGTCGCATCGCAAGAATATGGATATGACAACGAAATCATTACGCCCGCCTCGATAACCTCCAATATTATTCGAAATATCGCCCTGCACCTCTCGACGCCATCGGATAGAGTAAATAACTATCTTTATAAAATCGTACACAAAATCCATGATGCAATTGGGATCTCTGAAAATGATCCGAGAACAACCTGGAGCGGCAGTCTTCATTTTTCTATCCCGCCGATTCCATTCCAGGAAGGTCTGGTAGAAAACCCGCTTCATCTGATCTTGATAATAGGCACATTTACCTATTGCTTGGCTTTTCTAAAGAAAACGCCCCGAGCTAGTCTTTACTATATCTTTGCACTGGCCAGTAGCTTCTTGCTTTTCTGTATTTTCTTGAAGTGGCAGGATTGGAATCGGCGTCTACAGCTTCCATCGTTCATACTGGCATGTGCAATATTAGGCATGACCATTGAAAAAATTAAGCTTAGAGTATATTTCCAATGCAATGGTGTTTCTCTTCTTTGCTGCGGCCATGCCGTGGTTGGTAGCCGGACAACCCCGTTCCTTAATTGGCAATACCAACATTTTTGACGTAAGCCGAAATGAACAATACTTTGCCGAACGACCAAATGCATATCTCCCCTATCAACTTGCCACTCAACAAATCGAACAAATGCAAGTATCAAGCATTGGCCTCGTAATCGGACCAAGCCATTATGAATATCCGTTATGGGTTTTTCTCAGCCAATCACACGAGCCAATTCCCCGCATCGAACACGTTGATATAAATAACGAGACAACAGGTTAGCAAGCTCCGCCACCTTTCGATCCTTTTCGCCTGACGTTGTGGTAGTGACCGTTTCTTCAATCATCGCCGACGAAACCTTTAGCATAATCACCAGACTTATAAACGCATCTGGCAATCATCTAATATAATGGCCCTATACGTTCCAGTCAAACCTTAGTTCCTACTCTTCTCCCGTAAGCAACTTAATCCGTTCCCACGGTTTCAGATTCGCATCATCAGCCAGGATCGCTTTCAGTTCATACATCTCATCACGCAACGCGGCAGCTTTTTCAAAATCCAAATTCTTCGCAGCTTCCTTCATCTGCTTTTCCATTTCAGAAATTATTTTTTGCAATTCACTGCGCGAAGTTTTATCATGCTTCGTTCGATAATCCGCTTTCGATTCGCCCACACCCAACGCTTTGTCTTTCGCATCGCCGGATAATTGATCGGTAATATCACGGATCGCCTTGTGAATACTGACCGGCGTAATTCCATTTTCTTCATTGAACTTGACTTGCTTGGCACGGCGGCGACTCGTTTCGCTGATTGCGGCGTTCATCGAATCGGTCATGTGGTCAGCATACATGATGACGCGTCCATTCACATGACGAGCGGCGCGGCCAATCGTCTGGATCAAAGCCGTCTGTGAGCGCAGAAAGCCTTCCTTATCTGCATCCAAAATCGCGACCAACGAAACTTCCGGCAGATCGAGCCCTTCGCGCAAGAGATTAATGCCGACCACGACATCGAAAACGCCGAGCCGCAGGTCACGCAAAATGCCAACGCGCTCAAGCGTTTCCACTTCCGAATGCAAATAATGGACTTTGATTCCGAGCTCCATCAGATAGTCAGCCAGGTCTTCGGCCATGCGTTTCGTTAAGGTTGTGACCAGCACCCGCTCGCCACGTTCGACCCGCTGAGTGGATCTCGCCGACCAAATCATCCACCTGTCCTTTAGTCGGTCTAATCTCTATTTCCGGATCAACAAGTCCGGTTGGACGAATGATTTGTTCCGCGACCTGTTCCGCGCGTCCCATCTCATACGGCCCCGGCGTAGCCGAAGTATAGATAGTGTAGCCCATAGATTTTTCAAACTCATTGAATTTCAGCGGACGATTATCCAACGCACTTGGTAAACGAAATCCATATTCAACCAACGTTTCTTTGCGTGCGCGGTCACCGTTATACATGCCTCGGATTTGCGGAACAGACATGTGGCTTTCGTCGATAATCAGCAAATAGTCGCTCGGCAAAAAGTCAATCAATGTCCACGGATGGGTGCCCGCGGCGCGCGCGGTCAAGGTGCCGCGAATAATTTTCAACACCAGAACAATAACCGACTTCCTTTAACATTTCCAAATCGTAGCGCGTGCGTTGTTCAATGCGCTGCGCCTCGATCAGCTTCCCTTCGGAATTGAACAGCGCAACACGTTCTTCCAATTCTTTTTCAATATCGGCAATCGCATCTTTCATACGTTCCGCATCCGTAAGATATTGCTTGGCAGGATATATCGAAACTTCCTTCGGTTCATCGAAAATTTCGCCAGTGAGCGGATTGAATTGCGTCAATCGTTCGACTTCGTCACCGAAGAACGTGATACGGAAGCCGCGCTTATCTTCATAAGCGGGAATGATCTCCAACGTATCGCCGCGCACGCGGAAAGTGCCTGGACCGCAATTCCATATCGTTGCGCTGGTATTGTGATTCGACCAGTTGACGGATCAACGCATTGCGACGATACAATTGACCAATCTGCAAGATGACCGTGCCTTTACCGAATTCCTCCGGGCTACCCAAACCATAAATACATGAGACCGAAGCAACAATGATCACGTCGCGCCGCGAAGCAAGAGACATCGTCGCGGCCAGCCGCAATCGTTCGATCTCCTCATTGATCTCGGTTTCCTTCTCGATATATAAATCGTGCCTGGGAACATAGGCTTCAGGTTGATAGTAATCATAATAAGAAACAAAATACTCTACTGCGTTTTCAGGGAAGAACTCTTTGAATTCAGCATAAAGCTGGGCCGCCAGAGTTTTATTGTGTGCCATAATCAAAGCCGGCATTTGCAACTGCTCGATAAGTGATGCAACTGTGAACGTTTTGCCGGTGCCGGTCGCGCCGAGCAAAACCTGATTCCGCATCCCTTTGCGGACGCCATCCACAAGCTGGGCGATCGCTTCAGGCTGATCGCCGGTTGGTATAAATGGGGCTTGAAGTTTGAAGGTCATGGGATTCCTATTCAATTCATTGGATGAGAACGTGCGTTCTATTATATCACGACAAATAAATGACAGTATTAGTTGCCAGTGGCCTACTAAAATGCATCCCGAACTTAGCCAGCATGTAGTCTAAGGTTACTATAATTTATCAGGAAGAAAAAGAAATAGTACGCCGGGCTTATCCGCTTCCAGCTGACATGCCCAAATTGGGAGTTTGAATATTCTTTATAACCAGTCCCCTATCTTCGTGTGAGGAGTTTGTCCCATAACATAGTTGCCTTGGATCGAAGAGATCAAATCAATGTCGTAGGCATTGTTGAATTCATCGCGTGCATAGAATTTATAGCCACTGCGCCCTTCAGCTCTCGCGAGAGATAATGCTACCTTTAAATCCTTGATGATTTCATTGACAGCAAAATAGCCAGCATCACACAGAATAATACCGATATGACTCTGGCATTCGACCACTAGTTCCGTTGCATATTTTTGCATTCGGTCCAGAATGCGATCAGCAATAAAGATCGGAATATCCCAATTCGTAACATCTTCAATCAGGATAGCAAATTGAGCATCATCGAATCTGGCAATCGTATCTGTTGGGCGCAGAAATTTCCTAAGCATGCTTGCTATATTGTGATTAAAATTCCCGCCCAATTGGCTTTCGATCTTCTTAAAATCGCGATAAGTCCAGTAAGAGAACTGAAAAATGGTTCAAGGCAATCTGCTTCGAACGAGCTAAGGCATAGTCTATTAGACTGAAAAAGAATCGACGATTTAGAAAACCCGTAGCTTCATCAACGGGGGATTCCTCTGTAAACTTTTCAACCGGGCGGAACCGATGCAATAGATTGGTTAATTGTTCAATGTTTACAGGTTTCAGGAGCACCAGTTCGGGTTGGTCCTCAAGGCTTCTCGCAACATAAGGATAACCGGTGATCACTACCACTGGAACACTCTTAAGCCTTTCGCTTGATCGAATTAAGTGAAGAATTTCCGAACCGGAAACGCCAGGCAGACCTAGGTCCAACAGGATAATATCGGGAATCGGATCAAGAATAGAGAGCCGCTCGACTGCAACTTTTCCATGAAGGGCAATTTCCGTTTGGTAACCCGCCTGATTCGCAACATGCCCGAAAAGTGTTACGATGTCACGATCATCTTCAATGATTAACGCTAAAGGTTGAGGCATAGACACCTACTCTCTCGTAATGCGTTTCAACTTATAAGACTGACCTACCGATTATTATCCTTTACAGCGACGATACTACACAAAGACCCGTCACTTTAATAATACTATTATATACAGAATGCATAATACCCAGTGTTCTTACATACCGAAAATTAGGGTTTGATTCATTTTAGGATTAAGAAACCGCAGATGGGCAGGTATGGTATCTGATTAGGTATTATGGATTAAACTCGCCACCCCCTTAAGCATGAGTTGGAGCCGGTACAGTACATGCACGGGGAATGCGCGTCTATAGGTATTCGCCCTTCCATCTGAAATGATATACTCTTTGAGAGAAAGGCAAGGTGAAGCTATGGCTCAGAACAAGATGACAATGAAACCTGATAAGAAAATTGCATTGGTCGCCCATGACAATAAAAAGCAGGACTTGGTGGAGTGGGCTAAGTTCAACCGCGACCTGTTGGCGCATCATGAAGTATTTGCAACAGGCACCACTGGAGAGATGTTGGAACGCGAGCTTGGATTCAAAATCACAAAACTTCAGAGCGGCCCTTTAGGCGGTGACCAGCAGGTCGGTGCGATGATTGTCAATGATGAGATCAACTTCCTAATCTTTTTCTGGGATCCGCTCGAACCGATGCCCCATGATCCGGATGTCAGAGCGCTCCTGCGGATGGCGGCCGTCTGGAACATCCCGATTGCCTGCAATCGTTCTTCCGCCGACTTTATGATTTCCTCTCCACTAATGGACAACGAATACAGCCGCCTCGTCCCTGACTACGCCGGATATCGAAATCGAAAGATTCCTGTGGCCGAGACAACCACCAAATCTAAGAAGAGCGCAGAGTAACTGCCCAGAACCCAAGTATAGTATCAATAATGAAATGACAAGGGTATACTTACAGACTGTCCGGGCTTACGTAGCTCTTTGGCTGCAAGCTCTTCCAGCTGACCTACACCTTGTCGCATCATTTTTTCACCATTCGGGAGTTGCACTTGTCATCAATGCTGCGGATTTTGAATCTAAAAAATCCCCGCCTCTACCTAGCCCTATTCTTAGGGATAGTATTTGGTTTATCTATATATTGTTATTGGCTAATAGATGTTTTGCCGCCAACTGGCAAGTGGATAATCCTAATAACATGTCTCATAAGTCTTGCTGCCACGGTGGGTTTTCTTTTCTCGATTGAATTATGGATCCTTCCTCGTTTGTCTGCACTTGTAAAACCCCAAAAGTGGCTTTTGTTGGGACTAAGCATCCTAATTGGAGTCTTTTTATTATTCGCCGGGACGAATGCTTGGAAGTCAACTGATAGATATTTGATATTTTTATTGCCTAATGAAAAACTTGAAATCTCTGTGCCTCCCTTACGAAATTTATCTAGTACAGATATTGCAATTCAGTGGTTTTCAACATCCACAGGAGCCGTATCCTTTAATTCAATCAAGTATCAAGGCTGGCAAAGAAGAGGCAATTTGTTAGTCCTCACCGAGATGAAAAACAATTTCCTCGAATGGGAAGGAAAAACGGGCGAGCAAATATCCATTGTCTTTTCCAGCTCAACGCATCAAGGAACGATCCAGATTACAACAGCGGATATCAAAGAGACAATTGATTTGTCGTCAGAAACGGGAAAGGAGCATCTTTATACTCACCATTATCCCGTTCCAATTTATGCCTCGCGAACAATCGTAGTATTGTTAGGCATTATCGATCTCATTGCTTTTTGCTTTTTGATAGGGCTATTAATTCTTGAAAAAAGAAAAGTGATTCTGGGATATCTTGACCAATCCATCTCAATATTGCCTGCAGCGGGAAAAAACTCTGGCAGCAGAAAACAAAAAGAAGATCGCCAGAAAAAGTGTCATTACTCCGGATTGGGGATTTGCAATTGGCGCAATTGCTTTAGCTATTCTATTGCGCGTCTTTAATCTGGATCACCTTTCCCCCCTGACAGACGAGTATCATCATCTCTTGGCTGCCAAAGCTATAGCAAGCGGATCATCCTTCAGCACAATATACCAACGCAGCCTGCTTATCGTCACTCTTCCCGTAGTTCTATCTTTTCAGGTCTTTGGATTTAAATTGTGGGCCGCTCGACTGCCCGGCGTATTATTTAACTCTTTGGCAATTATCCCCCTATATCTAATTACTAAAAAGATCAACAGGCAAGTCGCAATTTTGTCCTGCATACTATTCGCAACAAATCCTTGGCTAATCGCCGTTTCCAGATATGTGCGCGAATATGGATATTATCCCTTTTACTTTTACTGGATAGTTTACGGGATGATCGTATTCTTAGAAAATTTTCCAGACAACTTTCGCATTGATGGTTGGAGAAAAATGTTGAAGGCAAATGTTGTTTTTCCCGCCGGAACACTTCTTCTACCAATCCTTTACATGACTATTATAGACCCGGATTCAACTTTCAAACTAATATCAATTGCATACGGGACTGTTGGCTTATTCTTGCTGTCAAAAATTATTGTGAAGAGTAAAGCTTTCATAGGATTTCTAGCGATACTGGGGGTTCTGTTTCTTGGGGGTTTATATCTTTACAGCAAAAAAAGCGGCTTCGTCTCATTTCATTCTATACAGAGTTATTGGCTTCGCTACTTTTTTTCCAATCCCCAGCAAC
The DNA here is from genome assembly GCA_963752775.1 of uncultured Chloroflexia bacterium. Classification (GTDB taxonomy): domain Bacteria; phylum Chloroflexota; class Anaerolineae; order Anaerolineales; family Villigracilaceae; genus Fen-1038. Next base: position 89,662 of record CAVVZL010000018.1, read on the forward strand.
AGTGGTATTTTAATAGACTGGCCATCATTCCGATGATCGGTCTTGTCAGTGCGATTATCATAGGCATACAAGTTCGTAAATTTAACTTTATTCCATCCTTCTTCATTGCACTTTTTTCTATTTCATTGCTTTCTTACTTGTTTTTCTTCGATCATTATATTCAAGCTCGCTACTTACTTGATGTGGAGTTTTGGTTCATCCCACTTGTTGCTATTGGTTTTTGGGCCATATGGATTTTCTTGGAACTGGTTTTCTCGGGCAAACATCTTCCAGCAATATTAATATCGTTGATATTCCTAGTTCTGTCAATAAACAGCTCTCAGATCTTGCTGTCGACGTTTTACAACAACTATGGATGGATGCCAACTACAGAAGAATATCACGACGACGTTAGATTTAACCCAATCATTTCTGCTTGACAAAGTGAAATCAGGCGATGTCCTGATTTCGACCGACTTTGCTCAGTATATGATCTTTGAAGGAAACAGCGCTTTCAGTGCCATCTACCCTTACAACTATCTAAAGGACAATTTCGGAGATTATATGCTCCCAATTATTGCGCAGAACAATTCAGGATGGATCGTTCTTGACGATCAGGTATATGAATCAATCAAGCCTTTACCGCTAAAGGTAACTTATGTGGACAATAAAGACATTGAATACGTGGGCAAAGTTGCCAATGAGTATATATGGCGATGGGGCGCCGACTAATCCGGTAAACTATAGTTATCAATTACAAATAGAGAGTTAACAGTATGCAAAAGATAATCCCGTTCTCTGATTCGTATACTTCCGTTCTTAAAAAAAATCCAAAAATCGGAAGTGTTACCCGCAAGGGAAATGAAGTGCCTGGGCCCAAATGAAAAGTCATGACTGCATCGTTCCAACTGGGGGTCAGGAATTCATGCCGTTGAACGGCGGATCGGTTCCAGGGATTAAACTCAACAGTCGATATCTTTCTTCGTTAATTGCGAAACACAGGCAGAAGTAGACGAACTGTGAGAAAAACTTGCCGCGGGCTGTGAAAAAGGACAATGCGGCTGGCTGAAGGACAAGTTCGGCGTGTCGCTGCAAATCGTACAAACAATTTTGGGCGAGCTGCTTGGGGACAAGGATCCGGAGTAAGGCGCAGAGAGACACGCATGCTATGCTTCAGATGAAGAAGCTTGACGTCGAAATGCGTTGAAGCAAGCCTATCATCAAAAGTGAATGGATATTAAGCAAACTTTCTGCGCCGCCACACGCGTCGAAATGGCGCAAGTGGCTGAAAAAGAATTACAAAACCGAAAAAGAAATCTGGCTGGTGTTTTACAAGAAGACGAGCGGAAAGCCGAGGGTCGAATATAACGACGCGGTGGAAGAAGCTTTGTGCTTCGGTTGGATTGACAGCACCGTCAAGAAAATAGATGAGGAACGCTTTGCCCAACGATATCTCGCGGCGCAATCCAAAGACAGGATATTCGCAATCAAAAAAGAAAGATTAGGAAAACTGATCGCCGAGGGCAAAGTGATGAAGGATGTGCTTGCTACACTCGACGATATTTCGTCGAAAGAATTTGAAATCCCGAAAGATATTCTCGAGGCAATCAAAGCAGACAAGGAAGCCTGGAAGAATTTTCAAAAGTTCTCGGAAACGTATCAACGAATTCGAATTGCGTTCATTGACGGAGCCAGGAATCGCCCCAAGGAATTCCAGAAGCGGCTGAATTATTTTATCAAGATGACGGAGAAGAACAAGCAATTTGGATTTGGAGGAATTGACAAGTACTACTAAAGACTATGTCTGGGCTATGAATATGAGAAATAGGGCCAATCCGCCAGAAGATGAAGATAGGGTGAGTATAAGCTGGTCAAAGGATCCTCGAAGGACGATCTGAGGGAAAAAGTTATTGGCTACCCGCCGTATATAGGGGCTATCCACGGTAGAAAACCTGTTTTTCAGAGCACAAAAAGAGCAGAAAAGGCGGTTTGTTTTGTAGGAATTACTGCTTCTTGAATAAATCTCTAAATTGCCTGATAAGTTTTTACAGGTGAAACATGGATTCTTTGGTATAGTTATTTACACACCAGGTTGTAAGAAGTATTATTGACGAAACTGTTTGGCAATACTCACAGGAATTCGGAGAGATGAATGAGAATCAATGGCATGGAGCAAATTCGCAAACATGTACCTGATTTGAACACGCCGCGCGGTAGAGCCCAGGCAGGGTTATATCCTCTTGGGTTGGTTCGTACTGGTCACTTTGTACTTCGTGATTTCAGACCACATCCCCACATGGAGCATTGACAGCCAGATCGTTGTGATCGCGCTTGGATTCCTTGTATTACGCCTTTTCTTTGCCCGCAAAAAAGCATATCAGGAAAAATACAAGGAACTTGCCTATCGTAATGCATTCGCTCATTACGTCATCCCAGGGCTAGCGATCATTATGGCCGCGGTGGCGCACGCCGGATACATGAATGGTCCGTTCGTGCCGCGTGGTTGGTGGTCCGTGGTTTTCCTCATATTAGGTACATGGTTTTTGATCGATCGGCGCAATGTTATGGATACGCGGAATTTCCGCCTTCGGCATGGACAACCTAGCTCTGTTCTACGTTTATTATCCCGAAGAAGGAAAAATCGTTGACTCGAATATTTACAGCGTTCTGCGGCATCCCGTTTACGCGGGTGTATTGCGGGTGATCATCGGACTGGCATTGCTCAACGGAAACGGCAACTCGATTGCCTTTATTCTCTTCGCCCCGCTCGGGCTAATCGGCTGGATTCGGCTCGTGGAGGAAAAAGAATTGATCGAACGCTTCGATCCATCTTATTTGGATTACCGCAAACGCGTTCCGGCCTTCTGGCCGCGCTGACGTGACTATGGAAAATTTTTTGGTTTTTTGCTGACGGGAAAATAAGATAATGTAGAAGAAGAGACTTGGTTTTGGTGGAATTGAAGCATAGTTATTGAAAAGACTACCATCCATAGTAGGTTATGCCCATCGAACTTATCATGGGCAACGAAACGTCTCTATCAGAAGAAGACAAATTTCTTTACCCTTGTTTTCCTTGGCCGAGTAACACTTCAATCCGAGTTTGGTATTATCTGGATCTTGCAAAGTTGGCTTGGCTTCTTGCCAGTAAGAAAAATTACTCATCCCGTTTTGTCCAATTAAATATTCGCGTGAAGACTCGACCCCGCGTGCGCTTGCTAATACTATACATAACTTGCTTTGCTTGGAAGGAATAGAAAATGTTATAAGCTTAATATTAGATACAAATCAAAAAAATGCGATAAAACTTTTACGTAAGTGGTTGGCAGTTAAGAAATGCATAATTGAAAGCAATGTGGAAATTATTTTGCGCAAACAATAATAGCGTGGCAATTCAAACTACTTATCAAAAACTGGTTAATTCATGTTGAAAGCGATCATTTCTGTCATATCGGCTGTCCGACGTGCAGAGATTACGTAACTCAGGGTTTCCAATCTGATAATTCATTTCGCCTAGTTATATATAAGCAGATAAGTTTCGCTCAAGAACGAGAACTTCGTCTTGTGAAGACTTTTTTTGCATACTGGCAAAAGCATGAAAAAAGTCTATCGGAATTGAGGAATTGAATTCGACTAGTATCCAAAACTACACTAGATACTATTCTGTGTGAATCCGTATGCTCCATTTTATTATTTCGAGGCTGTTAAGTCTATACTTCGACCAATAGAATCTAGGATTGAAGATCGAGTTCGCTGGTCGCGAGTGCGACCTACACCCATCTAATAATTCTTTCTTAAGCCAACCATCATCTAATGCAAATACTAGTTCTCGTCTAATTGCTTTAATACCTCCAACAGCCTCTCCATCCAATCATCGTCCTTTGCAAACATGCACCAGTACGCGCCTTTGCCGCCGCGAATATCGGGCGCGAGGTCGTGCAGGCGTTTCTCTTCATTGCCATTCGCATTAGGAGGATAACGCAAAATGAGCTGACCGGTTTCCATTCCAATCGAAGCAAGTCCTGCCTTCTCGGCGCGCAACTTCACGCGCATTTGATAAAAAAAATTCTGGACCATCTCCGGCAATTCGCCAAAGCGATCACTGAATTCATTGGTCAAGGCTTCGATCTCGGATTCATCGCGCAAGTCCGCGATGCGACGATATAAACGCAAGCGCAAATCCTGGTCAGCGATGTAATCGGCGGGAATGCAAACAGCTAATGGCAAGTCCACATTGACCGGCATGGAAATTGGTTGATTGAAGCTTGTCAATTGAGTTGCGGGGGCATCACCCAACTTAAGTTTGTCGCCTGCTGCAATCCGGATTTGTTTCACGGCATCGGCGAGCAATCTTGTGTAAAGATGAAAGCCAACGGCTTGAATGTGTCCGTGTTGCCGCGTGCCGAGCAGTTCGCCCGCGCCGCGGATTTCCAGATCGCGCATCGCAATCGAATAACCCGCGCCAAGCTGCGTATTCTCGGCAATAACTTCGAGTCGCTGTTGGCCTTCGAGCGTCGGGGAAAGTTTTCGGTGGCGGAAAAAATACGCGTACGCGCGCGCCGCTCCCCGTCCGACCCGGCCGCGCAGTTGATAGAGTTGAGCGAGGCCAAAAGTGTCGGCACGGTCCACGATCAAGGTGTTTGCGTTCGGAATGTCCAATCCAGATTCAACAATGGTCGTCGAAAGCAGAATATCCACGTCGCCCGAGTTGAAGCGATGCATCACATCCGCCAATTCATGTTCTGGCATCTGGCCGTGACCCACATCCACGTGCGCTTCAGGCACGAGTTGATTGAGATGCGCCTTCATCGCATCAATCGTGTTGACGCGGTTATGCACAAAAAAGATTTGCCCGCCGCGTTCAAGTTCGCGCAGGATGGCTTGCCGAACCAGCTTGGGTGAGTATGGCCCGACGTGCGTGACGATGGGCAGACGCTCTTCCGGCGGCGTGTTGAGATTGGAAATATCGCGCACGCCGGTGAGCGCCATATATAACGTGCGCGGAATTGGCGTGGCCGTGAGCGTGAGCACATCCACTTCGGTGCGAAGTTTTTTAAGATGCTCCTTGTGTGTCACACCGAAGCGTTGCTCTTCGTCAATGATGACAAGACCAAGTTCCTTGAATTGAACATCGGATGAAATCAAGCGATGCGTACCGATGATGATGTCAATCTCGCCGATGGCAAGCGCAAGCAAAATTTCATCCTGCTCTCGCGGCGAACGGAAGCGCGAAAGCATCTCGACTTTGACTGGGAACGCCGCCAGACGATGTAAAAAAGTTTCATAATGTTGCTGCGCCAAAACCGTGGTCGGCACAAGCATCGCAACCTGTTTGCCATCCATCACGGCTTTGAACGCGGCCCGCAATGCCACTTCGGTTTTTCCATAACCCACATCACCGCACAACAGACGATCCATTGGGCCGCGGCGATTCCATATCGCGCTTGATGTCGGCAATCGCGCGTTTCTGATCGTCGGTCTCGACATATGGAAACGAATCTTCCAATTCCTTTTGCCATTGCGTATCCGGCTTGAACGAATACCCCTGCACCACGTTGCGCCGCGCGTACAAGTCGAGCATCTCCTGCGCGACTTCAAGCACCGCTTCTTTCACGCGGACTTTTTTCTCGTGCCACTCCTGGCCGCCCAACCGATCCAAAGCGGGTTCAACGCCCTCCGCACCGACATAACGCGTCAAGCGATCCGCTTGATGGACAGGCACATACAATTGTCCGCCGCCATCATATTCGACGGCAAGAAATTCGCGATCATGCCGATCCAACTCGCGCTGCACTAATCCGACAAACGTCCCACACCGTGATCAATATGAACGACGTAATCTCCCGCCTGCAAATCGGCATACACTGACTCAGGTGTCTCGGCAACTTCGCGTTGTTTCGTGCGCGGCTGGGGCCGTTCCCAGCCGAAGATTTCGGAGTCAGTGATTAGATGAATAGAAATTGGTCTGCAACAATAAAGCCTTCAGATAATGATGCTTCGATAAACTGCGGATTGCCATCGATTGGCTGAATTGGAGTTCTTTCCACAAATCCTGCAAACGTTCGCTTTGCCGTGAGACAATGATCGCCGTCTCATTCTTCGACACCAAATCGGAGGCGTGCTCGACGAATGGTTTTAACCTCCCGCCAAATCTTTCATCATGAGAAAAACGATTCGCTATACCACCCCCCTCTTTCTCTCCCCATTTTCTCCGAAAATGGGGGGAGCTGGAAGGGGGTCGCCGTTGAATGACCCAGCTCAAGCATCGCATGATCGTGGAAATCATCCAGCAATTCAGGCCAGGTGATATAAGGAATCGGAAAGTCCGGTGAGAGCAGGCCCTCATCAATGCTTTCCTGCCTGAGCTTAACGGCTTGCTCTTCAACTTCTGCTACCATGCTTTCCACAACAGACAAATCATCAATCACCACCAATGATTTTAGATGGAAGATAATTCAACAGACTTGCAGGTTGTGGATGAAGCAATGGAATGTGAAATTCGGATGATTGAGATTCGAACTCAGTTAATCTTGTTCGAGTAACCATTGGCAATAAATTCGCGCGCAGGCGTGATCAAAGTTGAATTCAGTTTCTCAATCGTCCGTTGCGAGGCTGGATCAAATCTGCCGGATCGTTTCGATCTCGTCACCAAAGAAATCCAACCGGATGGGCAATTTTTCCGCAGGCGGCCATACATCAAGAATCCCGCCACGCTTTGAAAACTGACCCGGTTCCAAAACGGTGTTGACGCGCTGATATCCCATCTCGGACCAACTTCGCAGAAGCAAATCTGATTTTACATCTTGGCCCACAGAGAGTTTTTTGCAAGCCTTAAGATAATCACGACGCGGCATGGTGCGCGTCATCAGCGAGCGCGCAGAAGCAATGATGATCGGCGGCGTTTCGGGTTTTTCAACAAACGGCAAATGATACGCGGCCAAGGCAGTTAGAGTCTGCAAGCGTTCACGGCGCGTGGTCGCACTCCATGCATGCCTGTTCATAAAATAGCGGATTAGGCTCGGCAAACAAATAGCGCGGCGATTTGGTCCAAAATCCCAATTCATCGAATAAAGATAGCGCATGGTCGGCCCGGTCAGTGACGAGCAGGATAGGTTGATTTAAATCCTGATGCAACGCGGCAAGGATCGGCAAACGCGCGGCACGCGGCAAACCCAAGCCGGGAATGTTCCTCGCCAGCTTGAATTTGTTTCAGCAATTGCTGATATTGTGGAAGTGCGCGGATTTTATCGAGGAAAAGTTGCATTCAATTTTCGTTATTCAAAAACGATGTTCGATAATAACAATTCCCGAATTACAATTCGCGCATATCACCATTATATTTATTCATCGCCTTATCCAAACCATCCATTACAAAAGTCAACACAGCATCGGCGGCACGGTCTAGGATGGAAGATAATTCTTTCATTTCATCTTTGGAAAAATTCTGCAGGACGTAATCAGCCACGTCCATTCGTCCGGGCGGACGGCCAATGCCAAGCCGCAAGCGCGGAATATCTTCGGTGCCAAGTTGTTCAATCGTGGAAGCGAGGCCTTTTTGTCCGCCGGGTCCGCCGCCGGGCCGCATACGGATTGTGCCGAACGGAAAATCAAGATCATCGTGAGCAATCAACACATTGGTTAGCTGCAACTTATAAAAATGAATCAGCCCCTGCGCGGACTTGACCCGACAAATTCATATACGTCTGCGGTTTGGCAAGGATAAGTTTATGTTCGTTATAAACGGCATCCGTGACGATGGCTTTAGATTGCAGTTTCATGCCGCGCGTGTTGAGTCGGACAATCAGCCAGTCAATCAGCATGAAGCCGGAGTTATGGCGATTGTCTCTGTATTCGCGGCCGGGGTTTCCGAGGCCGATGATTGAAGGAAGGATTCAAGGTGTCATGCATCAGTTGTATCAGGAACGTCGCAGCCGAATCAGAACTGCCAAAAACAATAGAAAAGAACAACGATAACCAACGCACCGCGTTGAATGCCGCATAAATTTCATTCGTCTGCACTTCAACGGGATTGGCCGGAAGCGCAGTCGGCGTGGAAAATATTGGCGGCGATGTCGGAAGTTGGAGATGCAATTACAACGACTGGCGTTGAAGGCTGAGGTACGAAGGCTGGTGTGAAAGTAATTGCCGGCGTGATTGTCGAAGTAGCTGTTGGAAGCGGCGCTTGGTTTTGCACTTTGACCTTTACTGTCGCATCCTCGAGATGAACCATCCTGCAATGTCACGCGCAGGCGCAGAATATAATCTCCGTCGCTGATCGAAGTCGTATCCCAGATCGCGAGCTCTGAATTCGCAACCGGCTGGGAAAAAGTTTGGATGAGGAACCAACTGCCGGTCGAGTCGGATGCGTAAGCGAAATCCAATTCAGCAGAGGCAAAGTTTGACATATCCGTTGTGCCGGTGATGGAAACTTGTCCCCGCAAAATCTGGCCCGCAGTCGGCGCGGTGATAACCGGCGAAGTTATTCCCTGCGCCATAACGACGGAGGGAATGATCGTCAATGCAACGATCGCGGCGAATAACCATCCGCGCATTAGAACGGACGAAGCCAGTTAGTATGAGTAAATATGGAGAGAGCGATTACGATGAATAGGATCAGCATGATGAAGCCGCATCCACACCCACTGCACGAACAACCGCGGCCAAAACCAAAACGCCTCTCGAGCCATCCAAATGCCCGATCGAGAAAGAAGAGTTCCAGCAGACCCGCCAAACATCCCTGACGATTGCGCATGGCAACCTCCTTGACTTGAAATTTTGAACATTCAAGTCTAACATGAAGCGGGAAGACGGTCAAATTTCAGGTGTTAAAGTTTTGGCAAAACAATGGATTGTTGTTTTTGATACTTGCCCTTTTTATCGGCATAGGAAGTTTCGCATTCCTCATCGGCCTCAAAGAAAAGGACTTGCGCCAGTCCTTCATTGGCATAAATCCTGGCTGGCAGAGGAGTGGTGTTTGAGATTTCCAGCGTGACAAAGCCTTCCCACTCCGGCTCGAACGGCGTGACGTTGACGATGATGCCACAGCGCGCATACGTTGATTTGCCGATGCATATTGTCAGCACATTGCGCGGGATGCGGAAATATTCGACAGTCCGCGCCAGCGCAAAGGAGTTTGGCGGGATCACACAGACCTCGCCGACAAAGTCCACCATGCTTTTGGGATCGAACTGTTTCGGGTCAACCGTCGCGCCAAAAACGTTGGTGAAGATTTTGAATTCATCTGCCACGCGCACATCGTAGCCGTACGACGAAACCCCATACGAAATGACGCGGTCGCGCACTTGGTGCTCGATGAATGGTTCGATCATTTTGTATTCCAGGGCCATCTTGCGGATCCAGTGATCAGGTTTAAGTCCCATGCTTGATTCTCCTAAACAAAATCTTGCAGCTTTTACGATTTCCGAATTACTGCAACTCCACCGCGTTCTTCCATCGTCTTGCGGATTTCCTTCTCGATCTGATCGGCCTGCTTCTCCAGATCGGCCAGTTCTTTTAACATCTTCTCTCCCGCCGATTTATCTTCCAGTGAATTCAAATTGATGCGGACATTATATCCTGCGGCTGTCAACGCGGCGCTGCGCCATTGCTGCGCCGGACATGGCATCGCTGATCGCATTCAGATTTCCATCCATTGCACAGCGCGCGGCCAGTTCCATCACCTTGATCGCATATCTTGACGGTTTGCAATGGAACATACGCGGCATTGATCGTCGCGATATGGATCGCAGCCGCGCGCGCCTTTTGTTGCTCATCCGTTTCCTTCGGAAGCTTGAGCGCGCCCATCACCGCTTCGAACGCCGCCGAATCATCTTCAACCGCATCCGGTCAACTCTTTTCGCAACTCTTCGGCCTGCACGCGGATCGGCTTGCATCTCGGCTTCGACCGCGGCAGTATTTTTTCTTGCCAATCGTCAAGCCCGCAACCATGGCAACCAGCGCGGCACCAATCGCGCCGGCATAAGCTGCGGCGGAGCCGCCGCCCGGCGCGGCAGTCGCCGCCGCTAAATCGTCGAGGAACGACGCGTCTGATTCTTTCGATCGAGAATCGCCGGATTGATAAAGCCGCGACTCAAGAATTTGTTCGGTGCTGAATTGATCGAGTTGCGTATACCAAACCGCCGCATCAATCAACGCTTCTTGCGGAATCAAGCCCGACCAATTCGCTGTGATGAATGGCAACTCCATTTCGCTGTGCTTCACGGCGAATCATTTCAACCACGCGTCCAATCGGAGTTTCGCGGAAGTTCGTCAGGTTCATCGAAACTTGTGCCCGGCCTTCCACCAAAAGTCCAAGCGCTTTCACATATCGCAATCCGCCCGAAGATTGGCGAATGGCTTTCGCAATTTTCTTGGCGATTTCAACTTCGGATGTCGTCAAATAAACGTTGAAGGCAATCAACGGATTTCGTGCACCGATCACCGTTGCGCCAGCGGTTCCGAGTTTCGCCGGACCGTAATCGGGTTTGCGATCCGGATCGGATTTCAATTTCGGACTTGAGTCCTTCGTATTGTCCTCTGCGAATATTTTCGAGATTGGTTCTTTCAGGACGCGTTGCCGCCGCTTCATACAAATAGACCGGGATATTGAGTTCGTTACCGACGCGTTGACCTAATCGCTTCGCCATCGCCACGCAATCTTCCATGGTTGCGCCCGAAAGCGGAACAAACGGAATGACATCCGTCGCGCCGATGCGCGGATGTTCGCCAGTGTGGTTGTTGAGATCAATCAATTCGGCAGCCGTCTTGATAGCGCGAAACGCCGCTTCTTCCACCGCTTCGGGCGGACCAGCATAAGTCAGCACGGTTCGGTTGTGATCGAGATCGGACGAACGGTCTAGCAAGCGCGCGCCTTCAACCGATGTGATAGCTGCGACAATCTGATCTATTACTTCAGGTCGCCGCGCTTCGGAAAAGTTGGGAATACATTCAATTAGTGACATAGGATTTTTTAGAAAATGGTTTTTGGTGCAACTAATTATAATCGTTCTAAGTCCATTCTTTATCACATCCGAATTGCATCATAAATAAGATTACTTTGTGCAGTGACATTGAATCAAAAATGATGTTACTTTCCGAGAGTATACCCGGACTGTCAGAAGAGCACCACGATGACTAATCGAAGCAAACGCGAACTACTGATAATTACTCCCGCCACGATACTGGAAGGAAAAAAAGATTTTGTACGAATTCACAGCCGTCAGCGGCTTTCATCGGAAATACGTACTACGCTTGCTGAAGCATGGTTATCGGCGGCGAAACGGCAGGCCGGAAGGACGACAGGACATTTACCGTGGAGAGGTGGTCTCGGCACTCGAATAGGCCTGGGAAGTCTACGTTTGGAATGGCTCTGAGTGGCTCAATCCGTATATGCCGGAAAGTCTGAAAGTATTAGAGCGTTGCGGTGAGATCCAATTCTCGACAGAAACCAAGTAGTTATTCTTACGCACCTGTTCAGCCAACATGGACCGTTGCCTGCGGCCCGTACGGGTCAAGTCGGTCCATGGTCCGAGCATCACCAAACGCGGCAGTCTGCTACGGCGGGCCATCCCGGTGCGGACCTTTACAAACTATGATGAAAAGCAATCGGATTTCCTGGACATTGACTTGGTGGCCCACTTTGGAGAGACCACCGCAGGCCAAGATTTAAACAGGCTGGCTGACCCGCACCGACTTGGGAGCGCCTGGACCGACCCGGTAGTGCTGTGGCGTCACACTCAAGGGGCAGTCCGAGATGCCCTGCAAGCCATGCGTCCCAATCTGCCGGCTCCCTTGCTTGGTCTCGATTAGTATAATGGCAGCGAGTTCATCATTGATCTACTCTAACGCTATTGCCTCCAGTACCAGATCGCCCTCCCCGTTGGTAACCTGACCAGAAGAACGACCAAGCGCTTGTGGAACAAATGTTAGGCTTTCAATTCTCCTGCCACACACAGGAGGTTTTTCGTTATAATCGCCAAATCACAATTAATGATATTTCCGTCGCCTAATTAGAAACCTTTAAAAGCAGCACATGCATTAATTGCTTACAAAGAGAATTATGAGTAAATCAAAGTTGGTTGAGATGCGCTCGACGCACTTCGTGACTCTTTGCGGACGAATATATCACAATACCGATCCGCAATATTTTCCGTGCGCTGAATATCGCGGACGGACGATTTACTTTTGCACCGAATCCTGCCTTGGCGCATTTCAATCGGATCCCAAACGATTTTATGTCGCACATCGCAAGTCCGGAAAGAAAAGCACCTAAATGTCATCAACCTGGAAAGCCGGTGAGGTCACGGCATGGAGACAACCAGCAAATCTAGCCGCATTGCCGGTGATCGTGGTGCAAAACACTCACGAAGAGCTGGCGCTGGCCCTCCTACCCGATATAGATGGGTATGTGACGGAAGGTTATTTGGAAGGGAAACAGAACGGCAGACGCCGCTGGGATTTTGGAGACAAATCTTAGAAGCTAGATAAGCCTATTTGGTATACTAATCGTGTTCTTCTATCGCTTGAACCGCAAAAATGTTATTCAATTAACTTTTTTTGGAGCCACGACAGCGACAAATATAAATCCTAATATGTCAATTTTCAATTACGACTTCGCCGAAGCCATCGCTGAATTGACGCTTTAGATTTGGAACTTGACTTGATTATAGAACCAGATCTTAGTTATGAGTGAAAAGATTTGGATGATTATCAAATAGGAATGGACAGGGGAATTATCCTAAGCGAATGGGTGCAGGAAATTGAATGTGCCGGAATCGAAGTTTTGGAAATATTAGAGCAACCAAAATATCCATTATACAATGTATAGCTGGATTGGTGCCCCAGCCCAAGTCGGTCGGCATCGAAGTTGCTCGCAGGTTGGGATAAAGTTTAACTTATTGTTTGGATGAGAATGCTCAGCCTGCAAGAATCCAATCACTACGAACGATATTAAATACAAAATGAGAGTGCATGATTTAATTAGCCAATTACGATACAAAACTGTTCTAACTCTTTGGTAAAATCATCTCCATGTCTTTTCGACGATTGAGTATATTGTTGATCCTATTCGCAATTTTATCGGCTTGCTCATCCACTTCAAGTTCAAACACTCCGTATCCAACCTACAATCCGTTCGTGCCGTTGAGTGCTACTCCAAATTCAAACGAAACAGGAACTCCTTCACCGACGCGCACGATCGGGGCCAACTCCAACGCGCGCGGCATTATCAGTTACATTGCCCCCACAGCGCGATCCAAACTCGCCGATGACCACGCCCACTGCAGATGTGCCTCATGCCCTGCCCACCCTGCGTCAGAACGCGGCGCAATACACTGTCCAAACGGGAGACACACTCGGAGATATCGCGCAAAAATACGGCATCAGCGTCGACGCGCTGGAGCAAGCGAACGGCATCAACGATCCGAATTTGATATCCGTTGGGCAAACGCTAAATGTCCCGCAACCCGCTCCGGGTCAGGTTGGATCGTCGTTCAAGATCATCCCGGATTCCGAATTGGTCTATGGCCCGGCCAGCTCGCAGTTCGACGTCGCAGCCTTTATCCAAAACATGGATGGATATCTTGCGAGTTACACCGAAGCCGTCAACGATCCGACCTCGCCAGATATCAATGGCGAGCCGATGACCGCCGCGCAGATCATTATCCAAGTATCGCAGGATTATTCGGTTAATCCGCGGCTTCTGCTGGCGCTCATCGAATATCGAAGCCATTGGGTCACACGCCTCAGCCCTGACCCGGCAACGCTCGACTATCCATTGGGTTATGTCGAACCGAATCATGTCGGTCTCTATCATCAACTGACGTGGACGGCGAACGAACTCAATCGCGGCTTCTATCTTTGGAAAGAGAATGCAGTTGCTAATTGGGTGCTGGCCGGCGATGGAAGCATCATACCGATTGACCCGACCATCAATGCCGGAACTGCTGGTGTTCAAAATCTTTTCTCCAAACTCGATGGCCGCACCACATGGGATACGGATGTCACTGCTTTTGGTTTGTTTGAAGCGTATTCGCTCCTTTTCGGAAGTCCGTTCGATTATGCCATCGAGCCATTGCTTCCGCCGGACTTGACTCAGCCAACCTTGCAATTGCCTTTCGAACCTGGCGTGATGTGGGCGTTCACCGCGGGTCCACATGAGAGTTGGGACACGGGTACGAATTGGGGCGCGCTTGATTTTGCACCAACAGATGTTCAAGGTTGTGCAACCGGCAGTGAATGGGAAACCGCAGTTGCCGATGGCTGGATTGTCCGCGCTTCGAACGGCGCCGTGATGGAAGACCTCGATAACGACGGATATGAACAAACCGGTTGGGATATTCTTTACATGCACGTGGCCGCGCAAGACCGCGTGAACGCTGGGACTTATGTCTATGCCGGTGACCACATCGGACATCCCTCGTGCGAAGGCGGAATCGCCAATGCTAGCCATCTCCATCTCGTCCGCAAATACAACGGTGAATGGATCGCAGCCGACGGCAATCTTCCGTTTCATATTGGATGGCTGGGTCTCGAGCGGAACCGGAACGGAATATGATGGTTATCTCAAGCGAGGCTCCGTCACACTCGAAGCCGATGAAGGCAGCAGCACACAGAATCAAATTTCAAGATAATGATGTGAATGTTATTGCGAGCGGGCAATAGTAAGTAATGACATTGACATACTTTTTACACATTTCACTTTAATCAAGGCGGGTATAATAATAAACCGGATTCACTGTGAAACGTCTTCTCCCCTTTCTCTTCATCGCATCCATATTATTAACTGCTTGCGGGCAAACGCCCGCGTTGTGGGGAACTTACTCAACTCCAACCGTTGAAAGCGCCACATCCATTCCTTCGCTTCTTCCTACCTACACTGTGCCGGCATCTGATACGCCAACTTTGACGCCGCAGGATACCGCTACTTTCACCGGTCACGCCGACATCTATCCCTATTGAAACATCCACGCCATTACCAACTCAAAACAAGCCTAACGCAGAGGCAACGGCTCTTCTCCCGACTTTCGATGTCCCCACTTTGCTATATTACTCGCAAAGCGGAGACACACTTCCAGCAGTGGCCGCCCGATTTAACGTGAGCCTTTCTGATGTCCGTTCCAATATAGATCTTCCACAAACCACATTGATTAATCCCGGCACTTTGCTGATCATTCCAAAACGGATCACTGATGCAACCACACCGAATATCCAAATCATTCCCGATAGCGAAATGGTCTTTTCTGCCACCGCTGTGAATTTCGATATCTGCAGGTTATGTCAGCCAGGCAGGCGGCGCTTTGAGCAATTATCGTGAATATCTCGGCTCGACCGGCTGGATGAGCGGCGCGGATGAAATCAAACGTGCCGCTTATGAAAATTCCATCAACCCGCGGCTTCTGCTGGCAGTCCTCGAATATGAAAGTCACTGGGTGCGCGGCCAGCCTCTGGATTCCCTGCATACCGATTATCCGATGGGCTACGAAAACCAATTGGATAAAGGTTTGTTTTTACAATTAGAATGGGCTATTGATCAATTGTCCATCGGATATTATGGCTGGCGCGCCGGCACACTGACCACCCTCACATTTTCAGACGGTACCAGCCTGCGCATTGATCCGCGTCTCAATGCGGGAACTGTGGCCATTCAATATCTTTTTGCCCAGCTTCACAGCCAATCGGAATGGGCTCAGATCATTAATTCCAATCAGGGCTTTTCGGTTCTATACAACGGCATGTTCGGCGATCCGTGGTCACGCGGCGATATTGTGAATCCAATCTTGCCGCCCGGTCTCACGCAACCCGTGTTGACTCTTCCGTTCGAACCCCACTTTGAATGGAGTCTCACAAATGGACCTCATGGTGCTTGGTTGCCCTCTGGCGCAATGGCCGCCATTGATTTTGCGCCAACCAGCGATCATGGAGGTTGTGCCGCATCTCCGGCATGGGTCGAGGCTGCCGCATCTGGTCTCATCGTCCGCTCTGAAAACGGAGTAGTGGTCGAAGATCTTGGATGGAGACGGATTTGAACAAACCGGCTGGGATTTGGTCTATCTGCATATTGCCGCTGCCAATAGCGCCGCCGGTTGGAAAATGGGTTAATCGTAATGATCACATCGGGCATCCGGCCTGCGTCGGCGGCTACGAAACCGGCACCCATTTGCATTTCGTGCGTAAATACAACGGCGAATGGATTCCGGCTGGTGGACCCATTCCAATGGTGCTGAGCGGATGGACAGTCCATGACCGGAAGCGAGCCATGCAATAATGGTTTCTGCCCCGGCACAATGACGCAAAATGGACAAACGATTACTGCGAATTCGTTTGGAGAATCTCAATCCATCATCTTCCGCGATCCGAATGATTAAATCCATTACACACTTCTTCGTCTTGGGGATTTTCTTAACATTAACCGCATGCAGTTCATCCAATCCGATATTACCAACTCCGCAACTTTCGGGAACCAGTTCGGCTCCCGCTCAAAATAATCCCACCGCCATCCCGACGCGTCCTTTCTACAAACCCGGTGAATTGGTTGATTACATTGCTCAAACCGGTGATACAATTCCTGCCCTGGCATCGCGCTTCAACACGACGATTGCAGAAATCATGGCAGCCAATCCCATCATTCCACCGGATGCGACCACCATGCCACCCGGCCTGCCGATGGAAATCCCGATTTATTATCGTGAATTATGGGGAACCTCATATAAAACCATTCCAGATAATGCTTTTGTCAATGGCCCAACTTTGATTGGTTTCGACACATCCGCTTTTGTCGCATCTCACTCGGGTTGGCTCAAGGAATATGTTGGGTATGCCGGAGGCGAGTATCGCACAGGTGCGGAAATTGTAGATTATGTTGCCACAAACTATAGTGTTAGTCCGCGATTATTGCTTGCGCTTCTGGAGTTTCAAGCGGGCGCGCTAAGTCTGCCGCAGGAACCAAAAAGCGAGTACATACTCGGATTCAATGTGCTCTATTCGGAAACAGTTTATTATCAACTGATCATTGCCGCGCAGACGCTCAATAACGGATATTACGGTTGGCGTGCCGGGAATCTGATCGAGTTCGAGCGGCCTGATAAAACTATCGTCCGCCCTGACCCCTGGCTGAATGCGGGTTCAGTTGGAATCCAATATTACTTTGCGCAACTCCTCGCCGGGCCAGATTATGATCATGCGGTTGGTTCGAATGGCCTGGCAAAAACATATAAGGAGCTATTTGGAGATCCATGGGCGAACAATCTGGTTCTGATTCCCGGAAGCCTCAAACAACCGCCCATGCTTTTGCCGTTTGCACGCAACGAAACCTGGACTTATACCGGCGGTCCCCACACCGGCTGGGGATCGGGCGAACCATTTGCCGCGATTGATTTTGCGCCTCCGTCTGAGTTTCATGGCTGTTTCACCGTTGAACCTCAGAACTATGCTGTTGCTGCGGCGGACGGATTAGTGGTTCGCTCAAACATCGATGGATTGGCTCTCGACTTGGATGGCGATGGCGATGAACGCACCGGCTGGGTCATTTTCTATTTACATTTGGCAGGCGCGACGCGAGCACTGCTGGGGAAACAATTACACGCCGGGGATATGATCGGCTATCCCTCGTGCCAGGGTGGCGAAGTGACCGGCACGCACGTTCACATCGCACGAAAATATAATGGCGAATGGATTCTCGCCGACGGCCCGCTCGCATTCAACCTTGAAGGTTGGATCACTCACGCAGGCGCCGTGGCTTATCAAGGCACATTGACTCGGAATGGCGTCACAGTGACCGCTTGCCAATGTTCCGACTTCAACAGCCAAATCAAATCCGGAACAGGCCCATAAAAATTACGGCGCAGTTGCAACAGTGCGCCGTAACATTTTCAATCAATGCTGGTACGTTCCTTCTTTGACTAGCTTATCATCTTCATAAATTGAATAAGTCAAACCAATGGGAAATAAATCTTTAAGCGTGGCGTGAACCGAACAATATTTGGTCACCGATAGTTCAATCGCCCGGCGAACCGAAGCCTCATCCACACCATGTCCGTGCACCACATATTCAAGAACAGCTTTTGTAATACGCTTCGGGGGATCGGCTGCACGGTCGGCATTGACTTTAACTTCAAAGCCCGTAACATCGACTTTCTTTTTGACCAGGATCGAAATCACGTCCATGGCTGTACAGCCCGCCAGCGCAATGGCAACCATTTCCAGTGGCCCCACACCGGTCTCGGGGCTTGAATGGCTATCCAGTTTTATCGGGAATCCACTATCGGCCATTCCCACAAATTGCAATTCTTTTTGCCAGGTTACTTTTGCCTTCATATCATCACTCCTTGATGAGAGGTGTAACATATTTCTCAAGATTTTGTCCGCTGATTGCGCCGGCCCATTCCAATCGGATCATGTCATCGCGATCAATGACATATGAACTTGGCAGGTTTATAGTTCTTGAAAGCTTGCTCGGTCGCTTGATAGGTCGGGTCGAGCCAGATCGAAAAATCCAAATCATATTTCTGAACAAATGATTTCACAGCGGTGGGCGGGTCGCCGTCTTCGATCGCAACGACAGTAAATCCTTCGTTTTGATGATTTTTGTAAAAATCCTCAAGCACAGGCATCTCGCCTGGCAAGGCGGACACCACGTTGCCCATAAATTCACCAGCACAACCTGTCCTCGATAATCGGACAGAGAATGATGAACTCCTTGAATATCGTTGAGAGTCAAAGCTGGCGCTTCCATCTGGACCTTAGCCGGGATTGCCGAAAAATCTGTTGGTGATTCAGCGTTGATATTATTTTGAGTTGTCAAAATCAGCGTGCGACACAGCGAAACCAGTCACAATCAAACCGATGCCAAGCACCATTAAACCGACGATACGATAAGTGCGATGCGACATTTTTACCACTCAAGTTCTTGAGACGGATCGTCCTTGAATTTCATTACCCGCAGTATAACTCATCCATAAACCTGTCATACCTAAAAAAGGACGAATGTCTATGCATTCAGGAAGTTTGATACTATAAAATCGCTTCTACTCCGAGATAAGATGCTTATAAATGCTGGACGTAGTAAAACGAATTCCACTTTTGCAAGACCTAAGCGACGAACAGTTGGAGTTGCTCGCGCCATTGTTTGAAGTGTTCACTTGCCCCGCGAACCACCCCATCTTCGAGCAGAATGAACAGGCAACTTATTTATATCTTCTCATCAATGGAACGGTAGTCCTCCACTATAAACCCTACGATGGTGCGCGCAATGATTCTCACTCACCTTCATGCAGGAGACGCGTTTGGCTGGTCGGCGGTTGTGGGAGGCCAGATATACACTTCCGGCATATTTAGCGAAACAGAAATCGAAGCCGTGCGAATACGCGGCAGCGATTTACGAAAGTTGTGCCGCGAACATCCTCGTTTTGGAAGCGTGATCCTCGACCGGCTGGCCGAGGCAGTTTCAGGCCGCTGGAAGGATTCCCGCAAACAAGTACAGGCCATCTTAAATAGGAATTTAAATAAAACAGGCAAGTTAAAATCAAGATAACGCTGGCAACCTAACCTATGTCAATAAAGTCCCTGCAATGCAGGGACTTTACGTTTATTTGGGCCGGGCAAATTGAAAGATGAGCAAAAGCCCCATCAGAGATCAGCGCCGCGGGCCAGACGTAATTAAGCGCGCCCGCAAAAGGCGTATAACCCAATGCAACGCCCATCAAAAGTAAAATTACGCCCGGTATGTATGCCCATTGCATGGAAGCGAGAACCGCCACCAGGAGAAAAGTCAAGCCAAGCCCAAGGAAGAAGATTCCGCCTGTTTCGCGAGCGCCATACATATCTGCCAACGCAGCAACAATTCCTAAAGTGATCAACACGTCCCCCAGGGATGATTGCCCACCAGCGTTGACGATTGCTCAGGTAAATTGCCAGGAAGCTGATTCCGAGAAAACCCAGAAAGGAAAAGCCTGACCATTGTCCGGGCAGAACAATGGAAGCTCCCACACCGATCAAGGCAAAGCCGGGGATGAGAGCCCACCATTCACCTCGCATGTCCAACGCAAAACGATATAAAAAGTAAGCGCCACCCACAAGAAATATTGCACCCCAAAAAATATCCACTGCACCGCTAAAAATATTGAAGCGTTGCAACAGCATCAACACAGCCAAGCAGAATCAGCGCGCCGCCAATGAAAATGCGAAAGTTGATTCGATTCATTCGTTTCTCCTAACTAACTCTGATCGAAGTAGCACCACCTTCGATAGTTACCTCGGCGCGATACTTCGCTGTATCATAATCAGCAGATTGATAAGTTCTGCCTTCACGCGGCACGAAACGACTCTCATCAATTTTCAGCGTGCCAACGCTTTTCAAACGCAGGCGCAATCCCACACCTTGCGGAACATTCAAATCAATGCTGGCCGCGCCCGCTTCCAAATCGGCAACCATATTTTCAACGCGAGCGGGCAAAGTCAAAACGATATGGCTGGCTCCGCCGTCAAATGAAAGATATTTGACTTGCAGGTCACGCAGATCAAGGTTCAGGCGGCTGGCTCCAGCATCGATATCGAGAGACGTTGGCAGGTCCGAATTGAGGCGAAATTGCCAGACGCCTCCTTCCGGTCCGATAAACGGCATGAAGCTCGGGCCCGCATCAATCTCGACCTCCAGTTTATCTCCATCCATGTGCGAGGATCGATTCATCCCAACTCCGGAAACGCCGGTCAGAAAGTCGCCCGCATTCGCCCCCGCCGACAAATCAATCTGTCCCGCGCCATGATTGATTTCGAGCCGGGCTTCCTTCGCACCTTGCAACGGGATTGAGAATTTTTCGGCGTTGTTAAAATCAACGCGCGCCATAAAACTGCCCATCAAAATCCATACACCGATTGCGATGACCACAAACGGCCAGAACCAACTGAACACATCACCTGCCAGATATCCGGCAGTGTGAAGAAAAAACAATATACCGAGCAGGACAAGCAGACTTCCCCAGAAAATTTCTCCGCGACGCATATTAGCCTCCTCTACGCGATTGCATCAGCCCGCGACCAATTACGTAGAGACCAAGCAGGATGAGCAGTCCTGCCACTCCGTAATTTCCAAGGATGTTGATCCGGTTGAAGATCGCGGCAAAGATCAGAAACAGCACCGCGCTGATTACGATCAGGTTGATGCCGCGTCCAATATTATGACGCGTGTCATCGCCAAACAAACCGGCTAAAATATTTCCAACGCCGACGAAGCCGGGAATGAGAAGTCCACATGAAATTCCAAGACTCCCAATCCTGACTCATGTTTTGATAATACAAAATGCCGCCAATCCCAGCCACGATTGCGGCGGGGATAGCCATGCGCGGCGCATCGGTCACCAACCCAATAAGAAGCAGGACCGCTCCCGCTCCGATCACATAAAAGGGCCAATCAAAATTCAAATTGGAAAACGGTTTCAAGATGGGTACTTGTCGCACGGCGATAAACCACGCGCCGATCAGTACCAGCAAAATGCCAAGCGCAAGTTGGGTACGGTTTTGTCTGCTCATACTTTTCTCCTCATGAGACTTACAAATTCAGTGTATAACAAATTGGAACTTTCGCCAAGTCCGCAAAGATATACGTATTTCATTTGAATGAGTTGCAATATTAGATATTTAATCTTTGCATAACTTCGCCAGCGCCATCCATTCGCCTTTTTGTTTTGGATGCTCGGCAATTTTTATTTTTCCGTTTTCGATCAATCGCGTCAATGCGCGTGACATCAATTCGGTTCCCCAGCCAAATAATTTATTCAGCGTCCCGCGCTTGCGCCGCGCCCACTGAATCGAAATAGAGTTCCAATAGCTTTGTCCGCGCCTGCGATTCGCTGATCACATGCGCGCTGCTCAGGCAAATCAGGATAATGCCGCGCGGTGATCTGATAAATGAACGCATATTTCCATGCCCCGACTTCAGCAACGCCAACCGGCAAAATCTTGAAATCTTTCTGCAAATCTTCAAGGGCGCGATTCCATTCCGATTCTTTGGCGCTGGTCATGCGCGCCGCCTTGCGAAGCGAGATGGAATCCAATGCGCCTTCTTTAAACAAGGCGTCGTAGATATTTTTTGCGGCTAAAGTCAAACGGCCTTCTTCATAAGCCACAAGATGATCTTCTTCCGGGTGAACCATAATTTTGGGAGAGCGCATAAAAGTATGGAACAACATCCAGCGCGATCATCGTCGCTTTGCGGTGCAGGATTTTTGCATAATACCAAATGCGTTTGGGTAACGCATCATCTTTCCAGCCCCACGTAACGTGAGCTGGATCATCATGCGCATCCGGAACCGGACGATCCCCGGCAACAGCCGTCCACAGACTTGGAAGATCAATCCCTTTGATCGGCCAAAAATAAATAAAGCCGCGCTCATTGACGAAGCGTAAAGCCTGGGATTGAGATGAAAGCGGTTTGGCGGGCGGCAAATGGAAGGTCCGCGTACGATGCGCAGTGAGTCGTTTGAAGTCAATGATAGTCACGCCGCGATTGTAGCTCATGCGAGTCAAATCTGCAAACCGACGTATAATTCCGACAATGACAAAACCAAAATCCAATATTCGAATCTTCGATAATCTCGAATCCCTTAGCCGCGCTGCAACCGAATTATTTATTGAAACTTCGGCGCAAGCCATTCTCCAGCGCGGACGGTTTCTTGTCAGCTTGAGCGGCGGCAACACGCCATCAGAATTATATAAGCTCACTTGCCCAATCACCATATAAAGAACAAGTTGATTGGCCGCACGTCCATGTATTTTGGGGCGACGAACGCTGCGTTCCGATTGAAGATTCAGAAAACAGTTATCGACAAGCATATGATGCATTACTGAGCCATGTCCCAATTCCAGCAGAAAACATTCATCGCGTCGAATCGGACTTCGAGCCTGCTGAGGCCGCAAAAGATTATGCTCTCGTCCTAAAGCAATTCGCATCCCCTCCGCTCGATTGGCCGCGACTTCGATTTGGCTCTGCTCGGTATGGGCGAGGATGGACATACCGCGTCGCTCTTCCCGGGTTCAGAAGTGAAGTATCGACACCCACAATGGCGGTCACTGCGCAATATCAAAATCGTCCTGCCAATCGCGTAACATTGACTCCGCTTGTGTTTAAATTCCGCGCGCCGAATCATCTTTCTCGTCAGCGGAGAAAGTAAGGCGCAAACTCTTGCAAACGTCTTGTATGGCGGATATCATCCCGAACAATTTCCCGCGCAGCGCATCCGCCCGACAGATGGTGAACTGATCTGGATGGTGGACAAGTTGGCGGCAAGAAGCAATTCTAAGAACTTGACTTTCTAGGAGCAAATAATGGAACTGGCAATGATTGGGTTAGGCAAGATGGGTTTGAACATGGCCACGCGGTTGGTGCGCGGCGGACATCGCGTGATCGGGTTTGCGCGTACAGCAGCGACAGTACAGTCAGCCGTGGATAACGGTGCAGGAGGGCGCGCACTCGCTCGAAGAAGCAGTCAAGCAAACTCAAAGCGCCACGCGCGTGGTTTGGACGATGGTTCCCGCCGGTCAAACCACGGACAATACGATTCAGACGTTGTCAAATTTATTATCCAAAGGCGATATCGTTATTGACGGCGGCAACTCTAACTATAAGGATTCGATCCGCCACGCGGCATTATTGGAATCAAAAGGAATCGAATTCCTCGACTGCGGCACAAGCGGCGGAGTTTGGGGTATCAGCGAAGGATATAGTTTGATGATCGGCGGCAAGCCCGAAGTCGTGGAAAAGATGCGTCCCGTCTTTGAGACACTCGCACCCGGCAAGGATCAAGGCTGGGGCCGCGTCGGTCCTCACGGCGCGGGACATTTCGTCAAAATGATTCACAACGGAATCGAGTATGGCATGATGCAGGCTCTCGCCGAGGGGTTCAACATCATGAAGGCGAAGAAAGAGTTTGACCTTGAATCTGGATGAGATCGCGGAAATCTGGAGATACGGAAGCGTGGTGCGTTCATGGCTATTGGATCTGACCGCCATTGCCTTAAAAGATGACCCAACTCTTTCTGACATTGCGCCGTGGGTTGCGGACTCCGGCGAAGGCCGTTGGACGGTGGCCGAGGCCATTGACCACGATGTTCCGGCGCCGATCATCACGCTGGCTCTGCAAATGCGCTTCGTCAGCCGCGATGACGAGAATTACTCGGCAAGATTACTGGCCGCCATGCGAAATCAATTCGGCGGACATGCCATGAAGAAAGAAAAATAATTCTACGAAATAAAATCGCAAACCCACGATTTTAGATTTTCCGTGGATTCTGTAGAATAAGGTTTTTATGAGCAACGATCTTCCCACTTCCATTATCATTTTCGGCGCATCCGGCGATCTGACCCAGCGCAAGCTGGTTCCGTCGCTGTTCGATTCATTCCTCAAACAGCGCATGCCCAAAAAATTCCGTATCGTCGGATACGGAAACACGGCTTTCACCGATGAGCAATTCCGCGCACATCTCAGTGACGGGATGAAACAATTCGCGCAGTTCAAATACAATGAAGAAGAATGGAATGCGTTTGCGGCTGATTTTGCATATCAGCCAGGCCGTTACACCGATCTGATTGATTTTAAAAGATTGAATGATTTCATCAGCAAATGGGAAAACGGTTCCAGCAATCGTCTTTATTATATGGCGACGCCGCCGGGCATATTTCCCAGCATTATTGATCTGCTCGGCCTAACGGGTCAGCTTACAGAAAATGGCGGCTGGCGGCGCGTGGTGATCGAAAAACCGTTCGGTACCGACCTGGCTTCGGCGCGAAGTTTGAATCTCCAGATCCATAAGGCGCTGAACGAGAATCAAATTTATCGCATTGACCATTATCTCGGCAAAGAGACCGTTCAAAACATCTTGGTGACCCGTTTTGCAAATACGATCTTCGAGCCGCTCTGGAATCGGAATTATATTGATCACGTCGAGATCACTGTTTCGGAACAGGTCGGCGTGGAACATCGTGCAGGCTACTATGATACCGTCGGCGTCGTGCGGGACATGTTTCAGAATCATTTGCTTCAGCTGATGTCGTTGGTCGCGATGGAACCGCCCGCTTCGTTTGACGCCAATGCGTTACGCAATGAAAAAGTAAAGGTATTGAGTTCGATCCAGCCCGTCCGTGGAGAAACCATAGCGGCGAACACGGTGCTAGGACAATACAAAGGCTATCTTGAAGAGGAAGGCGTCAATCCAAATTCGACCACTCCAACATACGCCGCGTTTCGCCTGCAGATTGACAACTGGCGCTGGAAGGGTGTGCCATTTTATTTGCGATCCGGAAAACGCCTCGCAGAAAAAGTCTCACAGATCGTGATCGAGTTTAAGGAGCCGCCGCATCTGCTTTTCCCAAGCAGCGCACGCGGCGGAATAACGCCCAATGTACTTGTTTTATATCTTCAGCCTGATGAGGGCATTCACTGGCGATTCGAAGCGAAGGTTCCGGATACCGCGGCGGACACGCGCTCAGTGGACATGGAATTCCATTACGCAGATTCATTTGGAAAGACTTCGATTCCTGAATCCTACGAACGCCTCTTGCTGGACGCTTTAGCGGGTGAAGCATCCCTGTTCACCCGCGCGGATGAGGCGGAGACGGCTTGGAGTTTGATCGATCCGATTCTCGAATCATGGGATGCACAGAAAAAGCCTCTCGCAGTTTACGAATCGGGCTCATGGGGTCCAGCTGAGGCCGATGAAATGATTGCGCGGGACGGCCGCTCGTGGTCACATTGGCACGGACATCAAATTAACCCTTATCTGAAAAATATCAACGTAACTCCAATGAGATGAAGCATAAGATTATATGGTTATACAGGGGCTGCCTCTGCCAGCCCTGCCATTTCCCAATTTGCTTTGAATGCTGAATAACGGACTTCCTGTTTATCTTATCTGACTGTTGCTTACAATCGCTTATCATGTGCTTATGATGAGTTTTTCCTTGCAGGGATATCTAGGCTCCTTGTGATGACAATTGATATTGTAATTTGGATATTGCAGTGGAGTCAAAAAACATCCTATTCCATTATACTAAACCCATGAATGCATTGACCCAATTTAAATCTCGTCTTCCGGCTGAGGCGCGGCGCGACATTGAGCAACTCAAATCGCCGTACGATGTGCAGGAGTTTCTGCAAAACATGGCCTACAAAGCGGAAGTACGCAATCGCTCACCGTTGAATGTGATGCTCGATAAACAATGCCACTGTCTCGACGGCGGATTTTTGGGCGCGCTCTTATTGTGGAAGTTGGGCTTCAAGCCGCTTGTGATCGACATCGTGCCTGATCCCGGCATGGACGACGATCATGTGCTGGCGCTTTATCAAATTGATGGACGCTGGGGCGCAGTGGCAAAAACCAATTACATCAATCTTGGATTCCGCGAAGCCGTCCACAAGACACTTCCGCGAACTGGTCATGACGTACTTCGAACATTACGTCAGCATCCACCAGAAAAAAGTGTTACGCGGCTACACACTCCCCTTGGATGTTTCGCGCTATGACTACCTAAATTGGGCCTGGGATGAAGACGGAGCCAACCAGTTATTTGACAAACATTTCTACGGTCGCAAATCCATCCCGTTGATCACGCCGCAGATGGCAAAGCGCCTGCAAGGTGTCACGGACCGCGCTTATGCCTCGGAGACAATGTTTACTAATTTGAACGAGTCGTTTGGGAATAGAGAAGAATAATTTCATCGCCCGTCGCCCCATCCGACCCTCACAGAAATAACACAGTTCATGCGTTGATCTTCTCCATTTTCAAAAAAGAAGAGTGAAGCACGAATTGACGGAGCGAACTAGGTGGGCTAATGAACATACATATCGTGCAAAATCTTTCCCATTAACTGTACGGCCAATTTCCGCGGCATCAAATGCCGCATGATAGAACTTGAGAACCAATTCATGCGACCCGGTATGACGTAAGGCCGTTTGCCTAAAGCCACCAATGCTTCGTGAACAACTCGTTCAGAATCCATGGTTAAATCTGAAAAACGCCCGGTCTGCCTGGGTTGGCTCGCAATGTAATTCGGTGTTTTGATTGCGCCCGCCACACAAACCAAGACATCCACGCCGAGGCTTTGCCATTCCTCCCACAATCCTTCAGCCAACACTAGGTTGAAGGCCTTCGTCGCGGCATAAGTGGATATATAAACCGAGCCTTGAAATGCGCTGAGCGAGGCCATCAAGAATGAATTCCGCCGCTTCCTCGCCGGCCCATGCGTTCGCCAAAAAGATAGACCAGTTTCAATGGCAGCGCGGACCTTTGTATCTATCTCTTTCAAATGATCGTCCAGTGATTTTTCGAGGAATGGGCCAACAGCGGAAAACGCGGCATTATAGACCAGCAATCCAACCTCCGGGCCATTCGCAATTTCAAGAATTTGACCGGCTGTATCCGGCAAAGATAAATCCAGTGCGACGCCTTTTATTTCTACGTGATATTGATCGGATAATCTCGTCCCGAGAGATTGAAGCAATTCAGTGCGCCGCGCGATCAGGATCAGGTTCAAGCCGCGTGAAGCCAGTTGTTTGGCATACTCTGCTCCCAGTCCCTCGGACGCGCCAGCAACGATTGCCCACTCGCCATAACCGGCACAAAAGTCAGAATTGTTTTTCATGCCCTCACCATTAAACTGTAAATTCGAACGGATGTTGTTTTTGCAAGCGCAGAGCCAAGAAGATCGGCAAAAGCAGCCACGGAAGATTTAAAAGGAGCACAAAAGGCAAATCCGGCGCGGCGTGCACCCCCGCGGCTTCTTCGCCAAGGATAATGAATACGTCCGCAAACATCATGCCGCTGTAAAAAATGGCGGGGGTACGAATCCAATCCCGGCCCTTAATAAAGGCATAAATCGCAAAAATGTAAAATGGCCCATAGAACAAGACATCGAGCCAGATGGTCATCTTCCACCATTGCGGGCGCGCCATCACGAGCGGATCATACATTTGCCCATATCCATAGAATCAGTTTGACCATGGCAGCAGGCGGCCAAGGCGGTTGTACATAGTGATACGGATCAGGAATTATGAGCTGTTCTATGTCAACGATGTAAGTGATGAAGTACAAATTGATCAGAAAGAATCCAACGAACACCCAGTCCAATTTGCGCTGCGAAAACGGAAGGACATTCGATCCCATATCTACTCTCCTACAATAAAAATTGCGTTGATATTACTTGAAGTCATCTCAAAAATATGATCTAAGGAAAATGATCATGCAACCTAACAAGACAAAGCCGAGATAGTTCTCAAGAATCCGATCATGTCGAACCTGTATTCCTCGAAAGTTTTGCAACCAGGCAAACAATCGCTCAATCTTCCGGCGTCTGCGATAACGGCGCAACGGTCGTCCGTCTCGGGTGCTGGCCTTCTTTCGGTTGACTTTATGCGGAGCGATCATCTGAATTCCTTGCTGGCGCAACTGTTCATCCAAAGGGTCACTGTCATGGGCTCGGGCTCCAATCAGCCTTTTAGGTTGAACCTTCGTAATTCTGGCCTTGAGAGTCGTCTCAACCAGTCTCACTTCATGCCGCGAAGCACTTCCAATGGGTATGGCGATAGGAAGACCAGCGCCGTCTGCCATTGCCACGAGCTTTGTACCTCCTTGGCCCCGCTTGGCTTTTCCCTCGCCACCACCCCCTTTTTGCAATGACAGAGCTGGCATCAATGAAACATCCCGCAAAATCCAACTTGTTACGCTCTTCGACCTCCTTCCCCAGGGCTCGCAACACTTTTTCGAATTTTCCGCAAAGAACCCATTCTGGGAAGCGCCGATGGCAAGTTTGGGATGGTGGATATCTCCCTGGCATGTCATGCCACGGCGCTCCGGTTCCCAAAATCCATAAAATCCCGCCCGGGATTTCTCGGTCATTTACCCGAGACCTGCCGCGTTCATCCCTTCGCTTATTCGGTTTCGGAACAAGTGGCTTGACCATTTTCCCATTGTTTCTCTTTGAGATCCATTGGCTCACTCCCAATTTCAAGTCTGAGCCCAGTTTATCTTTTTTGAGCATATTCTAATAACAAAATGGGGCTCAAAATTTCGCCCATTTTTAACCCCTAAGCAGAATCAATATCAGCCGCGTCTTAACAAGACTTCTGAATGCTCCAATTCATCCTTACGTGCGGGATACACCTGCATCGCATTGAATCCAACGTTTTGGAAAAGGTCTTATCCTGTTCCCGTTCCCAGCATCTCTTCGCTAACTTCATCCAATTTCAAACTGATGATTTGACTGGCTGAGTCGCGACCCATAGTCACGCCATAAATCACATCTGCCGCTTGAACGGTGTTGCGGTTATGCGTGATGACAATGAACTGCGTATCTTTGCTCAAGTCTACTAGCAGATCCCGGAAGCGACCCACATTGGCTTCATCGAGCATGGCATCCACTTCGTCCATCACGCAGACAGGCGTGGGCGAGACTTTGAGCAAGGCGAAGACCAACGCAATGGCAGTCAGACTGCGTTCGCCGCCGGAGAGCAAAGATAAGCCTTGTTCGCGTCTTCCCGGCAAACGCGCTTCGATTTCGATTCCCGTTTCAACCAAATTATCTGGATCGGTTAACGAAAGATGCGCCGATCCGCCGCCGAACAAGCGAGTGAAGATCGCACGGAATTGTTTATCCACGGCTTCATACGTGCGCGCAAATTCCTGGCGAGTCAATTCATCCAACTCACTGATCACTTGACGCAAATCTTCTTCGGCGTGATTCAAATCCTGTACTTGCGTTGACATAAATGAATAACGTTCCGACTCCGAATTCGTATTCTTTCTTCGCATCTGGATTGATGGCGCCCATTCGACGCAATTGCGCGCGCTGCTGGGTCATATGTTCTTCAAGATCTGGGGGCAATTGCATCACGACCGGCAATTGTTCAACCAATCCTTCAAACGGCAACGGCACAGGTCCCTCAATGTTCGCCGCATATTCAAAAGAGACGAGTCCAAAATCATCCGCAATCTTTTGACGAAGATTATCCAAGCCTTCTTCGCGTCTCACCAGATCCAATTGGATCTGTCCCACCATGCGCTCGCTCGAGGCGAGATTTCTTTGTGCGTTTGCTTCAACTTCCTGCAAGCGCGTCTCTTCCTGCTCGGCAGTTTCCAAATCTTTTTCGGCGGGTTCGATTTGAACGCGCAGTTCTTCGATCTGATCGTGCATCACGCTCTCGCGTTCGCGCAATATGGATTTTTCTTCGTCCAATTCTTTCAATAAGTTTTCAGTCTCGCCCAACTTCGCTCGCACATCCTGCTCCTGTGAGACAAAACGATCTACTGATTGCCGTCGTTCGGATTTTCTGGATTGCAGCCCATTGACCGATTGCTCGATCACAGCCAGACGCGTATTCCAATAGGCAACTTGTTCTTGCGCTTCATCGAGATTGAGTTCATTCAATTGATTCGTCAAAAGTTCGAACCAACTCTTGCGCATCGCACTGCTTTCGCTTCATTCCCGAACGCCAGAGCGGACAACCGTTCCCGATCCGCTTCCGCGTCTGAAATATCTTTCTGCAATTCATCAGAGCGAGATTTTTGCCAATCCCATTGACGGCGTGCGGTCTCGAGGTCAATCGCTGCTTTCTGTTCCGCCGATTGAGCTTCATCAAATTCAGCGCGCGCTTTTCGTAGGTCTTCTTCGCTGGCAATCTGCTGACGTTGGGCCGATGTCAACTCATCGGAAATTTTTGTGATCGCAGGCATTCAACGCTTCGAGATCGACTCGTTAAATCAGTTAGAGATCTCGGTCAATTCGCGTTTTTGGCGCGGCCGGCTCAACGTCGACCCGCCAGGGGATGCGGATTTGCCTGCAACCACAATTCCATCGCCGCGAAAGACTTCGCCGCGCAACGTCACGATCCGAGCATGAGTCGGAAGCTCGTCAATCAATACGGCGAGCCGCAGTCCGGTCGCGGACGATAAGCGTGTTGCCAAGCAATAAGTGAACGGCCGCGCCCAAATCATCTGGCGCATTGATGAGCGATGAAGCAATGCCAAGGCAATCCGCATCATTCGGCTGATGGAGCGAATGATTTACATTTCCATCCAAAGGCAGTAAAGCCGCGTGGCCGGCGTCATCCGATTCAAGCAAGCGAAGTGCTTCCTCGATTTGATCGGCCCGCAGCAATACAGCATCGAGGGTATCGCCTAGCGCTGCGGCAATTGCAGTTTCCAATTCAGCGGGAACATCGAGAGCCGCACTGAGCGCGCCACGCACATTGAGACGCGATTGGCGCGCAGCATCCAACAAAAAGCGCGCGCCCTCTGCATAACCCGCCAACGATTGTTCGGCTTGAATCAAGATGTCGAGTTGAGCCTGCGCCCGCGAATATTCACGCCTGTCGCGAAGCGCGCTCTTCCAATTTTGCGCGGCGCTCGCTCTCCAACGTCTCGACTTCACTTCTTTTGCTTTCTGCATCCGCAATAGCTTTTTGAGCTACTTCGTCAGCTCGGACGCGTTGCGTTTTTGCAGATTCGTGAATCTGTTCAACTTTCCTCGTATCTGCTTCCGCAGATCGGATGGTTTGTTGAAAAGCATCCAGTTTTTGTTTTTGCGATTTAAGGCGCGCCACGAGTTCATCAAAGCGGGCTTGCGTTTCAGCGCGTTGAGTATGGATGGAAGCAATGGTCTCGCGCGCAGCCAGGAGTTTTTCGTCCACCAAAACGCGTCCGGTCTGACGCACCTGGAAAGCTTCCTGTGCGCGCGCCAGTTGACTTTTGGCTTCATCGAATTCGTTTTGCAGGCTTGCAGCCTCCTGATCAATTTCAGAAAAACGTTCATGCGCAAGTTTTTCTTCATTGATCGAGCGTTCAAGCTCCGATTGAAGCGAAGACTGCGAAGAGACCAACGCACGGCGGCGTTCATTCAGGACAGCCAAGTCGCGGCTTACGGATTCGAGCTGGCTATGCAATTCAGATGATTGACGATGCCAGATATTTAACTGAGCCCGCAATCCGCTCAGCCGTTCTCGGAAAACGGCATACTCTAGCTTGAGCTTTAGTATAAACCTCACGTGCTTCGTTCTTATGCGTTTCTTGCTCGACGCACAAGTTCGCAGCGTTTCATTCAATTCAATTTGAGCGCGATGCCAATGATAGCCATACCAATCCAAAAGCAGGACGCGCAGATCCTCCTGAACGTCCGCGAATATTCAATGGCGCGCCTCGCTTGTCGTTCAAGGCTTTTTAAGCGCGGCTCCAATTCAGCCATGATGTCTTGAACACGTTCAAGATTATGTTGTGTACTTTCAAGACGCTTGAGCGCCTCTTCGCGCCGGACACGATACAGCCCAACGCCTGCAGCTTCTTCAAATAGACGGCGGCGTTCGTCCGCTTTCAAAGCCAGCGAGGCGTCAACCAGCCCTTGACCGAGAATGGTATATGTTCGTTCGACTAAGCCCAGATGCAGCCAGCAATTCATTCATGTCGCGCAAACGAACTTGCTGTCCATTCAACAAATAATCATTGTGGCCGTCGCGATATGCGCGGCGTGCCATGCTGACTTCGGCAAAATCCACCGGTAGCCAATTGGCGCTATTATCGAAGATGATTTCTGCGGAAGCCATACCCGCACGCGGACGATGTTCCGAACCGGAGAAGATCATGTCTTCGGTCTTCTTGCCGCGCAATAACAGGTACGATTGCTCGCCCAGCACCCAGCGCAAAGAATCAGCAATGTTCGATTTGCCCGAGCCATTCGGCCCAACAATCGCGGTGATGCCGCCCGCAAACTCAAAGACTGTGCGAGAGGCAAAGGTTTTATATCCGTGCAATTCGAGGGACTTGAGACGTAATGGCATCTGTTATTGGATTCTTGTATTTATTGTTGAAACATCAAAATATAAAATCTTGCTACTTATCAGAAAGTCCAAGGGATTCAAGCGCGGTCTGCGCGGCGATTTGTTCGGCGACTTGTTTGCTCGGTCCGTTGCCTCGTCCATACGCCGCACCCTTGACGCGGACTTCAATTTCAAAGACCTTGGCATGGTCGGGTCCGCTCGATGAAATGGTTATATATTGCGGCGTTCCCAATTTTTCAGCCTGCGCCCATTCCTGCAAACGGCTCTTCGGATCATAAATTTCCGATCGTTCAATGACGCGTTCTTTAACGCTATCCAGCAACGGCTCCATAAATTTTTCGACGGCACCCACACCTTGATCGAGATACAATGCACCGACCACTGCTTCAAACGTCGAGCCAAGCAAGTTATCGCGATTGCGGCCGCCCGAGGCAGCCTCGCCGCGTCCCATCCGCATGGCCCGTCCCAAGTCAAGGTGACGAGCGAATTCGGCAAGCTGTTCATTACGCACCAACGCGGAACGCACTTTGGTTAAATCACCTTCGTGCATTTCCGGGCAATGGTGATAGACCCACGCGCCCACCAAAAATCCTAACACCGCATCGCCGAGAAATTCCAACCGCTCGTTATCTTCCAGCGCATCCGAATTCTCGTTGAGATAAGATCGGTGAGTTAATGCTCTCGTCAGCAATGACATGTTTGCAAAGGTCAATCCTAATCGCACGGCAAGTTCCACCGACGACTCGGATGACCCATCTGAATTCGAGGTCACAGTTTCCTCTCTGAACTCAGGGAGCGCCAAGCCCTACCCACTCATGGGAAGGGCCTCGCGGCCCATCAGTTCGATACGGTTTGCGCCTTGGATTGTAACCTGATTTATAAAGACTGACCACAATAAAAAAATATTTTAAGATACAATAATGGAAATATTTCGGAGGGCACATTGGAAAACATGGTCAGCAGCGAAACTCGGTTTTTACACGCCATCGAAATGGGATTGGGAGCGTGGCAATGGGGAGACCGCTTTGTCTGGCAATACGGACGCGGTTATAACGACGACGATATCCATCAAGCATTTCTCACGTCGATTGCCGAGGGTATCCGCTTCATCGATACCGCCGAAGTATACGGTTCAGGGCGCTCAGAACGAATGACCGGAAAATTTCTAAAGGAAACAGATCAGCCTATCTTGGTCGCAACCAAGTTCTTCCCATTGCCGTGGCGGTTGACCAGAAATTCTGTCCCTGCCGCGCTGAAAGCAAGTCTGGACCGCCTCCAACTTGAGACCGTGGACCTTTACCAAATCCACTTTCCAACTCCGCTCCTGAGCGTTGAAAATATGATGGAGGGTATGATCGAATGTGTTAATCGAGCGTTGGACGCGAACAGTTGGAGTGTCCAATTTTGATCAATCGCAGATGATCCGCGCTTATTCGACTCTTGAGCGGAACAGTATTTCCCTTGCATCGAATCAGGTTCACTATAGTCTGCTCAGGCGCGACGTTGAGAAGAATGGACTGCTGGCGCGTTGCAAGGAGCTTGGCGTGCGTCTGATCGCTTATAGTCCGCTTGAGATGGGACTGTTAACTGGCAAATACACTGCCAAAAATCCTCCGCCCGGGAACCGCGGCGCTCGCTATGCAATTTTATTGAACAAGATCGAACCATTACTCAAGCTGATGAACGAGGTCGGCCAGGAGCACGGTGGCAAATCAAATTCGCAAATAGCACTGAATTGGATTATATGCAAAGGTGCCTTGCCCATTCCTGGTGCGAAGAACGCCTTGCAAGCCTTACAAAATGCCGGCGCGCTTGGATGGAAATTGACTGAGGAAGAAGTTGCCAGACTGGACGAAGCCAGCGGTAAGATCCTCCAATAAAACCAAAGCGAATTTTCTCCATTTCAGATTCTTTATGCTATAATGTCATGCACCATGAAGAACAATCTCAACTTCGCCATTAACAATAATAACAACGATTATGACGACAATTCGAGAATCGTTGGGCGAAGCATTGCCGACTAACAAATAACTCAAGCCAAACCAATCGCCCGACGCAAATGCGAAGGGCGATTTATTTTATGTGAGGAAATATCAGTGCGAGCCGTGAGTGCAGAGCAAACGGCGTGGCAATGTTAAGATTTTCAATATCCGTTGGTTCGGTGAAGCAACGACATATAATATTCGGAGGAGCATTATGTACAAAACTCATTCTTGCGGGGAACTGCGAACATCTCAAATCGGCGAGAAAGTGACACTTGCCGGTTGGGTGCATCGTCGCCGCGATCATGGCGGGGTCGTCTTCCTTGATTTACGCGATCGCTATGGACTTGTTCAAATTACCATCAATCCAAATCTGTCGGAAGAAACGCTGAACGTTGTTGCCGACATTCGTTTCGAATGGGTATTGCAGATCACGGGCACAGTTCAGAAGCGTCCGCAAGGCATGGAAAACCGGAACATGGCAACCGGCGAAATCGAAATTATCGCCAGCGAGATCAACGTGCTCAACCCTGCCAAGACATTGCCTTTTATGGTCAACAACGGTGACACCAACGAAGCCGATGAAGCCACGCGGCTCAAATATCGCTATCTCGACCTGCGCCGCGAACGGATGAAAGATAACATCATCTTGCGTCATCGCGTGGTCAAATTCATGCGCGATTATCTCGACCAGCAGGGCTTCATTGAAATCGAAACTCCCATTCTCTTCAAGGCCACGCCCGAAGGCGCACGCGATTACCTCGTGCCATCGCGCGTTTATCCTGGTCAATTCTACGCTTTGCCCCAATCGCCTCAGCAGTTGAAGCAATTGTTAATGGTCGCAGGCATGGATCGCTATTTCCAAATCGCTCGCTGTTTCCGTGACGAAGATCAGCGCGGTGACCGCCAGCCTGAGTTTACCCAACTCGACCTCGAAATGTCATTCGTTCAACGTGATGATGTGCTGGCAATGGTCGAAGGACTTTTCACCGCAATGATTCCCGTTGTCACGCCACACAAGCGAATCCTTTCATCGCCTTGGCCGATGCTTTCTTATACCGAAGCTATTGAGAAATACGGATCGGACAAGCCCGACTTGCGTTTCGGGATGCAATTATCAGATGTCAGTGACATCTTTGCGAAAAGTGACTTTCCGCGTCTTTCATTCTGCCCTCGAAGATGGTGGCGTGATCAAGTGCATCATCGCACCTGACAGCGCGAATATGTCCCGCAAAGAAGTGGACGAGTTGGCCGAGGTTGCGAAATCGTTCGGAGCGAAAGGCTTGATTACTTTAGCCGTGACCGCTGATGGTCCAAAAGGAACCGCCGCGAAATTTTTTAAGACTGAAGAAATTGAAGCGATCAAATCAAAAATTGGTGCGCAGCAAGGCGATTTGGTCCTGTTTGCCGCGGATCAACGCGCGGTTGTTAATAAGGTCCTGGGTAGTTTGCGATTGGTATTTCGCGATAAATTCGATCTGGCCGACAAAGATGTGATGGCGTTCGCGTGGGTGGTGGATTTCCCAATGTTTGAATGGAATGAAGAGGAAAAGAAATGGGATGCCGCGCATCATCCATTCACGATGCCGAAGATGGAAGACCTGCCAAAGTTCGAGACGAACCCGGCAGAGATTTTTTCGGAGGCATATGATATGGTGTGCAACGGTTACGAAATGGCGTCCGGTTCGATCCGTATCCATCGCCGCGATATTCA
Organism: uncultured Chloroflexia bacterium; assembly: GCA_963752775.1. Lineage (GTDB taxonomy): Bacteria > Chloroflexota > Anaerolineae > Anaerolineales > Villigracilaceae > Fen-1038. The sequence goes on from CAVVZL010000018.1 coordinate 126,145, forward strand.
AATCAAGATTTTCCAATTGCTTGGCTTGAAGGATGAAGAAATTCAATTGAAGTTTGGTCATATGCTTGAAGCGTTTGAATACGGCGCGCCGCCGCATGGCGGCGTGGCTCCGGGCATTGACCGCCTCGTAATGCTGCTGGCGGACGAACAAAATATTCGTGAAGTGATTGCATTTCCTAAGAACTCTAGTGCGCGCGACGTGATGGCTGATGCGCCATCAAGTGTGGAGCCAAAGCAGTTGAAGGAATTGCACATCAAGATTGTGGAATAGAAACGTAGGAGAACATTATGCCAACCATTCGTGTGGATGAAATTTCAAAATATGATGGACAGGAAGTGACGGTTCAAGGCTGGGTTTATAATCGCACCGACAAAGGCAAGCTCGTTTTTCTTGCTGGTGCGCGATGGAACCGGCTTCGTTCAATGCGTGGCCTTCAAAGGCGATCTCGACGAAAAACTTTTTGATCAGGTAATGCGCTTGCCACAAGAGTCAGCAGTGGTTATCAGCGGTCCCGTCCGCGCCGATAAGCGCGCGCCCGGCGTCCCCGGCGGATACGAAATCGGCGTGAAGAAAATCGAGATCGTGCAAACCGCCGACGCGGATTATCCGATGTCGCTCAAAGATCACGGCGTGGACTTTGCGCTCGACAATCGTCACTTGTGGATTCGCATGCCGAGTCAATGGGCGATCCTGCGCGTCCGCTCGACGGTCATGGCGGCGACGCGTGAATGGCTCGACACCAACGGCTTCATCGCGATGGATACGCCGATTCTGACTCCGGCCGCGGCGGAAGGCACGACGACTCTATTCGAGACTGAATACTTCGATGAAGGCAAAGCTTATCTCGCACAAACCGGTCAACTTTATAACGAAGCGAATATCTTCGCGTTTGGAAAAGTCTATTGCTTTGGGCCGACCTTCCGCGCGGAAAAATCAAAGACGCGTCGTCATCTGACCGAGTTCTGGATGCTTGAACCGGAAATGGCGTTCTGTGACCTCGACGGCTTGATGGAAGTCGAAGAGCAGATGGTCACGCACATTGTTCAGCGTGTGCTTCGAGATCGAAAACCGGAATTGCTTTCACTCGGACGCGATCTATCCAAGCTGGAAAATATCAAAGCGCCATTTCCGCGTATTTCCTATGATGACGCCGGTAAAGATGCTGGCAGAACTTCGAGAAAAAGAAACCGATCCTGAAAAGAAGGAACTGCTCAAATTCGACTGGGGCATTGACTTCGGCGCGCCGCATGAAACCGCAATCACAAATCAATTCGATAAGCCGGTGTTCTGCTATGGTTATCCAACCGCCGTAAAGGCGTTTTATATGGAGCCATGGCCCGGTCGTCCTGAAGTCTGCAAGTCGGTGGATTTGCTGGCACCAGAAGGCTATGGAGAAATCTGCGGCGGCTCGGAGCGCATCAGCGATCACGACTTGCTATTGAAACGCATTCATGAACAAAAACTTCCTGAAGACGCGTTCAAGTGGTATCTCGAATTGCGGAAGTATGGTTCGGTTCCACATTCGGGGTTTGGCATGGGCGTGGAACGAGTCACTTCATGGATCTGCGGCATCGAACACATCCGCGAGGCAATCGCATTTCCGAGGACAATCAAGAGAGTATATCCATAAACAAAATCTCCGAGGTCGTATTGGCCTCGGAGATTTTGTTTACGGTATTATGAGTACCTGCCCCACCTAGAATCAAGTTGGGGTTGGCAATGTTATTTGCCGCGACAATGGCCGCGACAGTTGTCCCATATTTAAGCGCAATCGCGAGTAGCGTATCGCCGGATTTGACGGTGTATGTTGTCGTTGGAGTCGCCGTGGTAGGAATGGTCAATGCTTTGCCGGGCTGAATCAAGACCGAGTTATTGAGATTTACGAGATCGCTCAGGCTGACATTGTACTTTGCAGCTATACCCGACCAGCGTATCCCCTGCCTGCATGATATATTGTGTTGCCGCCGGTTGACTCCCGGAACCTCCAGCAAAATTAGCCAGGTCACTCAACGAGCCATTGAAGTAATCCAAGTCAACGCTAGTCGGAAAAGCGCTCAAAACACCTGCGCTCGAATATTGCCAGAAAGTCCACGGCTGAAAACCGCTCGGCTGCTGTGGCATATTCGCACTAGGCGACGGAACATTCGTGGGACTGGAATATTGGTTGGTCGTTCCCGGCATATAGGGAAACTGCGCCAGCCACAACGGATAATTGGCTAACCATGATGCGCTCATGCCGTGTGACTGAACGTATGCATAAATCTAGTATAAATCATGGGCTTGCGGCCAAAGGCGGCCTCCACCGCATTGAGCCAGGTCTGCATACGGGTCAACAAGACGCTTCCTGTTGAGGAAATATCTTGTTTGTTGGCATTATATATTTCTTCCACATCCAAAATCGGCGGCAATTCGCCTTTATCAGTCCCAACTGTTTGGATGAACGTATTCGCCTGTTGCGCGGCATTATCAATTTCTGAATGAAAATAATGATACGCACCGCGATCCAGTCCCGCGCCTTTGGGTCCCTGCCAGTTTTGAACGAACCGGCTGTCGGCTGTGGTATTCTCCGAAGCTTTTACAAAAACAAATTGCACGCCCTGATTGAGGACTGCGTTCCAATTGCTAGCCACATTATATGATGAGATATCGATCCCAAGTACATATGCCATATTAACCTTCTTGTTTTGTTTACGTTTAGGGTATCTTCAATACCTGTCCCACTCGGATCAAGTTGGGATTCGCAATGTTGTTTGCGGCGGAAATCGCCTGTACCGTCGTTCCATACTTGACGGCAATTGCATAAAGCGTATCCCCGGATTGAACCGTATAGGTCACTGATTGAGGCGGAGCAACAGGTTGAGGTGCAGGAGGTTGCGAAACCCACTGAGACATTACCGGCGCGGCTTTCGATGCGAATGCTGTCAAATCATTAAGAGAACCATTGAAGTAATTGAAATCCACGAGTTGAGATGAAGCAAAACCAGGCCAATTGTCCCTTCGAGGAATATTGCCAAAAAGTCCAGGGCTGAAAACCGGCGGGTTGTTGCGGCATCTCTGAAGTCGGGGTTGGCATAGTTTGCAGATTATTGTATTCGGCACTTGTGCCGGGCATATAAGGATATTGAGCCACCCACAACGGATAATTGATCAGCCACGAGGCATTGACACCCTGCTGATTTAAGAAAAACGCACTGGAATAAATCATAGGCTTGCGGCCAAATGCACTCTCCACAGGGTCAAGCCATTGTTTAATAAGTGCAAGCAGTGCACTGCCGGCAGGAAGCGAAATTGGATTCCCATCCACATAAACCTGTTCGATATCCAAAACAGGAGGGCAGTTCGCCTTTATCAGCTCCTACTGCTTGAATGAATGTGTTGGCTTGTTGGGCTGGATTATTCGCTTCGGGATGAAAGAAATGATATGCACCTCTCAAGCATCCCAGCACTTTTGGAGCCTTGCCAGTGTTGTGAAAACTTCGAAATCGGCCAAAGTGTTTTCTGAGGCCTTAACAAAAACAAACTTCACGCCCTGATTGCTGACTGCACCCCAATCCGGACTCGCAACCCATCCAGAAACATCGATCCCAAATACAGATGCCATGGTTTACCTCTTTGAAATTATCAACACGATGATATGGAATGTGTTTTCTTGCAGAGATGTCAACACTATAACTGGTTAAGCTTAGCATATATTTTAGACAATTGCAATGCCGGTAAAGTTAATTTTTCTCTCCCCACGCTCATGTGATTATGGTATAAGAATCTTGCCCTGCTGTGTTCGTGATGTTGCACTCTCGGTTTTGAGCCAACACCAATTTTATAGGGCATTTGTCTCACAGAAATAACACGATAGGCCTGAGCCAAGGCGGCGTTTCTAAGTCGGAGCCCACCTGCGAAAGCAGGTTCAAAACTTCGCAATACACGGCATGTGCGGGGCACTTTCATATCTTGACGGCTTCTTTTTTAATTGCACACGTTGCAATAAACAGGTATGCCCATGCATACCTGTTTTTGTTTGCACCGTACTGAGAGTTGAAATATGCATTACAAAAACTTTGCCGTCCGTGAGACAAGTGGTAAAGCAAAAATCGGGTATGCTAAACTGAGAGAGGTTCCTACAATTGAGCAACATTCAAAAGGAGAAACCATGAACAACTCTCTCACTGATTACAAACAGCTTTCCGAAGATTACCTGCGCGTCGAGCAGGCAATCCAGTACCTTGAAGATCATTATAAAGATCAGCCAAATCTGGATGAAGTGGCGGCCAGCATCGGACTCAGTGAATATCACTTTCAACGGATGTTCACACGTTGGGCAGGCGTCAGTCCAAAAAGATTTTTGCAGTATCTGACGAAGGAAGGCGCGAAGGAATTGCTCAATCATTCCGAAAATCTATTGGATACCACGTACCAAATCGGACTTTCAAGCTTGGGACGCCTCCACGATCTTTTCGTCACCACCGAAGCGATCACGCCCGGCGAATATAAATCACGCGGCGTCGGCTTGACCATCCGTTATGGAATCCATCCCACGCCATTTGGAAAATGTCTCATCGGCGTGACCGAACGCGGCATCTGTCATCTCGGCTTTGTGCAAGCCGGCGAAGGCGAAGCGATTGATGCGCTCGTTTCAGATTGGAAGGAAGCCAAGATGATCGAAGATCATCGCAGCACTGCCCCGCTGATTGCGCCCATCTTCGATTTGAATCGACGCGAGAAAACATCGTTGCATCTGCATTTGAGCGGAACCAACTTTCAGCTCAAGGTTTGGGAAGCGTTGCTTCAAATTCCAGTTGGCGCCGTGACCACGTATGAACACATCGCATCGGAAGTTGGCAATCCGAAAGCAACGAGAGCAGTGGGTACCGCGGTCGGACATAATCCAATCGCAGTGTTGATCCCATGCCATCGAGTGATACGCAAGGTTGGCGGGTTCGGCAATTATCGCTACGGCGTGCCGCTCAAAATGGCATTGCTCGGCTGGGAAGCAACCAGAACGCAAAGTTATAGGCATTGGAGAAAAGTGAAAACAAAAATCTGGATAGCATTGATTGCACTATACATCGTCTGGGGTTCGACATATCTCGCGATTCGATTCGTGGTGGAAACGATACCGCCATTTATGTCAGCGGGGCTGCGCTTCCTGATTGCAGGAATAATCCTATTCGCATGGCGCCGAGTGGCAGGCGATCCCATACCAACCAAGACAACAATGGATTTCGACGGCAATTGTGGGTACAGCGTTGCTTGCTTGGCGGCAATGGCCTGGTCTCGTGGGCCGAACAACGCGTGCCCTCCGGCATTGCAGCATTGATGGTCAGCACTATCCCCTTGTGGCTGGTAATATTTGAAGCGTTCGAGGCCCGGAGGCGTCAAACCCAGTTGGCGGCGCAATCATTGGCCTACTGATTGGATTCGGCGGCGTATTCCTTTTGATCGGTCCATCCGAATTGAGCGGCAAATTCGACAACACAATTCGACACGTTCGGGACAATTGCTTTACTTTGCGCGGGGTTTATTTGGGCGTTCGGCTCGATCTACAGCAAACATGCCGATATGCCAAAATCATCGTTGATGGGCACGGGCGCGGAAATGTTGATGGGCGCGGCGGCGTTATTCATCGTCAGCGCAGCAACTGGTGAGTTAAACGGATTCCACTTTGCAGCCATTTCGATGCGCTCATGGCTGGGTCTCGCCTTTTTAATCTTCATCGGTTCGTTGGTTGGATTTGTATCGTATGGTTGGTTGTTGCAGAATGCTCCAATCTCATTGGTTTCAACATATGCGTATGTTAATCCGGTGGTAGCGGTCATTCTCGGAAATTGGTTTGCAAGCAAGTCATTAACGCCGCGCATTCTTATGGCGGCAGCCATTATCATTGGATCGGTCGTTCTTATTAATAGCGGCCATAAATCAGGCTCAACCATAGAAACGAAGACGGAGGCAGATAAAGCGATCAGTGCGCAGTAACCATCCATAATTATCAGTTTTCATTTATACATCATTCCCCTGCAAAAACGAGGGAACCATTCTCGTCCAAATTGGCCTCTCCTCAACAGGCGGGTTTCTTAATATAATCAGACCATCTTCCATCCAAGGGTCTGAAACATGTTCAAGAAAAATAAACATCATCTGCAACCTGTTCTAATTCGCAGCGTCAATGAATTGCCCGAGGAATTGAGCCAAAAGTTGGATGCATCTTGGTCAGGTGTATTCTATCGGGAGTTCTTTTCCCGATTAGAGGAAGAACCGTTTGCGGCGCTGTATGCCGACATGCCTCCGCGTCCCAATGTTCCTGTAAACGTGCTAGTGGGATGGGAATACCTGAAAGCGGGCTTGGGCTAGTCGGATGAAGAGATGTACAAGGCCTTTTTGTACAACTTGCAGGTGCGCTCTGCGTTAGGGTGCGATGAGTTTGGCACCGGATATTGATCTGCGAACCCTGTATTACTTTCGAGATCGCCTGAGCCGATACATGCAGGAGCAGGGGGTAAATTTGTTGGAGCAAGCCTTCGAACAGGCAACAGATCAGCAAATTGTCGCTTCCAAGGTCTAGACAAACTTGCAACGCATGCGTGGTAGCGAGCAACATTCAGCAGGTGGGGCGGTTGCATTTGTTGGTGGAGGTGCTGCAGCGAGTGCATCGCAAGTTGAGCCAAACAAACCAAGGTCGTTATACAGCGGCCTTTGCTCCATATCTGCGGGGACATGCTGGTCAATACATCTATCGCCTCAAGCCAAAAGAATTCCCAGAACACGTGCAGCGGATCGGGGAGTTCATGCACTGTCTGCTGGGCGAGTTGAAAGAAGGGTATAGCGCCCACGCGGTTCATCCGATGTTTGAGCGAGTGTTCCACGACCACTTCCGGGTGGAAGGAGCATCGGCAAAAGCCCATCATGAATTGAGTGCCACTTGTATGCAATCACCGGACGATCTGGAAGCCACTTTCCGAAAGAGGAGCGGGAAAGAGTATCATGGATATGTCGCTAACTTGACCGAGACCTGCGATCTGCACAACGAGGTGCAGTTGCTCACCAAGGTGCGGGTAACTCCCAACCACACCAGCGACAGCCACTTGCTGGCCGAAGCCCTCCCCAATCTTAAGCAGCGCATGGACTTGGATACCCTAGATCGAAGTCACAATACGGTGAGTAAAGCATCCTTTCCCGGCAGACAAGTTGCCAGTGCGAGGCTCTTTCCGGTTGGCCAGCCTGTTGATCGTTTCTGCCGCCATGACCAATTTGTAGCGCATCCAGCATTACCTGAATGCTAAAAGTCGGGCGGATCAGCAATGCCAATTCTTTGGTTTTAATCGGAAGAGCCATACCGATGGACTGGATCCGGCACATCAGCCTTCGAAGTTGTGCCCGTGTTGTTAATTGCAGGGGAGTCAATTATATTCTGGAATTCACTTCCATCAATTCACCGATCACCGCATGCACGTGCTTTCGCAACCTCGGCGGATGAATCGACGCAACATTGATTCGTTTCGCTTCCAAGAATTTTGCAAACCGAATCAACCCACGCGCTAACGCATTTGCAAATTCAACGTCGTTCACGGGTGCGTCGTCTTCAAACCAAAAGCCTTTGATCTGCAAGGTCATCGTTTCGCGATCCAATTTCAATTCGAGCCGCGCCACCAAAGCATCGCCGTAAAGAATCGGCAGAACATAATATCCCCAGCGGCGTTTGGGTGCGGGCACATACACCTCCCACTTGTAATCGAAATCAAACAGGGTCTTCGCCCTTCCACGTGCACTGACAATATCCAGCGGCGAAAGAAACGTGACCTCATCCAGTGTGGTTGTCTCTTTGGGATTCCATCCTTTAGGAATTTTCCCCTTTCCAAGCAATTCCAAAATCGGAATATCTTCCGTCAAAACCAGATAGGTTCCGCGTCCGCCCTCGACTTGAACCTGCGCAAACATCCCAAGCGCTTTCTGTCGTTCAAGTATTTTCGTCATCGAGGCGGGAGAATAACGCCTGTTCATGTAATAGTTCAACTCGCCGCCCATTTTTCTTTCGCTTTTCAACCCCATCAATGCGACGGTCTTGCGTGCAAAAAAATCTTCAGTGTCTTTTTCATTTGCGATGTAATCCAATTCTTTCGGGGCGATATGCTCACGAAAATCATAAACGCGATTGAATCCGTCGCGGTGATGCATCATCAACTCGCCCGATATCCACATATCGTATAACGCCAGCGACGTTTCCTTGCGTCCGCGATAATTCCAGCTGTCCAGCGATTTCCCGTCGAAATCACGATTCCCAAGCGGACCGCGGTTCCTCAACTCGGTACGAACAAAATCAAAGACCTCGTGGTGGGTGAAGACAAAATCCTCCACGCGTTTGACGTGACTGCGCCGCTCCATGTAGACGCGCCAATACGGCAATTCAGACATGGGATAAACCGCCAGCCACCCGCCGTAATCAAAAAACTGTCGATCTTTATACAAAGCCTGTTGAAGATAGTCGGGCTTGTAATCCAGCACGCGGCTGTGCAAGACAATATCCTGGCTACGACCCACAACATTTAATGGATCAAGTTGCACCGCCTCGCAGGTGCGAAGGGCATCAAAAGTTCCTCGCTTCCCTTTCCAGCGGCGACCGGGCCAAAGTCCTTGTTTACCAAGAACAAAACGCCAGGCTGTTTGATCAGAAATTGTAATTGGACTCATCGCACGGCATTTTTCGCGGCGCGGGTCTTTACTTTTTCAGACTCGACCGTGATGCCAATTCCGCCGCGCACACTAAAGATGCCGGTCACCTTGCAATAGTGGGGATTTAAAGTCTTGACGAGATCATCTAGAATCGTGTTGATCGCATGCTCATGAAACAGGCCTTCATTTCGATACGACCACAAGTACAACTTGAACGACTTCGATTCAACAATCTTTTTGTCCGGCACATATTCCACTTTGATGGTTGCGAAATCAGGTTGACCCGTGGCCGGACACACGCAGGTGAATTCATCCGTTTCGAGCGTGACCAGATAATAACGATCCGGATTGTGATTGGGAAACGCCTCCAGTTTTTTGCTCGGCTGGGCCTTGTGGCCCAACAAAGTTAAGTCTTTCAAATCAACTGATTGGGTAGCCATAAAATAGATCTCCTTTATAAATTGATCCGGTCCCCACGCGTGGTTAGCATGGAGACCACTAAAACGTGAACATCGCTTCGCGACTTATTGCAAAATTAGCGATAGACTTCCGGCGGAATTTCCAATCCATTCACTTTTTGCAATTTCACTTCATGATCTTCAAAAATCATCGTCCCTTGACCTTCGAGGACAAAAAGAATCGCCGCGAGATTTGATGAAAGTAGATCCTATCCGCGCCGTTGGAGGCACACGTTCCTGGATTACGCTAACAACATCGCACTGAAGCAAATGCTAGCTATCAAATGCATTGCCTCATAGGCAATGCTCGGCGTTGAGCGTTGACATGGCTAAAGTCATAGGATTCAAACTGGGCTTTTGCTTTTTTCCATCATGCGGCAAAACGAACATGAGCCGGGTGCGGATGTCGGCTGTCCGCAATTGATGCACGGATGCAAATTGAGAGTCGCGTCATTGTGTTCAGCAAATAATCCGTTTTGACGCGCTTCGAGGAAACGCAGATAAAACGTCAGCTTTGCGCCGGGACGATCAGTCTCCAATTGATTCAAAACTTCCTTATAGTAAATCGAAGTGGAGCCTTCGGCGAATGGACATTCTTCATAGATGTATTGAATGCCGCGCAACAGTGCGTAAGCCGTCGTCTCGCGTTCGTAGAAGCGGCAGAGCGGCTTGACCTTGCGCGCCAAACCATCAGTCGAGGGAAGAACGGGACCTTGTCGAAGCAAATAATCGCCAGACCACGATAATGTATTGCCAAAAAGAACCGCCGCTTCATCATCGAGATTATGACCGGTCGCCAAAACGTCATAACCCAGATCACGCGCAATGCAATTCATCACATGCCGTTTAGTCAATCCGCAGACCGCACACGGCCTGCCATACCCGCGATGTGAAATTTCCGACAGAACCGGAATCGGCTGCCCATATTCTTTTTCGATGTCCACGACATGAAGTTTGAGATTGTGTTCGTTTGCAAATTTATCGGCGAGACGATGCGACTCGTTTGAATAATTTATTCCCGCATCAATGCCGAGACCGATATAAAGGCCATCAGATTGATAGCCAAGACGAACGAGGATGTCCCACAATGATAACGAATCTTTCCCGCCCGAAACCGCGACGAGAATTTTATCGTCGTGACTGAACATTTCATATTTCCTGATGAAACGCTCAGTTTGTTCAGGAACCCATTCTGAATAATGTTCCTTGCACAATGCCAGTTTATGCTGGCGCATATTGACTGAAGCTTTCTCGGCACATTTACGACATTTCATAAAATACCTATATTTCTAAACGTAAAGGACACAAAGAGTACGAAGGTTTTTACTTTGAGTCCTTTGGGTTTAATTAACCACCGGAAATCACCGCGATCAATTTGACGACATCGCCATCTTTCAAAATCTCATCTTCGAGGATCATTTCGGAGTCTCGTGTTGCAATAACCGACTCAGGCAAGACATTTATCTTTTGCAGGGAAGACAACAACGTCATACCAGGTTTGACCTCAAACTCCTTGTTGCGCAAAATCAACTTAACGGTCATATGTTCCTTGATACGTGGATTTTATCATATACAATTTTCCTCCTTCATACTTTTATCTAAATCATCTTGACACCGCGTCTTCTTGCCTGTACTATGTACTGATGCGCATCGCAATGATGGCCGATGTTTACAAGCCGCACATCAGCGGCATCACGAATTACATTGATTTGAACAAACGCTATCTTGAAAAAGCAGGGCACGAAGTTTTTGTGTTCACGTTCGGCGATCAGGATTATCACAACGATGAGCCACGCGTCATCCGCTCGCCCGGCTTGCCGCTGGTGGATACAGGCTATTACCTTTCTTTTCGACATACGCTTGCAGCGAAAAAATTATTGCAATCCATGGACATCGTTCATGTTCATCATCCGTTCATCAGCGGACGCCTCGCCCTGCGCTACTGTGAGCCTCTCAACATTCCTACGGTGTTCACCAATCACACGCGCTATGATTTATACGCACAAACCTACCTCCCCATTGTGCCCGAAGAGATCAGCGATGGATTGCTCCAGGCATACATGCCGCCCTTTTGCGAAGCGATGAGTTTAGTGGTCTCGCCGTCGGCGGGCATGGAAAAAATTTTACGCGGCATGGGCGTAACGAGTCCGATCTCGATCATCCCCAACGGGGTAGAACTCCAAAGTTTTTATCAAGCCAAATCTTTCACGCGCACCGATTTCGGATTCAATGAGAGCGATGTGATACTCGTCTACGCGGGACGTATCGCAATCGAAAAAAATCTTCCCTTCCTGCTTCAATCGTTTGCAGGTGTAGCGCAGGCGCTCGATCATGTTTACATGATGATTCTGGGCGGCGGCCAAAAGCAAATCGAGGACGAGACAAAGCGGCTCGCGGCGGGAACTCAAACTCAGTCAGCGCGTCCGTTTTACCGGTTTTGTTCCCTACGAGAAGGTTCCGTCTTATCTTGCCATGTGCGACGCATTCGTGACCGCCTCGGTAACAGAGGTCCACCCGCTTTCGGTAATCGAAGGCATGGCCTCCGGTCTCCCTGTGATCGGAATTGATTCGCCGGGCATCGGAGATACCATCGAAAACAACAAGACCGGTTTTCTTACGACACAAGACTTGGCATCCTTCACTGCGAAACTTACTCGACTTTGCGTTGACGCAGGCCTGCGCAGGCAAATGGGCGACGCGGCTCGCCGGGCATCCACCCGTTATGCCATCGAGCGGACCACGAAAACGATGCTGGAACAATATGAAAAACTCGTTTATGGTTCGCGTCCGCGTCGCGAAAATTGGGAAGTGCGTTTCCGCGGATTGCTGGAGAAATTTTTGCAATGAGCCACAACCAAAAAGTCGGTCAATGGAGCGAGCTGGCGGGAGCGGATTATTTATCCGCCAAAGGGTATGAGATCATCACACGCAACGTTCGCAAGCCCTACGGCGAAATTTACTTAATTGCACTGAAAGATGGCTTTACGATTTTTGTCGAGGTCAATGCGGGTAGGTCGAGTTTGCTTGGTCCGTCGAAGATTGCCGTCATGCCGACGAAGCAACAGCGCATGTTATCATGTGCCGAACATGACGCCCAACAAAGAGAGATTGACTATTGGCAAGTTGAGGTCATTGCTGCGGAAAAAGTCAATGGCAAAGCAGAATTGAAACACTTTGAGAATGCAATCTAATAAACAAAATCTGACCCTAATCGTCGGCCAAACCGCTGTTGGCAAAACCGAAATTTCCATTCAACTTGCCGAGAGAATCAATGGCGAGATCGTCTCGGCAGATTCGCGTCTCTTCTATCGCGGCATGGACATCGGCACCGCCAAACCCACACACGAAGAACAAGCGCGCGTTCGTCATCATTTGATTGATATTGCCAATCCAGATGAAATCTTATCCTTGGCGGTCTTCCAGAAAAAAGCACGCGAAGCAATTGCTAATATTCATGCACGAGGCAAACTACCACTGCTCGTCGGAGGGGCGGGACAATATGTGCGTGCGGTGAACGAGGGATGGAGTCCACCAGAAGTAAAGCCAGACGAAAGATTGAGAAAAGAATTGGAAAAAGAGCATGAAGAAAAAGGAAAAGATTTTCTTTACAAAAAACTGAAATCGCTCGATCCCGAAGCCGCGGAAAAAATTGACTCGCGCAATGTGCGTCGAACCATTCGAGCCTTGGAAGTGATTTTGACAACCGGCGAAAAATTCTCAAAGCAACGCCGACACAGCAAATCGCCTTACAATCTCATCACGATCGGGTTGACACGTGCACGGCCGGAACTTTATGCGCGAATTGACGCGCGCATTAAATCAATGTTTGCAAATGGATTGCTGGATGAAGTCAAAGGTTTATTAGCCAAAGGTTATTCACCGAATCTGCCGACGATGTCGGCGATTGGATATCGCGAATGCGTCAGCGTAATTGAAGGCACATTAAGCATTGAACATGCCAAAATCGAGATGCGACACGCCACACGCATCTTCGTTCGCAGACAAAGTAATTGGTTTAAAGTATCCGATCCGAATATTCACTGGCTTTATGCCGGCGAAGAAAATATTGTTGATAAAATCATCGCCATCATCAGCCAAGCAATTCCCAAATCTTAATTTGACTTTTGATTTCGTTTTGTTATATACTTTGTCTAACTCGCAAAGGAGGAACGCCGTGAACGATCATCCGTGGATTGCTCATTACGATAAGAGTGTACCCGCGTCCATTGATTATCCAAAGGAGCCACTCTTTCATTTACTGGAAGAGTCCGCCCGCAAATATCCAGACCGCGCCTGCACGATTTTTAAAGGCGCGGTCATTTCATACCAAGAGATGAACGAGAGGACCGACCGCATTGCGGCGGCGCTTGCCGATATGGGCGTGAAGAAAGGCGACCGCGTCGGAATCTTTATGCCGAATACGCCACAATTTGTCATGGCATATTTCGGGATTCTCAAAGCAGGTGGAGTTGTCGTAGCGACCAATCCGCTCTTTACGCCGCCGGAGATCGCGGAGCAAGCAAGCGATGCGGGAGTAGAAGTCATGTTCGTTATGACTAACTTCTACAAAACCATCAAAGCAACACAACCTAATACGAAGATCAAAAAGTTGATTGTCACAAATATCAAGGAGACTTTGCCACCAATCACTAGTCTGCTGTTCACGTTGGTGCGCGAGAAAAAAGGCGGATTCAGAATCGAAGGCGGGCTGGCTGAAGGCGATGTCTGGATGAAAGATCTACTTGGTAAATATCAACCTTCGCAACGCCTCAAAATGGACATTGGGCCGGATGACACAGCCCTGTTTCAATATTCCGGTGGGACCACGGGTATCTCGAAAGGCGCGATAGCCTTGCATCGCAATGTTGTTGCTAACACGCTGCAATTGAAGGAATGGATCAGCACCGCGGAAGAAGGCAAGGAAATTGTGCTGATGGCGATTCCTTTATTCCACGTCTATGGCATGGTGGCCGGCATGAATTTCGCGTTGGTCTCAGGCGCGAGCCTGGTGATGATCCCAAATGCACGCGACATTCCCGATGTGTTGGAAAACATAAACAAATATCACCCGACGATTTTCCCCGGTGTGCCGACGCTTTATAATGCGATCAACAATCATCCCGAGGTGAAAGCAGGCAAGGTAAATCTTCGTTCCATCAAGGCTTGCATTTCAGGCTCTGCTCCGTTAATGCGCGAGACTAAAGAAAAATTTGAAGAGTTGAGCGGCGGAAAAGTCTTTGAAGGTTATGGTTTATCTGAGGCGCCAACCGCCACGCATTGCAATCCATTGATGGGAGTCAACAAAACCGGTTCCATCGGGATGCCGATGTCGGATGTGGATTGCAAGATCATCAGCCTCGATGACGGCGAAACCGAAGTGGCGTTGGGCGAGATTGGCGAGTTGGTCATCAACGGGCCGCAGGTGATGAAAGGCTACCACAATATGCCGACTGAAACAGCCAACGCATTACGCAAGTTGAACGATGGAAAAACATGGCTATTCACCGGTGACATCGCCCGTATGGATGAAGAAGGTTATTTCTACATCGTGGATCGAAAGAAGGAACTCATCAAGCCGGGTGGATTCCAAGTCTGGCCGCGCGAAGTGGAAGAAGCCATTGCCGCGCATCCGAAAGTGCTGGAAGTGGGTGTGGCCGGCATTCCCGATCCATATCGCGGCGAAACGGTCAAGGCGTGGATCGTCTTGAAACCAGGTCAAACCACTACAATTGATGAAATCAAGGCCTTCTGCAAAGAGAGACTGGCGGCTTATAAAGTGCCGACGCACTATGAATTTAGAACCGAACTACCAAAGACAACCGTCGGAAAAATTTTGCGGCGTGAGCTGGTGAAACAACACAAAGAAATCGATGGCCCGAAAGCATAATTCAAAAAATGAAAACGCAATTCCAATAATTGGAATTGCGTTTTCATTTTTTGCGGCTTGTTATGTGGGTTGCGGTGTGCCACTCTTTTTGGGAAAAGGCGGCGGGAAGATCGTTTCGAACTCTTCGCGTGAATCGTTTCCGCCTCCAACAATTTCTTCGCGACCGCATCCAATTGGGTACGATAACTAGTCAACAAATTCTTAGAAAGCTTGTAAGCTTCATCCACCAGATTGCGGACCTCCTGGTCGATCTTTTGTGCGATTGCTTCGGAATAATCGCGCTGTTCGGAAATCTCACGTCCGAGGAAGATCAGCTCCTCCTTTTGGCCATAAACCATTGGTCCCAAGCCTTCGCTCATGCCGAGTCGAGTAACCATAGCACGCGCCATGCGCGTTACCTGCTCGATATCATTGGAAGCTCCAGAAGTAATATCATCAAAGACAAGTTCCTCGGCCACACGCCCGCCAAGCGCACCTGCCAAAGTCGCGATCATTTTCTTGCGCGAGAATAGCAAGCGATCATCATCCGGGCGATACCACGTCGCGCCGCCGGATTGGCCGCGTCCAACAATCG
Source organism: uncultured Chloroflexia bacterium (assembly GCA_963752775.1). Taxonomy (GTDB): domain Bacteria; phylum Chloroflexota; class Anaerolineae; order Anaerolineales; family Villigracilaceae; genus Fen-1038. The sequence goes on from CAVVZL010000018.1 coordinate 141,726, forward strand.
TGATCTTTTGGACCGGATCAGCCTCGGGGATAGCATTCGCAACGACAGCATGACCCGCTTCATGGTAGGCAATGATGCGCTTCTCTTCATCCGAAATCAATCGGGACTTTCGTTCGGGTCCCATCACCACACGTTCAATCGCCTCTTCAAGCTCCGGCTGGCCAATAGATTTTTTGTTGCGACGAGCAGCGAGAATTGCGCTTTCATTAATCATATTCTCCAAATCAGCCCCGACAAAACCGGGTGTGCCACGCGCCAATGATGCGAGATCAACATTCGGTTCGAGCGGTTTGCCCTTCGCGTGAACTTTAAGAATCGCCTCGCGGCCTTTAACATCCGGACGATCAAGCGTCACTCGGCGATCGAAGCGACCCGGGCGCAAAAGCGCGGGATCCAAAATATCGGGGCGGTTGGTTGCGGCGATGATGATCACGTTCGTATCGGTATCGAAACCATCCATCTCAACTAACATCTGATTAAGAGTTTGCTCGCGCTCGTCGTGCGAACCGCCGAGTCCTGCGCCACGCTGGCGGCCAACCGCATCAATTTCATCCACAAAAACAATGCACGGCGAATGACGCTTGGCCTGATCAAACAAGTCGCGCACGCGACTTGCACCGACACCGACAAACATCTCAACAAATTCAGAACCTGAAATGGAGAAGAACGGCACTCCCGCCTCACCGGAAACAGCTTTCGCGAGCAATGTCTTTCCGGTACCGGGAGGACCGACCAACAAAACGCCCTTAGGAATGCGCGCGCCAAGTTGAATGAATTTTTGCGGCTCTTTCAAGAACTCGACAACTTCCGCCAGTTCCTGCTTGGATTCTTCAATACCCGCGACATCTTGAAAGGTCACAGTTGGATGTTCACCACTAAACATTCGAGCACGGCTTTTTCCGAATGCCATGGCGGCATTGTTTGAGCCCTGCGCCTGACGGAAAATGAACCACAACACGCCTGCCATGAAGATCACGGGCAGGATATATAGCAGGCTGCTCAATATTCCGGCCCAGGGTGACGGCGGCTGAACCTCAATAATCACATTATTGGGTGAGAGTTGTGCGGACGTGACTCCCAGGCTGACTAATTGATCCACCAAAGTAGCACTTGATTCTTTGTTTGAGTCAGCTTCCTTGCCAGACTTATAAACAATATGAATCTGAGTATCGCTTTGAATGATCACTCGGGCTACATCGCCATTTTGAATGGATTGGGCTACCTGATTGATCGTAAGCGGTGCGGTGCGTTGCTATCCTGTCTGAAGCCGACATAAAGCATCGCACCGATCGCAACGATTAATAGGAAATAGATGATAAACGATTGAGTACGTGAATTCACAAATTCCTCCGAACCTTAGAGCCGAAATTATACCAACCTACCCGCCCAGCGAATAGCCCCAAGTGATTATTTATATGATTTTCTAATATATTGTTCATGTTATAAACAGCTTTCTTAGATTCCATCTATCTATTCGATCACAATTTCCACCGGACAATGGTCGGATCCCATTACATTTTCATGAATGACCACATCTCTTACACTTGGCATAAGCTCCTCAGAGACCAGGAAATAATCAAGCCGCCAGCCAATGCCGCGCTCTCGTGCCGCAAGACGATAGGTCCACCATGTGTATTGAACTCTATTAGGATACAAATAACGATAAGCATCGACAAAATGATGATCGAGGAATTTCTGAACCCATTCACGCTCTTCGGGCAGGAAACCCGAGGTTGTTTCGTTTTCTTTGGGATTTTTCAAATCAATCGGCATGTGGGCCGTATTGAAGTCACCAGTGATAATGATCTTTTCTCGTCGTTGATGAAGTTTGTTGCAGATTTCAAGCAAGCGGGCATAGAATTTCAATTTATATTCCACACGCTCATTGCTGCGTTGACCATTCGGGAAATAAATATTATATAAAGTGAAATCCCGCTGGCGGAATTCGGATAACGCGGCCTTCCTTATCAAATATCGGATCATCCAATCCAAGCTGGATTTCATCCGGTTGCTCCCTACAAAACGTCGCTACACCGCTATATCCCGGACGCTCCGCCGAATTCCAAATAGATGGATATTTCAATGACTGGCGTTGTTCCTCGTCCAACTGTTCAGGTCGCGCTTTGACTTCCTGCAGGCACAACCAATCCGGGCTCTGAGCAAAGGCCCAGCTCAAAGCATCTCTTTTCAACGCGGCACGAATGCCATTTACATTCCATGTAATGATTTTCATCTATCACTGAATCCGGCATTATGGTAAACTTGTCAAGAGCCAAATGGAAGAAAAAGTAGCAAAACGAATCCTTTGTATAGAAGATGAGCCGGAAATGATTGACTTAATTCGGCTCATCCTTGGACGCCGAGGTTTTGAAGTAATCGGTGCCGCCGGCGGCAATGCCGGAATTAAAGCCGTGCGCGAGCAATTGCCTGATCTCGTATTGCTCGATCTAATGATGCCAGATATGGATGGCTGGGAAGTATACCAACAAATGAAAGCGAATGAATCCACGCGTAACATTCCAGTTATCGTCGTCACAGCCAAAGCACAAAGCATTGATAAAGTTCTCGGCCTACATATAGCGAAAGTAGATGATTACATTTCTAAACCATTCAGCCCTCAGGAGTTATTGAACAGTGTGGAAAAAATAATCAATCAGAAAAAAGCAGTGCCCTAAGGCAGACCACTCCCAAATTTGACGGGGCGTGTTCCTAGCTAACATCAAAGGAACGCCCCGTTTTCATTATGACGATGTCAAACGATATTTTCATACAAAACCAAAACAAACCGATTGATAATCCAGCCCGCGTCAAATTCTGCGATTCGTTTTTTTACCGTCTACGCGGATTAATGTTCCGATCCGTTCTCGCGCGAGACGACGGCGTGCTCCTTGTTATCGGAAAAGATTCACACGCCGACTCTTCCATCCACATGCTGTTCATGTCTTTCGACATTGCGGTATTTTGGATTAACTCTGAAATGACGGTGGTGGACAAAGTAATTGCTAAAACCTGGCGGCCCGCCTATTTTCCCGCCAAGGCTGCGCGTTATACATTGGAAGTCCATCCAAGCCGATATAATGATTATGAGGTCGGCGACATAGTACAATTCAAAAATGCTTAGACGCTTTTTCGTGTTGATTCTTTTGCTTTCCATATTATATACGGCGCAGCCGGCTTTTGCACAAACACCCACCCCAGCATCCGGACCGACATACATCATTCAATCCGGCGACACACTCTCATCCATTGCAGATCGCTTCAATATCTCATTGAATGACTTGATGTCGGCAAATAATATTACAGATCCAAATACAATTCAGGCAGGTCAGCAACTGGTCATTCCAGGTTTGGAAGGTGTGACAGGTACCCTCAATACCGATGTGATCGCATTCGGAGATTCATTCCGAAGTCTTGTTCGCCAAACACAAATCTCAGTTACACTACTTGAAAAGCTAAATCACATTATCAGCCCAAGCCAGTTTTATGTAGGGGCAAACATGATCGTTCCGGGCCAAGCAAACGCTTCAACCTTAACAAATCGCCAAACGCCGAACACAGGGGAATCACTCTTTGAAATGGCTGTCAAGCAAAATACAGATACATCGGACTCTGGTAAGTCTTAACAATTTGAGCGGAACTTGGGATGCCTTGCCCGGCGATGTGCTGTACACGCCCGGCACTACATCCGCGTCCGGCCAGACGGTAAGTGGATTACCGTCTGCTTTTCTTGACGTTCAGACCCCAAGCCTCCCCTTCAAACAGGGCGGAACTGCTGAGATCATTGTCAAGCCTTCGATCGGCGCGACTCTCAGCGGCATCCTTGTAGACAAACCACTACACTTCTTCCCGATAGGCAACGGAAACATGGCAACGCTGCAAGGTATATACGTCTTGCTTAATCCCGGAGTTTATCCTTTGGAACTGGATGCAATATTGCCAGATGGCACAAAACAATCTTTCGAGCAAATGGTATTGGTTGGCAAAGGCGATCAACCCACGGTGCCCATCCCTGTGCCCCCTGAGGACCCAACGGATATGCAGTCCGAAGACAAACAGGTAGCGTCCATTGTATCAACAGACACTCCCACCAAAGACTGGCAAGGCAAATTCAGTTTACCGGTCGGATTGCCTTTTTGCATCAAAGATTGGTTTGGCACTCCGCGGACCCTTACCTTTAACGGAAGTCCTTACCAGTACTTCCATGGTGGCGTTGATTACGGCGTTTGTTCCACAGATCATCCTTTTGATATTTACGCTGCAGCGCCCGGCAAAGTTGTCTTCACGGGAATGTTGAGAGAACGCGCGGAAATATGACCATGATTGACAATGGCTGGGGAGTCTACACGCTTTATTGCCATCAAATCCAAAATGGGATTTATGTTACTGTTGGCCAGCAGGTTCAGACTGGACAATTGATCGGCCATATTGGGGCAACCGGGCACGTCACGGGGCCGCATCTTCACTTCGAAATGTGGGTTAATGGTGTACAGGTAAATCCGCTTGATTGGTTAAACAGCACCTTTCCATAATTAGAGAAGCCAGATTGCTCTTGTAAACGAAAAACTCCCGTTCTCCGTCAACGCGAGTAACGTAAAAGGACATCGGCTTAATTGTTGTTCGTCGCGGTCAGTTGATCACGTTATGCGGGAGTTATCGTTGGATGCGTAATCTGACTGCTGGATTGGCAATGGAAATCTGCAATGCTGACTTGTGTGTGCGAAAGCAATTTCTTGATGCAAAGTAGAGAGAGTAAATGTCTAGAAATAGGCTCTTGACCACAATTCAAATTTAATTTACTATTAGTAGTTAATTGCAAAAGTGAAAAGTATTTCAACTATTATCCGATTTTTTGATAGCCGCGAGAAAATCCATTTCGTAAATATGGAAATTTCTCCGGCTTTATCTTATATAGGGACCCTTAAGTAATCCTTCACGAGAGAGGAGGTGAGGTTGACACGAAAAGTTTTGTCAACTTGGTCGTCGCACCCGCACTGCGGGTGATCATTCATCAAAAATAATACTCGGAGGAGTAAGAAATGTCTAAACGCTTGTTAGTATTAGTTTCTGTGCTGATTGCTGCCAGTATGTTACTTGCGGCTTGTGGCGGAGCTGCAACAGCTGCCCCCACAGCGATGCCTGCGCCTACAACCGCACCCACCTCAGCACCCGCACCTACATCAGCCATGCCCGCTGCTACATCAGCCATGCCCGCTGCTACGTCCGCCATGCCCGCCGCGACTACAGCACCCGTCGCGACAATGGCAGTAAATCCGGCCTATTCAGGAGCACCTGTTGCAACTCTTAAGATCGTTTCCGATCTGCCGATGACGGGTTCATCACTCACCCAGACTCAGACGATCGTCAACGCCGAACAGCTCCGCTTGGCGGAGGCTAATAACCTAGCCTGCGGTGGCAAATATGCGCTAAGCTATGAAATAGATGATGATGCCACGGCCGCTACTGGTGCATGGGATGGCGCAACTGAGACTCAAAACGCTACAAAAGCCGCAGCTGATAAATCCGTGATTGCCTATCTCGGAACCTTCAACTCTGGTGCTGCCAAGCTGTCAATTCCGATCACCAATCAGGCCAACGATTTGCTGATGTTCTCGCCCGCGAATACCTATCCTGGTTTGACCCACGTGGCCGCAGGCATTACTGCTGCCAATGAACCTAATGTTTACTATCCTAGTGGCATGCGCAACTATGTCCGCCTCGCCGCCGACGATGATCTGCAAGGCCCTGTCGATGTGAACTTCATGGTCTCGCTGGGCATCAAATCGTTGTATATTCTGAACGACACGCAAGCATACGGCCTCGGCATCGCTAATTCAGTCGAGCAAGCCGCAAAAGCCGCAGGCATCAACGTGATCGATAATGAAGGTTATGATACGAAGGCTTCTAACTATCAAGCCCTGATGACCAAGATCTCCACCAGCAACAACGGCAATCCGCCGGACATGATCTTCCTTGGTGCAGTCGTGGATAGCAACACTGCCCAGGTCATGAAAGACAAAGTCTCCATCATGGGCGACAACACCAAAGTCAAATTCATGGGCCCAGATGGCATCTATACTCAGGCCTTCATTGATGGGTCCGGTGCTACTGTGGCCGAAGGTGCTTACGCTAGCACGCCTGGTGTGCAACAGAAAGACCTGAACGCGATTGGTGTGAAGTTCTATGCGGATTACGCTGCCAAGTACGGCCCGACCAATGAGCCCTACGCGGTCTATGGTTATGATGTGATGAACGGACTGCTTGCCGCAATTGAGGACGTTTGTGCTGCAGGCGGTGACCCGACCGATCGACCGACCGTGACCAAGGCTGTCTTCGCCCTCAAAAACTTCCAGGGCGCGCTTGGAACCTGGTCAATTGACCAGAACGGCGATATTACCCTGCCGTACTTCCTGATTGGACAGTCACAAAGCGGCAAGTTCGTCGGCATTGGCACCTTCTCACTCAACAAGAAGTAAGAACTGCATTTCATATATAGGGGGCAGTCCTTAAGCTGCCCCCTAACTAATCTTAATTGACATTGGTCATTCCAAGAATATGACGCTCGGTTCTGTAAGTAAAACGAGCAACGGAGGCAGTCGAGAATGAACGAGAAATTACAGCAAGTCTTTCGTCCTCTCATCGTCATTTTAGTAATTTATTTGGTCTTGCTCATCGGGCCGGTGGCCTCATTGGATATTCCATCCATTGCAGCTGCGGCTGCCAAGAATCCCCTGCAATTAATCCAGTTTCTGATCATTGGAATAGCAAATGGCGCAATTATGGCCATTATTGCACTCGGATATACCCTGGTATACGGCATCATTGAATTGATCAACTTTGCGCATGGTGATGTTATCATGGTGGGCACGTTTACTTCCCTGACCGTATTATCGCTGACAGGCACACTCGACACTAAAGATCCAGTTCACATTATTCTTGGACTTATATTGGCTTTGGTTTTAGCTATCGTAGTCTGCGCAGTTCTCAACGCGGGCGTCGAACGGCTGGCCTATCGACGCCTTCGCAATGCCCCACGGCTGGCGCCACTTATCTCCGCCATCGGCATGTCCTTTATTATTGAAAATTTCGGTTTGATGTGGGCAGGGCAGAGTTGGCTGGTGCCCTCCTTTGGCACCACCGGAGGCGCCTCGCAAAAAAACTTCCCGGATTTGCTGGTTAACATGTACACCAATCTCGGAAAGAACCCGAATATACTGGCATCCACCGGAATTCACCTGCGCCTCACGATTACAGGACTTGTGGTTATTGTCCTTGCAGCTATTCTTATGGTCGGCCTGCGTTTCTTTATTCAGAGCACAACTCTGGGGAAGGCCATGCGCGCGACGGCTCAGAACCGGGACGCCGCCAAAATGCTGGGCATCAATATTGATAATGTCATCAGCGCCACGTTTCTCATTGCCGGTGGATTGGCAGGCGCAGCCGGATTAATGACGGGTCTTTACAACAACACAGCTTGGTGGTTTATGGGCTTCCGCGCCGGTTTATTTGCATTTACCGCGGCAGTACTGGGAGGTATTGGGAACATCACCGGTGCCATGCTCGGAGGATTTATCATTGGCATTGCGGCCTCCTTCAGCGATGGAATTCTGGATGCGCGCTGGACAGAAGCCTGGGTTTTTACAATTCTCGTTCTCATTCTAATGTTCCGACCCAGCGGCTTGGTAGGCGAGCAAGTGGGAGACAAGGCTTAGGAATGCCTAGAGAGGCGATCAGATGAAATATATAAGATTGGGCTTGATCTTCGGAATTATCGGCGGCTTATTTACCATTACCTTCGGGGGTTGGGGTGTGGCTATCATGGGTGTTGCGATGGGGCTCGGCCTTGGACTGTCACTCAGTGGACGACTTGCACGGAAAGAACCATCCAAGCTCGTGATTGAAGCCCTGCCGGCGGCGGTTGCTGCAGGCGTGGTTCTTCTCATCATCAGCCTGCTTGAAAACCGTTTTATCGAGAGTGCCATCGGCAATACTCCTGCCCCTTTAAAACTGGTTATTCCCGCTAACCTGATTGGCGTATTAGGCGGCATCGTACTAGCACTGATAGTAGTGGCTCTGCATGGCCTAACAGAAGCCCAGGAACGAATTGGCAGGCTGGTCCTTTTGGCCGTGATAGTAATTGCCTTTCCCTTTTCGGATAACTTTACTGGATTAGGCTGGACATCCCTGATCATCTTTGCGCTAATCTACGTGATTTTGGCAATGGGACTGAACATTGTGGTGGGTTATGCTGGATTGCTCGACCTGGGCTATGCTGCTTTCTTTGCAATTGGCGCTTACACAACCGGCATTTTGTCGTCTGCGCAGGACAATATTAGCCTGAATTTTTGGCTGGTTATTTGGATCGCCGCCGCGGTGGCGGCTGTCGCTGGCATTATCCTTGGCACGCCCACGTTACGTCTTGCGCGGTGATTACCTTGCCATCGTGACGCTCGGATTCGGAGAGATTATTCCGGTCACGTTCAACAATTTGACCTCCGTAACGATCAAAGAACCCCTGACCTGCTGGATCATTCCGGGATTACAACGATTGTTCGGTACAGCACCTATGAACTCTTGCATTGTCCTAGTCAATAATGTAAATGTCACAAATGGCGACCTGGGCATCAACCCCATCGGGCGGCCAGCCTTGCCTTTTATTGGCGAGTTCACTTCAAATAATACCATCCCATGGTATTTCTTGATTATGGTGATCATCCTGTTCTCGATCTTCCTGATCAATCGTTTACGCGAAAGCCGCCTCGGCCGCGCTTGGATGGCGATCCGAGAAGATGAGTTGGCCGCTTCCCAAATGGGTATCGATCCTGTCCGCACCAAACTGCTGGCTTTCTCGATGGGCGCCACTTTCTCCGGTTTTGCCGGGGCTTTCTTCGCCGCATATATCGCAGGAATCTTCCCAAGTGCATTTCAATTTAGCACTTCCATTATCATCCTGTGTGCCGTCATCTTGGGCGGCATTGGCAATGTTTACGGCGTGATCGTCGGCGGCTTGGTTATAGAATTGGCGGATCGTCTATTCCTGCCAGCGCTTAAGGACTTCTTAACCAATCTCTTGACCCATACTGTGTTGCCGGCCCTGGCCTCCAATCACACCCTGCAGTCCATCGTCGCGCAGAACGCGAACCCTATCTTGTATCGTTACCTTTTGTTTGGCGCAACCCTCGTTATCATGATGGCGGTGCGACCTGAGGGTCTAATGCCAAGTTCCCAGCGACGGATGGAGCTACATGAAGCGGAGGATGCGCCGAACGAAGCCGCATCGCAGAAGAATTAGGAGACCAGCCGTGAACCTCTTTGAAGCAAGAAAAGTTACTAAGTCATTCGGCGGCCTGACCGCCGTCAATAACGTAGATTTCGTGATCGAGAAAGGTATGATTGCCGGACTCATCGGTCCGAACGGCGCTGGAAAGACAACCTTCTTTAACGGCATGACCGGAATCTATCAGATCACCAGCGGTGAGATGACTTTTGATGGTCGCGATATTACGAAACTCAAGCCATTCCAGATCACTGCGCTTGGTATAGCCCGTACCTTCCAAAACATTCGTTTGTTTGCAAATATGACCGCCATCGAAAATGTGCTGGTTGGAGAACATGTGCGCCTGCATTCAAATTTGATCGGGCAAATTATCCGTGACCCAGGCACTATGAAAGAAGAAGCAAACGCCCGCGCCAAAGCATTGGATTTGTTGGAGTTCGTCGGGCTCAAGCGTTCCGATGCAGACGTGACTGCCAAGAATCTTCCTTACGGCCTCCAGCGCCGTCTTGAGATCGCCCGCGCGCTGGGCACGGATCCAAAGCTTCTTCTGTTGGATGAGCCGACAGCGGGCATGAACCCCAATGAAACAATCGATCTGACAAATTTCATTCAACGCCTGCGCAAGGAATTAAGCCTGACCATTCTGCTGATCGAACATCACATGCGCGTGGTCATGGGAATTTCAGATCGCGTCTCCGTATTGGATTATGGCGAAAAAATTGCCGAGGGCAGTCCCGCTGAAGTCCAGAAGAATCAGCGTGTGATCGAAGCGTACCTCGGTAAAGGCACATCAACCAAGTAAAGGCAAGGAATCATTATGCTTGAACTAAAAGAAGTTCACACTTACTATGGCAATATCCATGCCTTGAAAGGAATCTCGCTAAAAGTGGAAGACGGCGAGATCGTGACCCTCATCGGGTCGAACGGCGCGGGGAAAAGCACTACGCTTCGCACTATTCAAGGCATCAATCGTCCGCGCTCTGGCACCATCCTGCTCGATGGTACAGCGCTGGAGACACTGCCGCCGCATGAAATCGCCATGCGAGGCGTGGCTCAAAGTCCCGAAGGCCGCCTCATTTTTCCACGCATGACCGTGTTGGAAAATTTGGAAATGGGTGCATATGCGCGGAAAGATAAAACAGGTTTCAATGATGATCTCGAGCGCGTTTTTACCTTGTTTCCTCGCTTAAAGGAACGCATCGGCCAAAAAGGCGGAACGCTTTCTGGCGGCGAACAGCAGATGCTGGCGATGGGACGCGCCCTCATGGCGCGGCCGCGCATTCTTTTGCTGGACGAGCCTTCGATGGGACTCTCCCCCATCCTGGTTGAATTGATCTTCGATACCATCGTAACCATCAACAAGGAAGGCACCACCGTATTGTTGGTGGAACAAAATGCATTGATGGCTCTCTCAATTGCCAACCGGGGCTACGTCATCCAAACCGGCGAGATTTTGCTTACAGATTCAGCAACCAATCTCAAGCAGAACGAGATGGTGCGTAAATCCTATTTGGGCATCGAATAAACTGGAGAAAAGCCAATTCATTCCGAGACCCGTGGTCGTGCCACGGGTCTCTTTGCAAATTAGAACAAGTGATTCCCTTAATAAATCGAAATTATAATTATTCCTAATATTTTATGAATGAGATTAGAGATGCAGAAATCCATCATCTGATTGGAGGGGAATTATGCGTGGATTTTGCCAATACCCTCTACGGACATTCTGACGCCCCTATCCACGAATACCTGTTGGATTATAGCGATCTCGTCCTCTGGGGTCGCCACGCGGGTATCTTAACGAAGAAAGAGGCACGCGTACTGCTCCAAGAGGCACATCATCGTTCAAATGAGGCCAACGCGGCCTATCACCGCGCTATTGTTCTTCGTGAAGTGATCTACCGTATCTTCGCAAACCTGGCTCGGACGCGCCCGCCCAAAGCAGCGGATCTGACTGCATTGCATACAGCTTGGCTGGAAGCGCTAGCCCATTCGCACTTGTTCAAGACTTCCACAGGATTCCGCTTAGATTGGAAAAACGAATATCCGCTTGACCGCCAGTGTGGCCAATTGTTGCCTCGGCTAACAATTTATTGACATCGGAAGAAGTGCAACGGGTAAAGCAGTGCAATGGGTGTGATTGGTTGTTTGTGGATAGAAGCCGCAACCACCTCCGCCGCTGGTGTTCTATGAAGGTATGCGGCAATCGTGCCAAAATGCGCCGCCGTGCGCGTCGTCGTAACTTGGATTGATAATAAACGTCTGAGCCCACTGACCCGGACTTTTTATTAGCCATTCATTTATTCTTGACAGTCTTCAGGGTTCTTCGATATAATGACACCAGTATTATGAATTTTAATGGTGTCCTTATTATAGAAACAACTTGTGGCGCGGATTTTGACCAGCTGATGAAAACGCGTTGTTCAGAGCACTGAATAGTTATTAAGAGCAAATTCATTATTGACCGGCAAATTTCTTGTCAAGAGATGTTTACTTTTATGTCTCGTCGATGGCTATTCATTGTTCTTCTATCCTTTGCCTGTTTCCTTACGGCCTGTTCGACTGCGGGGAAATCTGCAACCAGCCAGTCCCACACCTCTACCCGGCAAATATGACGGTAACTGGCAGGCTCATATCGTTACTGCAAATGGACCGGAAATTAACATCTTCTTTCGGGTTAGCAATTCTGCACTTAGCTGGCTGACCTACACCTACAACGGCCAGGCGGATCAGACGTGTACAGTTCTTGTTCCTCCCGAGTCGCTTCCAGCCATTTCAGGCGATGAATTTGCCGTCCAAGTGATCTCTGCCACCTCAGCGGACACCACATTCGATTAGCGGTAGATTTGATTCGAATACAAGTGCCTCGGGAAATATTTCCTTTACAGAGGCCAATAAAGCAGGAGGATTTAATTGTGTAGCGGATGTTAAGACCCAGTGGTCTGCAACAAAGCAACAAGAAGCAGTAACAACACTAGCGCCCGTAACAACTTCATGGTGCGGGAAGAACGTCAATTGCCGTAATCTGCTGATCCAGCTTCTGATCTTTGGCTTGGTCAACGGCGCAATCTTGGCCCTGAACGCCATCGGCGTGACGGTCATCTACAGCACGGTCCGCACGATCAATCTGGCGCACGGCGACGTGTTTGCATTAACCACCGTACTGATCACTTCCACCATTAACGTAATCGGCCTCAACCCAAATTGGCCGATGGGGTCGCGTTTGTTGATATTAGCCGGCATCTTGGTAGCAGCAGTCCTGTTTGGCGCATTGCTCAGCCTCGGCGTGGAGGAAGCAGCGTTTCGTCCCTTCCGAGGACGTTCACGACTAGCTCCAGTAATTGCTTCGCTTGGCATTTCATTTATTCTTTATCAAGGCTCGCTCGTCTGGCGCGCTTATCAGGAATCCTTTGTGCGAGGCGAACACCGTAGCGTGCCCGGCCTTAACGAAGTCCCAACCGATGGCATTCCGAATTTCCTGCCCACAGGAAATTTGCTTCCGGGAAAAGTCGTTCTGCAGTTCGGCGATCTATTTGTGTTCGTTGCGGCGATTTTATTTGTTGTGGTAGTCACTTATATTTTGCTTCGCACCAAACTTGGACTCTCCATTCGCGCAATTGCTCAAAACGAAGAGCTGGCTCAAGTCGTGGGCGTGAACCGCGACGGTGCCATTCGTCGCGCATTTGTTTTAGGCGGCGCATTGGCAGGCGCAGCGGCATTTGTTTTTGCGCTCTATTACTCGCGTCCGTTCGGGCAGGCAGGTCAGGAAAGCGGCCTCATGGCTTTTGCCGCCGCATTGCTCGGAGGCATCGGCAGTCCGATCGGCGCAATGTTCAGCGGACTTCTGCTTAGCGTGGCAGGTTCATTGAGCGATTATTTTCTCAGCGCACAATGGACTCCCGTGCTGGTGCTCGGCTTGCTGACTTTCGTATTGCTCTGGAGACGCGGCGGTTTGACCGGCGCCGAAGAAGTGGATGAAAGCACAGTTCGCGATTCGGTTGTTTTAACGGCGGCCACTGAAAATCCTCGCGACGAAGCGATGGTTGATCATGCTTTTCGTCGCGGCCGCAATCCTCCCGATCCTTTCCGATAAGTTCAACTGGGGTGATGAAATCCTCCTGCGCGGCGCCGGTATCTTCATCCTGCTCGCGCTTGGGTTAAACATTCTGCTGGGGCTGGCTGGCGTGCTCGATTTTGGTTATGCGATGAGCTATGCGGTTGGCGCATACACCGCAGCCGTTTTGACCAGCCGCTTCGGCGCGTTCGATTTCACGTTGGTGTTATTGCTGAGCGCAGGCACAGGCGCGTTGTCCGGCTTGCTTAAGGGAGGGCTTGCGGCGCGCATGCGCGGCGACTATCTGGCAGTAGGCACGCTGGCATTGGGCTTGATGGCACAGGAAGTAATAATAAATTTGAATGTGACCGGTGGGCCAAATGGATTCAGCAGCCTACCTCCTCCGCATATGTTTGGGTTTACGCTGGCCGCACCGTCTGCAGAATATTATCTCGTCCTCGTATTTGTCATCCTCACCGCGTTCTTGAGCCTGAGGCTGATCTCGTCCCGCACCGGCCGTGCCTGGATCGCTTCCTCCGAAGATGAAACCGCGGCAGTATCCTTTGGCGTGGACTCGGCGCGCTATCGCCTATTGGCTTTTGTATTCAGTTCCGCGCTGGCGGGGATTGCGGGAGCGCTATATGCCAGCACATTCACCTACATCGATCCAAGCATCGCGGCCTTTGATGTCTCTTCGCTCATTCTAGCAATGGTCATCCTCGGCGGCGCAGGGAGCGTAGGCGGAGCCATGCTGGGAACAGCGTTGGTTTATTTTTATGACAAGATATTCGTTCCACAGTTTTTTGGATGGCTGGCATTGCTCTGGCCGCAAGGCGTTTACATCGGTATGGTACCTAATATTCGCGGCACGAACTTTTTCAACTTCGGCATCGTGCTGTATTTGACGGTACTGTGGAGGGCGAGGAGAAAATAGAAAAAATGGCAATTTCACATCCGAGGATGTATTCGATACTTAACCGCTACATCTTCCACGAGGGAAAATTGATTCAGGGTACAATGTGGTTTAATCTTCCTCAATCCACAAAGCGATCAAGTTACGGCTACTACCTTGCAATCCATTCTATCCATAATGAGTGATATTGAAGAATGCCTTCTGCAGAAATCATTACTATCGGAACCGAGATATTGCTCGGTGAAATCGTAGATACCAACACGCGCCACATTGCGTTGACCTTGCGCGATCTGGGCGTAGACCTTTATCGCACTATCACCATCGGCGATAACTTGGAGCGCATCGCCTACTGCGATACGCGACTCGATGGAACATGCAGAGATCATCATCACCACCGGCGGGCTGGGCCCAACGGTGGATGATCCGACGCGTGAAGCGGTCGCGAAAGCCGTGGGAGTCGAAACCGAATTTCGGGAAGAACTCTGGGAGCAAGTGGTTACAACGATTTCCAAATATGGTCGCAAGGCCAGCAGAAAATCAGAAGCGTCAGGCCCTTGTTCCGAAAGGTGCGCTTGGCGTACTCAATCCCGTTGGCACCGCCCCATCGTTTATCATGGAGAGCGAACGAAACTGTAATCATCTCGTTACCCGGCGTTCCCAATGAGATGGAGCATATCCTGCACGAGTCGATTGTTCCTTATTCTTCAAAAAAGATTTAACCTGCATGAAGTCATCAAAGTTCGCGTGCTTCACACCTCAGGTCTCGGCGAGGGGACGGTTGACGAAAAGATTGGTGACCTTGAGACACTTGCCAATCCCACGGTTGGTCTTGCGGCACATACCGGCGTAGTGGATATTCGTATCGCGGCAAAAGCAGAAAGCGAAGCTAATGCAAATGTGATGATTGCCGATGTTGAATTACAAATCCGTGAGCGAACTCGGCAATGCAGTCTTCGGCGCAGATGAAGACCAACTGGAAGAAGTGGTTTTAGATTTGCTAACTCAGCACGGTTGGACTATGGTCGCAATCGAATCCGGGTTGGATGGCTTACTGGCGCGCAAAATTCCTCACGTCGCATCATTCTCCGGGCTGACAGCAAATACCCTTATGGATGCTCTGCGTGCCGCCCGTGCCGACTTCAAGGCTGATGTTGCACTCGGGGTCACTGTTCATATGGAAGATCATTCAGCGGACATGGCCCTCATCACGCCGCACGGCGAAAAGACTCATCGAATTACTTATGGAGGGCCGCCGCGCAGTCTGCCGCGTTGGGCAATGAACCTGGCTTTGAACTGGCTTCGGACGGTTGCACAGGAGCCGGATTGAAGATGCCCGCTCCAAGTCGAAAAAAAGACTCGGCGTGGATGATCGTAGTTTTAGCAATCAATATCATCGGCGGCATCAGTCTGCTCACTGTGCTAATTATTTATTGGTCACAACCATCAGCAAAAGCATCCCAGAATAATTCAGCAGATCCACAAGATACACCTTATCCCACATTGACAATGGTGCCGACGCGATATTATCTGCCATCTGTGACGCCCAACCCGCTTTCAACCATGGTTCTCGAAACTACCGCAACGCCTTTCTTTATTGCCTGATGGCACCAAGCCTTTCGCGATCGGTTTTTCCGTCGAAGGCCGGCCGCTGGAAGTTTATACCTTTGGTCAGGGCGAGATCCAGGATATGATCATTGGCGGCATCCACGGTGGCTATGAATGGAATACAATTGCATTAGCGGATCAGTTGATCAAGTACGTTAGCGAAAACCCCGATGTAATCCCGAGCGATGTGAAACTTTATATTTTGCCTGACCTGAATCCTGATGGTGACGCACGCAGCCATGATGAATGGGGACGAGTTAACGCAAATGGCGTGGATTTGAATCGGAATTTTCCAATCGGTTGGGCGCCAACTTGGAATCGAAGTGGCTGTTATGATCTGACGTTAACAACCAGTGGAAGGGGTCCAGGCTCCGAACCAGAGACGCGATTGGTTATGAATTTTATCGCTACGCATAAACTCAATGCATTGATTGATTATCATTCCGCCGGGTTAGGTATCTTCCCCGGCGGCACACCTTGGGATGTGGCCTCGCTCCGGCTTGCCCAGGCATTGGCTTCGGTAACGACTTATCCATTTCCACCCATAAGCACTGGCTGTATATACTCAGGAACGCTTCCCGATTATGCAGTTTCAGAAGGCGCGGCGGCAGTGGATATGGAATTGACGAATCATCAAGATACCGACCTCTCGATGAATTTGCGCGTATTGAATGTGCTATTGAATTTTACGAAATAAGAATGCTGTTGACATAGAAACATGGAGAAAGAATGACAAAGATTGTTGATTTTTTATTCACCAACGCCCACGTCCTGACGATGGACGAAAAATTAAATCAATACAACCCCGGCGCGGTGGCTGTCAACGGCGATAGCATCGTTGCAGTAGGACATGAGTTTGAAATCAGTGAAGAATATTCCGGCAAAGAGACGATTGATTGCGGACGCAAAATATTGATGCCCGGGCTGATCAACGCACATACACATGTGCCGATGACTCTTCTGCGCGGCCTAGCCGACGACTTGCGACTCGATGTGTGGCTGATGGGTTACATGATGCCAGTCGAACGCCAATTCGTATCGCCGGAATTCGTCCGGCTTGGAACATCCATTGCCTGCGCCGAATTGATTCGGAGCGGCGTCACCACATTTAACGACATGTATTATTTCGAAGAAGATGTTGCCAAGGCAACAGCCCAAGCAGGCATGCGTGCCGTCTGCGGACAATCGATCCTGAAGTTTTCATCGCCCGATGCGGCTTCCTATGAAAACTCAATGGAAATGGCCCGCGATTACATCCGACGCTGGAAAGATCATCCGCTCATCGTTCCGTCCATCGCACCACATGCGCCCTTCACCACCACACCCGAAATCCTGCATGAGGCCGCAGAACTCGCCCAGGAATTCGATGTGCCGCTTCACATCCACATTGCAGAGACGGCATTTGAAGTCGAAAACATGCGCCGCGACAATGGAATGCCAGTGGTGCCTTATGTCAAGAAACAGGGCTTGCTGGAAGCCAAGGTGATCGCCGCGCATTGTGTCCACATTGATACAGGCGAAATGCGCACGCTTCTTCACGCCGGAGCAGGCGTGGCGCACAACCCTTCGTCGAATCTTAAACTGGCATCCGGTTTCGCACCCGTAACAAAAATGCTCGAAACCGGACTAAACGTAGGCATCGGCACAGATGGGCCTGCATCGAATAACGATCTCGATATGTTTGAAGAAGTACGTCTTGCTGCCTTCGTCGCCAAAGCAGTGACAAATGATCCGACCTCCCTGCCCGCTTCCACCGCACTGACGATGGCAACTCGTCTCGGCGCGCAGGCGCTTCATATCGGACATTTGACCGGCTCGCTAACTCCGGGCCGCCGCGCCGACCTGAATTTTAATCGACCTCTCGCCCCTCCATAATTCACCGTCCTTCCGACGCATCCACGACAATGCATATGCTCAAATCGTTTATGCCAGCAAATCCACGGACGTAAGCGATGTAATGGTCAATGGCAAATGGCTGATGAGAAATCACAAACTCCTTACAGTGCATGAGGAGGAATTGATCGCGCAGGCCGCTGATATCGCCAAGAAGATCGATTCGTTCCTGATCGAACGCGAACAATCCGTGCTGTCAAAGCTGATCGCATTGGGCGGTTCAATGGAAGAGGAATCGTTCGAGGTGCAGGTCAAGGTCAAGATAACGGACAGCCAGCCCATCGTCGAGGCGTTGAAGCGGGATGAAATCGAGATCGTCCGTTATCGTCATTACAAGGAACACGATGCCTACTTCACCTTCGACGATCCGACCACAAGGACGATTGCGCTACCGCGAAGATGACTTTCTCAACGAACAAGGCAATGTTACAATGACACGCGCACGCTTGACGTTGTTAGGTCAAAAGCGCGAGGGCGCGCTGGCACACAATGTGTTGTTATCGCGCAGCCGCTTCCTGGCACCTGCCACACAAAGCCTGCGTTTTTATCGCGAATACTTCAAGCCAAAGGAAGAAACTTCCGATTACAAAGGACCGCGAACGCTGGCTGATAAAATTCAAAGACACGGAATTTTTCGTCAACGTGGATACCATGCTTGAACCAGCCATCGGACATTTCATTGAAATTAAAATCGCGAACCTGGAGCCGCAGGGACGCCGAACACAAAGCAGGTGCTTGCGAATGAATTGTTGAAAACGCTGGGAATTTCAAAGCGCGAGATGATGACAAACGATTATATTGAGGTGATGAAATCAGAATGAAACATCTCTTGAACATCCTTGCCAGGATCATCGCGGTCGTATGTGCGATTCTTTTTGTTGCGACAGCACTGACCGCGCTGTTTCTCTACAACTTGGAACAGCGCGCATTCAACCCAAACACATATAAAGAGGCGTTGAGCCAATGAGAACTTCTATCAAAGCCTGCCATCCTTGCTGGGTCAGGTATTGGCAAAAGACTCTAGTGAAAGCAACACGCCTTTTGTAAAACAGTTGACCAGTGAAAATTGGGCGACCATCATTCAGACATTATTGCCGCCCGAACAATTGCAGACCATGACCGAGGAAGCCATTACGCAAATCTTTGCATATCTCAATAATGAAACAAACGATCCGCATATTTCACTTTTGCCGCTCAAGCAGAGACTCTCCGGCCCCGCAGGCATGAATGCAGCCATTAGTCTGATCCACGCACAGCCCAATTGCACTGCCGAACAGGTGGCGCAATTGATTTCCTCATTCGGACAAGTTCTCTGCAATCCGCCGCAGGATGTGCTCAATCAGGCGAAACCGATTCTACAGACGCAATTGAATTTGATTGCGGCAAATATTCCCGATCAAATATCAATCATAGGAACAAACATTCAATCGCACGAGGGTGAGAAATCTTAGAGTCGTTCGATTGGTTATGCAGCTCAGTCCGCTGCTTCCACTGGCACTCTTATTTGCTGTCACAATCTTCGCAGTGCGAACATTCAAAGGTTGGCTAACGTGGTGGGGCTGGCCATTTCTACTCGCAGGTGTGATCGGTGCGATCTCCGGCTTCAGCGGCGCGCCCTTGTTTCGACTGGCTCTTGAAAATTACATTTCAACACGTACGCAATTGACCATACCCCCAGAACTTGCAGATGCCTGTGCGAGCAGTGATGGATGAAGTGCTTAAGGAAATAATCCAACCGGCCGGTTGGCAGGCATTGACACTGGCCGGGATTGGCTTATTGCTGCTCATCCTCGCCAGCATCATTTCACGAGTAGAAAAAAATCGGCGTATCAAACGATCAGAAGCCGAGACGCAGATTCAGAGATAGCGTATCCATGATTAAGGGCACAAATTTTGCAATTGCTCCTGAAAGGTTTGTGCGAAGTTGTGATAGCCAGAGTTGTCACAGCGCGCACTGAAATAATAATAAGATGACTCTGCGGGATATGCGACTGCACGCAACGCAGTCAAACCGGGGTTGGAAATCGGCGTCGGAGGCAAGCCATCAATAAGATAGGTATTATATGGTGAGTTGATTTTCAAATCATACACACTCAACGGATTTGTCCACCAGGCTTGTTGAGTCGCATTGTAGCCCAAGGCATATTGCACTGTTGGATCCGCTTCGAGCTTCATGTTGATCTTGATGCGATTCAAATAAACCGAAGCAATCATCGGAGCTTCATCATCATGCACCGCTTCGCGCTGGACAATTGAGGCGAGCGTAACCGCCTGATAGATGCTCAAACCCTGACGGCCGTATCCATCACGCAGGTCGCTCGTGAGATGCAAATACGAAATTTCGGACAAACACTTCGACCAATTCGTCGGCAGTGGTGACACGTGGCAGGATGTAAGAGTCCGGATATAAGAAACCTTCCAGTTGAAGCCGCACCCGATAAAAAGTCAAAACCGGGACGCGATTTTTTCGCGGCGGCAAGAAATCCATCAGGTGTAATATTCAAACCCGAAGTCGGGAGCGAGGCGGCGATCTCTTCCATCCGCCAGCCGGGCAAAATAACAAAGGTCACTTGGGTCGGTGTTGCATTTTGCATTTTTTGTGCGATATCCACGATGGACATCGCCGGGCTAAGATCATCGTATTCGCCTGCTTGAATGGATGTATCAAGGCCCGTGTAAATGAGATAGTCACGAAACATGCCCGCATCGCCGATGAAGCCACTCTTTTTGAAGACGATCTGCAATAGATTCCACCGACTCGCCTTGTTGAACTGTAAACGATTGCCTGAGCAGCATTCGGATCAAGTGGCTTAGTCAACAGCCATCATCCCAAACAAGTTTCGCGGAATATTGAATGACTTGAGGAAACGAAAGTCGTTCCGAAGGACGGTCCATACATTTGCACGACCTGGGAAGGAAAAACAAAAACAACCAGGAGAATGCAAAGTAGTATGAAAGCGATAGCAATGTACGGAAAGACACGGCGCATGATGGAATTTTAGATTTTCGTTTTGTTATTCTGATGATCAAGATATGATTGCAATATAATAGTCGCCGCCAATTCATCGAGATGCCCGGCACGTTTTTTCCGCGAAGCTCCGATTTCAATACGCACCGCACGTGCGGCTTGCGTACTAAACAATTCATCCCACATTACAATCGGGATTTCTGTTTGGGTTTTGAGCACTTCGGCAAAACGTACTGCACGCCGACCCGCCAAATTCGGTTTGCCCTCCTCATCAAACGATTGGCCAATCACAATCCCCTCTATCTGATTTTGCATAACAATATCAGCGACTTGTGCGGCATCAATCAGACGAGAAACATGCTCTATTATTCTTAACGGATTCGCGATCGTGCCAGTCAAATCCGAAATGGCTAACCCAATTCGCTTTTCACCGTGATCAACACCAAGGATTTGCATTTTATTATTGAACCGTTATTCGAAATGGGATCAACGGCAACCACGGCCACCACGATGGACTCGTTCGAATTTCAGGCGGTTCGGCAAGAGGAAGATTGGACAACAAAACCTGCTGAGCCTTTGCCGGCGAAAGTCCGCGCGCCAAGAAGATCACTTGCGGAGATTGAATATCGCGAATCAAAGCGCGCTGTACAAGCAGATTGAAATGCGTCGAGCCAGCTTGATCTACCGTAAAAACATTCGTTGAATTGAATTGCAATGTATCCGGCTCGGAAACAAATCCCGCAGGCATGGACGCATCCAGCAGAGTCTGAGCCAGTTGCATCAAATCATCCGCCTTCACGTATTGTGCGTTGTATTGAACACTCATGGTTAACTTCAATGTATCGCCCGGCCTGTCCAGCGGGCGGATCATAGATTTCCTGCGTCGGCGTGCATCGGCCTTCAGCGTATTCAGTAAAAGCAAATCGTGCGCGCCAATCGAAGAAATGATTTCTTGCCTGGCCTGTTGATCCAAAGCGGACATCACTATATCATGTAAATGTTGACGGTCTGCATCCACCGCTTCCGTTGTAGTCAGGTCCGTGCCGCCCGCGGTGGGATTGGGATTGGTGACCGAAGCCGAAAGCGCTAGGCTTCCATCAATAGCTTGGATTGCGCCCGCCGCCACATTGCCGGATGAACCAGCTTCCACCGCAACAATCGGCACTTCTACAAAATTTTTCGAACCGCCCGGTAAATGAGTGGTGTTCGCGGTTTGAAACTCAACAGATGGGGAACCAGTTGTGTAAATCATCGTTCCTGCAGGAATCGTTAAATCGGTTTGGGTCAGATTTGTGAAATGCGCGATGCCTTCCGCCTTATCGTCCGGCACGGGCGCCCTGCGATGTGATCGCCATCGCCTGCGTAACAGTGACCAGCACACTGGTTTGATGCGCGGGCACATGGCCTGAAATAAAAACGGACTCGGTGTTCGGATTGGCAGAGACCGGAATCGTGATGGATTGCTGTTGAGAGCTAGGAGTCAACTTAATCGCCGCCTGCGGCAGAAATAAAACGGCCACCGTTAAAACAGCCAGTACACCCACCAGCGAAGAATCCCACGCGCACGATGAAATTGGATCTCCACTTTGCTTCCTTCGATTTTACTTTGTTGTTTCATCCGGCGTAAATTGGGCTTTGCCCTTCGAAGCGTCGAGGGCCTGATCAAGCCTTTGCGCGGAGGCCAGGCCTCACGCTGAGCCACAGTGGTGGTCGCAAAGACCGGAATGCCAAAGCCCTCTGCATTCCGTTTGACGTGCGGAATGCGAGTCACGAGGCCCAGTTCCGCACCGAGGGTCCGGGCATGACTTTGAAGCACGCGCAAGTCCACCGGTCGAAGCGTGATGCGTTCGAATTTTGGCCACACCAACAAAATGCGCGGCGATTTGGCCCACGACATGCGGTCACGCACTGAGATCAAATCGTCATGTGTTTCGAGAGTGATGATCTGCGTCTTCACTAATCTACAATTATACAATAAGCTTGACATGCTTTTGCTTTACCAGTATAAGGAGCAACATGAAACAAATTGCGCGTATCGTCCTTGGACTCGCATTGATTGTAATCATGCTGAGCTGTACATTATCTTCCAACATTCCGTCGATTCTGCCCACCATACCCACTTCCACACCCAGTATTACACCAACTCCTGCTTCAACATCTACTCCAGCTCCAACATATACACCCATCCCCAGTGTCCAAATCGAAAACGCTGATAAAGCTTTCTTCAATGGAGATATCGAAGGCGCCACAGTAGGTTATCGCGCGGCGTATGCCAATTCAAGTGATCCGACGATCAAAGCCGCGGCGCTATGGGGTTTGGCGCGCGCTCAATATACGGATGGTCGCAATGCTGATGTGCTGGCTACGCTCCAACAGTTGAATTCAAGTTATCCTAACTCGCCGTTTTCGATTTGGACACTGGGAATGGGTGTGGTATATTAGAATGTAGTAGATGTTGAGGCGGTAATACTGGGTGTGGAAGTCGGCAGATCGACAGGAAATGTGGAGTAGTGTACAGCTCAGCATAAATAGTTGTCGATCCGAGTGCCGGTCATGCGCACGGTCAACTTGCATGTTGCTCCTTATACTGGGTAAACAAAAGCATGTCAAGCTTATTGTATAAATTGTGAGATTAAATGAAAACGCAGATCACTCTTGAAACACATGACGATTTGAGTGTCGGGGTGCGTGAGACCATGTGGCCTGTGTGGCCGCGATTGGACAGGTCACACTTCGACCGGTGGAGCTCCACCGTGCTTGGAGGTGCCGCACAGCTTGGTGCGGAACTCGGAACCAGTAACCGTATTCCAGCATCAAACGTAACGTAATGGCATTTGCAACCACCACCGATTAACGTGAACCGCCTCCGCCAAAACTTGCAGCCCAGGCATCGACGCTTCGCAGAGCAAAGCCCAAGCACCAAGAAATGAAAACTCGCAAAAATTGGTGAAAGTCAAAAGAAGTAAAAGTCAATTGCTCCGCTGTGGAGGTGCTATTTTAAAACTGCACAGGCGGCGGCGACGACTGCCCTGTACCGACGCAATCCATCACAGAGCTAGAGTACTCTGCCAATCCGAACACCAAGTCCGTTTTTATTTCAGGCAATGTGCCGCGCATCAAACCAGTGTGCTCTCACTGTTACGCAGCAAGTGAATTTTTCCAAACGATAACAAACATGTAACCCAAAAATTATTCCTAGGAACGAGGATAGATTTACACAACTGGTTCCATCTGTTGAGTTTCAAAAACCACGAACACCACTCATTTACAGGGCAGTTCGAAAAATTTTGTGGAAATGCCGATTGTTGCAGTGGACTCGGCATCCGGTCATGTCGGCGGCGGCGCAATCCAACTTGCTGATAGCACTTCGGCTTCAGATAACCAATCCAATCCCGGCAAGACGCGGATGCTAACGGAATGTTTCATGATATCATGATGACCGCTTTAAGCCAGGCGACAAATACGCTGAAGGCCGATGCACCCCCCTGGCAGGAAAATGTATAGTCCGCCTGTGGACGGGCCGCACTACGTAAAGGCTAATTATTGAGCCTCTCGATCCAAGGCATGCGTGAAGGCGGAGGTTTAATGCAACTAATTGTTCTGCAATCAGTTCATGCCTGCGGATTTGTTTCGAGCCGGATACATTGCAAATTGGTTACAGCAGGAGGAGCTGGCTCAACACATTTCAACCTGCTGGCGCACGATCTCAATCTCCACGTGGTTGCGGATTTTCACAGGTAAAGGCTCAGCAGGTTTTGTTGTTAACCACCTAAATTCGGACAAATTGCAGACACTATTACAACAAAATGCCTGCACGGTGAAAAGCAAATGCAGAGTTAGCAATTTCAGTTTAACTGCACAATTCAAAAGAATAAATCACTTTCCCGTGTAATTAATGCCAGGCACAAGTCATTATGTTGCCATGGATAAAGCACAGGTCAATGGTTTAGATGATATCACAACTAAAACTCAGCAGTATGGCATCCCAAAGCAGCTGCCAACACAAATTCCGTGTAGTGTGGGACAAATGGTTTCATTGCGCCAAATGGCACGTCCAGCGTATTGAAATGGGAGTTTCACGGAAATTTGCCGGCCATCCTCCGATGAATTGGCAGCAACACTATGTTGCAATCATATCTTTGATCATCAAAATTACAAAACGCAACATTA
>CAVVZL010000019.1:0-81533 GCA_963752775.1 uncultured Chloroflexia bacterium
AAAACGGCGGCCGGGCCAGCTACCGCGGCCTGCTCAAGGTGCTCAAAGGGTGCGAAAAAGTCCCGCGTGCAACGTCGTCTGCGACGCCCTGATCCTCGAACCCCGAAAAGCCGCAGCGACACCTATCCCTACATCGAAATCGAGGAGGAGGACGTCTGCGTCGGCCACGAGGCCAGCGTCTCGCGGATCGGCGAAGAGCAATTGTTCTACCTCCAGAGAGCCGCGGCCTGACCGAGCCCGAGGCGGCGACGATGATCGTCAGCGGATTCATCGAGCCGCTGGTCAAGGAGTTGCCCATGGAGTACGCCGTGGAAATGAACCGCCTCATCCAGCTTGCAAATGGAAGGGACGGTGGGCTGAAGGATGATCTCTGCCTTTGCCGGCGTTCTTGCCAGTTTTTACGTGTCTTATTTCTGGCCCACCTTGGGAGATGGTTTTTTGCTCCAAACCCTGGCTTCGTCTTCCTGGGCGGCACATCCGTCTTAGGCGGCACAGGTACCATACTGGGAACCTTTCTCGGAGCATTCATCATTGGCGCTATCGAAGCTGCAACAGTTGCCGTTGGTCTGACGGGATTCTGGACCAATTTCATCTATGGTTTAATCATCGTACTCTCGGTGATTATGCACACTTATTTGCGTAAGCGTGGAGAGTGATCTTGCTTGCTCTAAAAGCATACGTGGATTGTGCAGATATGGATCTCACCTCATTGCCGTTTCTGTCTCGGCGGGGAGATTACTGACCTTGCTTGATCGACGATTTCGATCTTCCAATCTCGCGGATGCCTGTATGTTGGTACTGTTTCCCGGCCAGTAGAGGTGTGTCCAATAATCGCCTCCCCGCAATACCGATGGATTCACTCCCATCGTGACAATAATATGATCTGGAGTGTAATGCGCAAAATACTTATCACGGTCAACTAGCGACCTTCCCAAGGTAGGGATCCAATGCGACCCAACCGGCAGTCGGCATGTAGACATCTGGCCAGGCATGTTCCATTTGAGCCAAGGCTGTTGTACTCTTATCCAGATACAGTAATCCTTCGAAATAACGAGCCGGAATGCCGCGTGCTCGGCTTAGCGCAATCAGCAAGTCAGTAGTATTCGGTGCAATCGGACCCCATGGGCCCCAGCGTTGCTTGCGCTCCCCAATTTTGCTCCATTATAGGTATAGACTAGGTTATTGCCTATATACTCATAAAATGCCCGAACCTGCTGGCAAACAGTACTTTTACCTTGCGAAAGCTGGTCTGCCAGAGCCACAATTTGCGGATTGGCGGATTCGATATGCAGTTCCGGTTGCGTAAAATCAGTCAGAAGCGCTCCTCGGCAATCGGCTAGGCCGTACGATAGTTCGTTAACAGTAACTCGATAGTCTATCTGCACCGTTTTAGTTGTCCCGGCTGGCTGCCCGGAAAAGTCAAACTCTGCGTAATGGTTGCCGTATTCGTCAGTGATTGTTGTGTACCCTCCAGGCGAAATCTGCATCGACTGCACTTCCTGATAAGGAGAAAAGGTTTGAATTAAAGCCACCCAAATATTCTGCTTCTCTGGTTGACCCGGGCCTTTATTAACCAGCGTCAATTGCTGATGCACATCATATTCACGCTGGCCAAGAACAGTCACAGACCCACTTGGAGTTGGAACGGCAGTGATTGATGTATTCGCCGGCGACTGGCAGCCAAGTACTAAGAAGATCAAAATGCTCAACCAATACACTCTTCTGGAAAAAGTATTTATGCAACCTCTATTCGACCTCATTGTATACCTTAGCAGTCATCAGCGCAAAATCTCTGGTTTTATTGGATGACTTCCTATGACTCAGCTTATCGGTAGCGTTATTATCCAATGACGATATCATGGCTGTCCTGTAAAGAATTCATCAGGAGAATGATAAGTACGTGAAACATCGCGACAGGGTCATGCAAGCTCTCAACCATCAGGAAACAGATCGCATCCCGATCGATCTGGGCGCGACGATTGTAACTTCGATTACCAATCAAACCTACCTCGAACTGGAGAAGTACCTTGGCTTGCCAGTCGAGGAGATCAAAGTATTGGACTATGTCCAGCAGTTGCCCTATGTCGATGAGGCCATTGTTGCGGCGTTTTGATGTGGACTTTCGGATGGTGCAATTGCCAGCAGCTACTACCACTGGAGTGGAAATTTTCGAGGAAGGAGATTATCACGCTTTCTTCGATCGCTGGGGCTCGAAGTTACATATGCCCAAAGCAGGAGGCTTCTATTTTGATTGGGTTGACTTCCCGATTAAAGAGGCCACCATGGAAGCCCTGGATGCTTATCAATGGCCGCGACCGGATCCACAGGAAGTCAATGCGCAACTAGGCCAGCTGGCAAAGCAATTATACGAGAACAGCGATTATGCCCTTGGTCGGAAGTGCCGTGATCGGTGGCGGCATTTTTGAACAACCGGCACGGGTAATGGGATTGCAGAATTTTCTGATGGCCTTGATTAGCTGAACCGGCTTTTGCCGATCGATTAATGGAAACGATCACTGACATTTACATCGAGTCATGCAATAGCTATTTGGATTATGTCGGTCCGTACATTCAGGTCTTTACTTACTGGGACGATGTGGCTGGACAAAACGGTTGGTTAATCAGGCCGGAGTTGTATCGGAAGCTAATCAAGCCAAAACAGAAGCGTTTGGTGGAAGCGATTAAGAAAAAGACAAATGCCAAGTTGTTCTATCATAGTTGCGGCGCAACGCGTGATTTGATTCCCGATTTGATTGAAATCGGCTTCGATATTCTCAATCCGGTTCAGGTTTCTGCCAAAGGGATGGATACGAAAGAGTTGAAAGCATCAGTTCGGGCGGGATATTGTCTTTTGGGGTGGCGGAGTTGACACACAGCACGTGTTGCCATTTGGCAAACCTCAGGAAGTGGTTGATGAAGTGAAGCGCCGCATTGACGATCTCGCACCGGGCGGCGGTTTTGTTTTCGCGGCGGTTCACAATATTCAAGCTCTCGTTCCGCCAGAAAATATTGTTGCCGCATTCGATACCGCGCTCGAATACGGTAAGTATAGAAAGTGAGTGAAATTATGGTCCACTTGAACGAGTGGCTGGAACGAGTTCAGGTCATAATGAACCATCGTGACCGAGTTTTGACGGCGCTAAATCATCAGGAACCGGATCGTTGCCCGATGCAGGTAAGTTTCACGCCTGAATTTGCGGCCCGCCTCGAGGCGGATATGAAACTCAAGGGTCAGGGTTTGCACAATCCGCATGGCGGCGGCAACACTTATGATCTTGAACGCGCCTTGGACGAAGATATGCTGTTAACTTCCGTCGGTTGGGTTAACGGCTATTATCAAAATGGTTATCAGGATATGGAAAGTTATCGGGATGAATGGGGAGTTACCTGGCGAACGGTCGAATACCAGACGCGCTTCGGCGCTGGAAAATACACCGAACCTTTTGGTCATCCTTTATCCGATGATTCTGCTTTGGATACCTATTCGCCTCCCGATCCGAATCGCTCTGAACTTTATGCGGATGCCGAACGGACGATCCGCGACTTTCACAGCGATTACTGGATTGTGGGCGTGACACCGACAACGATCTTTGAATGTGCTTGGGCGTTGCGCGGTTACGAACAATTGATGATCGATATGGCTACTGATTCTGAACGAGCGAACCGCGTGCTGGATTTTCCTTTTCATTATCATATGGCTGTCACACAGAAATTGGTCCGATTGGGTGTTGACATGATCTGGCTGGGCGATGACATGGGCGGTCAGACAACCATGTTGATGTCGCCCAAGATGTGGCGTACTTATCTCAAGCCGCGTATGGCGGAATTGATTGCATCTTTGCGCGCGATCAATCCGCGGATAAAGATTGCCTATCATACCGATGGCGTGGTATATCCGATCATCCCGGAACTGATTGAAATTGGCATTGATATTCTGAACCCCATTCAGCCTATGGCAATGGATCCGGTCAAATTAAAAAATGATTTCGGCGACCGGCTGTGTTTTTGGGGTTCGATGGATATCCAGCAAACGCTTCCGTTTGGCACGCCGGACGATGTGAAGAATGAGGTTCTCTAACGTTTGAGAACAATCGGGCGTGGCGGCGGTCTGCTCATCGGCCCCACGCATAACTTGCAACTGGATACGCCGCTGGAGAATTTCTGGGCAATGATCAATACGATTCAACAAACTTCTTATCGTTCGCTGTAATAGGAAAATAGGGAGTAGGAGCAAATAAAAGTGACGAAGCGTGAAGTGATCCATGCAGTGTTGAAAGGGCAGGAACCGCCGTATGTGCCGTGGTCATGCGGTTTCACGAAGGAAGCCAGAGAGAAACTGCAGGCCTCATTATGGTTCAGTGGATTGGGAAGATGCACTACAGAATCATCTTCTGAAGTTGGGAAGCGACATTGGTTTTTTCACAGACTTGGGTGAAAATCGCGTGAAGGATGTTTTTGGTGTAGTCTGGGATCGCAGTATTGATAAGGATATCGGCACCCCCGAAGGTTGTGTGCTTTCGGATCCAACCCTGAAACATTATACATTCCCTGACCCGCTTGACCGGCGTTTTTTTGCTGATATTCCTCAGCGCATCGCCCGGTACCCGGATCGCTTCCGCGTTTTTCAAATTGGTTTTTCGCTCTATGAGCGGGCGTGGACCTTACGCGGTATGCAAAACTTATTGATGGATTTTTACGATAATCCAGAGTTTGTTCACGAGTTGTTGAATGCCATTGCAGATTACAACATTGCTCAGTTAATGAAGCTCTGAAATATGATATTGACGCGGTGTATTTTGGTGACGACTGGGGACAGCAACATGGTTTGCAGATGGGACCGAAGCTGTGGCATGAATTTATCTATCCTGTTCTCAAGCGCATGTACAGCGCCGTACACACCGGGAATAAATATGTGTTCATCCATTCCTGTGGGGACGTCGATGAATTATTTGATGATCTTATCGGCATTGGGTTGAACTGCTTCAATCCATTTCAACCTGAGGTGATGGATGTGGAAACTCTTCATCAAAAGTACCGCGGTCAGCTGGTATTTCATGGTGGATTATCCACTCAACGAACCTTGCCATACGGAACGGTGGAGCAAGTCCGTGCAGAGACTCGCCGGTTGTTGGAAATGGGTAGGAAAGGTGGTTACATCTTTGCCCCGGCACATGATGTGGAAGGTGATGTTCCATTGGAAAATATGCTGGCTTTCATTGATCTGCTTCTTGACCAGCCAGACTATAAGAATCAACAAGGAGAAAGCTCATGACCATGACTGGATGATTTATGTCAAAGTGTGATCGAAGGAAACAGGAATCAGACACAAGAGCTGGTGAAAGAGGCAATCGCAAAGAATGTGCCCGCCGAGCAAATTCTCAAAGAAGGTCTGATCCGTGCCATGGCTGAGGTCGGACATAAATTTGAATGTGGAGAATACTTCGTTCCTGAAATGCTGATCGCGGCGCGTGCCATGCAAAGCGGTTTGTCGATATTGCGGCCTTACCTGATCACTGCGAAGGTACAGGCGATTGGCAAAGTGATCATCGGTACCGTGCAAGGCGACCTGCACGATATTGGCAAGAATTTGGTCGCAATGATGTTGGAAGGCGCCGGTTTCGACGTGATTGATCTGGGCGTGGATGTCTCCCCGGAAAAATATGTCCAAGCCGTGAAAGAACATCACCCTGACCTGGTTGCATGTTCAGCATTATTAACGACAACCATGCCCCGCATGAAGGATATCGTCGATGCCCTTAAAGAAAATGGATTACGAGATCAAGTGAAAGTGTTGATCGGTGGCGCGCCGGTTACGGAAAGTTTCGCAAATCAGATCGGCGCAGATGCATGTGCCATGGACGCGGCGTCCGCTTCGGCCCGCGCAAAAGAGTTGATTCTCGAACTCAAGAAGCAATGAGACCTATGCCTTGAGTTGGATATCTCATGCATCGTGTTTGGATAGATCATGACCACAGGAATCGTTTTTGATATCAAAGAGTTTACCATTCACGATGGACCGGGTATTCGCACGACTGTGTTTATGAAGGGTTGTCCATTGTCATGTGCGTGGTGTCATAACCCGGAGGGGCAGTCCATGCGGCCACAGATCATCCGCGGCTTGGCTGGTGAACGGTTGGCAGGTCAGGAATACGCGCCAATGCAATTGGCCGCGCTTTTAAACCAACAAGCGGACATCCTGCGAAGTAATGAAGGCGGAGTCACCTTTTCGGGCGGGGAACCGCTCTTGCAGGCAGAGTTTGTTGCTGAGGTTATTGACCTGCTGCATGGTGTGCATATCCTATTGGATACTTCGGGCTATGGGCGGGAGCAGGATTTTCAAAAACTCGTGGATCGATCCGATTTGATCTTTTTCGACCTCAAATTGATTGACCGCGCTGCACATCAACACTATACGGGTCGGAGTAATGACCTGATATTAAATAATCTAAAAATTCTAAGCGCATCGGGCAAGCCATTTGTGATCAGAGTGCCGCTGGTGCCCGGCGTGACCGATACTGATGAAAATTTGGCATCCATTGCTCAGACGGTATGCGGATTGCCTGGCTTGGTGCGTGTGGATCTTCTGCCTTACAATAAGGCGGCTGGATCGAAATACCAATATGCGGGTATGGAGTTCAAACCGGATTATGATGAAATGCGTCCGTTGAATATTAACACGATGCTCTTTGAGCAATCCGGTGTGAAGGTGTGTGTTGCATGAATGATCGATTGGGGTTTATGAAGAAACGCGTACGGGCCGGTGAATATCGTTCGCTGAGGCAAGCCGCGCCTATCGATATTCTAGCGGAGTGTGAAGTTGAGAATTTATCCTGGCCGAGGCGAGTGGCTCGTCTTGTGCGGCGTCAATGCGAGGCGGAGCAGGTAATGATCGCCCCTGAAGAGCAGATCGTATTTACCCGCACACTTACCGGCCGTGCCTCCCATTTACAATTCTGAGGATTGGGCCCATTTGACTGCAGGTCGAACCCTCCACGAACTAGGTCCGGTTAGCAATATCTGCGCAGACTGGAGCTTGCTGCTCTCTCAGGGATTGTTGGGACGCAAGCAGGTTGCGTTGGAATCCCGTGAGCGGCTGGTTGGCAATCCTTCAGCTGTTGAGTTTCTGGACTGCGCCATCGAAACTATTGATGCAGTCATGGGGCTGGCTGCCCGATACGCGAGCCAAGCGCAAACGATGGGACGCGATGATCTTGCTGAGATCCTAGAAAATGTTCCGGCCCATCCAGCCCGCACTTTTCACGAAGCGTTGCAATCGTTGCGGCTTTGCCATGCTGTAGTTTGGCTCGGAGGAAATTATCATGTTGGTTTGGGGCGTTTCGACCAATATATGTGGCCTTATCTCCGAGCTGATCTGGCGGCAGGTCGACTAACGATTCGAGAAGCTGAAGATTTACTTGCGGAGTTTTTCATTTCACTTGAACAAGGATAGCGATCTTTATCCCGGTGTGCAACAAGGTGACAATGGGCAAACTCTAACACTGGGAGGTGTTACAGCCGTAGGCGACTCAGCGGTGAACGAACTAACACATATGGTCTTGCGCGTCGCGCGGGAAGTCGCGATGATTGACCCAAAGATCAATCTGCGCATCTCCGCTCAGACCGATCTTGATCTGTTAAGCCTAGCCACCGAGTTAACCCGGATCGGTCTTGGATTTCCCCAGTATAGTAACGATGATGTTGTCATTCCCGCTCTCGTGGCGCATGGCTACGACCTTGAGGATGCCCGCGATTATGTCGTCGCGGCCTGTTGGGAATTCATTATTCCGGGCCGCGGCATGGAAGTTGTCAACACTGGGGCTGTGTCGTTTCCAGCGGCGGTTGATCGAGCACTGCGAGAGGGACTCGCGGCAAAAGATGATTTTGACCATATCCTTGACCGAGTCAAGGATCATGTCCGCGAACAAGTCAACTGCCTGGCAGATGCGTATTCACACTTGTTGTTACCTCCTGCTCCCTATTATTCGATCTTTATGCACGGTTGTCTTGAGCAAGGTCGGGATTTATCGGAGGGCTTGAAATATAATAACTTTGGCATTCACGGCGCCGGTTCGTCCAACGCGGCAGATGCCCTGGCTGCTGTGCAGAAATTTATTTTTGAAGAACATAGCATTTCACCGGAGGAACTTCTTTCCGCACTGGATACAAATTTTAACGGCTGTGAATCCTTGCGCCGAAAGCTGGAAGAGCAGGGACCGAAAGTTGGAAACAACGATCCAGTTGCGGATACTTTGCTTGTAACGTTGTTTGACGATCTGGCGGATGCTTGTGAAGAGCATCCACGGACTCCGCGAGGCGGCATCCTGCGTCCGGGAACGGGTTCCGCCATGTACTATATCTGGCTGGCTACAGGGACATGAAGGGATGCGCGAACCGGTCGTCGGTGCGACCGCCGATGGGCGATTGCAGGGACAACCATTCAGCGCCAATCTGGCTCCCTCGCCCAGTGTGCGCGTGCGCGGACCGATCAGCACACTGCAATCCTTTGCCAAGATCAATTATCAGCGCATTTGCAATGGCGGGCCGGTCACGATGGAGCTTTCAGACTCTGTTTTCCGGGATCAAGAATCGGTACGCAAAACAGCCATGCTGGTGCGGACGTTCGCTCAGTTGGGTTGCCAGCAGTTGCAACTTAACAGCTTGAGCTTGGGCACTTTATTGGATGCCAAAGCACATCCGGAGAATCATAAGAATCTGATTGTGCGCGTCTGGGGCTGGAGCGGTTATTTCTGTGAGTTGGCCCCTGAGTATCAAGATCATATCATTGCCCGGCATCTTTATCAAACCGATTGACCCTATTTTTCTTGAGGAGAGTTCGATATGATAGACCTAAAAGAATATGAAGTTTGGTTCGTCACGGGGAGTCAGCATTTGTATGGTGAGGCCGCGCTGAAAGTTGTGGCGGAACATTCAAAGGAAATATCGGAGGGATTATCCAAGGCTAAACAAATTCCCATCAAAGTTATTTTCAAGCCCGTGGTAACCACGCCGGAAGCAATTTACGAGCTATGCCTGGATGCAAATCATACGAAGAATTGCGTTGGCCTGATAACCTGGATGCATACTTTTTCACCGGCGAAGATGTGGATTTCCGGCTTGCACGCTTTGAAGAAACCCTTCGTTCATCTGCATACCCAGTTCAACCGTGATTTGCCGTGGTCGTCTATCGACATGGATTTCATGAACCTCAATCAATCCGCTCACGGCGACCGCGAGTTTGGCTTCATCGGAAGCAGGATGCGATTGAACCGCAAGGTGATTGTTGGTTTTTGGCAGGATGAGGAAGTCTTGCAAAGCCTTGGCACTTGGATGCGCGCAGCTTGTGCCTGGCACGATATGCAAGGCGCGAAAATTGCCCGTTTTGGCGACAATATGCGTGATGTCGCTGTGACCGAGGGCGATAAAGTTGAGGCACAGATTCATTTTGGTTACTCAGTGAATGGTTACGGCGTGGGGGAGCTCGTCAGATATGTCAACGAAGCAACGGATGCCGCAATTGATAAACTGGTCGCTGAATATGATGATCAATATGTACTTGTTGCTGTGTTGCGCCGGAATGGTGCGCAGCGTCAGGCATTGCGCGAGGCCGCTCGTATTGAAGTCGGAATGAAAGCTTTCCTAGAAAATGGCAAGTTCAAAGCTTTTACTACCACTTTTGAGGATCTGCACGGCCTGACCCAACTACCAGGTCTAGCCGTACAGCGTTTGATGGCCAATGGTTATGGATTTGGAGCGGAAGGCGATTGGAAGACCGCGGCCTTGGTCCGTGCGATGAAAGTCATGGGCGGCGGGTTGGAGGGCGGCACCTCCTTCATGGAAGATTACACTTATGACTTCAAATCTACCAAGCCCAAAGTGCTTGGTGCTCATATGCTGGAAGTCTGCGAATCGATTGCGGGGAAAAAACCATCACTGGAAATTCATCCTCTTTCCATTGGAGGCAAAGCTGACCCGCCTCGATTGGTGTTCAATGTTCGGCAAGGACCGGCAATCAACGCAACCATACTGGACATGGGAAACCGATTCCGGATGGTCGCCAACGAAGTGGATGTTGTTAAACCCGATCAGCCTTTGTCCAAGCTGCCAGTTGCGAGCGCGGTATGGATTCCAAGACCCAATCTCAAAACCGCGGCTGGGGCCTGGATTTTAGCCGGTGGTGCTCATCACACGGGTTTTAGTCAATCTGTGACCAAAGAGCATCTTGAAGATTTTGCTGAGATGGCCGATATGGAATTTCTGTTGATTGATAATGAAACGAAGTTAGCGGAATTCAAGAAAGAACTGCGTTGGAATGATCTCTACTTTAGCCTTGAGCGATCAGGCCGGTGATTTCGCTATACGATATTGGTTTTGATTGGTAAAGTTCCGCAGATGAAGACTTGGATAGGATAATAAATAATGCAAAGGACAAGGGAGATTTGATGACAGAATTTGAATTGAAAAACAAGAAACTTCAGGATTTAATGGAACGCTATCATCTTAATGCTTTGCTCTTGCGTCAGGTGGGGACTTTTGCATGGGCGACTTGCGGTGCGGCTTCGTATGTGAATACGGCGGTAACAAACGGTAGTTCTTCGCTTTTAATCACACTTTCGGGGCGTTACGTCATCACAGATAACATCGAGGCAACCCGCCTGAAGCAGGAGGAGCATTTGGAAGAGCAGGGATGGGAATTCCGCATCTCCCCGTGGTATGAAACGAATCTGGCGGTTGACCAATTGACGAAGTCATTGAAGCTTGGTGCGGATTATTCCCATCCTCGGGCGGTTGATCTGTCTGCCGAGTTTTCGCAGTTGCGATCTGCTCTGGGACCGGAAGAGGGTGAGCGATTCCGAAAGCTCAGCGCGCTTTGTGCTGAGGCAATGGATCAAATAATCCGTTCGGTGCGCCCAGGAATGACCGAATATCAAATTGCCGGTAGGCTGGAAGATGCAGTACAAGGTCGCGGCCTCCAGCCGATTGTCAACTTGATTGCAACGGATGAACGTATCTTTCGTTTCCGGCATCCCCTGCCGACCGAAAAGAAGCTGGACCAATATGCCATGTTGATATTGTGCGGTCGAAAGTGGGGGTTGGTCAGTTCGATCACTCGTTTGGTTTATTTCGGCCATCTAGTCGGACGAATTGAGGCACAAAGCCAAAGCTGTGGCACGTCATTGACGCTCGATTAATTATCGTCCACGCGCCCCGGAAGAAAACTCTGCGACATCTTCAACGAAGCCACACAAGCTTATCGCGAGCAGGGTTTTGCTGACGAATGGAAATTGCATCATCAGGGCGGCCCGGCAGGATATGAGCCGCGTGAGTTCGTTGCTACGCAAACCTCGGATGATGTGGTAGCGGCCGGTCAGGTATTTGCATGGAACCCATCCATCACCGGCGTCAAGTCCGAAGATACTATTTTGATCGGTACCGAGAGAAATGAGGTGCTTACCAGCATCTCAGGCTGGCCGACTATGAAGGTGGGCCTGGAAGGACAAGAAATTGAACGGCCAGCAATTTTGGAGATCAATTGAAAGTTGTGCGTTTGCATTCCATCAATGATATACGTTTGCACGAAGAGCCAATCCCGATACCCGGCCCTGGCGAAACATTAGTGCAGGTAAAGGCGGTTGGCTTGTGCGGTTCGGATTTGCATTGGTTTTCTGAGGCTGGCATTGGGGATGCTCAATTATCCAGACCTCTTGTGCTGGGACACGAATTTGCTGGCGTGACGGAGGCTGGTCAGCGCGTGGCCGTAGACCCTGCGATGCCTTGTGGAAACTGCGAGCCTTGCTTGGCCGGGAACCCAAATTTGTGCTTGCATATTCGTTTCGCTGGGCATGGGGCAGATGATGGTGCATTGCGTGACGCGTTGGCTTGGCCAACTCGTCATCTCGTTTCTCTGCCTAACTCCTTGAGTGAAGTCGATGGCGCGATGCTTGAACCGCTGGGTGTGGCGTTGCACGCAATCGATTTAGGCAAGATCCGGCCCGGCATGCGAGTGGGCGTGTTTGGCTGCGGACCGATTGGATTGCTGGTTCTGCAATTGGCGAGGATCGCTGGTACGACCGATACCTTTGTCTCGGAACCCATGTCTCATCGTCTTGAGGCCGCAGAACGCTTCGGCGGTAAGACCTGGACAACCAATGTGCAAGTGGATGTGGCTTTTGAATGTGCAGGAGAGAACGCGGCCGTGGAGGATGCGATCACGGCTGCCAAAGCAGGGGGATGTGTAATCCTCGTCGGCATTCCAAGTGATGACCACACATCTTTTACGGCTTCCGTCGCGCGTCGTAAAGGTCTAACGATCAAGCTTTCGCGGCGGATGAAGAACACCTATCCACGCGTGATCCGCTTGGTCGAAAATGGCCTGGTGGACGTTCGCACGCTGGTGACGCACCGGTTTCCGTTGGAGAAAACTATCGAGGCCTTCGGTGTTGCACAACGACGTGAAGGATTGAAAGTGATGGTTGAACCTGAATAGGAAAATCCCATAAGCCAACATAAATATGCCATGTGTCATCTGTCAATTAACCAAATTGGAAACGCGTGACTCACAATATATCGGAAAACATGATCTTTG
Source organism: uncultured Chloroflexia bacterium (assembly GCA_963752775.1). Taxonomy (GTDB): domain Bacteria; phylum Chloroflexota; class Anaerolineae; order Anaerolineales; family Villigracilaceae; genus Fen-1038. The sequence continues at coordinate 12,584 of CAVVZL010000019.1, forward strand.
CAAAGTACAACTCAAAGGAAATGAAAATGGATCGAAACAATATTCAAAAAGAAATTGAGAGCGGAAAGACCGCGCTTGGCGTTGAGTTCGGCTCAACTCGCATCAAGGCGGTGCTGATCAGCGAGGATCAAATGCCGATTGCATCGGGGAGCTATGATTGGGAAAATCGCTATGAAAACGGCGTCTGGACGTACAGTCTCGAAGACATTTGGACAGGCTTGCAGGACAGTTATCGCAAGCTCAGTAAAGATGTTTTCGAGAATTACGATATCCCGCTCCGGACCATCGGCGCCATCGGCTTCAGTGCCATGATGCATGGCTATATGGTATTTGATAAGGACGGGACACTACTTGTCCCATTTCGTACGTGGCGAAATACCATGACCGGAAAAGCGGCAGAGAAACTTACCGATTTATTCCAATTTACCATTCCCCAGCGCTGGGGAATAGCGCACCTCTATCAAGCGATATTGAATAGGGAACCCCACATCAAGGACATCAGTCACCAGACCACGTTGGCAGGCTATATTCATTGGAAATTGACAGGGCAAAAGATATTGGGCGTTGGCGACGCCTCGGGCATGTTTCCGATTGACAGCGAAACCAATAACTACAATAAACGCATGATGAAGCTGTTCAATGAGCAGCTCAAAGCAAAAAAGCTCCCCTGGAAACTCCGAGACATTCTGCCCAAAGTCCTTCTAGCTGGGGATGCTGCGGGTGTTCTCACAAAAGAAGGCGCAAGACTACTGGATCCCACGGGACAACTACAACCAGGTATCCCATTCTGTCCGCCCGAGGGCGATGCGGGTACAGGCATGGTCGCGACCAACAGCGTTGGAGAGCGAACGGGCAATGTCTCCGCCGGGACGTCGGTCTTTGCCATGATCGTTTTAGAAAAGGCTTTGTCGAAGCTCCATCCCGAGATTGACATGGTGACGACGCCGACAGGCAAGCCTGTAGCCATGGTTCATAGCAACAACTGTACATCCGACATCAATGCATGGGTTGGTCTCTTCCGGGAATTCACGGATGCGTTGGGCGTGAAGCTTGATCAATCCAGATTGTTTGAAATGCTATATCAAAAGGCACTTGACGGTGATGCGGATGGCGGCGGGCTCCTTGCCTACAATTATTTTTCGGGCGAGCCGATCACGCACCTTGAAGAGGGGCGGCCACTGTTCGTCCGTACACCCGAAAGTCGATTTACGCTTTCGAATTTTATGCGTGCGCACCTGCTCTCGGCGCTTGGTACGCTGAAGATCGGATTGGATATTCTCTTTGAAGAGGAGGGAGTAAAGATCGACAAAATACTTGGTCACGGTGGATTCTTCAAAACAAAGGAAGTGGGTCAAAAGTTCATGGCGGCAGCGATGAATGTCCCTGTTTCTGTGATGGAGACTGCCGGCGAGGGCGGAGCATGGGGGATAGCATTGCTAGCCAATTATCTGATCCACAAGGCAGAGAATGAACCCTTAGAAGCCTACCTCTCCAATAAGGTTTTCGCAGGGGAAAATGGCACGACGGTGGCTCCCAATCAAGGAGATGTCGATGGCTTTACGGCGTTTATGGAACGTTATAAGAAGGGCCTCGTCATAGAAAGAGCCGCGGTGGATGCGCTGAGGTAGAACGTGTACGATAAGGAAGCAAGGAAGTGATTTGACATTTATTCATTTGAATATTAAGTATTAGATACCTGGAGGTGACGATGCTGGAAAAATTGAAAGAACAATTGGTAGAACTTCATCTTGAGTTGCCAAAGAACCATCTCGTCGCATGGACGGGCGGGAATGTCAGCGCACGTGATGCGGAGAGCGGTTTGATTGTTATTAAGCCAAGCGGAGTCCGTTATGAAGAACTGCACCCTGAGCACATGGTCGTGTTGGATTTGGATGGAAAAATCGTTGAAGGCAATTTGAAGCCTTCCTCTGACACAGCCAGCCATCTTTATCTTTACAAGCATCGCTCAGATGTGGGCGGTGTGGTGCATACGCATTCGCCCTATGCAACTGCATTTGCAGCAGTCAACAAATCTATCCCAGTTGTGCTGACAGCCATCGCGGATGAGTTCGGCGGACCGATCCCGTGCGGGGGGTTTGCGTTGATTGGCGATGAAGCTATTGGGAAAGTGGTTGTGGAAAGTATCGGCAAATCCTCCGCAGTGTTGCTTAGAAATCATGGTGTATTCACGATAGGCAAAGACGCAAAATCTGCGGTCAAAGCGGCGGTCATGACGGAGGACAACGCGAAGACAGTCTGGCTTGCAATGCAAATTGGCACACCGGATGAATTGCCCGAGAAAGAGGTTGAGAAATTGCATGACCGATATACTCATGTGTATGGACAATGAATTAGGCAAGGCTGAGGTCGTTCGGTATCCTTTATATGCCGTTTCAGCAAGAGTGAGATATTTTGATTTGAAGGTTATGGTGTAACTTCCGGCCAAACTCTGGTTAAATCAATAAACCCCAAAGAGCAAAGAATGGTCGACCCTCAAACTACAAGATGTACGGGCTCCTTTGCTCATCCGCCTACAATTGCCGTGCAGTGAGTGAAACAGAAATTACCTCGCCTCTTATCGGATAATCGAACTGGTCAGCGTAGGTAGCTATGAATTGTTTTATCCCGATAATCCGGGCGGACGGATTAAGAAGCCCACACAGCTGTAAAGATCTATCACTTAATGTTCGCTGTCCCGCTTCACCATAACTGAAGAATAATCTATTCAAAAGAAATCAGCGAAATCCGTAGCCGATCCGCTTTAATGTCTGGCGTTGTAAGCGCGCCAATCGCTTTGCTTTCTGTTGAACCACCATCTACAGACTGGGCTGACCTGATTCCCATCAGTAAGAGCCTCAATGGCTTAGTGGCTCCTTGTCGCTCCAAGGTCAAGATCTGATATCTATGATCCCACAGTCAAAACTAACATAACCAGAGGTACATATTATTGGGGCAGGCAGCCTGTTTTGATGGATGACTCCGCCACGACAGATCTCTGCAATCTTCTCTTCGCCTCGCAATCCTTCTATCACGATCCGTACCTCTTTTTCCGCCGAATATTTCTTGAGTGTCTTCCGTCGAAATTCGCAAACAGCACGGATTCTATGAGCTTGTTTCTGAGTCCCTTGTACTTTGAGGCTCGGCCATTGATGTTCCTTGGGGTTGATCAATTTATCCAGATTGAGGCCGTAAATCGCGCCTTAACTCCTTGCCTCAGAGTGTCTCACAGGTTCTGACACGGAACACTATCATATATTGACGTATTTACGTATATATATTATCGGTTTATAATAGATATCACAAAGACGTCACACAGAGCCATCATCACAATACCAGTCTGGAGGGCCAAACTAGTGTCAGAAGATCAAGGATCGGGCAAGCATATTCTGGCCATCGATTTGGGCACCGGTGGGCCAAAGGTTGGTCTTGTCAATCAGCACGGACGAGTGATAAGTAGCGCCACCGCCCCCGTTCAGCTCTTCTTTCTCCCCGATGGGGGTGCGGAACATGACCCCGCCGAGTGGTGGTCAACAATCAAGGCTTGTACAAAGAAGGTGCTTAAAGAATCGAATGTGTCACCATCTGCGATCATCGCCGTGGCAGTTACCAGCCTGTGGTCGGTAACTCTGCCGGTTGATGAGAACGGCAAGCCCCTGATGAACGTGATCTCTTGGATGGACGAACGCGGAGCACCGTACAACCGCGAAATTGTCAAAGGTTTCCCAAATATCCAAGGGTATAAGCTCAGCACTCTACTAAAGTATATTGATCTGGTTGGTTTTCCTCCCACACTCAAAGGGGCCGATGCGTTGGGCCACATGCTCTTCATTAAAAATGAACGGCCCGAGATTTACCAGAGGACTTATAAGTTCTTTGAGCCGATGGATTACATCAACATGGTCCTGACGGGCAAGTTTGCTGCTACACAGAACACGGCGTTGGCAATGATGATGGTGGATAACCGCAAGTTGGATTCGCGCGATTACGATCCCTGGTTGGTTAAGATGGGGGGTATCGACCTCGAAAAACTGCCGGACCTCATGCCTATCGACGGCATCCTTGGACCGATCCTCCCTACTGTCGCAAAAGAACTCGGGCTCTCCCCGAATACTGTCGTCATCTGTGCGGTCAACGATAATAGCACTTCCGCTATCGGCGCCGGCTCCATTGGCGATGGCGAACCGGCCGCGGTATTGGGCACTTCAGGCTTTCTGGCCTCGCACGTCTCTTTCAAGAAGACTGATATCAACTCTTCCATGGGCACCATGCCCAGCGGGATCAAGGGTCGCTATCTCTTCTGGGGTGAGTTGGCGAACAATGGTAAGGTGCTCGAATCGTATCTGAAGAATCTGATCTACGTACAGGATGGCTTTGACACAGGAAAGATCCCCGATGACATATATGAACGCGCCAGTAAAGTTGCGGCCCAAGTGCCGCCAGGCAGTGAAGGTGTACTTTTCCTGCCCTGGTTCAACGGCAGCTTCGCTCCCGGCGAAGACCAGTATATGCGCGGCGGTCTCTTGAACATCTCGCATAAGACCAGCCGCGCCCATCTCACGCGGGCCGTCTTTGAAGGCCTTGCAATGAATTGGCGCTGGTTGCGCGGACCTTCTGAAAAACTGATCGGCAGGCCCTTCCAATACTGGCGGCTGACCGGTGGCGGCGCGCTATCCGATGTGTGGTCACAGATCATGGCCGATGTAGTCGGGATCCCCATGCACCGGCAGGCTGACCCGCGCAACAGCAATGTGATCGGCATCGGGCTGCTGGCGTTCAACCGCCTGGGACTGGTGAAGCTAGAGGATATACCTAATATGATCAAGTTCGATCGGATCTTCGAACCTGACCCGAAGAACCGCGCCATTTATGACAGTATGTTCGCACAATTCCTTGCCAGTAAAGACAAAATAAAGCCGGTCTTTCACGCTCTAAATCGATCGTGATTAATCGCCGCGAATAAAACTCTCGAATCTAACAAAGGAGAAAACTATGTCTGACGAACCCGAATCAATGAACATGTTCGGCGATATGCATCCGTACAACAAACGCTTCAAGGTCTTTACCAAATTGCCTGAAAAGGGCAGGGACGAGGAAGAAGTCTTGAAAGAGATGACATTTATGTCGGAGGAAGAAAATAAGAAATGGCAGGACGGCCGCTGTTCCGGCACCATGTACCACGGCGGCATGGAACATTATGCCTTTTTGAACAAGGTCTGCAATATGTATTCCTTCATCAATCTCCTGCAGCGGGACCTCTGCCCAAGCGGGACCAAATTCGAGGCCGAAGCGCTGGCCATGGTGGGGAAGATGCTGCACGGCGAGGAAGTTAGCAAGGTCAATCGCCGCGACGAGGAGGCCGGTGCGGTCACTTCAGGTGGTACGGAAAGCATCTACAACGCCATGTTCGTCTATCGTGAATGGGGGCGTGACGTGAAAGGTATCACGGAGCCGGAGGTTGTGGCTCCGGCGACCATCCATCCTGCACACCTAAAAGCCGCACATTATCTGGGTATGAAAGTGATCCGCGTGCCTGTGAATGCAGACTTCGAAGCAGACGTTGATGCCATGCGTGCGCATATCACTCCCAATACCGTGGCGCTGGCCGGATCAGCGGGTAGCTATCCCAATGGCGTGGTCGACCCATTTAGCAAGCTCTCCGACCTGGCGCTTGAATACAAGATTGGACTGCACGTCGATGGCTGCCTGGGCGGCTTCATCCTGCCTTGGATCGAAAAACTGGGTTACGACGTTCCTATATTCGACTTCCGCCTGCCGGGGGTCACTTCCATCTCATGCGACACGCACAAATACGGATATGCCCTCAAGGGCACTTCGACCATTAACTTTCGCAATAAGGATCTACGCCGTTACATGTACTTTGCACAAGAAGATTGGCCCGGCGGCGTCTATGTCTGTCCCACCGTGCTGGGCAGCCGCCCGGCTGGCTTGAGCGCAGCCATGTGGGCGGCCATGGTCACCATGGGCGAAGAAGGTTATCTCAAAGCCGCCAAAGCCATCATGGACTCGGCGGATAAGATGCGCGCGGGCATTGCCAAGATACCCGAGCTGCGCATCATGGGCAAGTCCACTTTCCTGATTAGCATCACCTCCGACGTAGTGGATCCCTATTTTGTGAATGACTATCTGGAAAAGAAGGGCTGGCGCATGAACGGCTGCCAGAACCCACCCGGCTTCCATTTCTGCGTCACATTGCCGTCGACCCGACCTGGTATTGCCGATGAGTTCGTCAAGGATTTGGCAGATGGTGTCAAATTCGCGAAGGATCCGCCTTACGAAACTCCCAAGACTGGCTTTCTGTACGGTATGGGTGCCACCTCGGATGGGCGTGAAATGCTGCGGCAGGGCCTTAAGGGTTACGTCGATGCTGCATACGAATATGAATAGATAATCCGATCAAAGATGGAAAAAGAAAGAGGTATGCTCAATCACAAACTAAGCGTTATTATTCTATTTTGGGTTCCCTATAAATTGGCGTAATACCAAGAAAGGAAATGATTAGCATGGCTATCAAATTTCCCTCTGAAGCGTGGATCAAAGAATTGTGCGCAAAGCTGAATGCAAGCGAAACATATGCACATGCTGCCGCTACCTGGGAGGGGGATAACATCTTTGTTATCCTGCCGGATGAAGATTATCCGGACACCATGTACCTGTATATCAACCTCCAGCATGGCAAAGCTTCGAATGCTAGGCAGTTAAACAGCCCGGACGAGCAGAGGGCTCTTTTCACTACATCGGCGCCGTTTAATACCTGGCGCAAGGTGCTCGAAGGAAGGCTGGATCCAATCCAGGGTATGTTCTCTGGTAAACTCAAACTCGTGGGCAGTATGGCGCAGATCCAACGAACTCCCAAAGCCACCTATGAGATGGTTAAAGTCGCAGAACAGATCGATACGGATTTTGGATCATAGCCTTTCATGAATGGCTATTTGGGAAGGATTTTGCGCGTTGACCTTAGCCAAGCCAAGCTCTGGGATCAAGCCCTCAACGAAGATTATGCACGTAATTATGTAGGCGGCAGTGGCTTGGCGGCGCGCTATCTATATAACATGCTCGACGCGGCCACCGATCCCCTTGGGCCGGAAAACCCATTGATCTTTCTTACTGGTCCGCTCGTTGGCACGTCGATGACCTCTGCCGGGCGTTACAGTGTGTGTGCCCGCTCGCCGCTGACAGGTATTTGGGGTGAGGCTAACAGCGGTGGATTCTTTGGCCCCGAGTTGCGCTACGCTGGTTATGATGGCATATGGATCACCGGCAAAGCCGAACAACCGGTCTGGTTGTCGATCGTCGATGGGCAAGCTTTATTGCACTCCGCCCGTGACGTGTGGGGCGGTGAAATCTATGTCACACAAACCCGCCTGCGCGAGGCGCTGGGCGAACCAAAAGCACGCGTGGCTTGCATCGGTCTGGCAGGCGAGAACAGAGTAAAGCTGGCTGGCATCGCCAACGACCACGGCCGTTTCGCCGCGCGTACCGGACTCGGCGCGGTGATGGGCTCCAAGAACCTCAAAGCCATCGCGGTGCGCGGCACCGGCAAGGTTCCACTGTATGCGCCTGAAGAATATAAGGCAATCACCAATCAGATTCTAGCCATGTATAAAGAGGATTTTCCTGCCCAATCCCTGCGCGCATACGGTACCGCCGGCTATGTGAATCTGAGTCATATGTTGGGCGACCTGCCCATTCGTTATTTTCAGCTGGGTGAACACCCGAAGGCGGATGACCTCTCCGGTGTTGACCTGGCAGATAGATATCTTACTCGCAATACCGCGTGCCATAAGTGTGTAATTGCCTGTGGGCGTGAGACACAATCCCTGACCTATAAAGATACTAAGGTAGATGGGCCTGAGTACGAGACGTTGGGTGCCTTCGGCTCCTTGCTAATGATATTCGACTTGGAAGCCGTAATCCATGCTGGGCATTTGTGTAACCTATATGGCATGGATATTATTAGCTTGGGCGTGACCATCGGTCTGGCTTGTGAACTGTTCGAGCGTGGCCTGCTCACCTCGGCGGATACGGGCGGTTTGGAGATCCGCTACGGCGATGCAGAGATGGTTTTCCACTTGATCGAGCTCACTTCCCGCCGTGAGGGCTTCGGCGCCGTGCTTGCAGAAGGCAATGCTGCCCTAGCCGAGCGTGCAGGTGTGCCGGAGCTTTCGGCAACGGTGAACCGGTTGGAGGTACCCATGCACGAGCCGCGCGCCTACTTGGGAATGGCTGTGACCTATGCTCTCTCTCCGCGTGGCGCTTGCCACATGGAAGGTGATATGTTCAGCCTTGACCTCGGACAGAGCAACGTGGGCGAGGTCGGTTTAGAGCCGGGCGATCGGCATGAAAACTCGATGGCAAAAGGAAGCACTTCGGCGCGTATGCAGGCTTGGCGGAATCTGTATAATTCCATCCCTTTGTGTCAGTTTGAAAACCCTGGGATAAAGCTGCTACTGGCTGCGATGAACGCGGCTACCGGTTGGAATCTGACGGCTGATGATCTGATGAGGTTGGGAAGGCGCATGGTCAACATTAAACGCGTTATTAACTTCAAGCTTGGTCTGACCAAAGCGAACGATTGCCTGCCAGAACTTTTTCTCAAGCCTCTAAAAGAGGGAGGCACCAAAGGCTACGTGCCGGATCTACCCACCTTGCTTTCCGGCGCATATGCGGAGTTTGGCTGGGATGCAGAAACTGGTTATCCAACACCGGAAACGATGGACACTCTGGGCGTTTGTCCGGTAGAGGAATAACGTCAGATAATTAGAAAATTACTGGCTACGATGAGGAAAATCAATGAACATCACTGTTAATAAGCAATCCGCCGTCCCGTATTACCATCAAGTGAAGGAAGCGGTGAGGGCTTTGATCGCCAGCGGCGAATTGAAGCCGGGCGATATGTTATCCAGTGAGGTCAGCCTGAGCGAGCAGTTAGGCATTAGCCGGTTGGTGGTCCACCGCGCCTATCGGGAACTAGTAACGGAAGGTCTATTGATCCGCAAACGCGCTAAAGGGACTTTCGTCTCGCCGCCCATCAAGCGCAGTTTTACGGTAACAGGGCCGTTGTTCAGCATGACGGAGAACCTTTCCAAAGATGGCTTGGAGCCTTCGAAGGAGATCCTGTTACAGGAAGTGATCCCGGCGAGCCAGGAGGTAAGAAATGAGCTCAGGTTACCTGAAGGGGCCAGGATCATTCACCTGCGCAACCAGCGGCTTGCCAAGGAACTTCCCTTCGCCATTGAGGAAATGTATTTCCCCTATGGGCGCTTTCCGTCGCTGGCCAATCTTAACCTGAATAATCGTTCGGTCTACGAAACTCTGGACAGCATGTACGGGCTCTCCCGCAGGAGGCGCTGGACCTAATCACTGCCGGTTCGGCAACCCATGATGAAGCCAAACTACTCGGCCTCAACAAAGGAGCACCGGTAATGCAAATGAAACGCGTATCCACCGACCGCCAAGGTCTGCTGATGGAGTATAGCAAAGTTGTTTTTCATGCCGACCGATACCAGTTCATGGCGCGGATGCAAAGAACAGTTAAGAAATGATCATGATAAACAAGGAGCACCTCCTATCCGTGATGAGGTAATGATCTCATAGAAAGATCATCGTCCTATTGAGAACATCTACATCAAATCCCAGATTTCCTCAACGCCGTTGCTTTAAAAAACCCTGTCTCTCCATTGACGAACAAGTTGGTTGAATGTAGACTTTACGAATTAAAGATTAAATCTAAATCAATTAATTTGGCAATCCAATCCCGAGAAAGAAGGAAAATGCCGTGGAAACTATCGCCCCCATTTCACCAGAAAAGATAAATGACGTTCCCGCAAAACAACTTTGGGACGCTGCAAAAATACCCGACTTGGCACGGCTGACGGCCCTGATCTCCCACGCCGATACTCCCCACGACTTGACAATCATCCGGGCACCCTTTACTGGCGAGATCCTGGGTGAGGTTCCGATCTGCACAACGGAGGATGTTCAAATCGCATTGCAACATGCCCGTGACGCCCAGCGTTCCTGGGCGCAAACTCGCATGTCGGAGCGCAAGGCGATATTTCCTGCACTACCACGACCTGATTCTAGAACATCAGGAGGAATTGCTGAACCTGCTCCAAGTGGAAGCCGGGAAGAGCCGCCTCACTGCCCAAGACGAAGTCTTTGACGTGGTTATCAACAGTCGTCACTACGCGGTTCGTGCAGCCGGATACCTCCGTCCCCAGCGACGAAAGGGAGCTCTTCCCATCCTTACTCATACTATGGAACTTCATCAGCCGGTTGGTGTAGTGGGGATCATTTCACCTTGGAACTATCCGCTGGCGTTGGCAATTTCCGATGCGATCCCGGCGATCCTAGCCGGGAACTGTGTCGTCTTGAAGCCCGCAGAAGAAACTCCGTTCATAGCCCTTTATGCTGCCCAGCTCTTATACGAAGCGGGGTTGCCGTCCGATGTGTTCCAAGTGGTGACCGGCAAGGGCCGCGTCATCGGACCGGTATTCATCAAAGAAGCGGATTATTTATGTTTTACGGGTGGCACATCCACTGGACGGTTGCTGGCCGCACAGGCTGGCGAGCATCTGATCAAGTGCTCAATGGAACTGGGCGGAAAGAACCCGGCCATCGTTCTGGATGACGCCGATCTGGAAAAGGCAGTCCCCGGGATTTTGCGCGGCTCTTTTGCCAACGCGGGCCAGCTTTGCGTCCACATGGAACGGGTTTATGTCCAGAGCGGGATTTACGACCGCTTCGTTCCTGAACTGGTTCGCCATGTAAAGGAGATGAAGCTCTCCGCCGCCTTGGACTTCTCTGCCGATATGGGTTCGCTGATCTCCCAAGATCAACTCGATAAAGTGTCTCAGCATCTCGAGGATGCATTGCGTAAGGGCGCCATCCTCTTAACCGGCGGGAAGGCGCGGCCCGACATCGGCCCATTCTTCTTCGAGCCGACACTGATGACGAACATCAAACCGGAGATGAACCTTTATGCCGAAGAGACATTCGGCCCGGTGGTTTCAATCTATCGATTCGACGATGTGGAGCAAGCCATCCAATTGGCCAACGCATCCTCGTATGGGCTAAATTCCAGCGTTTGGACGCGAGATGTCCGTCGGGGACAGCAAATTGCAAGCCGGTTACAGACGGGGACATCGAACGTCAACGAGGCGCTCAACGCGTCCTGGGGATCGGTCAACTCGCCGATGGGCGGCATGAAAGCTTCCGGTCTGGGACGTCGCCACGGAATGGAGGGCATCCTGAAATATACCGAGGCGCAGACGATCGCTACGCAATCGCTGATGCTCATTGGACCGAACCATTTCCTGACCTCCTGAGCGATACGCAAAAACTATGACGGCGGTGCTCAAACTGATGAAAGCCATCCCGGGATTGCGCTAAGGGTATTCTTTGGATATCATGGCGCTAGCTTTCGGTTCCGCCGCACAAACCCGTCATTAGCCTGCTCGTGTCATCCAGTAAAGATCAAACTGATACGTAGCTCTATAGGGCGCGCGATTTCATGCAACTGCACCGGGTGCAAAGGCATATAAGGAGGCTATTCACCGAATATTTCGAGAAGGAAATAACCTAGGTAACTCAATTGCCAGGGATGCATTAATTCCCACCCTATTTCTATGGAGAAGAATATCAAGAATATCAATATGAAGCCCGCTGCTCTGTTTCCATTGTGAACTGCAATTCGGAAACGGTCTCATATATCTTATCCAATTTCATATCGACCTATGCACTCTCTACCCAAAATATTACGATAGGACCAAACGAGTAAGAACTCATGGAATACGAAACGTTATCATAGGGTGAAACCCGCTTCGTGAATAAAATCTATTAAGCGTTATAATCATTCTCAAGAAAGTGAGGACCTATGGCAGAAAAAACAACTCGACGCAAACCGTTTGAAGGCAAAATTCCCGAAGAAGCGCGCGAACATTTCCACGCCGCGCGCGCAGAAATGCGCGAGAGCATCAAGGGCTTCCTTCCGCCCGAATTCATCGAGCATCGCCGCGCCGCCCGCAAGGAAATGTTACTGGCCTGGCGCAGCATGATCGACTCGGCGCTCGAGCGAATGGATAAGAAAGAATAACGGTTTATCTTCACAAAAAATATACATAAAGGACACGATGCCCTCGAAGGGAGAAATCCTCCCTCGTGTGTTTAGTGTCCTTAGTGTTTAAAGATTTCAGCGCCAGGGGGAATGACCACGCGCGATAAAGATCGTCCAAATTAAAGATAGCAAAGCCAAGCCCCAAAAGATATATCCCAGCATAACAGCGCGTCCAAGATAAAGAGAAACTCCTCCGAACAGAAACGCCGCAAACACTACGCTTCCCGCGATTCGATTCACCGAACTTTCCAAGTGATAAATCTGACGACTCACCTGCGGGATATTGACATTCAATTCACCGCGCTCCATGCGCGTCAAAACCCGACCCGTCTGCGCAGGCAAAGCAATCAACTCTTTGACCAGCTCGCCGATTTCATCCAGCCAAACTTCCCAACTCGGAGCCGACTTCATCCGCAACGAGTTTTTGCGCGTACGGCGCAAGCTCTTCCCAAACATTGAAATCCGGATCAAGTCCGGTGCACATCCCGGAAAGAATCGCAACCGTCCGTCCCAACAACAAAAGATTATGCGGCAACTGGAAGGGCATTTCATACATCAAATCGCGGAATTGCATGGGCGAAATCTACGCATCTCGCGATGATTGACTTTTCTCAATTCGCTCATCGACATTCCCCAAAAACGTTCAAACAATTGGCCTCTCAGCCTGTTCGAGCAATTCAGTATCCGCGCTTGGAAGCAGGACGCCCATCGTTTGATAACGATTTCACAACGCGCGAAGAATCGCGCGTCCCAATCCCGATCAGCAGGTCGCGCAATCCATCGCGCAAATTCTCCGGCACATCGCCCACCATTCCAAAATCAACAAAGGTCAATCGCCAGCTTGCTTTTCTTCGTTTTGGTGGCCGGAATCGGAGTCACAAATAAATTGCCGGGATGCGGATCAGCATGAAAGAATCCATCTTCAAAGATTTGTTTGAGATAAGTATCCAGCAAAACTGTCGGCAACTTCATTACGGTCAATACCTGCGGCAGTGATTGCATCATAGTCCGTGATCTTGATCGCATACACATTTTCAAGCGTGAGGGCGCGTTGCGTGGTGCAGCTCCACACGACACGCGGCACATGCACGCGCTTCCGGTCTTTGAAGTTTTCAGCAAACGTCTCGGCGTTTTTCCCTTCTGCCAAATAATCTATTTCGCGATGAACGGTTTCCGACAATTCTTCGATCAATGCCGGTACATTGACTCGTTTTCGAATCGGCTCATAGCGTTGAAGCCATCCGCCAAAACGACGAAGCGCAGAAAAATCCACATCAATCAATTGATCAATGAATGGACGCTGGATTTTGACAACGACATCTCGAAATTGTTCCGCTTCCGGCGCGTCTACCCGCAAGCGGGCGCGATGAACCTGTCCCAGTGAGGCGGCCGCTAACGGTTCCGCTTCGAAGCGCTTCGAAGATTTCATCCAGCGGCGCGCCGAATTCGGCTTCCGCCAATTTGCGGATCGCTTCGAAATCTTCCGCGGGAACTTCATCCTGCAAACCCGAAAGCTCATCTGTGATCTCTGCTGGCAATACATCCAGCCGCGCCGAAAGGAATTGACCGACCTTGATCATCACTCCGCCCATGCGGATTGCAATCTCGCGAAATTGCGAGGCGATCTTTTTGAAGCGATGCGAACGTGTCCGCTGCGACAACTGACGAAGACCAATGCGCGGCAAAACAATTTCCCAAAAGATAAAGCTCGCCGTTGCACGGGCAAAAAATCCCATGATGTAACGATAACGAGCGCGCAAATCGCGATGATTGCATGCATGCCTCCAGATAATTTCAAATGAATTCTATCACCAAGAAAACCGCGTAAATCCTTTTATGTCATTCGATGAACTTGCGGTTATCCAAACCTTAACAAATTCGCCTTTGACAAATAACCTTCGCCCTGCTATACTTATGGTTGTTGATATTGACTTTCACTGCCTTCTGGCAGTTTTGCAAGACCATTAGAGAAGTAATTGCATGTGTGGCACGAACAGCCCCGCGGGAGTCCTTGCTCGCCGGGCATTTTTGTATAACATGATAATGACACTTACCGCCCATGGCGGATAAAAAAATTTAAGTTAGTGAGGTAAAACAAACCTAATGAGCTAAGCACGGAAAATTGAAAATCATTCCCCTGGGTGGACTTGGGGAAGTCGGCAAGAACATGACTGCCTACGAATTCGACCATCAAATCCTGATCGTCGATGCGGGAATTATGTTTCCCGAAAACGACATGCTCGGGATCGATTACATTATTCCCGATTACAACTATTTGCGCGACAAGGCGAATCAGATTCTCGGTATTGTCATAACGCATGGACATGAAGATCATATCGGCGCGATCCCCCATGTGCTGAATGATTTTCCAGTGCCAGTTTACGCCACGCCCCTGACCCGCGGCCTGATCGAAGTCAAATTGGCTCGTCAACAACGCCTCGAACAAAGGCTCACTTCACACCGTGGAAGCCGGAAAATCCATCCAGCTCGGACCGTTCAAGGTGGAGTTTTTTCACATTTCGCATTCCATTCCCGACGCGGTTGGACTTGGCATTACCACGCCCGCCGGTCTAGTCGTCCACATGAGCGATTTCAAATTTGATCTCACACCAGTGGATGGCTGGCCGACCGATTACGCAAAACTGACGGAGTTCGGGGCGCGCGGCGTGGACTTGTTGCTTTCTAATTCAACGAATTCAGAACGCCCTGGCTGGACGCCATCTGAAATGGTAATTGGCCCAGCGTTCGATAAAGTTTTCGCCGAGGCGCAAGGCCGCGTCATTGTCGCGACATTTGCATCGCTCATCTCGCGCATCCAACAAGTCGCAGATGCAACGGCGAAACATGGACGTAAGATGGCACTCGCCGGTCCAAGCATGATTGATAACGTTAAGATCGCGCGCAAGCTCGGTTATCTGGAAATCCCAGATGAACTTCTAGTGCCAATTGATCAAGCCATGCATATGCAAGATCATAAGGTGACGATCATGTGTACCGGTTCGCAAGGCGAACCATCATCCATCGTTGGACGTTTGTCCACCGGTACGAACCGCTCGTTCGATCTTAAGTCTGGCGATACCGTTGTGTTGTCTTCTCATCCGATCCCCGGCAATGAGGAAACGATCAGCAAGGCAATCAACCGGTTGTTGCGACGTGGCGCGAATGTAATCTATGATTCAGTTGCACAGGTGCATGTCTCTGGACACGCGAGCCAGGAAGAGCAAAAGTTTTTGTTTAACTTGGTTAAGCCGAAAAACTTTATGCCAATTCATGGCGAGTTGCGACAACTCACTCGTCATGCCGCGCTGGCAATGCAAGTTGGGATTGCAAAGGAAAATGTGATTGTGGTTGAGAACGGTCAGGTGGTTGAGCTTTCCGGAGGCAAGATTAAACTCGGTGAACGAATCCCCGGTGGCTATGTTTTCGTAGACGGTAAATCAATCGGCGATATTGACCATGGAGTTATGCAAGAACGGGAAAAATTGGCCCGCAGTGGAATCCTGTTCATCGACGTCAGTTTGAATAAATCCACAGGACGATTGCTCCACGATCCAGAGATCATCACGCGCGGTTTCGTCTCGCCCGAAGACGCGGAACAGTTGATCCCCGAAGTCCGCAAACGCGTCGTCGAAATCGTGGACGGGGGCGGAGTGAATGAAGAAAAAAATATTGTAAGTGCGGTAAAGAGTTATTTGCACGAGGAGACTAAACGCAGGCCGATGATCTTCGTCACTATGAATAGGGCATAAGACCAGACCTGCCATTCTCTTTGAAAGGGGTGGCAGGTCACAGCAAATTCAGATTTGTATTTTGTCCCTGCAATAACCCTGCAATTTGCCGATCTACTTTCCCCATCGGAAAATCTTCCAAGTTCTTAAGCTTTACCCATTTCAAGTTTTGATTGTTGGCCATGGATACCAATTCGCAGTGGAATACGTTTACCGTTACCTTGAAATGAGTATAAGCATGTTTAACCACACCCAACGCGTCACCTCGTCGGACTTTTAGCTGATACCCGGATCTCAAACTTTTGGATAACTCCTTAGCCGGATTGCCCTCTATACGTCCATTGGGAAATTCCCACATACCTCCCAACAATCCCTTAGACGGACGTTTTACTAGCAAAACCCGTCCATTATTCGCGATGACTGCCGCTGCAAGAATGTAATACGGCGTTTTCTTCCTCGGCTTTAACACGGGGCGTTGATCCTGAATTCCTTTTACCCTGGCTTCACATAATTCCATCACTGGACAAATCAAACAACGCGGAATTCTTTGGAAGGCAAATCATCGAACCTAAATCCATCAGGGCTTGGTTGTAATCATCAGCCTTGCCTTTGGGCAAATGATTGGCAGCCAAATCCCACAAGGCTTTTTCGCCTAAAGACGAATCGGCAGGTAGGTCGATATCAAAAACGCGTGCTAAGACGCGGCGAATGTTTCCATCGAGGGTCGGTTCGTCCATGTCAAATGCCATCGAAGCAATTGCCCCAACTGTGTATCGTCCAATCCCCGGCAGTCGGCGAAGCGCGTCCAAGTCATGCGGTAATTGGTAAGCATACTGTTCAGCTACAATCTTCGCAGCTTTATGCAAATTGCGGGCGCGGGAATAATAACCAAGGCCCTCCCACAAGCTCAGGACATCCTGCTCCGAAGCCTTTGCCAACTTTTTGATCGTTGGAAAGCGTTGCATCCAACGATCAAAATATGGAATAACCGCCTCCACGCGGGTTTGCTGAAGCATAATCTCTGATACCCAGACCGCGTAGGGGTCGGGATGTCCGCGCCAAGGGAGAGTCCGCGCATTGCGACGATACCACGCTAAGAGTCGGCGTGTGAATGTGCTCATTCCGAAGAGTTCACGCATTGATTGAAAGGCGAACTCAGTTTGAAAGACTAAGTTCTGCGCTGAAAAGATAATTACTCTAGTTTCAACATAATTAAGTTGCTTGCAACCAAAAACCATCACATCGCCTGTATTCGGGAAATTGGACGGAACCATTTTAGTTGGAAAAACGAACGGCATAATCTGGTTTGGCATCATCAAAAGAAAGCCAAGCCGAGAATAATCACGCGCTGCATAAGCTGGAGATGGATGCGCCTGTGCGATGCCCTGCCCGCGCCAAAAGAAACGTGGATATAAGAGTCTGCCGTATAAAACTTCAGCATTCGGATTTGTGCTTTGGGAAAGAAAATGATCCAACTGGAATTGCGTCAAATTCGCGGTTTGCACCGCCGGCACTTGAAATGCCTGTCCAATAATTGCCGCCTCAGAAAGCGGGACAAGCTGAGGCGGGACTGCATGTTCTGCGATCCACGGTAATGATCCGATTAATACAAAGCCGGCTAAAATCGGCAAAGCGAATTGCAGATGCAAATTGGAAGTATCTTGTATCAATTCAATCTTTGTGAATAAGCGTTGAGCGGACGATCCAAAAAGAAGTGCAAACGATGAAATGATTTCCATAACGCCAATGCCAAAATAGAAATAGGAAACCCAATCCGCTGGAAGATCGTAGCGCCATCCGGAGAACCGGGCAATACCATTTGCGAAAGCATAGCCCAAACTAAAA
The DNA here is from genome assembly GCA_963752775.1 of uncultured Chloroflexia bacterium. Taxonomy (GTDB): domain Bacteria; phylum Chloroflexota; class Anaerolineae; order Anaerolineales; family Villigracilaceae; genus Fen-1038. The sequence continues at coordinate 30,293 of CAVVZL010000019.1, forward strand.
GCCAAGGGCGCAAGCCCCAGCCACCGCAGACGGTTCCACGCCGCTCCCAATCCGATCCCAATGATTGCCAAATACAAAATGACAAGCAAAAGATTATACCAAGCCAAATGTCCGTCCCATCCGAACCAGTAAATATCAATCGGTGCACGCAAACTCTTAAGCGGTTCCACTAAAGGTAGGGCCAGCACACCGCCAATTTCCGTGGCAAGAAAATGATTGATAATGAATTGCGTTACAACATCAGGATGCTTTAAAGTAAATGCAATTAAATTTCCTGTGAGGCTTTGTGATTGAATATTAAATTGAGAAGTATCCAGATTTCCAGTTAATGCGTACTGACTGGAGATAATCGCCAACTGGCGCGGATCATCAAAAGCAAATTGCCCAATCGCCAAATAATTATGAATGAGCCAGGGCGAAACAGTTATTATGACGCCGAGAACAAACAAGGCCATCATTCGTCCCATATCCCGCCATTGTGGCCAGAACACAAATAGAGCCAATAAAAGCGCAAGCGGCAAAATAATCATGGACTGCGTTCGCAGAAGCAACATCACGCCAAATACACCGCCCGCGACCAAGGCCGCGCTGAATACTTTTATTTTCCAGCCAGCGCATCACGAATAGACACGCCAGCGTGATCATCAATGCCGTGGGTAAATCGGTCAGCAATGTGCGAGTGTCCGAAACGCGCGTGGCGGAAGAAACCCATAAAGTGGTCAGCTCGCGGAAGATGGCAAAGAACGCAATCATCACGCCCGCGGCGCGGCTGTGGATTTTTCTTCCAAGAAAATATAGTGTCACCGGAAATAACGCCAGCACACATGATTGACCGGCGATGATCAAAGCATAATTCTGTCCAAACAAAATATGTAATAATGCTAAAAGTAAAATATACAGTGGACGCGTGGGAATGTCTCCCAGATAGCCCATGCCCAACAAAACCGATTGCGCGTGATAATCGTAATAAGCCGCATCGGAGTTTGGAAACGGCTGGTTGGTGGGCGGCATCATCGGCGCGTAAAAGCTATTCTGCATGACGCTCATCGGAACCGAAAGCCAAATCGATACCGCAACCAACCAAATGAGAACTGCAAAGATTACATCGGTTCGGATTGCCGACCGTTCATCTCGGTCAAAGGCAAATCGCAAACCGAGAGTCAATACTGCGCCCCCAATGAGAATCGCAACAACGGCTTGCCATCCAAGCAGTGGAACGCCGGGTTCACCCCAATAGGCTGGATCCTTTGTAAATCCAAGATGAGTGATCGCTATAAAACATAAAGTAAAAAGTAAAACGCAACACGACAATCAGAGATGATTTATATACGGACTTGAATTGCAGGAGATTGTCCCGGTGAAATCCATAGCGCAAAATCAGTACAAAAACGGAAAATTGAAAAGCAAGGATGAGCAAATAGAACAGGATCGGACTGAGGCGTTGGTAATAAGGCAATAAACGCTCCGGGTCGAGATAACGCAGAAAGAACAGGGACCAGCCCAAAGTCACAGCCAGAAGCGCTGAGACGAACGCAAACGATGGGCGGATCAGGAAATCCAATCGCTCTGGGGGACGCACAAAAAAATAAATCCATAAAACAAAAAACGCAATCAGGATGCCAAACAGCGCAAGCCGAGTTAAAGAAAAACTACTCCCCTCATGCGGCACAAGGAATAATAAAAGGAGAGCGGCTCCCGCTTCGAGAGCCGCAAGTGAGAAGAACCACCGCCAGTTCATATGAATTGATTTTCATTTCTAAAATTGAAAGCCGTTTCGGGCGGGCACAACCTTATAAGAAAAATTGCGGACAAACGTGAGCAGGCGGTCTTCCAACGATGTCCAATCGCTTGAGCTCAAGATGCGGCGCGCGGCCGATTCGCTATCGGCCAGCAGGTTCACTTGAATTTGTGGATAAGAACCATAAACGGTCGCCCACGCGTCGGTTGGCTGAAAACCCAGTCTCTGCACACCGGGCACCCATTCACCGATCACGAACTCGAAATATTCCTGCTCGTGATCGGCAGCAATATCCCAGCTCATGATTACTTTTAACAGGCACAGGATCACTCACGTTGATAATCCAGAACTACGACGTGCGTTTCTTCAGGCAAAGAAGAGCGCGTCACTTTGATAGACGGTTGGGTTTCGGGTTTGCCAAGTCCCATTTCTTTGATGAACTTATTCAGCAACTCAAGCGACACCTTGACATCTGGTGTAGCGTAATGCATCGGGATAACGATGTTCGGTTCGAGCAAGCTGATCACTTCGGCGGCTTTCGCGGCATTGAGTCCGCCGCCGCCGCCCACTGGGACGAGAGCGACGTTCACCGCTCCCAAAGCCTCGATCTCAGTCTGAGGCGGCAACTGTTTCAAGTCTCCGAGATGCGCGACCGTAAGTCCGTCATAATCAAACACATACAGTGTATTCCGAGTTTGCTCTTTGGTTTTCTTGCCGGCGATTCCTCCATCGGTTTGAATGCCGGTAATGAACACACCGCCGATCTCAAACTCGCCGGGTCCGCCGATGACGTGTGATGTGCCTTTGACCGCGTCCGCATTATTGTGCCCCGGTGCATCATGGCTAATCGTAACAATATCCGCTTTGAGTTTGAGCGGAAAATATCCGATGGATGAATTGTCATAAGGATCTGTAACCACCGTCGCCAAATTCCGTTCGGTGAGACGAAAACAGGAATGCCCGTACCACGTAATTTCCATGAAAAAGCCTCCAACGTCAATTATAATAGAGAAAACGAGGATGAACTGACAGAATCGGCAGAGCAACACGACTTCAATAGCGTCAAAATTATAAGAAACGATGCGAGCCATTGATGAATAAAATCGTTCTTTTCCTTTCCGATAGAATTAAAAGGAGCAAGTTTCAACGAGGATTAGAAATATTCCAGGAATTGGATTATTTCAATTTGCTCGTCATAATAACTGGTCTAATTTTGGCTATCCTGATTCGCTATAGCCTGATAGATTACAAATCGCTTGATTATACGGGGAAAATCAGTCACTGGTATAACTTTATCAAGGCAAACGGCTTTTCGGCATTTGCCACAAACTTTTCAAACTATAACCCACCCTACCTTTATCTTTTCTATTTGGTTATCCGAATTGATCCGGATTTACCAACAGTGGTTGGCGCAAAAATTCCCGGGTTAATTTGCGACTTTATCTGTGCTTACTACGTTTATAGAATCGTCAAAGTAAAAAGCGCAAATTCGCTGATGCCGTTAACAGCGGGGTTAGCTGTTCTATTTGCTCCCACTGTAATTCTGAACGGCGCATACTGGGGGCAATCTGACAGTATTTATGCCGCCGCCCTCACAGCATGTATATATTATCTGATGGTTCGTAAAAACTGGTTGTCTATGCTGGCGTATGGGATCGCGTTATCATTCAAATTGCAGGCAATCTTCCTAGCGCCTTTGCTATTTGCACTTTTCTTAAGAAAAATTCTAAACTGGAAGGAACTCATATTAATCCCGCTTCTTTTTTTCCTATCATTAGTGCCCTCCTGGATTGCAGGCAGGCCATTTACAGACCTTGTGGGCGTTTACTTTAACCAATCATCTCAATATCAGGCAATTACAATAAACGCTCCTTCTATATATACTTGGGTGCCGCAAACCAAGGAAGTGTTCAACTTGCTATATGTGCCAGGAATACTCTTGGGAGGGGTAGTGGCTTTCCTGCTCGTTGCGTTAATTTATGAAGGCAAAGCAAAAATGACCCCCTCGAAAATTATCGAGCTTTCACTAATTTCTTTGATGCTTATTCCATTCTTTTTGCCCAAGATGCACGAACGCTACTTCTTTCCAGCGGACGTGGTTTCAATTGCATTTGCCTTTTATTTTCCCCAATTGTTTTTTATTCCAATTGCGATGAGTGCGATTTCATTTCTATCCTATGAGCCATATTTATTTGAACAGACGCCGGTTTCCTTTCCTTTTTTGACCTTGGGATTACTCATCGCGATTTGCCTTCTTGTCAGAAATGTAATTACGAATCTTTTTTATACTGCGGAAACGGATCAGATGGCTATCGAATGAATCGAATTAGGAGACTTCCAATTTCCGACTTTATCATCATTGCTGTTGGGATAGCGCTGGCAATTGCGATTCGCTATAGCCTATTGAGTTTCCAATCCATTGATTACTTGGTCTACACACGGCATTGGTATACTTTTATTAAAGCTCACGGATTTTCTGCATTCCGTCAAAATTTTTCAAATTACAATCCGCCATACCTTTATCTCCTTTATATTATTATTCGATTTTTCCCCGATCTTCCCGGCCCAACAACCACAAAGTTGCCATCTATCATTGCGGATTTCATTTGTGCTGGCTTGGCATATAAGATCGTAAGCATTAAATATCCGAAGTCTCCCTATCCCTATGTTTTCGACATTTGCCATCTTCTTTGCGCCAACCGTCATTTTGAATAGCGCCTTATGGGGTCAAGCGGACGCGCTTTATACGGTCGCGTTGATTGCCTGCATTTATTTCCTTCTTATCAGACAACCGGCTCTGGCAATGTTCTTCTTCGGAGTATCTATCTCATTCAAAGCACAGGCGATATTTTTTCTCCCTTTACTTTTTGCACTGTTATTGAGAGGAGAAATCCCCTGGAAAGATTGTTTACTTGTTCCCTTGATCATGTTCCTCTCTCTGGTCCCTGCTTGGCTTGCGGGTCGCCCATTAATAGATCTTTTCTCAATTTATCCTTCGCAGGCTACCAATATCAGCAACTCTCTATGCATGCTCCATCGCTTCTTTCATTGATACCAAATTCCGGTCGGTTCTATCCTTACTTTTATCCTGCAGGGTTGATTCTGGCGATTGCCGTCGGTTTGCTCCTTTTCATAATGATTTATAAAAGTCAAGTCGGCCTAACATCATCTCTACTAATCGAACTTTCACTGATTTCCGTCATGCTTATGCCTTTTGTCCTTCCCAAGATGCTGGATCGTTATTTTTACCCCGCAGATGTTTTGTCCATCCTTTTTGCTTTTTATTTTCCACGCTATTTTTATATTCCGATTGGCATGAGCATTATTTCCTTTTTTGCTTATCAGCCCACACTCTTTCAAACTGAACCAGTCGCGATTCCTGTTTTAGCATTAGGTATTTTGATATTACTCGTCGTTGTCATTAGAGATGCTGTAACTAATGGCGCACTAGCCGGCCTATCGATTAATAAGAAAGGGGCCACGCAATAGATGTCAGATCAGATATTTTTCGATTTGGAATTTTTCAAACGAATTTGGAATACAAAAAACAGACACAATTTCATATTCTTCTTAATCTTGGCACTTGGGATATTTGTGCGTGTTTGGGGTATTGGAAAACTTCCACCCGGATTAAATGCAAGACGAGGCTTCCATCGGCGTTGATGCATTTAGTCTACTTCATTATGGAATCGACCGAAATGGGATCGCTTTTCCAGTACAATTTATTTCTTGGGGAAGCGGCCAGAATGCATTATACGGCTATGTATTAATTCCATTTATCGCCCTATTCGGCCTAAGTCCTTTTACAGTAAGGCTGCCGATGCTAATCAGCGGAATTCTGACCATCCCATTATTGTTTTATGCAGCTAAGCAAACGTTAGGTGAGGTATTTGGTTTACTCTCGATGTTCTTTTTAGCCATTTGCCCATGGCATATCTTGCTATCGAGATGGGGGCTTGAATCAAATTTCTTGCCTTTCATCTTTCTGCTTGGATATGCATGCTTATTAAAAGCGACTAAGAATAACTACTGGTTTGTTATCGGCTGTGTGTTTTTCGCAATGGCGTTGTATTCTTACGGCACGGCTTACGCAATTGTCCCGATATTTTTGCTTTGCACATGTTGGATTTTGCTGAGGGCAAAACAAATTAACTTAGGCATAACATTAACGGGAACCTTTGTTTTCATGGTTTTAGCACTTCCGATTGCCCTATTTATTCTCATAAACTCCCTGGGGTTAAATAGCATTCAATTGGGCTTAATAACAATACCGCACTTGCCGACTATTCCCCGCTACGAATCCCAATCGGCAATCTTCGGAAATCAAATAATTTCGACTACAATAACCAATATAACTATCTTGATAAAATTGTTGGTAACCCAATCGGATGGTCTCGCCTATAACGTTGTCGATCCATTTGGCTATTTCTATACAATCACCTTTCCACTTGCTATCATCGGAATCGGTTTACTTATCTTTTCTTACAAGACATATCAAACTAAACTACTCTTGGCATGGCTGGTAGCGGCCCTAATTTCTGGTGTAATTGAACCAGTTAACATTAATCCAATCAACATAGTATTTATTCCGCTTATACTTTGCATCGCGGCTTGTGTACTTTGGGCAACAAAAATGAACAAAGTCTTTTTTAGCTTGGTCGTGACTGGTTTTTGCATAGGCTTTGTTTGTTTTGTGGCTGTTTACCACAGTGCTAGGTATCGCGAGGAAGCCAATCAAGAGTTCTTCTACCTGGTGTCTTGCCCGCACTTGATTTTGCGCGTCAATTTAGTAACGATAGCCCGATCTGCGTAACTGACAAATTCAACATGCCTTATATTTTTGCGCTTTTTTCCGAAAAAACAAATCCTGCAGAGTATTTGGCTACAGTAAAATATATTGATCCCCAAGCGCCGTTTAGGCAGGTATTATCATTTGGCCGTTATACATTCGGAATTGAAAACTGTGAGCAAAATCCAAAGGCCATTTTTATCCTTCTTACTAACGAAAAACAGCCTCAACATAATCAAGAGATACAAAACAAAGAATTTTTCAAATTTCGTATTGTATTATCCCGCATCAAAGTAATGCGAACGTGATCGCCAACGGGAATAGGCGCAGACGGCGGGACAAGACCCAGAAAAAGAGCCGCCAATAATGGGCGCTTTTCATGCCGCGAATATCGAATTGACAATTGACCGTCCCAAGGTCAGAATATACGGCAGCTTGAATCGAACCCTAATTTTCGGCAGTGCAGCACTCATATTACGTGTAGAAAGCCCCAGCCGAAGGGTGCGACGGGGAGTTTGTTCCACACCGCTTCTAGGAGGAAACAAGTCTCGTGAGGTAGTAATTCGACTTTTAGGTGTGTTTGCCGAATAATCCTCCAGGAATATTCCGGTGATAGGATTTTTAGCTAGCTACAATAATACCCGGCCTCGTCCTTCCCGCTTGGCGCGATAAAGTGCATCGTCTGCGGCTTTCAAAAGGGCTGTGCTGGTCAAACCATGTTCGGGGAAGACTGCAACTCCAAGGGAGAGTGTGATTGCCTCAAGAGTTTGTCCTTCGAATTGCAGACGGAATTGTTTGATGTCTTCGCAAATAAGCTCGGCGCGCTGGCGCGTTACCGCCAGCGAGACTTCAGGCAGAACAATGATGAATTCATCGCCCCCATAGCGGGTGATAATGTCCTCTCCGCGCACATGCTTGAGTAATAAGCTTCCTAATTCCCGTAAGATTGCATCGCCTGTAGCGTGGCCGTACTTATCGTTGAATCCCTTGAAATCATCCACGTCTAACATAATGATGCCTAATGAGAGCACTTTGCGCAAGGCTCGAAGCAGTTCGCGTTCCAAGGTTTCTTCCATATAACGCCGATTGAACAGACCGGTCAGATGATCCCGAACGGACTGTTCGCGCAGAAGCGCTTCGCTTTTGAGCAGGGCATCCTGCACCTGTTTACGTTCAGTGATGTCACGGATATTGCATTGGATGACCTTCTTTCTGCCTGCCCAATAGACGTTACTAACGAATTCCACTTGAATCAGCCGATTGTCTTTTGTTTTTAGTGGCAAGTCTTTATATCGGATGTATTCATTCTTCTGCAAAGCCTGGAAGGCATCTTTACTGGCTTCAATATCCTTGAATGCACCGACTTCCCAGAGCCTTTTTTCTAGAAACTCTTCACGCGAGTAACCTAACAACTTGATCAGGAAAGGGTTGACATCCGTGATCATTCCCGTCTCGGCATCCAGGATCAGAATCCCATCCTGGGCCGCTTCGAATAGGCGTCGGTAGCGCAACTCTGAAGTCTGTATTTTTTGTCCTTTTACATTATCTTTCTTCTTCGCCCTATCGTTCATTCTAGTCCAGTTGCCTTTCCTAAAGCAATCAATCAGACGCTTCGGATGTGCAATAAATGCACTACACTTGATTGTATAACAAATATTCCTTGGATACAACCATGGGCTTGGGAGTATTTCTCTCCACCACCTTAGGGGAATGAATTCATTGCCCTCTTGCCCTCATGCCAGCGCCAAACAGGCGCTGGTACTTGCCGAGCTCATTTCGACGAGTGTGGCAGCAATATATCCGGAGATAGCCTCCGAGATAATCAAGAAGTGTTTACCCCAAGGCTTATGGCGGCCTAAATAATTTGTACCAGTCGTCATGTTAGTTTTGAATTTGGAATGATAGATATCCGCCGGGCTTGTGGTGCTAGTGGTGTGTTTGAAAAGTAATTTAACATAGTCATGGCACCTTAATAAACCGTATACTTCCCATACCAAATCCCTCGAGGAATTTTGTATGAGAAGACGCATGCCAAGAACTATACACGTGAGCAAATCGGACCGTCGAGAGCTGGAGCGATTGCTAGCAGATGGTCGAACCGAACAACGCGTGGCTCGTCGGGGCCGAGTCTTGCTGGCGATGGCAGATCCCGAAACCGTCGTCAACGATCTGTGCCGGGAGGTGGGGATGACACGCATTGGCATCTGGTTTTTGTGCCGTCGGTATGAAAAGACCGGATTGGATGCTATCCATGACATTCCACGCTCGGGTCGGCCGCGTGAAATCACGGCGCTGCAACGGGTGGGAATTGAACAGCTGGCCTGTTGTGAGCCATCCGGAGTGGGATTGGAGATGACGCACTGGTCGACCCGCAGTTTGGCTGAGATCGCGGTGGAACGTGGTCTGGTATCGCACATTGCGCATTCGACGGTATCACTGATTTTGCGAGATGCGGATTTGCAACCTCATCGGAGTCGTTATTGGATTACGCCGACACTGAACGCAGAGTTCTTGCAGCGCGCCGGTCGCATTTTGTGGTTATATGAAAGGACCGAAGCGCTCCAGGCGCAAGGCGAAATTGCCCTAGCCTTGGATGAGAAACCCAACATCCAAGCCTTGCAACGAGTCCGCCCCTCGCAACCGATGAGTGCGGGGCAAATCCAACGACAAGAGTTTGAATATGAACGGCATGGCATCGTCAATTTTCTAGCTCTGCTCAACATCTACACTGGTCAAATGCGCAGTAGCTGCTTGGACCAAAACGACAGCGAACATCTTTGTCGAGCTCTGCCCAGATTGTTGCAACCTTTTCACTCCTTTCAACGAGTCCACCTCATTTGGGATGGTGGTCCCAGTCATACTTCAGCCGCAACCCAGTCATTCTTGCAATCTCACTATGGCTCTTGGTTACGTGTCTTACCTACGCCTCCGCATGCCTCCTGGCTCAACCAAGCGGAGCTTCTCCTCAAAAGCTTCGAAGTACACTATCTGCAACGCGGCAATTGGAAAAGCCGCCAACAACTGATCGACCATCTTTACGCCAGCGCACCCGAATATAATCGCCTATGGGCTCAACCAATCAACTGGTCATGGACGCGTCGAGACCTGCATCAATGGGCCGAGAAGAAATCGGAAGGACTATGTTAAATTACTTATCGAACACGCCACTAGGGGATGATATCCAAGCGAGCTATGGGGTGGTAAACTTCTCGTAAAATAGCATCAAGGAAAAGTGGAAAACTCATGGCAAAATAGACTCAGGGTTGATCCGCATGAAGAAATCAAAGTTTTCGGAAAGCCAGATCGTAAACATCCGGGAGAAGCCGGAGCGGCGCGGGACGACCTACTCCGCCACATGGCTTTAGCAAGGCCTCTTTCTATAAGTGGCAAGCCAAATACCCAGGCATGTCAGTAAGCGACATAAAACGGTTGAAGGAACTCGATGAAGAAAACCGGCGGCTGAAGCAGATGTTCGCCCTCTTGAGCCTAGATTATCAAGTGCTTAAGGACATTGCTGAAAAAAGTTGTAGAGTTTGACCGGTAGCGCGAGTTGCAAGAGCAAGCTATGGCCGAACGCGGAGTGAGCGAACGCAGATCTTGTCGGATCTGGGGAGCTGAGCCGAGGTGCGGATCGCCATCAGGCGAAGAAAACAGATGATCAGCAGATCGAGCAAAGAGAACTGCCTGGCCCTGGCCGCGTCGTTCCCGCAATACATCAAAGATCGTTTTGTTTTGGAGATAGCTGAAGTAGTTGTGCATTTTGGCAGGATCAGATCCGTCCCAATACCCAACATCAGTAGCGGTAGGTTCGCCAAACTCGGATTTGAAACAATCTACCTTCATGGCAATCGCAAAGCCTCCTCGTCAACTATTGAGCACTTTGGAATAAGAAGAGTCTTTGGTAAAAGAAAAAGCTATTCATGAATTTCGCGTGAAGACGCCTTGTGCGGAGAGGCCTGTAGGTCTGCAGTGGAAGATACTTATTTTTCAGGTTTCTCAATTCGATTTCTTAACCTCCCTAGGGCGGTATAGCGTATAATATTCCTCCGTCAATTTCCTCAACTTTACGCTATCTCTGAAAGGCATAAATCCATGTCAGATCATCCATCTTTTTCAAAGCGCACCCTTAGGAAAAACGAATATCGAAATTACTCCCATCGGATTGGGAATGATGGAATTCTCAGGTGGCGGGGGCCTGATGGGCTCCGCCTTTCCAGTGATTGACCAGGATGAAAAAAACTCCACAGTCAGAGCTGCACTGGATGGCGGCATTAACTGGTTCGATACGGCTGAGCTTTACGGAGCAGGCGTGTCCGAGGCCTCGCTTTCCAGGGCTTTGAAAACCGCAGGGAAAAAGGATGATGAAGTCGTGGTAGCTACCAAATGGTGGCCGCTTTTTCGAACGGCTCGCAATATCCCGCGCACAATTCAGAACCGTATCCGGTTTCTGGATGGGTATACCATCAGCCTTTACATGGTGCACCAGCCATTTGGTTTTTCATCGCCGGAGGCGGAAATGGAAGCGATGGCGGACTTGGTTGAGGCTGGCAAGATCCGCTCGGTGGGTATAAGCAATTTTAATTCCGATCAGATGCGCCGGGCTCATAAGACACTACAAAAACGCGGACTGCCGCTCGCGGTAAATCAAGTTCGATACAGCCTATTGGATCGTTCCATCGAAAGAAATGGCATCCTAGATACTGCCAAGGAACTGGGGGTCACCATCATCGCTTATACTCCTCTGGCTTCGGGGTTGTTGACCGGAAAATATCACAAGAACCCTGCATTGTTACAGAAGAAATCGTTCTTCTGGCGAGGCAGACTCCAGAGTGGCATTGAAAAAAGCCGAGCACTGGTGAATGCATTGGAAGAGACCGGTGCTAAATACAACGCCACGGCTGCTCAGGTGGCACTGAACTGGGTGATCCATTCTCATGGCGATACCGTAGTGACCATACCTGGCGCGACCAAAGTCCATCAAGCACAGGAAAGCGCCGGCGCCATGAAGTTTAAACTTTCTGACGATGAAATAGTTCGGTTCAATGAACTATCACTCAACCTAAGCTAATTTGCCTAGCCTATAAACTAGTTCGGATTTTGCCGGAACATGGAAGTGAGTCATGGAAGTATATGGTGACATCCGCACAGTGTCAGCAATGCGTGCATATAAAGAAAGCCTGTTCCGTCAGAGATTGTCCTTCGAATCGTGGCGGCGGCGCGGCTGACTGCAGGCAGCATGAATGGCCAGCCTTGGCATTTCATCATCGTAGCAGGATTCGAATACATTGAGAAAACTCGGAGCATTGGCCCGCAGTGGACCGTATATCGCCCAAGCTCCGCTGGCGATTATTGTTGCCATGGAAAAAAAACTCCATCTACGCGGTTTCCGATGCGGGCCGCGCCATTCAATCGAGGATCCTAACGGCTTGGTCAGAAGGAGGTGGATCAAATTGGGTTGGCTTCGAGAATTTATCCGCAATTAAAGCGGCTTCTTGGCATTCCCGATAATATTGATGTGTTGGCGATCCTGCCTTTTGGTCTACGCTGCTAAGGAAATCGGCAAGGGCAAAAAGAAGCGCAAGCCACTCTCCGAAATCGCTCACTGCGAACGCTTCGGACAACCATTTAATTGATCGATCAGATAAAGAGGATATATGAAAATTGGATTGCAAGTTCCGAATTTTACTTGGCCCGGCGGCCCAACCAATATCGCTACCAAACTAGCGGAAATTGCCGCCGCGGCCGATGAAGCCGGCTTCGCCAGCCTGTGGGTGATGGATCATTTCTTCCAAATCGGTGGCAAGTAATCCCCAATCGGGCCTTGGCCCAGCCGAGGACGAGATGCTGGAAGGCTATAGCGTCCTATCCTACTTGGCAGGCATCACGAAAAACGTCAAGTTGGGTACGATGGTTACTGGCGTGATATACCGCTACCCCGGAGTACTGGCAAAGATGGTGACCACTCTGGATGTGCTCTCAAAAGGGCGCGCCTACCTGGGTATTGGCGCGGCGTGGAATGAACGTGAGGCGCTTGGGCTGGGTGTTCCTTTTCCACCAGTGGCCGAGCGCTTCGAGCGGCTGGAGGAAGCATTGCAAATCGTCTTGCAGATGTGGTCTGGCAAGCGCACGCCATATCATGGAAAGTATTATCAGCTCGCAGAAACGCTGAACAGCCCGCAGCCGCTGACAAAACCTCATCCTCCGATTTTGATCGGAGGCTCGGGCGAGAAGAAGACTCTGCGTCTGGTTGCCCAGTATGCCGATGCATGCAACCTGTTCGCAGCTCCGGGCAGCGAAGTTCTCCGCCATAAACTGGATGTGCTGAAAGCACATTGCGAACGTCTTGGTCGCGATTATGCTACAATCGAAAAAACGACACTGGGCACTGCCTGGTTGGCATCTGGCCATATGAGCGCCAAGGATGTAATTGCGCAGTGCCGGCTCCTGTCCGACCTCGGCATCCAGCAGGCTATCTTCAACATGCCCAATGTCCATGAGATCGCACCGTTGGTGACATTTGGCAATGAGATCATCCCGATAGTGGCAGAGCTATAACGCTGTGTTGGTTGTTTGCACACGGTAAACATTGACATGAGGCTGTTGAACTCTTGAGGGTAGAGCCGCGCTCGCATATCATGTGCCGGAATGTTTTTACAGAAGAATTTGGTTGGAGTTAAGTAAGGATATGCGCTTTGAATTTGCCACTGCTACACGGATCATTTTCGGCCAAGGAGCGATCAAGGAATTAGCTCCCTCGGCGAAATTGTTCGGCAAACGAGCCCTAATCGTTGTAGGACGGTCCGGCCAACGAGTTGCCAGTTTGAATGCTCAGCTTAGGGAAGCCGGGATTGTCGTAAGTGAATTTCATGTTTCGGGGGAACCGACAGTTGCGGTTATCGAAGCTGGTCTTGAGCAGGCGAAAGCTGAACAATGCGACCTTGTCATCAGTATAGGTGGAGGTAGCGTTATTGATTCCGGAAAGGCCATTGCCGGGTTAATCACCAACCCGGGACGGATTTACGATTACCTCGAATTAGTCGGACTGGGCAAACCCTTGACCAATCCCTCTGCACCCTTCATAGCAATTCCAACCACAGCCGGCACTGGCTCGGAGGTCACGCGAAACGCTGTTCTAACGGTAGTTGATCAGCGGGTCAAGGTGAGTTTGCGTAGCCCATTGATATTGCCGCGTCTGGCAATTGTCGATCCCGAATTGACTTATGGCTTGCCACCGGAAATAACTGCTGCTGCCGGGTTGGATGCTCTTACCCAGCTAATTGAACCGTTTCTATCAAATGCGTCCAATCCGTTGACTGATGCCATTTGCCGTGAAGGGGATGCGCCGCGTTTCGCGGTCGTTACAGCATGTCTTTCGGCACGGTAATGACTCACACGCCCGCGAAGATATGGCCCTGGCAAGTCTGTTCGGAGGCATAGCACTGGCCAATGCAAAGCTTGGTGCAGTCCATGGGTTTGCGGGGCCGATTGGCGGAATGTTTCAGGTTCCGCATGGAGCAATATGTGCTCGATTGTTGCCGACAGTCCTAGAGACGAATCTGAAGGCTTTGCGAGAAAGGGCGCCTCAAGGATCAGCCCTTGAGCGTTTCACAGAAATGAGCCGGATACTGACAGGCGATCAAAACTCTCGTGCTGAAGATGGGATACGGTGGTTGCATGGACTTTGTGCATCGCTGAAAGTTCCGCGCCTTGTGACTTATGGGATAACAGAATCAGATTTCCCAGAAATCATTGTTCAAGCAAAAAAGGCCAGCAGTATGAAAGGGAATCCGATTGAGTTAATGGATAGTGAGCTATTGCGGATCATGGAATTGGCCCTATGAGCAATAAAGCCTGATAGTTTCCCGGTTTTCAACTTGTTCATCTCTTCATGTCTCCATGCAAGCACTAACTCTGACCTGGCAGACAGAATTGCTCTAAACGCCTCAACAGTAAAAGAATGGGGGTAGATCCTTTAATACCGCCATCTGATAATCAATCACTAAAGTTGCGATAAATCGGTTTCCGACCGAAAATAGAGCCATTAGCCCGACCATTCTTGAAAAACTTGATCTTCACAATGCTATCTTTAGGACTTGGATCAACTGGCTCTCAAACCGCAAGCCTTTCCTGTAGTTGTTGAGGAGCTTATTCCGGAGATTCGAATCCTTTGAACAACACCGATAATAGATTGTTATTAGAATATTTCCTCGCAATCAGCCTAGATAGGGCTGTCTGATCACTGGTCGCCCGTGGTAACTGCGCGCCGGGTGATCCGTCCGACACAACGTGACCCCATACGTTCAAAGCCCAACGTTTGGAGCGCAGCATAGTAACTGGATTGTTGGATCAAGAGCTGATCTTTTCCGAGGACAGAAGCTTGAATTCCCGAAGAATACTTTGACTACTGTTTTTCGTACTCCTTCCAGAAGTTTCGCGTGAGTTCATCCAAACGAGCAGCTAGCGGTTCTTCATTCCGTTTGGTGATAATGACATTCTTTGCTCGCATCCATTCTGCCAGCAGGTGAAATAACTCGTGGACAACAGTGTCGGATCTCAGCGGCCTTTTCCAGCTATCGATCAAGTGAAGTTCCCCGAACAGCCCGCGCCGCGGATTTTCATATTTCTCGAGGAAATATCCCCAGCGCCCTCCGCCGTAGCGCTCGAATGTTTCGGGGGCCACATCGTAGAGATAAACTTCGAACCACTGTTTCCTACGGTTGAAAAATACAGTGAACTGCTTCATGGGTTGCCTTAGTTGAACTAAGCAGAAAAGCTAGGATTTTGAGCCTGGATCGCTTATGTTGAAGATTTGTATTTTACCGTTGAAGTACTGGCCCGTGGGCGCAGGCCCGCCGTTGCAGGGGATGCATACGAACTGCAGCTCAAGCACCTCCGGTGTACAAGTAACCCTGATCAACAGGTATTCCACAACAGTTTGACGAACCTGGGTTTTATTGCCTGATCTTTCCTTTTCAAGATTCTCATTTATTGGGCCACAGGTATCAGGAGTTCCTCCACTTCTTGAGCGGCTGAATCTTGAATTACCAAGGCGTATTCACGATCAGCAAGGATGCGAAATCTGAAGTTAATTGCCTGGTGATGACGGAGGATAACACGAAGACAGTTTTGCTTTCAATGCAAATAGGTATAGCAGATGAATTACAAGAGCAAGGTGTTGAGAAGTTGCATTATCGACATACTCACGTTTACGGACAATTAGTAAGCACGGACATAATCAAATCTTTCGCCCCCAACACATAATTCTGGTCTGAGCAGTCAATTCCTGTTGACCTGTTCAGGGATTGATTTGTACTTCTGTGCCAACATCTGCCCAAGCGTAAAGTGTTTGGGCATCCGCAATACCAAGCACAACGCAACCATACGTGACAGGCGTTCCAATTTCGTCGCCCCATAATCGCTGGCCATTGGCAAGGAGCGGTAAGGCGTGGAAGCCATTTTCTAAATTCCCAACGTAATAGATCCCCATCCAATCCGGCATCCAGAAGTTCCAGTCCGCGCCGTAAGCGTTGGGGATTTTGTCGAGGATGTGATACGTGCCAGCCTTCCGTGCTGTTGTTGCCGCCAGTTGAAATGACAAAGCTATAGACAAGCTTGCTGCCTTGATAGGCATACAGGTGTTGTTCGTGTATGGAGACGACGATCAGTTTTTTCCCACTCGCCGCCGATCCTTGTCCTTGTAGTGGCCTACCGAAGGTCGGGAGAGTGTGCGCTGGAAATGGGGTGGCTGCCAAGGTTGATGTGGCCGTCGGGCTTGGAGTTAGAGATGGGCTCAGGGTTGGGGTAAAGGTCGCCGTAGGCGAGGGCGTATAGGTGGGTTTTGACAGGTAAGCCTGTGACCAGTAATGGAGCTGGCTGTCCTGCAAGGAAGTGCCGGTGCGGTTGTGTGCGGCGGCTAACGCCGAGAAACTTGAGCCTGCCCAGAAATAGGCAGAGGCAGCGATGAGAACCAGGGCAAGAATCAGGAAGCGCAACGGGGCTGAGATATGAAGAAAGCGCCTTCCCTTTTGAACAACTGGTTTGGGTTGGGTATACGCCTCCACTTGGGCGGGAGGGGTTTCCGCTTCCCTGGCGACCGGTAGCATCTTCTCGTTGAGCTGCCTCCGGCGTGCCAAATCCAATTCTTTTTGGGCGCGCTCGCTCTTCGGGTTGACCTCTAGTGCCCGTTCGAGGTAGGCAATGCTGGCGCGGGTATTCGCAACCGCTGCAAGAATCAGCCAGGGTTCCTCCATGTTTGGCGCCATCGAGCGCGGCAATCTGCGCCCAATAGCGGGCTTCATGTTTTTCGCCGCGTTCCAGGGCTTCTTTGGCCGTTCCAAGACCTGGCTAACTGAGACAAATTTCTTATTCATTGATCATTTGAGCCACATCTTATGATGAACTTTTACAAATTATATACCTTCACTGCGGGTTTTATAAACATAAAAACTAACCCGATCATAGGGCGCTTTTTATCCATCTGCACCGAAATATACGGATGCGCAAATCAGAGAGCCCGCTCGTTCTGATAAAGGTATCTTTATTTCAGCAGCAATTCACGAATAGAGCTTTTGGGAGACCCTTCGCTCTTTTGGCGACCGCCGTTCCCACTTCATTTTCCAAGCGATTTCATCTTCTGAGCAATCGCTTTGAAAGCTGTTGACATTTCGCCATCTTCATCCGTATGGACAAATGGCGCTGTTTTCACAAAAGAAACCTCATAGACTTGGATTGGCTGTTCACTCCCTCTCATTGCCAAGCTGCCAACTTTTTGAACCAGATATTTGTTGCGAATTGCTTCCGCCGTCGAGGCCCCCACAAAGATGCGATTAGGAATGGCATATTCCTGCATGCGATAGGTCATTTTGATCAAATTGCCCATAACGTTAAACTCTGCCCGTTCCTGAGTACCTAGATAACCGACCATTGCTTTCCCAGTATTGATAGCTACGCCAACTACCCAAGCTCGGTCAGGCTCAGGAGGATCTGCCTTTTTCACAAATTCAATAATATCCCGCGCGACCATGGCAGCCCTTTCTTCAGGATCCAGTTTATCCTTCGCCTCCATGAAAACCGCTAAGAGTCCATCTCCTAAGTATTTAACCATCCCACCTTTCTTGAACACAATCTGGGTTGCATATTGATAAAAAGCGTTAAGGAATATTGAAAACACCTTAGGCCCAATTCGTGTTGCCAATCCAGTCGAATCGGCGATTTCGACAAAGAGAACTGTGACCTTTTTCTCAGCAAGGTCCGGCAAATTCCCTGTCTTCAAATAGTCCTTTAATACGTCCTCGGCTTCAATCGGTGAGACAAAGCGCAACAAGAGTTGCTTCACCTGCGTCTCTCTATGAATCCTTTCAAGTAATTCTATTCTTTGCAAAGCCAGGGCGGTTTGATGGCTGATTCCAACGGCCAATTGCATTTCTCGTTTATCAAAAGGCTGCGCCTCCGGCCGATTTCTCTCCAAATAGATCAGCGCAAAGGGTTTTTCCCCGCTAATCACCGGAACGCACAGGGCTAATGGGCTGGCTTCAACAGAAGAATTCCGGATGGCCCGAACCATCGGATCTTCTGCATTCTCCATATCTATTTTGTTGAAGTTCTGAGCCAGAATGACGTCGCAGACATCCACGCCCAAGCTCCGTTTGATCAGGTCGATGACCAAGCTTAGGGCCGAGTTGGTATCAACTACGGTATTTAGTTTCTCGGTGATTTCGTTCAATGGGATAGGGTGCTCGTCAACAGCCTCTAGAACCAATTCACGAGTAAACAGGCGCGTACCGACAATCCCCTTCTGGTCGGTTGTGGTATTGGTTACTTTGTCCAGATGCATTACAGTCTGACCTATACGAATCACATCACCATTCTGTAGGCGAGAGAGCCTGGTGATCCTCTGGCGATTGACATAAGTGCCATTGGAGCTTTTCAGATCATTGACGGTTACCATTTCAGTGACCGAATCATAAAATATTTCAGCATGCCGCCGGGAGGCAGCAGAATCATTAATTACAATATCGCTGGTGACCGCCCGCCCAATCACCATTTTCCCGGACGTTAATTTGATCTGGAGTGGTTCACTGTTAGGGTTAGTAATTGTTAGACGAATACATAATTTCAACCCTCCAACACAATTCCTCGACCTTTCTTTGAACAAGCAAAGTGTACACTAAGTGCCCAGAAAAAACAACAATCATCCAGTATTATAGAGCAAATCTGCCAGTTCTGGAAACGAACTAAAGGCCCCCATACTGAATAACTTAACAATCTTTATCGGATTTGAGTGGCCTTACCTGGGTAGAGTTCGACGGGTGCAATGCGCTACTGTGATGTACGGGTAATAAGAATGACCTCCAAGCTTTTGAGGTGATTCTTATTATAGCTTCTTTACAAATATCCGAGTTGCCGCACATTCTGTCTGTGGTTATCTAGCTGCCAGAGTTATATTTGGTTTTGGGGCGAATGGGGTTCTTGATGCAACCAGCCATCCGCTCAAGAATCCGGCCAGAGTGCCAGACTTCTGAGAACTCGCAGAGGCATTCGCTTTTGAGCGAGCATCAAATGCTGCCACAGCAATCAGCGCAAATAGGCGTTAGGCTACCGTCGCATTAGCATCTGCGGATAATTTTATGGACTGGCTCACATCCACAGTATCGCACCAGCTTTCATACTTTGCCATCTTGCCGTGGATCGCATCATGAAAAACCTTTTGGATCGCGCGCGTGATCGGACCGGTCTTGCCCTCGCCGATCTTCCGGAAGTCAATCTCACTCAAGCCGACGCACTCCGCTGCGGTTCCGCACACGAAGACTTCGTCCGCGATATAAAGCTGGTCGCGAGAGACGGGTTGTTCGATCACTTGATAACCCAGATCGGTTGCAATCGTAAAGATGGACTGGCGCGTGATGCCTTCCAGCACCGGTGCAGTCGAAGGCGTGATCACCTTCTTGCCGCGGACCACGAAAAGATTCTCGCCCGTGCATTCGGCCACATATCCTTGTGGGTCGAGCATGATAGCTTCGTCAAAGCCCAGCCGCATCGACTCGGTCTTGGCCAGGAAACTGTTTGCATAATTTCCCGTGACCTTGGCCTTGGTCATCATTACATTCGGATGATGGCGCGTGAACGATGAGATGTTGGCGCGGATGCCTTTTGCAAGCGCTTCCTCGCCGAGATAATTTGCCCATTGCCAAACCGCAATGGCCAGTGAAGGCTTGCCCGCATCAACGGTCAAATTCCATCCGCCTTCATCGAGATAGAGAAGCGGACGAATATAGCAATCCTTGAACTCATTGACCTTGACGGTTTGTTTGATTGCATCACAAATTTGATCTACCGTCCACGGGAATTCGCGAAAGCCGAACACACGCGCCGAATCAAATAATCGTTCGGTGTGTTCTCTCAAACGAAAGACCGCCGTCCCTTTGGGCGTTTCATATGCCCGGATGCCTTCGAACACGGCCGCGCCGTAATGCAAAGCGGGCGTCAGAAAATGCAGCGTCGCTTTTTCGAACGGCACCATTTTGCCGTTCATCCAGATGTACTTCGATTCCATTGCCATAGTTTCTTCTCCTTTTATGATTACAAATATTTGATGATTTCATCCGCCATCTGGCGGGTGGTTAAGTTGCCGCCGATGTCTGCCGTGCGGCAGCCATCGGTAATAACTTCGTCCACAGCTTTTTCAATCGACGCGGCTTCGGCTTCCAGTTTCAACGAATGACGCAGCATCATGGCCGACGAAAGGATCGTGCCGATCGGATTGGCGATGCCTTTGCCTGCGATATCCGGCGCGGAACCGTGGATCGGTTCATACAAGCCCGGACCGGATTCCGATAAACTGGCCGATGGCAGCATGCCCATCGATCCCGCCAACACGGACGCCTCGTCCGTGAGAATATCGCCGAACATATTCTCAGTGACGACCACGTCAAACGAAGCGGGAGCCGTAATCAGTTTCATCGAAGCGGTATCCACCAAAACATGTTCGAGTTCGACATCAGGATGCTCTTTTCCAATTCGAGTCGCAATCTGACGCCATAATCGTCGACGATTCCAAAACGTTCGCCTTATCCACCGACGTAACTTTTTTCTTCCTGCCTTTCGCCAGCTTGAATGCGAGTTCCATCGACGCGGTGGATTTCGTAATCGTAATATTCAAGCGTATCCACAGCGCGCTCGCGGCCGTCTTTGATATCGCGACCTTTCGGCCAGCCGAAATACAATCCGCCGGTGAGTTCGCGCACCACGATGATGTCTACGCCTTTGAGCTTCTCCGGCTTGATCGGCGATGAATCGATCAATGCCGGATGCACTTTGATCGGGCGCAAATTCGCAAACACTCCCAGTCCTTTTCGCAAAGCGA
Organism: uncultured Chloroflexia bacterium; assembly: GCA_963752775.1. Lineage (GTDB taxonomy): Bacteria > Chloroflexota > Anaerolineae > Anaerolineales > Villigracilaceae > Fen-1038. Next base: position 51,182 of record CAVVZL010000019.1, read on the forward strand.
GCAATCCGCGTTCCGGTCTGTCCTTTGCGGATGGATCATCCCATTTCGGTCCGCCGACTGCACCGAGCAAGACTGCGTCCGCAGATTTGCAATCGGCGAGAGTCTCATCGGTGAGCGATGAACCGAATTTATCAATCGAACAGCCGCCCATCAATCGTTCGGTGAATTTGAAGGAGTGTTTATGTTTGATGGCGATTATCTTCAGCACGCGCACAGCCTCACCGACCACTTCTGGGCCGATGCCATCGCCGGGTAGAAGAGTAATGTTGAAATTCATGAATGTGCCACCATCAATCCATATTCCATTGAATCCGCCAGTGCACGCCACGAGGCTTCGATGATGTTCGTGCTCGCGCCGACGGTGCTCCAGCGGCTGGTGCTGTTGCGCGGTGTCAATCAACACACGCGTAATAGCTTCCGTGCCATGATCCGAATCCAAAATGCGGACTTTGTAATCCGACAAATAAAACTTCGCGAGTTGTGGATAATAACTCACCAAGGCTTTTCGTAATGCAAGGTCAAGCGCATTGACGGGGCCGTTGCCTTCGGCTGCGGTGTGCAATACTTCGCCATTCACGCGCACTTTGACCGTTGCTTCGGCAAAGATGCCGCGTCCCTGACGATGCTCAACGTTGACAAAAAAATCAACCAGTTCAAACGGCGGCTTGTATCCATACTCCTGCCGCTTCAACATCATCGTCACCGAAGCTTCGGCCGCTTCAAATGAAAAGCCGCGTGATTCCAATTCCTTGATCTCGTTGAGGACAGGAACAACTTCCTCGCCTTCCACTTCGACGCCATGTTCTTCGGCTTTGCTCAACAAATTTCCCCGGCCGGATAAATCCGAAACGATCACACGCATCTGGTTTCCGACCAAAGCCGGTTCCACGTGCTGATAACTCTTCTCGCTCCGGCGCATCGCTGCGACATGTACACCAGCTTTATGAACAAACGCCGACTTGCCCACAAACGGTAAATGTTCATCTGGCGTAATGTTGGCAACTTCGGCGACGAAATGCGAAAGCTCATAAAGTTGTGCGACCTTGCCTTTGGGCAGACATTCATAACCCATCTTGAGTTCAAGGTCGGCGATGATGGAAATCAAATTGGCATTGCCGCATCGTTCGCCGACGCCGTTGATCGTACCCTGCGCCTGTATGGCACCTTCTCGGATCGCAGTCAGTGAGTTGATCACGGCGCAATCGGAATCATTGTGCGTGTGGATTCCAAATGGGTATGCGAGAGCCGGCTTGATGTCAGAGATGATGCGTTGAACTTCCCACGGCATGGTCCCGCCGTTGGTATCGCAAAAAACAACCATCTCCGCGCCGCCGCGGATCGCGGCTTTTAACGTTTCGAGTGCATAGGATGAATCGGCTTTATATCCGTCAAAGAAATGTTCGGCATCATAAATGACGCGCTTGCCGTTGGCTTTGAGGTACGCAACCGATTGCTCGATGATACGAAGGTTGATTTCCAGAGTCGTTTGCAAAACATCGGTGACGTGAAGCGTCCACGTTTTGCCAAAGATCGTGCAGACCGGCGTGTACGAATCAAGCATGGCTTTAATGCTGGCGTCGTCCTCCGGTCCGCCCTTAACGCGGCAAGTCGCGCCGAACGCGGCGATCAGCGAGTTCTTCCACTGCATATCGCGGGCGCGCTCGAAGAATTCCACATCCTTCGGATTCGAGCCGGGCCAGCCGCCTTCAATGAACGCCACTCCCAATTCGTCGAGCCGTTGCGCGACGCGAACTTTATCGTTGGCCGAAAGCGTGAAGCCTTCCGATTGCGTTCCATCGCGCAGTGTCGTATCGTAGATTTGGATTTGAGTCATAAGGATGATCTCGCTTCAAACGCGGCGATCTCCTTTTCAAAGCCCTTAATGTAACCCAGCTCATCCACGCCGTTCAATAAACAGGTTTTATTGAACGGGTCAATTGGAAAAGTCACTGAACCATTCGGAAAGATGAGGCTTTGTGTCGCAAGGTCAACACTGAGTTCGGCTTTCGGGATTTCCTCGATGAGATCGAACAACATTTTATGGGTTTCTTCATCCACGATGATCGGAAGCAAACCATTCTTGAGCGCGTTGTTGCGGAAGATGTCAGCGAAAGACGTGGAAATCACGGCGCGGAATCCGAAACCGGTCAGCGCCCACGGCGCATGTTCACGGCTCGACCCGCAACCGAAGTTGTCACCGGTCAACAAGATTTTCGCGCCCTGCAACTCTTTTTGGTTCAAAACAAAATTCAACTTGGGTGAATGGTCCGGGTTGTAGCGCCAATCCGCGAAGAGATGATCGCCCAATCCTTTTTTATCGATGGCTTTGAGGAAGCGCGCCGGAATAATTTGGTCTGTGTCAATGTTATTGATCGGCAAAACAACTACGCGGGAAGTAAGTGTATTAAATTGAGCCATATCATTCTCTTTCCAGAATATTATTGGGGGCGGCATCCGCCAAAAACGGCGAGTTCATAGACGCGGAAATAACAATCGACTTCTTCGTAACCGATCTCGCGTAGCCAGTCGCTTTGTGTTTCAACCGGCAGCAAAATATTCGCGTCCTTATCGGGACGGTTTATGAAAATATCTGAAATTTCCTGGCGGGTTTTACTTCCGCCGTTGGCTTTTTCGATGGCGTAACGTCCATCAATGACGTAATTGTTAAACAAGTCAACTGTGATCCGGGCTGAAGCCGCAATGTGTTCGATATTGATGAACCAGCCTCCCGGTTTAAGCAATGAAAAAATCTCTGCATAAATGGAACGCTTGCGCGCATCTGGCTGATGATGAATGGAATAACCCGACACGATTACATCAAACGGGGTTTCCTTCTGCATCCTGGCTACCCAATCAGGATCACCATAATCGAGATTCTCAAACGCGAGTTGATTAGCATAATCCTTGAGTTGCTCGCGTGCCTGTGCAAGCATTGGTTCGGAGAAATCCACAAACACGCCTCGGCTGTTTGGATATGCGCCAAGAATGGTTGCGCCGAGAATGCCATCACCACAACCCAGATCGAGAAATTTTTCGACGGGCTGGGTTCCTGTTTTGATGATTGCCATCATTACGCCGATTTGCTCCTGAGCCAACGGAAGCGCGGCACGATAAGAAAGAAAGCGATCCACAATTGCAGGCAGTTTCCAAACATTGTCTGTGACCATGATTAACTCAGCAATGTGCGAGGATCTGAGACCACACCCGCTAGAGCAGTGGCCGCGGCGGTCAACGGACTCGCTAAGAATGTCCGTCCGCCTTTGCCTTGACGGCCTTCAAAGTTTCGGTTGCTGGTTGAAACCGCATATTGACCGGGTTCAAGTTGATCGCCGTTCATGGCAATACACATCGAACAACCGGCTTCTCGCCATTCTGCACCCGCTTCTTTGAAGACTTTATCCAGTCCTTCCTGCTCCGCTTGTTTCTTTACATCCTGCGAGCCAGGCACAACCATGACGCGCGTTCCGTTCGAAACTGTTTTTCCTTTAAGCACCGACGCTGCCAAACGCAAATCGGAAATGCGCGAGTTGGTACAACTGCCGATAAAGACCACATCCACTTTTTGACCGAGGAGCGACTGACCCGGTTCGAGTCCCATGTATGCCAAAGCTTTCTCGAGAGCGGCTTTTTGCGAAGCATCGCGATATGATTCGGGCCTGGGGACGCGCTCGGTGATCTTCATGCCCATTCCAGGATTCGTTCCGTACGTGATCATCGGTTCAAGCGCCGATGCATCCAGCTTGATGGACTTGTCGTAGACTGCGCCCTCATCGGTTGGCAGGGATTTCCATTTTGTAATAGCCTGATCCCAATCTCGACCTTTGGGTGTGAACTCGCGTCCGTGCAAATATTCAAACGTAACTTCATCCGGTGCAACCATGCCCGCGCGTGCGCCGCCTTCGATGGACATGTTACAGATCGTCATACGTTGTTCCATGGTCAAGCCGCGAATAGCGGAGCCGGTGTATTCAAAAACATGTCCCGTTCCACCGCCGATGCCGATCTTCGCAATCAGCGCGAGGATAATATCCTTGGCGGAAACGCCTTTGGGCAGTGTGCCATCCACGCGCACTTCATATGTTTTCGGCTTTTTCTGCAAAAGACATTGCGTAGCGAGCACATGCTCGACTTCACTTGTTCCGATACCAAAAGCCAGTGCGCCGAACGCGCCATGCGTTGCCGTGTGGCTATCTCCGCAGACGATGGTCATGCCGGGTTGGGTTCTTCCCAACTCCGGCCCGATCACGTGGACAATGCCGCGATGCTGACTGTTCATCCCATGCAATGTAATTCCGAATTCCGTCAGCATTCGTTTCCATTTGTTTGATCTGCGCGGCGGCCATCGCATCGGCAATTGGGACGTCGAGAGGAGTCGTCGGAATCGAGTGATCAATCGTAGCGAGAGTCTTGTCTGCGCGGCGGACTTTTAGTCCGCGTTGGCGCAGGCCATCGAAAGCCTGTGGCGAGGTGACTTCGTGCACGAGGTGCAAGTCGATGTAGAGCACGGCGGGAGAATCGGGTTGATTAATCACAACGTGCGAGTCCCAGATTTTTTGAAATAAGGTTTTTGGCATGTTTGATGATAGATAATTAGATATCAATGAATCATCACCGATAAATCATCAGCGAGATTCGCTATCAACGTTGGAATCATCTTCTTGAATGGAATCGGCTTGCGGGGTGGCAAAGAATCCGCTTATATCCCAGCCAGCGGGAATGGTATGCGGTTCGGGAAACGGATCAAACCAATCGGTTTGAACAAAGTCTTGATCTTCATTTTGAGTAGACATAGTATTTTCTCCTTTTATCCAAGCATGACGCCATAATCATTTTGAACAGGCTGCAGGCCTTCGGTCTGCGCGATGATGAGTTTATTGAGGGCATTGATGTAAGCCTTGGCGCTGGCAACAATGATGTCGGTATCTGCGCCGTGACCGCCGTAGACACGCATATGTTCGACTTCGTTCTGTGCGTCCATCGTATGATCGCCATCTTTGCCTTGAATGCGAACAGTCACTTCGCCCAATGCGTCGATGCCTTCGGTGACGGCATGGATGTTGAACTCGAGCAGAGTGCTGGGCAAATTGACAATTTCATCAATGGCTTTGTAGGTGGCATCCACCGGGCCGGTGCCAATCGCGGCCTGAGTGTAGATTTTTCCGTCGGGGCCGCGCAAACGAACTGAAGCAGTGGGCATCCCCATGGTTCCGCAGGAGACTTGCAGGCCGTTGAGCAGATACACATCACGCGGCTGATAGAATTCGTCGGCGATCAGCGCCTCAAGATCCGCATCAGTCACGACCTTCTTGCGATCCGCCAATTCCTTGAAGCGCGTAAAGGCCTTATCGAGTTCAACATCATCCAACGAATGACCCATTTCTGCGAGACGCGATCGTAACGCATGACGACCTGAATGTTTGCCCATTACCAGCTTGGATTGGTTCACGCCGACATCTTCAGGGCGCATAATCTCGTATGTGGTCTGATGCTTGAGCATTCCGTCCTGATGAATACCAGCCTCATGTGCGAAGGCGTTCGCGCCGACAATCGCCTTATTCGGCTGGACAACGATGCCCGTGTAATTGCTGACGAGTTTGCTGACGCGCGCGATCTGGGTGGTATCAATATCCGTTTCCAATCCAAAGACGGCATGGCGGGTCTTGAGTGTCATCACCACTTCTTCGAGCGATGTATTTCCCGCGCGTTCGCCAATCCCGTTGATGGTTACTTCTGCTTGCCGAGCGCCTGCACGAATGCCAGCCAATGTGTTGGCAGTTGCCATGCCAAGATCGTCATGACAATGAACAGAGATTGTGATGCCATCATGCATCCCAGGCGTATGCTTGATGATGCCATCAATGAGATTAAAGAATTCATCGGGTGTGGTGTAACCCACAGTATCGGGAATGTTGAGCGTGGTCGCGCCGGATTTGATCGCCTCGCTTAAAACAATATACAAGAAATTCCGGATCAGAGCGGCCGGCATCTTCGGGAGAAAATTCGACATCGGCGCAAAGTGAACGCGCAAAAGCAACCATCTCTGAAACGCGCTGAATCACTTCTTCCGGATCCATTTTCAATTTATGCTTCATATGGATTTCAGAAGTCGCGATAAACGTATGGATGCGCGGCTTCTGCGCGCCTTGGACAGCTTCCCAGGCTTTGGTAATGTCATCCTTTGAAGCGCGCGCCAAGCCTGCAATGACCGGGACTTTTGCGTTCGGATCGCCCGCTGGAGGGTTGCCCACTTCAAGCGCTATCCGTCTGACCGCTTCGAGGTCGTCGGGAGATGCGGCGGGAAATCCCGCTTCGATAATGTCCACGCCGAGGTCGGGCGAGGCTGTGCGCCACTTCCAATTTTTCAGCGGAGGTCATCGTCGCGCCGGGGGATTGTTCACCATCGCGCAGGGTTGTATCAAAAATACGAACATAGTTATTCATAAGACGCCTCCTTATTTCTTCCAGTTTTCCGGGCGCAGAGAACGGACAGCTGCGCCGGCCTGCCACATTTCGGACTCGCGCATGACTTTGAGTTCTGCATCCAGATTCTCGCGATACTTCGGATCACTATTCTTTTCCAAAACAATTCGTGTTTCCTCGCCGGCGACCACACTCCGATATAGATCATCGAAGACCGGTGCAACTGCATCGCGGAATTTGTCCTTCCAATCCAACGCGCCGCGCTGGGCAGTGGTGGAACAATTGGCATACATCCAGTCCATGCCATTTTGCCCAACCAAGCGAATGAGCGATTGCGTAAGTTCTTCCACCGTTTCGTTGAACGCTTCCGAAGGTGTAGTGTCCATGCTTGCGAAGTTCGTTGTACTGGGCTTCCATCACGCCTGCCAGCGCGCCCATCAGAATGCCGCGTTCACCGGTCAGATCGGAATAGACTTCATTCTCGAATGTGGTCGGGAACAAATAGCCAGCGCCAATGGCAATTCCAAGTGCGAGCGTGCGTTCGAGGGCGCGGCCCGTTGCGTCCTGTTGAACCGCGAAGCTGGCATTGATGCCGGAACCATCCAAGGAAATTAGCGCGCACACTGCGGCCCGATCCCTTGGGCGCTACGAGCGCGACATCGACATGCGGCGGAGGGATCACGCCCGTTTGTTTCTTGTATGTAATCGAAAAGCCATGCGAAAAATAAAGCATGTCGCCTTCATTCAGGCATTCAACGATCTTCGGCCACTGCGAACGTTGCCCGGCATCTGAAAGCAAATATTGGATCACCGTGCCTCGTTCCGCAGCTTCTTCAACAGTGAACAGAGTCTTGCCGGGAACCCAGCCATCTGCCACAGCTTTATCCCAATTGGGTGTTCCCTCGCGTTGTCCCACGATGACTTTGATTCCGTTTTCGCGCATGTTCAAGGCCTGTGCCGGTCCCTGCACGCCATAACCAAGCACTGCCACGACTTCGTTCTTGAGAACTTCACGCGCCTTCTCCAGTGGGAATTCTCCGCGCGTGACGACTTCTTCCTCCACACCACCAAAATTGATTTTTGCCATAATAAGTTCTCCTGATTTGATTTATGTCATTGCATAGCGAAGCAATGACTGAATTTATTTCTCGAAAGGAAGATATGGCCAGCGATTATGGCGTCATCTCCGCCATCTCGTATACATCGTCTTCATAGCGATTGCCATTCCCGCCGGGGATTCGCCGCACGCCATCATTCACGCCACGCATCATTGCGATTTGGCCGGTGCGCACCATTCCAACGATTCCAATCGGACGCAGGAGTTCGATCATGCCTTCGATCTTGTCCTCGGTGCCAGTGACCTCAATGATGACAGAATCAGCCGCGACATCCACAATGCGGGCGCGGAAGATTTCGGTAAGTCCATTGACTTCCGCGCGGCGTTCGGGGCCGGCCTTCACTTTGATCAGGGCCAAATCGCGGGTCACCGAAGGCTGATGCGTGACATCCTGCACGTCAATCACGTTGACGAGCTTGTAAAGATTCGCTTCCAGTTTGTGCGCGTCCACTTCACCGTTGGGACAATCCACCACCATGGTCATGTGCGAGATCTCGGGATTCTCCGTCCGTCCGACAGCCAGCGACTTGATGTTAAAATTTCGGCGGCGAAAGAGCGAAGCCACGCGGTTCAACACGCCGGGTTTATTCTCAACTAATGCGATAAATGTATATTGCATAATCAAACTCCTTATTCCTCTACTCTCACAGGTCTTTGGATCATTTGGTCAAGCGACGCGCCGGTCGGAACCATCGGATAAACACCATCTTCCCTTTCGACGCGGAACTCGATCACTACGGGACCTGGAGTCTTGCGTGCCCATTCGATGGCCTTCATCCACCTCATCGCGTTTCGTCACAAGCCGGGCAGGGACATTGATGAGCTTCGGCAAGTTTCACAAAATCAGGTGTGAGCATGTCCACGGCGGAATAGCGCTTCTCGAAGAAGAACTCCTGCCATTGCCGAACCATGCCCAGGAAGTTGTTGTTCATAATGGCGACCTTCACATTGGCGCCCTCCTGAACGGCGGTTGTCAATTCCGCAGCGGTCATTTGGAATCCGCCATCGCCTGCGATCGCCCAGATTTCCTGGTCCTTGTTCGCAAACCACGCGCCGATTGCGGAGGGCAGGCCAAAGCCCATCGTTCCCGCGCCGCCCGAAGTGATCCAGCGATTCGGTTTCTCGAGCGCATAATATTGTGCGGTCCACATCTGATGCTGGCCGACGTCGGTTGTAATGATCGCGTTGCCGCCCGTCGCTTTCCAAATGTCGCTGACCAGATGCGGCACATATAATTTGTCATCATTGGGCCAGTTCATGATGCTGCGCGCATCGGCCTCGGTCTTCCAATCGCTGATTTCCTTCAACCATTCATCATGATCATATTCATCCACCAAAGGAATGAGGTCGGTCAGAACCGTGTTCAAATCGCCGATCAGCGGGATATCCGCCGCGACGTTTTTATGGACTTCAGACGGATCGATTTCGACGTGGATTTTTCGGGCGTGCGGCGCATACGCCTTCAAATTGCCGGTCACGCGGTCATCGAAACGCATTCCGAAGGCCAGGATCAAATCTGAATTTTGGATGGCCAGGTTGGTATGCACTTCGCCGTGCATCCCCATCATGCCGAGGCTTAATGGATGCGATGCCGGGAACGCTCCCAATCCCAGCAATGTGCTTGCGACGGGCGTTTAAGTTTTGACCGCGAACTGCATCAGCGCTTCTTCCGCGCCTGAAATGAGCACACCGTGTCCGCACAAAATGAGCGGACGCTTTGCTTTCTCGATCAACTTCACCGCGTGGTCGAGGGATTCTTTTGGCGCGTGCGATACAGGCTGATATCCGACCAATTTCACTTCTTTGGGATAAACAAACTCGGCTTGCTCCACCTGTGCGTTCTTGCAGATGTCAATCAATACCGGGCCGGGCCGTCCGCTGCGCGCGATATAAAACGCCTCACGCACAACTTCCGCAACCTCATCGGCGCGCGTCACGAGATAGTTATGCTTCGTGATGGGCAAGGTGATGCCGGTCACATCCACTTCCTGGAACGCGTCGCCGCCAATCAAATGCGCCGCAACCTGTCCGGTAATGAACACCACCGGCGACGAATCCATCATCGCGGTGGCAATGCCGGTGACCAAATTCGTCGCGCCCGGCCCCGAGGTTGCCATCGCCACGCCAACTCTTCCAGAAGCACGCGCATATCCGTCCGCCATGTGCGCTGCGCCCTGTTCATGCCTCACCAACACATGATGCACGGGATAATTTAACATCGCATCATAGATCGGCATGTTGGCGCCGCCGGGATAACCGAACACCACCTCCACGCCTTCCCGTCACCAAACATTCCCATAAAATTTCTGCACCTGTCAATTTCATTCTCTTCTCCTTATGATTGCAGTACCGCACCGGTATCCGCGCTGGTGACAAAATATGAATAACGTTTTAACCATTTCGATGTGATTTTGGATTTGAATGGAGGCAATGCCGCCAGACGTACTTTGATCTCCGCTTCGCTCAAACGGACATCCAGCCTGCGTTCCGTTAAATCAATATCGATCATGTCCCCAACCTTGAGCGCCGCAATCGGCCCGCCTGCCGCGGCTTCCGGCGATACGTGACCAATGCAAGCGCCGCGCGTCCCGCCACTGAAACGGCCATCCGTGATCAAAGCAACTTTATCGCCCAATCCCTGCCCCATGATCGCGGAAGTTGGCGACAACATCTCCTGCATCCCCGGTCCGCCTTTCGGTCCTTCATACCGGATCACCACCACATCGCCGGGTTTGACTTCATTCGCCAGAATTCCGGCGTAGGCTTCGTCCTGTAACTCGTAGATCCGCGCCGGGCCGCTGAACTTCATCATTGTCTCGCTCACGCCGCCGACTTTGACCACTGCGCCGTTCGGTGCGAGATTGCCGAACAAAATGGACAATCCGCCGCGCTTCGAATGCGCATTTTCGTAACAGCGAATCACTTGCTCATCTTTGATCTCACAACCTTTGATGGATTCCCCAAGAGTTGTTCCACTGACTGTTATGCGATCAAAGTGCAACATGCCTGTCCCCCGCTGGACTTCATTCAATATGGCCGGGATGCCGCCTGCGCGATGAACATCTTCCATGTGCCATTTTCCTGCCGGACTCACTTTGCAGATATGCGGAACCTTATCAGCCACCGAATTGATGCGGCTCAGCGGGTAATCCACATTTGCTTCGTGAGCCAAGGCTAGCGTATGAAGAACCGTGTTGGTCGAACCGCCCATCGCCATATCCAAAGCAAATGCATCATCAATTGCTTCAGGTGTCACGATATCGCGCGGCTTGATGTCGCGTTCAATGAGGGTCATGATTTGCGTTGCGGCTTTTTTCGCCAGGCTTCCCGCTCGGGGGTCTTCGCCAGCGCAGAGCCGTTGTAACGGCAGGGCGAGACCCACGACCTCCATCAGGCAATTCATCGAATTCGCCGTAAACATACCGGAGCACGAACCACAGGATGGACACGCAAATTTTTCCAAAATAGACAAACGCTTCTCGTCAATCTTTCCCGCGGAATATGCGCCCACGCCTTCAAAAACGGAGATCAAATCAATGGCTTCGCCATCAGGAGTTTTTCCTGCGGCCATCGGCCCGCCGGAAACAAAAATGGCCGGGATGTTGACGCGCATCGCGGCTAGCAACATCCCAGGCACGATCTTGTCGCAGTTTGGGATGCAGACCATCGCGTCGAAGCGGTGGGCCTCAATCATCGTCTCAACGCAATCCGCAATCAGCTCCCGCGAAGGAAGCGAGTATTTCATCCCCACATGGCCCATCGCGATTCCGTCATCCACGCCGATGGTATTGAATTCAAACGGCACGCCGCCCGCGGCGCGCACCGCGTCTTTTATGAGTTTGCCAAAATCCTGCAAATGAACATGGCCGGGAACAATATCCACATATGAATTTACGATTGCAACAAACGGCTTATCAAAGTCTTCTTCCTTCATCCCCGTCGCGCGGAGCAAAGCTCGGTGTGGAGCTTTTTCATAACCTTTTTTAATAGTGTCGGATCGCATAGCTCTTCTCCTTAAAGAGATAAAATAAAAAGAGCCGCCCGTGGTTAGGGCGGCTCTTTGCACTATACTAAGGTGTATTACTTTGACTCTCACCGTTGCCATCCTAACCGAAAATTGATCCTTAATAATAAGGACCGCAATAAGGACGACAATAAGGGAGAGGCTGAAGATCAAAGTGTTCATTTGTCTATAGGTATTTCGCCTGATTATAGGCAGAATTGAAAATCCGTCAAGAGGCGAATTTCAAAGTTTGTTGTTCGACTTTTCCTCTTGACCATTCTCCAACTCGCGCATAGAATATCGCCCAATATGTTCAGTACTTTGTATTCAGTTTGCTTCACCACATCCATGACTACCACTACCCCTCAACTCGCCCGTGAGGTTTTTGTGCTTGGATGGAAGTAACCGAAGAAGAGTTTTACCAAAACACATAACGCCTCACGAAAACGTGAGGCGTTTTATTTTACTGAAACAAAGGAGAAGAAAATACCATGCCAAAATCGAAACAAACTCTCGTGATGAAATTCGGCGGGACATCTGTCGGCTCGACTGAGGCACTGATCAATGTCACGGAAATCATTCGAGAGGCACACGCTGAATGGCCGCGCGTGATTGTAGTGACTTCAGCAATGTCGGGCGTGACCAATCTCCTGCTCGATAGTGCCTCGCAAGCCGTGCAGGGAAATACCGAGTCGCTTTCCGATGCAGAGACGATGCTTCGCGAAAAACATTTTGTTGCGATAGATGAACTTGTCCGAGATGAAACCCTTTCCACAGAAAACTAAGAAATGAAATCAATACCCTGATTTTTTGTTTTGTGGATTTGTGCAAAGCTATGGCCGTGCTTGGGCGAGGCCAGCCCGCGCGCATTGGATGCGGTGGCATCGCTCGGCGAGCGTATGAGTGTCCGCTTGCTGGCCGCAGTTGTGGAGAACACGGGCATCAATGCAAAGGCCATTGAATTCTACTGAGTTCATCATCACGAACAATCATTTTCAAAATGCGCATCCCGATTTAAAAGCGACTACAGCGAAGACACGCCATCTCCTCAATCCGTTGTTGGATGAAGGCATCGTTCCTATTATAACGGGATTTATCGGCGCGACGCCTGACGGCGTGGTCACAACTTTAGGTCGAGGTGGAAGCGATTATTCCGCGGCAATTATCGGCGCGGTGCTGCCAGCCGATGATGTTTGGATCTGGACGGACGTAGATGGCGTGATGACCACCGATCCGCGCATCGAATCATCAGCGCGCACTCTGCCTGAAATCACTTACAGTGAGATCGCTGAACTCGCCTATTATGGCGCAAAAGTTCTGCATCCAAAAACGATTCGTCCGGTGATCGAAGCTGGAATTGGATTACGCATCTGCAATACATTCAATCCATCTCACCCCGGCACGCGTTTGATTGCAAACGTCAAATCCAATGGCAAGCCCGTGAATGGACAAGTCGTCAGAGCCGTAACGGCTATTCGCAATCAAAGACTGATCACAGTCGAAGGACGCGGTATGTTGGGCGTTCCCGGCGTGGCAGCGCGCGCATTTCGCGGCAGTCGCTTCTACGGGCACAAGCGTTCCGTTGATTACACAAGCTTCGTCGGAACAATCCATTTGCTTTGCAGTGCCAGCAGATACTGCAGCATTGTGGTAACTCAACTCGAAAAGGTTTTTTCAAGCGAGATCGAGGATAACGATATTGACCGCGTCTGGATGACGGAAGATGTTTCGATTATCACCGTCGTCGGCGTGGGAATGCAGCATACGCCTGGCGTTGCCGGAAGAGTTTTCTCGCAACTTGGAAAAAACAATGCAAATGTTCTCGCCATCGCCCAAGGTTCATCGGAAGTATCCATCAGCATGGTCGTCGCCGCAGCCGATACTGAAGATCGCGGTGAAGGCCTTGCATCGAATTAATTATTTCATAAACCAAGAAGGAGTTATCTCATGTCCCAAATTCCCGTTGCAGTTCTCGGCGCGACCGGCTCAGTCGGCCAACGATTTATCTCGTTGCTCGATCATCATCCATGGTTCACAGTGGTTGCATTAGCCGCCTCTGATCGTTCGGTTGGTCAACCGTATGCGCAGGCTTGCCGCTGGATATTGAATGATCCGATGCCTGAATATGCGCGTAGGATGGTTGTCGTTCCCGCGACACCGGATGCGGTTCAAGCAAAAATAGTTTTCTCGGCTCTGCCCGCGGATCTTGCCAAAGACATCGAGCCGCAATTCGCTCAAGCTGGATTTGCGGTTTGCTCAAACGCCTCATCGTATCGCCGCGCGGACGATGTGCCGCTTCTGCTTCCCGAAGTCAATGCGGATCATATTCAATTCGTCAAACAGCAACGCAAACAACGCGGCTGGAGCGGATGCATTACCACCAATCCGAATTGCACCAGCACCGGTCTAACTGTTGCGCTGAAAGCGCTCGACGATTCATTCGGTGTGAAAAAAGTTTTTGCGGTTTCCATGCAGGCGCTATCCGGCGCGGGTTATCCTGGTGTGCCGTCACTGGACATCATGGATAACGTTGTTCCAAACATCGGCGGCGAGGAAGACAAAGTAGAATGGGAACCGCGCAAGATGCTTGGCAAACTCGATGGCAATAAAGTTGAATTGGCCGATATTGGATTCAGCGCACAGACCAATCGTGTTGCAGTGACGGATGGACATACGGTATGTGTCAGTGTTGAATTATCGGAATCAAGCAAGTCCTGAAGATGCTGTGCGCGCTATGCGCGATTATCTGGCCCCGGCGTCAGCGCGCGACTTGCCCTCGTCACCGCGACCCGTTATCGAAGTCCGCGAAGAAGCGGATCGCCCTCAGCCGCGACCTCGACCGTTTAACGGGCAAAGGCATGACGACCGTCGTAGGCCGCATCCGCCGCGATCCACTTTTGAGTCTTAAGTTTGTCGTGTTATCGCATAACACTATCCGCGGCGCGGCGGGCGGATCCATTTATAATGCGGAATTATTGGTAAAAGAGAATCTGTTATAACCCTTGACAGAAAACAAATCGTTTGATATAAATCGCCGCTAATAATTAAATACTCGCTCTTATCCAGAGAGGCTGAGGGAACGGCCCGATGACGCCTCGGCAACCTGACGCAAGTCAAGGTGCCAACTCCGACAGTGAATAGCATCTGCTATTCAACCACTGGAAGATGAGAGGATGGTATACGCGTGTACCTCTTCTTGACTTTCAGAAGAGGTTTTTTCCAAAGGGATGTATCTCTTCTGAAAGGCGGGTAAATTCATACAAGGAGAGAGAATCCAATGTCTGCATCAAATGTTCGTCAATATGGTTTTGCCACCCGTCAGTTACACGCGGGCTACAGCCCCGACCCAACCACGGGAAGCCGTGCCGTGCCGATTTATCAAACAACGAGTTATCAGTTCAAAAGCACGGAGCACGCCGCGAATTTATTCGCGCTCAAAGAGTTGGGAAATATTTACACCCGCATCATGAACCCGACCACCGATGTGCTGGAACAACGCCTCGCTTCGTTGGAAGGCGGCGTCGCGGCACTCGCTGCGAGTTCAGGTCACGCCGCGCAAGCCCAAGCTATTTTTACCCTATGCCAGTCGGGCGATCACATCGTTTCGTCAAGTCGTTTGTATGGCGGAACCTACAATCAATTCCAATACACGTTTCCAAGACTTGGCATTGATGTCACTTTCGTTGACCCGACCGATCCGAAGAATTTTGAAAAGGCGATCAAACCTAACACCAAGATTCTTTATGGAGAAACTTTAGGCAACCCGGATATTGCCGTATTCCCTTTCGAGGAAGTGGCTGAGATTGCCAAGAAACACAAACTGGTGTTGATGATTGATAATACCTTCGCCACGCCGTATCTCTTCCGACCGTTTGAATGGGGCGCGCATATCATTGTGCACAGCACCACCAAATTCATCGGCGGACACGGCACCACCATCGGCGGTGTCATCGTCGATGGCGGCAATTATGATTGGCGGAGTGGCAAGTTTGAAAACTTCACCACGCCCGATCCTTCCTATCATGGTTTGGTCTACGCCGATTTGAAAGAAGCCGGTTTGCCGCCATTTGCGATCAAAGCGCGTGTGCAGGTTCTACGCGACATCGGCGCCTGCCAGTCACCGTTCAATAGCTGGCAGACCATTCAAGGCATCGAGACGTTAAGTTTGCGCATGGAACGTCACGTTCAGAACGCGCAAGCGGTTGCTGAATACCTTGAGAAGCATCCAAAGGTCAGTTGGGTGAAATATCCCGGCCTCAAGAGTTATCCCGATTATGCACGCGCCAAAAAGTATCTGCCGAAAGGTGCGGGCGCCATTCTCGGCTTTGGAATCAAAGGCGGCGTGGAGGCAGGTAAGAAGTTTATTGAAAAACTGCAGCTATTCAGTCACCTCGCCAACGTCGGCGACGCGAAAAGTCTTGCCATTCATCCTGCAACGACAACGCACAGTCAACTCAGCCCCGAAGATCAAGTCGCGGCAGGTGTCAGCCCCGACTTTATTCGCTTGAGCATTGGTCTCGAAGATATTGATGATATTTTGTGGGATCTCAATCAAGCACTCAATGCGTAGGCACTTCGCCTCTTCCCCTCTCCCATTATGGGGGAGGGGAGAAAGCTGGAATATGCCAGTAAAAATTCCATCCACACTTCCCGCACGCGCAATCCTCGAAAATGAAAACATCTTCATCATGGGTGAAGAACGCGCCATCCATCAGGATATTCGTCCTCTGCGCGTGGCGATCCTGAATCTCATGCCCACGAAGATCGCCACTGAAACCCAATTGCTGCGCCTGCTTGGCAATTCTCCTCTGCAAGTGGACATCACGCTCCTTCACACGGCAACACATGATTCCAAAAACACGGATGCTGAGCATTTACTCAATCATTACGTTACCTTCGACGTGCTCCGCAGCGAAAAATTCGATGGCCTCATCATCACGGGCGCGCCGGTCGAGCAAATGCCGTTCAAGGAAGTGGACTATTGGGACGAATTGACTCACATCATGGATTGGGCCGAGACGAATGTTGAGTCAACTCTTTACATTTGCTGGGGTGCGCAAGCGGGGCTCTATCATCGCTACGGCGTTCCAAAGTATGATCTACCTCGCAAGATGTTCGGTGTCTTTGAGCATCGCATCCTTTCGTCGACCGAAAGCCTGTTGCGCGGCTTCGACGATATTTTCTTCGCCCCGCATTCGCGTCACACCGAGATCCGCCGCACCGACGTTGAGAAAGTCAGCGACGTACAAATCCTGGCTGAGTCGGATCAAGCCGGAATTTACATCGCCGCCACAAAAGACGGGCGACATATCTTTGTGACTGGACATTCGGAATACGATCGGCTAACGTTGAAGTCCGAATACGACCGCGATGTGAAAAAGGGATTGCCGATCCATGTGCCTGTAAACTATTATCCAAACGATGATCCGACGAGACAGCCTCAAGTGCGCTGGCGCGGACACTCAAATTTGTTGTTCGCAAATTGGCTGAATTACTACGTCTATCAGGTTACGCCCTATGATCCAAATGAAATCCCGCGCGGCTCGACCCGCACGAATTTCTAGGAACCTATCTCGATAATTTATAAATTTGAAGTTAGTTTCTCCATTGAGTTCAAACTGATCTTCACTTGTATTGCCTTGAGGCGAGTCGTTTTGAATTTCTATTTTTCCGACTTGTCCTTCGATCAAGGCTTTTGCAATTGGCGGGCCTAAACCAAATCCTTGAATTTTCAAATCGGTTTCACCGCGATAAAAACGATCAAACACATGCTCAAGTTTTTCAGGTGAAATCCCTGAACCGTTGTCGTGGACCCGAACTACAACTTGAGTTCCCGCAGCTTCGGCTGATACTATAATTCCCTTGGTCGTGTATTTAATTGCATTGTCCAGCAAAATTAGAAGAACTTGTTTGAGCGCCTCTCGGTCACCGATTACGGACAAGTCTTCCACATCTTCAATGATTTCCCGCTGGCGATCTAATTGCCTTGCTTGTTTGCAACCCTCGTCGATCACAGCACGGATGGGAATTGTTTGCAGTGTCAAGCTTTGACCTGCGTCGACGCGGGCCAGAATAAGAAGATTGTTCACCAGTCGCATCAGACGATCACTCTCATCCACAAAATCAGCCAAGACATCAGATTGTTCATTATGTGGAATCGGAGGCTCGCGCCGCAACAATTCGAGATTGCCGCGGATAGTCGTCAGCGGAGTGCGTAATTCGTGCGAGACGTCCGCGACAAAATCGCATTGCATTTTCAATGCGCGGCTCACTCGTTGATATGCATCTTGCAAACGGGTCAATAAGGAGTTGAATGTGCTTGCCAATTGTCCAATCTCATCGTTTGGACCTTTGTAATCCACGCGCCGGGTGAAATCACTTTCCTTGCCAATGACTTGCGCTGTTTGAGTAATATGATGGATGGGACGCAGGGTCTCACTGGAAAGAATCCATCCGATGCCGAATGCAATCAGTATAGTCAAAAGACCCACAATGATAAGTGTATTGCTCAAAGCCGCGAGTGCTTGATCGCGTTGGGCAAGCGACTGAGCGACCTGAACAATGAAGCGCAAGTTTCCCACCAATCTTGCTTGTATTTTAAAGCTTGAAACCCGCCTGCGCTGAGCGACAATGCTTGAGTTATGTTATCTTGTTCCTGCCACGCGAATGGACTGGCGACCAGCCTAGTG
This sequence comes from uncultured Chloroflexia bacterium, assembly GCA_963752775.1. Classification (GTDB taxonomy): domain Bacteria; phylum Chloroflexota; class Anaerolineae; order Anaerolineales; family Villigracilaceae; genus Fen-1038. Next base: position 69,411 of record CAVVZL010000019.1, read on the forward strand.
CATCAAAATGAAAAGTTACTTTGAGGGTTTCGTTGCATCAAAAATGAGGGTTACTTTGAGATTTTCCATAATCGAGCAACTTTCTGGTCAATCGAGGTGCGCAAGGCCACTGGGTTAAGTTGCACATACAGATGAGTGAGATGGGCTTTCAGATCCAAGGTGATCTCCTTGCGTTCCAAAATACGTTGATAGGGTGTTCTGGCCTGATCATACCTGCGGACGAGTTGCTTGCCAATGTGTTCTTTAGCGATCAGTTTGAGCACAGGCTGAAAGAAGTTGATGTAGAGTCGCAGGTCGGCGTAGATGCTCTGCAGCAAGGCGAATTCTTCCTCGGTTTGCAAGCGATCATATCCCACCGTATGACGGACGATCGACCAGTTCTTTTGTTCCACATGCGCCTGGTCGTTCTTCTGGTAGGGTCGGGAACGGGTGAACGTGATCTGGTTCTGGAGGCAATAGCGATAGAGTAGATCATTGATGAACTCACTGCCATTATCCGAGTCGATACCCAACAAGGGAAACGGCAGATCGGGACGCATGGCTTGCAGGGCATCTCGAACCGCCTCTTGCGTGTGACGCTGTAGCGCGACCGGCTCGGTCCAGCCGGTACACAGGTCGGTGCAGGTCAGTGTGTTCAAATATTGGCCTTCGGTGGTCTCGCCACAGTGGGCCACCAAGTCAATTTCCAGGAAACCCGGTTGCTCTTCATCCCAGTTTGTAAAGGTCCGCACCGGGATGGCCTGCTTGAGCAGACTGCCGGGTTTGGTGGTGCTCAGACCATGGGCCGACTTGACCCGTACGGGCCGCAGGCAACGATCCATGGTGGCTGAGCTCATGCGTAATAATAACTGCTTGGTTTCTGCCGAGAATTGGATCTCACCACAACGCTCTAATACTTTCAGGCCTTCCGGCAAATACGGATGCAGCCGCTTGGAGCAAATCCGACCGTAGACTTCCCAGACCTGTTCGAGGGCCGAGACCACCTCTCCACGGTAAATGGCCTTTCGTCCTTTCGGCTTGCCTGTTCGCCGCCGATATCCATGCTTCAGCAAGCGTAGTGCGTATTTCCGGTGAAAGCCGGTGGCGGCTGTGAATTCGTCCAACATCTTTTGTTTTTCCGCTTTTTTAGCCTTCCAGTATCGTGGCTGGAGTGATTTTAGTAGTTCGCGTTTGCTTCGCTGAGTCATCATGGTGCTCCTCCGACAGTCCGGGTATACTGTCGGAAAGTAACATCATTTTTGATGCAACGTCACTTCGCAAAGTAATCTTTTTTATGATGCAATTCGCCAGCGTGCCGTTTGGATCCAGCACGCGTATAATATCGCGTTCGCGCAATTGGTTGAAAGCCTGATCGCCCGAAAGCGTTTCAATTGGGACAGGCGGCGGCCCCGGCGGCCTGGGGGGTGGACTGGGATTCAGGTAATTGTTTAGAATGGATTGAGCGAGTCCATTACCGCTTTGAATTTTAGCTTGGAGCGCGCTCATCGTCTCTTCCGCTTGAATAGTATAAAGTGCGGTTCCAAACACGATCAGAGTTAGCGAAAGGATGGCGCTATAAAGCAATGTCAAACGAAATCGTATTGACATTATTCCTTCTCTCCTTTTCACTGGCTAGGTGATCGGAGAAAGATACCATGCTTTTTTTCAAGTTATCCTATTTTTTGCTCTCGACCTTGCGTTGTAATATTAAAGGGTTGAAATAATCTCCATAGAGGAATGACTTTCACTTTAGGCTAGTGGTGCTGGCGAAATCTGTCAGCACCACTTGTAGCTTTACTTCCATCCAAGCCGGCTTATGGGCTTGGATATCTATACATTTTGCTTTAGACCTGATTGTTATTTTCTCGAACATGACAAATGACACATGCTTTTGAATAAAAAACCTGTTATATTGTTTATAGTCATCAGAGGTCTGACCTCTGATGACATCATGCAAAGGCAGAATGGCTTCGGAATTAAGACGGATAAAAACGACCAACGAGCCTCTTCATTATCAGACGCAGTTTTATCTGCGCGATCTAATCCAGAGTGGCACATATCAACCTGGACAGAAATTGCCGCCAGAGGGAATATTTGCGGAACAATTAGGGATATCGCGTCCCACTTTACGCGAGGCGCTTTATAAACTTGAGATGGAAGGACTGATTATTCGTAAGCATGGGGTTGGAACTTATATTTCGCCTTCCTACCAGAATCGCCTCGATAGCGGTTTGGAAGTGCTTGAAAGTATCCAACATATTGCCCGCCGAATGGGGTTGAAAACCGAAATGGGAGAGGCAGATATTGAAGAGCGAGCTGCAACCTCTGTTGAGGCCACTGGGTTGGAGTGTGATTCACGAGATCAGATTCTATCTGTGGTTCGTGTTATTCTGGTGGATAATAGACCAGTGGCGCATTTGTTGGATGTATTGCCTCTCAAATTCATGCGCAAACAGGATCTCGGCGCGAAATTTCGCGGCTCTGTGCTTGACATCCTCCTTAAGCGCGGTCAGCCCGCTCTTACATATTCATTTACGAGACTGGCTGCAGTTGAGGCCGATAGCGAGTTAGCGCGCCGATTGAAAATCCCGCGCAAGACTCCGTTACTAAAGATGGAAGCAAAATTATTCACACACGATGATTTAGTTGTGGACTTTTCGGTCAGTAAGTTTGTTTCCGATTTTTTTGATTTTCATGTTATTCGCCGAATTGGAAAATAATCTATTGATCTAAAAAAACTGCGTTTATGGTAGATATACTAAAAGCGATTTTGTCGTTTGCTGACATCTCAGAATTGCATCGGAGAAAAAACTATGCAAGCCAAGAAAGCAGTTAATAGTTCCTCCTCATTCCATCGGCCAGTATTTGATTGGAGCAACGTTGTGTTGCATCTGCTGTTGCCGTTGGCCGGAGTTCTGGCTGCACTTTTGATTGGCGCCTTGATGCTGATCATTCTAAAGGCCAATCCTGTCGCCGCTTATGAAGCATTGGTTAACGGCGCGGCGGGCAGTGTTTCGGGGATTACGCAATCGTTGGTGAAAGCCACACCCTTGTTGCTGGTAGGTTTGGGAATCTGTATTGCATTTCGTGCCAACGTGATCAATATCGGCGGAGAGGGACAGATCATTCTCGGCGCTATCGCAGCTACTTGGTTTCCCTTGACTTTTAACACGTGGCCCGGATGGATCCTGATTCCCGCTACTCTGATCTTCGGTTTCCTGGCTGGAGCTGTATGGGGTTTTGTGCCGGGCATTCTCAAGGCCCGCTTGCATGTCAATGAAATATTAAGCACGATCATGATGAACTCCATTGCCCAGCAATTTATGTATCTTCTCATTCGCGGCCCATTGATGGATCCGGCCGGAATTGCCGCTGGGACTTTTCTGGCTCAATCTGCGCGGATTCCCCAACAGGCTACATTGCCTCGTCTGGTTCCTCAGACGTTATTGCATGCTGGGGCAATTCTTGCAGTTGTCCTGGCTATACTTGTCTATTTCTTTTTGTGGCGTACAACGATTGGCTACCGCATCCGCGCGGTCGGTCTAAATCCGGATGCATCGCGGTATTCTGGAATCAACGTCCCTTTCTATCAAGCGTTTTCAATGACACTGGCGGGAGGCTTTGCCGGTTTGGCAGGTGCGATTGAAATTATGGGTGTGCAACATCGCCTGCTGGATGGCATCACAAGCGGATATGGTTTTACAGGTATTGTTGCTGCTTTATTAGGCGGCTTGCACCCATTGGGTCTAATCCCTGCTTCGATCTTATTTGGAGGATTGCTGGTGGGCGCGAATGAAATGCAACGCACCGTGCAGGTTCCATCATCATTAATCAATGCAATTTTGGGTTTGATTGTATCTGTTCGTTTCTGGAGCGGCACTATGGTCGCGCCGCTGGGCTGCTCGCCGCAATATGGGCGTTCAAAACGAAGAGGAGAAATCATGAAAGAAATCATTGGTGTTTTGAAAACGATGATTCCCCTCGCTGCGCCATTCCTCTACGCTGCCATTGGGGAAACCTTTGCGCAGACCTCGGGAGTGGTAAATCTGGGTGTGGAAGGCATCATGTTGCTTAGCGCATATGGCGCATTTTATGTAGCCTTGAATACAGGAAACCTATGGCTGGCCCTTTTGACCGCCGTGATTATTGGGCTTTTGATGGGTTTGTTAATGTCCTTCATTAGTGTCACGCTCAAAGCCGAGCAAGGCATTAGCGGCATTGGTTTGTATATGTTTGGATATGGCATGTCCAGCCTATTATTCGAGACTACGATTGGCACTGTGAAAACGATTAATGGATTTCAGCCCGCCAAAATTCCCCTCCTGGGTGATCTTCCTGTAGTAGGTCAACTCCTATTTCAGAATAGTATTCCAGTTTATGGCGCTTTCTTACTTGTTCCGGTTGCCTGGTGGATACTGAACAAGACCACCTTGGGACTCAAAATCAAATCAGTCGGACAGAATCCCGGCGGCAGCCGATTCGTTGGGGATTAACGTGGATCGCATCCGCTATTTCAGTGTCTGCCTTGGAGCGATACTGGCTGGTCTCGCGGGAGCTACCTTGTCTACGGCGGTGGTTAATCTGTTTCAGGACAACCTGACGGCGGGCCAGGGATTCATTGCTGTGGCGTTGGTCTATTTTGGAGGTTGGAGTCCGATTGGAGTGCTGGGAGGTGCGTTGCTGTTCAGCTTTGTAAATTCATTACAACTATGGATGCAGGTCTTGGGTGTCAAAATTTCATCGGATATCGCTGTAATGCTCCCGTATCTAATGACCATCGCGGCACTAATGTTTAGCGTTAATCGCGCGCGGCAACCAGCTGCACTGAATAAGCCGTTTGAAAGAGGCGAGAGTTGAATTTAAATTGGCAAGGAGGTGAAGCGACAAGAAACAGATAAGTAAAGTGGCACTACCAATAACGGCTGGCATAATATAAGCCTGCCATCTGAATAAAATTTAGTAAAACAATTCTTCTAAAGGAGGAAGAAAATGAAAAACAAAAGTTTGTTGATCGTAGGATTGTTGTTGGTTGCCATGTTGTTCACTGCATGCGCGCCTGCAGCAACTCCAGCGCCTACATCTGCTCCAGCCGCCACCTCGGCTCCTGCCGCAACTGTAGCCCCAACCAATACACCTGCTCCCACCCCCACTCCAAAACCGTTCCGCATTGCTGTCATTATGCCGAGCGCTACAAATGATGCGGCCTTCAGCCAATCGATGTGGGTTGCGTTGCAGGCGGTTCAGAAAGATATGGGAGGTCCGTCAGCTCTAGACATCGCATATACCGATAACCTGTTCAGCGTCCCGGATGCCGCTGCGGCTATCCGTGACTATGCCAGCAAGGGCTACGATATTGTTATTGCCCACGGCTCGCAGTATGGTTCTTCCGTTCAGGATATTGCTCCCGATTTCCCCAATACCACGTTTGCGTGGGGAACCGACGTCAACACCTTCGGCATGAAGAACGTGTATGCATATACCGCCGCTGCGGAAGAGGGCGGCTATGTCAACGGTGTTATGGCCGCCAAGCTCACGAAGAGCAAAGTCATCGGTGTAACTGGACCCATTGATGTAGGCGATGCCAAGACTTATGTCGATGGCTTTACTCAAGGCGTGGCTTCCGTTGATCCGAAAATTAAAGTAACCACAACCTGGACTGGATCCTTCTCTGACGTGAGTTTGATGACTGCCGCAGCCAAGACGCAAATTGCTGCAGGTGCTGATATCCTGACCGGCTCGTCGCAGTCCGTCGTCGGCTCGATAGGCGCCGCCAAGGATGCAGGCAATGTCTTATGGTTTGGTACCCAAGCTGATCAATCCTCGCTGGCCCCGAGTTTAGTCGTTTCCAGTCAGGTCTATGATTGGACTGGGATGTTGAAGGATATGATTGCCAAACATCAAGCCGGTACATTGGGCGGCGCTCAATATACTCTGACCCTTTCCAATGGTGGCTTGAGCATTGCTTACAATTCAGGTTATAGCCTGCCCGCTGATGTGAAAGCGGCAGGTGATGCCGCGATCGCTGGCATTAAGAACGCAAGCATTGGTGTTCAACCATAAAGGTTTGTGAAGTATTACCCCTCTCCTGTAAATCAAGCAGGAGAGGGGATTGCTTGATTGGCTTGTTAGATCAAGAAAAGATTCTGGTGAAATATGACATCTGAAACCCAATCGACTCAAAACCGTCGCATCCAACGTGTCGAGATGCGCAAGATCGTAAAGCGTTTTCCCGGTGTGTTAGCTAATTCTGAGGTTTCATTTGACGTAAAAGCCGGTGAAGTCCATGCTTTGCTTGGAGAAAATGGAGCGGGGAAAAGCACGTTGATGCGGCAATTATATGGTTTATATCAACCGGATGAGGGCGAAATCATCATTGACGGCAAGCCTGTTGTTTTCCGGTCGCCCGCGGATGCGATCCGCGCTGGCATTGGGATGATTCATCAGCACTTTATGCTGGTTCCGACCCTGACCGTCGCGCAAAACGTCGCGCTTGGCCTTCGTTCTTCCCGTGAGCCCTTGCTTGATCTGGATAAGGTTACGATGCGCATCCAGGAACTTTCGGAAGCTTATGGCATAAAGGTGGAACCGCGTGCTTATGTTTGGCAGCTTTCGGTTGGCGAACAACAACGTGTCGAGATCATGAAAGCGTTATATCGCGGCGCTAGTCTGATTATCCTGGACGAACCGACGGCCGTCCTTACACCGCAGGAAGTCAATGATTTGTTTGTCACATTGCGACGCATGGTTAGTGAAGGTCATTCGCTGGTTTTCATTTCCCACAAATTGCATGAGGTCATGGATATCAGTGACCGAGTCACTGTTTTGCGCGATGGAAAAGTGATCGGCACGCGCCCGACGCCCGAAGTCACTCGTGATGAACTGGTCAAGATGATGGTTGGGCGTGAACTCAAAGAGCTTGAACCGCGTCCGCTCAAACCGGGCGTGGTTACGCTTAAGATCGAAGGACTCAAAACAATGGGGGATCGCGGCACCGAGGCTTTGCACGGAATTGATTTTGAGATACACGCTGGGGAAATTCTCGGACTAGCAGGCGTCTCTGGCAATGGGCAGCGTGAATTGGCTGAATGTTTGGCAGGAATGCGCAAGGCGACTTCGGGAAAGATTATCATCGGGGAAAACGATATTACTGCATTTACTCTTAATCAGAGAATCGACGCGGGAATGGCCTATATTCCCGAAGAGCGCATGCGGGATGGCGCGATCCGCGAATTCTCTGTGGAGGAGAATATTTATTTACACGATCATTCATCCCGTCAATATACAAATGGCATCTTTCTTAATTTCCCACGGATGGAATCCCATGCAATTGATCTGGTGAATGAATTCACAGTGAAAACACCCAGCCTCGATACGCCGCTCAAGAATCTTTCTGGCGGCAATATCCAAAAGTTGATCATGGCGCGCGAACTATCGCGTCGCCCTGATGCTTTGATTGCGGCTCAGCCTACACGCGGCGTGGACATTGGTGCGACCGAGTATATTCATCAGCGTCTGCTCGCTCAGCGTGAAGCGAAGACTGCGATCTTGTTGATATCAGAAGACTTGGATGAAATCCGCACACTATCGGATCGGATCGCAATCATGTACGAAGGAAAGATTACTGGCATTGTGGAGCGCGGCCAAGCCTCCATTGAGCAAATCGGGTTGATGATGGCCGGCATTTCCATGGATGAGGCCATGCAAAAAAAGTTGGCATGAACCATTAGAGGGAATTCTTTAAGGCATTTATTTCGATTAAAAGTGCTGGCAATCTTGCCAGCACTTTTTGCTTTGAATGCCTTTATAAAGATTGCACTTTCGATTCTTGTTGCAATCCCCAAAGGATTTGTTCTTGATCCACCGGCAAGCTATCCACACGCACACCGACCGCGTTATAGATTGCGTTGGTGATGGCAGGTGTGGTTGGGATGCTGACGATTTCCCCGACACCTTTTGCTCCATATGGGCCATCCTTCGTTGGATGCTCAACCATGATTGGGATGATGTTGGGAGTAAGTGCAATCCCCGGAATGCGATAGCGTGCAAGGCGATCTGTGATCACGCGTCCTTCCTCGACGATGAAGTGTTCGGTCAGCGCATTGCCGAGTCCCATCATTACGCCGCCTTCTACTTGTCCCTCAAGCCCCAGCGGATTTATGATTCGTCCGACGTCGTTGGCGGCAATCACATTCAGCACGCGCACTTCGCCCGTGTTGGTATTGACTTCCACTTCCGCGGCTTGTGCAGCGAAGGAGAAAGCGACATGCATGTCTCCGCCTTCGCCCAGTGGTTTTGTCTCCGGTGCCCAATATTCATAAAGTGCGCGCGGTTCCTGTCCATTCGATTTCATTTCAACATAAACATCACTCATTGGAACGGAATGTCCATCCACTTGAGCCAGGCCTTCGATGTAACGGATTTGCTCTGGCGGTTGATCGTATTTTTCTGCCAGCGTTGATGTCATTGCCGCCCGCAAAGTTTTCGCGGCCATGCGTGCCGCGTTGCCGGTAACATACGTTTGACGAGAAGCCGTAGTCGGTCCGCCATCGGGAGTTAGATCGGTGTCCATGACAAGCACGCGCACTTTTTTCGGTGGCATGGATAATTCTTCCGCAACGATCATGCGCAAAACCGTGACTAATCCTTGCCCAAGCTCGGCGGCGGAAGTGCGGACCTCGACAATACCGTCTTCATACAGTTCAACTTCCACGCCTGATTTATCGGGAGAGCCTCCACCAAGACCGGTGTTTTTGTAGCCAGCAGCAAAGCCCCACGCGTGGACGAGGTGCGGCGCATCCGCTAAAGGTCGAGGTACGAACGGATTCTTCGTTCCCGATAAGCGAATCATCTCGACTTCGACTTTATCAATGCATTCGGTCAGGCCGACGCTGTCGCGCAGAACTTGTCCTGTGTTGGTTATACTGCCGACATGCAAAGCATTCATGCGGCGCAGCTCGACGCGATCCATATTGAGTTTCTCCGCCAGCATGTCAATCATGCTTTCCACAGCAAAAGCGGATTGAGTAACACCAAAACCGCGAAATGCTCCGGCAGGCGGATTGTTGGTGTACATTGCATAACAGTCAGCACGGACATTCGGAACCTCATAAGGCCCTGCAGAATGTGTGGTAGCGCGCGTCATCACTTTTTCACCGAGCGAAGCGTATGCGCCGGTATCTCCATATAGTTCCGTTTCGACGGCGGTCAAACAACCATTTTTCTTCGCACCAATCTTGACTCGAATCTGTGTAGCATGTCGTTTTGGATGAACCAACAAACTTTCGTGACGGTCAAAGAGCAGCTTAACCGGATGACCGGTTACATTTGCCAATAGCGCGGCATGAACTTGACCGGCAATATCTTCCTTGCCGCCAAAACCGCCTCCCATCAGTTGTCCAACGACACGCACGCGGTCTTGTGGCCAACCCAGAATGCGTGCAACCTGTTCGCGATCCTGATAAGGAATTTGCGAGCCGACATAAATTTCCATGCGGCCATTTTTCAGCGGCACAGCGATGCTACATTCAGGTTCCAAAAAGGCGTGCTCTGTGATCGCAGTGTGGAAGACATGTTCCATCACTACATCCGCTTCCGCAAAACCCTGTTCCATGTTTCCCTTGCGGACTTTAATGTGCTTAAGCAAATTGCCTGACTTATGTAAGCTCGGCACATCTGATTTACGCGCTTGAACGGGATCGCTGATGATGGGTTGTGGATCAAACTCCGCTTCGATCAACCCGATAGCTTGTTCAGCACTCTCTTGAGTTTGCGCGGCAACGATTGCAACTGAATCTCCGACATAGCGAACGCGTTCGTTCAGGCCGACGATTGCGGGCCAATCATAGATTACCAAACCGTGATTGTGTTCACCGGGAATGTCATCAGCAGTTAACACCGCGACAACGCCCGGTAATGCACGCGCTTTCCTAATATCCAAGCGGCGGAGAAATCCATGCGGGATTCCGCAGCGCTTCGCGGCCGCGAATAACATTCCATCAAACTTAAGATCATCCGAAAATTTTGCGTGTCCAGTTACTTTATCTTCCGCATCAGGCCGCTCCACAATTTGACCAATGACTTGATGCTTTTCTCCAGAGAGCTGGATTTTCGGCGGTTTGATCGGTTCGCCTGTTTTCAAAGATTGTGCCGCGGCAAGGATGGAATTTTCAATCGTGGGATAACCAGCGCAACGGCATAATGTATCCTTGAGCGCGTAACGAATCTCTTCCCGGCTCGGATCGGGATTCCGTTCAAGTAGAGCATAGGATGTCATCAGCTGGCCCGGAATGCAAAATCCGCATTGCACTGCACCATGTTGGATAAAGGCTTCCTGCAAAGCGTGAAGCTTTCCGTTTTGGGCCAGGCCTTCGACGGTGACAATGTCTTTTCCATTGGCGCGCACAGCCGGATAAACGCACGACAACACCGGCTCACCATCGATTAGGACGGTACACGTGCCGCATTCGGCTTCTTCACAACCGATCTTTGTTCCGGTCAGGTTCAAGCGTTCGCGGAATAGCGCGGCCAGCATCTCCCCCGGTTTGGACGGAAGGATATGTTTCTTGCCGTTAACAGTTAAAAGTTATATCGTTCATTTTTTACCTCTAAGATTGAAGTACGCGTTTCCAAGCGGCTTCGAGCGTATCTTTAAATAGTGTTTTCGCCAAATGCCGACGATATTCTGCACTGGCGCGATGTGGACTAGTGCGGAACTTAACATCTCGCAGGAGAATTTCAAGTGCATGTGTGATTGTTTCGTCATTTAGTCGTTTGCCGTTCAGGTCCGATTCGCTGGCTAATGCGTGCCACGGTTTCGGCCCACCTGGTCCAACAGCGATGCGGATGGCTGTGATTCGATCCTGCTCGCGCATCAACCAAACTGCTAAGTTGATGATGGGCAAAGCCACACCTTGCGGGCGCATCACTCGTTGAAATGCTGATGCTTGATTTTGATTTCGCAATGGTAGATAAAAGCCGACCAGCAATTCGTTTTGTATCAGTGCGCTCTTGCCGGGGCCCAGAAACATTTCGGCGATTGGAACGCGGCGATTCCCTTTTTGATTAACAACTTCAACTTGAGCGTTGAGCGCCATTAGCGCTATCGTGCCGTCAGCCGCGGGAAGCGCATGGGCAACGTTGCCGCCCAGAGTCGCAACGTTGCGGACTTGCGGCCCACCAATCAGCCCACACGCTGTCGACAAGCGCCTGTGCATGTTGTGCGACCAATTCTGATTCAACGATATGTGTATGAGATACTGACGCGCCGATGAATAATTCATTGCCTCGGATTTCGATGGGGAGCATTTCTCGAACGTAAGTGATATCCACGATGGTATGAACCGGAGGATGTCGGCCTTGATCGAGATCGAAGATCAAATCGGTTCCGCCTGCAAGAGGTATAGCAGAACCCGGCGCGTTGGCTAACGCAGAAATTGCTTCTGTTATGGTTTTGGGTTGGAGGGTATTCTTGCCAGAAAGTGATAGGATCGGTACCGGTGATGAGATGATTTGGGTTCAAACGCAAAAGTGGTGCTTTTCGACAGACCATGAGCCTGACGCCGCTGAGAAGAAATCTGATCAGCGACCACCGAACCGATTAGGCAGTTGATGTCTTTATTGTATCTCTAAAGTTTGAGATTGGGGAGACGTGTTGAACGAGAGAATGCTAATTGTCTAAGATATTGCCGATTAAAATCATGTTGTTTGTGAACATCGAAGCGGGGAGTATAATCTTCCTCGGTGTGATGACATCAACATACGATCAAGGCTGCAATGACAGACATTCTTCCTTTTCTAAAATCGTTAAATCTCAGCGCCCGGTCTTTCGGCTTATGAAGGGCCGGTTGCGCACCTCATCGAAGAAAAATGGGAATCGCTTGTGGATGAAATTTCCACCAGCCGCATCGGTCCCTGCATGGACTTAAAAAAGGTCGCGGTAAATCACCTCGGCCTTCGATCATGATTGCCACGCATATGGACGCCATCGGTTTGATGGTTACAAAAGTTGTAGATGGTTTGATCCATTTGGATGAGATCGGCGGAATCGATGTTCGCATTTTGCCAGGCACTCCGATGCTCGTGCATGGTAAACAGGATTTACCAGGCGTGATCGTTTTGCCGCCATTGAAGACTTTGCCGGAAGAT
>CAVVZL010000020.1:0-17678 GCA_963752775.1 uncultured Chloroflexia bacterium
TCCACGCGGCGATGACCGGGCACATTGGCAAGATAATACCGGCTCTCTTTCTTACCAAAGCGGACTTGCACCACAATGGACTTGATCGCCTGCTCAGGCTTGTTGCCGCGAATCTTTGCAATGAATTCTGTGCGGCCCTCCGGCTCATGTTCTACCACGCGATAGACCGCACCATTGGCATCGAGAAGTTCGCATAGACGTTCGTGAATATCTTTGTCAGATTCTGCCATTGTTTATTTTCAGAGAGTCAATAACCGTTATGCGATTGCTTTTTTCAAAGCCGAATATGAATTGTACAATGCTTCCTCTTCTTGCGCGAGCAGTGGACTGTCTATCTGCTTGCCTGCGTTTACCCACAAATCAGAATACAACATGCCTTTGGCTCGCAGTAATGCCGCCTCTTCTACCTTTGCTAGTTCAATGCCATAAGCCTCGGCATAAAGATTCTTTAAGGTTTCAACCAATTCCCGATTTTCCGCGTTGCCAAATAGCTTGCGATGGACGATCCACCAATTGACTTCAAGCTTCGCCGCGCGCGTTACATCGAACTCTTCGTGATGAATCTTCTTGAGAAATTGATAAAAGCGCTGCATATAAGATTCTGCCTTTGGCACATCGTTATCAGGAAACGGTGCAAAGGCAATTTCGGCACGTGCCACAAGATATGCGGCATAGACCGCCTGCCACAATGAAAGCCCAAAAGATTCCTTGACCAGGCCCACCGAAACACGCAAAAGCTTCAGCCAGTCCTTTTGATAATAGGCAACATAATTTTCTTTTTCATAGTGTGCCAGTTTGCGCGGATCAAATCGGCGCATCGGATTGTCCGATTTCATTTTCAAATCCTCCTTATGTTGCCCGGCAAATATAAAACGATCAACGCCGCCGGTTTGCCCACCAGAGCAAGCCCGCGCCAACAACAATCAAAATTCCGCCATTAATAGCCCACTGAGTCTGGCCCGTCATAAAACTGCCAGGCAGAACATTGATGCCTTGCAGGAAAAAGATAATCCCGGGCAGAATCAACAGAACACCGATTACGTTCAAAACGATTTTCATAGCTCTCTCCGTTTGCCAATCAGATATTACATTGACGGCACGAGTCTCCAAAATAAGACCCCAGCCAATAACGCCAATACCGCGCCAAAATAAAACGGAGCGCTCGCGCCAAATCCTGTCCACGAGCCAATGCCTTGCCACAACACGCCTGCAATCACGGAAGCCGGTAGCACGGTGATCCCGATTGCGGCATTGTATAGTCCGTAGGCGGCGCCACGGCGTTCCACGGGAACAAAATCCAGCGACCAGCGCACGGCCAACGCCATCCGTTGCCGCATAATAAATTCCATATAAGGCATACAAAATCCACACATGCCAGCCCGCGTTGGACAAAGCCAGCCCGAGATAGACCAAGCCATACGCGATCCATCCGCCGATGATGAGTCTGCGGCGACCGATTTTATCCGACCACGCTCCAAGCGGACCTGATAACGCGGCATAGATAAAGTTGAACGTCATCAACATCAGCATGATCTGCAATACATCGAGTCCACAATTTTGCCCCAGCAAAATGATAAAGGAATCGGACGAGTTGCCCAGTGTGAAAAGCAAAACGACAAACAAGAAAAGTTTGAAGCGTGTATCGAGTCCTTCAAACGAGGGAAGAGCCGATGCGCGTTTCGTTTTCATCGGCACTTCGGTTGCCATGCCCATCAACACCAACACGCCGAGAACCGCTGGAATGAAACTAGCTAGCACCGCGATCTGAAATGTATGCCGGGTTAATCAATCCCGTTCCTTTCAGTCAGCCAGACGATGAGCGCGGCAAATCCAATTCCGAGAAATGCACCGGCAGTATCACCGGCGCGATGAACGCCAAACGCGAGTCCGCGCTGTTTTTCGTCAATGCTATCTGCGACCAGCGCATCACGCGGTGCGGTGCGGATTCCTTTTCCGAGTCGATCCGAAAATCGGACGCCGAGAACCGCTTCCCAAGTAGTGGCGATAAAAAGAAAAGGTTTGGAAATGGTGGAAAGCGCATATCCTGCAACCGCCAGCCATTTGCGCTGACCAAGTTTATCGGAAAGCGAACCGGTGTAAACTTTCATCAAGCTTGCCGTGGTTTCGGCAATGCCGTCAATCAAGCCAATGATTGCCGTGCCGACGCCCAGCACGTTGGCAAGATAAAGCGGAACGAGGTTGAAGATCATCTCCGAGGAGACATCAGTGAAGAAGGATGCAATAGTTACCGCCCAAATGTTGCGCGGCAAATGTTGAAGAGATGATTTGGATTCTGTATTTTCCATGTTTTCCTTTTGGAAAAGTTAATAACAAGAAGTGAGAAGGATTTTATCCTTCTCACTTCTGAATTACAAGCTTATTCCTCGCCGCCCCTATCATCCGCCGCGGCAGGCTGTTCGATCTTTATCACCTCGCCATGCATATTGATGATCACTTTAAATCCTAACATTCCCAAATACGCACGGCCTTCTTCGGGGATGCCTTGTTGCACCAGCGCATCGAATTGCTGATCAATATTCTTGAGTTGATTCTCGATCATGGCTTTGGTGAAGATGTCCTCCTGCCCCAGCATCTGCGCTGCCTTCTCCGAGATGAATCCCTCACTGCCCTTCATCATTTCCTGCATGTAAGTCAACACCTGACGATCCACATCCCCGGCTGGAATGTGACGGCGAAAGCCTGCGTCGTCCACGACATAGAACGGTTCATCGCCGACTATCGTCGTTTCCACCACACGATCATTCTCGTCTATCACGAGACCGGCGAACAATGCTTGTTTGGACATCATAATTCCTTATGCATTTGCTGAAACCACATTGACCTTCGTCCCTGATCCCGGATCATACAGATACGCCGTCTCAGGCGGGACGACCGGGCTGGTCCAGCGATAAATGAATTTTGCGTCATCCGGAGTCAGAGTTCACGCAACCGTGACTGCGCGGCCGGCCATAATCATTGTGCCAGTATGTGCCATGAAAAGAATCACCAGTACCGGTGAAGAATGAAACCCACGGCACACCCGGCAGATCATAACCACGACCCGCTCCCGCTGCGCCATCATTGGTCATATGAATCGTTGGGCCTTTATGGAAGGTTTGATAATCTCCCGTTGGCGTGCGTGTGCCTTTGCCTCCGCTGGAACAACGCGCAATCAAAACTGACTTATCGTCCTCAAATGCCGTGACCAATTGAGCATCGGTATCCACGTAAATATGTTTGTTTTCGTCGGGAACATCAGGAGAAAGCAAAGTCAACTCATCGTCCGGGACGAGCCGCATATCCTGTGCGGAAACAAAATAAGATACATCCAAATTTTTATCGTAGATTTTGTACCAAATGGTTTTCTCGTATGGATTGACCGCCACATCCGTGACCCAATGCGTCGTCCGATAATAGAGGCGATAGGCTTTATCTGACCAATATGCAGAATCGACACGAGGATCGCTGAACGGCACGGTAATCTCGCCCAATTGCCCAACAGCAGGGATTTGATAAACGGGTTGTTGGTAGTTGGTCTCCACCGGTTGAAAATAGCCGGAGTAGGCATAACCGCCATTGATCTTGAACCAGGTTTTATCAAATGGGTTGCCAAAACCAAAATCGCCATTCTCCTGGCCCGTCACGTTCACTACTTCATCGCGTTGGAAAACATATTGCTGATTGGCCTTGAAAGATGGCTCGTCGAATAACTGGATTCCACCGAAGGCAACGCGCGCCTGTGTAACCGATGAAGCAAAAGCTTCCTCAAAACGCAGTTTGGATATAAACAGCCCAAGCAAGCCAGCACTTGAAAGTTTGAGAAAATCACGGCGGGATAAACCGTTAATGGGTTTCATAGTGTACCTATGTCATTGCTTATCAAAAACTCACAACGACGTTCAATTCTATTCCATAATCTGCACTTGCGTGCCTCGATGAAGGATATCATACGCGAACGCGTCCTGCGGTGCGGCAACCGGCTTGGTTCAGTGGAAAGCCATTTCGCCGCGGACGGCGATAAGTTAGCGCATCCATGCGAATGCGGATGACCGAAATCGTTGTGCCAATAGGACCATGGAGTGAAATGCCGCTTTCGGCGATATACATTACGCACGACACGCCGGGAGGTCGTATCCATCGGCTGTGATGTCGCCGGCCGCTATGTGGCGCGTCGGGCGTTTGTGATAGGTGATGAAGGAACCGGTCGGCGTGTTGTAGGCTCCGTTGCTAAAGACCTCTCCGCTCGCAACGCGGGTGACAATGACCAGGTTATCGTTTTCATAAGCGAACAACAACTGATCATTCAGGTGCACTTCGATCCGCTTTTGGGCATCGGAAATATTCACATAGAGCGGAGCCAACTCATCGTCTAAAATGATGCCAAGATATTCGCCCAGCACATAGTAAAGTTGGTTCCATTTATCGTCGAGGACTTGATACCAAATCTTACCATTCTGCTGATTTTTCACTGTACGCTTAATCCAATGGACGCTTTCGTAATAGAGCCAGTAGCTAAATGGCGAAGTGCTATCGGGCTCATTCAGCGCATCGGTGAAGGGCACACTGACCTCGCCGAGGATACCGGTTTGGGGAATCTTCAATGCGGGGTATTCAAAATTGTTTGCACAGGCTGAACATCGCCTGAATGCATAGCCTTCGCCGCCAATTTGATACCAAACGCGGTTTAAGCGGGTTCATGATCGCTGATTGCGTCATTAGTAATTGGCAAAACAAGAACGCGCCAAAACACTTTGACCTGATTGTCCTTAAGTGATGGCTGGTCGTACGTCCCAAACAGATCCGTTGCGACGCGTCCTTCTGGAGAAGCAACGGCGTCATGGAAATAAGAATAAAGCGGCAGGCTTGGCATCATCAAACCCAATCCGCTCATTTTCAGAAAGTCTCGACGCGTGAATGTACCGTTCACTCCGTGACCATTGTTATATCACCTACCAATAAATAGAAGATGAAAAGTTTTTCCTTTTGAGTTCGTTGCTTCTAAGAAACATCTCCTTTGCTTGCTCCCCAAAATCTCTGCAAAGATTCCGCCAGCAAGGCATGTTCAGGCTTCTGAAGATCTTCGTCTTCCCTAAATAACTTCTGCGCTTGTTCGCGCGCCTTCTCGATCAATGCGACATCGGTGATGCTCGCCATACGCAAACCGGTGGTGTAACCAGCTTGCCGGGTTCCCAAAAATTCTCCCGGGCCGCGCTGCTTCAGATCAAGTTCAGCTAACACAAAGCCATCGTTCGATTGTGCCATCGCCTGCAAACGTTCGTTCTCGGTCGCGTCTTCATGCGCGGGGATTAGCAGACAATACGATTGTTCCGAGCCGCGTCCGACGCGGCCTCGCAATTGATGCAATTGTGCCAGACCAAAACGGTCTGCACCTTCAATCAACATCACGGTGGCATTCGGCACGTCCACGCCGACTTCGACCACCGTAGTTGAAACAAGAATATCATATTGCTTTTCCCGGAACTTCAACATCGTCTCATCTTTTTCATCGGGCTTCATGCGCCCATGTAAAAGTCCAAGCTTGAGATCGGGGAAAATTTCTTTTGCTAGAACTTCGTAATCATCCACGGCGGCGCGCAGGTCTTCCATCTTTTCGCTCTCTTCAATCAGCGGATAAATGATGAAGGTCTGCCGTCCTTCTTTGATTTGTCCGCGAATCAAAGTGTAGGCACGCTCGCGTTCTTGTGGACGAAGCACAAAGGTGTTGATAGGTTGCCGCCCCGCAGGCATTTCATCCATCACCGATAGATCAAGATCGCCGTAAACGGTCAGTGCCAACGAACGCGGGATCGGCGTCGCGGTCATCACCAGCAAATGCGGATTCGTTCCCTTAGAGCGAAGTTCGAGCGCGCTGCTCAACGCCGAAGCGATGTTGTTCATCAATGACTGCAAATTGCAAATCCTTGAATTGAACCGGCCCTTCGATCACCGCGTGCGTGCCAATGACAATTTTGATTGAGCCATCTGCCAATCCATTGCGGATCGCTTCCTTCTCCAACTCGGTCGTGTCACCGACAAGCAAGCAAATCTCATTTGGCTGCATGATTCCGTTTTCGCCTGCGAGCAAATTGATGAAGCTACGATAATGTTGGTCAGCGAGGATGCCGGTCGGAGCCATAATGGCGGCTTGTGAATTGTTCGACATAATCATCGCGGCGGCTAAGGCGGCGACTACCGTTTTGCCCGAACCAACATCGCCCTGCAAGAGCCAATTCATGGGTGTGCCTGAATCGAAATCCACGCGAATATCGGAAATGGCGCGTTGCTGGGCATTGGTCAGCGTGAAGGGTAGGCTGGTTAAACGCGCACTAAGCCATTCGTCCGAGATGGAGAAGCGCCGCGCTTCAACTTGTTTCCAATCGCGCTTCTGACGCAGTACGCCCATCTGCAAAAAGAAAATTTCATCAAAGGCTAATCGTTCGCACGCGGTCTTCAAAGAATCTTGCGTATCGGGAAAATGAGCTTGCAGTAACGCTTGTCCCAACGGCATCAGCCGGGCATCTTTGCGCGTGGACTCTGGCAACGAGTCGACCACTGCAGGTGCCCAATACGTGACGACTTGATTCATCAGGTTGCGCAGCCACTTCTGCGTGATCCTCGCGGTGAGCGGATAAATGGGGACGATGCGATTGGTGTGCAGATGCTCGATATCCACCGGTTCCCAATCGGGTTGGTTCATAACGAGGCGACCAAGATATTGTTCTACAGTTCCCGAAACGGAAATCTGCATTTCTTCCTTGAGTCGATTTGCCATCCAGGGCTGATTGAACCATGAGAGTCGCAGCGCGCCCGTGCCATCGCTGAGAATAGCCTCAATAATTGAAGCTGTGCCGCCACGAATTGGTCTCGTATGCACCGACTGGATTGTGCCGATCACCGTCAACTGCTCGCCATACCATAAACTTTTGATCGGCTTTAGTTGCGAATAATCTTCGTAGCGGCGCGGAAAATAATAAAGCATATCGCCGAGCGTTTGCATTCCAAGTTCGGCAAGCGTTTGCGCGTGTCGCGGTCCCACGCCTTGAAGAACCGTCAACGGTGCGTTGAACGCGGCAGGAGTTTGGCTATGTTTTGCACCTGGAGTTGATTCAGCACGCGGCGCCGCAACAGGACGCGGCCTGGGTTGTTGAGGATGCGATTCAGATGCTTGAGATTCACTGCGCGGTTTCAGTTCTTCCGATTGTCGGCGGCGCGGGATGCGGTTTGGGTTGTGATTGCTGCGGTCTATGTTGTGGTCTCTGCTGAGTTTCGGGATACGTATCGCCGATACGTTTCCACAGCCCTTTCAACGCGTCGGCGCGGGACTGTGGGCTTAGTCCTTCATACGAGCGGAGTCTCTGCTCGACGGCTTGAATCACTTCTTCGTTGATTCCTTCGGCGCGCGCTTCAGCTGCCCAGAAATCAAGCATCTTTGCCAGGCCACCGATAATGGCCGTGTTACTGTATCCGTTCTCGTGTTCGAGACGGAAGAATTTACGGAGTTTCTCCAAGGATGATTGCATGGGAGTATTTTATCATGCGAGAGAAAACGGGACACGGATTATATAGATTGCTCAGATGTTTTTTGTTTCCGTGCTTATCACCTTTATCCGTGAAATCCGTGTTCTAATTTGATCTCACTGCCGCAAAACCCAATCCGTTCGGTCCCACGTGCGTACCGATGGCCGTAGTCACATTGACCATCAAAATATCGCGCGGCAAGGATTGACTCATTCCATTCATTAGTTGATTTAAGAATTCGCGGGCACGTGCTTCCGCACCGGTATGCAAAATGGCAAGGCGTTCAAGGCTTCCATCTGTTCTCATAATTGACATCATACGAGCATTTGCTTGTTTCGTTGTCCGCACGGCGCGGATCGCTTTGACTTCACCATCCGCCAATTCAACAATCGGCTTGATGCTCAACAGACTTCCCAACAATGCGATTGTGCTGGGAACGCGTCCGCTGCGGCGCAGATATTCCATCGTATCCAACGCGGCGAAGCACGCGTAGACGTTCACGAGTCGACTCAATGGCGGCAAGTGCGGCCTCGAGTCCATCTTCAGCAGATTCGGCGGCAGCTAATACTTGAAAGCCAAGTCCAAGTGAAAGCGACAAACTATCGATCACGGTTATATGATTTGAAAATTCTTTCGCGGCTTGTTGTGCGATGTTGACCATCGAAGTCAGTTGTCCCGCGGCGTGAATGGAAATGACATGATCGCAACCGCCCTCCAATAACTTTTGATAGTGCGCTGCAAACTCCCCAATTGAAGGCGCGGCGGTTGTCGGATGCACTCGGAAATTGGGTAATCGTTTATAGAACTCGTCGCGTGAAATGCCGCTTCCATCCGCAAGCTCTTTTCCCTCGATAATCAAAATGGATGGCACAACTTCAAGTTGATGTTGTTCGACGAAAGATTGGGGAAGATCACAGGTGGAATCGGTGACGATGCCAAGTTTCATATGACAAGCACTCATTGCGAGTCTCGAGAATCAATGTCCTCGCAACACTTGCACCTGGCGCAAGTGCAGGTGTGACATCATTCTACTGAAATAATAAACTGATAATGCGGTTGCCCGCCGTCCTGCAATTCGATTTCCTGACTCGGATATGCCCCGCGTACCACATCCACAATCCGATTGGCATCGCTTTGATTAATTTCTTCCCCGTAATAAAGCGTAATGAGTTCATGTTCCTCGGCCTTGGCTTTCTTAAGAAAACCCATTACACCTTCTTCGATGGATTTCGAGGAAGCCACCAACTTGCCATCCAGCAATGTAATCACTTCCCCTTGCTTCACATTCACGCCGTCCATTTCCACCGAACGCGTCGCCAACTGTGATTTCGCCAGTCGTGACTTCACTCAAAGCTTTGGTCATCTTCTCCGAAACGGAATCCAGTTCGCCGTCTGGGTTATGAGCCAGCATCGCCGCCAATCCTTGCGGCACTGTCTTGCTTGGCACCACTTCCACTTTTTTCACCGTCACTTCCTTGGCTTGATTAGCGGCAAGAATAATATTCTTATTATTTGGAAGAACGATGATTTTGTCGGTTGGCAGGTTTTCAAACGCCGCCAAAATTTCCTGGGTAGATGGATTCATGGTTTGTCCGCCCTCGACGATAGCGGCCACGCCCAAACTGGCAAAGATGCGGCTCAAGCCGGGTCCCGGCGAGACCACCACGACCGCGATCTGATGCGGCCCCACAATCGCCAATTCAAGTTTTGTATCCTTCGTCTTGGCGTCTATCTCTTCCATTTGCGCGGTGAGATTCTCCATGGCTACTTTGGTGATAGTGCCAATGCCCATGATGTAATCAATCGGCTCGTAACGTTTGTCGAGTGGAACATGGATGTGCATACGGTACATTCCATCGCCCTCGCCTACCTGAATGGACGTGCCCAACTCTTCGAGTTTGTTATAAAATTTTTGCAATTCAAATTGTCCGCCAGGGAAAAAATCCACCACGACTTCGTAATCTTGTCCTTCTTCCACTTCCTGCATGGCTTCCTCGAAGTTCAATGAAGATAGCGGTTGAGCTGTTGCCAGCGGCGTATCAAGCGGTTCGCCGTAAATGTAACGTAGCATTCCCTCGAGAATAAAAAACAGTCCTTTGCCACCCGAGTCAACAACGCCCGCTTGCTTGAGAATCGGAAGCAATTCTGGAGTCTGGTTGACGGAAGCGTCAGCCGCGGGCACGCTTCGAGCCAGGACTTCAATCGGATCGCGTGTCTCGGACAATGCGGCCTCTGCTGCGGAGGCCGTATCCTTCGCGACCGTTAGAATCGTTCCCTCCACCGGCTTGACCACACCTTTATACGCCGTGTCGCGCGCCTCCATAAGTCCGCGCACAAACACATCTGCATCGATGATTGCTGAATCCTGTGTTGCACGTGCAAAGCCGCGCCATAACTGGGAAAGGATCACGCCCGAATTGCCGCGCGCGCCCATCAGCGCGCCTTTGGCAACCATGCGCGACCATTTTGCCTGCGTGCTTCTCGCCTGAATTCCTGATTTCGTTCCATGCCGAAGTCATCGTAAGCATCATGTTCGTACCGGTGTCGCCATCCGGCACGGGAAATACATTCAACGAATTGACATTTGCTGATTAGTCTTCAGCCATAATCAATCCAGCTTCGACGAGGCGTTTGACCGCCTGACCATCCAATGGCTTGTCACGCAGTTTTTCGACACGAACCGTATCAATACCCATTAAGCTTTATTTTCCTAATCGTTATTGCTCACACGCAGTCCTGCCACATGAATATTGATTTCGTGAATAGGCATCCCCAATGTCTTTTCAACATGGAACTTAACCGTATTAGCAACACTTTCCGCCACGGATGTAATGCGCGTTCCATATTCAACAATGATATAGATATCAACATCTATATTCTCGCCGTCATATCGCACCGATACGCCGTGCGCCGGTTCGTGGGTGATGGTCTGCGCCAGACCCTCCACTAGATTTTTCGGCGCGACTCCCACCACGCCGTAGGATTGAAGCGTGGCATGATAAACAATCGCCGCAACAGCGTTGGGAGAGATATGGATCCCGCCCAGAGATGTAGTTTCTTCGCCCATAGGTTCCTCTTGCTCCATTTTACTTCCTCTTATAACACCCAAAATGAATTAACGAATTGCAGTTCTGATAGCAAAACTCCGTGGATGCCGTTTGTATTTTTGTGGTACAATGCCCTGCCTGTAAAAACAGGAAAGCATTCGGAATCATTGCAAGAAAGGATCGTATACGATGGCTAAGTGTGCAAACTGCGGCAAGACAACCACCTTTGGACATAACCGTTCATTCTCTCAGCGCGCCACCAACCGGGATTTCAAACCCAATCTGCAAAAAGTGACGCTCATGGAGAACGGCCACAAGGTTAAAAAAGTGCTGTGCGCCAAGTGCATCAAAGCGCTGGGAAAATCAGCGGCATAAGCCCGCATATATTGTCTTCCCCTTATCAAAGGTCACGGCGCATTTCGGGCCGTGATTTTTGTTTAAAGCAGTTATAATAATGCCCGTAAGGCATTGACTCCCGCTTCAATCCCTTTTGGATAATTGAATATCGCACTGGCCGAGACAAAAGCATTTGCGCCCGCATCTTTCAAGGCCGGTAAAGTTTCTGTTGAGACGCCGCCATCTACTTCAAGATAAGCCTGCGAATGAATCTCGTCCAGCTTTTTGCGAATTTGCGCGACCTTTGAAACGGTTTCCGGCATAAAGGCCTGTCCCGAAAAGCCTGGGTTGACGGTCATCACGAGCACTAGATCGGCTAAATGCAAAACCGATTTAATCTGCGAAACCGGCGTGGCGGGATTCAATGTTACGCCAGCCACACAACCCAGTGACTTGATCTGCTTTAGCGTCTCTGGCAAATGCGGACAGGTTTCAACATGAACTGTTAAATGCGAAGCGCCTGCTTTGGCAAACGCTTCGAGATAACGTTCTGGTTTTTCGATCATCAAATGGACATCCATGGGAAGTTTCGTTGCGCGCTTGAATGTTGCAACAAGAAACGGACCCATCGTGATATTAGGGACGAAATGACCATCCATCACATCTACGTGAATCCAATCCACGCCCGCGGCTTCGCAGGCGGCAATGGATTCTTCAATCGAAGAAAATCAGCAGAGAGAACGGATGAAGAAATGATAATATTTTTTCATTGAAGAAACCGTCTGTAGAGCCTCCGAATTTGCGTGCGCTGACTCCTGTCATCGCATTCCTATTTAATCGGTGGATTATAGTTAAAGTAAACCCACATCCAAAACGGAATCAGACCGCCAACCGCAATCAGCGCCAGCAAACCTAGACCAACGGCTAGCCAGTCAATGTTCAGAAGCGGTGAGTTCGCCTCAGGCTCAGCAGATGGAGGACGATGTACTTCTTCCTTAATAGGTGCAGGGCCAATCTCAGATGCAGGCATTGGGATTGGAGTTGAACTCCGTTCCTCGCGTTGGGTTCCGAATTTCATCAACACGCGGCCAAGCTGATCCGCAGAGCGATAGCGTGCAGATGGCTCCTTTGATAAAACTTTCAGAATGATCTCTTCGAGCGCTTCCGGCAAATCGGGAATGTATTCACTGGGTGGAATTGGTTTGGCTTCCATATGCAAATGAGCCAGCTCTTCAACAGTGGATGCAGTAAAAGGAAGCGTACCGGTCAACATTTCATAAAGCACAACCCCGAGCGAATACACATCGGATGCGGGAGTGGGCGATTCGCCTGCTGCCTGTTCGGGTGAGAAATATTGCGGCGAACCCCAAACCACATTTGAGTGTTCTCCGAGGCCTATGCCTGCCATTACGCGCGCAATTCCAAAGTCCGTCACCTTGAGACGATTATCCGGCGTAACCAGCATGTTGTGCGGTTTGACATCGCAATGCACCACTCCGGCGCGATGGGCATAACCGATTCCGGCACAGGCTTGAACCATCAAAGGGATGCATTCCTCGACCGTGAACCGGCCGCGCTGACGAAGTAGGGATTTCAAATCCTTGCCGGGAACCAATTCCATGACAATGAAGAGCTGGCCATTATCGTTGCCGAAATCATAAACGGTGACAATATTGGGATGTGAGAGATTTGCCGCCGCACGCGCTTCGTTGCGAAATTGATTTTCAAACTCAGGATTTTTGGAATGATCCTCGCGCAAAACTTTGATCGCAACATAACGATCAAGCATAAGATCGCGGGCGCGATAAATCTCCGCCATACCGCCGGAAGCAAATTGCTCCAGCAATTGATAACGATTGAGAAGTAGATGAGTTTCGTCTTTTTCGGGCATCGTTAAAATTATACTCCACCCGTTATAATCAATTGATGCGCAAAGGCTTGCTTCTTTACAATCCCGCTGCGGGACGGGTGCCGGTTCGGCCATTTGTGCGCGGCATTGTCCGCCCCCTTACTTCATCAGGGTGGCAGATCGAAGTCGCTGAAACCTTGAGCGGCCGTCATGCTACACAGGTGGCGCGCCAGGCCGCGGTCGAGAAATATGATGCGGTGTTCGCAATCGGCGGCGATGGAACCGTGGGGCAAGTCGCCAGCGGATTGATGAATTCAGAAACTGCACTGGCAGTTTTGCCAGCCGGTACCATGAACGTATGGGCTGCTGAAGTGGGCATACCGGTTTTCGACTGGCTACATAACCGGGCGCTGCAACAAAACGCGCACCTGCTTGCCAATGCAAAAACCTATTGCGTCGATGTTGGAAGTTGCAATGAGCAGGTATTTTTATTATGGGCGGGCATCGGCCTCGACGCCATGATCATTCATCAATTGGAGCCACGCCCGCGCTTTGCAAAATATGTTTCAGTGCCTCAATATTTTGCGGCGACAGTTTGGAATGCGGCGATCTGGCACGGCATGGATTTGCGAGTGTGGGCGGACGATCAAAGAGTGGATGGACATTATCTCTTAGCGGTTGCGACCAATATCCGGCGATATTTTGGGGGTATCGCCGTGCTTTCACCGAATGCTTATCTGGATGACGGCGAAATGGATATGTGGTTGTTCAGCGGCGACAATATTGCCGTTGCCTTTCGCCATTTCGTTGACCTTTTTGCAGGCCGCCTTTTGACCAGTGACCAAGCGCGGCGGTTGCCGTTTCATTCTGTGCGTGTGGAATTCGGATATAGCCTTCTCGATGCATATGGATGGCGAACCTCTTCTCGGAGGAACCAAAGCAGAGATAAAGATACAAAAGCAAGCTTTGAGAGTCATTGTTCCCTCAAAAGCGTTAAAATTGCTAAAGGAACAACGAGAATGAAACGCCTCATCGAATTCATTATGCGGAATCCGTGGAGCTTTTTGCTTGTGGCTCTTCCGGTGACTCTGGCCGCGGCAGATTTTGCATTGGCCGCCGGTCGTGATCTTTATCTGCGCCGCGTTGGGAATTGTTCCGCTTGCCGCTTACATCGGTGAAGCCACGGAAGACCTGGCTTCTTATACCAATCCGCGCCTCGGCGCGTTGTTGAATGCGACTTTCGGCAACGCAGCAGAATTGATCATTACCATCGCAGCGGTCAAAGCGGGGTTGATCGAATTGGTCAAAGCCTCGATCACAGGTTCGATCATCGGCAACCTTTTATTAGTTTTGGGATTCTCCATGTTAACCGGCGGTCTTCGTCACGGCACTCAGATATTCGACAAACGCAGTGCCAGCCGCAATGCGATATTGCTTGTGCTGGCTGTGGTGGCGCTGGTCATTCCATCCGCATGGAGTTAAGCCATTGGAGCAGAAAGCAATCCTAAAGTCGAAGCGTTGAGCGTGGGGGTGGCAATCATCATGATGGTGTTGTATGGCCTTGGCCTGCTCGAAGTGTCGAATGTTAAAGAAAGTCCGCTCTCATATCAATTGGAAAAAAGTGATTTACCCGGCTGGACATTGAGCCAGGTGATTGTGGTTTTATTTTTTTCAACTCTGGGCGTGCTCTGGTTGAGTGAAACCTTGGTGAATGCCACTCAAGCAGTGATTGCGAGTTTGGGTGTCTCGGAATTTTTCCTTGGCATCATTCTTGTGCCGATCATCGGCAATGTGGCCGAGCATCTTGTATCGGTACAGTTTGCGCTGAAAAATAAAATGGAGTTGAGCGTTGAGATCGCGACATCCTCCAGCCTGCAAATTGCTTTGTTCGTCGCGCCGCTGCTGGTCTTTATCAGCCTCTTGCTGGGTCATCCATTACAGCTCATCTTCAATCGCTTTGAATTATTGGCTGTACTTACGGCGGTAGTCGTATCGGCGCTCGTTTCCTCAGACGGTGAATTGACATGGCTTGAAGGCGCGGGCTTATTGGCAGTTTACTTAATTCTTGGATTGGGATTTTTTCTTTTGCCATGAATCAAAAAAAACTTTTTAACATTTGGACCATCCTCGGATCGTTTGCCTGCGCCGGATTTCTGTTAATCGCCACATGGATTGGAATTCAATGGGCGCATCCGCATCCCACTTCGACCGCGGGCTTTGTTGCCGCTGATTTGACCGTTATTCCCCTACCAACCTCCACCGTTCCAGTTCCCACACCAACGATTGATGCAAGTCTCGCCGCGTCGCTGACTGCGCAACCGAATCAAATCGCGCTGAACACCTATGTTCAAATCAGCGGCACCGGCACAGATGGCTTGCGGATCCGTTCTGCGCCGGGACTCAATAGTGATACCGTCTTTCGTGGCGACGAATCGGAAACATTCATGGTAAAAGACGGCCCGCAACAAGCCGATGGATATACCTGGTGGTATCTCGTCGCGCCTTATGACAGCACACGCGCGAGGCTGGGCCGCCGCGAATTATCTGGCAGAGGTCCTCCGCCATGAACCAACCCCAGGGGCGAATGTCGCTACATGAAAGGTCATATCCTACAATCGGACCACCCTACAGGAAAACAACATGACCGAAAAACCAAACAACATCACCGCCAATAAAAAGACGCACGAGTTCACCATCAATTGGGATGATGGACATGTCAGCGTTTATCCCTCTGGATTATTGCGCGCGGCTTGTCCTTGCGCCTCCTGCCGCGGCGGACACGAGAACATGAAATCCGAGCCAGACGCTGAAGTGTTCGATGTTCAATTGGACGATTCACCAATGACACGAATTAACAATGTCAAGGCCGTCGGTTCGTACGCGTTGACCATCATCTGGGAAGATGGCCATGATTATGGAATTTACAACTGGCATTATCTGCGTGCACTGTGCCCGTGCGAGGAAGATCGAAAAAAGTATGGAAGATAAAATTGACGGCCACTTTATAGGCGGCCTTCAATATATTTATTATGGCGTTTCGGTCGCCGCGGGAGTTTGACTCAGAGCGGGTGTCAACGTTAGTGTTGAAGCTGGTGTTACGTCAAGCCTTCGGCAGGCGTGACTGCTTGAGTTCCAGCCCCGGGCGTGGGCGTTCCGGTAGTCAGTGCGTCCAAATGCTGAATCGCATCGTGGCGCATTTGCGAGGTCATCGCATCCGAGGACATCGCAAGCAAAGACTGCCAGGCTGTAATCGCATCTTTCGGATCACCGCGCATCTCTTGAATCAATCCAGTCCAATAAAGCACCAACGCCTTTTGCTGATCGGTCTGGGCCAGCGCTTCAGTTGAGTCCGATGCGCAGGAAGGCATCGCCATAATGCTCCTCTTCATATGAAACACGCATCAATCCAAGACTCTGCAGCAAATGACTCAGGAAAAAATTCGAATGCCTTGCGGAGGTCGCCATCTGCCAAATCAATGTTATTCAATTCGAGATACGAAAGTCCACGGTAGAGATAGGCTTGCCGTTGAGCAGGGTCGAGCGAAAGTGCTTGGCGTCGATGCGGTGATTGCGTCCTGATAGTCCCCTGTCTTTTCATAGGATTTTCCCAGCAAAGCGTAGGCGCTTCCATCTGTCGTACCATAAGTGAGATAAGTATCAAGAGGCTTGATCGCATCCGAATATTGAGCGTTTGCAACATACGCCTGGCCGAGGACAAGATAAGCCGGCAAAAGCGTCAGATCAATTTGGTTGGCCTGTTGAGCGGAGGCGAGACCTTTGTCAGCATTTCCTTGTGCCAGATATGCGCGGGCGTAACCCAATTGGACCAGCGCCGAATTCGGCATACGCTTCTTGGCCGCGTCGAGGTCATTGAGAGCCAAGTCTGGCTGGTTATGATACAGGTAATAATTGGCGCGTTCGAGATATATCTCACCGTAATTCGGATCATCTTGAAGAGCCACACTTAACAACTGGGTGATATCGGTATTGGGATCCCGAAGCAAATTGGCGCGCGCCATTCCAAGATATGCGGGAGCAAAATTCGGATCAATGTGAAGCGACGCCGTATAGGCGTCCAACGCGTCTTTATAATCCCCTTGAAGCGGTATACCTCGCCGATATCATAGGGAATATCCGCCGCAGTGGGCTCGAACGACTCAATCTGCTGCATGTCCGTAATGTAAGATGCCCAGTCACCTTTCTGATATGCGGCTTCCGCAACATTATATTGATCTTCAGATTGTGGCGAGAGCGGCGTATTAACATAAAGCGGAGTCACAGTATAGAAAACACGCAGCGCAGAGGCCAATGAAGTGGGACCCGTAGCTGATTGAAACAGGCTGTGAGGTCTCATTGACGAAAGTCGGGGTGAGCGTAAAGGTGGGTGAAGGGCCGGGAGTATTGGTATTAAATACGCGGAAAAACGAACTGGCATTCTGGCGCGGAAATATGATCAAACCGGCAACCGCCAGCCCCACAACAATAATTCCGGCCACGACTACGATCGCCAGCCGTGCTACAGGAGTGGAGTTGCCCTTCGACTGAGGCTGTTCATGCGCCAATAAAAGCTTCTCTTCCCACGCACGCGCACGATTGAGTGGGAATGGTTGGACATCCTCATCGGGCGGAATCGCACCGAGCAAAATCAGGCCGCGTTTGGCAGATGCGTTTTCAGCGTCGAACTTGACGCGGTTTGCAGACAATAGATGCGCTCCTTGTTCGTTTCCACCGCGGCGCTCATCCAAACCCAATAGGTCGCGTTGTTTTGATCCGCTTTCAATAGGCGCGTCAGGATATCTTTGGCGCGCGCTTTATCGCCCGGCGCGCAAAGCGCTGACCGCATCCTGAAACATGGTATCTTGACCAGTATCCTGAACAGCTTCTTCGGAGCAATACGGTAGTCGTTGAAGTAGGTGTACATAAACATA
>CAVVZL010000021.1:0-15477 GCA_963752775.1 uncultured Chloroflexia bacterium
GTCACCTTGATGTCGCCGTTTTTCACACCCCTCCGTTGCTCTCCCCCATTTTCAAAGAAAATGCGGGAGGGTTGGGTGGTGGTATTCCGATCTACATTTCAGGCGTGAACACCGGCTTGGCAAAACTTGCTGGTGAACTGTGCGAAGGGTTCCATGTCCATCCGTTCAATAGTCCGCGTTATTTGCATGAGGTGATGTTGCCTGCAATTGAAGAAGGCGCACAGAAAACCAGTCGCAAGAGACAAGATGTCACAGTTTCAGTGACAGCGTTTGTTGCGACTTCACCCGAAGAGGAGAACTTCGCGCGCGCACAGATTTCATTCTATGCTTCGACGCCTTCTTATCGTTCCGTCATGGACTTTCATGGCTGGGGCGAGACCGTCGAAAAATTATCTGTGCACGCGGCAAAAGGCGAATGGGCCAAGATGCCGATGCTGATCACCAATGAAATGCTGAATGAGTTTTGTCTTGTGACTTCGCCGCAAAAATTGGCTGGCGAATTGAAAACACGTTATGATGGAATTGCGGATCGTTTGACTTTTTACACTCCATTCGTGCCCGGCGAGAAGGATGAGTTTTGGAAAAATCTGACAAATTCTTTTGTCGAGTAGTTTAAGCAAAAGCATGAACATAAAAAATGATATCCACCATCATTGGATAAAGCAATTAAGCAAGTCTTTGTGCATCCAAACCATTATGAGGCCTCAGGTATGGGAAGGCGATTGTTGATGTTTGCGATAAATACATTTGCCCCATCAAATCTTAACGCTATGAAAGTTTCAGAAGCAATTGACCAATAGGATTTATAAGACACAGTTATTTAATAAGAAATTCTAAAGAGATCAGGAACATGCCGACAACAATTAGTGAACATCTACATGAAGTGTTAGAAAAGCGGAAATGGCTTAAACAACATCATTTTGTTCTTATCTTGGCAAAGATAAATGCAAAAGCTTGAAAAGACTTTTGCTTTTACTGGCAAAGAATTTTTTATTTTGAAAGAATGCCGTTGAGATGCCAAATGATTTGCTTATTCCTGAGACAAGGTTGCCAATATAATTTTGATGTGAAAACCGTTGAGAATTTATCGAATGGATTTGCCTTAATTTCGAATATGGAATTCACGGTAATCCGGACGACAATGAGGATTGTAAATGAACTTCACCGAATACCAACAAAAAGCAAAAGCCACCGCCAAATATCCTGTCATTGGGCACGGCGTCATCTATCCCACGCTGGGCCTGACCAACGAAGCGGGCGAGGTGGCGGGCAAGATCAAAAAAGTTTTCCGTGATAAAGATGGAATCATCAGTGACGAAACGCGTGAAGCGCTCAAAGCCGAACTCGGCGACGTGTTGTGGTATCTGGCACAAGTCGCAACGGAACTTAATCTATCGTTGGATGAGATTGCCGAATACAACATCGCAAAATTGCTAGATCGCCAGGCGCGCGGAAAAATTCAAGGTGATGGGGATAATCGATAATCGGAATCCGGCTTTCGGGCGTCGGATGCGGGCCCTTTCCGATTTCCAATTCACAATTTCTGCATCAACTTACAAACCTGTTATAAGGCGTAAGGAATTTCTAATCATTTTCCTATACAGACTCCCCTTGCTTTTTGGTACAATCATTCCTCGATAGTCCTTTGTTTGATTGGAGATTTGGAGAATAATTTATGGCTGGTATGGAACGTTTTACCCAGCGTGCACGACGGGTATTAAGCCTCGCTCATCAGGAGGCCGAACGGTCGCATCAGGAAAGCATCGGCACCGAACATCTTCTGCTCGGATTGATCGAAGAAGATGGTGGCGTCGCAGGACGCGTTCCTGCGCGAACTCGGATTGGAATTGGCGCGTGTGCGCGAAATGGTGGGACGAGTTTCGGTGGATGGAAACTCAGTCAGCGGCAAGCTCGAGTTGGCAAGTGACACACAACAGGTTCTTGAATATGCAGTGGAAGAGGCGCGCCACCTCGGGCATCATTACATCGGTACTGAACATATTTTGCTCGGGCTGGTGCGCGTTGAGGGATCGGCGATGGAAGTGCTTCGCAGACTTGGCGTGACGGCCGATCAGATCCGACGACAAACTCGACGCGTGCTGAATGAAACCGCATCATCCCCGGCTCCGGCCGGTTCGCCGCAACCTGGGCGCGCTCCAACTTCCGGGCCGAAGACTCCGCTCGTGGATCAACTGGCCGTTGACCTCACCACGATGGCCGAGGAAAAGAAACTCGATCCGGTCGTTGGCCGCCAAAAGGAAATCGAGCGCGTGATTCAGATCCTGGCGCGCCGCACGAAGAACAACCCCGCGTTGGTCGGCGAACCCGGCGTCGGCAAGACTGCCATCGTCGAGGGACTCGCCCAGCGCATCGTCGAAGGCGATGTGCCCGCGCCGCTGATGAACAAGCGCGTGCTTCAACTGGATGTCGGTTCTTTGGTCGCGGGAACGATGTATCGCGGCCAGTTCGAGGAGCGACTCAAACGCGTCATTGATGAATTGAAACAATCCGGCGCGATATTATTTATTGATGAAGTCCATATGCTGGTCGGCGCGGGAGCTGCTGGTTCCTCCGTCGACGCCGCGAATATTTTGAAGCCTGCCTTATCGCGCGGCGAACTGCAGGTCATCGGCGCGACCACGCTGGATGAATATCGCAAACACATCGAGTCCGATGCCGCGCTCGAACGCCGCTTCCAGCCTGTGCAAGTGGATGAACCCTCTGAAACGGAGACGATTGAAATTCTCAAAGGAGTTCGCTCGGCATACGAAGAGCATCATCATCTCGTGATTTCAGATGAAGCTCTCGAAGCGGCAACACATCTTTCGTCGAGATATGTGACCGAACGCTTCCTTCCCGATAAAGCCATTGACCTGATCGATGAGTTATCTTCACGCGTGCGCATGTACAAAAGTCCCGCGGCGAAGCACGCCAAGGATTTATTCGGTCAACTGCGCGCCGCGTGCCAGAACCGCTCACTGGCCCAGGAAGAAGGCAACCCTGACGACATCAAGGAATGGGAAGACCGCGAGACCAATTTGGGCGCAGAGATCGAAAAATTGCGTTCCGGCTGGGATCGCGCCAACAGTCCCGTTGTTACCGCGGAGGATATTGCTGAAGTCGTCTCGATGTGGACCGGCGTACCGCTGATGCAATTGGCGGAAGCGGAATCTCAACGCCTGCTCAAGATGGAAGAGGAACTTCAGAAGTCCATCATCGGGCAGGAAGATGCGATCCTTGCCATCTCACGCGCGGTGCGCCGTGCCCGCGCCGGGTCTGAAAGACCCGAAGCGACCGATTGGTTCCTTCATCTTCCTCGGCCCCACCGGCGTCGGCAAAACGGAACTCACCAAAGCGCTGGCCAAGTTTATGTTCGGCA
Source organism: uncultured Chloroflexia bacterium (assembly GCA_963752775.1). Taxonomy (GTDB): domain Bacteria; phylum Chloroflexota; class Anaerolineae; order Anaerolineales; family Villigracilaceae; genus Fen-1038. The sequence continues at coordinate 3,380 of CAVVZL010000021.1, forward strand.
GTGAAGATGCGGCGCTTCAACTCGATATGTCCGAGTTCATGGAACGCCATACGGCATCCCGTCTGGTCGGTGCGCCTCCCGGTTATGTCGGCTATGAAGATGCAGGCCAGCTCACCGAAGCTCTGCGCCGCCGTCCCTATTCGATCGTCGTCTTCGATGAAATCGAAAAGGCGCATCCTGAGGTTCACAACATGCTGTTGCAAATCATGGAAGAAGGTCATCTCTCCGATGCCAAAGGCCACAAGGTGGACTTCCGCAACGCGATCATCGTGATGACTTCCAACATCGGCGCCGACCTGATCAAGAAGGGCACTGCGCTCGGTTTTGCTTTGAAGCGCAATGAAGAGACCGAAGAACGTCAATCCTACGAAGACATGCGCAAGAAGCTGACCGATTCGTTGAAGAAAGTTTTCCGGCCGGAATTCCTGAACCGACTCGACAGCGTGATCATCTTCCGTTCCCTGAACAAGGCCGATATTGAGAAGATCGTCTCGCTCGAACTGGACAAAGTGGCCGAGCGGCTCAAAGATCACAACCTCACGCTGACGGCGACTCCCGCGGCGCTGGCAGCTTTCGCAGATGAAGGCTATGACAATGAGTTTGGCGCACGGCCATTGCGCCGCGTCATCCAGCAAAGAGTCGAAGACCCGCTTTCGGATCGTCTGCTCTCCGGTGAATTCACGGATGGGGATGCAATCCTCGTCGAAGTGAATCCCGACGGAGATATTATGCTAACCCGTGCTGGAGTCCCTGAACCAAGCGCGTAACCAAAACAAATCGTAATTCGTAGGGGCGACTCGCAAGTCGCCCCTATTTTTTATCACCTTCTCCTAATAATATTTCCCGGTCACATCTCATCTAATCAGAGAACAAGCCTATAAATTTATTTTATGAGGAGTATTTATTATGAACAGTAAACTACAAACTGCAACACTGGCCGGGGGATGCTTCTGGTGTCTTGAAGCGGTATTCGATGAAGTCAAAGGCGTGCATTCGGTGGAGTCCGGTTATGCGGGCGGGACAAAAGCTAATCCGTCTTATCGCGAAGTCTGCGTCGGCACAACGGGCCACGCTGAGGTCACGCAAGTGACGTTCGATCCGCAGATCGTTTCATACAAGGATATTCTGAACGTCTTCTTCTCCATCCACGATCCGACCACGATGAATTGCCAAGGCAATGATGTCGGCACGCAATATCGGTCGGCAATCTTCTATCACAATGATGAACAAAAGAAGATTGCCGAGGAGACCATCAAGGAATTGAACAACCAGCACATTTGGGACAAGGCCATCGTGACCGAGGTGACTAGGCTAGATAAATTCTACATAGCCGAAGATTACCATCAAGAATACTTCGCTAATAATCCCAACCAGCCATATTGCATGGCGGTGGTCGCCCCAAAGGTGGCCAAGTTCCGCAAGCATCACTTGGATATGCTGAAGAAGCAGCCTGCATAAAAATCAAGAGCGCAGAGAATTTTCTCTGCGCTCTTCGTTATCCAATTCCTAATTATAGAAAATATAAAGCATCGGTTATAATTTACACCTTACGAAGTCCTGCGTTTTCATAACACGGACTCGAAACTTCTGCAAGGAGCAGGATGAAATATCACATTTGGACCGAAGGCTGTCAGATGAACGTGGCCGACTCGCAACGCGTCGGCTCGTCGCTGGAGCACTTGGGCTACACCTTTACCGATAAACCCGAAGAAGCCGACGTTATTGTTTTGAACACCTGCGTGGTACGCCAGTCTGCCGAGGATAAGGCGCTCGGACGCGTGACTTCGCTGCGTCCGCTCAAGGAACAAAACCCGAATCTAGTGATCAACCTGATGGGCTGTCTGGTCGGCGTGCGCGGCGCGGAGAAACTGCGCGCCAAGCTTCCATTCGTGGATGTGTTCTCGCCTCCGTCTGATCCAGGGCCGCTGGTTTCATTTTTGAGTCAAGGCGAGATACGCGCCATCGAATCAGGTGAAACCACGCGTCGCTTTGCAATGATGGATGAAGAATTAATTCTTCCTCAGCATGAACGCGGTGAACTCATCAGCGCGCATGTGCCGATTGTTTACGGTTGCTCGCATGCTTGTACCTTTTGTATCATCCCGTTTCGACGCGGCGTCGAGCGCAGTCGTCTTGTGGGTGATATCGTCAGCGAGATTCGTTCGCTCGCCTCACAGGGCATTAAGGAGATCACGTTGCTCGGTCAGATCGTGGATCGGTATGGCAAGGATATGCCTGATGGTCCGAACCTCGCCAGGTTGCTGCGCATCGTGCATCAAGTCGAGGGCATTGAGCGGATCCGCTTCCTCACTTCGCACCCCAATTATTTCACCGAAGAATTGATGGATACCGTTGCCGAACTTCCGAAGGTCATGCCGCATATCGAAGTCCCGATCCAAGCAGGCGACGATGAAGTGCTTGCCAACATGAAGCGCGGTTACACTCAAAAAGATTATCGCGAGCTTGTTGAAAAAATCCGGAAGAAATTCCGGATTGCTCGATTGCGACCGACATCATTGTTGGATTCCCTGGCGAGACCGATGAGCAATTCATGGAAACATACCGCGTCTTATCGGACCTGAAACTTGATGTGGCACATTTGGCTCGTTACTCTTCTCGTGAAGGGACGGTTGCCACACGTCGCATGGACGACAACGTTTCGGACGAGGAAAAGATGCGCCGCTTCCGCACGCTGGAAGAGCTGCAGGAAAAGATCGTGGACGAGATCAACAAAAAATATCTCGGTCAAACGGTGGATGCTCTCTTCGAGGAAAAAGTAAAGAACCGTTGGAAGGGCCGCACGCCGACCAATAAACTTGTCTTTATAGAATCGGATGAAGATTTGAAAGGCAAGATCGTTCCCATCACCATTACATGGACGGGGCCTTGGTCCATGCAGGCGCAGATGCAAAGACAAACTATTCCTAATGCCGCTTTAACAGAATCTTAAACACATGTGGACTTGTGTTAATGACCACACTGTCGTTACACACCCGCTTCTATACTGCTATAATATCCAAAGAAAGCATGTTGATCTGAATAATTTAACATGACAAACCAAAACGGCTTTCATGATCGCGAACCGTTAACTTTTTGTGCTCCGTCATGAAATTATTTTGTGGTTTCATTTTGCAAAGTGAAGGTGGATATGTTGGCCCAAATTAGTGATATCGCTGCTTGGGTTTCAAAAAAACTTTCAGCAGTACTTTCTTTTTTGAACGCTCCATTGCCAAGAATTGTTGTCTTGGTTTTCCTTTTAATTTATGTCTCTCTAAAGTCATTTGTAAGCCTTAATGACAATTGGCATACATTTGGAAGTTTGCTTCTATTGGGATTCGGATTTGCACTGATCTTTCGTCCGCTCGACAAATTCAGTGCGTGGGCGGGTTTCTTCCTGATTTTACTCTTGATGCTCTCTCCTTTCTATTGGCGGCTGCAGGGATTGGATACGGACGGTTTTTCAATTACAGGCGTTCTTCCATTTAATGATGCAAACGGCTATTATGCTGGTGCGGTAAATTTATTGTACGGCGGGCAACTTTCCGCTTTTGCTTCGCGCCGTCCCTTGTTTGTTGTTTTTCTGGCCGCCCTTCTATTTCTTTTCAGACAGGGCCTTATTGTATCCTTGCTAGGGATGGCCCTGATAGTTTCCATCGTCTTATCGTTGCTTGCGATCGAGATAAGAAAAAACTTTGGCGCTGCGCCGTCGGCAATTGTGGTAGTGGCAATGAGTTACTGCTATACAGGGAAATTTGATGGCAAATTTCTTACTGAGCAATTAGGTATCCCTTTGGGCATGCTTGCGTTAGCTTTTCTCCTTCGCAGTTTGAGAAAAAGAGATTTTCGATTTGCATGTTTTGGTATATTTATTTTGACTCTGGCGCTAAATGCGCGCGCCGGAGCTTTTTTTGTTCTTCCGTTATTGATTCTTTGGGGAGCTGCATGGCACCAAGCGGCACCGTTCTCATTAAAATCTCTTGGCATCCTCACGATATGTGCCCTACTTGGTTTTTCAATAAATCTCTTGATCTTTAAAACTTTGGCCGTTCCTGGAAGCTTACCATTCGTGAATTTCGGGGAGAACCTGTACGGTATGGTAACAGGTTATAGAGGGTGGCAATCATATTATTTGGATTATCCGGGAATGCCGACTCAAGCCGCGTTTGGCATTTCCATGAAAATTTTTCTTCATTCACCAGGCCTTTTTGCAGGAGCTATCCTAAAGTCTTATCGAGATTTCTTTAATCCGCTACGTTTTTTTTCCTTCTTATACTTACCATATAGACAGATAGTACCAACTGCCTATATCCTGGCATTTTTGACTTTGGTCGGCCTGTGGAAACTCGCTTGGAACCATCATAGCTCATTTAGTCGTATGATGTTGTTGGCATTTGTAGGAATAGTGTTATCAGTTCCATTTGCTCCGCCCATTGATGATGGAATCCGCGCGATGACTGCAACTGCTCCCTTTCTAGTCCTGATTGCAGGACTATCATTTGTAAGTCAAGAGCAGATGGAATTCGACGCCACGGCGTTGGCTGCCGCCGCGCAGAAAGAGTTCGAATGGCATATTCTTTATCTCGTGCATTGTCATTTCTCTGATCCTGTTGGGTTGGATTGGTGTTGAAAGCCATCCAAAAGTTGCTGGACCCGAACTCTCTTGCAACCCTGGCGAAGCGCTTTTAATCATCCCCATTTCTCAAGGATCGTATGTTAATGTTGTACCTAAAAAAGAAGAGGCTATCTCAATAATCCCAAATCTTAGATACACTGACCTACAAAATAATCTGGCGCACTTTACTAATATATCGATTCGCGGGGCATTTGAAAAAGTACAAGCGGGTCAGACTATTATATTGGGATTGAATCTGGCCGGCTATCACCAGGATTCCGATTTGATATGGCTGATCGTTCCTACAGATTTGGTGCAGAATTTTAATGGAATTAATTCCTTTTGCGCCGTGCAAACTCATGACCAGGTATTGGATCAAGGAGGACGATATATCGAGCGAACAGTAAGAAACGTTTTTACTTCTCCATAAATTTCGACATATGTCGTTGTCCCGAACAGACCTATAAGCATCACCTCACAGGGGCGGGCCTTCGTCCCTGCAAGCTCAGATGCAATGACAACCCGCGTTGATCATGGTGTAAATGTAGGTGAATATTGCTTGACAAATAGTGAACGTTAATTCGTGTCAATCTACTTCACTAAATTTCTCAACACCGCGTGCAAGATACCGCCATTGCGATAGTAGCTCACTTCCAGAGTCGGTGTTCAACAACACGGTGGCTTTGAATTCAATCACCTTGCCATCCGGTTTCTTGGCGCGCACCATGACAACGCACTTCGGCTTCATATCACCGCTCAAGCCTTTGATGTCGTAAAGCTCATCGCCTTTTAGCCCAAGCGATTCAGCATTCTGTCCATCGATGAACTTCAACGGCAAAATGCCCATGCCGACCAGATTGGAACGATGAATGCGCTCGAATGATTCTGCGATCACGGCTTTCACGCCTTGGAGCAGTGGACCTTTCGCAGCCCAATCCCGGCTGGAGCCGGTTCCATATTCCTTACCCGCAATCACGATCGCAGGCACGCCTTCGCCTTGATATTTCATCGCCGCATCATAGAAGGGCATAACCAAGCCGTCGGGAAAATGCTTTGTCCAATTGCCTTCCTTCGGAGCCACAAGCGAATTCTTCAGACGAATATTCGCAAATGTGCCGCGTACCATCACGAGGTCATTGCCGCGGCGCGCGCCGTATTGGTTGAAATCCTTGGGCTGAACATGATGCTCTTGCAGGAATTTTCCGGCGGGAGAATCCGTGGCGATGTTGCCGGCAGGTGAGATGTGATCGGTCGTGATCGAGTCGCCAAAAAGTCCAAGCACGCGCGCGGCTTTGATATCGTTTACGGACGGCGCATCCAGGGTCAATGTTTGAAAATATGGCGGATGATGAATGTATGTTGAAGCCTCATCCCATTCGTAAATATCGCCGCCGGAAACTTTAATCGCCTTCCACATATCCGAGCCTTCGAATACGCTAGAATAACGATTCTTGAACATGCTCACGTCGAGGCTGGAAGCAATAGCCGTTTTGATTTCATCCTGGCTGGGCCACAAATCTCTAAGATAAACAGGTTGACCTTTTGTATCAGTGCCAAGCGGTTCTTGGTTGAGATCAATATCAACTGTGCCAGCCAGCGCGTACGCAACAACAAGTGGCGGCGAGGCAAGGAAGTTCGCTTTGACCAACGGATGGACACGTCCTTCAAAGTTGCGATTGCCAGATAGCACGGCCGCGGCTATCAAATCACTGCTTGTTACCGCGCGTGCGACTTCGCTCGAAAGCGGGCCGCTATTTCCAATGCAGGTTGTGCATCCATATGCTACAACATTGAAACCGAGCTTCGCAAGAGGGTCGAGCAGATTCGCTTTCATCAAATAATCTGTCACAACTCGTGAGCCGGGCGCAAGCGACGTCTTGACATAAGGCTGAACACTTAGACCTTTCTCAACGGCTTTCTTTGCGACTAATCCTGCCGCGATCAGTACGGATGGATTGGATGTGTTTGTGCAGGAAGTGATCGCGGCAATCACCACCGCGCCATGTTTCATCGTACGCGAGCCGCCATTAGTCCCAAATGTTGCTTCGGCTTTTAACGCTTCAGGCTTCAACTCAAAGCCGCGCTCTTTGACCGGAGCAGTCAATGCTTTCTCAAATGTTTTCTTGAGTTCAGACATCGGCACGCGATCCTGCGGACGCTTGGGTCCAGCTAAGGATGGCACCACTGAGTCGAGATCGAGTTCGAGCGTATCGGTGAATTCAGGATCAAGTGAGGACGCAGTCGCGGAATAATCCTTGTGCGCGCATATACGCTTCGGTGCGTTCGATGACTTCATCCGGACGACCCGTCAATTTCATGTATCTCAGCGTTTCAGCATCGACTGGGAAATATCCCATCGTCGCGCCGTATTCGGGAGCCATGTTGCCAATGGTGGCGCGGTCAGGCAGGGACATAGAGTCAAGTCCCGGGCCGAAGAACTCAACGAACTTATCCACCACGCCTTTCTTGCGTAACATTTGCGTCACAGTGAGAACGAGATCAGTGGCGGTCACGCCCTCTCTCAATTTGCCGTGAAGCTTGAAGCCAATCACATCCGGCAAGAGCATATCCATCGGCTGACCAAGCATCACTGCTTCGGCTTCGATGCCGCCCACGCCCCAACCCAGCACGCCGAGTCCATTGATCATCGTGGTGTGCGAATTGGTGCCGACCAGCGTATCAGGAAAAGCAACGATTTCGCCGTTTTCTGTTTTGGTCATCACTACATCGGCGAGATATTCAAGATTGACCTGATGCACAATGCCAGTCATCGGCGGGACAACGCGGAAATTACGAAATGCCTTTTGTCCCCATTTCAAAAATTCGTAGCGCTCGCGGTTGCGCTGGAATTCAACTTCGGTATTTCGTTGAAGCGAATCAGCAGTCGCAAAGAAATCAACTTGGATGGAATGGTCAATGACGAGATCAACTGGTACAAGCGGGTTGATCTTCTTCGGGTCGCCGCCGAGACGGGCAACGGCGGCGCGCATCGCAGCTAAATCTACAATTGCTGGGACTCCTGTGAAATCTTGCATCACAACACGTGCGGGGAGAAATGGAATTCCCGGACTTTTACCTTGTGGCTTCCAACCAGCTATATTTTTTACGTCTTCTTGTGTAATCTCTTTGTCATTGCATTGACGGAGTGCGGCCTCGAGCATGATACGGATCGAAAACGGAAGCCGCTTCAAGTCCGTGAGATGCGCTTTTTCCAATGCGTCGAGTCGGTAAAAGCCATATTCCTTTTTCCCCACTTTCAAACTATCACGCGCGTTAAAAAAATCGTTCATGGTTAGCTCCTTTGGGATCATCTTTCACCTCATAAGGTACAAAGGAGCGCCTTTGATACCCTGTGATTTTGTGCGATTTTACTACAATTTCAATTCTTTCGTCAGTTGTTTCACCAATTTATCGCGTTCTTCGTCGGAAAGAAAAGCCGCCTGCGCCGCGGCGATAATTCGCGCTTTGAGCGTATCCATGGAGAGACCAAGTTCATCGCAAACGATGTGATATTCATTGACTTAACGTGATGCGCGAAATGCTGGGATCGTCGGTATTGATCGTGACATTGAGTCCCGCTTTGAGCATGGCTCCCAACGGATGTGCTTCCAGCGCGGTCACGACGCCGGTTTGATAATTGCTCGTCACGCAGACTTCGAATGCAGTGTTGTGTTCCTTTGCCAACGCGACCACATGATCATCATCGAGCACACGCACACCATGACCGATGCGCTCTGCGCCCAACTCTTCAATGGCTTCTTTAACATTCGCCGCCGGTCCCCATTCTCCGGCGTGAATGGTGATGTGCAGTCCGGCCTGCCGCGCTTCCTTGAACACGCCGTAAAATGGCTCGGACTTGAACTCGGCTTCGTTGCCTGCCAAGTCCATTGCAACCAAACCGCGATCCTTGTGTTCCGCGGCGAGCCACGCGACCTGTTCAGCCAGTTCATGGCTTTCATGCCGATTGACAGACGCGATCAACCGTACCGTAATGCCAAATTCTTCTGCGGCTTCCTGCGCGCTGGTGATCACCCATTCAATCACATCGTGAAGCGGAAAGCGCTCGGCGCGGCTGAGCGCCACGGGCGTGAAACGCAGTTCCATATATTTGACATTATCCATGGCCGCGTCTTCAATCGCTTCGCGCGTGATGCGACGGATTACATCAGGCGAACGATAAAACAATCTCAAGGTATTGAACTTGGAAAGGAAGTTCTGAAAAGTATACTTTTCTTCTTCCTGCATTTGCACCAGGCTGCTGAGTTGCATGATATCGGCCGGGATCGTGATCCCATGCTGGCGCGCAATGTCGAGCATGGTGTCCAAACGCAAAGTGCCCTCCAAATGGCGATGCAGTTCCACTTTGGGGAGGGCGCGGTAATTCTTTAAGGTTGCAGTGATTCGCTTCAGCCATATCTTTAATTAATGGCGACGTCGTTTCTTCTTGCTACTCTCAATTTGAGCAGCCTGCGCTTCGGCAGGCACCTCAGCGACTTCCGTCGGTGTAACCTCGATGCGCCGCGGTTGATAAGAGAACACGCGCCCGATCACAGCGGCACGCACATCCGACAGCAATTGCTGGAACAACTCTGAAGCCTTGCCCTTGTATTGTACCAGTGGGTCACGCTGTGCATAAGCCTCGAGACCGATTGAAACACGCAGGGCTTCGACTTTCGTCAAATATTCGACCCATAATTCCGTGATTGCGCTCAACAATAGTTGGCGTTTGACTTCATTGAGAACGTAAGATCCGATGGCTTGGATCAACTGCTCGCGCTCAGACTCACTCAAAGCGGATACTTCTGCACTTTGTCTTTCTTCACCGAATACTTTCGCAGCGGCTCCGAAGTCTGAAAGTTTTGTGGCGTTCTGACCTAGACGGGCGAATTCGCTTTGTCCCCAGGTGGTCTGCAGCGCGGACTCAGCTTCCTCGAGATGTTCAAGCACGGCATCGGTCACATCTTCAGCGGTGCGGTTTTCCAACAGCAGCGCGGCCAGATAAATATAAGTAAAGCGGCTAAAAACTTGTCTGAGCTGACGATGGGTTCGTTGATCGAAGAGTGTACGCACGCCTTGCGATAGCGATAACAATATGCGCAGTTTGCTCGAATTCATCGTCAGCGGATTCTCGCTGCATGATGGTTTCCAAATCGTGTTGAACCTGCGAAGTCAATTGCTCTCGCTGACGCTTCATCAGTTCACGCCCAGCGCTGACGATTTGATTTGCCGCCTCGTCCCAATTGGAAGTATCTAATCTTTAATCCAAGCGGTTCATTCAAGCGGCGTTCGATTGCGCCAATCACGCGATTGGCATTGATGCCAATCAAATTCGTCTCAACGTAATCCTCCAGCCATTTCTTGAATTCATCGGGATCATCGGTCAGCAAACGGGATTGCTCGCCATTCAGCCGCAACTGAAAATGGATCAAGCCGCTTAATTCTTCAGCAGCCTTTTGCGGACGGATCGGCTCTTCGGAGTTGTGCAAGGTTTGAAAGAAGGCATCCAGTGAGTCGGTGCGTTCGGAGATTTGATTATCGAGAGTCTCCTTCCGTGTGCTCGATCAAAGCCTCGATGGCGCGCAAGGTGTGAGATTGTTCGATTTCAATCGCACGGGAAACGATATCAGGGATGGCCGCGCGAACATCGTCAGATTTGTTTAACTCATTGAGAATGAGAGACAGCCCAAAAGTCGGAATGAAGCGTCCTTGCGATTCAAAAGGCGGTTGGACCTGTTCCAGCCACGCAATCAATTTCCAAGGACCTTCTTCATCGCTCAGTCCAAGCTCGACGCGCTTCCCGACTTCGGACTGCAACATGTCATCCACATCTTCGGTCAAGTCTTCCTTGGTGAAGATGCGATCGCGCTGAGAATAGATTTGCTCGCGTTGTTTATTGAGCACGTCATCGTATTCGAGCAAATGCTTGCGGACATCGAAGTTGGCGCCCTCGACGCGGTGCTGTGAATTTTCGATGATGCCGCTGACCATGCGTGCTTCGAGCGGAAGCGAGTTCATCCACTTTGAGGCGCTGCATCAAGCCGCTGACTTGGTCGCCACCGAAGAGTCGCATCAGATCATCTTCAAGCGAAAGATAAAAGCGCGATGAACCGGGGTCGCCTTGGCGCGCGGAACGGCCGCGCAGCTGGTTGTCAATGCGGCGCGCCTCATGGCGTTCCGAGCCGATGACATGCAAGCCACCCAGTTGTTTGACACGTTCCATATCTTCAAAGTATTGAAGAAAATGTTTGACCTCGGCTTCATAGAATCCATATTGTGATGGATCAACTTTTTGCAAAGCCTGACGCCGCTCTTCGAGCGGCATGTCGAACGGATCCTCATAACCGGCACGGCGCAACACCCGATTGACCGCCGAGATGACTTCTTCAGCTAGCTCACCGCCGAGTTTGATATCCACGCCGCGTCCCGCCATGTTCGTGGCGATAGTCACTGCACCGAACGCGCCCGCACCCGCGATGATTTGCGATTCTTCCGTATGCCTGCGCGCGTTCAAGCACTTGATGCGGTACGCCCGCTTGTAGGACCGATTTCAGACGGTCCGTTGCATCATGCCGGCAAGTCCAAAATCTCAAGAAGCGTTGAAAGATTCGAGGGATCATCGAGGCTGAGGTTGGTCATGCCAAACGATGAGCCAAATTTTCTCAATGCGTCGGGCGTGATCTTTTCCAGCGATTCATTGAATGGCTGAAGTTCAGGGATGAGTCTTCCGTCTTCTTCGCGATTATTGGCTTTCAAGAATCCATGACGTACCAATAAGATTTGCATCATGCGCCGTGCAGGCTCCGCTTTGAGCCGATTTGATAAGCGGTCGGACGATTTAACGGAAGTTGTGCCGACCAGCATCGGTCGTCCCAGTGTATGATACCGAACAATCTCCGTTATGATGGAGCGCAGCTTCGATTTAATAGTTCGATAAATAGCGTCGGGATAATCTTTGCGACGATAATAAACCGGCTCATTGCCGTCATCTTTTCTTGCAAAATACGAATACTGATAATTTTCTTCATCTTTTGCTTTGACCTCGACCAGCGGCGCACTATCACCAAAGGCTTGATACTCCAGATTGGTTGGGATCGGCATCACTTCCAATTTATAAATCTTGCTGAACTCTTCCGATTCAGTCAGCGCGGTGCCGGTCATGCCCGCCAGCTTTTTATACATGCGGAAATAATTTTGCAAAGTGATGGTGGCGTAGGTCACGTTCTCCGGCTCGACGCGCACATTCTCTTTGGCCTCGACGGCTTGATGCAAACCATCCGACCATCTTCGTCCGGGCATGAGGCGGCCCGTGAATTCATCCACGATGATAACCTTGCCGCCTTGCACGAGATAATCTTTATTGCGATGAAATAAATATTGGGCGCGCATGGCTTGTTCGAGGAAACCGGTCAGATGTGCTTGTTCAGGCGTGACGTCTTCGGGTCGGTCCGGATCCATCAGCGGCTGACCGATTAATTGTTCGGCATGT
>CAVVZL010000022.1:0-173896 GCA_963752775.1 uncultured Chloroflexia bacterium
ATAAATAAAATAGAGTAGAATCAAAAAGGCTTTAGCATAATTAGAAAACGGCTTCTTAAAACTAAAATGACTAAAGACCAATTGATCCAATGTAATAAAAAGTAAAATCAGAACCACCGGCAGAATGACGACATAATAGCGATCCGAGGTGAGATCGAGATGGTCGGCGGTGACAACCGTAACTGCTAAAGTAAAAAAGTAAACGGTTGAAAAAACCATCGCGGGCCAAACATATCCGTTTGCCAGAGACTTCAGCCAGCTTATCCAATCGTCTCGCTTATTGATAATGATCAGAAGCAGAACAAATGCGCTGAGCAAAATCCACGGACGCATCATCAACTGATCAAGCGGCGGCGTGAGTGGCATGAACCACCACAGAATCTTCGTCAGCGAAAGGTTGATGTTTTCAAGCGGTAACATCGTTCCGAAATTGCGCGGACCAAACAATCCACCGCTGAGAGGAAGATTATGGAATATGCCCCAAAGCGCAATGGGCAGGACCGCTGCCAGGGCGGGTAGAATGGCTCGAGACAATCCCCGCCTTCCATCTTTGAAGACAACAACAAGTCCGCCAACGCCAATTAAGATCACGCCGAGATAACGTTGAAGAGTCGCCAACCCCGCCGAGACAAACATGAGCCACAATATGGAATGCGAAATCATCTTGGAAATATCGCGCCGCCGTAAAAAAGAAAATCAACATGAACGTGACGAACAACGGCTCGGAGGCGACGTTGGCATAAATGCGAAGCGTGGATCGCGAAAATAATAAGGCCAAACTCGCGACGAAAGCGTAAAGCGATTTTTCTCTGAAGATCAAATAAAACAACCAGCCGCACAGCCAAAGGTTGAGTGGATAAAGAAGCACGTTCAAGACCCACCCTGCTTGAAAGACGTTGCATTTGGTGAGCCAACTTAATCCCGCTAATAAGAGCGGATATAAGGGCGGCCACAGCACAAACGGCCCGCCGAGCATATCCACAAAGCCTTTGCCTTGCAAAAGGCTTTCGGCTGTGGCGAGATTGCGCGCCGCATCAGATGAAACGCCCCCCCCATATTTATGCGTGACCATCAAAATGAATCCCAATCCAACCAATGACAGAAGCGCGAGACAAGTTTTGAATTTGGATTCTTCGGAAAGGTTCTTAAGCATATCCGGAATTATAATGGATAGCATGTCTGAAATAGATCTACTTTCCATTCACGAAGCCTTACAAGAAATGCAGGATGGAACGCTCTCGCCTCAGGCCTTGACCGAAGCCTGCTTCCGTCAGATCGAGCGACTCAATCCGAAGCTAAACGCGTTTATCACCGTGTGCGATGATGTCATTGAGAGAGCTGAAGATCCGAAAGCAATCGTCTCATCAACACGAAGCTTGCTACGCTACAAAAGACACGGCTTGCAACGACATTAAATCATATTCCATTCGCCATCAAAGACTTATTTGAAACCGAAGGGAATTAGAACTCTGCTGGTTCATTATTCTTCAAGGATTATATCCCCAATGAAGACGCAGCAGTGATTCAAAAGCTCAAAGACGCGGGCGCCGTTATCATGGGCAAGACCAACACGCACGAGATCGCCCTCGGCGTGACGACCAACAATCCGCATTTCGGCGCGACGCGTAATCCATGGGACACAAATCGCAGTCCCGGCGGCTCATCCGGCGGAAGCGCGGTCGCAGTAGCAACCGGCATGTCTTTGGCTGCCCTCGGCACAGACACTGGTGGCTCGATCCGAATCCCGGCTGCGTTCTGCGGCGTGGTCGGACTCAAGCCAACGTATGGACGCGTCAGTTTACGCGGCGTATTTCCGCTTTCGTGGAATCTCGATCACGTTGGGCCGATCACGCGCACAGTCAACGATGCCGCGTTGGTTTTGCAAATCATCGCGGGATATGATGTTGACAGATCCGGCGTCGATCAACATGTTGTTGGGCGATTATCTAAATCATCTTGAAGATAAGATCAAAGACAAAAAATTCGCCCTGGCAGATTGGCCCATACATCGAAGACTCGGATGCGGAGGTGATAACTGCCCTCCATGAAACAGTCAGGATATTCACTTCTCTTGGCGCAAAAGTTGAAAGAGTCGAAATGGATTTTCTGCGAGAGGCTACGCTTGCCAACGCCTTTGATAACCCAGAGCAGATGGCGCGGCATATCACCGCGAACGATTGGCAGATGCATCCTGATTGGTTCGGCGCGGACGTGCGCGAACGTTTGGAATCAGGACGCAGTTCTACGTCAACGGAATATTCGCTGGCACGCCGCACACAAGCGGAAATGAACCATCGTTTCGCCCAGTTCTTTGAACAATATGATTTCCTCCTGCTTCCCACCACACCTATCCCTGCGCCGTTGATCGAAGGCAGCGACGCGGTGGAGCAAGCGCGCCGTCTCACCCGCTTTACTGCACCATTCAATCTAACCGGCTTACCGGCAATTTCGGTTCCGTGCGGATTCAGCAAAGAAGGTTTACCGATTGGTTTACAAATCATTGCGAAGGCTTGGAATGAAGCTGGAGTCACTGACGCGCTGCCCACGCCTACGAACACCAAACCAATTGGGGAATGCGCCGCCCGCTTATACTTCAATCATAAAACAAAAAAGCCTCCACATTGCATTATGGAGGCTGTTGCTTTTTCCATTTCAACTGGCGCGTGTCTGGCAAATAGCTTGCTTTCCCTTCTCGTTCCAATGACATCCACTGCGGATACAAATCGCCTCGCTGTTACTCCATTGGTTGCACACATCAACCGCTGGTCCACATTGCAAGGTATTCACTTGTACTATGACGCAACCACTACTGCTCACTTGCACTTGCGAAGGAAGACATGTTTTCTGGGAAGAATCAAATGCGAATCCAAGCGGGCAGCCCGGATAGGTTCCGCCGGTATTCGCCTGACAACATTGATAGGTAGAACTGTATGTATATCCCGCTGCGCAACCCTGATAATTCTTCGTTGCCAAGTCAGAATTGTTGATCCCATACGGCGCATCGGCCTGACCGGTTGCGGAAACACACGCACCATATTTCGAATCGAAATATAAACCTGTCGGGCATTGGCCATTTTGATTTTGTCCGATCACGCAAACCTTTTGTCCGCCACGATCAATCATGGTATATCCCTGTGGACAACCGGCAACGCCGGGTTGTTCGGCTAATCGGCGCATATATGCACTGCATTGCTCGAAGCATCGAGGTTGTAGCCCGGATCACAGACTGGCGCTAAACTGGCCGAATTCGTCGTGCCGTTACAGGCCGAATTGCAGATCATTACATCCGTTGATGAATTAGACGGGCCCGTGCAGCTTAAACTCCGCTGACCATTCACCACCGCATCCGCACAACTAAAGTCTTTTGATTTCACTTGATATGTCGCTCCTTGAGGTAGATCCACTATGGCATAATTGTTCGAACCCTGACAATAATTTCCGCCCACTTGTACGTCCGGCAAGGAACAAGTTGCATTCTGCGTCTGCGCTCCGCCAATGGGAAGATAAGATGCGCTCTGGCAATATGGCGCATAAGCCATAGGCTGAGGCACTACGCAACGGAATCCCAAATCATAGTTATGATAATCCTGCGGGGAAGGATGCCGGATCGCAGAAAGAATTTGCGTAAGATCGGTTTCGAAACTGCTGCCGCGGATCATGCGGTCATTGCCAGTTGCTGGACCGGTGGGATTTGAAGAAGGCGCGCTGGCATAATAGTTTGGATCATAAAAATCGTTGACCCATTCATAGACGTTACCCGCCATATCCAGCAAGCCATAAGAACTCTTGCCATTCGGATAAGCATTGACCGGACTAGTATGACCGCCGCACGTTTTGAGATTGGCAAGATCGCAATTTGGGCTGTTGTTACCCCATGGATATTTGTTTCCATTCTGACCGCGTGCGGCCTTCTCCCATTGAGCCTCACTCGGCAACTGGCCCCCGATCCACTGACAATATTTGTTGGCTGCATCCCAAGTTATGCCGACGACGGGATAATCGCCAAATGGTATGGCGGTAAAAACCGGCGCGCCGACCTCCTGTACTGGGGCACTGCAATTTCCGCTCGCCACGCATTGGGTATACATTTTGTTCGTAACTTCGGTTTGTTGAATCCAATAAGCATCCAGTGTAAAGGTTTTCGTTGGAGCGTCACCATAGCCAAGTCCCATGATGAACTCGCCCGATGGAATATACACTAGCGCACTACCATCCACCCATGTCATGATTGTTCCGGCGGAGGGCCCAGCAAGCGATACCGGCGCAAGTGTGGGTGCGCTGGTTGGAGGCACAGAGGTCGCGGTTGGCTTGGAGGTCGGCGGTATGGCTGTTGCGGTTGGGGCTAAAGTTGGAGTTGGAGTCGGAGTCGAGGCTGGCGTGCAAGCCGCCAGTAAAATCGCCATCAACAAAATCCAAATCAAACGTTTCATTCGGTTCTCCTATTCATAAAGAGAATTATACCTTTCATCCCATATAAATATTGATTGGCTCACTGACACGAGATTGGCTCCACCGATCTCAAACTCAATGCGTTGGACATTTAAATCCAGTTGGCAAACAGATACAGAACGTGGGGCAGAACGAATCAAAAGTTTGATTGCAAATACTGGAATTCAACTTGCAATTATTGACGCCCTGGATCGTGCAGGCTTTCGATGGATCAACCACCACGCTTTGCTGAGTAACTGTATTCGGAACAGAATCCGGCAGGCAGACATAATGATTGGGTACATCTTCAGTAAACGATAATCCCGCCGGGCAGGCCGGATAGCTCACTCCCGTGCCGGGCACAACGCTGCAACATTTATTGAGCGGATCATAATTGTAAGCTGGCAGACATTGATTGCCATAACTAACGCTCCCATCCCATTTGCAAAGTCCGGTGGAGGGATCAAGCAAATAGTGTGCGGCACAAGTTGCGTTTTGCACACCGGTGAAAATACAGCTTGAATTCATCACAGCTGTGGTTTGAGAAGTGCATTGGTATGCCTGGGGATACGAGCCGGGCGCGCCGCTGATCAACTTACAATTTGCAACGCCACCTATTGCCCCATTTGGGTCACCGGGATGATCATCATTAAAGGTCACATAGGCAGAATGAGTCTTACAACTTTGTTGTGTAGTGATCGAAAGATTGGGACAGACCGAAGAAACGCTTGAAGCATCACTGATTGCAGAAACCGATTGGCAATAAGGAGCGAAATACGCCAGGTTGTAATCGTCCACCACACAGCGGAAGGAAAGTTCATTTGTATGGCTGGCCGGATCGGCGGAGGAACGACGCGCAGAATCCAGCAAATAGGCATCTGTATCAAAGGCGGCAGAGCGGATGACGCGCTGGTCGCCGTTCTCCGGTCCCCGCGGATCGTTGGATGGAGACAGCGGAATAATAATCCGCCGCATACCAATCCGCGACCCATTCAAAAGTGTTCCCATCCATATCGAGCGACACCGTAATAACTCTTTCCGGTTGGATATTTATTCACCGAAGTTAAATTGCCGACGCACTTGCCGAAGTTCAATAGATCACAGCTGGGTTTATCGTTGCCCCATGGATAAACGTTTCCATCAGGGCCACGCGCAGCCTTCTCCCATTCCGCTTCGGTGGGAAGCCGCGCATGAACAAAACCGCAATACGAGGCGGCTTGATCATACGTCACGCCGACAACCGGTTTATTGGCATATGCTGGGTCGCCGAAGTTTGGATTATCGGTACCATCAGGCGAAGTGCAATAACCGGCATCGAAGCAAAATTTATATTGTGTGTTCGTGACCTTGGTGCTGTAAATCCAAAAATCGCCAAGCGTGACTTGATGCTGCGGATTATCCTTGCCCTTGGGATCGCCCATGATGAACGATCCAGATGGAACCGCCGCCAATGTTGTTCCATCCACATAGAGATAGCTCGTACCTACTTGAATCGCCGGAGGCGCAACCTTGACCGGCGTAGCTGTTGGTGTTAATAGAATAACAGTCGGCAATAGCGTGGGTGTTGATGTGCGAACGCACACGCTTAATAAGAGGATGATTAAGGCAATGAGGATTAATCGTTTCATTTTAATTTTCTCTGGAAGATTATATCCCGTCAGGGATTGCTTTGGTCTCAACCAGACTAATTGTAATTTTAAGCAGAAGATCTGGCCTTTAGCCGGAGTTAATCTTTATGCGGTAGAATTCATACTATTCTGATATAGGAGGCTGAAATGCCCTTTGGTATACAACCCATTCACATTGTGATCATCGTCGTCATTGCCTTGATCATCTTTGGCCCGAAGAGCCTGCCCGAAGTGGGACGCTGGATTGGCAGATCGATGTCTGAACTTCGAAAAGGGTCACAAGAGATGACGACCGCTTTGCGCGAAGGAATGAACGAGGTCCAAGCTGATGAACAAAAAAACACCATTGCCAAACCTGCTCCGGCTCAATCGGTACCGGTCAATAATATATCGTCTACTAATATGCCGACCAATAGTAAGTTCTGCATGAAATGCGGCGCGTCCAATCCGTCCGATGCGCTCTTTTGCAATAAGTGCGGCAATTCATTTCCAGCGCAATCATAAATTCGGGAACGAAGCGCCTGCATGAAGATGGTCAAGAGCCGGAATTAAATCATTTGGATTCGCTTTTATGTCTGAGAAGTATATGAGTTTTTTCGATCATCTCGAAGAATTGAGAATGCGAATCATTATTTCCGGCGCGGCTATTTTGCTCGTAACCGCGGTTGCTTTTTTCTTTTCAGATCCAATTCTCAAACTGTTGCTATTGCCGTCGGGCGGCTTACAACTTAAAGCGTTCAGCTTATTGGATGGCTTCATGATCAAATGGCGGATCGCGTTGTATACGGGAATTGTCGGTGCGTTTCCAGTTTGGGCATATAACTTATATCGGTATGTGAGTCCCGGCTTGAAGGACAATGAACGGCGAGCCATTTTTTCCCCGCTCTTGGCCGCATTTATTCTATTTATACTGGGAGCGCTCTTTGGCTATTATTTGTTATGGGAAATGATCCGCGTCCTGATCCAACTCTTCCCCAGCGAAGTTCAGTTCCTGCCCGCCGCCGATGATTACATTTCATTCGTCATCTTTTTTATGCTGGCGTGTGGTATCGCGTTTCAACTGCCAACGGTTCTGATCATCCTCGTCCGCTTGCGGCTCGTGACCGCTACCATGCTTCGCAAACAAAGAAAAATCGCGTACTTCATTTTGTTTGCGTTTGCGGAAATCATTACGCCGGTCTCCGATCCCATTGTTGCACCCCTGAGCGTGATGGTACCGCTGATTATCTTATATGAGATCAGCATCTTTGCAGCAATTCGAATCGAATCAGGACGGGAAAAAGGTCTTCAAAGCGGTACAAAGATCTAGAAGTCATCTCAAAAATACGATCTAAGGAAAATGATCATGCAACCTAACAAGACAAAGCCGAGATAGTTCTCAAGTATCCGATCATGTCGAACCTGTATTCCTCGAAAGTTTTGCAACCAGGCAAACAATCGCTCAATCTTCCGGCGTCTGCGATAACGGCGCAACGGTCGTCCGTCTCGGGTGCCGGCCTTCTTTCGGTTGACTTTATGCGGAGCGATCATCTGAATTCCTTGCTGGCGCAACTGTTCATCCAAAGGGTCACTGTCATGGGCTCGGGCTCCAATCAGCCTTTTAGGTTGAACCTTCGTAATTCTGGCCTTGAGAGTCGTCTCAACCAGTCTCACTTCATGCCGCGAAGCACTTCCAATGGGTATGGCGATAGGAAGACCAGCGCCGTCTGCCATTGCCACGAGCTTTGTACCTTGGCCCCGCTTGGCTTTTCCCTCGCCACCACCCCCTTTTTGCAATGACAGAGCTGGCATCAATGAAACATCCCGCAAAATCCAACTTGTTACGCTCTTCGACCTCCTTCCCCAGGGCTCGCAACACTTTTTCGAATTTTCCGCAAAGAACCCACTCTGGGAAGCGCCGATGGCAAGTTTGGGATGGTGGATATCTCCCTGGCATGTCATGCCACGGCGCTCCGGTTCCCAAAATCCATAAAATCCCGCCCGGGATTTCTCGGTCATTTACCCGAGACCTGCCGCGTCCATCCCTTCCCTTATTCGGTTTCGGAACAAGTCGCTTGACCACTTCCCATTGTTCCTCTTCGAGATCCATTGGCTCACTCCCAATTTCAAGTCTAAGCCCAGTTTATCTTTTTTGAGTATATTCTGGAAATTCAAGGTCAAGGTGAGCGGCTTTGAATAAGTGCTCATACCTGGGCAACATCTTGAAAACAGAGGTCATTGTCTGTGCCTAAAAAGTTTGAGATCATGCGAGAGCAATACACCAATAAGGAAGACAGTAGAGGCTTGAATCCAAATTATGCACATCTGACCTCCGCATTGCTGGCTATCCTTTTAGCTTTAGTCGTTGTGGCATATGGAACTATTTATGCCCAATCTCTTGAACAAAAATATATCCACGCCCTCGCTCCATTGATACTGCCGCAGTCCAACCTGGGCAGTGCATTGCAACAGGTGGCGTTTCAACAGCCTGACCTATTGATGGTTTATGGCAGTTCAGAATTGTTGTTCGAAGATAAACCTACGATGACAGCGTTATGGCCCGATCCCTGGTACACCGTACGGAGCTTCTCAATTCTTCCAGTATTATCCTACAGGTTTTAGACTCTACGAAATTGCCAATGGCGGAAGCACATCATTAAACATTGCCCAAGACTTAGCCGCCATCGGCCCAGAATTGCGGGGCAAAAAGATAGTAATTTCCTTTACACCGACGACATACCATAAAGGCGAAATTGACCTGCCAGCTTATGCCGGGAACTTTTCACTACTTCATGCCAATGCATTGATTTTCAATCCAAGCCTCAGCATGAAAACCAAACGGATCGCTGCACAACGGATGAACGATTACCCTGATACATTGAACAAAGATCCCGTTCTTCAGTTTGCCGTTCAACGCTTGAGTAATGGACGTTGGTACCAGCGTTTGCTCTATTATCTGGATTGGCCGCTGGGCGAGGTAGATACTTGGGTCATCCGCTTACAGGATCACTGGGAAATAATAAACTATATTCGGAATCATCCAGATTTGAGTTCCCAAATTGTTCGCAACCCAGAACAAATTGATTGGTCAGAACAAATAGCACAGGTAGTGGCGACTAAAATCAGATATGCAAACAATAACCCCTACGGGATTGAGAACAATTCATGGAACGCCAATTATGCAAAGATATTGACCCATCCCCAAGAGCCTGGCTCTGCTGATTACTCATTCATCAAGAAACTAAAAGATTCAAAGGAATGGACCGATCTTGATCTGGTACTGCGGGTGTTGCAAGAAACCGGGGCGCAACCCCTCATTTTGAGCCCTCCACTTAATGGTCCAATATGGAACGCCAAAGGGGTGTCCCGCTGGGTGCGTAAACAATATTATGTCAAACTTGAAAATGCAGTTTCGCCCTATGGCTTTCCTGTTGTGGACTTTGCCAATCACGATGCCGATGGATATTTCACCATTGACCAGTGGTCACACATGAGCCGAGAAGGCTGGGTGTATGTGGATATGACCTTGGATGCGTTTTTTCATGGGCGGATCCATTAATTCAAAAGAAGAGCTTCGTCGTGAAGAAATTATACTGGGCCGGGTTTTTGATTCTTTTGCCCGCAGGTTGCCAGTCAATATCGGCGACACCTACCCCTCCTGTCAAGACGTTAATAGCAGCCATATCCTCATCACAAAAGGCGGCCGCCAAAAGCACAGGTCCACCCACGGCAACGCCAACGCACATCGGACCTTTAGTTCACAAAAGTAGCTCAAATACAAATGCGAGCAATTTAATCATTGCGAGCGACCAGTTCATCGTCATCTACAGCCTAACGATTTACTCCATTACTGCATCTGAAGCGGGCTAGATCGTACTTCATCTAGACAAACCAGGAAAATCAGGAGGATTGCAATTTGGACCCGAAGTCATATGTGCTCCAATTCAAGCTGGCAAATCATACTATGTTGCAATTCCTCTCAGTCAAAATTTCAACCCGTCATTAATCCGTCCAAATTTACAGGCACGCTTTTGGATGTTGTGCTCCAGACCAATTCTTCGAACCCCAACATGATGATTCAGAATAATAAGACAATCGTTTGAGTTCAATTTTCGGTCATGGCAAACAGCAAGCGATGCATGTTTTTTTTCGTGCTGCGTCAGCCACTCCTTAATTCTCTTCAAACGGTCCTCGTCGGAATAGCAAGTGCCAACTTCTATTTACAGTAACAATATGGTCTTCCTGCAATACCATTGACACAGGTATATGTTCCGCCGTTCGGGCATTGATTGTTGCCGCCCGGGTTGCCATTATGGCTTCCGCCGCATGCCAAACCGCTCGTCGTCGTATATGACTGAGAACTGGGGTTATACAAGCCACTGCTATCCGGTACACAAGCACCCTGATATTCGTGGAAACCCGCGGAGCACTGGCTTGCACTGCCTGCGGGCAGAGCCGCACAACACATATGCGTCGTGTCATACGCCGACCCAGCTGGACATTGTCCCGGTGTTCCTTGTGCATTACAGGTTGTGCCATCGGAGCTCCGGGTGAATCCGGATGGACAAGAGGCCGCGTCTGCCGATGAAGCCGGTATATTACAACTAGCCGTAATGGTAATTGTGATTCCCAGTGGGCAGACGTGTCCGGACGCATCCGGAGGATCGATCAAAGGTGGATTGCACGAATTTCCCCCACCCCCGCCCGTGACGGTCACGTGGTCAATCTGTGTAGGCGACATAGCCTGGAGATGGATATTATTGACCTGCGTATGCCCTATCCCGCAATCTTCCGTATGGATAATGCTTGGGTCGGGGCATTTATTATTCGAACTGGTGGAACTCGAACTTCCGGATGCATTCATGCCATAGACAATCATCGCTTGACAGAACGGTGCGAAGAATGTCGGGTCTTTTACCACACAGCGGAAGCCGAGATCACGCGCGTGATCGGTGGAAAGTTTGAAGAAGCGCGTCGAAGACGCGACTTGATCGTTGTTGCTTTTATAGCCAGCCGACCTCACTGAGCGCTGTCCCCCAACACCGGCATCCGGCCCGAGCGGATCTTGAGTCGGACTGGTTTTATAGTAGAGCGGATCATACCAATCATAGACCCATTCATACACGTTGCCTTCCATATCGAGCGCATCATAATAACTCTTGCCTTTCGGATAGTTGATCACATTGGTTGTGCGCCCAATATTATTATTGTAATTGAGCAAGTCGGCTCCAGGTGCGTTATTCCCCCACGGATAGATATTTCCATTAGGCCCACGCGCAGCTTTTTCCCATTGCGCTTCCGTTGGCAACTGACCATCGGCATATTCACAATACGCCTCCCCTTGCGCCCAATTCACACCGACTACCGGCTCACTCTGCCTCGCCGGATCGTTGTGTCCCTGGTTATCACTTTGATCAGGCGGAGTACATTTACTCACCGCCACGCACTGCTGAAATTCACGGTTGGTGACTTTGGTGCTGTAAATCCAAAAGTCACTTAATGTAACAGTATGTTCAGCATTATCCGAACCACCGTGTCCCATCGTGAAGGGTCCACCCGGTACGGCAACTAGCAATGCTCCATCGAAATATAGATAGGTCGAACCTACTTGCATAGGCGGACCAGCCAGATCAACTGGTGCTGTGGTTGATGTTACGGCGGGTGGAACCGATGTAGCCGTCACGCGGCACAATGGTGGCAGTATTTACAATGATCACTGGCGTTGGTGTACTGGCTGGCGCACAGGCCGCCAGCAAGGTCATCAATACAATGGTGACACAGAACATCAAACGCATGTGTTTCATATTCTTCTCCTCGTTGAGTTGGCTTAAATCATTTCAAAGCCTCTTTATTTATAAGGCGATTTCGGCTCGTTTCAATTTCCCGAAGATGTGAGGTTTGGATTATTTGGATTGCAAACAGGCAATCAAGTCATTTACTACGCCTTGCGGCTGTGATTTTGTGATCGCCAATAACGGCTTTGACTGCGACTTTATAGACATCGTGCACATTGGCTGTTTCCAAACTGCGCGGTAGATAACCGATGGAACCAGCATTTTTCGCAATTGAATCCAGCATATTCTGCGCACTGACTGCCAGCCGCGCCAATGATGTAATAGGTTGGTTATTCATAACATTCTGCTCGAAGATTTGTTGAATGTCTTCGCTTGGCGCGTATGTCCAGACTTGAATGGGCATTTCAGGGCCGCCGACATCTTTCCAATTGGTCACTTGACCAAGAAAAATGGAATGAACTTGATCGGTGGTTAGATTATCAATATTATTTTGGGATTGAACGATCACTACCACATCGTCTGTGCCAATTTGAAAGGTGGGCGATGAAAGGTTATCGGGCTGCCCAAGACGAATTGTGATGTCCGCCGATTGCGGGTCAGATAAAAGAATCGCCGTGGATGGAGTCGAGCAATTGTATAGATCGGTCAGCCGCGACGATGCGGCAGAAGTGACATACACTTTCACCAGTTGCGGTGTCGCCTGCGAAGTTTGCGCTCCGCAGGCGTTTAATAATATCAACGGGAAAATTAAAAAGAATGTGAGCCGCTTTTTGTTTACCGCGTTCCATTGCTCAAATGAAAAGAAATACAAAACATAGCACGGCAACGATGGCGCAATATCCGGCAAACCAATAGAGCGAATTTTTGCTGACGAAATTGATCAGCCAGCGAATGGACAGCCAGCCCAAAATTGCGGCGACGACAAATCCAACCGCCAACGGAACAAAGATCGTATGCAGAATATGCATCTTCAAAACCGAAAGCGATTCATACGCGCCCGCCGCCAGCATCACCGGCGCGGACATCAAGAATGCAAAGCGTGTGGACGAAGGACGATCGAAGTTCCGTAACATCCCGCCGGTGATCGCTGATCCCGAACGCGAGGAACCGGGAAAGACCGCCAGGATTTGAAACAAGCCGACCACCAACGCATCGAGCCATGTCATCGAATCGAGTTTGCGCAGGCGCTTGCCAAAGTATTCAGCGAGGAATAACAAGATGGCCGCGGCAGACATGCGGATGGCGGCTTCCATCAACGGATTTTGGAATAAGCTCTCGACCGTGTTCTTCAACAACACACCCGCCAGCAACGCAGGGACGGTCGCGATGATGATGAACCAAGCTTGTTTATTTTCCGGCGTGGAAAACGGCGTTGCAAAAAAAGCTTTGACCAAAGCCCACAAGTCATTCCAGAAATAAACGATCAGCGCGACCAACGGGCCAATCTGAACCAAAATCAAGAAGGCGAACATCGCGTCGCTGGACGGAATATTCAGCAATCTCTGGGCGATGAGCATGTGCGCCGTGGACGAGACAGGGATGAATTCCGTCAAGCCTTCGATGATGCCGAGCAGAAAAGCGTAGAAGATGTTCATGGTTTAATAATCCTTTGGTTGATGTGAATTGATCGCAAAACCTGCAAATGATACCAGATGGTTAATGGAAATGGGTAGATTCATGAACCATTATTCATCGACCACGACTTTTTTGTTGCTTCGCTCTGCATTGCCATGCCATTGCCTCAACAATTCCGGGACACGGCATTCAAACGAACCATCTACAATATAGCCGCGAATGGATTCCATTAATCTTATCAAGGCTCGCAAATTATGAATAGAGATCAGTGTTCCTGCCAACAATTCTTTCGCCACAATCAAATGACGAAGATAGGCACGCGTGAACGTGCGACAAGTATAACAATCGCAAATTTCATCAATCGGATGTTCATCGCGGGCGAAGGAAGCATTCATCAAGATTAAGTCGTCCTTCGGAGGCAAAAGCCGAATGATGACGCGCCAGACGCGTCGGCAGGACGCAATCGAAGATGTCCATGCCGCGCAGAACGCCATCGATCAAATCTTCGGGCGTGCCGACACCCATCAGATAACGCGGCTTGTTTTCGGGAAGATACGGATACATCACATCGAGCATCGAATGCATTTCGTCTTTGGTCTCGCCCACCGATAGTCCGCCGATGGCAATGCCGGGCGTATCGAGAGATGAAATAAATTTAGCGGACTCCGCTCGCAGGTCGGCTTGAACACCGCCTTGGATGATGCCGAATAAAGCCTGATCGTCGCGCGTCTTTACTCGGACGCATCGTTCTGCCCAGCGATGAGTCCGATCCATGGCGAGTTTGGTATAAGCGTGATCGTTGGGATCGGAACATTCGTCGAAAGCCATGATGATGTCGGCGCCGAGGTTCTCCTGAATGGCGATGGACTTTTCGGGCGTGAAGCGATGCGTCGAGCCGTCAATGTGACTCTTGAAGGTCACACCATCATCATCGATCTTGCGGGTTTGCGAAAGCGAGAAGACTTGAAAGCCGCCCGAGTCGGTGAGCATAGGACGCGGCCATTGCATGAACTGGTGCAGGCCGCCCATGTCGCGGACGAGTTCGTCGCCGGGACGCAGGTAGAGATGATAGGTGTTGCTCAACACGAGCGTGGCATTGATGTCCTTGAGATGTTCGGGCGTGAGCGTTTTGACCGTGGCTTGCGTGCCGACCGGTGCGAAGACCGGTGTGAGCAGGTCGCCGTGCGGCGTGGTGAAGATTCCCGTGCGGGCACGCTTGTTTTTGGCGGTAATGGTGAATTCAAACATCGGGGTGATTATAAGCGATTGTCCTTTTTCGTTACTCGGGAATTGACTTTAGAGTTCTATTTT
Organism: uncultured Chloroflexia bacterium; assembly: GCA_963752775.1. Lineage (GTDB taxonomy): Bacteria > Chloroflexota > Anaerolineae > Anaerolineales > Villigracilaceae > Fen-1038. The sequence goes on from CAVVZL010000022.1 coordinate 14,717, forward strand.
CGGAGAATAAGCCAAATGATCAACAAATGGTTGACTTGCAGAAAATACATAACTTTTGAAGGTTCGAGTCGATCGCAAAAACAAATTGCGAGGAAACACAACTCAATTTACAGAAAAAAGCTTCTGTTAACAAGTTAAGGCTTTGTATAATGGAATATCTAATGGTAATTCCATTGTGTTATGATACTGAAGAGGAGAGAAAATCACTCTAGCATAGGAACATAAATGAACAAGAGTTCAATTGCATTGATGACGGATAGCACCTGCGACATTCCCGAGGATTTGATTCAGCAATACGGCATCACCGTCATCCCGGAACTGGTGATCTGGGGCGGATCAAACCTTTCGCGACCACATCGACATCACGCCGCAGACTTTTTATGAGCGCATCGAAAGGGACCCGCGTGATGCCCACTACCACCCTCCCCACTCCGGTTGAGTTCGAGAAGGCATATAAGGATGCCATCGCGCAGGGCGCAAAGGAAATCATCATGTTCACCGTCAGCGCCGCCATGAGCGGAACCTTCCAGGCCGCGAAACAGGTCGCTGACCGAATGGGTTTTCCCAGTGCATGTGGTCGATTCAAAAGGGCCGACGATGAGTCTCGGCTGGCAGGTCCTCGCCGCAGCGCGCGCCCAGGAAGCGGGCGCCAGCGTTTACGAAATGATCGCCGCCGCCGACAAGGTCCGCGCAGAAACTGGTGCTGATTGTCTGCTTGAATACATTGGAATATCTGCATCGCGGCGGACGCATCGGCACCGCGACCAAATTTTTAGGCACTCTTTTAGACATCAAACCATTGGTGCAGATCAATCACAAAACGGGAATCGTAGAGCCGTCCGGCCAGGCACGGACAAGAAAGAAATCCATCGAGGTTTTGATCGAGCGTTTCTTCGAGCAGGTTCAAACCGCCAACCCGATCCATGTGGCCGTCATGCACGGCAATGCATTGGAGGAAGCCCAAGTCATCGCCGAGCGCATTCGTCAAACATATTCACCCAAGGAATTGCTGGTCAATATCACAGGCCCAGTGCTGGGAATCCATACCGGTCCGCGTGCGCTGGCGCTTTGCGGTTATTCTGAATGAAAGTAAAACTATGATCCGAAGCTGACTTGATCGGGGCGCACCAGCATCATCGGGACATGGATGGATGGCATCTGAGGCAGGAATACATTCGTTATATCGGCTTCATAAATGGAAAGCCACGCCGAGCGGCTGACCTCAATACTGGTGGCAAAATCGGTGCGGGTTGAGATGCGGGCTTTCGCTTTGATGGTAAATGAGCCAAGCATCAGGTTAATATCCGTCATTGCCAAGTTGGGTTCATTCGCCGCTTCGTAGTCCAACGGCTCCGCCAGCGGCGGCGCAAGATGAAAGGCAATAATTTGTGAAACTGGAAAGTAGAGTTCATTGTACGGGATGGATTTGGGCGGCGTTCCGCCAAAGAGCAGAATCTGCGCCTTCAGCAAATGAAGGTAATTCGGCACACCCTGCGTCCGCAACCAAATGCTGACGCGCACATTGTCTTTGGCAACGAAATCTCCGCGCACAAATGCGTTTTGGGAATAAAACATTACGGTGGATGTCTTTTCATTGGGCCCAAGAGTATACATGCGAGACCTTCCAGTAACTATTATGGTTCGAGTACTGTTCAGCACACCATTATGGTGTCCGAAATGGACTTCGAACAATTATACAACGTTACCATTCTTGAAACAACTTTACCCGGCGAGCCAATCTCCCGTATAATCAAGGCAATGCAATCCAAACGCTGGCTGATTCAACCCAAGCTCACGCCACAAGCGGATGAAAATCTCGTGGCGTTTCCTCCGATTTTGCGACAACTGCTTTTCAATCGCGGCTATGCCACAGACGCCAGCGCGCGTGCCTTTCTCAAAGCGGAAGCAAATTTCGATACCAATCCTTTTCAAATCAAGAACATGGATGCCGCGATTGAGCGCATCCGCTTTGCGCTCGACCACCAGCAGGCGATTGCCATTTACGGCGATTATGATGTGGATGGCGTCACAGCCACCGCCCTGCTCTTGCAGACTCTTCAAGGCTCAACGCCAATGTGCGCGGCTACATTCCGAATCGATTCGACGAAGGCTATGGACTTAACAATGATGCACTCGATCATCTGAAAGCGGATGGCGTCAAACTGGTCATCACCGTGGATTGCGGAATCCGTTCGCCAAACGAAGCGCAACATGCGCGGGACATTGGATTGGATCTCATTATTTCAGATCATCATCACCCCAGCGACGAATTGCCGCCAGCTTTTACCATCATCAATCCAAAACAAGCGGGCGATCTTTATGCCGATAAAGATTTGGCCGGTGTTGGAATCGCATATCAAGATCGCCGAGGCTTTGATCGGAAGCGGAGATTTAGCGCTGATCGATCTGCTCGACCTGGTTGCTCTCGGCACAGTTGCCGACCTTGCGCCATTAGTCGGAGAAAATCGCCTCCTTGTGCGACGTGGACTGAAACAGATCCGCGAAACGAAACGGCAAGGGTTGTTTTCACTTGCCAACGTGGCGGAGATGGTCATCGGCAAAACTACGGCCGATCAAATTGGATTCATCCTCGGGCCGCGGCTTAACGCGGCCGGGCGGCTTGAGTCAGCACTGGCCGCACTTGATTTATTGACCACCAACGACGTTATACTTGCGGGTCAGCTCGCTCAGCAACTCGAACTGCAGAATCGTCAGCGGCAGGCGCTTACGCGCGTAACACAAGAAAAAGCCGAATTGCTTGCAATGAGCGATGGCACGAATCCGTTTTTGCTTTTTGCAGTGGACGAAGAATTCAATCCCGGTGTGATTGGTCTTGCGGCTTCCCGTTTAGCCGATACGCATTATCGTCCTTCAGTTGTGGCGGCCAAGGGGGCGGAAGAGACACGCGGCTCGTGCCGCTCCATTCCCGAATTCGATATCACCGACGCGCTCGATCAATGTGCGGATCTGTTAGTGCGGCATGGCGGTCATGCCGCGGCGGCAGGATTTACCGTCCGCAATGAAAAGCTTCCGGAATTGGTCAGCCGCTTGAAGTCCATCGCCAAGGCGCAGTTGAGCGGGCAGGATTTGCGTCCTACGCTGACAGCGGATATGGAAGTCTCGCTTTCACAATTGAATTTCGATCTGCTTAAGCATCTCGCTTATTTCGAGCCTACCGGTTACGGAAATCCCAACGCAATTTTTGTCTCGCGGGATGTGAAAGTAAAATCCACGCGGACGGTTGGATCCGAGGGCAGGCATCTAAAGATGACGCTCGAGGATGAACACGGCGCGGCCTCACGATGCCATTGGTTTTCGCCTGGGAAGCCTGCAAGCCGATTTGCCCTCGCGCGTGGATGTCATGTACTCATTTGAATCCAACGAATACAACGGGCGTTCTTCCTTGCAATTGAATTTGAAAGATGTGAAAGCGGCGGGATCGGAGAGCGGATAACTTATTCGTGGCGTTCTTCTTGGGTGACTATCGCAACTAGGCCGGGACCTTTAACGGCAACACCACCATAAACTTGCTTCCCCGGTTGACTTCGCTTTCCAATTCAATGGTGCCGTTCATGATGGAAGCCAACTGGGCGACAATGGATAATCCAAGACCAAAGCCCGATTGCTTGACCATCTCTGGGTTTTTCACCTGCTCAAATGCCTCAAAGACTCGCTTCTGTGCCTCGACAGGAATTCCAACTCCCGTATCTGCAACCTGAATCGCCCAACAATTTTCACCTTGCCGCATAAAGCGGACGCTGACCGAGCCCTTCTCGGTAAACTTTACCGCGTTGTTCACGAGGTTCAATACAATTTGTCTGAGCCAGAATTGATCTCCGATAATCTTGGACGGCAGGCCAGGTTCAATTTGTTGCGTGAATAACAATCCTTTCTTATGCGCGTGAAAATTCAACGTAGACATCAACGGCCCGATGATCTCCTCCACATCAAATGGAAATTCGCGCAAGACCACCTTTCCAGTTTCGATCTGCGCCTGTCCAACCAGATTGTTGATGAACGAAAGCAATTGATTGGCACTATCGAGAATCTCCGCGGAAGCTTTTTCCTGCTCCGCCGTGACTTCCCCCAATGTTCCATCGCATATCATTTCCGCATAACCGACTATCGCCCCCAGCGGCGCGCGTAAATCATGTCCCACGCTAGCCAGCAATTGGGTTTTCAAACGGCTGGCCTCCATGCTTTGTTCCTGTGCCCGTTTTATTTCAGTAATGTCGCTTATGAGAAGGACGCGTCCGTTACGTTTTCCGTTTTGGTCGAACAGGGAAGTGGTATGCAAACTGAATGTAAGCTTATCCTCGCCAAGTTCAAAAGCAATCTCTCGGTTGATTTCTCCTGCTGGATTTATTTCCTTCCATTCATTCCATTTTGGAAACAGGGAAACGACATCTCGCCCCAGGAGATTACCCGCGTCCTGAAAAATATATGTGCCTACGGGGTTGATGTCTGCAATACGCTCTTTGTAATCCAGCACAACCACGCCGTCTTTCATCGCATTGAAAACCGAACTGTGTGCGATGGGCTGGATATCCATGAAGCGGTAACGCAGAAAACTGATCGAGATGGCAACGTTGGCAAAAGTCAAGGCAAGCGGCGTGAGATCAATAGTGGGAAGCGGGCTAAGACCACCAATGTAAATGAGGTTTGCTGCCCAAGGAAAAAACATCCCTGCCAGCATGATCCTAGCTTGGTAGCTATATAAACCATGTGCCCGTATTGCAGTTTGCAGAAAGGAAATCGTTGTGAGCAATAGCAATGCATAGAGATAGGCGGTCAGGATGAAAAAGCCGAGGCCGTGCGTCAGCGCAAGCGGTCCGAAAGGCAGGTTATTTGTGAAGCGGATATTTGTCCAGATTTGATGATGCGAATCGTTGGTCAGCGCGAGGATAAAACCCAGTAACGCCGGCATCAACAACAGGATGGCGCGCGGATACGTGATCCAGGCTCCGCGTTCGCTAAAGTGCATGGCAAAGATAAACATCCCAACCGCAACGAACGAAATGCCAAGGAACTCCATTTTCGCCCAGAATATTTTTCCCGCCATGTCCGTTCGGACGATCTCCATGGCATAGGTCAGAGACCACTCTGCTACACTAGCGACCGAGATCGCCAAGCCATACGCCCCTGGGGTGGAACGCAAAGCCCAGATCCGAATCAGGAGTAGGCAGGCAATGATACTGCTTCCGATCAAAATAATGACATAGGCAATGTAAGAGGGATACAGATGCATATCAAGCGTATTTTAGCGCAAAAAAGATTATTGAGTATTCCATTTTCGTTTTGATTTTCACTTCATATGGTAAGAAAAACGGGTGATTTCGTTCATCCCTTTTATGCTGTACAATCAACCAAATTTGCCAAGGAGAGAATGTTGCATGAAAAACAGAACCGTATTAATTGTCATCGGTGTTGTCCTATTGTGTTGTTGCATAGTCGTCATTGTAGGTGCAGTGGCGTATCCAACTATTACAAAGTACTTGAATAGTGCCTCGAGCGGATTGCAGAATCCGAATCCCTCTGTGACCTCCACGCCGGAAACCGCCTCGACCAGTCTGCCTTCACAGAACTCACAGCCTTCCACCGAAGGCTCGTCTATGGTACCTGTGGCGGGCGGTTTGGGAGATCCAACGCTCAAGGCGGATGTCTGGGTTTCGATCCTCCAATACGAAAACGGACAAAACTGCAGCGATGTCACCGGCAAAGCCATCCATGTAACTCAACAGCAGGATTCAAAGGGTGTGTGGGTAGAGAATTGGACGGTGGATGCCTGCGGCAAGACCTCAGTGCTCAAGGTCACCTTCACGCCTGATCCCAATGGCGGCACGAATTACGCTATCACCTCACAATAGATTCAAAAGAACGGTTCGGAATCTTTAAATCAAGCCTCGCGAACTTTCGGTCGCGAGGCTTTTTGTATTGGTCATTTATAAACTGAAAAAACGTACGATGGCATTCAGCAGGGCTGGATTAAGTTTGTCAAAGCGATTGGCGTAGCGATAGCTTAATATCGCCAGAAGAAAACTAATGACGCAAGATACAATGACAAGCAAAATGGCCGCATAACGATAAGCAATATGGAATTTATTTTGTTTAACCTTTAGGTATTGCAAGCCTTGCCAAAACCCAATTCCTGAAAGCATGGCAAGCTGTGGTGTAACATCATCAAGGAAACGCATAGTTTGATAAAAATAAAGTAGGATCGTCGAGAACAATAAGAATGTTGAGCCAAGCAAACTGAAATCCACCCATAGAAGCAAATTATTTTGTTCGGATGATTTATTCTCTTTGATCAAAACAATCAACGGAATCGACGCAAAGAGCAGGAAGGGACTAGTCCATAATATTCCCGTCGTTTGTTCAAAGAGAACACTTGGTGTAAGGTTGGGGAAAATAATTGGATGCATTGGATTATCTGCAACCAGAAAGGGGAACGTATTCTGTAGATCGAATCGGTAAAAGATATAGCCATATAAATTGGATGGCAGATAAGTCAGCGAAAATAGCTGCGTCTTTCTCAGATCACTGGATGTCAGTTGATAATGGAGTCCAAACTCGAGCGGGGAATTGAAGCGCACCCAATTGTACCAACCCATCGCCACGAAGCTGATCAGTAATGGCGCTATCATCACAAGCAACGATTTCCAAACCTCGCGCCTATTTGTTGCCCTTGTGAAGTAAACAAATGCCGCAATCCAAAACGCAATTGGAAGAATCAACGTGATGCGCGAGGCGATTGCCAGAGCCCAACATATTCCAGAGAGAGTCAATTTCCATGTGGACGAATTCGGGATGATCAAAAGACATAAACGCAAAATAGAATCCGCTGGTGAGCAGGAATTGGCCGAAGAGAATCGAAGCCTCATAGATTTCAGGATCGTTCAGGCTCCAGAGCAGAGGCGAGATAAGTCCTATGAACACGACGATGATTTCAAATGCCCATACAGGCAGATCGGAGAAGAAGCGTTTCCAAAAGCCGAAGAGAAGCAGGATGTTTACAAAAAATAATCCGCAAACGGACGCGAAGACGACATATTGATCGCCTGCTCGGATAGGATGGAACAAGCCAACGATTGCCATGATGACGGCAGGCGCTGGCCCCCAATAGATGTAATACTTGCCATTGAAGAGCGAAACATCCCAAATATAAGTTGCCTTCTTGCGAAGCTCGTCATATTGATAGGGATTTTGCAAAGCAAGAATGGAAGGATCGGGTTTGGTGAGAAGTGATACTTGTCCGTGATCGAAAGCTCTTGCAAGCTGGGCGTAGAAGTCTGTGGTGGTGGGCCACTTCGTCCACGTACCTACGCTGACAAAAAAAATATAGATGACAACAACCGCAAGCGTGCTCAAAGCGGTGAGCCAACTAAATGCGAGAATTCCAAAGAAACAAAAACGCTTTATTCTTTGGCAACGAGGATTTACTGGATGATTCAACGATATTCAAGAATTTACTCCAAACAAGATGACATAATTATATCAAGTTGTAGATCCTGGCAAACGTTTTCGATTATTTTGACTATGTCGCAAGACTTCCGCAGTCTTTGAAAGTCTGATACAATACCTTTCGCACGCCGACACTTCGAACATAATGAAACCCTCGGCTTCCCCGTCGGGGGTTTTTGTGTGTAATTTTCCCTCACCCTAACCCAGCCCTCCCCAAATTCGGGAATTTAGGGGCAAAGGTCGGGTGAGGGCTTGAAAGAATAAAATGCTTATCGAACGAACTGACCTCCGCAATATCGCCATCATTGCCCACGTGGATCACGGCAAAACCACGCTGGTTGATTTTCTATTACGTCAGGCGCACACCTTCCGCGAGAATCAACAAGTCGCCGAGCGTGTCATGGATTCCAACGATCTCGAACGCGAGCGCGGCATCACTATCCTTGCCAAGAACACCGCCATCAACATCGTTGATCCGCAAACGGAACAACCCGTCAAAATCAATATTGTGGATACGCCCGGTCATGCCGATTTCGGCGGCGAGGTCGAGCGCGTCATGAACATGGTGGATGGCGTTCTGCTTCTCGTCGACGCCGCCGAAGGCCCCATGCCTCAAACCCGTTTCGTGTTGAAGAAAGCGCTCGAGATGGGACACAAGGCCATCGTCGTCATCAACAAAGTGGATCGCAAAGATGCCGAACCTGCGCGTGTGCTAAATGAAACATTTGATTTATTTATCGAGCTTGGCGCGACGGATCGTCAGGCGGACTTCCCGGTGATTTATGCTCAAGCCACTGCTGGACGCGCCGGTCTCACTCCGGATCTTGGGCCGGATTTGCAGCCTTTATTTGACGTGATACTCCGGGAAATCCCCGCGCCAAAGGTTGACTCTCGACGCACCTCTGCAAGTGCTGGTAACAACTCTCGGTTACGATGATTATCGTGGCGTGACTGCAGTTGGCCGCGTCTTTGCTGGCCGAATCAAAGCCGGACAAAAAGTGGCGCGCTTGACTCTCGACGGAAGTAATCTGCCCGAATGGGCCCGTTATCTTTATACGTTCCAGGGCTTGAACAAAGTTGAAGTGGAAGAAGCCAGTGCGGGAGAAATCATTTCACTCGCCGGTCTTGAAGGAATCGCCATCGGCGAGACATTGGCCGATCCGACAAATCCTGTTGCCTTGCCAACGATCAAAGTGGAAGAACCAACTGTCCGAATGACATTTGGCGTCAACACGTCACCATTCTCCGGCAAGGAGGGCAAGTGGGGCACATCGCGGAAATTGCGCGAGCGATTATTTGATGAACTGCGTACCAACGTTGCATTGCGCGTTGAAGAAACAGAATCAGCAGATACGTTTTTAGTTTCGGGCCGCGGTGAGTTGCATCTCGGTATTTTGATCGAGACCATGCGCCGCGAAGGTTATGAATTCATGGTATCGCGTCCCGAAGTGATTTATCACAAGGCCGATGATGGCTCGTTGCTCGAACCATATGAGGAAGTCCACATCGAGACCAGCAATGAAACCGTCGGCGTGGTGGTGGAAATGCTCGGGGCGCGGCGTGGACAAATGACGGAGATGCACGATACAGGTCAAGGCACGACGCGCATGGTTTACATCGCGCCGACGCGCGGCTTGCTTGGGTTTCCGTTATCAATTCTTAACATCCACGCGCGGCGCGGGAGTAATGCATACGGTTTTTCATGGTTATGATGAAATGGCCGGGCCGATCGCGACGCGCACCACTGGTTCCATCGTCGCGATGGAAGCGGGCGATACCACTGCGTACGCGTTGAAGTCTGCAGAAGAACGCGGCACATTATTTTATGGTCCCGGCGTCGCAGTATATGAAGGCATGGTGGTGGGCGAGAACAGCCGCGGGCAGGATATCCCGATCAACGTCTGCCGCAAGAAACATCTGACCAACGTGCGTTCATCGCATGGCGATATGGAAATCCGACTCACGCCGCCGCGCGAAATGAGCCTCGATGAAGCGATTGAATATCTTTCCGATGATGAACTGCTGGAAGTGACGCCGCTTTCGTATCGCATCCGCAAGCGTATCCTCAAAACCGATGAACGCGGCAAACAAACGAAAAAAGCCAAAGAGCAAATTGAAGAATAAAAAGAGAACCGGATTTCATTATGAAATCCGGTTCTCTTTTGTGTTATCTGCAATTATCCGGTGCTAATGGTCTCGATGCCGGACATTGCGGTGCTGTTGAATACCTGTACGCCATACGTTGACAGTCTCTTCCCCAGCCCCATCCACCGCTGTAGGAGGTTGCGCCTCCGCCTAAGGTGGCAACTCGATACCCATCCCTGTAAACCCATATACCGGTCTGGTCGGGATCGGTATTCCTCCAACGGAAGACTACTGACCCTCCGCCGCCTTGCCACCCATGTCCGCCTTGCCACCATTCCCCGAGTGATGCGGCCACGGTGTGCCGGCGCCAGGTGTGGGGAATCCGGCGGCCTTGCCGGTCTATTGCAAGAAATGCGCAGATCGTCTGGTGAGCTTAGAGCATACAAGATCGCCGTCGTGGCTGGTACAGAGAGATCAGTAGTGTCTCCACTCACGCTTGCGTATTGTCCTGAAAGCCAACAGACTGTGCCGGGATAACCGGGGACATCAATGATCCAGTAGTTATCGCCTGTATCCTTTCCAACCACAGTCACAGAAGTTCCGGGATAGATTGTAATCACAAAGCCATAGCTGGTGCTAGGGCCGGCATAGCAATTTGTGGCAACGCTGACGCTCAGTGTAGCCGGCAGCCGCTGTGTTAGTGATTGTCGCGAGTGGGAGTAGGCGTGGAAGTTCGGCGGGGGTGGCCAAGAGCAGCCTCTTGTGTGAAGCGCTCAAGGTTTGCGCTACCATCGTTGAGACTTGATCCGGAACTGGGAGGTGTGGACGTCGCTGTACTGGAAGATGATGTGCCCAGATCAACCGTGAAACCACATGCCAGCGTTACCAGCGCAAGAACACCAAATAGAGCGAGAAGTCTTTTCATAGGCATCTTTTATCTCCTTCTTTATACCATATTCCTCCTTCTTTGTACTTAATATAATCCCAATTATCATAGTAGATGTGTATTTTGTGTGCAGATTTTCTTAAATCATTTTGATGCAAAAGAGTGGTAATAAAGATACAGCCACTTTGAAGGTGGCTGTATCTTTTCTGCTTTTATGCATCATGGACAGTGAGAAGAAGCGCTTGTAGTTCCTGAGGTGCCGAAGGAATTGTAAGCGGCAACGCCGAAGGGTACATTGCCTGTGGTCGACGCGCCTATCAAATTTATACTAGTGCCGGTGGTGCTAGAGATTTTGGAGCCGTTTTCATATACATTATAGCCAGTTGCATTACTGACGGATGGCCAACTAAGATGGTCGGTGCGAACCGTCAAAATATGAAAGATGTTATATGTACACGTTGTGGTTATGGTTAAGCTCGACGGTGCGGAAGGTATCAAAGAGTTTGATGATACCCGGATTAATAAAAATGGGCTTTAAGATGGGCGGCTTTGTTGTAGCAGTGGGATCTGGACTTGAACCAGAAGTAGGAATGGAAGTAGGAGCAGTGGTCGGAGCAGAAGTTGGTAGCAACCGCGACCGCCGCAGGAGTAGGCGGCGCCATCTCTGCTAAAGCGGCCACATTCCCCTGCACAGTGGCATACGCTCCCCATAACCAGCAGGTACCGCCCGTTGGAGTTTGGATGATCCAATAGTTGGATGGTGTATATTTTCCTACAACCACGGCGGTCGCTCCCGGCTGAAAAGTCAACACAAGTGGGTAACTTGCGTTGGGGCCGGTACGGCAATTGGTTGCGCTGCTGACCGTTACATTAGGGGTTGAGGGCGTCGCCGCCGGAGCCACGGTGCTGGCAGGTATGCTGGTCGGCGCCTGTTGGGTGGTCTGAGGGTCTGCGGATGCCAGCGTAGTGCATTCTGCGGCAGGCTGTGTTGCTGTATTGGATGGCAAATTACATGCAAGCATACCAAGCGACAAAATAATTAGTGCGGCAAATACTCTTATGATCGGTCTCATTTTCATCTCCTTTGGAATGGGTCCTTAATGCAATTATTGCACTTTTTGAATAGAATTCAATTCCCACAAAAGAACTATTTATTGGATAAATTTACGGTGGGATACTGCCCGTGCCTTAGGTTAAATTGACCCTTGCCGCGGACCTCGTCTATTTGTGGCTCTGGCATTGGCAAAAGCAAAAACAAAACCTTACTTTGCCTTTTTCAGGGTCACAATAAATGTTGTTCCCTGATTGATCACACTTTCAACTGCGATCTTTCCGTCCAGTTCTTCTACAATCGATTTCACGATATAGAGCCCAATCCCACTGCCCGGGATCTCCGCAACCGTCACATTTTTGGCGCGATAGAAACGCTCAAACAGATGAGAAGCGGCCTCGGGCGGGAATCCCAAGTCCGTGGTCTGCAATCGAAATGTTGACATCAAACTCGACGTTCCGCTAGGTCGATATTGACCGTTTTTCCCTCTGGCGAGAATTTCACGGCATTATTGATCAGGTTAATAAATACCTGTTCCAACCCGCCCTTATCTCCCATGACCTGCGTCGGTTTGTCCATGCTATTCAACTGGATCACGACATTTCGTTTTTTCGCAATTGGCTTAACTGCCTGAACCGAATCCATCAAGGAAGGCACCAGATCCAGCGGGATATGTTCCAGCTTCATCATGCCGCTCTCCAAACGCCCAGCGATGAGTAAGCGGTCAATCAGGATCTTCTGCCTGTTGAGTTCACTCTTCAGCGTATGCCAGTATTCGTCGAGTTCTTCCTGGGTACCTCCTTCCTGAATCAATTCAGCCATCAGGATGGCGGAGGTAACGGGTGTGCGCAGTTCATGAGAGGCGCGGTTGATGAAATCCGATTTCATTTGATCGAGTTGGATCTGTTCTGTGATATCGCGGATCACGATCAAAGCCTCGCGTGAATCGATGGGATACAGGCGCGCCTCATACTCGTCGCGGCTAAAGGGCAGAGCGAATCTTTCCAGCACCTGCGGTGATTTAAATCCCCGGCCTTGACTTTCTCCCATGATCCGCTGAACCACCTCCTCCGGCCATGTCTCAGCCAGTCGTTTGCCAGACATCATATCCCGATGAACATAAAGCGGATGATCTGGATTCGTGCTGTAATCCAGGATGATTCCATTGAAATCCACGCGGATCAGAAGATCAGGCAGCACAGACAGGATGATTCGATTACGAGCTTCGCTCAACTGGATCGCCTCTTCATAGTCATTGCGCTGCAACGCGGAACCGATCAAATTGGCAGCGGTTCGAACAGCCTCCTGTTCCGATGGAGACCACGAAAGCTCCTGCTGATCATCAAACAGACCGAGGAAGCTCCCAAGTCTCCGGCTATTTTGAATGGGCACAACGCCAAAGGACAGATCTCCGGAATTCATTTTGTCCATAGCCCCATAAAAATGCCCGCTGGTTTCACTCAAGATGGAGGACAGATGGGGGGTTATCACATCGATCACCTTGAAATCAGACCGCTCCTTTTTTATCCATTGGTATTGAACTTCAATGGACGACTGCCCTGAGAAAGTTGTAATTTCAAAGATGGCGCAGCAAAAAACATTCATTGCCCTGCCCAGGGATTCCAATACTTCCGGAAGTCGGTATACAATATTGGAGGATTGCAGCAAGCGGGCCGTGGCCTCACTGATCACGGAAAGAATACGCGCCTGCTTCTTTAGCATTTCCTCGGCATTTTTTCGTTCCGAGATATCGCGGGCAATGCTTTGGATGTAGGCTGGCTCCTTCTCAGTGGTATAAACCAGAGAAGTGCTCACCTCAACCGGCACCGTTGTTCCATCCTTGCGCTTGAGAATGCGCTCGTACAGATTGGGGCCTTCTCCCAGGGAATCATGCGTCAGTTGTTCATCCAATGACATCACCTTACTGACCGGCATGCCAACCAATTCCTTTTCTTCATATCCCAATAATTGCAAAGCCTGTTGATTGGCGGCCATATACGTCAGGTCCAGTCCGATAATAAACACACATTCCCCGGTTTGATCAAACAGGGCGCGGTAATTCAATGTATTTCCCGGCTTGGATATTCTTTGCCGTCGGCCAGGAGCTTTTTACCCGCTGGCTCGCGTGAGATCGGGACAGTTTTTTCATCCATAGACAATATCGTCTTGACTGCGCTCCGGCAGCCAGGCCCGCACAGTACAACCGTTGGGGCTTTCCATAATCTCCACCGTACCACCCAGGCCGCGGAATACAGCACGAGCAATGGTCAAACCGACGCCCAAGCCATCATGTTCACGGTTGTCCCCCTGACTGATTTGATAGAACCGTTCAAACACTTTTTCCCTGAGCTCAGCGGGGATACCCGGCCCCTCATCCTGCACGAGAATGGTCGCGCTCCCCTTGCCCCCCAGCGCCACACTCAACTGTATGTTTCCATTTTCAGGGCTGAACTTGAAGGCGTTATCCACAAGATGCACGATCGAACGCGTGAATTCGTGCCGAGGGGCAAGCAGGGTTCCCTGTTCAGGACAATCCAGGATCAAATTCAGGTTCTTGTTCTTATACCGCTCTAAACGTTTCTGAACCGGAACGACAAGCTGGGCGTGCAGATCCACCGTTTGCCGGATCAAGTTGAGATTCCCCTGATCCATGTTGCTTAATAGAATCAGATCTGTAACCAGGGACTCAAGCCGATCTGCGTTGGATAGGGCAATTTTGAGAAAGCGGCTCTGCTCCTCCGGGTTATCAAAGCGATGGTTGGTCGCCAGTTCCAATGGCATTAATATGTTGGTGAGCGGTGTGCGCAATTCGTGATGATAATTTTGAAGGATCTCATGCTTCAATTTCTCCATATCCTTCTCGGCAATCGCCCTCATTTCTTCGCGGCCCGCGCGCCTGTTCCGTTTGCACGCGGCGAAAAACCGCCTCGATGCGGGCAAATAATTCCTCCGTCTCAAAGGGCTTGGTGATGTAGTCATCCGCTCCATCCCGAAGGCCGCCCACCCGATCTTCCACGCTCGAGCGGGCCGTGAGAAATATGAATGGAATGGATGCCAGCGCGGGCTCCAGGCTCAGCAGCCTCCGCAACTCAAACCCATTGGGCGGAGGCATCATCACATCAGAGATGATCAGATCAGGTATGGACTCTTTTGCTTTTTGCAATCCATCTCTGCCATCCGTGGCGGTAACCACCGTATATCCATGCCGCCTGATTTTTGCGGCCAAACCCAAAAGCAAGGCTGGTTCGTCGTCAATGATTAATATCGTAGGCATATATCCTTCTCCTACTCGTCCTTGCGCAGGCTCCGAGTCGTCCCTCTGGCCTTATCAATCAGGCTGGCGTTATTATTGACAAACATCATTTGTATCATGGCGATGGTGATAAGATCGCCCGAATTAAGCACACAGCGATCGATCTTCCTGCCATTTACAAACGTTCCACTGGTTGACCCATTGTCCCGAAGAACATACTTGCCTTCTTCAAAGCGGATCTCCGCATGAAACCGCGAGACGAATTCCTCATGTAAAACGATATCATTCTCCAATTGGCGCCCAATTCGGATTACGGGTTTTTCAAGTGGAATCATCTGCCTGTTAACTATCAAGAATACGCTTTGCTCAAAAGGCGATGCTTTTGAGGTTGAATTTTCTTCATCCATAAGTGTCTCCTTATGAGTTGCCATCACATTGGCAGTATCCAAGTTCAATATTCACTTCCAAACTCTTTCAGAAAGACATCCACCACTTTGGGGATCGAAATGCTTTCCGCTCTGTTCGCGGATGTATTTCAGGGCATCCGGTTTGCTCCAAGCCTTCCGGTAGGGACGGTCGCTGGTCAGCGCATCCCAAACATCGACAATTGCAAATATCCGGGCTGCAAGTGGGATCTGCTCACCCTTCAAGCCTTGTGGATAACCGCTGCCATCCCATTTCTCATGGTGGCAGTACGGGATATCCATAGAGTCGCGCAGATAGGCGACGGAATGGAGCATCTCGTAAGCAAACTCCGGGTGCTTCTTCATGATGACCCATTCTTCATCGGTCAGCTTGTCCGGTTTGAGCAGGATGTGATCAGGGCACACCCAGTTTGCCGATATCGTGCAGCAGGGCGCCGCGCCGCATGTGAAGCGAGGTATTCCTCGCCCAGTTGCATGGCTTTTCCTAATTGCATTGACATTTGCGTCACGCGTTGGGTGTGCCCCTCGGTTTCTTTGTCGCGTAAGTCCATGGCCTGCGACCAGCCCTCGATGGTGGCTTCGTAGGCCACCGCGAGTTCCATATTGGCGCGCTGCAGATTGTCGAACATCTGCGTGACATCAATGGCGATGGCCGCTTGACCTGCCAGAGTTTCAAGGAAACTGCTCCAGGCCGGATTGGGGGTAAAGGCTTTGCGATGAAAAACGGTCATCACGCCTTTGACTTCCCCTTTCGAGATCAAGGGGATGACATGCATGCTCTTGATCCCCTCCTCCAACCAGAGTTTGGAAAGAAGCGGATCCGGCTCTCCCTGCTCAGGCTCACGGACATGGATCAGCTCGCGTCGGGTCACCGCCTCACCGGCAAGACTATTTCCCAACTTCAAGCTGGCAATCTGAATCAGACCGGTATTGAACCCTTGGCCCGCGACGTATTGCAAAGCTCCCCTCTGATGGGGCTGAATCAGAAAGATGGCTGCAGCCTCTGCCTCCAATTGGCTGAGGGTCTGAATCAATAAAACATCGAGCATCATACCCTGGTCGAAACTGCCTGCGATGGTCCGGTCAATGGTATGCAAGGCCTGGAGTTGTTTCAGTTGATGCAGAGTTTCCTGGTGCAGGCGCGCATTTTCCAGTGCGATGGCGGCCTGATTTGCCAGTGTAATCGTCAATCGTTCATCGGCCTCACTGAAGGCTTCCGGTTTTTCGGATTCGATGCTGATCACACCCACCACGCGATCTTCCACTTTCAGCGGGATATACATGCCGGAATGGATATTGCGAAGTCGGCATTTCACAAAACGCGGATCATTCGACAACTCGCCGATGCGCAGGTTCTGGCGTTGTTGAACCGCCCAACCGCTGAGACCATCCCCCGCTTTTGAGATCATGGATTTGAGTCGCCGTTCAGCTTCCCGGAGTTCTGCTGTAGTGCTCGCGCCCGGCTTGTTGAAAGCCAGCAATTCCAGAGAATCATCTTCCGGATGATACAGGCGGATCGCCGTATGGTGCCAATTCAGTTTCGAGCTCATCAGCCCGATGAGCTTCTGTGCGATCTCTTTGGGCGTCAGTAGCTGACCCAATGCCAGCCCGCTCTGATGCAGCATTTCAAGCTCGGCGACGTGTTGATGAATTGCTTGTTCGGCCTGCTTGCGCTCGCTGATATCACGGGCGGCGGCGAACACGCCGATGACACTCCCTTGTTCATCATAATATACCGTGGCGTTGTAAGACACCTGAATCACACGTCCATCGCTATGCTTGAGTTCCAATGGGTAATTGCGAACGAGTTCATCCTTGAAAACCTGCTCATATCCGCGGCGGGCTTTTTCGGGTTCGGTAAAATAATCAGAAAAGTCGGTGCCGATCAATTCATTTCGTTTCAATCCAGTTGCGGTTTCGGTGGAGGCGTTGACATCGGTGATCTTGCCGTCAGGGCCGATGGTCACCAGCGGGTCGAGGTTGGCTTCGATCAAACTGCGATTATACAAGCCGGCTTTATGAATGGCTTCCTCTGCGGCTCTGCGCTCAGTGATATCGGTGATGAAAGAAATGTTTGCATTCCCGTCACGTAGATCGAGATTCTTAACAGCCACATGAACTGGGAATTGTGAACCGTCAGAGCGCAAGCCGAAATCTTCAAATTCGGAAGGCACAGAAAGTCCAAGGGGACCGTGATGAGTGCGTTCCAGGCTCGCCTCTCGAGTTTGCGGTGCCAAAAACTCTATGGTGGGTCTACCGACCACGTCTTTACCATCCTGCTCGCCGAATAATTTTAGATCTCTTTGATTTGCATATTCAATAATCCCATTGCGCGAAATGAGTATAGCGATCGGTGCTTCTTCAATTAGGGTCCGGAATCGTTTTTCGCTTTTCTCTAACGCCTCGTCGGCCTGCTTGCGCTCGGAGAAATCGTGTGCCACCCACAGCGCAGTGTCTTCTGAGAGCCGTGTCACGTTGCAAGAGAACCAAATCTCCTTGCCGCCGATTTGCAGGGCATACTCGGCAGTGGTTACCCGGCCTGTTAGTATGGCCTCGCGGGTTTTAGCGACAATGTAGTCGGCCTGTTCCTTCGGGAGGATCTCATGCACGGTTTTACCCAACATCTCATTTGGCGCGAGTACATATTGATGGGATTTGTCGGGGCAATCTTGATATAGCGGCCGTCTGCATCTAAAACGATGACGGCGTCTGTCATCGCCGCAAACAGGGCGCGGAGTTCAGCCTCGGAGGCGGCCAGTTTTTCTTCCGCCTGCTTACGCTTGTGCCGTATTTCGGCTTCCTGAAGTTCACGTTGGATTGCCGGTCCCAGCCGCGTCAGGTGATCTTTTGTCATAAAATCCTGTGCGCCAGCTTTCAAGACGGTTACAGCCGTCTCTTCGCCGATTGTGCCCGAAACGACGATGAACGGCAAATCCTTCCCACTGGCCTTCATGACCTCAAGTGCTTGCAGCGCATTGAAGGATGGCAGGGTATAGTCGCAAATGATGATATCCCACGGCCTATCGAAGAGCGCCGCCTGCATTGCCGTTGCCGTATCGACGCGTCCCAGGGCAACTTCATAGCCGATGCGCTTGAGTACCCGTATAACTAGGGCAGCATCGTCTTCAGAATCTTCTACACACAGAACTTTCAGGAACATATATCACCTACTTGGGTTTTGGCGGTGCCTCGTTCAACACCAACCAATACAATCCCAAAGCTTTAACGGCTTCGTTAAACTGATCAAAATCCACTGGTTTGCGAACGTAACTATTTGCCCCAAGCGCGTAACTTTTGATCAAGTCTTGTTCCTCTTTGGATGAGGTCAGGATGACGACCGGCAGGAGTTCGTGCGCTCGTCGCCTCGGATGCGGCGCAGGACTTCCAACCCATCCACCTTTGGCAGCTTTAAGTCCAATAGGACGACTTGGGGTAGGTTGGTCAGCTCGCGCCCCTGTACTCGCCGGTGCCAAACAGGTAATCGAGCGTTTCGACTTCGTCGTGCGCCACAACGACCTCGTTGAGGATGTTGTTTTTTTTGAACGACCGCTTGGTCAATGCCTCGTCGTCGGCGTTGTCTTCTACCAGCAAAATTACTTTGTCGGAACTCATATTGCCTCCTCAGGTAATGTGAAATAGAACGTGGCGCCTTGAGCGAGCGCGCCTTCCGCCCATACGTGTCCACGGTGACGATGGATGATGCGCTGGACGGTTGCCAAACCGATGCCTGTGCCAGGGAATTCCTCTACCGTGTGCAACCGTTGGAACGCACCAAAAAGTTTATTCACGAAAGCCATGTCAAAGCCCGCGCCATTGTCGCGGACAAAAAAGGCCGTTTCGCCGTCACGTTGAGACATACCAAATTCGATTCTTGCGTCCCCTTTTTTCCCCGTGAACTTCCAGGCATTCCCTAGAAGGTTTTCGAGCACCGCTCGCAGCAATTGCGTGTCTCCTTTGACAACAATTCCTTCCGCGATGACACAATCCACCTGACGCTCGGGCTGCGTTCTCTGGAGTTCATCCAAAACCGCTGTGCGTGATCGCGCTCAAGCCCACCGTTTCCAGGCGCATCTCGCTGCGCGTCACGCGCGACAACTTCAACATATCGTCAATCAGTTGCGCCATGCGTTGCGCGGCGGCGCGCAACGCGTTTGAGCGCGTCCTTCCCGGCGGCATCTAACTTGTCCGTATAGTCTTCGAGCAGGACCTGGCTGAAACCGTCAATGCTGCGAAGCGGCGCGCGCAGATCGTGCGAGACCGAGTATGAAAATGCTTCTAGTTCCTTATTGGCGGCTTCAAGCTGGGTAGTGCGCTCAATGACGCGTCGCTCCAGCCCGGCATTGAGTTCGCTAATTTCCTCTTCCGCCTGCTTGCGCTCGGTGATGTCGCGTTCGGTCGTGGCAATCGCCACCGGCCTCCCTGTTTCATCCTTGAGCAGAGTGGTCGTCAACCAGACAGCCAAAACCCGGCCATCCTTGGCGAGACGCCGGAGTTCAAACGATTTGACGATCTCCCCTTGCTTAATTTTCTGGATCAGGGTCAGCGCCGCTTCACGATCAGGCTCCGCCACTATCTCCCTGACGTTCTTTCCCAGCGCTTCGGATTCTGTATAGCCGTAGATATCTTGCGCGCCCCGGTTCCATGCCAGGATCTTTCCATCGAGATCATGCATGATGACCGCGTCGTTCGAGTCGCTCACGACCGTCGCCATACGACTCAGTTCTTCCACCTTATCTTTCAAGGAGTCCTCGGCCTGCTTCCGCTCGACGAATTCTCGTTAGGCGTTCAGCAATCCCATCGATAAGAGTTCGCTCTTCATTCAGGAATGGCCCCTCACTTAAAGCAGGTCTCTCTTCCAGATAGTGAACTTCCACCTGCCCAATTCTACTCCGCCCAGCTTTAGCTCGGCCGACAGGCGCCATTTTGTAGCTGAATAATTGCTAGTCCAAAATATCTTATCATGCAGAACCATTCGGGCGCAGGCAATTTCGGGATATTGGAAGGCGGCCGGCATGATATTGACAGTTCTTTGGAGCATCTCGTCCAGCGAAATATCAGGGATCTCGATGATCTTGGCTACCTCGTAAAAGCAACCTAGCTCCTTCACCCGTTCTTGTAGATCATGAGCAAGTCCCAGTCTTTCACGCTCGGCTCGCTGACGTTCAGTGATGTCGCGGATGGTACATTGGATGACCTTGTAGCTATTCTCCGAATAAACGTTGCTGACAAAATCCACTGAAACCAGATGACCATCCTTCGCCTTGAGTGGCAAGTCATCGTGGCGAATGGACTTATCCTTTTGCAAGGCTTCGAAGGCCTCACTACTAGTCTGAATATTCTTGAACGCACCGACTTCCCAAAGCTTCTTACCTATAAATTCGTCGCGCGAGTAACCCAGCACGTCAATCAGAAAAGGATTGACATCCGTAATAGCTCCAGTCCTGGCATCTAGAATCAAAATCCCGTCCTGGGCCGTTTCAAACAGGCGGCGGTAGCGAAGTTCTAATTCGTTCAGAGACGGTTCAACGAACTTCCTAACCTTTTTGACTTTGGCTTTCATGGTGTACCGGCTACTTTCCTGCTATGGACACATGATCCGCGTCTTATCGCTTTTTATTGTAATTTGAGCGTTCCCCCAGCACATCGGTTGACCGATGGATAACCGCCTCCGCCACTTGGGGGAGATGATTTGTAGAGTAACAAGAACCACAAAAAGCCGCCGTTCCTGTTATGGATGGAACCACTGTTCCATTTAGCCCCACGTCCTTCCCTCCCAATTCCAAAGAGTTTGTAGACACGCTTCGAGTGGTTACGCGGAGTATCCGCCGAGGGCCTACAAATGGCGCAGGATAGGAGGAGGAGTAAAAGGCTTTACTCTCGATGCTTCTTGGTTTTGTAACCAAGCACTTTGGATTAATCCCCCGGCATTCAGGTTTAACCTTAACGGGTTAATGTTTAACCATAAAGCGTTTTGGTTTTGTCTTAAGGGCTTAATGATAACCATAAAGCCTTGTGGGGTTGTCCCAACGCATTAAGGTTTAATCTTGAGCCTCACCCGAAAATCGGGGCAAGCTCAATAGGCCTCCCGGTTGTTTGTGCTCTCACACAAAAATTTATCGGAAGCTCTATTCTTTTCAAGACCTATCCTCAAATTAGAGATGAGTCATGTTGATTCAGGTGGTATGAAAGGCAGTCCTCATAAGTCAATGGTCTGCTGGTTCTGAGCCGGCCCAGATTTCCACGCGGTTGCGTCCGCTTCGTTTCGCTGCATATAAGGCATCGTCGGCGTGCTGGATGACCCGCTCGACGTTCGCGTCCGGTGGCTCACGTTGCATCTCGGCGATGCCAATGCTCAGTGTGACGGGGAGAGGTTCTTGGTCATTGCGGAACGGATCCGCGTGTATGCCGGCCACACTCGTCCGAATGCGCTCCGCGACGGCCAATGCTTGTTGCGCACGGGCATGAGGCAGCAGGACGATGAATTCATCCCCGCCGTAACGCGCCACCAGATCGGAGGCCCGTACCTGCGTCACAACTGCCTGAACTACCTGGACCAGCAACTTATCACCGGCCGTATGCCCAACCGTATCGTTGATCTGTTTAAAGTAATCCAGGTCAAACATAATGAAGGATAGCGGATGCTGATACCGCACCGCAGCATGGAATTCACGTGCAGCGAGATCAAAAAAGTGGCGGTGGTTGCATAGCCCGGTCAAGCCATCGGTGTTAGCCAGTAGTGTTTCACGCTCCAGCGACTGCTGTAGTTTGAGCAGGACAGTTTCGAGATCGTCTTTGGCGCGGCGCAATTCCTCTTCCGCCTGTTTGCGCTCGGTAACGTCCCGGCCGATGCCCACCAATCCCACAACCTGACCATTATCATCCCGCAGTGGCACTTTGGTAGTCAATGTCGAGATAGGGATTGCCTTGCGAATCACGACCGGGTTCTTCGCGATTGACAATCGGCTCGCCCGAATCCAGGACCATCTTATCGTCGCTCCAAAATCGAGCCGCCAATTCGGCCGGATAGGTGTCGAAATCGGTCTTCCCTAGCACGTCTTCCATTCTTTTTCCGCCGGATGCCTGCCAATCGGCTGTATTTGAAATAATCTTACGACCTTGAGTATCCTTGGCATAGATAACGTCCGGTAAATTATTTATCAGGGTAAGAAGGAGATTCTGTTCTTTCGCCAACTCTTCCGTAGCTCGCTTGTGTTCAGTGATGTCCCGGCCCATTCCGACGAGTCCAAAGATTTTGCCTTGGGAATTCCTTAGGGGCACTTTGGTTGTGGAAATCCATCTTTCGTTGCCTGCTGTGTCTACTGTGGGTTCTTCGAGTTCGAGGACCGGCTGGCCGGACTGAAAGATCGCCTGCTCGTCGGCGTAGTATTTTGCTGCTAGTTTTCGCGGGTAAAAGTCAAAGTCGGTCTTGCCGAGGAGTTCATCTGGTGTGGCTGCTGCCATCAGCTGCGCCAATGCGGGGTTGGCAGTCAGGAATCGGCCCTGAGTATCTTTGACGTAGATGTAATCTGGCACGTGGTCGATCAGCGAGCGCAGCAAGTTGCGTTCCTGCATCAGTGCTTCCTCCGCCTGCTTGCGGTCGGTGATGTCCGTTTGGAAGCCTTCGTAATAAAGGATATGACCCGCCTCATCTTCCACAGCGCGGCCGGTAGTAGATGTCCAAATCCAGCCTCCGTCCTTGCGGTGCTCTTCGTTGATAAAATCCTTGATGACCCCCTGCTCAGTCATGGCCCTCTGAAATTCCTGCCTTCTGGTTGGGTCTCTATATATTTGGGTGCCGATATCATTGATGCTTGCCAGCATTTCCTCAGGAGAAGCGTATCCAAACATGTGCGCTATGGCCGGGTTGACGGACAGAAAGTGCCCGTCCGGCGTGGACTGAAAGATGCCAACCGTTGCACTTTCGAAGATGGATCGGTAGTTGGCTTCGGCGCTTCGGAGGGCTTCTTCCATCTGTTTGCGATTGGAGATATCGTGCGCCACCCAGAGCGTGCTGTCTGCACTCAATGGCGAAATGGTCGCTTGAAACCACATGGTTCGGCCATTGATCATAAGTTCATACTCTATCTGTGTGCTTTGTTTTGTATCCAAAACTTGTTGTATGATCTGTCGAGAGGCCTCCGCTTTTTCGGCGGGGAAGATATCCTTCAGGTTCTTGCCAAGCAGTTCCTCGGGCGGCCTTACCAGCAGGCGCGGATTGGTTGGGGCAATCTTGCGATAAACTCCCTCCCGGTCAATGACCATCACAACATCCTGCATGGAGGCGAACAGAGTGCGAAGTTCCGTCTCAGAAGCCGTCAGTGCTTCTTCGATTCGCTTGCGTTCGGTGATGTCATGAAACGACCACACCCTGCCCTGCACTCCGGTCTCCTGCAACATGGGACGCGAGCGACTTCAAACACCCTCCCATCCTTGAAATATAATATGTCAAAACTTTCTTCATCCGAGTGATACAGTTCCTGGACTTTTTGAAGAAAACCCTGAGGATCCGATAACTGATCGATTACATATTGGAGCAGCAGAGTATCATCCTTCGAAGCCATAATCTCCAGCGGGATCATCCACATCCCCGCGAAGCGTTCATTGGCAAAAAGTCACTTCGTTCTCCTGATTGACGGCCAGGATGCCATCTGAAGTAGATTGTAAAATCCCTTGCAATAAATGATATTTTTCCTCGGTTGCGCGCCGTGACTCCGTCTCCCCGTCCAAGGTTTCGATTCCAGCGCAAGTGAATTCTCATTTCGGAGGATCCATCCCGCCGGCCCTGGCAAATGTCGCGTAGAGTGACCTGTGCGCCTGTCTTTTCGGTCTGGGGATCTTTCGCCCTGCAACGAGCTTGTCCTTTTTTGGCATCTTGAACCTTCTGCCGATTAGGATCGGCCATATTGGACAAAGAAGTTACAAACCCGCTTTATTTCCTCCCAAGTGGAATCATATTAAACTGTTAAGCGCTCCGGATTCCGTGGCGTCCAATGACTTATTGCAAATAACATCCTAATCCAATATATCCTGTTCAAAGTGCTTTCTGTCTTGCAATTCGATTACTAAATTGCGCAAATGAAAAACACCGGTTAGCACTGCGTTATCGGAGCTAAGGTCTTAGGAGTTTTAACTCGAATTTTAGGGGCTAATATAATCATGGGCGTGATTCTGACTACCTAGGAAATGGATTATTTTGTCTTCCACAACACCTTGCACCGCTCCGAGGGCTGGTAAAAGGTCCCTCCCAGATACAGCCTTCATTTCGACATTGGTCAACCGGTCTTTTCGCCCCAGCGCTTTCAACAGAGCCAGCTCCAAGTCAGTGGCTACATTGATTTTGCTAATACCTCCACCTGCCAGATGAATAGCTGGGGCAATTAGTTCCTTAGGTGTACCGGACCCGCCATGCAAAACCAGCTGCACTGAGGTGCGTGCCCGTATAGCTTTGATCCGTTCCACATCCACTCGCGGCTTGCGTACGGTATAAACGCCGTGTGCAGTGCCCACAGATACTGCCAAGGCATCCACCCCAGTCACCTTCACAAATTCTTCGGCTTCGTCGGGATCGGTAAACAACTCCTCGTCCGTGTCTGATTCAATAAAATCGGCAGTACCAATCCGCCCCAGTTCTGCCTCGACTGAGATTCCGCGAGCATGGGCATATTCGACCACCTGGCTGGTAATGGCGATATTTTCAGGCAGCGCTTTGGCTGAAGCATCAATCATGACAGAAGTAAACCCACAGGCAATAGCTTCTTTGATAAGCTTGAAATCCTGGGTGTGATCCAGATGCAAACCTATCGGTACCGTGGGCCGCTCCGCTTCAAATTGCTCCCAAAAAGCCTGGGCAAACTCGGACAGGGAATATTGATACCATGCCAATTCAATCTGTGCGATCTGCACGATCATGGGTGATCGAGTCTGCTGACCAGCATGAAACACTGCACGAATCACGGAACTGTAGCGCGGTGAAAACGCACCGACTGCGAACCCACCTTTTTCAGCTTTTTGGAGCAGATATTTTTAAAGTTACAATATTTTCAGGCCTTCGAAACATTTTGTTTATCTCCTAACTTTTTATGTCGTTGGCGATCCATCCAAGGGTCCCACCCATACCTGTTTGTTCTTATCCCATTTCCAACTCGGCAAAGCCAAGTTGATATCCAAGCGTTCCCAACCTGCCTCCACTCGCGCCAAGGTGTCTTCCCAGGAACGTAATCCACTTAAAGCATCTAGCGCCTCAACATTACAGGCCCCCACGGCAACAGCCATGGTGATGACCTCTTCCGGGGTCCTGTGGCGCAATAGGGCACTTAAGAATCCGGCAATAGTCGTGTCGCCGGACCCAGTGGTGCCGACTACATCCACCTTGAAACAGGGAGCCCACAACTCTCGATCGCACCACAATTTCCAATCAAGCGGACAAGCCCGGCCCAAATTTTGGATGGCGGCCTCAGTTGCTGTGCGTAGGTAAAGCCCGTTTGAACCCAGTTTAATCACCACAATTTTGACGCCCATCTCCAGAAGCTGAGTGCTGATATCTTGCAGCAGGGCAGGTGTTATCTGATCCAAAAGCGAGCCTCGGGCACTCAACTGATTGAAGAGCTCACGGCGCAATACAAACAATAATTCATCAAAACTGGGCAAGAAGATATCTACAAAGGGCAAAACCGATTTTAGAATGAGGGGCCAATCGGCTTGCCCGCTCTCAGTCATAGGATCTGGATAAGCCATATCCAGCGAAGTGGTCACCCCCGTCTCTTTGGCCCGCTGCATCACTTCGACCAACCGCCGGCCATTGTTAATATACATCTGGCGCATGATGGGCGGATACCCAAAATGGAACAAAGCCGCTTGACGAACCATCTTGTAAGAAATATCCGCGGCAACAAAAGTATCATTAGCGCCGGGGCAATGCAAAATTATGCGGTCTGTATCCCTGGGGCTGATAATCACAGAGTAAGAAGTGGCCGCCGTCCGATCTACCGCGATACCCTGGATCAAATCCAGACCTTTTTGGGAGACCAGGTCGAGTAAAATTCGCCCCAAGGGGTCTGCGCCCACCTTGGCCACCAGGCGGGTGGGCACGCCCAAGCGTTGAAGCGCTATTCCCGTGTTTGAGGCCGGCCCACCGGTGGAAAATTGGGCAGCTCCAACCGGAATGAGCCGTCCGGGTTGAAATACACTTTCAAACTTTCCCTGCTGAAGTTGTTCAAAACTCGGAAAAATATCAAGGCAAAGATGCCCTGCGGCAACAGCACTCAAAGGTATCGACATAGAGTTCCTCCCGGAATGGTTTAACCTTAGCCCCTCATTAAAAGTTCCAAAACATTCGTCTCATCGGCAATCTTCAAGCTGTTTTCGAGTGAGCAATAACACACATCATCTTTTTGAATGCCCTGGCTTTATCATCTAGGTCGATAGATTATAGGCCCAATAGTGGCATCCAAATCTGGCCTCCCGGGCTTTTCTGTTCCCTTACTTTAGCATTTCACCCACCTGCCATCCGTCTGGCTGGATTCGATCACGGAGTGCACAAAGCGCACACCCACCAAACCGTCCAGGGAATTGGGGAAATATAGTGCCAGCGGATCAACATGCGTGCCCGCGCGCCGGGCTGCGATGGCTTCGGCCGCATCGGAATAGAGGTTCGCAAAACCTTCGTGGAAACCCTCCGGGTGACCGGCAACAATCCGGGAAGCTCGCGCGGCTAAGGGTAGGGTGCCTGGCCCATTGGGCGTGCGGTTTTGGGCGGGGCCGTACAAGGGTTTGAAGGTCAGCGTTTGGGGAAATTCCTGCATCCATTCCAGCGTACCCTGGGTGCCGCTGACCCGGATGCGCAGGCAATTCTCCACGCCTGCGGCGGCCTGAGTGACCCAGAAACTGCCGCGTGCGCCATTGTCCATGCGTAGCAGCGCCCCAGCATAATCGTGTACCAATCGTTTTGGTGTAATGGCGCCCAACTCGGCAGCCACTTCGGCGACTTCGAGCCCGCTGATAAAACGCAGCAGGTTGTGGGCATGCGTGCCGATATCGCCCATCACTAGCGAGGGTCCGCCCCTTACCGGATCATAGCGCCATGGCAATTTCCCCGCAGAGGGATCTGGGTCATTTGCAGCGGCCTTGCCGCCCTGAACATATTCCACCTGCACCAGACGGATCGTGCCCAGCTGGCCATCCATGACCATTGCTTTGGCTTGGCGTACCATCGGATAGCCCGTGTAATTATGCGTCAAACAAAAGATCAGGCCGGTCTGCTGTACTATTTGATGCAATTGTTCCGCCTCTGCCAGGGTATTGGTCATGGGCTTATCACAAATGACATCGAACCCACGTTCCAGCGCCGCGGCTGCGTATTGATAGTGGCTGTCATTGGGCGTCATGATGGCAACCACATCTGCGCCGTCTGGCCGGGTAGTTTCGGAATCCAGCATTTCCAGCACATTGGTGTGGGCACGCCCGGGAGCCAGCCCGACTTCCAAGCCAGCTGTCTTTGCCCTCTCGTGGTTGGAGGAAAGCACCCCGGCAACCAATTCATAACGGTCATCCAGGCGGGCGGCCTGACGGTGCATGGCGCCGATAAAGGAACCGGGGCCTCCGCCGATCACGGCCAAGCGCAGCCGCCGACCCAATGTTGAAAATACCGGATTAAGTGTCATCTACTTGCCCTCCAGATAATGACTGATCGCCGCAACTACTACTTTATGATCGTCATTTTGTGCCAGCCCGGAAACAGTGATGGTGCCAACCATCCCGGTGCCTTTGAGCATTATTGGGAAACTGCCACCGTGCGGAGCGTATTCGGTTTCGGGCAGCAGGAATTTCTCCTCGATGGTCTTGTCGTCGCTCTTCAACAACTGACCCAAATAAAAAGAACTGTGTCCAAAGCGGTTGACCAGTCTCACTTTACGTTTGACCCATTCATCGTTGTCCGCACTGGTGCCTGGACGGCTAGCATGGAAAAGCTGTTGTTCGCCGCGCTGGATGTCGATAGTGATGGGGAGTTCATTTTGGATTGCATATTCCACCAGCCAGCTGCCGATCTGCCAGGCAGTCTCTTCGTTGAAGTAGCTGAATTGTAGTTGTTGCTCTTCCAGAAGCAATCGTTTGAGAATTTCATTCATAGGGTTTCCCTTTCTGACTGCAAAACATCATGCAGGCAATTGAAAAACGGCTTCCTTGCCCGGCAAATTGTAACCGGCTTTTCAGGAAGATCACCTTCCATTACTTCCTAGTCTGCGTATTCTCCCACAGACTGCCAGGAACGCTGCACAACGGTTTCACGCTTAGCTTGTTCAACCATTACTACAAGCTTGGGTGATGAACTCAAGTTCATGGTCGGAGCGGAGATACACCGGCACCAGCGAGCGAAGAACAGGTGGCCCCACATTCCGGCACAAGCTAAGGATTCCAGATCATTTAGTGATTTGATCTTTACTGGATGACACGAGCAGGCTAATGACGGGTTTGTGCGGCGGAACCGAAAGCTAGCGCCATGTATATCCAAAGAATACTTTCAGCGCAATCCGGGGATGGCTTTCATCAGTTTGAGCACCACCGTCATGGTCTTCGCATATCGCTCAGGAGTCAGGAAACGGTTCGGCCCAATCAGCATCAGCGACTGCGTGGCAACCGTCTGCGCCTCGGTATATTTCAGGATACCCTCCCTGCCGTGCCGGCGTCCCAGACCCGAAGCTTTCATGCCGCCCATCGGCGAGTTCCACTGATCCCCAGGCCGCATTGTGCGCCTCGTTGACATTCGATGTCCCGGTCTGCAACCGGCCCGCAATTTGCTGTCCCCTTCCAACATCCCGCGTCCATACGCTGGAATTCAGCCCATATGCGGATGCATTGGCCAGTTGGATGGCCTGTTCCACCTCATCGAACCGGTAGATCGAAACCACCGGACCAAATGTCTCTTCGGCGTAAAGATTCATCTCCGGTTTGACGTTCGTCAGCACTGTCGGCTCAAAGAAGAACGGACCGATGTCGGGCCGGACCTTCCCCCCAGTTAAGAGAGTGGCACCCTTCCCCAATGCGTCCTCCACATGCTGTCTCACTTTATCGAGTTGATCCTGCGAAATGAGCGATCCCATATCGGCCGAGAAATCCAACGCAGCGGATAGTTTCATCTCTTTTACGCAGCGAACCAGTTCAGACACGAAGCCCTCGTAAATCCCGCTCTGTACATAAATCCGTTCCATATGCACGCAAAGCTGACCCGCATTGGCAAAAGAACCATGCAATATCCCTGTGACTGCCTTGTCCAGATCGGCGTCATCCAATACAATGGCCGGGTTCTTCCCACCCAATTCCATCGAGCACTTCAGCAGTCGCTCTCCAGCCTGTGCAGCCAGCATCCGTCCGGTGGATGTGCCACCAGTAAAACCCAAATAATTCGCTCCTTTGATCATTACCGGTCCGATCACCCGGCCTTTGCCCGTCACCACTTGCAACTCCTCACGCGGCAAGCCTGCTTCGTATAAAAGCTGGGCCGCATAAAGCGCTATGAACGGTGTCTCTTCGGCCGGTTTCAAGACAACACTGTTCCCCGCTAGAATCGCCGGGATCGCATCCGAAATTGTCATCGCCAGCGGATAGTTCCACGGCGAAATCATCCCCACTACGCCCACCGGCTGATGAAATTCCATTGTGTGTGTTAGGATGGGAAGAGCACCTTTTCGTCGCCGCGGACGGAGGTATCTCTCTGCACGAACCGCATAATGACGACTGTTGATCACCACGTCGAAGACCTCGTCTTGAGCAGTGAGCCAACTCTTCCCGGCCTCCACCTGCAGCAGGTTAAGCAATTCCTCTTGATGTTCCAAAATCAGATCGTGGTAGCGCAGAAATATCGCCTTGCGCTCTGACATGCGAGTCTGCGCCCAGGAACGTTGGGCATTTCGCGCATGTTGTAGTGCAATTTGAACATCCTCCGTCGTGCAGATCGGAACCTCACCCAGGACCTCACCCGTAAACGGCGCCCGGATGGTTCTCAGGTCATGCAGAGTATCCGTGTGGGGCACCAGAGCTATCAGCCCCACCAAGTCAGGCATTTTCCTTGTCCCCCAAAGTCGCTTTGCAGAAACTTCATTTATTCTTTCGGGCAAAATGGGCGCCGTAGTTTCCATTACATTTTCCTGCTTTCTCCAATTGCATTGCCAATTGAATTGATTTAGGTCAATCTTCAATTCCTAAAGTCTACTTTCAACCAAATTGTTCGTCAATGAAAGGACAGAGTCTTCTAAAACAACATCACTAAGATAGTTCGGGATTGTTTGAGAAGCGCTTTTGATTAGATTTCACAGCGTTCCAAGTTACTTTTCTAGGGAAATCTTCCAATATGGATTTCCCAATTAGGTGAGGCCAAGTGAGAGACTGTTAACATAAGGGGCCGTAAAGCCCCCACTTTTAGGTGTGGGGACATAAGGCGTAGATGGTGTTATGATATTGAACATTATAGAAATATCATTTGCGCTAGGGCTATATCGCATAGGTTCCAATCCTTAGAAGCTCCCGGCTTTAGCCGTGCGGAGTAGTCACAAGCATGTATGTCAAAGATGTTGGGCGCGTCAAGCAGATAATCATGTCACGGATGATATGAAGACATCCTCTAGGGTCGGTTCAACCTGCTCAAGTGTGTTGACCTGGATGTTCTTCTGTAGAAGAATATTCCTGATGGATTCCTTATACTCCTCTGCATCAGGCAATACTGCGTGAATTTGTGCGCCATAGAGAGCTACCTCGTCAAGCGGAACTTCGCGACTCTGTTGAGCAGCTTTCAATATTCGCACCGCTTTTTCAGGATCAGCAACATTGATCTCAAGCACCTGACCGCGCATCTGTGTTCGCTTGAGTTGGCTAGGCGAACCCATGGCGACCAATCGTCCCCCGCTGATAAAGCCCACTCGCTGACATAGCTCGGCTTCGTCCATGTAGTGAGTAGTCACAAGCACGGTAACGCCCTTTTTTGTCATCGCATAGATCAAGCCCCAGAAATCCCGCCTGCTGATGGGATCAACCCCCGCAGTCGGTTCATCTAAGAAGACTACTTGTGGCCGGTGGACGATCGCACAACCCAGAGCCAGTCGCTGCTTCCAGCCTCCTGAAAGCTGGCTAGTCAGAACATTTTCACGCCCAACGAGCCCGGCCATTTGCAAAATCTCAATCTGCCTTTTGGCAAGCTCTTCCCGCTCTAGACCATAGACCTTGCCATAGAATTGTATGTTTTCACCGGCAGTCAGTTCGTTGTAAAGCGTAAATTGCTGCGACATATAACCCACACGTGCCTGCATGGTCTTGGTCTGTGTAACCGGGTCGAAGCCCAACACCGAGGCGCTTCCCGAAGTGGGTTTGATCAAACCCAGGAGCATACGGATGGTTGTGGTCTTGCCGGCCCCATTAGGGCCCAACCAGCCAAAAACATCTCCGGCTTTCACACTGAAACTTACGTGATCAACTGCCATGAAATCGCCAAATGACTTCGTCAGTCCTTCCACGATGATCGGAGGTCGCACGGAATTGATATCCTGATTATTGATGTGATTCAGCTGGTTCATATCCGACCCTTTGAGACAGTCTCAGGCGCTGGCTTCTCTTCAGTATTTGTCTGCCTCCGGATCAGGCTTATGAATGCTTCTTCCATGCGCACTTCAATCGGGCGGATTCCCTCGTGAGTAATTCCATGGACATTCAAAGCTGCCTCAATTTGTGGCATTCGTCGTTTAGCTTCATCCACGAAAACGTGTAGTTTTTCTCCATAAGTCTGGACCTCCAACACGCCTTCTAGGCCCGTCATAAGTTCCTGGGCCGGGACGAACGGCGAGGGGGTCAGTTCAAGCAATTTTCCAGCGACTAGGTGCTTGATGTTGGCAGGAGAATCGTCCACAATTAGTTTGCCTTGATAGATCAATCCAACCCGAGTGCAACGCTCGGCTTCATCCATATAAGGTGTGCACACAAAAATCGTTAGGCCGTGCTCCGCTCGTAGATTTCCCAAAAAATTCCAGAACTCGCTGCCGACTAACCGGGTCAACTCCGAGAGTCGGCTCATCAAGCAAGACCACTTGCGGTTCATGGATCAGACTACAGGCAAGCGCCAACTTTTTCTTCATCCCGCCGGATAGTTGCCCAGCCAGCCGGCCAGTGAAGTCTGTCAGGCCTGCAAAAGCTAGGAGTTCCGGGATATGGTTTTTCTGTTTCTCTCGAGTCACTCCCTGAATATTGGCAAAGAAACTCATGTTTTCCATCACGGTCAGGTCCGCAGGCAGGACGAATTGTTGAGCAATGTATCCCACCCTTTCGCGTATTTCGTATGCATCGTTCATCGAGTCGAAGCCCAGAATGCCACTCTTCCCGTCGGTCCGGCTAAGCAGGCCGAGCAGCAGGCGGACCGTAGTGGTTTTACCAGCCCCATCCGGACCGATCAAACCATAGGTTTCGCCGCGTCGGACTTGCAGTGCAAGGTGATCCACCGCAGTATTCCAGCCGCCAGAGGTTTTAAATCTTTTAGACAGACCCTCCGTAGAAAGGGTGATTTCGTCGATCATATGACCTCAAAGTTTAGCAAATTATGTGACACTCAGAAAAATCAATCCAATCAATTCTTAAAGTTGAAGGATGCTATGACGATTACGACCAGACCATAAATCAACAAGACCAGTGCATCACCCCAGAAAAAGGCCAGCCCAACACCTTTCGTGACAATGCCGCGCGAAATGCGAATGAAATAAGTAAGGGGGATTAGGTCGCCGATGAACTGGGATATTACAGGCATGGCATTTCGCGGATAAATGAGACCGGTTAAAAGCATGCTGAAGATCATGAGCATTTGGGTAATCTGCAGTGCCTGTCGCTGGTTCCTGGAAATGGTCGAAATCAACAAGCCCAAGCCCAGGCTCGATACAATAAATAAGAGCGATAACCACAGATAGAGCCAGAAGCTCCCTTCAAAAGGAACACCAAACCAGAAAATGCCCAGGCCCAACGTGATCCCGATAACGACCAGGCATAAGACGAGCA
This sequence comes from uncultured Chloroflexia bacterium, assembly GCA_963752775.1. Taxonomy (GTDB): domain Bacteria; phylum Chloroflexota; class Anaerolineae; order Anaerolineales; family Villigracilaceae; genus Fen-1038. The sequence continues at coordinate 47,899 of CAVVZL010000022.1, forward strand.
GCGGGATCATTTTCCCAAGGATCAACTCGAACGGCCGGGTGGGAGTTGCAAGAATCTGTTCAAGTGTGCCCACTTCCCGTTCGCGCACGACGGTCATGGCTGCCACAGCAACGGCTATACTTTGCAAGATCATGCCGATAATCGCCGGCAGGATGAACCACAAATCCCTTAGGTCAGGGTTATACAATACCCGGATGGAAGTGGTGATGGGCATTGCCATGGCTTGCTTGAGCGAGCCGGCAGCCGCTCCTGCCCGATCGATCTTTTTGGCTGTCAATTGAATGGAATAGTTCTGGGCTACGATGCTGGCCGCGTTGTAACCCGACTGCACACTGAAAGAGTTCGGATCCGTCCAACAAGATCAATACGTTCGCGTTCCCGTTCTCCAGCCTTGTGGGAAAATCGGGAGGAATGACAATGCCTGCCTTCACATGCCCGGCATCCATCTCATCGACGATCTGGTTCTGGCTTTGCAGGGCTTCCGTCACGTCGAAATACTGCGAATTCACCAGGGCCTGAATAAAATCGCGGCTCTGCGGGGTTTTGTTTTGATCTACGATGGCAGTCGGTATGTGGTAGACCGTCAAGGCAACGGCATAACCGAACAGGAATAGCTCAATCAAGGGCAGGCCTAAAACCATCATCAGGGTGCGGCGATCGCGCAGGAGTTGCATGGTTTCTTTAAGGATCAGAGCGATGAGACGTTGGCAGCTTTTTTGCATGGAGTGGTCTTTCAGTCCAACCTCTGCCGGAACAATCGAACGGCTAGGAACACGATGACTACCACATAGAACGAGAGGGCAAGCACCTGGCCAGTAAGGAATTGCATTCCAATTCCCTTCATGAAAATCCCACGAGAAATGGGTATGAAAAAGGTCAGGGGAAATAGATCGCTGATCCATTGCAGGATCACCGGCATTGGCATAATACGGGAACACAAAGCCACATATTACCTGGCCGATAAAGGTGATCATCGATGCCAATTGCTGAGCCTGCCGCTGGTTCTGCGAAAACGACGAAACTACAGGCCTAATCCCAATCCGGAAAAGATATAAATGACGGTCAGAAAAAAATAGAGGAGGAAATTGCCATGGATAGGGTACACCGAATCCGAGGGTGCCTACCAAAACAATGGTCAGCATGTTAATTACCGCGATCAGGAAATTGGGGACGGTCTTGCCCAACATCAACTCAATAGGACGGATGGGCGTCACCAGGATCTGTTCGATGGTGCCCAACTCTCGCTCACGAACGACAGCCAGAGCCGTCAGGGTGATGGTCTGGGTTTGAAGAAGCATCGCAATTAACCCGGGGACGAGGAACCAGAGGTCTTGGCGGTCAGGATTGTAAAGGGTCTGGATATGGGCTGTTAATGGATTAAATGCCTGTTCTCCACCGCCGCTTGAATTATCGACATTGTTCAGAACTAATTGGAGGCTATAGTTCTGAGCGATCGCGTTTGCTGCATAGTAAGCGGATTGCGTTGTAAAAGGATCAGAGCCATCGACCAGCATTAGAACCCTTGCATCTCCTTTATCCACGTCCGAGGAGAAGTCGTGAGGGATAACAACGCCAAGGCGGGCTTGCCCACTGTCGATTGCCTGAACTACTCTGTAATTCATTCTGTACATGGTCGAGACAATGTCGAAATAGTCTGATTGAACTAGATCATCTAGATATGAGCGACTGGCCGTGATCCATGCTTTGGTCTGCAACTACCACGGGAATGTGTTTTACATCCATATGGATTGCGTATGCAAAAAGAACAAGCTGGATCAGCGGAATCAGCAGGATGAGGGCTAGCGTGCCCTCGGTCGCGGGCCATGATGATGAATTCCTTTTTTGTGATTGCTTCAATCCGCTTCAGCATTTCGACTTCCCAAGAGAGCATTTGTTAGATGATCATGAATGCTTCCCTTATGCGAGTGAACTCCATCAATCAGAACGGAGACCATGGCCTCAGCTAGCGCCCGGCGATCCTTGGGAGACTTGGTGCAGGCTCGGTCCCGCGAGCTATCGGTATTACCAGCGAAAAGAACATTCCCATTGCAAGGCGGGCGACCAGCCGCGGAGTCTACAGGACGAAACATCCCCGGCCTTTGATTTCCGTCTGAGAAGAAGTCCGCCTAATATTACCGGATAACTGTTGCAGACGAGGCGTTACATAATTTTCCAGGATATCGTTATCGATCCATGATTCAGCAATGAGCGTACGGATAAAGAACACACGTGATCACAAACAAGTCTATGGTCTTGTCGACCAGATCGACAAAAGCATCGCGGCTTGCCAGCGCAGTTGCTTCCTGAAAATCGGCATCAAATAACTGCTTGTACTCATCCATAATGGCCAGCATGATCTCACGCTTGCTGTCAAAGTAGTTGTAGAGAGTGCTCTCGCCGATATCAGCCTCATTGGCGATATCTTTGGTGGTCGCGGCGGAAAATCCCTTGGCCGCAAAAACACGAGTTGCAGCCCCGAGGATCTCCTCTTTTTTCTCTGTACCTGGCGTTCGCGCCTTGTTGAAACATGGTTCAACACTTTCTTTTGCATTTTCAATGCCTCAAGCTTTCATGAGAGGGTATAAGTTATGACAGGAATATACATTCGATTTACGAGTATTTATTCGTAAACCGAACGTAATATACAACTCATTGCTTCGGGAGTCAAGCCGGATTACAACCCAGCCAGAAGGCCGTGATTCGAGGTTAGAAAGTGAATGCTCTATTCTTTCCTGATTGGCTATTATCATCCCCTTCACGGAAGTTGTTCTTCATGTTCTTTTTGCTGTCTATCATAGGTATGTTAACTGATATTTTGCACTTAGCCAGCAGCCGCTGATTAGTATGTGATGGGCACTTCCCCATACGGCAATATGCGTCCAAGCATAACTGTTAAAGAGAGGTGAAGCATTGGGATTTTGCACAATTTACCTCGCGTTGCCAAAAATTTTGCCCTGTCATGCTGATAGCTACCTCCAATCAAATGTATCATCAGCCTGCCCGATAAAAATGAAAAACTCCTTTTCGGGAGCCTTTCTACTGCTGGGGGCAACGGATTTGAACCGCTACTAGCTGATCCAGAGTCAGCCGTCCTGCCATTAGACGAGCCCCCACTGGGATGCCAAGCATCCTGACCAGCGGATCAGAATTCTAACACGGGCCAAACTTTGCGACAAGTCTGCTTTCTATCACCAGCATATTGGATGAGCCAACTCAAAAGTTACTTGCTTTGTTATAATCAATGACATCTATTCACAATAAAGGCATTCCATGAGTTCCAGAAGAATCGAAGCCCATTGATTTCATCCGCGAAGCAGTTGCCGAAGATTTACGCACGGGCCGCTTCAACTACATCCGCACGCGTCTGCCACCCGAACCAAATGGCTATTTACACATCGGTCACGTCAAAGCGTTCATGATTGATTATCTCATCGCCAAGGAAAATAATGGCGAGCTGGTTTTGCGTTTCGACGATACCAACCCGACCAAAGAAGAGACCGAATTTGTGGATGCCATTCAGGATGATGCCCGCTGGCTTGGCATTGAATGGGCAAAAGTCACCTACGCCTCAGATTATTTTGGCTTGCTCTATGATTGGGCGGTCCAACTAGCCAAAAAAGGACTAGCTTATGTGGATGATCAAAGCCCCGAGGAAGTGAGCGCAAATCGCGGCACATTGACCGAACCAGGCAAAGAGTCGCCATATCGAAATCGAAGCGTGGAAGAAAATCTCGACTTACTCGATCGTATGAAGAATGGGGATTTCCCCGATGGCTCGCGCGTGCTTCGAGCCAAGATTGACATGTCGCATTCCAACATCAATATGCGCGACCCAGTGATGTATCGCATAATCCATGAGCCGCCGCATCATCGCACCGGCTCGACGTGGAAAATTTATCCGATGTATGATTGGGCGCACGGACAAAACGACTCAATGGAAGGCATTACCCACTCGCTGTGTTCACTCGAATACGAAAATCATCGTCCGCTTTATGAGTGGTTCCCAGAGCAACTTGGAGTATGGAAGCCGCGTCAGATCGAATTTCCGCGCCTGAACTTGACCTACACGGTAATGAGCAAGCGCAAACTGCGCCGTCTCGTTGAAGAAGGTCGTGTAACAGGCTGGGACGATCCGCGTATGCCCACGTTGCGCGCCATGCGCCGACGCGGTTATACACCGGAAGCAATTCTTGATTTCATTCGCCGCGTTGGTGTCGCCAAGAATTACAGCATTAGCGATGTGTCATTGCTCGAAGCTTGTGTTCGCGATGATCTTAATCAGACACGCGTTGCGCCGTATGGCGGTGCTTCGTCCGCTGCGGGTCGTCATTGATAATTATTCCGATTCACAGGTGGAGGAAATGGACGCGGTGAATAATCCCGAGGACCCCAGCGCAGGCCTACGCAAAATTCCATTTTCAAAAGTCGTTTATATCGAGCAAGATGATTTTCGCGAAACACCGCCGCCGAAATACTATCGTCTCTTCACTGGCAACGAAGTCCGACTGCGCTATGCGTATCTCATCAAATGTACACACGTTGTGAAAAACGATCAAGGGGAAGTGGTGGAAGTTCATTGCACTTATGATCCCGCTACGCGCGGCGGCGATGCGCCCGATGGACGCAAGGTCAAATCCACCATTCACTGGGTTTCTGCCGCGCACGCCAAGCCCATTGAGGTGAGGATGTATGATCGTTTATTTACAAAAGAAAATCCGGAAGAAGAGGATGATTTTATCAATTGTTTGAATCCGAGCTCCTTGGAAATTCTGAGTGGAGTGGTGGAGCCGCTTCTTGCTGCGTCGAAAGCGGGTGACCGTTTCCAATTCGAACGACAGGGATATTTTTGCGCCGACCCCAATTCGACGTCCGATAAACCCGTTTTCAACTTGACTGTTTCACTAAAGGACACTTGGGCAAAGATTGAGAAGAAAAGGTTTTGAAAAACCTGACAGATCTTGCAGACCTGTCAGGTTTTTCAATCAAAGTTTTTCCAATATCTCCCTGGCTTTTCTCAATCTTTCCAAGGTTTTATCTTTGCCAATCACCTCAATGCTTTCAAACAATGGCGGGCTGACTTTTTGCCCTGTAATCGCAACCCGCATAATACCGAACACCTGGTTTGCACTTAGTCCCGATTGTTCCACAAAAGCGCGGCATAGGCGGTTCCGCAGTTTCATGATTCAAGTTTGCCAAAGACAAAAGGGTTTGGTATGTCTTCTGTACGATTAATACAGATTGTTTTACATCCAATCCTTGGGCGATCAACTCCCCAGGTATCGGCTCAATCTCATCCTTGAAAAAGAATCCAGCGAAGGCAACACAATCGTCCAATGTAACGAGCCGTTCGCGGATCAGCGGAGAAATCTTCAAAAGCAGACCATCGTTAACAGAATAGCCTGCTTTGACCAAGAAAGGTTTGACACGCGCAGCCAGATCTGCATCTGATAAGAGCCGAATATGAGTTCCGTTAAAATGATCCAGCTTGGCAAAGTTGATCGCCGCCGGTGAAGGCGTCAGGCTATCGACACTGAAGCGCCCGACCATTTCATCGAGAGACATCACATCACCCTCCGGCACCCCCCACCCCATCAATGCCATCCAATTCAACACGCCTTCAGGAATGAATCCCAAATCTTCCATGTCTTTGATGAAAACCGAATAACCATCCTTCATGGCATGTTCGGCATCGCGCTTGCTGAGCTTTCCTTTGCCACTTGGCTTTAGAAAAACAGAAAGATGAATCCAAACCGGCTCATCCCAGCCAAAGGCCCGCACTATATTGACATGCAACGGGAATGTACTAAGCCACTCAACCCCGCGCAACACGTGCGTAATTTGCATCAAATGGTCGTCCACCATTGCGGCGAGATGATAGGTAGGAAGGCCGTCCGATTTAATAATCACATAATCGTCAATATTCTTATTCTCGATGGAAATATCGCCGCGCAGAAGATCGTGCGCAATGGTCGCGCCTTCCTCTCGCATCTTAAAGCGAATCACATGAGGCTCACCATTTGCAACGCGACGCGCGGCTTCATCCGGATCCAACTTGCGGCAAGTACCATCATAATGCAACAACTCTTTATGTGCTTGCTGTTCCTGTCGCATCTTAGTGAGCCGTTCTGATGTACAGAAGCATGGATAAGCATATCCTTTATTTACTAGGATGTTTGCGTGTTGACGATAAATCTCGCGTCGCTCGGTTTGGCGATAGGGTCCAAAAGCACCACCTACATCCGGACCTTCATCATAATTAAGACCAAGCCAGCGCAAGCCATCCATAATCTCCTGCTCCGCGCCGGGGACAGTCCGTTTAATATCCGTATCTTCTACGCGCAGAATGAACTTCCCGCCGGTTTTTCTGGCAAGCAAGTAGTCATAAAGCGCGGTGCGCGCCGTTCCAAGATGCATATGTCCCGTTGGAGATGGCGCAACGCGCACACGCGCGGGTTGTGTGTAGTCCGTCATGAAGAACCTTTCTAAAGAATAATGCAAAAACCTAGAATTCCAGCGGCTTATGCCGCATCACAACACTTTCAACCAATCCAACGCCAAGCATGAGCGATGCTAAACCGCTGCCACCGTAGCTGATGAAGGGAAGCGGCAACCCGGAAACTGGAATCAACTTTAAATTCACGGCGATATTTGCCATCCCTTGAAAGAACAGCAAAATCGCCACACCATATGCGATCATCGAACCTGCCAGATCCCGCGCTTTTTGCGCGGCACGGATGCATCGCCACACGATGAAGATTTCAACTAATATTACCAGGATCCCGCCAATCAATCCGAACTCTTCTGAAATTGCAGAAAAGATAAAGTCGGTATGGCGAACCTTAAGAAATCGCAATTGAGTCTGCGTGCCGTGACCATATCCTTTGCCGAATAATCCCCCAGACCCGATGGCAATCAGGGCTTGTTCAACGTTGTATGTCTCACCATAACTCACATTGGGTTGAGGCAAAATAAAATTAAGCACTCGTGCTTGCTGATATGGCTGGAGAAATGGGAAGGTAATGAATGCCAGGCTAAACACTGTTCCGCCTATGATTAGCAACTGCCGAATTTCCAATCCATTGATCCATAGCATGGCAAAAAAGATAACCATGATTACGATCACGTTGCTTAAGTTGGGTTGAAGCAGGATCCAAATCATTAAAAAGAATACCCATAAAAAAGCACGCACAAGCCACGGGATATTACGCGGTTCGTTTTGGGTATTATCGAAATAACGGGCCAAAATCAGAATAACAACGATCTTTGCAAATTCAGTCGGTTGGATAAAAAGTACACCGACTTGAAACCAACGCGCTGCTCCGAACACGGCCTGGGCGCTTAAAAACAAAGATATAAGCAGAAATACCATGACGATATAAATGGGACGATACAACGCCAGCCAGTAGCGATAATCAATGGCCGCAATAATAAAAACAGCGATCAACCCACCAATCGCAAAATAGATTTGCCTGCCGACCAAAGGGGCTAATTGATCATTCCCCGCTACTGCCGAACGGATCATTGCCACACCGAAGGCAGTGGCAAGCACAATTGCGCCCAGCAAAAGAAAATCGAAATTTCGCCACGAAGCACCGCGCGCCATAATTATCCGGCGCGCCGGCGCGTCACGCTCCTCAAAGGAATATCCGCTACCAAACGTTGGGCCCGGCCATCGTGCTCCACTTCAATCTGCACGGCATCCCGGTCAATATCAACGTGACGAGAGATTACTTGCAGCAATTCGTCTTTCAAAACATTCAACTCGACTGATGTTAGATCCGTACGATCATGGATCAGCACCAGCTGCAGACGTTCTTTGGCGCTTTCGGCGCTCTGCTTTCGTTTGAACCATGCCATTATCGCCTTCCCGTCATTTTTTGGATCCTGTCCCACAATCCACTTTGCTTATTTCCAAAATCCATGAACGGAACTTCCTGGCCTTTGAGGCGCCGCGCAATATTCCTGAACGCTTGGCCCAGCGCAACTCTTCGGATCCTGCGAGACAGGTGTACCGCGATTCGATCCAACAATCACGGCTTCATCTTCTGGCACGATCCCGATCAATTGAATGCCCAGTAAATCCAAAACATCCTCGGCAGATAACATATCATGTTGTTTGACCAGATCAGGATTCAGACGATTGATAACCAGTGCAGGTGAATGCTTCTCTTCCGATTCAAGAATCCCGATCACGCGGTCCGCATCTCGTACTGCGGAGACCTCTGGGTTGGTGATCACCAGCACACGGTCCGCGGGAGCGATTGCATTGCGAAAGCCACGTTCAATTCCGGCAGGCGAGTCGATCAGAATAAAATCAGCACTCAAACGAAGTTCATCACAGATGCGCTTCATATCACTCGGTGAAACTGCATTCTTATCCCGCGTCTGAGCTGCGGGGATAAGATATAGCTCAGGCAGATGTTTATCACGAATCATGGCCTGGCGCAATTTGCATCGTCCCTCAATCACATCCACGATATCGAACACGATTCGATTTTCAAGCCCCATTACTACGTCCAAATTGCGCAAACCGATGTCGCCGTCAATACATACGACCTTATCACCTTCCACTGCCAAGGCAACAGCAAGATTGGCAACTGCAGTTGTCTTCCCGACACCGCCTTTTCCAGATGAGATGGTCACAACTTGAGCAGTCATAATTTCTATCCCTTATGAAAATTTCCATGATTCGACCACAACCCGCTCATTCCGCATGAATGCCACCACGGGTCCAAGTATTTGTTTCTCTTTTTTGATATTTACTACTTCTTCCGCAACCTTTAACTGCATCGGGGCGAAATCGAGTGCGCACACTTTTGAATTTCCATCACCTTTGGATCCAGCATGGACTGCGCCGCGCAGTTTTCCCCAGATGAGGATATTTCCTTCTGCAACAATCTCCGCACCGGGATTTACATCGCCCAACACTACCACATTACCCGGAAATTCGACGCGCGTTCCGGAGCGCAATGTCTTGTTGATGAAAAGAGCCGTTTCATTGTTCTGATCGCCCGAATTAAAATGCGCTTCTTCCGGGCGCGGTTTGGAAATACGCGTCGCTAATCCAAGTAATTGAGCGGTCTGTTCCGTGGTCGGCGATTCGCTGACAACCGCCCACAATAAAACATTCCGTTCTGAAAGCTGATCACGCAGTTCGACCATCTCATTTACATGCAAAATCTGCGCACCAACATCTAATGCCAGACGAGCACCCTGAAAGAAAGATGGCTGTTGATCCATCTGCAAAAGCAACGCAGCCTGCAGTTCTTCCCATGGCGCGTCGGTGAGGGAAACTAACAAGCCGTCGCGCAAGCCTTTGATCTGAACCAGAGAATGTAAATCGTTCATAAGCTATTAACTTCCCACAAATTATAGCATGACTATAAGAATATAATTCAACGCGGGATAAATGAGTTTGTCCGTCCGGCGTTACGAAGATTTCTGGTCAATCAACCGCCTCCGTTTTGCGCCAAATCAATAGACTTGAGTTCAAAATATGCCCTCATCACTTTTTCAACCACAGGTGCGGCCACTACCGCACCTTCCCCACCATTGTACATGAATGCACCGATGATAATTTCAGGATTATCGTAGGGTGCATACGCGATCGTCCAGCCGTGCACTGGCCATTCGCCGAACTGACATCGGTTCTCCGCCAGCGCTACATCGTCACAATATTCTGCGCTACCGGTCTTGCCAGCTACTGCAACAGGAAGAGGGTTGTCGCCCATAAAGGTCGGGTGAAGCGTACCTTGCGGGTCGGTTACCACTAGCCGCATGCCCTCCTGCACTTCCTTGACCACCTGCGGGCTGACGGTTTTATAAATTCCGGTTGGGTTGCCGCAGGAACCACCGCACCCATCATAAGTATTGATTTTAGCATCAGTGGTTATATCCCATTTTACGTTGGGAACGAACGGTGAAATCTGATAACTTCCAGCAGGTAATTGATTCTCGGTCGTGTTTTCGGTTAGATCCATCCAATCCTGATGCGCATTCCCGGCACTATCCGTCGTTTGATGAGGAACCCAAAGCGTAAAATCGCTTGGACTAAACCAAACTGTCTGCACCTTGCCATCACCATTTGTTATTTCCTTGACGATCGTCGGCTGGACCACCTTGCCGTTGTCGGCAATGGTCGCCCCGGACATCAACACTTGAAGCGGAGTAGCAAGCACATAACCTTGTCCTACGGTAGCAATATATGTATCGCCAGTGGACCAGTTCTCGCCTTGATTGATGCGTTTCCATTGTGGTGAGGGGATTAACCCATTTGCCTCACCCGGCAATTCAATCCCTGAAGCCTGACCGTAACCGAGGGCATGCGCGTATTCATCTAAGCGATAAATTCCCAGTCCCGTTCCTGGGATTTCGCTGCCATAGCCACCACCTACTTTGTAGAAACAAACGTCGCTGGAAAAAGCAATGCAATGCAGGAAATCAATATCACCAAAACCCGACGGCCGTACGTCTGTAATCCAATCCACGAACGGACGCGAATTGCTGGGACCACAAGGTTCATTTGGGTAGAACTGCTCACAGAGGTTAAGTTGGCCGGGAGCGTATATTACTTTATTTGGCGTGACCACACCCTCATTCAAAGCACCGGTCGCCGCCGAAAGTTTGAAGGTTGAGCCGGGTGGATATTCACTTTGAATGACGTTATTCAACAGCGGATGGCGAGGGTCCTGGGTTAATTGATTGTAATAATAGGATGGAATAAAACGCGCCATACGGTTATTTTCATACGTGGGGTAAGAAACCATTGCCAAAATTTCGCCGGTCTTTGGATTCATTGCCATTACAACACCACTCGAAATTCGGATGCGCGCAAAATAAGTATTCCAGTAGTTAATCTCAGATATAAGAGCGGCTTGAGCCGCGGCTTGCAGGCGAGTATCAATAGTCAATGTAACGTTGAAGCCTGGAACAGCTGCAACGGGCGGCAGAAGATTTCCGAGCTCCTGTCCAGCCACATCCACCTGTACTACTTGTTTTCCGTTTTGGCCGGCAAGAACATCTTGAAGAGAATCTTCGACGCCCGCATAACCAATCTTATCTCGGTTGGCGACAAAACCACGCGCGCTCAATTCGTTCTCTAGGGTTGCCGGAATGGGGCCGAGAAAACCAATGACATCCGCAGTTAAGGAGCCAGTTGGATAATCACGGATGGGTTGAATTTCAACGCCAACTCCAGGCCAATCGACGGAACGCTCCGTGACAAGCCGCGCAACTTCCTCACTAATATCACATGCAATTTCAACCGGCGTATAAGGAGCGAGCAAATCGCCAAGAGCGACCAAATCGGCGATTGCCGGCCCGGGAACACAAGGGCCATAATTCTTGGCATTGTTCAGGGACTCGGTAGTAACCGGGCCTCCCACTGGAACTCCCGTTATAGCAGAAACCTCTCGATAAATCCTTTCGATATCCGCCTCATCATCCGGAAGATTGGCCGGTGTAATGATCAGGTTGTATGATGCGGTGTTCCGCGCCAGCACATAGCCATTCCGATCATAGATGATGCCGCGCGCCGCGGGTAGACTGATCTCATTGGTGTAATTATCAATCGCACGCGCCATCCAATCCTTGCCGCCCAAAATCTGTAATGATAGTAGCCGTCCCAACATTATTGCTAAAATCAGCAAACCAATGCCATAAACGACCAGCAGCCGTCTCGTGTCAAAGTTTGACGAACGCGGAGTAGAAGAAGAGCTCACCCTTCCTCCCAAACCGGAAAAACCCAACCCGCCAGATCGCGCATCAAACCATACATCGGAATGGAAATGAGGAGATTAAGCAAAAGGCTTGGAAGGGTGATAAGACCCATTGAGTCTCCGAACGGCAACGGATCGCCAGAGGCGCGTAGATAGAGAAAAGATAGAAGGTGCGTGAACAAAGTTCCAAGAAAAGTCACGCTAAACATAGCTAATAAAGGCGCCTGCCAAACTCGATATTGTAACAATACCGCGAGCAGGACGACCCCGACGTAGCCAGCCAAAGTGATAATCCACGGCATATGTGAGACAGTACTTATCATAATACTTGCCAGAAATGCCCATTGAAATGCAGTCGTGACTCCCTTTTGCAAAGCCCACGCCGCCAGCATAACGAGGATCAAATCCGCGTAACCGGCAAGCAAAGAGAATTGACTGACAATGGTTGACTGCAAGACGACAGCCAACGCAAGCAATGGAATGGCTATAATGTTACGCATAATGCTAAGGGGAGGGCGTGGGCATAAGTGGAGTAATATCCACAGCGCGAAAATTTGTGATGACGAGAACTATATCGAGGCGGGTGAAATCCACGGCAGATTGTACGGTAGCCTGTTGAAATAACTCATAATCCAGTTTGCGGACGTTGATAATCTGTCCTACAATCAAATCGGGGGGATAACCTCCGCCCAAACCGGATGTAAGAATCAGATCACCGCTCTGAACCGTCGCATCCTGGGAAATCATATCGAGCGATATATCGCCCGTTACGGAACCCAGAAGCACAGCATCTGTGTTGGCGTTCTTTAGATGAACGTTCAATGTTGAAGCCGGATCAGTGATCAACTGAACGCGCGCGGCATCCGCAATGACCGCATCAATCCTTCCGACCAATCCTTGATTAGTTACCACAGGCATCCCTCGAAGTATGCCATCATTTGAGCCGCGATTGATGATAATATAATGAAGAAAAGGACTCGGATCACGGCCAATGACCGAGGCGGCCTCATAACTGTTTTCCGGGTTGGCGCGCGAAAAATCCACTAGTGCGGAAAGAATTTCCGTTTGACTGACGCGTTGTTGCAAATCAATCACTTAAGTCTGCAATTGAGAAATCTGCGTTTCCAACTCAGCGTTACGCGCACGCAAAGTAATGATATCGCGCGGCGCCGATAGAAATTGCTCGATGGCTTGATAACGGATTGCAAACCAGTATTGGACTGAAACCAATCCGTTCGTGAATTGATTGGAAACCGGACTGAAGAAGCCGCCAAAAGCCAGCGCCAAAATTCCCCCGACTATCAAAAAAATAATAGTAGTTTGCAAAGAACGAGAAAACAAATCTTTCATTTATTTTATAAGAGCGCACAAGAAATGCGCAAAATTGGAAATCAACGGCTGTGGCGTGTACTACCACGCTCCAAACCAACAAGGAAGCGGCTCAGGTTATCAAATTCTTCGTAGACCAAAGCTGCGCCGCGCACCACACAAGTAAGCGGATCTTCGGCAACCCACACACGCAATTTAAGCTCATCGGTCAAACGATCCGCCAAGCCTTGCAATAACGCGCCGCCACCCGCCAAACAAATTCCAATGTCCATCAAGTCGGCAACAATTTCCGGGGGAATTTCATCCAGTGCATCGCGCACGGTATCAATAATCACTTGAACAGATCCCGCCAGCGCCTCACGAACTTCAACAGATGAAATTTCGATAGTCTCCGGCAAACCGGTCACAAGATTCCGTCCACGCACTTCGACAGTCTTTTCCGGTTGAAGTGGATAGGCAGAACCAATCTTCCACTTAACTTGTTCAGCGACACCTTCACCTATAAGTAGGTTATATTTATTACGCACGTATTGAACAATATCCTGGTCCATTTCATCGCCAGCTACGCGCAACGAACGTGATGCAACTACGCCGTTCATGGACATGACTGCGACTTCAGTTGTTCCCCCACCGATATCCACAACCATCGAACCGCGAATCTCACCGATGGGCAATCCCGCTCCAAGCGCGGCCACGATCGGCTCTTCTATCAACATAGCCTGGCGCGCCCCAGACGCCATCACCGCATCATAGACTGCGCGCTTCTCCACTTCCGTCACGCCGGTTGGGATCCCGACCACGACACGCGGTCGCGGCAGCGGCACTACGCTCTGTTCGTGAACTTTGCCAATAAAATACTCGAGCATTACCTGCGTCACATCGAATTCCGAGATCACGCCATCCCGAACCGGCCGAACAACCAGTACATTGCCGGGCGTACGCCCGACCATTTCCTTCGCTTCCAATCCAATGGATAAAGGAAGACGGGATCTCTTATCTATCGTAACCCAAGAGGGTTCATTAATAACAATACCCTTGCCGCGCACGTGAACAAGGGTGTTTGCAGTGCCCAGATCAATGGCTATGTCTAGAGAAAACAGGCCTAGCAGCCAGTTTATGGGGTTGAAGGCCAAATTATATGCTCCTCGATGAGAATCTGCGCAAACCTGCGGCTTGCTGAAATCATTATATCATACCGTGAACATCTGCCTCCGAGGAACTCTCATGCACCAAATAGGTTAGAATATCCAAATGAAGAGATTCTCTCCTTGCGGGAGGAAAAATGCCGAAAATCGCGTTCGTAACAGACAGCACTGCCTACCTTCCCAGTGAGTTGACCAAGGCGTACAACATTACCATAGTTCCTTTAAGTTTGATCTGGGCTGATCAGACCTACCGGGATGGAGTGGACATTCAGCCTGAAGAATTTTATGCCCGCCTTAAAACAACCAAGGTGATGCCCACCACCTCACAGGTGTCGATGCTGGAGATGCAACGCACCTTTCAAGAATTGGTTGACAAAGATTTCGACGTGCTGGGAATATTCATCTCTGCCAAACTTTCCGGGACATTCCAGTCTGCGCTCCAAGCCCGCGAAATTCTTGGTGGCGCTGGCGATAGAGTCTTTCTGGTGGACAGCAACACCACCTCCATGGCGATGGGCTTTACGATCTTAGCCGCGGCGCGCGCCGCTGAAAAAGGCGCCAGTGTCAATGACTGTGCTGCTCTCGCAGAAAAGGCCCGAGAGCACGTGGGAGTTTACTTCGTAGCGGATACGCTCGAATTCATGCACCGAGGCGGACGCATCGGCGGAGCGACACGGTTCATTGGGTCTGCCTTAAATCTCAAACCGATCCTTGCCTTGAAAGATGGCCGGGTGGAAGCAGAGGATCGAGTGCGGACAAAAAGCAAAGCGCTCGACCGCGTTCTCGAACTGGTCAGAGAACAGGTTAAGGGTAAATCCAATATTCGCGTCGCCACAGTTCATGCAAATGCGGAACACGAAGCGCGCGCATTGCTCCACCGCGCGGCCAGAGAGTTAAATGCGGTCGAAAGCATTCTGTCGCCTGTAAGTCCCGTCGTTGGCGTCCACGCCGGGCCGGGAACAGTCGGACTGGCTTTCATGACAGACCCATAAAATGATTAAAAAGGGACAGTCCCTTTCAAGGAAGCTATTACTTTTTATACGGGTATAATTCAACGGTGAAACGTTTTAACTCACTCGTGATTGGCATTGCAGGCGGCTCCGGCTCGGGCAAAACAACTGTGGCCCAGCAAATCCTGAACCGCGTCGGTGCAAATCAAATAGCATTTATTCAACACAACTCCTATTACAAGGATTTGGGAGGACTTCCTCCGACGCAACATGCGAGTATCAACTTCGACCACCCCAACTCACTTGATACCAATCTGCTGATCCAACATATTGTTTCTCTTCGCGATGGAAAAGCAGTTGAGGTCCCAATTTATGATTTTTCGACTGACAAACGCACCAGCCGAACATTTAGAATTGAGCCGCGCCGCGTGATTCTTGTGGAAGGCATACTGATCTTTGTAGAACCCGCCCTACGCGATCTATTTGACATAAAGATTTTCGTTGACACCAATTCAGATATTCGCTTCATTCGCCGGCTGGAGCGTGATATTACCGAGCGTGGACGAACAACGGAGTCTGTAATTAAACAATATGAAACAACTGTCCGCCCCATGCATCTAGAATTCGTGGAGCCGTCCAAGCGTTACGCGGACATCATCATTCCCCAAGGCGGCTTCAACACTGCCGCCATGGACATGGTAGTTGCGCGCATCGAAGCATTGCTAAAATAACTTTCTCATTCTATCAAGGAGACTAAATGGCGAAACAATGGAATACCCAACCTGCAATGACAATTGATCCAAAGAAAAAATATAAAGCCCGAATGGAAACTGACAAAGGCCTAATGGTCATCGAGCTGTTTGCAGACAAAACGCCAAAGACCGTGAATAACTTTGTGTTTTTGTCGCGCGAAGGGTTTTACGATGGCATCATCTTTCATCGCGTCATCAAAGATTTTATGGCGCAAGGCGGCGATCCAACCGGCACAGGCACGGGCGGTCCTGGCTACAAATTCGCCGATGAATTTCACCCCAACTTGAAGCATGATAAACCGGGCATACTTTCCATGGCGAATGCCGGACCCAATACGAACGGCTCGCAATTCTTCATCACACATGTCCCCACGCCTCACCTGAATAATAAGCACACTGTTTTCGGTCAGGTTGTGGAAGGCATGGATGTGCTGATGTCCATTCCCCCGCGCGACCCGATGAAGTCAAATTCACCGGCGGTAAAAATGATTAAGGTTACCATCTCGGAGGAATAAATCCGCCTAAAAAGAAATACGGCGACTCGCGGATAAAGTAATGCAGCAAAACCATGGACTAAGCCGAAGCGAACTTCCAAAAAAACCGCATCGAGTCTTCTCACTGGTTGCGGTCATTACTGGAAGTTTGATTTTACGCGCCGCGGCCGGTGCGATGGGCGAGAATATCCAGTTTTATTTCAATGCTATCCACGAAGCTTCGTTGTCCCCGAATAATCCGCTAAGCGTCCTCGTGGGATCTGGTAAAGTGCACCCGATCTCATACACGCTTGGCGGAATGATCATTGGTTCTTTTTTTGTCGCTGAACTGATCGGTGCATTATTGTTCGGCGCATGGAGCGATCGTTTCGGCCGAAAATTATTCATCGTGATCGGTCCGCTCTTTGGCGCCATAGCCGTCCTAATCACGTCATTCACTACCGCAATATGGCTATTGATCTTCACTCGCTTGCTGGAGGGACTTTCAACAGCAAGCAATGCGCCTGCCACGCTTGGCTACCTAGCCGAGGCGACCTCCAATTCTCCAAAACTCCGAACGCGGATTTCAGGCTTTTTTGAAATCGCTACTATTGGTGGAATTGGCGTGGGGTTTTCGCTGGGCGGTTGGTTATGGCGCGAATTTGGAACAGCAGCAAGGGTGGCAGGTATTTCATTGACCAGTCCGGCGTTCGCAGTAGACGCGTCGATCTATGTGATAAGTTTGCTGATCCTCTGGTTTGGTGTGCAGGAAATCAAAGGACAAAATCCAGCCGCAGCCTTGCCAGATATTTCGCCACAGGAAACGATAAGACGCTACTGGCGAATCTTGGGCAATCCGCGTGTTTCGGGATTTGCTCCGGCATGGATTGCCATCAATGCTGTCCTTGGAATCTGGCTCAACCTAACTGCACGAATCCTGACCGATAAGTCAGGATTCGCTAATCAACGCCTGGTCGGAAATTTCAACAGCTTCCAGGCTGGAAATGTTCTAGCGGGCTATGCCCTATTCTTTATTCTTGGCATTCTTGTTTGGACCGTTTTCTTTGCTCAATTAAGAAAGAGCACTACTATGCTCATCGGTACCGGTGGACTTCTTCTATCATGTCTGCTTATTTTTGCCATCAACCACCAACCAGCACTCAATTCGCCCGAGATGCTTCCCCTTGCAATCATACTGGTCTTCAGCATCATGATCCAAAGCGGATTTACTCCCGCCGCCCTGGCACATCTTGCCGACATCACCGAAGCGCACACCAGTGAGCGCGGTGCAATTATGGGACTCTATTCCGTCTTTCTCGGATTAGGACAATTTCTAGGAGCAAGTATCGGTGGAATCTTTGTTGATTGGCGTGGAGCAGATGGTATGGCTCTGATAATCGGCATGCTCGGGATTTTTGCTGCCGTCTTAATCGTCCGATTACGTAGGACAGAAGCACAATAGCAAAATCATTTGGATTTATGGGAAGGCCGTCCGCCTTGACCGAGACTGCTTATGAGTGCGGCTTTCCCTTTTTACGCATAGGCCGTTTTTGATTAACCTGTGCAACTCGATTAGGCTTTTCCCCATTCAGTTCTTGAACTTCGCTTTCAGTCAGATGCCGCCATTCGCCGGGCTTGAGTGTTCCCAATCGAAGAGGCCCGATGCGGATACGAACAATGCGGACAACCGGCAAACCAAGCAAAGATCCGATCTGGCGGATCTGTTGCTTGCGCCCTTCCCCCATTGTGACTCTTAGCCACGCGCCTTTTCCTGCGCCCGCTTCGACATAAACATCGGCGGGCGTGGTTTTATATCCATCTTCCAGCACCACGCCGCGTCGCCAGGTTTGAATCCGTTCTGGGTCTGGACGACGCGCAACCAGAACCTTATATTCCTTTTGATGTCCATAGCGCGGATGCGTTAGTTTATTCGTCAAGTCGCCATCGTTGGTCATCAAGATCAGCCCTTCGCTATCCCAATTTAGACGACCAACGGGATAAAGACGTTCAGTTTCTGGAATCAGATCACGCACGGTCTTGCGCCCTACTTCATCATCCACAGACGAGATGATGTTCCGCGGCTTATAAAGCGCAATATAAGTTAACTTCTCGCGCGCGGCGAGAGGCTTGCCGTCCATCGTGACTTTATCCACGGCAAGATCGGCTTTTTGACCGAGAACGGCAACCTTTCCATTGACGCGTACGCGTCCGGCCGTTATGAATTCTTCGCAGGCGCGGCGCGAACCATATCCGGCTTGTGCTAAAAGTTTTTGTAAGCGTTCTGGCATATTTACAAGAGCCTCAAGCGCACTATAATGATTATCATTACATTCTACCCTATCTACGGCATTGCGCGAAGTTGGATGATTCAAGGTCAAAACAATCAGGGCCACTCATAATGGTCGCCGGATTCCTTCTGGGCATCGGTCTCTTTTCATTTTTTATCCAATTTTTATCAAATTGTTTGCGCCCACGCGTGTTTAGGCAAGTTATCAATCCTGTTTACTAATTGGAGGACTCATTCTTCTTATCATATCGTTCATTCTATTTCGAATTAACAAATCAAGAAATAATCATAAATAATCTCAATCGGCCATATCAAGGGAAAACATAATTAAATGAATAAGAATAACAAAAAAGTAGCACTGATCACGGGCGCATCATCCGGAATTGGCCACGCTACAGCACTTGCATTAGCAGACGCTGAATATATAGCTTACGCAACCGCCCGACACATAGAATTGATCGGTGATCTGAGAAATCAGGGTCTTCAAACACTTGCTCTAGATGTGACCAGCGAACAATCCATGACCGAGGCAATAAATACGATTGAATCAAAAACCGGTGGAATTGACATACTCGTTAATAATGCAGGCTATGGCGAGATGGGACCTATTGAAGAGATAAGTCTGGAGCGAGTACGGCTTCAATTTGAGACAAACGTTTTCGGATTGATCCGTCTTTGCCAACTTGTCTTACCCGGCATGCGTTACAAACGCAGCGGCTACATTATAAATATCAGTTCCATGGGAGGCGAATTTACAACTCCGCTTGCAGGTATTTATCATGCAAGCAAATATGCCATAGAATCCATTTCAGATGCTTTGCGCTTTGAAGTACGCCCATTTGGAGTACACGTAGTAGTTATTCAACCTGGAGTCGTAAGAACACGCTCTGCAACAACAATAGCACAAAATCTGCAATCAAATAAATCTAGTCCTTACTTTGCTCAAGTCGATGGCTTCAAACGTTTTCTCGAAAAGAACACCGCCGAGAACGATTCATCAGCCATTTCTGCCGACGCTGTTGCAAAAGTAATCGTTGAAGCAATTGAAGAAACGGAACCTAAAACACGATACAAAGTGGGCGATGAAGCTGAACAACTTCCTCATCTGCGACGTAGTTTATCGGATCGCGAATGGGATGCCTTGTTTTCAGATCAATTCGGTTTAAAGCAATAGGCTGAGGAAAGAAATCCCCGCCCAAACATCGACTACCAAGGCTTGGAGTTGCTACCTTGACAAACAAATGATTAATAGATAAAATCTTTTATTAGTTAGCACTAACTAAATAAAGGCCGACATGGATAATAAAAAGCGAGATATACATAAAAAGCAATCCAGAATGCGAGGAGATGAGCGCCGGGCCTTAATTCTGGCGCAGGCAAAACAAGTCTTTGCCCAGAAAGGCTACCGCGGAGCCAGCACGGGAGAACTTGCACGCGCAAGCGGGATCACTGAACCCATCCTTTACAAACACTTCGGCAGCAAGAAGAAGCTCTATTTGGCCGTACTCGCCATGCTCAGTGAACAGTTCATGGAACGCTTTCGCGGTCTAGTCGAACGAAGAGCTGAGACCGACCTATTGGACAGTCTGACTAACCTTCTTATTGATTACCGCAATACCGCCATGAAGGAACACGACAATATCCATCTTCTCTTGAATGCCACGCTTGAGTCAAATGATCCCGAAGTCGCAAAGCTCACCCAGGCACATAATCGAGAAATGTATGCGCTTAGTCCATGATCTTTTGGAGAAGGCACAAAAACAAAAACTGATATCCAAACAACTCGAACTTCCCGCCGCCGCCTGGGGATACCTGAGTTTCTTGTTTGCACTGCAATACCGTGGAAGAGCGAACTTGTTTAGTGAATTTAACGAGCAGACCATCCGTGAGATCAACCGGCTCTGGCTGCAGGCTCTTCAGACTGGATAATCTCTTTTTTTATCTCAATATATTAGCTAGCGTTAACTAGCTTATGCAAAAACCAATTCATTCAATAAAAGGAGCGTGTCAAATGAAAATTGCGTTTCAAGATCAAACTTTTTCGTTCGAATTTTTGCGAGTGTTAGGCGAATCGATCCGCGGTGGATCAGACATCAACGAATGTTTTGCCACCGCCTCCCGCATCCAGGAGGGAGATTTTGAAAGCTGGTACCAGGAATGGAGCCGGACAGCAGAACGGATCCACAAGATTGCAGAAAATTGCCTTACGCAACACCACATTGTGAGTGCCAGGGAAGCTTTCTTACGGGCATCCAATTATTATCGTTGTGCCGAGTTTTTCATGCACATTGAAATAGGGAAAACAGATGCGCGTGCAATGAGCACGTATGAAAAGAGCGTCACCTGCTTCCAAAAGGCAATGCAACTTTTCTCGTTCGCTTGCGAGCAAGTAAAAATTCCCTATGAGGGAACAAGCCTGCCCGGTTATTTCTATCGGGTGGATCACTCCACAACCACTCGCCCCACCCTATTGATCCACGGTGGTTATGACTCAACCGGAGAAGAACAATATTATGAAACGGTGCCGGATGCGCTGGAACGCGGTTATAACTGTCTCGTCTTTGAGGGACCCGGGCAAGGCAGCGTGATCCGCTGTCAAAATCTACCCTTCCGACCAGATTGGGAAAATGTCGTCACTCCGGTGGTGGATTATGCCTTGACGAAAGTAGAAATCGATCCGAAACATATCATTCTGATCGGGAAAAGTCTGGGCGGCATGCTGGCGCCGCGCGCGGCGGCTTTCGAACATCGTCTGGCCGCCTGCATCGCAGATGGATGGTGTATTTTCATTTCTTCCCACCCAGTATGCACAAATCATCAAAGAAGCCGCATCGTCCCTTTCGGAAGAGCACCTGAATGCATTCTTTAGCTCGAGAGATGCAAGAGAACAGTTTTGCGCGCTGGTCAATCAGCCAGGGGATGTGGACGTTGCAGGCCAATTCGATGTTCGACTTGGTACAGAAGATGCAACAATACACGCTGGATGGTATTGCGGGTCAGATCACTTGCCCTACTTTGATCTGTGATGCAGCAGACGATCATGCATTTGCCGGTCAGCCCAAGATGCTTTTTGATGCGCTTATTTGCCCCAAAACATTTCTCCTCTTTACAGCTGAAGATGCGGCCGAAGAGCATTGCCATGCAGGGGCAACTCTTCTCCTCAACCAGCGCATCTTCGACTGGCTCGATGAGACGTTATAGAATCTTCCCTATGGAGAAGCCGGTAACGTGATAACAGTTACCCTTTCAACAGGTTCTCGTAACATGGTTCTGAGAAGTGGATGCTAACTTTCGGTCTTACTTCCGAACTCATCGTGATTATTGTTTTCATCGGCCAATTCTAGCGAGGGCAATTCGGTAATCGAATTAATTCCAAAGTGCTGTAAAAATTCAGGTGCGGTGGAATAAAGAATCGGGCGACCGGGTCCATCGGCACGGCCTGATTCGACGATCAAGCCCTTACTCAACAAACTCTTCAACATGCTATCCGAGTTGACGCCGCGAATTGAATCAATTTGCGGATGCGTGACCGGTTGTTGATAAGCAATGATCGCCAGACGTCTCAAGCGCGGCGCGGCTAAGATGCGTTGTCGCTTCGAGGCCGAGGAAGCGTTCAATCGTGGCTGCGAGTTGCGGTGCGGTGGTCAATTGCACGCGTCCGCTGTGTCGTTGCAATCGCAATCCGCGGGGCTGAAGCGACGCCGCTAATTCCTGGAGAGCGGCTTCGACCATGGACGGCGCAACATCCAACGCTTCCACGAGATTCGCAGTCGCTACAGGTTCTGCCGCGACGAATAACAATCCTTCGATTTGAACAGCTAGCCGCAATTCATTATTTTCATTTTCGCTCATGCTATAATAGCTCCCGTTTATTCCTCATTGAGGCAATAATGATGAAAAGAATTTTGATTTCATGGATTGCGCTTGCTTTTGCAACTCTCGCCTGTTCGATCTTCGTCGGCGGGCCGAATTATCCCGCCACGCCGATTCCGGTCTCAACCACGGCAGTGCAAAGCTCTAAAAACTCAGGTGACACAGGCCGTCGCCACAGCAGCGACATCCGGAACCATCACACTCAACATTACCGAAGAACAGCTCACATCGTATCTCACCTATTATTTGCAATCACAGCCCAATTTGCCGATCACAGATCCGCAGGTGCAGTTGCAAAACGGGCAGATGAAAGTTTTTGGAAAAGTTCAACAGGGTATGTTCACCGCCAATGCTAGCGTCACGATGGTGGTCAGCGTGGATCAAAACGGGCAACCGAAAATCGAGATCACGCAGGAAGATTTTGGGCCGTATCCTGCTCCGCAGGGCTTGAATGATGCGATCAGCACGCTCGTGGCCCAGACCCTTACTGGTTCGCTCGGACCCGCCGCAACCGGCTTCCGTTTGGAGAGCATCTCCATCGCGCACGGCGTCATGACCGTAACGGGCCGCGTCAAGTAGATTGGATTATACCAGTGGTCAAAAGAGAACTCACTACGAAGCAAACAGACATCGCAGAGATTCATTTGCGTTTCTTTCGTGGTTGCGATTTTGATTATCGCTTTGACAAGTTGCCAACTTGCGCAAGCAGGACGCAGTCAAATCAATGTCACCATCACCGTCGACGGAAAGACCCAACAAGTCAGCGTGCCGGCCGGAAGCACGGTGCTGCAGGCATTCCAACAAATCGGTATCACGCCGGACGATCTCGATAAATCTGATCCGCCGTTTTATGCAGTTCTTAATAACGGCGATACCATCAAGCTAACGCGCGTCAAGGAAGAATTCGCCACCGAAGACCAAACGATCCCATTCGAGCAACAAATCATCCGGAACGAGTCGCTGCCCGATGGGCAGACGCGCCAAGTGCAGGCAGGATGTCAATGGCGAGCAGGAAATCACTTATCGCCGCGTTCTCGAAGATGGAATTGAAACCAGCAAAACCATCGTCAAGACCGTTATTTTACAAAACGCAGTGCCGGAGATCATGATGGTCGGCGCGCAATCGTCATTCACACCATTGACCATTCCCGGTAAAATTGCATACCTTGCCGGTGGCAACGCATGGACTATGGACACGACCACTGCCAACCGCACTCTGCTTATCAACACCGGTGATTTAGATGGGCGCATCTTTGCACTTTCAACGAGTGGTAATTATTTACTCTTCACGCGCAAGTCAAAGAAGCCAGCAGATCAACAGATCAATACGTTGTGGGCTGTCAGCACAAAGTCAAGCTCGCCGTCGCCGATTTATTTGAACGCAGCCAATGTCGTCCACTTTGCCGCGTGGATTCCAAATTCCAACACAGCTGCCTATTCGACCGTTGAGCCGCGCACGACTGCGCCAGGTTGGCAGGCGAATAATGATCTTTATGAAGTCGGTCTCAATGGATCGCCGAAAAAGATTCTGGACGCAAGCAGCGGCGGTATTTATGGATGGTGGGGTATGTCCTATGCTATTTCGCCGGATGGAAGTATTGCTTATGCGCGTCCCGATGGCATTGGACTGGTGAATGTAGCCGGAGGGTTATCTTGCCTCTCCCTTGCTTGACATTACGCCGCTTCAAACACATAGTGATTGGGCGTGGGTTCCCGGAATCAGTTTTGGCGGCGACGGAAAGTCGCTTTATTTTGTTGATCATGCGCCCGCACCCGCTCCAATCACGGATGAGGAATTTCCATACTTCGACTTGAAAGGCTTTTCCCTGCTCAACAACTTCACTGCAGATTTCATTGAGCAAGTCGGGATGTTTGCATCACCAGTCGCTTCTCCTGTCCGTCAAAACGGACAGGAGAGTGCTTATCAGGTGGCTTATCTCCAAGCCATCTTCCCAGATCAGAGCGAGACAAGTCGCTATCGCCTCACTGTTATGGACCGAGATGGATCAAACCGCCGCGAAATTTTTCCGCCGCCAGATTTAACTGGTCTTGAACCTCAGACTCCGATCTGGGCGCCGCAACCCATTCAAGGACAGACCGGCGATTTTCTTGCAATAGTTTATCAGGGCAATCTTTGGCTAGTGGATAGCGGTAGTGGACAATCTTATCAGATCACGGGCGATGGATTGATTACCAACATTGACTGGAAATAATCTTCAGGTCATTGCGAATTGACATTTTATAGATGAGGTATTGATGCGAATTATGATTACCGGCGCAGCCGGATTTCTCGGTTCCCATCTTTGTGACCGTCTCTTGGCCAATGGTCACGAAGTGGTTGGCATGGACAATTTTGTCACAGGTAGCCGCGAAAATATAGCTCACTTGATGGGCAATGAGAATTTTACATTCTACAAACACGACGTATCCAACGATATCTTTGTGCCGGGCAAGGTGGATGCAGTTCTGCATTTCGCATCGCCCGCCAGCCCGAACCCGCAATCGCCCTATGCTTATTTCAACCTTCCCATTCAAACCATGAAGGCAGGAGCACTGGGGACACATAATACGCTCGGTGTTGCCAAAGCCAACCAAGCACGTTTTCTGCTTGCCTCCACTAGCGAAATTTACGGCGATCCGTTGGTTCACCCGCAAGCTGAAACTTATGCGGGAAATGTTGACCCGGTTGGTCCGCGTGCCGTTTATGATGAAGCCAAACGATTCGCTGAATCATTGACTATGGCGTATCACCGCCAGCACAAAGTAGATACTCGCATCGTCCGCATTTTCAATACTTACGGTCCGCGCATGGACCTCGAAGATGGACGCGCTCTTCCCAATCTTCTCAAGCAAGCCCTGCTGGGTCAGCCACTCACCGTTTACGGTGACGGATCGCAGACGCGTTCATTCTGTTATGTGGATGATTTGGTTGACGGCATCGACCGCTTGTTGATGTCGGACGAACATTTGCCAGTCAACATTGGCAACCCGATGGAAATGTCTCTGCTTCAATTTGCAGAAACGATCAACAAGATCGTTGGCAACCAATCTGGAATTGCATTTGTTGCGGATGCACGCAGCGCGCGCGATCCTCAACGCCGCCAGCCGGATATCACACGCGCTCGAACCATTCTTGGCTGGGAACCTAAAACTGATCTCGAAGAAGGTCTTCGCAAGACCATTCCATACTTCAAACAAAAACTGGGATTGAAATGACAGCTATTTTTACCAACCCTCAAGAACGAACCCGCTTTCTGAAATTCATGGCGTGTCGGCGCATTCGGCGCGCTGGTTGATTTTGGCATCGCGAATTTGCTTGCACACTTTTTTAATATGTCACTGGTTTATGCCGGCAGCATATCGTTTACCTGCGCGGTAATTAGCAACTTCATTTGGAATCGTTACTGGACCTATCCCGACTCGCGCTCGCGCCCATTGCTCGTCAGCTTGCAATGTTCTTTGCGGTTAATGTAGCTGGCATCGCCATCCGCATTCCCATCTTGAAATTTGGTGAGCCGCCTTTGCTAAATTTCTTTCAAAACCTGAATCTCACTAAATCCATCACACCGGAATTTCTTGCTAGAAATTCCACTCTTGCGATTGCGGTTGGAATTGTAATGCTTTGGAACTTCTTCGTAAATCGCTATTGGACGTATAATGATGTAAATTGATTGGCGAGGCGAAGTTATGGCTCTTATTCCGATCTATACCTCAAAAGGGGATGCGGAAGCATTTCTTGATTACCCATATCTTTTCAATCGTACAGGCGATTGGATTGGCTGGGTAACTTCAAAGCGTGATGTATATTCTGTGCTAGGACATTATGTTGGGTACTTGACAAATGATCCGCGTATCCTAAGAAAACGCGCCACTTTCACGCTCAAACCTCGACTTCAACCTCCTCCTGCGCCCAAGAAGGTTTATCCGCCTGCGACGATTCCGCTTGCCCCAATGATGGCAGAATTAGCGCACAATGTAACCGACATTTTACTCGATGAGCCCGAACGGCTGCATCCCACCGACTCTGGTGAACTCCGCCAAGACCTAGATTGAGATGGCCGACTCCGTCAATCCTAAACCGATGCGCGCTTCACGCATCCAGATCGCACAACTAATGCATCCCGAACATGCCAACCTACTCGGCAACGTTCACGGTGGATGGATCATGAAGTTGGTGGATGAAGCTGGAGCGCTGGCATGTATGCGCCATTCGCAAAGGCGCGTGGTGACCGTTGCGATTGATTCAATGGTCTTCCGCAACCCAATTAAAATTGGTGATCTAGTGCTATTGAACGCCGAAGTCACATACACGGGTCACACTTCAATGGAGGCCGAAGTTCAAGTTCAGGCGGAAAATCCAATTACGGGTGAACGTACCCATACCAACACCGCATACTTGGTTTATGTTGCACTCGATGATCAAGGCAAGCCCACGCCCGTTTCGCCGGTCAAAGCCGAAACCGAGGACGAGAAGCGCAAAATGGAATCCGCAAAAGAACGTCAGGCGCGGCGGTTATCGAAAGGGAAGTAGACAAGTATGCTGGCAGTTCTGTTGATTTGGGCTTATTCTTTCATGATTTTTTATATATATGGTCATGGTGGTTTAGTTTTTTTAATAAGATCTTTAAATTTCAAGGCGGGCTTGGGTTATCATTTCCAATTATCGTTGTTCTAGGAATAGCGATCATGACAACGATTGCATCCTATCTGTCTCTGATCATGCCTCTTGCAGGTACAGCCGCTATTCTGATCCTGCTCGGCTGGCATTTTAATTGCCCTCTTCACGCGTCCATGGAAAAAACTATCTCTTCCAACTTATCATCCATTGGTATGGATTCTGCTGGCCGTAGTTACCATAATCGTGCTAGAGAATGCTACGCACCGACCAACGAATTACGATACCGCTCTCTATCATGCTCAGGCCATTCACTGGATTGAAAGTTATCGGGCCGTTCCCGGTCTAGTAAACATTAATGACCACCTTGCCTACAACTCCTCGTGGCTAGTTCTCGTGGCGTCAATGAGTTTTGCCTTTTTAGGTTTTCGCTCCTTCCATTTGACCAATAGCGTTATTCTGCTGGCGACAATGTTATATTTTGGGGAAAGCTTTCAAGGACTGCTTCAGAGGCAATTCACTGCTTCGAATTTCGTAAAAGTAGTTTTGTTTTTCTTATCTCTTTACCTGTATACCCCTGAGCTGTCCTCTCCAGGCACCGACCTTCCACCGACCTTGATGGTATGGATAATTACTGATTTTAATCCTTGAGAAAGTTGAAAAAGGCGACCTAGATTTCGACCTCTATTCAAGCTTTATTTTTGTCTTTTCTGTCTTTAACATTGTAGTCAAACTCTCATCACTTCCGTTATGCTTGCCTGCCTTTCTAATCCTGATTCAACAAGCCTGGAATAAAAGCTGGCAACGCAGTATGATACTCGCAGGAATCGCTTTGGTTATTCTTTCGGCATGGTTTTTACGCAATATGGTGATTTCCGGTTATTTGATATTTCCAATCTCGCAAATCGATCTTTTTTCGTTCGACTGGAAATATCCATTGGCTTCAACTGCAGCTTCTCAACAAATCTTATTTTGGTATGACAAATTTCCAGTCAGTGGCTGGACGAAATATGTAGGCGTGCCTTGGGAACAGTGGCTGCCAATTTGGTTTCATCAACTCGACAGAGGTCAAAGATCCTGCTCTTAATTTCAATCGCCTCGCCAATAGGATTATTTGCTTATAGCTTCAGCAAAATGGAACAAAATCTCGCCATCGGTTTTAGTATTATTTTCATTCTAAATTATGCCGGGGTTTTCTTCTGGATTTCTCACATCCCCGCTCTTCCGGTTTGGTTATGCTTATCTCTTTGGATCCATTATCCTCGGGAGCGCACCTGCCATACTCAGGCTGGTAGATTTTAATAAGGAAAGAATCGCTAATAATCTTTCTTCCTTTGGTTATTTTGGCATTTATTTTTCCTCTTTATATACTTGCTACAACAACTGATTTTTCCACCATCTCAAAACACGTCCTTTTTCCAGCAGATTACAGTACATCACAAGTGCAACTCTGCCCGCTTGGTAATACTAATTTCTACTGCGCCCAAAAACTTTTCCTGTGCAATTACGAAGCATTCCCGTGCCTTCCAAAGCCACTTAGTAATAATGTGGAAATGCGTGGAACCAGTCTTCAGGATGGTTTCCGTACAATTCAGAAACCATAATCACAATAATCAACGTGAATAAAATCAAGGCAAGGAAAATTCTTCCAATAGGTTTATTACTTATTACAACCGCAATCATTGGCTTATTAACTTTTCGAGATTACGGCTTCACTTGGGATGAGCCATACTTTTACGGTTACGCCGATGCAGTGGGTTACGCTTACAATCCCGTCAATTGGTTTAGCGGACATTTTGATCTTGCCAACGCATATGGTCCCAGCGCCAGCGATCACATGAATCGGGGCCCGGCGTATTTGCTTCTTGCGCGTGAGCCGGTTTATTTGATCGAAAAATTTGGCATTCATACAGATGACGCCTGGCATTTGGTTAACTTTCTAACCTTTCTGCTGGGCATTTACTTTCTCTACCAAATCTGCCTGCGCTGGATACGTCCATGGGCCGCGTTTTTCGCGGCGTCATTATTCGCTTCACAACCGATCTTGTGGGGTTATGCGTTCATCAATCCTAAGGACATGCCCTTTCTTGTTTTTTTCCTGGGCACGGTTTATCTGGGTTTCTGTCTTGCAGATCATCTAAAAAATCCTTCTTTAAACCTTCGCTGGAAGTTCTGATCGCGGCCATCTTTTTAGGAATTGCGACGAACATTCGTGTCCTGGGACCTTTAGCCGGGATCATGGTCCTGATTTATTTCTTTACTCAAAAGCCGACTCGCCAAGCCATCGGATGGTTTATCTTATACGGTTTGATCTCGATCGTCACCATGTTGGCAATGTTTCCCTATTTATGGCAGGACACAGTTCATAGGCTAATCGAAACATTTATTTCGATGTCCACTAACCCCATTTCGATTTTTGTGCTATTCAACGGAGTTCCTTATCATGCCGACGATCTACCCCGCCGCTTTTTCCCTACTCTATTGATTCTCACTTTGACCGAACCGGTTTGGCCCCTCTTTGCGCTTGGCATTGGCGTTGCGGTTTGGCGCGCCTTCAAGCGCCGGGTCGA
Organism: uncultured Chloroflexia bacterium; assembly: GCA_963752775.1. Lineage (GTDB taxonomy): Bacteria > Chloroflexota > Anaerolineae > Anaerolineales > Villigracilaceae > Fen-1038. The sequence continues at coordinate 77,610 of CAVVZL010000022.1, forward strand.
ATGGATATCTGCCGTTCTTGTGCTGGCATGGTTCATTCTTCTTTTTGTCGACGTGGTCATCAATCCTCCGCCAATCTATGACGGCAGTTATCGCAGGATGATATTTATCCTTCCGCCAGTATTCATATTCGCCGGGTTTGCCTTCGACTTTCTGCTTGAAGAAAATAAACAAGCATTGGATCAATGTTTTAATCGGACTTGCAATTCTCGCGCCCGGCATTTCTGGCATCATCCAATTGCATCCTTACGAATATGCCTATTACAACTCTTTGATCGGCGGGACCGCTGGCGCGTTTCGCCGCTATGAAACGGATTACTGGCTGACTTGCTATAAACAAGCGGTTGAAGAGTTCAATCAACTTGAATCGCAGCCGGCCAATCTTTACGTTCATCGCGAGCCCGAAGTAGCCGCACCGTACGCGGCGAGCAATATCAAAATATTGGACGAACGCGGTGCGCTGGATCAAATCCAAACCGGCGACTATGTTTTAATAAACACGCGGGCAAACGAAGATACCAAAGACTTTCACGGAGGAACCGATTGTGTTGAGTGTTGGCCGCGCCGGCGCGACATTTTGCGTAATCAAAGAGGTTACAAAAAATCCATGACAACCCATCGAGAACGAATTCAAGCCTGCATCAAAGGGGAAATCCTTGATCAACTACCGGTCGCACTTTGGCGGCATTTTCCAGTGGATGATCAATCGCCGGAATCGCTTGCCGCGGCGCAAATCGCGTTTCAGCATACATATGATTTCGACCTCGTCAAAGTTACACCTGCATCTTCGTTTTGCCTTCGCGATTGGGGTGCCGCAGACGAATGGCGCGGCAATCCAGAAGGTACACGGCAATATACAAAACATGTAATTTTGGAACCGCGAGATTGGGAACGATTAAAAGTATTAGATCCTACCGCTCCGCATCTGGCGGGACAATTGGCGTGTCTCCGTCAAATCCGCACGGGGCTCGCCCCAACCACGCCGATGCTTCAAACCATCTTCAACCCCCTCTCACAAGCGAAAAACCTTGCGGGTCAGAACACGCTTTTGGTTCATTTGCGAAAACATCCCGAGGCGCTTATGAAAGGACTTCAAACCATTGCACTCACAACCCAACGATTTATCGAGGCCGCGCTTGAAACCGGCATCGACGGGATCTTTTATGCTGTTCAACACGCCCAGACAACTTTATTGAATGAGGATGAATTCAAGCAATTCAGTCAATGGCCTGGATTTGCAAATTCTGGATTCTGCACAAGAATTATGGTGCAACATGCTGCATATTCATGGCGAGAATATTTATTTCGAACAAGTATCAAAATATCCAGTGCAGATTATCAATTGGCATGACCGAGAGACACCGCCCTCCTTAGCACAGGCACAAAAGACCTTTAAAGGTGTATTGTGCGGTGGACTAAGTAGAGAAACACTCGTTTATAAGACAGCTCAAGATGTTCGCAATGAAAAAGAGGATGCAATTCAGCAAACTCATGGAAAACGATTAATTGTAAGTACAGGCTGTGTAGTGCCGATCATCGCACCTCATGGAAACTTTAATGGCGGCAAAATGAGTTTGCGGGTCATTTCGGGGAGAGCAAAAGGTCGAATTCTTAAATCAGTTCCAGGCGATATAACGCGTCCGATCACGGATCGCGTCAAGGAATCTTTATTCAACATCATCGGCGCAGATGCAATTGATTCAAATTGGTGGGATGTATTCGGCGGAACCGGTGCAGTTGGGATCGAAGCGCTCAGCCGGGGTGCTGCGTTTTGCCGCTTTACGGATTTGAATCGTGTGCCAATAGAAACGATCAAGCTTAATTTAACGGCGACTCAGCTTGTGTCCCGCGCCGAAGCGAAACGTGCCGACGCATTTTCTCTTTTGGCATCACATCCTGATCGCTCCTTTCATTACATTTACATTGCGCCTCCACAATATCAGGAGATGTGGTCACAGGCTTTGACCGAACTGGATTCCAATCTGGAATGGCTGGAAGAAGACGGCTGGGCAATCGTTCAAATTCATCCGAAAGAATATCAGCCGTTGGATTTGAACGATCTGGTCGAATTTAACCAGCGAAAATATGGAAGTACATTGTTGATCTTTTTTGAACGAAAATAATCGCAGATGTGACAATTGTCATGTTGTTCTCTACTATCGGCGCGGCTATATATAATTTATAATCAGTTTGCGCGAAAGCGCACATAGCATAAATTGAAAGAATGCTCTTGTATCGTATCCTAAAGGAGAAACAATCCCATGCATGAAGAACTTTTCCAAAAAATGGCACAGAGCATCATTGACGGCGATTCCGATGTCTCAACTGCATTGGCAAAGGAATCAATCTCTGTAGGCATTCCGCCTCTGCAAGCCATTACGGATGGCTTTGTGATAGGTGTCAACACTGTAGGAGACGCTTTCGGGCGTGGCGAGGCTTTCCTGCCCGAACTGGTGATGGCGGGCGAAGCCATGAAAGCTGCTGTTGCCGTGCTCAACCCGGAATTAAAAAAAACAGGGCACAGAACGCAGAATGCTTGGCAAAGTGGTGCTTGCTACCGTTGAAGGCGATATCCACGAAATTGGCAAAACGCTGGTGGGAACGATGTTAGGTTCATCAGGTTTCGAAGTTTATGATCTGGGGGTGGACGCATCGCCGGATAAGATCATCGGCAAGGCAATTGAAGTGAATGCAGATATTATCGGTATGAGCGCTTTATTGACCACTACGATGGTCAAACAAAAAGAAGTGATCGAAACTCTTGAAAAGGAAGGGCTGCGTGGCCGACTTCAAGGTCATGGTCGGCGGCGCACCCATCACACGCGATTGGTTCAAATCCATCAAGGCTGATGGATATTCAGAAGATGCCATCGGTGCGGTTCGTGTTGCAAAGCAACTTATGGGCGCTGAATAATCCGTTGCTCCGCTGAGGAGCGGGAGAATCGGGAGGGCAAGATGACCAAGTCATATAAAATCCATTACTAATCCGAAATTGAAGTTGGAGATTTTGACCCCGGCTGAAGTCAAGAAGATTCACGATGCAACCTTGTGGATCATTGAAAAAGTCGGCGTGAAATTTCCATCGAAGCGCGCACTGGATATTTGGGCGGCGAACGGAGCCGAGGTAGATCGCGATCGAAAAATCGTCAAGGCAAAAGGCGAATTGATCGAATTCCGCGTTAAAGAAATGTCCGCCGGTTTATCCGCTCGCGGCGCGTGATCCAAATCAGGATCTGCCGTTGGATGGTAATCACGTTTTTGTTGGCACCGATGGCTGCGGCGTGGAAGTGATTGACATTCAAACTGGCCAGCGGCGCATGTCAAAGCTGCAAGATGTGGTTGACATTGCCCGCATCGCCGATGCGACCGAAGAAGTTGCTTTTCACTGGGTGCCAGTTTCCGCGCAGGATACTCCGCCGCAAACACGCGGCCTGCACGAGATCAAAGCCATTTGGGAAAATTCCACCAAGCACGTTCAAACTGAAAGCATTTATAGCGTTCATGAAGCCAAAGCCGCAATTGAAATGGCCGCGATGATCGCGGGTGGCAAGGAAGCACTTCGCAAACGTCCGGTTCTTTCGTTGATGCAATGCACCGCCTCTCCGCTTGGACATGATGGCGGCTCCATTGATGCAGCTTTGCTCGCGGCTGAAGTTGGACTCCCCACTGGCTTCATGACGATGTCTGCTTGTTTGACGACCGGCCCCGCCACGATGGCTGGCACGCTCGCGGTTGGCAATGCGGAAGTGATTGCCGGAACGGCTTTATTACAGTTGGCTTATCCCGGCGCGCCGGTCTTTTATGCCGCGGCGCAAACCGCATCTGATCTTCGTTCAGGTGCATACACCGGCGGCGGTCCCGAAGATTTTCTCTTCGGCGCGGCAACGAATGCGCTTTCCGATTTTTATAACATCCCGCTTTCGATGGGTTCCTTCGCAACCGGCGCAAAAGAACCGAACTGGCAGGCAGGCCTCGAGAATAGTTTATCCACCTTCATGGCGAGCATCGTGATGTCCGATATGTTGTTGGGCGTCGGCTTTTTGCATGGCAGCCGCATTTGGTCTTATGCCGAAATGATGATGGACTGCGAAATCTTTTCGATCATTCACAAGATGATGCAGGGAATCGAAGTCAACGATGAAACGCTCGCCCTCGACTTGATCGCGGCGGTCGGCCCATCGGGACATTTCCTCGCCCAGAAGCATACCCGCCAACACATGCATGATCTCTTCATGCCACAATTCATGGATCGCCGCCCTTACAGCGAATGGGAATCAAAAAAGGATGACGCGCGCGATTGGGCATTGGCAAAGGCGAGAAAAATACTTGCGGAACACCAACCTGATCCGCTCGATCCAAAGTTAAGCATGGAATTCGATAAGATCATCAACGCTCTGGAAAGGTAGAAGAAAAAGTCAAGAAATGTACAAGCCTACTCGATATCAGCAGCGAATGAAATATTAGCCAAAGAGGCTTGTGTTTTTATTACGACCCTGTAAACAAAGAAATATTGATAACAATTTCATTAGGAGATGAATAATGGATATTACAAATCTTGATAAACTCTTGAAGCCGAAGTCGGTAGCAATTGTCGGCGCCTCGACCCAGCCCGGCAAGATCGGCTACACGGTCATCGAGAATCTGATCAAGGGCGATTACAAGGGCAGGATCTACCCGATCAATCCGACCGCATCCGAGATCCTTGGCTTGAAGGTTTACCCGAACATCGCGGCCGTTCCGGGCAACGTTGACCTAGCAGTCATCACGGTGCCGGTAAAGACTCGTCTGCCAAGTTGCTGAGGAGTGCGGGCAGAAGGGCGTCCCGGCTCTCTCGGTGATCACGTCCGGCTTCAGCGAAGTCGGACGCAAGGATTTGGAGCAGGAATTAATCGACATCGCCCACCGCTACCATATGTGCGTTCTGGGTCCCAACATCGTCGGCACGCTCTCCAATTCGGATAAGCTGAACGCCTCCTTTGCGCCTTTCCTGCCCTTCCCCGGCAAGGCGACCCTGATCACACAGAGCGGCGCTCTGCTGATTGCCATGGATGCCATCACCTACACTCGCAAGGTGGGTTTTGACAAGATGATCTCAATCGGCAATATGGCGGACGTGGACTTCGCCGACTTGATTACTTGGCTTGACAAGGATGAGCATACTTCCTGCATCAGTCTCTACATCGAGGGCTTCAAGGATGGGCGCAAGTTCATTGAAGCCAGCCGCAATACAAAGAAGCCGATCATCGCTCTCAAGGCGGGTGTCTCTGCACATGGCGCGGCGGCGGCTGCCTCTCACACTGGCTCGTTGGCTGGGGCGGTGAAGGTATATGGCGCCGCTTTCGAGCAGGCTGGTGTCGTTCAGGCCTCCGATCTATCCAATCTCTTCGACCGCACCTTGGCACTTTCCCTACAGCCTCCGCTACGCAAGGAAAATCTGCTGATCATCACTAACGGCGGAGGAGTAGGCGTGCTGGCAACTGATGCCGCCGAGCGTTATGGCATCCCGCTGAAGTTCGCCCCGACAGATGTACAGGATGAGCTCAAGAAACACATGCCCGATTACGGCTCTGCCAAGAATCCGGTTGACCTGACCGGTATGGCTGGCAATGACTGGTATTATGAATCGGTCAAATTCGCTTATGCCCACGACTGGACCGATGGACTGGCAGTGCTTTACTGCGAAACCGCCATCACCAATCCAGTCGAGATCGCCCATGCGATTAAAAAGGCCATTGATGAGACTAAGATCAAGGATCGCCCGGTGGTGGTCTCGATGGTCGGCGGGACGCGCTGTGAACAGGCGATGCAGTGGCTGGTCGAGAATGGCATCCCAGCTTATCCCACCCCAGACGAGGCGATGAACAGCATGGCTGCGCTGCGCGAGTACAACAACATGCGCCAGATGATCACCGATGACGATGAAGGTTGCGAGCCACAGAGTTCGGCGACCGCCCGCGAGATCTATTGCCCAGGCGCGCGCCGATGGACGCTTGGCTTTGACCGAGATCGAAGCCAAGCAGGTCTTCACCGCTTACGGTTTACCAATCGCCGAGACGAACCTGGCTAAGAGCGAGGATGAAGCTGTCAAGTTGGCCAAGAAGACCGGCTTCCCGATCGTCTTGAAAGTTGTCTCGCCACAGATCATTCACAAATCCGATGCTGGAGGCGTGAAGGTCAATATCAAGGATGAGGCTGGCAGTACGCTCTGCTTATCAAGCCATCCTGAAAAAGCTGCAAGGCCTACAAGGCTGATGCCGACATCCGTGGTATTGCCGTGCAGGAAATGGCTCCTCTCGGGACGGAGGTTATCATCGGTTCAATCAATGACCCGACCTTCGGCCCAACAGTCATGTTCGGCCTGGGCGGCATCTTCGTGGAAGTGCTGAAGGATGTCACCTTCCGAGTCGCACCGGTCAACAAGCAACAGGTGTCCCAGATGGTCAACGAGATTCGGAGCGTGGCTATCCTAGCTGGTGCCCGCGGCGAAGCCCCACGCGACCGGTTCGCTCTCGAGGAACTGATCTGCCGCTACGCCGCCATGATCTATGATCTACGCGACGAGGTGGCTGAGACCGACGCCAACCCAGTCCTAGTCTACGAGGAGGGCAAGGGCTTGAAGGTGGTCGACGCACGCGTCATCCTGAAGAAGAAATAGACACGCCAGAGTTTATGAAAAAATATCCTGAGATTGGACTGCTGCGGAAGGGCAGCTGAAGTTATCAAGCCTCCTGGGTAAAAGGCATTTCCGTAATGCACTGAAACCCAAGAGGCCTTCTTTTATATTTCCAACGACATAGATTACGCTTTTTTATGATCAGAAAACCGCAATTTGTAATCTGTGCCGAGCACAAAATCGATTATAGTTAAGATGGATCAATCAATTCTATTGAAATGGAGATAGTAGAGTTTTAAAGATAATATGCTGAAACAGTCCTATCACATCCAGGAAGAAATTATCGAATGGCGGCGGGATTTTCACGCGCATCCCGAGTTGGGATTCAAGGAATTCCGCACTTCAGCGAAAGTTGCAGAGGAATTGGAAAAGCTTGGTTACAGAGTCCGCCGCAACGTTGGACGAACGGGTGTGGTCGCGGATTTCGGCGTCGACAATGGTCCCTGCATTGCCATCCGCGCTGATATGGATGCGCTGCCAATTCTCGAAGCAAATGATGTTCCATATAAATCACAAAATGATGGGACGATGCACGCCTGCGGACATGATAGTCACACCGCAATGGCATTAGGCGCGGCTGTCTTACTTGCCAAGGAGAAATTTCCCGGAAAGGTTCGTTTCTTGTTTCAGCCCTGCGAAGAAGCTGGCGACGATGAGGGAATCAGCGGCGCACCGCGCATGATCGAGGACGGGGCGATGGAAGGCGTGGACATCGTTATCGCTTTGCACGTAAATCCAGCCACGCCTGTTGGCGATGTCCACATCAGCGACGGGCCGTCATCGGGTGGAGTTGATTCATGGTACGGGCAGCATTCTAGGAATAGGCGGCCATGGCGCTGCGCCGCACAACACGGTTGATCCGTTTTATATCGCGGCGCATGTGATGATCGCATTGAATGCAATTGTCTCGCGCCGTTTGGCTCCGTTCGATCCGGCAGTTGTCAGCATTGGCACCTTGAACGGAGGCTTCACGCAAAATGTCATTCCTGCACAAATAGATATCTCCGGCACACTTCGATATACCGATAAGAAAGATTCAAAGCCAGATCCACAATGAAATCAAGCGCGCCTTCGAGTTGGCAAAAACTCTTGGCGGCGGTTATGAATTGCAATTCCAGATCGGCTGTCCGCCAATGATCAATCATTCGGAAGCATCGAAGCTGATCGAATCTGTGGCAGTTGACCTGCTTGGCAGAGAACACGTCACGCCGATTCCAAAAGAATTGGGTGCCGAGGATTTTGGCTCGTTTACAGAAATAGTGCCTGGTGCGATGTTCACACTCGGCACTCGAATTGAAGGTGACGAGCGCTTCTTGCATCACCCGCGGCTTGATCTCGATGAACGAGCCTTGCCCATCGGGACAGCTATTCTCGCAGAAACCGCATTGCGCTTCCTGCGAGAAGAAAAGAAGCGATAATTAAACGGCTCAAGCTCCAAGGAGGCAGTATGCATACTATTTTGAAAAGCGCAAAAAAAGACGTAACGATCGGGATTGACAAACCCTTTGTGATGATCGGGGAAAAAATAAATCCAACCGGCAGTAAAAAACTTGCCGCGGCGCTGCGCGACGGCGATCTTGATTTTGTCCGCCAGCTCGCGGAACGACAAGTGGCGTGGGGCGCAGAGGTGCTGGATATCAACGTCGGTCTTCCGAACTTCGATGAAGTAACGGCCATTGCAAAAGTGGTTGAAGCGGTTTCCTCTGCCGTTGAAGTGCCGCTCTGCCTCGACTCTGCAAATCCAGCAGTGCTTGCCGCGGGATTAAAGCCGCGCCCGGCAAACCGCTGATCAATTCCGTCAGCGGCGAAGAAAAGCGCCTCGCCTCCGTTTTGCCATTGGCGAAGGAACGCGGCGCGGCGGTCATCGGCTTGACCATTGGCGATACCGGCATCCCGAAGACCGCGGAAGAACGCGTCGCGGTTGCGGAACAAATCCTGGAGCGCGCCGCGAAGATCGGCATTCCGGCTGAAGATGTGATCATTGATCCGTTGGTAATGACCGTCGGCTCAGATAGCAAAGCCGCGTTGATCACACTCCAAACGATTGAATTGATCCGTAAAGAGTTTGGAGTCAATATCAATCTCGGCGCAAGCAATGTCTCATTTGGATTGCCCGACCGCTTGACAGTCAATCAAACATTTTTGGCAATGGCCATCCAGGCAGGCGCGACTTGTTCCATAACCGATCCAGTCAAATTGGGAATGGCCATCCGTGCCAGTGACTTATTAGTTGGGCGCGATGATTACGCCATGAAGTTCATCAAATATTTCCGTAACGCCGAAGCTTTGCATGCAAAAGAAAGTCAATCAGCCTGACAATCTTGTAACAACCCCACAACAGACTGTGCAATTGCGCTGCAGAATTATATAATATAGGCTTATTTAGCATAGAGATAATTTCATGGCAGAAAGACGTAAGATCAAACGTCGCCACCTTCTTTACTACGGCCGGATTTACGACGAAACGTCAAAAATCTGCTCGGGTATTTGGTGGATATCACCGAGAGCGGGTTTATGCTCCTTAGCGAAGATCCGTATCCCGGTCGGAGTGACACGGCGACTCAAACTGGAAGTCACTGATGATGTCGGCGCAAGGTCCCTTATATCAACTTCACCGTAAAGAGCATTTGGTGCGAACCTGATATCGATCCCAGTCGCTTCGACACAGGTTTCGAGATCGAAGAAATCAAGCCAAGCGACAAAGAATTAATTTCAACCATCATCGAGAAATACGGTTTCCGGGATAACTAATGCAAACTTCCGAAGCATTATAGACTTCGGAAGTTTTTATTGGGGTGCCTGATGGGTTTCGAACCCACAACATCCACATCCACAGTGTGGCGCTCTGCCGTTGAGCTACAGGCACCATCTAGCGGGCGAATTATATCATCAGCCTTCTTTGCTTTCAAGAATATTACGGATGACTTTCACCGCCTCATTCTGCGGGACAACTTGCTGGTTTCCGTCTAAGAAATTCTTCACCGCTACCAAACCTTTTTCCGCTTCATCCGTTCCGATAGTAATCGCCACTTTCATTTTCATTTTATCGGCAAATTTAAATTGCTTTGGCAGTTTCGCGGGCTCGGGATACACCATGACATTGATTCCACTGCGGCGCAACTCTGCGGCCAAGGCATAAGATTTCAGCAATAGAGAATTATCAAACACTGTGACCAGCACAGGCGCGGGACTGGGAATAAATTCCGGCAGCAATCCCTTCTCCTGCAAAATGATTCCAATCACCACATCGCCCATAGCAAAACCCACACCCGGCAGCGGTTGTCCGCCGACATCCGCCAAAAGATTATCATATCTTCCGCCGCCGAGAATGGCGCGCTTCAATGAGCCGCTCATTTCATAAGCTTCGAAAACCGTTCCGGTGTAATACAAAAGTCCGCGCACAATGTTTGGATCAAACTTCACATATTCCTTGACGCCCAATGCTTCAAGCGCATTAAAGAGACGCACGAGGTGATCACTTTTCTTCCAAAAATCAAAATTGGTTAGAATATCTTTGAGGGCATCAAGTTGTTTTTTGTTAATACCAATCTCAAGAGCATACTCATCCCACGCCTCGGGCTTCATCTTCGAACGGCGATCTATTAAGTTGGAAACATCGAGCCGCTTTGTTTATTCAATGCTCAAGCGCATCAAACTCGAGAATCCATCAGGCGACGATCATTTACAAAAATGGTGGCCTGCTGAGGGTTCAGTCCGACCGAACGAAGAAATGCCGCGGCAACACCGATCAGTTCGGCATCGGCTTCGGGCGAATCAACTCCCAACATATCAATGTTCCATTGAAAGAATTCGCGCGTACGCCCCTTCTGCGGCTGTTCGTATCGCCAGAATCGGACCAAACGACCACCATCGCAAAGGATAAGTAAGTTCACCCTGCTTGGCGGCGATCATCCGCGCCAGACTCGGCGTAAGTTCGGGACGAAGCGCAACCAAATCCCCGCCGCGATCTTCAAATACGAAGGATTGCTTCTTAACCAGTTCTTCGCCGGACTTGGCCGCGTACAGCTCGATGGATTCGATGTAAGGCGCATCCCATTCCTGATAGCCAAAAGCCTGGGAAGCGGCGCGTACTTTTTCATAAATAAAGTTGCGCAATGCCATGGCTTCAGGGTAAAATTCACGCGTTCCCTTTTACAGGTTGAATGATATTTTTCATAAACAACTTGCTCCCATTGGATTGACCCGCATTGTAGCATATTTCAGGTTAATAAAAGCATGACAACTAGCCAACGGGAACAGGAAAGAACGCACTACCGTATATTTGTGAAAAATACTACACATTATGGTAAGATAGTCAGAGCCGATGCCAGGAGGCGCCAAATGAATGATGCTCTACAAGAAACGATCAAAGAACTCCAGAAAATTCCATGGTTCCAGGAATTGGAAAAGAAACATCTGGAAAAAGTCGCCAGCATTACCACTCTGCGTCATGTAAGACCGGACGAAGCGTTATTCCATGAGGGCGACAAAGAGGACAATTTGTATATCGTGATTGCTGGACGAATAGCGCTGGAAATTTTTGTTCCGCATCGCGGCAAGATACGCATTTACACCGTCGAGCCGCCAGGATCTATTCGGCTGGTCCAGCGTAACGCCGGTTGTACATCAGCGTACAGCTGGGGCAACTTCAGTAATGGATGGACTAATCGCTTGCATTGATTTAGAGAAACTGCGTCAAGCCTGCGAAGAAGATCACGACCTTGGATATGCAGTCATGCGGCGACTGGCTAATATTGTCGCAAGCCGTCTATTCGTTACTCGCCTGCAATTGTTAGATATGTTTTCACATCCGGAGTCACAAAATGCTAAATGATCATCAACCTGAAATTGGAAGCACAATTGTTATTACGAAAGTGGCGTTCAACGCCGTCCTTTCCCGTTTAAGAGAAAAGGGATATGAAACCATCGGCCCGCGCATAAAAAACGATACCCTCATCTATGCGCCCATCGAGGGAGTGGATGATTTACCACGCGGGTACATCACGGAACAGGAAGCGGCTCACTTCCGCCTGACTTATACCGGCCACTCAAGATATTTCGATGCCATCCCCGGTGCGCAATCATGGAAGCAGTTCCTTTTTCCTCCAAAGTCAGAAATATTTGCGTTGCGCAAAGTGAACAACCGTTGGGAAGCTTCCACGCCCGAAACAAAAGCACCTGCTTATGCATTCATTGGAGTCCGCGCTTGCGAATTAGCCGCGATTCAGATCCAGGATAAGGCGTTTCTGCGATCCGATTTCAACGATCCGATTTATCGCGCCCGACGCGAACGCGTTTTCATTCTGACCGTTAACTGTATGTATCCGGCCGGAACATGCTTCTGCGTTTCCATGGGAACCGGTCCACGCGCGAAAGATGGGTTTGACTTAAGCTTGACCGAACTCGAAGATGTCTTCCTATTGACGATTGGTTCGGAAGTAGCGCGGAACCTGCTTGATGGAATTCCATTTGAACTGGCCAGCGCATTTCTTCTCCGCAACGCCGACCAAGGTCTGGAACACGCCGCCTCGCAAATGGGACGCAAGCTGGATATCAGCAATCTTCCCGATCTCATTCTAAATAATCTGGATCATCCACACTGGCAAGAGGTTGGTTCACGCTGTCTGAGTTGCACCAACTGCACGCAGGTCTGCCCAACGTGTTTCTGTTGGGATGCAACGGATGAAATGAGTTTGGATGGAAAAGAGACCCACCGCGAGCGTGTCTGGGATTCGTGCTTCAATCCCGGATATTCCTATCAGGCGGGCGGAAACACACGCCCCACCATCCGCTCTCGATATCGCCAGTGGTTGTCTCACAAACTTGGAACATGGAAACAACAGTATGGAACATTGGGATGTGTCGGTTGCGGACGTTGCATCACATGGTGCCCGGCTGAAATTGATTTGACCAAAGAGATACCCATGCTACAAGAGGAGGCTCGCTAATGGTTGCGCAACTGACCACACGACCCGCTGCAATTAATACAGAACATTTACTTGAGCCGCAATGGGCTGAAGTAATGAGCATTACAAAGGAAATCAATGATGTTTCCACGTATTGGCTGAAGTTTACCGATCCGGCGATTCAAAAAGCCTACACATTCCAGCCCGGTCAATTCAATATGCTTTATATGCCAGGCTTTGGTGAATCGGCGATCTCCATTTGCTCTGATCCAAACGACCACTCCAAGATCGGTCATAGCGTTCGCTTCGTTGGAAACGTAACCAACGCCATCGGCCACATCAAGGTCGGCGACGTCATCGGATTGCGCGGCCCATTCGGCACATCCTGGCCGATGAAGGAATTGGAAGGCAAGGATGTATTCATCTCCTGCGGCGGCATCGGACTTCCTCCATTGCGCCCCGCCATTTATCACATCATCCGCAACCGGGAGAAGTACGGCAAAGTGACTTTGCTGTACGGTGCGCGCACACCGGCTGATTTGATGTACACCAACGAATTCGATGATTGGCGCAAAGCAAATATTGATGTTCAGGTTACTGTCGACCGCGGCGACTCGAGCTGGACCGGACGCGTGGGCGTGGTTCCGATGTGGTTCTACCAATTCCGAATTGACTCACGCAAAACCGCCGTCCTGACCTGCGGGCCGGAAATCATGATCCGCTTCGTAATCTATGAAGCGCTGGCACGACGCATCCCGCTGGAAAGCATTTTCGTGTCGATGGAACGCAACATGAAATGCGGACAAGGCTCCTGTGGACATTGTCAGCTTGGACCTTATTTCATTTGCAAAGACGGGCCTGTGTTCCGATTTCGATGCGATTCAACCCTTCTTCAATGTGGAGGAGTTCTAATGGACAAAAATAAACCAACTGTTGCTGTTTACAAATTTTCTTCCTGTGACGGCTGTCAACTCTCGTTATTGAATATGGAAGATGAACTACTGAGCCTGGCCGATGCAGTGGATCTCGCATTTTTCATTGAAGCTTCGCGCGCGACCAAGCCCGGTCCATATGATATTGCCCTGGTGGAAGGTTCGGTAACCACACCGCATGAGGTCGAACGCATAAAAGAAATCCGACAAGATGCAAAGTTTTTGATTGCACTCGGTACGTGTGCCACAGCCGGTGGCGTTCAGGCATTGAGAAACTTTGCAGATGCGGGCGAATACGCCAAAACCGTTTATGCTCATCCGGAATATCTTAACTACCTTCCAACAGCTACGCCGATTGCCGAACATGTAAAAGTTGATCTTGAATTATGGGGCTGCCCCGTGAACAAGGCACAAGTGATCGAAGTGGTTGTTGCTTTGCTCAATAATCGAAAGCCCAACCTGCCGTCCATACTCGGTCTGTTTGCAGTGCAAACGTCGAGGCACGATCTGCGTGTTGGTCGATAAAGGCATACCTTGTCTCGGTCCGGCAACAATCGCCGGATGCGGCGCATTGTGTCCGGCAAGCGGACGCGGATGCTACGGATGTTTCGGACCATTCCGCGATGCCAATTTACCTGCACTTACAGAAGCTCTGCAAAAAGTGGAACGCTATCCCGGTGAGACGATGCGCCTGTATCGCGGGATCAGCGGCAATGCGCCTTTATTCCGTAAAGCAGCCGATGCAATTCTTTCCACCAGCAAGGAGACAAAATGAAAACAATTGAAGTTCCAGCCCTGGCACGCGTGGAAGGTGAAGGCGGTTTATATATCGGCTTGGAAAATGGCAAAGCCGTTGAAATCCGTTTGGATATTTATGAACCGCCGCGCTTCTTCGAAGGCTTTCTGCATGGACGCTTCTTGCAGGAAGTCCCCGACATCACGGCGCGCATCTGCGGCATTTGTCCCGTCGCTTATCAAATGAGTTCCGTGTTTGCATTGGAAAACGCTCTCGGAATCAAAATTACTCCGCAAGTCCGTGCCCTGCGGCGATTGATGTATTGCGGTGAATATATCGAGAGCCATGCCTTGCATATCTATATGTTGCAGGCTCCCGATTTGCTCGGCAAAGAATCGGCGTTTGAGGTGGCGGCAATCGCGCCGGATGTGGTCAAGAACGCGCTGCGGCTCAAGAAGATCGGCAATGAAATTCTAAAAGCCATCGGCGGACGCTCGGTGCATCCCGTGAATGTTTGCGTTGGCGGCTTTTATCAATGGCCCGATGCTGAACCACTAAAGAAGCTTCTTCCTGACTTGGAATGGGGATTGCAAACTTCAATCGAATGTGTGAAGTGGGCAATGACGCTTCCTTATCCGGACCTCGAGATTGATTACGAATTCGTCGCGCTTCATCACCCTGACGAATACGGCGTCATCGAAGGCGAGGTCTGGTCATCGAAGGGACGCAAACTTGCGGTCAAAGATTACGAAAAAGGTTATATCGAGGAACACGTCAAACGTTCCAATGCACTGCACAGTCACACGGTGGATGGCAGCACCTATCTGGTTGGGCCGATTGCGCGCCTCAACTTAAATCACGAACAGTTGCTCCCCGCTGCACAGAAAGCTTTGAAGGACAGCAAACTCAAATTGCCACTCAAGAATCCATATAAGTCTTTGATCGCGCGTGCCATTGAACTGGTTCAATTTTATGAAGAGGCGATTCAACTGGTCAAGAGTTACAAACCCGAAGGGCCCGCTCATCTCGAATTAGAACTCAAGGCTGGCGAAGGTGCCGCTGCAACTGAAGCGCCGCGTGGACTTCTTTATCATCGCTATCAAATTGACGATCACGGCCTGGTCACATTTGCCAAGATCACGCCGCCCACCGCGCAAAACCTGCCGCGCATCGAAGCCGATCTCTTCCAGTTGGCGCCCAAGATCATCAAGATGCCGGAGGCCGAAGCTACGCTAACCGCCGAACATCTGGTGCGATCTTATGATCCGTGTATTTCATGCGCCACGCATTTCTTGAAGTTGAAAGTGGAAGAAAAGAAAGAATGAAGATTGCAGTAATCGGCATCGGGCAGAGTATGCGCGGTGATGATGCTGCGGGACTAGATGCAATTCGTCAGTGGAAGGTAGAATATCCTGAAACAGCGACCCGCCCTGATATCCGCGTAGAGACGAGCGAACTGCCCGGTCTGGATTTGATTGATCGTCTCGAGTGATATGGACGCCGCGGTCATTGTGGATGCCATTAAAAGTTCAGCAAAGCCTGGAACCATTCATCGCATCAGCCCGGACGAATTATCTGCGTTCACGCCCAATGCTCAATCTGCGCACGGCTGGGGCGTGGCAGAAACGCTCCAATTAGGCCGTCAACTTTATCCAACCTTAAAGAAACTTCGCATTCAATTGATTGGCATCGAGGCTGAACAAGTTGGGTTAGGTAATGGCTTGAGTAAAAATATTAACGAAGCGATGCCAGCCTTGTGTCTTGCCATCGAAGATGAAGTCCAAACATTTTTACAAAAGTAAATTCAGAAAATTATCGGGCTAATCAGCCCGATAATTTTTTATTGCGGTGTGGTATATTTGGCGTGCCAAACCAACAAGGAGAGCAAATTTTATGCAAATCAATTATCAGGAAACCAGCAAGGACTTACTAACGCGCATTGATGTCCACGAAAAATACGGCGCACGCAACATTGACCAATGGACAGTTGATGTTCTGAAGCCTCAACCCGGCACGAAGATTTTGGACGTGGGCTGCGGTGCGGGCAAGCAATGCTTTTTATACAGCGATTTCACGAAACGCAAAACCGAAATTACCGGTGGCGATTTTTCCAATGAACTGCTGGGTATGGCCCGTGCGAAAAATGCCGAGCGCAAAGATAACATCAAGTTTATGTTTTTGGATTTCAACAAACGATTCGAATTTAACGACAACACTTTTGATCTGGTTTCATCGGCGTTCGCCATCTATTACGCTTCGAACCTCGACTTTACGTTTGGCGAGGCGCACCGAACCATCAAACCCGGCGGACGGCTTTTCGTCACCGGCCCGCTGCCGGAGAACAAGCAAATGTTTTATGAGATCATCAAAGAAGCAACCAACAAACCGATTCCGCCCATGCCAGGCTCATCCCGCTTCAAGGGTGAAATTTATAAAACCATCGAAAGCAAATTCGCCAAAACCGAATTGCTGAAATTTGAAAACCCAATCACTTTCCCTGCCGTCCAGCCATTTATGGATTACACCAACGCTTCACTTTCCGAAGATCGCAAATTATGGACCTCGATGTTCAATAATCATGAAGAATATCAAGCCTTGATCGGTGAGATCGAAAAGGTTGCAACGCGCTGGTTCAATCGAGACGGCAAGCTGGTGATGACAAAAGTCGTCGGTGGAATTCTGGCAACAAAATAATCCATTCCGCTTCCCCGAGAAAAAATGAGCAGAAATTTGATTGATCTAAGCCATACTGTAGAAAATGGGATGATCACGTATAAGGGTTTTCCCGCGCCAATCATCTGCGATTATCTTTCACGAGCAGAATCGCGTTCCCATTACTCAGGCGGAACGGAGTTTTATATCGGCAAAATAGAGATGATTGCGAACACAGGGACCTATGTAGACAGCCCTTTTCACCGTTTTGCCGATGGAATTGATCTATCGGAACTGCCATTGACATCCCTGGCAGATTTGGAGGGTATCGTTATTCGCGCACAGAATTTCGGACGTTCAATATCGGCAAAAGCATTCAGCGGAATTGAAGTGAAAGGGAAGGCTGTGCTTATTCACACTGACTGGGCGCGTCACTGGGGCACGGATCAGTATTTCGAGAACCATGTCTTCCTGACCGAAGACGCGGCAGAATTTCTGACGGAGAAAGGCGCGGCGTTTGTTGGAGTCGACACGTATAATATTGATGATACGACCGATGGCTTACGCCCAGTTCACACCACCTTGCTTGGAAATCGAATTCCCATCTGCGAGCATATGTGCGAACTAGATGCCCTTCCCGAAAAAGGTTTCCGATTCCATGCCGTACCCGTGAAAGTCAAGGCAATGGGAACATTTCCCGTGCGCGCTTATGCGGTATTGGACGAATAATTCACAATGAATTTCTACGGCCAACGCGTGCTCTTTCTTGGCGCCCATCCCGATGATATCGAATTAGGATGCGGCGCATTGATTCATCACATCGCACCGATGAGCGATGTGCTTTGCGTGACGCTTTCCGACAATCAAAAGAATCCTCTTTTGAAAAATGTAGTCGGTGAGCTTTACAAAGCGATGGAAACGTTGGGAGTTACAAAAGACAGGGTTATTTTAGGACAATTCACGACTCGCATTTTTCAAGATGCGCGACAGGATATCCTAGAATACTTCTTAAAACTTCGAAATGATTTCAAACCCGATATCATCTTTGTCCACAGCAAACAGGATGTGCATCAAGACCATAATACGATGACAGACGAATCTCTGCGCGCTTTTCGCGGTATCACGCTTCTGGGCTTCGATGTCGTTCGATCTTCATACGGATTCTTTCCCAATTTTCTGGTCGAGGTCAGCAAAGAAGATGTCAACGCGAAGATCGAAGCGCTGTCACAATATGAAACATACCGCGACAAATATTATTTCAACAGCGAGTTGACTCGTTCCATCATGGTCCGGCATGGAGCACTTGCGGAAGTCCCTTTTGCCGAGGGATTCGATATTCTCAGGATTGTTGGAGAGTTCGAGAAATGTGAATAAAGATGGGAGACGGATCAGCGGAAAATATGTGATAAGGAGGGACGAGATGGAATTTAAAATCCTCTACGAAGAACTGGCGAACAGCACGGAGAAGATCCGTGCTTTGCTTTCGAGAATATCCCAGTAAAAGGCGCACCTCATAAACCGGGCGCTGATTCATGGTCAATTCTCCAAGAGACTTGTCTCTTTTTGAAGAAGAGCGAGAGGACTTCCGCGAGCATTTGGATTTCATTTTGAACCGGCAAAACGCGGAATGGCATCAAATTATCCGGAAGGCTGGGTGGCTGAAAGAAAATATCACTGGCAGGATTTTCGCACGATGAAAGAAAAGTTTTTGATGGACACAAGAAATCATTGGAATGGCTCAAGGAATTGGCAGGCACGGATTAAGATAACCCTACACATCGCCATCTGGCGCGATGACCGCGGGCGACATGTTTGCTCCATTGATCGCACATGATAATCTACATATCCGCCAGCTGATTAAATTAAGACAATACAGAATTGAAAATATCACAAGATATTACGATATTCAAGATGCGGGAGATATGTAAATAAAATGATTTCTTCCAAACAGGGAGTGGCGGATTGCTGGGGTATTTCGCAGGAACCGGCAAGCGCCAATCCCTAGCCATTATCCCGGCGTGCGCTTCTCGCCAAAGCTCCCTATCGCAGGTGTCTCCAATGGCTTGATCTCACCTGAGAGTTTCTTGATCTCACCTTGGACATCTTCAGAATCCAATTTTGCAAGAAAACCGTGCTTCTGCTCTAACTTCTACTTCGCCTATCGTTGCTTCAACTTCTCCTACAACAGTTGTAGACGTTGGTAGGCATCTTGTTGCGTCTTGGCTTTTTGATCAGCCACAGGTTACTCACCCATTGATTGATCGATCTTGCGCAATGCTTCTTGCAGTTCTTGGTACGACTGGATGCCTAATGACTTGCCGTTCTCGCCGACCGCCTTTATCCTCTGTTGCGTAGTGCAGTCAACTCTACACCTCACTGGCGCACACTCGGGAAAGTACCACCTCCTAACTGTGTCGCCGATACCGGGAGTTTATTTTGTTCTGATGCCAAGTATTCGTACCAGAAGAGACGTCTTCCTTGTTCGGATGCGATTACTATACTAGGCGGTAGAAACTATATTTATTCTTTTGGAATTCCAAGTTGGATCATTCCATCCATCGTCCGAACCGGGTACGCAGGAATATCCACCACCGCAGGCATTTGCGTCACTCCCCCGGTGCGAACATCGAACTGTGCGCCGTGGCGCGGACAAGTGATGTTGTAACCTTCAAGGTCGCCCTCACCCACCGGACCTTCATCGTGAGAACATACATCGGCAATGGAAAAATATTGCCCGGCAATATTGAAGATCACAATCGGCTTGCCTTCCACCTCGACGAACATCCGCTCGCCGTTCGGCAATTCGCTCGCAGGGGCAATCTCAACGTATTCGATTTTTGATTCGTCCGTTTGAGTGTAATTGAACATTCTTCTGCCCTCACCCTACCCTCTCCCGATGGGAGAGGAAAATCTATTCCACCAACGAATCGCTGGCTTCCCCCAAGCCATAGACGCCAGCCTTCAAAACCTTCAGCGAAAGCAAGGCGCATTTTAGGCGCACGGGACCAAGGTCAATTCCAAGCAGATCGAGGATATGTTGCTTATTCAATGCCTTAACTTCATCCAATGATTTGCCGATCACCGACTCAAGCAATAGGTCGGCAGAGGCCTGCGAAATGGCGCATCCATGCCCATCGAAGCGAGCGTCAGCAACCTTGCCATCTTTATCCACGCGCAGATCAATCTGGATGTGATCGCCGCACAATGGATTATTATCCGCGAATGAAATATCGTGCGGGTCGAGATGTCCGCGATAGGACGGATTTTTATAATGTTCAATGATGACTTCGCGATAGAGATCGTCCATAGTTTTTCACCATATGTCATTGCTTCATTCGCAATGACATCAATTATCCAAAAACCCTCTTGACTTTGTAAATGCCATTCACTAATTTATCAACTTCATCTTTTGTGGAATATAGATAGAAGCTGGCACGCGTGGTGGCAGTGATACCAAATTTCTCATGCAACGGTTGGGCGCAATGATGACCTGCGCGTACAGCGATTCCATCCCGATCCAAAATCTGCGCCACATCGTGCGGATGAATGCCATCGAACGTGAACGATGCCACGCCGCCTTTTTTATCGGCGGTGGGGCCAAAGATTTTCAGGCCGGGGATTTCTTCCAAACGTTCAAGAGCATACTCAATCATTTCATGCTCATGCGCAGAAATTTCTTCCATGCCAATCGAACTAAGATAATCCACTGCCGCACCAAAGCCAACCGATTCGGCAATGGCCGGTGTGCCCGCTTCAAATTTGGAAGGGATCGTGGTCGGTCGGAAGGAACGCAACTTCACTTCCTTGATCATGTCGCCTCCGCCGAGGAATGGAGGCATCGCTTCGAGCAAGGCAGTCTTTCCGTATAACGCGCCGATCCCGGTTGGCCCGCACATCTTGTGTGCAGAAAAAGCCATGAAATCCACATCCAGTTTTTGCACATCCACTTTCAGGTGCGGAACGGATTGAGCCGCGTCGAGAACAGTCACTGCGCCAGCTTCGTGAGCCAATCCGAATAATTTCCGCGGCTGGGTTGATCGTGCCGAGTACGTTGGACATGTGCGTAAACGAGACCAGCTTCGGGTCCTGGGAAAGAAGCGAGCGATACACATCGAGATCAAGCAAACCGTCATCCGTCACTGGGATGAATTCGAGTCTCAACGCCACGCTCCGCCGCAAGCATGTGCCACGGGACAAATTACTGTGATGTTCCATCTCGGTCAGGATGATTAGATCGCCCGATTTGAGATTTGCACGCGCCCAAGTATATGCAACGAGATTGATTGACTCAGTTGTGTTGCGCGTGTAAATGATTTGATGAGCCGACGGCGCGTTAATAAACTTTGCAATCTTGACGCGCGCCTGCTCGTACATGGCGGTCGCTTCCTCCGCAAGCACATGCACGCCGCGATGGATGTTGGCGTTGGAGCGGCGATAGAACGTGTTCATCGCTTCGATCACCGACTCAGGCTTCTGCGACGTCGCTGTGGAATCAAGATAAACCACTTTGACACCGGGTCGAACTTCACGGTCGAGGATAGGAAAATCTTTGCGGATTTGTCTGAACGTTTAAAGGACATAAATGTTCGATACTCGATATTATGACATTCGGAATGCAGCGATCAAAATCAAATTATCATTCTAATAATCAGGCAATTCTTTTCTACTGCCTTTTTTTCGGTGGATGAGTCGCGGATTTGATCTGATGCATGAGTGGATACCATAAGATACGATCAGGCACCATCCAGCCGTCGGTGAGAAAAACATTCGAACGGAATTGAACGGCTACGAGCTTGTTATCCACTTGCACGACGATGCCTCTTACCCAGCCGCGCACACGCTCGCCGCCCTTTTCATGATCGCAGAAAACATCAACCGTATCGCCGACTTGAAATTCATGTTCAGCGACTGGCGCATTCATGTACGTGAATTGCGGCGGAGCAGTGCGAAGGATGCGGCGTTCCTCCGAAGTCAAAGGCGTGTATGTCGAAGGCTTGACTTTAACTTTCGTTTTGGGTCGCACGAGTGGTTTTACAATCGGCTTGGGCCTCGCCATCGGAATCGAAACCGGCAACGACGGCGAAATCGCAGCAACCACCGCCGCATGTTTTTCCCGCGGGCTTTGCAATACATTAGCGAATTTTTGCTTGACGACGGGTTTCGCTCTCACTTTTGAAGTGAGCTTCTTTTTTCGGACAACGGGCTTCGCAATCACTTTTGCGGCCGGTTTTCTTTTTTTAACTACAGGTTTCACAACTTTCTTTTGCTTTACGACTCTTTGGCTTTCTATCCAACTTCTTCTTTGCACTTGCCTTCGATTTTTTAGTAGCCATCGTTTAACCCATTTTCTCCAAAATTGCCCGATGGAATCTTTCCCTCACACCCTCAAACGGGATGCGTTGCATAATCGGATCGAAGAAACCTTCGACCACGATTCGTTCCGCGTCTTTCTGCGGAATACCACGCGACTTAAGATAGAAGATCGGTTCCTCCTCCAACTTTCCAACGGTCGCGCCGTGCGTACAACGGACATCGTCTGCAAGGATTTCCAATCCCGGAATCGAATCCGCACGTGCGCCCTCATCCAGGATGATATTGCGGTTAGCTTGATATCCGTCGGTTTTTTCTGCACCTTTGGCAACATAAATCATACCCTGCCACACGGAACGGCTCTTGCCTTTCAATGCGCCTTTGAACAACAAATCGCTGGTCGTATGCGGCGCAAGATGATTTTGCTGCGTATCATGGTCGAGATGTTGCGTGCCATCGGTAAAATAGAAACCGGACATACGACCGGTTGCGCCTTCGCCAGCCAGATCCAATTCAGAAAAATTCTTCGTCAGCTTCGAGCCAATCGCGCCGAAGATCCATTCGAGTTTTCCATCGCGTTCGACGCGAATGCGCTCGTGGCTGAAGTTCCAAACATGTTTGCCCCACGATTGCAATTCCACAAATTTGAGACTTGCTCCCTGCATGACTTTGATTTCGACAATTCCGGCATGAAGCGCATCGCCTAATTCGGTTGGCGAAGCGGACTCGTGAACATAGGTTGCACTTGCGCCTTCATCAATGAAGACCAGCAAATGCGAGATATGAGCCAAGTTCACGCCCGGTCCCCAAAGAATGCTATGAAGTGGTTGTTCAACCTTAACATTCTTCGGCACATACAATAGAATGCCATTCTGCGAAAATGCGCCAGCCAGCGCCGCAAACTTACCTTCTTCGACATTGACAGTTTGACCAAGAATCTTCGCGACAATATCGGGATGTTTATCCTGCGCGGTTTTGAAATCAGTAAAGATCACACCTTGTTTTGCGAGCGATGGATCAAGATCAATCTTCGAGCCGCCGGGGAATAAGACAATTTGTCCGCCATGCTGATCAGCGACAAGCGGATTAAGCAAATCGTTTGGCACAGAGGGAAGATTACTATTTTGAGAAGAAAGCTTGAATGCGTCAACCGGCATCATATGAATATCCGTGCGGCGCCAAGCGTCCAGAGTTACATCGGGCAGAGTCTGCCGTTTGAACGCATCCCAAGCGCGACCGCGGTAAGAAGCGACGAGTCCGCTTGCGGCGGGAATGTCGGCCTCGGTAAAGGCAAAATCCTTTGCGGCCGATTCAACCCCTCGAGTTTTTGTAATTACAACTTTTGGTTTTTCCTGCATGTTATTATTCAAATATGTCATTGCTGAGCGCAACGAAGGCACTCGTGCGATGCGAGACTTCTGCATGGCGCTTGCGTCAGGTGTAAGTGTCGCCATCTTCAACTTAGAGCGACAATTGCATCCAATAGATCCTTCCATCTGTAATTAAATCAGCCGATTCATCTCGACTGCATATTCCATCGGCAGTTCCTTGACGAGCGGCTCGATGAAACCAGAGACGACCATAGTGGTGGCTTCCTCTTCGCTCAGGCCACGCGACCTTAAATAAAAGAGTTGCTCTTCGCCGACTTTGCTAACTGATGCTTCGTGACCAATCGTCACATCATCTTCATCAATCTCAATAGTTGGATAGGTATCTGAGCGCGATTTCGGATCAAGCAATAACGCATCGCAGACCGTGTTGGACCTGAACGCCCTTCGCACCTCGATAAACCTTGAGCAAACCGCGGAACGAAGCGCGTCCGCCCGCTTTGCTGATGGATTTGGATGTAACCTTGCTCGTGGTGTTCGGTGCAAAGTGAACCATCTTGCCGCCCGCATCCTGCGTTTGACCCGGACCGGCAAACGCCAGCGAAAGCATTTCGCCGCGTGCGCCAGGTTCCATCAAATAGCACGACGGATATTTCATCGTGACCTTTGATCCAAGGTTGGCATCCACCCATTCGTGCGAGCCATTCTCAAACACCTTGGCACGTTGTGTGACCGAGATTATAAACATTCGTTGACCAGTTTTGAATCGTCGAGTAGCGCGAGCGCGCGCCCTTCTTGACGATGATCTCGATCACTCCGGAGTGGAATGAGTCCGTGGTGTATTGCGGCGCAGTACAACCTTCAACGTAATGCACCGAAGCGCCTTCGTCCACGATGATCAGCGTGCGCTCAAACTGACCGACATTTGCCATGTTGAGTCGGAAGTAAGCTTGAAGCGGCAGATCAACCTTCACGCCTTTCGGCACATACACAAACGATCCGCCGGACCAAACCGCGGAATTCAACGCCGCGAACTTGTTATCTTCAATTGGGATAACTGTGCCAAAATATTCCCGGAACATTTCTGGATACTTCTTCAATCCATCTTCAATCGAGACGAAGATCACGCCTTGTTTTTCAAGGTGTTCTTGAATAGAATGATAGACCATCTCGGATTCATATTGCGCGCCGAGACCTGCCAAAAACTTTCGCTCCGCTTCAGGCACGCCGAGCTTATCGAAGGTGCGCTTGATATCATCGGGGACATCTTCCCACGATTTCTCGCTTTTCTCCATCGGCTTGACGTAATAGAAAATATTCTGCAAATCCAACGCAGAAAGATCGGGTCCCCAAGTTCGGCATCGGACGCTTGAGAAAATGATCGAGCGCCTTCAAGCGGAAGTCCATCATCCACTGCGGCTCGCTTTTCATGCGCGAGATATTTTCCACAACTTCGCGGTTCAAACCTCGTTCAGATTTGAACGCGTAATTATCATCGCGGTCATGGAAACCGTATTTATATTCGCCGATCCCTTCAAGGATTTTTTCGTCTTGTTGTTGTTTACTCATAAGTTATTCCTATTCTACAGGTAGATTGGTCCATGTCAATAACATTAAGCGGTCTCTTCGGACTTTTCACGGATCCAATCGTAGCCATGCTCTTCGAGCGAAAGCGCCAGATCGGGTCCGCCCAATTCGACAATGCGACCACCCATCATCACGTGGACGAAGTGCGGCTTGATATAATTCAATAAACGTTGATAATGCGTGATGACCAGCACACCGAGATTCGGACCGGTCAGGGCGTTGACTCCTTCCGAGACGACGCGCAACGCATCAATGTCGAGGCCTAAATCGGTCTCATCCAAAATGGCCATCTCCGGCTTGAGAGTTGCCATCTGCAAAATCTCAGCCCGTTTCTTTTCCCCGCCCGAAAAGCCATCGTTGAGATAACGTCCCGCAAAGGCGTTATCCATCTTAAGCAGATCCATCTGCTCCTTGAGCATCTTGCGGAATTCAGGAATGGGAATGCCTTTATCTTCCTTGTTGACCGCGCGGCGGCGAGCATTGAGCGCGGTGCGCAGAAAATTCGCAACCGTCACTCCGGGAATCGCGACCGGATATTGGAATGCCAGAAAAATTCCGAGGACGCGAACGCTCATCCGGTTCGAGTTCAAGGACGTTTTGATCTTTAAAAAGAACTTCACCTTTGGTAACTGTGTAATTGGGATGTCCCATTAACGTATAAGCCAACGTAGACTTGCCCGTTCCATTGGGGCCCATGATGGCGTGGATTTCGCCCTGTTTGATCGTCAGATTGACGCCTTGAAGTATCTCCTTGCTCTCAATGCTGACGTGCAGGTCTTTAATTTCGAGTTGTGACATGAATTCTCCATACAAAACCGCCTAAACGGCGTAATTTTTCTAAGTTGCGGCATTATAGCAGGGTCGGGAGGAAAAGTCAATATTTATCATATTTTTCTAGTATATTCGATGCTTTGGTTTGAGTTTATCTTACAATAAAAGTGCTTATAATAGCGAGTGACAAAGGAGAAACCTATGAACACCACCTTCGCCATGTGGCGAAAATCGCTTTCACAACTTATCATGATGAAAGACAAAAAGGAATGGGATGCACTGGACATCCTATCCAAGTGGTTTATTGCTACGCGTTCGGCAGTCGGCACGATCACCTTTACTCAGGTCTGATCGGCGGATTGCTGGCCTGGCAATATCTGCACGCCAACAATAAACCCTTTACTTTTATCTTTTTTCATCACCTGGCTGATTCTAACGCTTGGTCTTTTCATCGCGCACGGCATCGAACAACTTATCAACGACTATACCGATTTCAGCCGCGGCATTGACAAGGATAATTATTTCCGCACGCAATACGGAGTCCATCCGCTGGCCCAGGGTTTCTGGGATAAGCGCACACATTTGATCTGGTTTGGCGTCAGTGGATTGCTGGCAGTGCTATCCGGCATTTATGCTATGATCTACACACACTTCACGCCGGTCGTGGTCGGGCTATTTGTCTTCGGCGCATTGATTTTATTGTTCTACACTTACCCATTGAAATATGTTGGCATCGGCGAATTGTCCATCTTCATCATCTGGGGGCCGTTGATGATCGGCGGAGTTTATTATGTGCTGACCGGCCTATGGAGTTGGCCGGTAGTGCTGGCTAGCATCCCTGTCGGTTTGAACGTGGTCACGATCAACCTCGGCAAGCACACTGACAAACGCAAGGAAGATTTGGGAAAAAGGGTCCGCACTCTGCCCGTGCTTATCGGCGAGACGACCTCGCGCCGTGTGACAATTTCAGCGATTGTGCTTTCGTATCTCATTACAATATATTTGATCTTCGTGACACATTTCTTCACGCCGATCATGCTACTAATTCTATTCGCCATACCAGCTGCATGGAAGGCTATCCAGCGGATGTCGAAACCGCGGCCAGATGCGCCGCCTGCCGGATACCCAATTTGGCCGCGCTGGTTCTCCACTGTATGCTTTGTCCATAACCGCGTTTTTAGCAATTACTTTGTGCTCGCGCTGGTCATTGATACATTGATTAGAACATTTTTCCCAACGTTCTGGCATTAATTCAGTTGCAAAAAAACAACGATAACGAAAAAGCCCGACTTATCATAAACAGATTCGGGCTTTTATTTCAGCTCCTCAACTTGCAATTTTCCTCCTTCATGGATATTTATGATAATTATCTAGTATATTGACAAACGACCCGCAGATGAGTATACTGCTGCACTATGAAAAGCACGCGAGATCGAATTCTAGAAACCCTTCATCGCCATCCCAAGCGTACTATCAACGAACTGGCAGAAGCTGTCAGTATCAATCCAATTTCTGTCCGCCACCACCTGACGAATTTGCAGATGGAAGGATTGGTTTCAGCGGATGAAGAACGTCACGGCGTGGGACGTCCCCGCCTCGTCTATTTCTTGACCGAGGTCGGGATGGAAAATTTTCCGACGCGTTACCTGCGTCTGACCACGCGTTTGCTGACGCAGATGAAAGAGACGATGCCCGAACCGGTTGTTCGTAACTTGTTCAATCATATCGCCGAAGATCTGGCGCAGGAGTACGAAGGACAGATGAAGGGGCTGAGCATGGAAGAACGATTGGATTTTGTAAAGACCATGCTGGGCGAGGAAGGCTTTACCGTTGAATGGGAAAAGAAGGGCAAGCAGTATGAAATCCATGAAATTTCATGCCCATATTACCAGATCGGGATCAGCCATCCCGAGGTCTGCACCGTTGACCAAACACTCATCTCAAAAATGCTTGCGGTACCCGCCGAAAAAGTTCAATGCATTTTAAGTGGCGGCACATTCTGCACTTACGTGGTTCAGGCTGGGCGAACCGCAAGACGATAACTTATCATAAAGGTATTTCAAATGGCCGAAGAACAAACAATCAACCCTATTAGATGGACACTTCATGACACAAATCCAGAATTGGTAGAGCCGTTGCGAGCCAAATTAGCGGAAGTCATTGATCCCGAAATTGGAATGAGCATCATTCAGCTTGGTCTCGTCCGCGATATGAGCCTCGAAAATGGTGTTGCACATATGAAGATGATATTGACGACACCATTTTGCCCCTACGGACCGGCGATGATCGAGATGACGCGACAAAAAGCAGTCGAGGCACTGAATAAGCCTGTCACCATCGAGATGATTCCCGACATGTGGGATTTCTCGATGATGGAAGATCCGTCCGCATTAGATTGGGGCATGTACGCATAATCTTCCAAAACGTGAAAGATGAAACGCAGTGCTTCATGCACTGCATTTTTGATTCTATGAACAATGCTATAATCTCTTCGATTTAATTCCAATTGGAGAAACCATGCCTCGAACTCAAAATCGCGCCGTGATGATTTGGATTTTTACTTTCACTGCCTTCGCGGCGTTTCTGGTGGTCTATGGCGGATTTGTTCGCCTCACGCGTTCCGGGCTTTCGATCACACAATGGAATCCGGTCAGCGGCGCGGTGCCGCCCCTCAATCAACAAGCCTGGCAGGAGGAATTTTCCAAGTATCAAGAAACCCCCGAATTCAAACTAGTCAACTTCAACATGACGCTGGATCAATACAAGACTATCTTTTGGGTCGAATGGTTGCATCGTTTCATCGCACGAATCGCAGGTTTCGTATTTGCCATTCCATTCTTTGTATTTCTCTTCCAAAAAAATATCCCGTGGAAAGAAGTCGGCTGGTATATCTTCCTGGGCATCTTGTTTGTTTCGCAAGCGATTCTCGGATGGTACATGGTCGCCTCCGGTTTGGAGGATCGCCCCTCGGTCAGCCATTATCTTTTGGCAAGTCACATGCTTCTTGCTCTGACCTTGATCGGCATCTCGTTATGGACAGCCTTCGGCCATCTTTATGGTTTCTTCGTCAAGAAAACCAAATGGTCGTTATCCAGCAAATTGGTATTGACCGGTTTCATCATTCTCCTGATTCAGATTTGTTACGGCTCATTCACTGCGGGACTCAAAGCCGGTTACATTTCCGATACCTGGCCATTGATGTTGGGTCAACTTATTCCGAGCGGATTATTGAGTCAGATTCAGCCGCCGTTGATGAATCTCATCGCCGCGCCGCTGACGGTCGTGTTCATCCACCGCTGGTTCGCATTCGTCGGCTTGATCACCGCCATATTTCTTTATTGGCTCATTCAAAAACAAAACATTTCAAAAGATATAAAGTCTGCGCTCAATCTTATACTCACTTTGGTCATCCTTCAAATCGTGTTGGGAATCCTGATCGTCCTTTCACACGTGCAAATCGCGATTGCGCTGCTGCACCAAGCCAATGCCCTGCTCCTCTTTTCCGCACAATCTTTCTTCTTCATCGTCTGCGCACTGCCGACCAAAAACAATAATCCCGCTTCAACCCGCGTCGAAATTCATCCGCGCGGGTTTTATCATCAAAGTCCATCCAAGGCAGATTCGTATGAGTCAATTCTTTGCTGGCAATTATACCGGTCCGGCTTTTCAATTATTCGGCATTGCACATATCGGCGCGCTTTTATTTCTCGTCGCGCTCAATCTTTTTCTTGATCCAATTTAAAAATTCCAGCGAGGCGACGAAGCGCGCCATCCGCTGGACGCTTGCTATCATTTTATGGGTCGGCGGAAATCAGCTGGCATATTTGGAATTTGTATTGGGGCTATTGGAGCGACCAATTCATGTTGCCATTGAATGTCTGCAGTGTTCTGATCTGGCTCTCAGGCTTCATGCTGATTTTCAAAAATCGGACAATCTATGAGTTCGCCTATTTCCTTGGCATCACCGCGTGCGCCAATTATTTATTGACTCCCGATCTCGGCATCTATGGCTTCCCGCATTATCGCTTCATTCAAACATTTATCTCGCATGGCTTGGTGATTACATCGGCAATTTATATGACCGTCGTCGAAGGCTTTCGGCCAACATGGAAATCCATGTGGAAGGTCGTGCTGGTGACAAATATTTATATGGTTGTGATATTCTTTGTCAACAGCGCGCTGGGTTCCAATTACGTCTTCCTTAACACAAAACCTACCGTCACAAGCCTCTTTAATATCTTGCCGCCCTGGCCTTATTACATCATCTTCATGGAATTGATTGGCATTGCCTGCTTCCTGCTTCTTTACCTGCCTTTCATGGTCAAAGATTGGCGGACGAGGAGAGTTTCAGTTGCATAGGCCACTAATGACAGAATTTCGACAACAAGCCATTATGATATTTATGCCGGCCCCAATTTCATCGGGATGGGTATTTATAGAAAAACTGTTCCAAGGAGAATCTCATGAGTTCAATTCTTTGCTGGCAATTACACCGGTCCCGCCTTTCAATTGTTCGGCGTTGCTCACATCGCCGCGCTGGCATTTCTTCGTTGCCCTCAATCTGTATCTCATCCGATTTAGAACTGCCGCCGAGGACACAAAGCGAACCATCCGCTGGACACTTGCGATCATTTTGTGGGTAGCAGAAACATCCTGGCATATTTGGAACATCGCCGTAGGAAAATGGAATATCCAAACGCTTCTGCCGCTGAATATTTGCAGCGCATTGATCTGGCTGTCGGGCTTTATGCTCATTTTCAAAAATTACCGGATTTATGAATTCGCATATTTTCTGGGAATCGGCGGTGCGATTCAATATTTGATGACGCCGGACCTGGGCATTTATGGCTTCCCCCATTTTCGCTATTTCCAAACTTTCACTTCCCATGGGCTGCTGGTAACATCCGCAATTTACATGACGGTTGCGGAGGGTTTTCGTCCAACATGGAAATCCATATTGCGGGTGGCGTTTTGGGGAAATGTGTACATGGCGATCATCTACTTCGTCAACCTATCCATTGGCAGTGACTACTTATTCATCAATGGCAAACCGGCTACTGCCAGCATCATGGACTTGTTGCCGCCATGGCCTTATTACATTATCTATCTTGAGTTGATTGGCATTGTGACCTTTCTTTTGCTTTACCTGCCATTCTTCATTAAAGATATGCGTGCGAAGAAACTTGTCGCGGTCTAGGACCCATATCCGCTGAACAAGAGGCAGTTCTCGATCGCAAAATATTACCTTGTATTATAATTATGGTCGTAGCGGGGATATGGGGGAATCGGCAAACGCATTTGACTTAAGATCAACCGGTGGAAACAGCTTGAAAATATAAGAGAAACCGGCCTAGATAATAGGCTGGTTTTTCGTCAGTCAAACGTGTGTCAAAATATTTTGGTAGTTGAATAGCAAATATCATCTCCCGATTAATCACGACTCCTTCGAGAGTCTTCTCCAGGAACTTCATATCTGGCACATTGGCTCCGGCCATGATCATCGAAAGAGAGCCGCCATGGCGATCCTGTCAGTATGCTCTTTTTCGTGCCATTTTTGGCTCGATCCGTGGGATTCGGCCCAATTTCATCACCGCCCGGGCGCGCCATGCCCGAAGTGCCATCGGCGGCTTGCCGTTCCCAATCCACCAAGCATAGTTCGTCACATTCCCCCACAAGCATGGGCTAGATCTTCGAAAACAATTCCATTTCGACCCAGTGCTAAAACCTTCGATAAATGCTAGAGTCGTCCCAGTACACCCGCGTAATGTGATTCCACTGACAACACATGCGGATGTGAAAAATGAGGGTGTCGACTACATTGCGAGGATCCACACGATGTCGGCCGGTCTCTTTCGGCGGATCCATTTCTGAAATCAGAGGTTGCATGCTCAACCACGCTCGGCCGGCACTTCTCAAATGGTCGGTAAAGCTTTCTTCTTCTTCCTCGCTTATCCTTTGTCGGCCAAGTCATTTTACCCGCTCAAAGGGTTTTGAGATAATTTCTTGGGGGTTTTCACCATTTTTCTGTTAGGATATAATGCAGTTGCCGGGGCGGTGGCGGAATCGGCAGACGCAGTTGACTTAAAATCAACCGGTGGAAACACCTTGAGGGTTCAAGTCCCTCTCGCCCCACTCACCAATGTCATTGCATGCCTTCGGGAAGCAATGACATTCTGCTTAGAAAGGTTGTTATGTATTTTGATCGTCAAAAGCTGGAAGAACTGGAAGACAAAGCTCTTGCGCCATATGGTGTGCGAAGCAAAGACACCAAGGGCCGTGCATATCTGGACGATGAGCCAGATTATCGGACCGCGTTCCAACGCGACCGCGACCGTATCATTCATACCACAGCGTTCCGCCGCCTCGAATATAAAACCCAAGTCTTCATTAACAATGAAGGCGATTATTTCCGCACGCGGCTGACCCATACGCTCGAAGTTGCCCAAGTCGGACGAACCATCGCCCGCGCACTGGGAGCGAATGAAGATTTAGTTGAGGCAATTTGCCTCGCGCATGATCTCGGCCACTCCCCGTTTGGCCATTCAGGCGAAGTGGCACTCGCGCGTTTGATGAAGGATTACGGCGGCTTCGATCATAACAAGCAATCCCTGCGCATCGTCACGGAGCTCGAAGAGCGCTATCCCGAATTTCCGGGACTAAATCTCACCTGGGAGGTCCGTGAGGGTATGGTCAAGCACGAATCGGAATATGACGTATCAGACGCGCGTAATTATGATCCAAGCCTCCGGGGCAATCTCGAAACTCAAATCACGAATGTCGCCGATGAGCTGGCGTACTCCACGCATGATCTGGATGATGGTCTACGCTCCGGGTTGATTTCTCCATCCACTTTATCTGGGATTGCACTTTGGGAAATCCTGTGCGAGACTTTTAACTGGCACGGTTCCAACCTCGGAGAATTGGACCGGCATCGCATGATCCGCCAATTGATCGGATTGCTCGTCACGGATATGATCGAAGCCACAGATCAGCGACTGAAAGAAGGCGCGGCCAAATCACCTCTTGAACTTCAAAAGCTCAAGACAAACGTGATCAGCTTTAGTGAAGACATGCAACGCCGCAATCGCGAACTTAAAGACTTCCTTTATAAAAACATGTATAACCATTACCGCGTAGTAAGGATGGCGGTCAAAGCCGAACGCGTGATTACCGATTTATTCAACGCCTATAAGTCCGAGCCGGCAATGTTGCCTGAAACTGCACATAAGTCCATTGACAAACGGGGGCTTGAGCGTACAATATGCGACTATATTGCCGGAATGACTGACCGGTTTGCAATCGAAGAACATCAAAAACTATTCAATCCATTGGAAAAACCGTAGAAATGACTTATGCCTGAACCCACTTACTTAACTGCCGAAGGCGAGGCAAAACTTAAAGCAGAACTTGAAGAGCTTAAGGGCCCGCGTCGCCAAGAATTATCCGTTCGGTTGCGCTCGGCAATTCAGATGGGCGATCTATCCGAGAACGCGGATTACCATCAAGCCAAGGAGGATCAGGGTTTCCTGGAAGGCCGTATTCAGGAACTCGAACACGTTTTGCGGAATGCGGTGATCATTCAAAAAAGCGATTCAAAGGGCACCGTGGGCGTCGGCTCGCACGTGACAATTCAAGAAGGAAGCTTCCCTGCGGAAACTTATCACGTTGTCGGTGCCAAGGAAGCAGATCCGCGCAACGGCAAGATATCGAACAAATCGCCGATTGGCCGCGCGTTGATGGATCACAAGGTCGGCGAGATCGTTGAAGCGGAAACACCGGCAGGAAAGATAAAACTTAAGATTTTGAAAAGCGAATAATACCTACAATTGACCCTAAAGTATGAAAAAAAATCCGCCATTGGAATGGGCGGACTTTTTTTCTTCTAAACAGGTTTACTGCCTTTTTGCCAAATGGCTAATTCCAGCGTCAGGCGTTCAAAGTAACTATTGGAAGGCAATGCGCCATTTCCGTATTGTAAATCAACCACTTTCGCAAGCAGTTGAAGTGTGGCGGTTTCAAGCATCACCTGTTTTTGCGGGTCGACAAGTATTAGCTCGCCTTTCGGTTCAAGCCGTGCTCGGATCGTCCCGTCAGAGTACGCATGGGCGCTCATCAAAACCTTGGTTGCGGTTTTGATATCGTTTTTATCGAAGAGCCAAATCTCCAGTGCAGTGACCTTCTTCGGGTCGCCGACGCCGATGATCTCCGAAACACCAACGCCATATTCTCCCAAAAAGTCGCCACTTTGTGTGTCAATGCTAAACGATTCATCATATAGATCGTCGCCCATCACATACGTCGTCATGTTTTGAGTAATGGGTTGTGCGACCCCCAAAGATTGAAAATCGGTCTTGCTCTTCTCGGCTTCACGATTGATCTCGGTCATCTGCATAGTCGGCGTGACTTCGCCGCTGGAACGCTTGCCGAGCAAACGCCGTAAAAAGATAATTGCCGCAACCACTGCCACTAGCAAAATAACTGCCACTGCCCCTAGCAAAACCATTAAACCTAAGGATAAGCCGCCGGAAGCCGCGGGCTTTGTGGCAGTTGATGTCAACACCGTTTGAATGAGCTGCCCATAAGCACGGATCACTGCCGGATCCATCGTGCCGGGGTTATTCTGAATATTGGAAAACGCGGGCGCCGCCGCAGAGCCGAGATTGTTCCAACGCTGGACGGCCAGGTTCGGGTCCGGATTGACGCGGAAGGAATCAATCGCCATCCGCAGGTAATCTTCCTGCAAATCAAAACGCATGACGGCTGGAGTTGTGTTGGTAACCACCACAGTGTTCCAGCCTATGGGAATGCCAATAATGATTCCCAATATGAGAGCAACCACTCCAACAACCAGCGGTTTTTTGAAAAGAAGTTCAAGCAAGGAAGACATGGAAGCTCCTTCGAGCGGATCTGGCTTTATTATACAGAATATCGTTCACACTGCAATCATTTATTTTACTCTTAAATCTTATCAGAAACGAAACCTTCCAACGAAAAACTTTCGCTGCAATTTATGCACTGCGCTTCGCTCTTATTGGCCACCACGAGCAATCCGCCGCATTTCGGGCATGGATCAGCCAGCGGTTTCTTCCACGAAGTAAAATCACAGGCTGGATAATTGGCACAGCCGTAAAACGTCCGGCCTTTACGCGTCTTGCGTGCGACCAAATCGCCACCGTCTTTGGGACATTTCACGCCGATTTTCTCGAGCCACGGTTCAGTGTAACGGCACTTGGGGAAATTGGCACAAGAAATGAATTTTCCGAAGCGTCCGTAACGGATGACAAGTTCGCCGCCATCTTCAGGGCATATGCGGCCAATCGGTTCCGGCCCAGACTTGGTAACGGGCATCTCCGCCTGTGCCTTTTTTACATCATCGGCGAACGGACGATAGAACTCATGCATGACTTCCGTCCATTCAGCTTGACCCGAGGCGATCATGTCAAGATCCTCTTCCATGCGCGCAGTAAACGTCAAGTCAACGATATCAGGAAAATACTTCACCATTAAATCATTGACCTGAATCCCAACTTCCGTGGGAACGAGGCGCTTCTCGATGCGCTCGACATAGCCGCGTTGTTGAACAGTGGAAATCGTCGGCGCATATGTGGATGGGCGTCCTATACCATCTTCTTCCAACGCTTGAACCAGCGACGCTTCCGAATAACGCGGCGGTGGTTGCGTAAAATGTTGTTCTGGAATGAGACGAACCAGATTCTGTTTTTGACCTTCGGCAACGCTCGCAGGAATTTTTACATTCTCCTCATCCTCTTCGGTTTTCGCATCTTCGTTTTTGGCTTCTTCGTAAACTACCAAATATCCAGGGAACTTAACCGCTGAACCGGAAGCACGCAACAGATATTGATGCGCATCAGTTTTCCCGGTTACTTCGACTTGCAAAGTGTCATATACTGCCGCCTCCATTTGCGAAGCGACAAAGCGCTGCCAGATCAAGTTATAAAGTTTATACATTGCTGTTTCGAGAAACGGTTTGACTTTTTCCGGTTCGCGCATCACCGAGGTGGGACGAATCGCTTCATGCGCTTCCTGTGCGCCAATGGTCTTCGTCTTATACTGCGGCGGCTCAGACGGAAGAAAATCCGCGCCGTATTTACTCTTCACGAAATCCTGTGCCTCCTTCTGCGCAATCGCAGAGACATTCGTCGAATCGGTACGCATATACGTGATCAAGCCAGTTGTGCCGCCATTGCCCATATCCTGACCCTCATAAAGTCCTTGTGCCAAGGCCATGGTGCGCTTCGCCGTAAATCCAAGTTTACGCGAAGCTTCCTGTTGCAATGTGGAAGTTGTGAATGGCGCGGATGGTTTTCGTCTGCGTTCGCTGCGCTTAACTTTCGTTACCCAGTACGCCGCGGTTTCCATGTCCACTCAAAACGGGTTTTACGGATTCTTCGTTGGTCAGTTCCGGCTCTTTTTCATCGACCTTGAATAGTTTTGTTATAAATGCGGACTTCAATCCATCTGCTTTGAACTCCGCATGGATAGCTCCAATATTCAACCGGAATGAAATTCTCGATTTCGTTCTCTCTATCGACAATGAGACGGAGCGCCACCGATTGGACGCGTCCTGCTGAAAGCCAACTCCGCACCTTCTCCCAAAGAATCGGGCTGATGCTGTAACCCACTAAACGGTCGAGAACACGACGCGCTTGTTGAGCATTGACCAAATCCATATCAATTGGGCGCGGATTCAGAAACGCTTCATGAATGGCAGGTTCAGTAATTTCATGGAAGGTAACCCGCTTGGCGAGCGTTGGTTCGATCTCAGCGGCTTCCATCAAATGCCACGAAATGGATTCGCCTTCGCGATCAGGATCAGTGGCGAGATAGATTTCTTCCGACTTCCTCGCCAACGCTTTGAGCTCTTTCACAACTTCCTTCTTCTCATTGGGCACACGATACTTCGGCTCGAAATTATTTTCGACGTCTACCGATAATTGCGACTTCAAAAGATCACGCACATGTCCCACCGAGGCTTTGACCGTGTAACCCTTGCCGAGAAAACGTCCAACCGTTTTCGCCTTCGCGGGTGATTCGACGATGACCAACTTGCCATCACGCTTTTCTATTTTTTCCGGTTTTGCAGGCGGCGTGAGACCTTCATGGGCCGGCGTTCTTCCCATTCGATAAAGTTTCGTTCCACAAACCGGACAAGTTCCAAGAGTCACGGGCGATCCTTTTGCGTTGAACCCCGCAACCGGATCTTTTATTTCTCTCTTGGTCTTGCACTTCATACAATACGCTTCCATTCAAAGCTCCAAATCGATCTAAAGATATTTATCCTGGCGATGTTTTTTGAGATGCGCAACCACATCGCGAACCTTCTGCGCCTGATCCGCTTTACAGATCAAAAGAACATCGCCTGAATTTACCACAACGGTGTCATCCAAGCCAATCGTGACGATCAACCGCTCGTTACCAGCGCCATAGACTAATGTATTATTCGTTTCCAGGGCAAGGTGCTGGGCATTCACCGATACATTCCCAGCCATATCAGGGAAGAGAACATCAAAGAGTGTGTCCCAAGAGCCGACATCGTTCCAGCCCAATCCGCTCGCCGGCAAGATTGCAACATTTTCAGCGTGTTCCATCACACCATAATCAATCGTCTCCGATTTCAACCCGCGCCAGTGTGCGCGCAAAACTT
Source organism: uncultured Chloroflexia bacterium (assembly GCA_963752775.1). GTDB lineage: Bacteria > Chloroflexota > Anaerolineae > Anaerolineales > Villigracilaceae > Fen-1038. Next base: position 115,168 of record CAVVZL010000022.1, read on the forward strand.
CGATTTGTTTCGGCGTTCCCCAAACCGATGAAATCTCCGATAGCGCAGAAGAAAGCGGGGGCATTTGCTTTTCGATCTCAGCCAGAATATGCGTCTGCCCGCCATACAAAGATACCGCTGTTCCACGAATAACCACCAGAACGCATAAATCCCTGAGCCATTTTCTCGTCGGGTTTTTCCTTGAAGCCCTTCACTTTGTACACCGGATATTTAAACTCACCTTCTAAAGGTTCGCCCTGCTGGATATATCCATAAGCTATCGAAGGAGAGAGTGGCGCGATGCCAAGCGTCACTAAATAATTCTGACGGGCAACATCGAAAGCAGCCCGCAGTAAATAATGAAAAAGGTCTTGATTGCGAATAAAATGATCGGAAGGCAAAACCGCCATGATGGCTTCTGGATCACGTTTTTTTAACACAGCCGCTGCAAATCCAACGACAGAAGCTGTCCCGCGCGGCGACGGTTCAATCAGATAATTCTCTTCAGGGATCGCGGGCACCTGTTTGCGCATCTCACGCATCTGTTCCTCAACGGTCACAACCAAAATGCGCTTTGCAGGAAATACATCCAATAAGCGACTGACGGTGCTTTGAAATAGAGTCTCTTCACCTAGCAAAGGCAAAAGTTGCTTCGGTTGATTTTTTCTCGAGACCGGCCACAGACGCGTTCCGCCGCCGCCAGCCATGATTACCGCGTAACAATGTTCATCCATGTTCAACAAATCCTAGGCAAAGTAGTCTGATTGTACTTCACGCACTGGGACATAATTAATTCCGCCAACCTGCTCTCACCATTCCTTTTAATTCCATCATCACCAATGCAGCAGAAACTTTTTCGGCCGGCAACCCAGTTTGATTTCAAGTTTCGTCTTCATGCAGTCGGCTCACTTCCAATCGTGTTCATCAACCGCGCATGGACTTCATCTGCGGGCAAAATCTTTCGTGCCGACTTTTGCGCCGACTGCGTCAGATTCAAAAGCCTGCATTAAATCCTAAGGCGTGAGCATCGACAGAGCGCCATTCTGTATTAATTGGTTCGTCGCCTCTCGACTGCGGCGCAAGTATACTACCAGGCACTGCAAAAAATTTCGCGACCTTGCTTTGCTGCAAACTCGGCCGTGATCAAAGCTCCAGCTGGTTTCACCGGCTTCCACCACAACGACCGCCAATGATAACCCGGAAATGATTCGATTGCGCGGCGGAAAATTTGATGCGTCCGGTGCGGTGCCAATCGGATAATCGCTGATCAGCGCACCGCGACGTCATCATTTGCTCTGCTAATGTGCGATTCTCCGGCGGTTAAATTCGATCCTCGCCTTACCCTAAAATCGGCTATCGTTCCACCGCCCGATTTGATCGCCGCTGAATGTGCCACCGCGTCCACGCCGCGCGCCAACCCACTGATACCGGTCACACCATTCGCCGCGAGAAACGCGGAGAGCTCTTCCGTTACTTGACGACCATAGGGCGTGACTTTGCGCGTGCCGACAATCGCAACTGCGAAATGATCCTCGGGCAACAACTCGCCTCGAACATATAACACAGGCGGCAGGTTGTTCAATTTCTTTTAATCGCGGCGGATAAAGTTCATCATCCCAAGTTAGGATTTTGATTACCTGCGCGATGATCTTATCCCATAATTGATCAAGATCAACATTTTTTCTGGCTTCCAGCAATCGCTCGATGACTTTGGAGCCCATTCCTGCAGCGCCCAATTCATCAGGCGCGCCTTGCCACGCGGAAGCCGCGTCGCCGAAATGCATTAATCAGCGCATGCAAGTGCTCCGCGCCGATGCCGCGCAGCAGAGTCAGACCAACCCAGAAACGTTTATCGTCCATAAATTTCAAATGTCATTGCAAGACCCGCTGCGCGGGTTGTGGCAATCTCCCCCATATCATGAACTCAATCGTCCGATTCGTCAAGTAGGCCTGGGATGAGATGAACGCGAATGAGACGGCGATCCGCATCAATCTTCAGAACGACCGAAGAGATGACAGGCAATAATACTTCGCTTGCATCGGGCCGCGTTACAACATAAACATCGTTTGCGCCGGTCTGAAGGATTTCAGTCAACTTGCCAATCAAGTTTTCTTCTTCATCCACCACATCAAAGCCGATCAACTCATGAACATAGAATTGACCCTTCGGCAGCGGCGGACGATCTGCGGCAGTGACATAAACCAGTTGATTGCGATAACGCGCCGCATCTTCGGGTGTATCAACTCCATTCAATTTGATCAGCAATCCCTCGCTATGATTGCGGGCCGTCCGCGATCGTCATGGGCTGATAATCCTTGCCAACAAAAACTTTGGTCTTCGGTTTCAGCCTTTCCGGAAAATCGGTATGGATTTCCATCACCATTTCCCCGCGCACGCCATGTGCACGCCGTAGATAGCCGACAATCAAATATACAGGCTCGCCCTTTCGTCGGCGAGCCTGAACCTTTATTGCTTGAATTCTTTTTCGGGGCCATTACTGCGGTTCGACCACGTCGAGAGTTGCTTGCTTGCCTTCCCGCTCAGCGGCCACCCTCAACAGGATGCGGATCGAGTTGGCAACTTTCCCGCTTTTGCCAATCACACGCCCCATATCGTCGCGAGCCACACTCAACTCAAGGCGAACATGATCGCCATTTCCGTATTCACGGACTTCCACTTGATCCGGATGTTCTACCAAAGACTTGGCAATGAATTCGATGAGGTCTTTCATATAATTAGGTTGTTGTCATTGCGAGCCGCCGAAAGCGGCGTGGCAATCTCCTCCTTGATTATAAGATTGCTTCGTCGCTCCGCTCCCCGCAATGACATCTATTAATTAATCCTTGCGCGTCTTGACCGACGTACCGCGTTTTGCAGATGCCTCAGCGGCATCTTTCAGAAGAGCCTCAACCGGCTCACCCTTCTTGAAGCGCTCGAAGCGATCCATCACGCCCACGCTCTTGAAGACCTGTTCCACGGATTCAGTCGGCAGAGCGCCGTTCTTCATCCAGTGATAGACGCGGTCTTCTTTGATATTCACAGTGGATGGCTGAGTGCGAGGATTATAAAATCCCAGGATTTCCAAAAAGCGGCCGTCACGCGGCGCTTCCTTGTCAGCCGCCACGATGCGATAAGACGGCTGTCCCTTCAAACCGATGCGGCGAAAACGAATACGAACCATTGAAAACGTTCTCCTTCAAATTTATTATCAATTTAGTCGGCTCAAGCAAACGAGAGAGGGGTTGCGTGAAAGGACACGCGCTCGCAAGCCAAACCCACAGGCGCTTATTTTACCAGAGATTTAAGCGGGAAGGGAAAACCAAATCTTCGTCCCCCTGCCTTCCGCACTTTCAGCTTTGATTTCGCCGCCATGCGCCTCAATAATATATTTTGCGATGGATAATCCCAAACCCATGCCGCGCAAATCACTCGATTTATAGAAACGATCAAACACATGCGGCAAATCTTCGGATGCAATTCCAGGACCGCTATCTTCGACGGAAATCACAACGCGTCTTTCGGCGCCTGAAGCGAAATCCGTTAAATCAATTTGATCGAACTCCCGCGCGGCGAATAGCGCAATGCGTTCGATATCAGATTTGTCAGCACCTGACGAATTCGCTCCGGATCAATTTCCGGCGATAAGCGGTTTATCGCTCAAAGATAATTCAATTTTTACATCCGACGCATCCGCTTGAGATTGAAACGCCGAAACCGTTCCGCGAAATCAACGCGGCGATGTCAGTGGGTTCACGTTTCAATTGCAGCGAACCAGTTTCGGCAAGCGCCAGAGTTCGCAAATCTTCAACCAGTCGTGAAAGGATTTGCGTCTCTTCGAGAATAGATTTCAGCCGCTTTTCATCCGCAGGATAAACACCATCCAAAATTGCTTCAATGTTGCCTTGAATGATGGTCAACGGTGTGCGAAGCTCATGCGAAACATCGGCCAGCATGGCACGGCGTTGTTGATCATTAACTTGCAAGCGCGAGGCCATTGAATTGAACCCCTGTGCCAGCGAACGAACTTCACGCGGGCCTCTTTCATCCACTCGTGCAGAGAAATCCCCTTCCGCAACTTTATTCGATGCATCCAGCAAATCATCCAACGGCATGGACATGCGGCGCAAATTCAGCACAGATAAAATCAGCATTGCAATGACAATGGCAAAGAATACAACGGCCGAAGGGTAAAAGCCATTGAAATTGATTGACAGAAAAATGAACAATACCAAAGGCATTGAGAATTAAAGCCAACAGCCGCCGCGATAAAAATCAGGCTGAATAGATTGAAATATCGCAAACACACAACCCAATCGACGGAAGAATGGATTACCTCTGCGCAATTGGCCGCCATTGATGGCGGCTACGCGGTGGCCAGTCTTCATTTTCAGGCCACCACGCAGGCCGATGCTCGCCCATGTAATGCTCGCGCCAGAAATGGCGAGAACGTGGGCTGTGCCAAGATGGCGGATCAGGTGGGGACGAATCAGATGGCCGTTGCATCATACTTCAATTACCGATGAAGCGACATCATACTATTTTTCACCAATATGAATGCCTTGACGCCAGCTCGTTGCTGCTGAAGAATACTTCAGTCCTGCCTGCTTAAATAACTGTTGAAATTCTTTCGTGCTGTAAACCTTTACATGCTCAGGTTCAGTCAACTTTTTCAACGCATCAAAAAATTTTCCGATCCACAAGTCGGCAAGTGGATCAAGTAGGTAAAGCTTCCCCCCGCTTTTCAGCAGACGGTGCATTTCCATCAAGGCTTTATCCGGATGGAGATAGTGATGGAACGAGTTGGTAGAAATAATAATGTCAAAAAAGTTATCTTCCAAAGGAATTGATTCTGAGTTGGCTTGAAGAAAGCGGAAATTATCCCTGCCGCTGAAATTACTCTTAGCCTTTTCGATCATCTTGGGAGATAGGTCAACGCCATAGAACAAACCTTTGCCATCCACCAAATTCGCCGCTTGACCGACTGCCCAACCCGTCCCGCAACCGATATCGAGAAAATGAACATTCGGCTGAATATTCAAAAGAAAAATAACTTTGCTTTGATCCGCTCGCAAAAATCTGGATTGCGGCCCGTTGTTGTCGAGTGTGTCTGCCTCTGCCCATCTATCCCACATGGCTGTATTCATTTGAACGTGCCTGGTTTCATCTTTCATTTTGTCCTCATTCCTTTTTGGGTACATCATTATTTATCTGCAAATTTATATCCAACGCCATAGACGGTAATGATATATTTTGGTTCACCAGGTTGGACTTCAATTTTATGGCGAACGTTTTTGATATGTGCGTCAATGGCCCGTTCATAAGATTCAAACGCTACGCCATGAATTGCATCAAGAAGTTGAGCGCGGGTGAAAACGCGTCCGGGTTGACGCGCCAGCGTGGCAAGCAATTCGAATTCAGTGGGAGTCAACTCTTCAAGATCACGTCCGCTTGCAGTCACGCGCAGACGCGGCACATCCAGCGTCAAATCCAGCACGCGTATCATCTCGGTATTTCCGCTGACCACATTTTCGATACGACGAAAGATCACACGCACACGAGCCACCAATTCCTTTGGGCTGAATGGCTTGGTGACATAGTCGTCCGCGCCGAGTTCGAGACCTATGAGCTTATCTGATTCTTCAGAGCGCGCCGTGAGCATGATAATCGGTGCGTTGGAGATTTTGCGATATTCGCGAGTGAAATCGAGACCATCCATTTGCGGCAAACCCAAATCGAGAACGATCAAATCAGGCTTCTCAGTCTTTGCAACTGAAAGCGCGGTTTTGCCATCATGGGCCACGCGGACACTATAGCCCGCGCCTTCGAGATAGTCGCCCACGAGTTGAGTGATCTTGGGTTCATCGTCAACAACCAAAATGGTTTTCATATGAATTGAATTATAACGTTCTTACAGCCAGCGCCGAATATGATTTCTATATTCTTCTCATTGTGCAGCAAACGTGAAGCTAACTGATTTGGGCTTTAGCCTGATAATTTGGCAAATAAACATATTCGATGGCATTGTTAGGACAGGCCAGCACACATTTCTTGCAACCTTTGCAATTTTCTTGTCTGTCAACACGAATATGTTTGTGTGGACCTATTTCCAATTTTCCTAACACCTGATTCGGACAAGCATCCAAACACCTCCAACAAGCTTCACAAAAACGCGTTCTGACCAGTATATATTTCGTTTGCGTATGACGCTGAAAAGGATTATGAATTTTCATCTTTCTTTTCTCCTCACCATACTTGATAAGGATGTAGAAGGGATTTTCTTTGCCTCTGCATCCTCAATCAGCTTATCCTTCTTTCCTTTCGGATACGGGGGGGTTGCCATGCAATCGGTCATGCATTTCTTTGACCATCGGCGGGACATCACCTTCATACCATCCGTGGCGCCACATGTGACGATGACCTATAAAGCCCCAGCGCGGACCAAAGATAATGAAACTGATCAGACGAAAAACGAAGAACAGCAGGAACAATCCGATTAGGAAACCAAAGATGCCAGAGAAGGGATGCCAGAAGAAAGGCGCACCATGATATGCATATGGCATATTCCCTGGCTGAGTTGCCACAGGCAACTTCGTTGCAATGCCCTGTGCCATACCGGCGTTAAAGGCGAAGAAAGCGATGCCTGCGACTGCGGCAATCAATACCAGCCCCGCTATGATACGAGCAAAAATTTTTCCGTTCATGTTTCACTCCTTTTGTGAACTATGAATGGAAGTATAGACTCGGGTTGTGAATTGGATGTGAAGCGAGAAGGGAGAAATAACCGGTTTATCTCAATAGAGCATCAGCATCTGAGTGAATCACGATGCCATCAGCTTTTAATACCCTTTGTTCCTGCCGTTTAATCTCCAGCGCGATTTTCAAACGATCAGCTTGATTTCGGAAATTGGGCCGTGAATTCAGGCGAGCCAAATAAGCGGCTATCTTGAACGATGTCAAACGAACACTTAGGCAGGAAGTCCAATGCGCCAATCACTCCGAGATCAACTCGATAATGTGTGAAGAGCTCGCGATCTAGATCGCCAAAATCAATCCCCACTGCATGCGCGCCCAACTCGAACAATATGCGGCAAAACCACGGCTCAAATTGAGCAGTATATCCTTTGCTGCCACTCCCGATAGTCTTTTCGCCGAAAGGCGTATTGACATAGAGCAACGTTGGTGCTTGGCTGGTGCTTGAACCACAGGCAATATCCAAAATCTCTTTTCCTGGAATAGCTGATAATGTTTCCAAAGAATCTGAAAGCCTGCTAAACATCTGGATAATGATTTCTTCGACACCTGGTTCGTTCACGATTTTCTTGTTCAAGCCATATCGTGTTTCAAGCGCCTGAATAGCTTGTTCGATCAGCAAATGAGCTTGCTGATCTTTCCACAAGCGACTCAGCTTGGCGATAAGACGATCTTGATTGTTGGTATGCATTTACAAGTCCAGGATGTTCTTCTAAATCCCTATTGGCTCTCGGACGAGTATCACGGTCATCCGTTCATTGACCCACTCGCGTTCAATGATTAAGATTTTACCGACGAATGTTCCCATGTCGGCGGCTTTTCGCACCTGGGCTTCTTCCCAAGGCTGGACATATTCTCGTACACGTTTAAATGCAGTTTCGAGGTCGGGCGCAATCTTTTGACTGCCTACCACTAAAATCACTTTGCCAGCCGTGTTAGCATAAGGACCAATCTGACTTCCAGTTGCTGAGACATCTATTAGGATTCCTTCCTCTGTGATTGCTTGAACACTGCCCAACATGAAATCAGGAGCGGCCACAAGCTTCCGAATCTCCTGCGCTTGAGTTTTGCGATCCATTTTGAGCATGTGATGCCGCAAGGCGTTATATTGATTCAAATCGTGTATTGCATCAAAAATACCAAAATCTTGAAGAGTTTTCGACTTCGCAGAGTGCACTTGGGCCCCTTTGGGCAACCGATCTAGCACGACCTGACGCGCCTCTTCTCCATTGTTAACGATCAACACCTCGATGTTGCGTTCCCGAATCCGATCGGCAACTTTTTGAAGGGTTGTTTCAGATGCGGGAGCTGAAAAGCCCTGCGCCATAATTCGGTATTATCCTTTCAGATTATTCTACTAAGAGATTAATTCACTTCTTGGTCCCAGGTGAAGGCGATATCTTCCAATTCGCAAACAGAAACAATCCAATTCCAACAAGAAACGCGATACCGCCATAAATTGCCCATTGAACTTGACCTGTCATAATACTTCCGCCCAAAACGCCAATCCCTTGGAAGAACCAGCCTGCACCAAAAAGAATCAACAATACAGCAACAATGTTCAAAAGGATTCTCATGATTTTTCCTTTCCTTAAAATTAAATCGGCAACGCCAGCGCAATTACCGTCACTATGATAGCTGCCAGAAGGGCCTCGATGTTCACTTTACGTGCCTGCCGCCGCACTTGGGAAAGTTCGGCTTCATCTTCGATCTTTTCAATTTTGTCATTTAAATTGCGCGAACTGCGCGAAGCCAGTCCTACTCAAGTCTTGTCGCGCCATTGAAAGAAGCCCGAACCAGCCATCAGAAACAGTAATAATAATGGCAGCCGCCAAAGGCGATTCGCATTTATATAGATCAGCCACGTCAGAATGGCAAGGGCAATAACAAATGGAATCACGCCGCCGATCAATCGTTTGAGCCGTTCGCGTGGACTAATATTAGCAATACATACTTCCGCTTGTGCTCCCATGGATTTCACCTATTAGATTAAGTGTGGATGTTGTTACATCTTTTTATTAACATATTCGAATTGTGCAACGCGCGAAATTTAACCATTATGCTCAATATCATGAATTGAGCCCAAAGATTGCGAAGAGACCGGATTGCTCCCTCTAGATGAGCTAACTGAAATATTCCTTACACCTTGACGAAATAGAATGCATGTTCTACAATAGCCAAAAGGAGAGCGAGCCATGATCACAGAACCCAAGATCGAACGCCGTGAAAAGCAGGACTATGTTGCCATCCGAATGGCTGTACCCATTCCGTTCAGCAAATACCTGCAGGCCGCATGGAATGAAGTATATGAATGGATGATGCTTAACCAAGTTAAGCCTTCCGGTCTAGCCATCGTCCGTTATCTCACCACAGATATGTCGAAGAATTTGGATATCGATATTGGCTTTACTATTGACAAAGCTGTTAAAGGAGATGTCCGCATCATCGCGGACTTTTTGCCTGCGGGCCATTATGCTACACTTTTATACACCGGTCCATACAAAGGCAAAGGCATCTTCAAAGCCACCGTTGCCTTGTTAGATTGGGCAAAGGAAAACAAAATCCAATGGAATACATCCAAGAAAAAAGGTGTCGAATGGTGGAATGGACGTGCCGAATTCTATTTTTCCGACCCCGCGACCGAAAGGGACCCGACAAATTTCAAGACGGAGCTTGCATTTCTAGTTCACGATTAAAGTAAATATCCAAAAAGATTCGCTTTACTTACCTACAGGAAAAACTTCAGAACTCCAATAAACGGCAAAGGAGCAATATGAGAAGAATTATATTCTTTATGTTGACATCACTCGACGGCTATTTCGAGGGAATAGGCAGGGACATTAGCTGGCATAACGTGGATGAAGAATTCAATGAGTTTGCGATTGAGCAGCTTAGCACGGTGGACACTTTATTGTTTGGCAGAGTGACTTATGAAATGATGGCAAGCTATTGGCCCCTTCCGGTCGCCAAGACAAATGATCCAGTTGTCGCTGAAAAGATGAATAACACGTCCAAACTTGTATTTTCAAGAACGCTTGAAAAAGCAGATTGGCATAATACAAGGTTAATCAAAAATACCTTCGTGGAAGAAATGCAGAACCTGAAAAAGCAATCTGGCCAGGATATGATCATTTTAGGGAGTTCCAATCTGGCGGTCACTTTCATGGACCATGGTTTGATTGATGAGTTTCGGGTCATGGTCAACCCGCTTGTGTTGGGAAATGGAAAATCCTTGTTCAAAGGCATTCAGGAAAAACTTGACTTGAAACTTATCAAAACAAGAACATTCAAAAATGGAAACGTTTTGCTTTGTTATGAGCCAGAGAGGTAATGAAAAATGAGGCAAGATAATCCAGATATAAGCGATCTTCCAGAGCTCTCCCAACCCGCTCACCGTGCGCTCGCTTCTATTGGCGTTCGTCAGATCAAACAATTAACTAAATTCAGCGAGGCAGAAATCAAGCAGCTATACTGCATTGGGCCGAATATGCTTACCCAATTACATCACGCTTTGTGTGCGAAGGTACTAACGTTCACCCTCAAGAAATGAAAGATAATTATGGCAAAGAAAAAAGTTGGTACAAAAGCTACAAATAAGAAAATCAAAGGCAGTTATGCTCCTATCAAGGGTCTGAATTTGTATTACGAAATTCACGGCAAAGGCGAACCGCTGATCCTGCTGCATGGCGGCGTGGGTGCCAGCGAAATGTTCGATTCCATTCTTCCTGCACTCGCCAAAACCAGGCAAGTCATCACGGCTCATTTACAAGCTCATGGGAGAACCGCCGACATCGAGCGGCCGCTTAGCTTTGAGTTAATGGCGGACGATATCGCCGCGCTGATAAAATACCTCGGTTTGGGACAAACCGACCTCTTGGGTTATTCGTTCGGAGGAATAGTGGCATTACGGACCATGATCCGTCATCCGGAGTTGATCCATAAACTTGTGCTCGTTTCCGCTGCGTTCAAACACGATGGGTTTTATCCCGAGGTGTTGGAAAGCTTCGCGCAGATGGGACCGGATGCAGCACAGTTCATGAGTTAATCACCTCTCGCAAAACTTTATCCAAACAAAGATTGGGCAGCGCTATTTACGAAACTTGGTCATCTGATGAGGCAGGATTTTGATTGGTCGCAGGATGTGGCTGAAATCAAATCGCCTGTGATGCTGATCTTCGCAGATGCAGATTCCTTTCGTACATCGCACATTATGGAATTCTACGGGTTGCTCGGTGGTGGTCAGCGCGATGCCGGCTTGGATGGTTCGGACAGGCCCGAAGCGCGGCTTGCGATCCTGCCGAACGCAACACACTATGATATTATTTCATCGCCAACATTAGCGTCGATAGTGACTTCGTTTCTTGATGCTCCGCTGCCGCGCGAGAATTGATGTGAGAAGAAAATATCCAATGCAATTGTGTTGTGGATGATGATTTAGGTCAGCCCGATGGAATAGGATATTAATCGTTGCAAGGGTCTTTAACTTTGGAAAGGAGAGAAAAAATGAACGGAGTACGAGTATTGGTTGGAACCCATAAGGGTGCATTTATTTTGACATCGGATGAAAAGCGCGAGCAGTGGGATATCCGCGGGCCGCACTTTGCGGGCTGGGAAATCTACCACATGAATGGCTCGCCCGCTGCCCCAAATCGATTATATGCCTCGCAGTCTACCGGCTGGTTCGGACAGGTGATTCAACGCTCAGATGATGGCGGCAAGACATGGCAGCCGGTTGGCAACAAATTCGCATACGATGGCGTGCCCGGCACACACCTGTGGTACGACGGCACGCAACATCCCTGGGAATTCAAGCGCGTTTGGCAACTCCAACCATCGCTGACCGACCCGGACACAGTCTACGCCGGAGTGGAAGACGCGGCGATGTTCCGCTCCGCCGATGGGGGACAGACCTGGAATGAACTTCCCGGACTGCGCGAGGCGAAGGGAAATCTCTGGCAACCGGGCGCTGGCGGAATGTGCCTGCACACGATCATTCTCGATCCAAGCGATCCTCAACGAATGTTTATCGCAATTTCTGCGGCGGGTGCCTTCCGCACCGATGACGGCGGCAAGACATGGCGACCCATCAACCAAGGACTCAACTCCGGCTCCGAACTGCCCGATGCGAGCGCGGAGGTCGGTCATTGCGTTCATAATATTGCGATGCATCCATCGCGTCCCAATGTGTTGTTCATGCAGAAGCATTGGGATGTGATGCGAAGCGATGATGCGGGCGCTTCATGGCATGAGATCAGCGGCAATTTGCCGAGCGATTTCGGATTTCCTATTGCCGTACACACACACGAACCAAACACCATTTATGTTGTGCCGATCAAGAGCGACTCGGAGCATTATCCGCCGGATGGAAAGCTGCGCGTGTATCGCAGTCGCAGCGGCGGGGACGAGTGGGAGGCGCTGACGAAGGGATTGCCGCAAAGCGATTGCTATGTCAACATCCTGCGCAGTGCGCTGGCCGTTGACACATACGATTCGTGCGGGATTTACTTCGGCACCACGGGCGGACAGGTTTACGCCTCAGCCGATTCGGGCGATACCTGGAAACCCATCGTCCGCGATCTGCCCGCAGTATTGTCCGTTGAAGTTCAGACCTTGTCATGATACGCGTGGTACTGCCGCAGCATCTGCGGACACTGGCTCAAGTCGGCAAAGAGATCGAACTTCACCTTGAGGGGCCGCTGACGCTTGGCTCGGTTCTGGACGCGCTGGAGGTTCAGTATCCGATGTTGCGTGGAACGATCCGCGACCACCACACAAAACAGCGCCGGCCCTTCATTCGATTCTTCGCCTGCGGAGAAGATTTCTCGCTGGAAGCGCCAGAGATCCCGCTGCCCGACGCGGTTCTTATAGGAAGAGAACCTTTTCGAATCGTGGGAGCTATGGCTGGCGGATAAAGAAATAGAGATTTGGAATTGCGATAAATGCTGAAATGATCAAAGAGATCGTTGCCCATCCCACAACGGATGATCTTGAGATCATGTTCTGATTAAATAGCGGCTATTTTGATGAAGAAATTATTGAAACGATCGAGTCTCTGAGGTGCAGCTATTTGATCAGAGCGAAAGAATACCCGACCCTGGTTTCCCAACTAACGGATCCTTCTATTTTATTCGCAACAGGTGAGGATGGCAGGGAAACGGCTGAGCTCTTTACCCAAACAAGTTTCCCAATCCTCTTCCGCCTGTTTTCTGCAAAGTCTTCATCAACTTCTGCGCTTCACGGAATTGCTTGATGAGTTTATTCACATCCTGCACATCCGTGCCCGAGCCAGTCGCAATGCGCCGTCTGCGTGACGCATTCAAAACATCCGGATTGCGACGTTCTTTGATCGTCATCGAGCTGATGATGGCTTCCGATTGCTTCATGTTTTTCTCAATGTCTTTCGGGTCCGCCTGACGCGCGGCTTGCCCAAACTGTCCGGGCAACATGTCCACCATCTGCGAGAGCGGTCCCATCTTCTTCATCTGCTTCATCTGCTCCAAAAAATCTTCGAGTGTGAACTGTCCCTTCATCATGCGGTCGGCGGTTTTCTGCGCCGTCTGCTGATCGAAGGCCGCTTCGGCTTTTTCGATCAAGCCGATCATGTCGCCCATTCCCAAAATGCGCGACGACAGCCGTGCCGGATCATATGTTTCGAGTGCGTCCAGTTTTTCGCCTGTGCCGATAAATTTGATCGGTACACCCGTCACTGACCGAATCGAAATCGCCGCGCCGCCACGCAAATCGCCATCCATTTTGGTTAAGATCAAACCAGTAATGGATACATTATCGCGAAAACCTTGTGCGATGTTCAATGCTTCCTGACCAATCATTGAGTCGACCACGAGTAGCGTTTCCACCGGTGTGACTTTTGCCACGATCGATTTCAACTCGTTCATCAATTCCGCGTCCAACTGCGACCGGCCAGCGGTATCCAAAATCACGACACCGAATCCACCCTTCTCAGCTTTGTCAAACGCGCGCCTGGCAAGTTCCGGAGGCCTGAGATTCAAATCCGTTTCAACCGGCACATCGATCCGCTCGCCAAGCTGTTGCAACTGTTGGACCGCCGCCGGACGATATGGATCGCCGGCGACCAACATCACGCGCTCACCTTTTGATCGAAGCAGACGCGCCAACTTGCCTGCGGCAGTTGTCTTGCCCGAGCCTTGCAAACCAACCAACATAATCATCCGCGGCTTCGGACCATACAGATTTAATGGGGCAGGTTCGCCAAGAGTCGCAATCAATTCTTCATTGACGATCTTGATGATTTGCTGGCCCGGATTCAACGCCCTTGAAACTTCAGCACCGACAGCGCGTTCACGCACACGCGCGATGAATGTTTTGACGACGCTGAAATGCACATCTGCTTCCAACAAAGCAAGGCGGACTTCGCGCATCGCCGCATCCACATCCGCTTCGGATAATTTTCCGCGGCGTCGAAGTTGGTCAAAGACTTGGTTGAGTTGATTGGTTAAGGATTCAAACATAGGCGAGCATTGTAGTGCGGTTGCAGGCTTGGGTCAAGAGAAGAAGCGCTCAAGAAGCGCTCAAAGATTTCTGATGTCTGAAGAAGATGCTTTGCTGTTAGGAAAAGCTGAAAAGTGGACAGGCTTAAACTTGAAAAGTAGACAGTAGGAAGCAGGTTGTCCAGTTAGAGCTGAAAAGTGGATAAGCTACGATCGAGAGGCAGGGAAATGGATTGAACCATTTTTTGTTGAAACCAGAAACGGATCTCGAGGGCGTTGTGGGCAAGATCAGGAATCAAATGCAGTTCGACATCTTCGTGTAAAGGCACCTGCGACATCTCGATTTCCTGGTTGAAGATGGAGATGCGGTGATAGCCGTTCACGGTGCGGGTTTGGCGCAGACAGAAGATATCTTTGGGGGAGGTATACGGTTTAGGGATGGAAAAAGGGCGGAAGAATGTATTGCCAGCCTTACGAGCGTTTTCAAAGCGTAGCGCGGGGATCTCACCCGTGGTGGAATGAACCTGATGATTGTTATAGCGATCAATTTCCTGAAGTAAGACAGCGCGCACATCGTAGAAATCGGAAAGCTGTTCAAGAGCACAGGTGCGGACAATCCGATCTTGTAGCCAGCGATACGGTCTTTCGATTTTGCCTTTGGGCTACACCGTCAACTACACTCTTATCGAAGAGTGAAGTACAAACTTTTCAGGTGACCCACCCCTTTCACCCGCTGAGTGGAAGGACGTTTGAGTTCGTGACTATTCACCGCAACTGGGGAGGGGAAATTGTGTACTACTATGATGAAGCCGGAAACCTGTGTTCTCTACCTCTAAAATGGACCAGTCTGGCTCCCCCTGACCTTTTTGTGTCACTATCGGCCGGACGAGCGGCTTTTCGGGTGAGCGACCTGCTCGAACTGTCTGGCATGCTGGCATCTCTGAGGCAAGAGCTGAAGGAGGGGAATGATGCTTAAAACAAGGCAAAAGTGTAAACCTTATTATGTCGCCCCTGTAAACCGCATTATGCCATCAAAATGCGAATTGGGCACTGCAAACCTTCCAATTGGGAGCATAATGAGATTGGCATTCTGGGCGACCTACTTGCTTTCTACGCCTGGAACTGGAGGCTCCTATGCGTACACTGGCCCGGTCCGATCTCAAGGGCGATTACTTGCGCAAATACGCCAGCTTGAATCCACACCCCGAGCACGTCCGCGATATGCTGTTCCAGATTCATCCTTTCTTCGATCCGCGCGATTTGGTGCAGGTCAAATACGAGATGTTGCGCCGGGTGATCATCGATGGGCATTCGGTAGAAGCAGCCACAGCGGCCTTTGGCTTCTCGCGGGTAAGATGGTATCAACTGCGGAAGTGCTTGGAGGCCGAGGGGCTGGTCGGGTTACTGCCTCAGAGCAAAGGACCCCGGCGGGCCTCCAAGTTATCCAACGAGGTGGTGACCTTCATCCTGCAAACCATGCAGGCCGAGCCCGAGTTGCGCATGACCGAGTTGCCTATGCGGGTCGCGCAACAGTTTGGCTTGTCCGTCCATCTGCGCAGTATCGAACGAGTGGTGGCTCGGAGTCAAAAAAAAGTCTGCCCCAAATTAGCGTACCGGACATACCCACTCCGGCAACAGTCAGGTCCAGGTCCGATTGCCAGGAGCGATACGAAGCCTTGCGCTGTCAGGCACTGCAAAGCGACCGCTCTTTTACTGAAGAACACAGAACGCATACTGAAGAACGCAGTACGCGTCAGTCGGAGGCCGAGGGCAGTTCCTGCCATGAGGGTCCAGAGTTGGCGTTCATCGAACAGCAGGGACTGGCCGCTTGGATAGCCGCGGGATCATCTGGTGCATCCGCAAAATTCAGCGGACTTTCCAGCATGGCTGTTCCTGTGGAAAGCTTGTTACACGTTGCGGATGAGCAAGTGCCAAAACTGCAAGATGTCCGATCTTCCTCTGGCGAGTTGGTTCTGGCACTAGCAGACTTGGTCTTGGGTGGTTCTTCAGGAGGAACAAGATGATCGAGATGAACTCCCTATCGGGTGGAATGGTTCGGGAGCGCGAAACCACGTTGTCGAATCCGGGCCATGCAAAAGTAACCACAACTCACTTGAAGCGGGATGCCTTTCTATATGTGCGGCAGTCGACCTTGCACCAAGTGCTGCAAAATACAGAAAGTACCCAGCGCCAGTATGCTCTTCAACAGCGGGCGATCGCGCTGGGATGGCCGATGGAGCGTGTTCAAGTGATCGATTGTGATTTGGGCCATTCCGGCGCTTCCATGCTGGATCGAGAAGGGTTTCAACGCCTGGTGGGAGAGGTCAGCTTGGGACATGCGGGGATCGTGTTGGGATTGGAAGTCTCCCGGCTGGCGCGCAACTCTGCCGATTGGCAGCGCCTAGTCGAGCTGTGCGCCCTCACCGATACGCTGATCCTGGATGAAGATGGGTTGTATGATTGCAACGATTTCAATGACCGGCTGTTGCTCGGATTGAAAGGAACGTTGAGCGAAGCAGAACTTCATTTCCTGCGGGCGCGTTTACGCGGCGGCCTGCTGAACAAAGCCCGCCGGGGTGAATTAGTCAGCCCTCTGCCGGTGGGTCTGATCTACGATGAGAGCCAACACGTGCGGCTCGATCCGGATCAACAGGTTCAACTAGCAGTGCGGTTGCTGTTCGAAACCTTTCGCCGGACGGGAGCGGCGCATGCAACCGTGATGCACTTTCAGCAAGAGGGCCTGCGCTTCCCACGTTGCTTGCACACAGGTGCCCAAAAGGGGGAGTTGGTCTGGGGAGAACTTTGCCTGTCGCGCGTCTTGCAAATTCTGCACAACCCGCGTTATGCCGGGGCTTTCTCTTTCGGAAGAACGCGTACCCGCACCTGGCCGGATGGAGAGAAACGCACTCAACTCCTGCCGTTCGAAGATTGGCTGATATTGATTCCCAACATGCACGTGGGCTATATTTCCTGGGAAGAATATCAAGAGAACCGGCGCCGCCTGCGGGATAGCGCTCAAGCCTATGGCGTTGATCGGCGCAAGAGTCCGCCGCGCGAAGGCCCAGCCTTATTGCAGGGGTTGCTAATCTGTGGTGTGTGCGGCCTGCGCATGAGCCTGCGTTATCATGTACGCCGCGGCGGGGTGTTCCCCGATTACATATGTCAACGCGCCCACATTAATCGGGCCGCGCCACGGTGTCAGCACATGCCCGGACAAGAGATCGATGCCGCCGTGTCCAGGTTGCTTTTGGAAACGATGACCCCGATCAGCCTGGAGGTCGCTCTGGCTGTGCAACAGGAAATCCAGACCCGCCAGGATGAGGCCGAGACACTGCGCACCCAACAGGTGACCCGCGCCCAATATGAGGCAGATCTAGCCGCACAGCGCTACCGGCGGGTGGATCCCAACAACCGCCTGGTGGCATGTACGCTGGAAGCGGAATGGAACGCAGCCTTGCGCTCTCTCCAGGATGCCCAACAGGAAAACGAACGCCTCCGGCAGAAGGACCGTTTGCTCATCGACGACCAGGTGCGGTCGCAGGTCATGGCCTTGAGCACCGATTTCCCCAAGGTATGGAACGATCCTCATACCACCGACCGCGACCGCAAGCGTATGCTGCGTCTGCTGGTGGAGGACGTGACCGTGATTAAAACCCACGAGATTACCTTGCAGGTGCGCTTGCGAGGCGGCACCACGCAGACCCTGACCCTTCCAGCGGCTCGACCCATTTGGCAAACCTGGGTGACCCCTCCGGAAGTGGTTCAGATGATCGATGGTTTACTGAATGAATATACGGAGGAGCAAGTCGCCACAATCCTGAATGAACGCGGCCTGCATGCAGGCAAAGGCGGATCTTTCCGCGGATATACCATCGGCGCTCTACGTCGCACCTATAAATTGAAGAGCCGCTATGAGCGCCTGCGCGAGGCCGGGATGCTCACGGTGGAGGAAATGGCCAAGGTTCTGGCCATTAATGAGAAGACGGTTAAGAAATGGCATAAAGCGGGCCTACTGCGTGGATACTTTTCTAATGACAAAGGGGTCTGCCTGTTTGAACCGCCGGGTTCTGATTCCCCGGCAAAAATTCGGGGACAAAAATTGGCGAAACGTCGCCGATTCCCTGCTTCCAAGAACATGCTTGAAACCACAAAAGAGGTGCAGTATGAATCATAATCTTTGGCTTGTGGGGAGAGAGCATAGCTGACCTGGACGGCCATCAGTCGCATGACTTGACGCCACTGCGGATCAACTTCATCCGTTTAGAGCACGTGCTGGCGCCAAACACTGTCCCGGTTTTCCCGAAGATAATATGTTAAGCTGAGGCGTTGAAAGCAGGTGTCGTTTCTGGTAAGCTCGATTAGGCAAAGTCATAAAGAAAGGAGCTCAGATGGATCCAGAAACGACACGTATGGCAAATGATAACACTTGTTCTTCGAACCTGTACCTGGCTTTTGAACTTGGCAACGCCAAGTGGAAGCTGGGGTTCACTATTGGCTTTGGACAACAGCCTCGCCTGCGCAACCTGGTGGCTCGCGATCTGGGAGGACTGATCGAGGAGGTCCGCATGGCCAAAATGCGCTTTGGGCTGCCAGAAAGCTCAGCCGTATTCAGCTGTTATGAAGCCGGACGGGATGGCTTTTGGCTACACCGTTATTTGCAGGCCGAAGGTATTACCAACTGGGTGGTGGACTCCGCAAGCATCGAAGTTAACCGTCGCAAGCGGCGGGCCAACAGCGACCGCATGGATGCGAATAAACTGCTAACGATGTTGATGCGCTATCATCAGGGCGAGAAGAAAGTGTGGAGTGTTGTGCACGTTCCAACGCCAGAAGAGGAAGACCAACGCCAGTTGCATCGGGAGCTAATCTCACTCAGGATGGACCGGACGCATCACATCAACCGCATCAAAGGTTTCTTGGTTTCTCAAGGGGCAGAGCTGGCGGTGAAGAAGGATTTCCTCTCGAAACTGGAGAGAGTGCGGCTGTGGGATGGCTCCCAGCTATCGGATGGTTTACGTTCCCGTCTGGTACGCGAATACGAGCGGTTCCAAGAGGTCGACGCTCATATTCACCTGCTCGAAAAGAGCCAGGAGGAAATGGTCGCTAATTCGGCTACCCCAACCATGGAACAGGTACGCAAGCTGATGCAATTGAAAGGCATTGGCATCACTTCGGCCTGGCTGTATGTCATGGAATTTTTCTCCTGGCGCGATTTCCACAACCGGCGTGAAATTGGTGCCTTGGCTGGATTAACTCCTGCTCCTTATCAGAGCGGGGAGAGCGCCAAAGAGCGTGGGATCAGCAAAGCAGGCAACCGTTATGTGCGAGCCATCGCCATTGAGATTGCATGGGACTGGTTGCGCTTTCAGCCTGATAGTCAGCTCAGCCGCTGGTACCGAGAACGGTTCGCAGCGGGCAGCAGTCGCATCCGCCGAATTGGAATTGTCGCCGTGGCCCGTAGGTTGTTGATCGACCTTTGGAAATACTTGGAGAACGATGTCCTCCCAGAAGATGCCTGCCTGAAATTGGGCTCACCGCTTTCGAAATGCCTGCCTTTCATTAGACCTCTTTCCCTGGTAAGAGTTGCCCGCCGAATGCCCTGGGTTTTCCTCGCGGAGACCGACCCGAAGATGGGGCAACTCCCCAAGAGCTTCGTCGCTTCCAAGCGAATGTATTATTAGGTGCCTGGTAATCCACCAGCACGGATAGAAGGTGGTTGAGGAAGTTATCTTCCTAACCTTTCATGGAGCTGCCAGGTGTGTATCGAAGAAAGGCATGACGATCGAACAAGTGCCGGTCGGCCAAAACTCAGAAACTGGGCTACTATAGTTGGTCAGCTCAAATGCCCGGCTGAACCGCTTCTCGCACAGCATTTTCCTCCCTGCGGCCACCCTGCTTAGAAAAGCGGTTCAGCAAAAAATGTTCGCCTCGGCCTGCCTGCTGCAAGAGGGATGTGTTTTCTACAGGCGTTGCATGACCTACTTGGCAGCTATTGTCAGAAACGACCTTATCCACGGGGCCGCTCCTTAAGATATTATCTGAACAATTCGGTCTTGACAAAATCGCCAACATAGAAGGACATGGGACGATGTGGATAAAGCGAAAGACCCGTAGATTGTCCACGTAGTATTTCAAAGGGGATCCAAAGGATTGCATCAGGGTTTGAGCAGCCTGAATATGCGCCCAGGAGGTTTCTTGGCGAACGAAATCGGCGTACAGGAGCTTGCGACTACGAAGGGACTGCTCCTTTCAGTCGTAATCATCCAGCGAGGTGATCAAGGTCCATTTTTCCGAAGCATACGGCGACCATAAGTGGGTGGAAGCGTCATGCTGGATCAAGGCTCCAATGGCACTGGTAACCACTTGGCGGTCATGGGTTTTTGGGCGCGGATGTTCTCGATAGCAATCCTGGTCCTTGGCTCTTTGGATAATGGTGGGCACCGAGACGGTCATGCCATTTTTCTTCAGTCGATCGCGCAAGGCCGAATAGTTATAACTGCTGATCGGCAGTCGTTCATCTTCCACCAACTTCTTTTCGCACTGAAGTTCCTTGCGGATGGCTTGTTCCACCTCGGCTCCGATCCGCTTAGGAGTGCTGCGCTCATACCCCACCGAAAATCCTGCAGGGTCGCTACGATAGGATTTCCATAAAACAAAAAAGTGACTCTTCCCAATCCCCAACGTTTCCTGAGCTTCCTGCCGACTTAGCCGTCCCTGGCTGTAATTCTTCATCACCAACCGAACTTGTTCATCCGATAAACGCTTATGTAGTTGTTCCATGTCGCCTTCTCCGTTTTTGGGCGACACTCTACCACACCTGTCCACTTTTCAGCTTTAAACTGTCCACCTTTAAATCTGCAATTTTAAATAACAAAGAAGATGCTTTGCTTGACAATACTCCTCTCGTCTAGTAAAATCACGAACGCTTAACAAAAGAATATCCTGCCGAGATAGCTCAGTTGGTAGAGCACGCGACTGAAAATCGCGGTGTCCACAGTTCAATTCTGTGTCTCGGCACTCTCGGTCAGGAAGAAGGCCGAATGCGGGCGTAGTACAGCGGTAGTACGTCTCCTTGCCAAGGAGAAGGTCGTGGGTTCGAATCCCATCGCCCGCTCTGGATGAGGATTGCAAACTAGCAATCCTCATTTTATAATATAGAGAAAGATGGCGTCGTGGCCAAGTGGTAAGGCAAGGGTCTGCAAAACCCTCATCACGGGTCCGAATCCCGTCGACGCCTCTCAATGATTTTTGATTGGGGATTTTCGTTTGCAGCTTGCACCTTGCGGCGCATTTTGTTCTTATAAACAAACACGAAGGACACAAAGTACATAAGGAAATTATTTTTTTCGTGTCTCACCTGCACTTGCTTGCACGTGCAAATGTAGTGTCCTTTGTGTTTATAAAAGATTTACCCGTTTTTCACTTAACCCGCACAAACTTGCGCTTGCCTGCCTGCAAAACTCCCGAATGTGGAAAAGGAAGGTCACCCCGCTCAAGAGTTTCACCATCAAGACGTGCGCCTTTCTGTTCGATCAGACGTTTCGCTTCGCTCTTACTAGACGCCAAGCCCGCGCCCAATAAAACATCAATCACAGTTGCGCCATTTGGCAAATTGAATTCTGGCATTTCTTCCGGCGCTTCATGCTCTTGAAAGACGCGCTTGAATTGTGTTTTCGCTTCCTCCGCCGCCGACCTGCCATAAAAGATCTCGACGATCTCGCGCGCCAATTCCATCTTCACATCGCGTGGATGGCGCGAATTGTTTTTTAACGCTGCTTCAACCTCCCGAATCTGAGCCGGTGTGTAACGCGTGGCAAGCTTAAAGTAAATCGGCATCACGTCATCCGGAATGCTCATCACTTTACCATACATATCTTCAGGCGCGGCATGAATCGGAATGTGATTGCCCAACGACTTAGACATGCGCACCACGCCGTCCGTGCCAGGCAGGATGCTGACCAGGATACCGACCTGGGGCCGCTCGCCATATAGTTCCTGCAATTTGCGTCCAGCAGTGATGATATTGAATAACTGATCGCTGCCACCCACTTGCACATCGGTGTTCATCGCAACAGCGTCGTAGCCTTGCATCAAGGCATAGAATGTTTCGTGCAAATACACCGGATCACCTTTTTCCCAACGCAATTTGAAGTTTTCGCGCGAGATGAATTGTTGAATGGTAAAAGCTGAACCGAGCTTGATCATATCAGCAAGCTTCAAGTCCAACAGCCATTCATGATTGAAGCGGATCTTTGTTTTCTCACGATCCAGAATTGTGAAAGCCTGCTCGGCATAAGTGCGCGCGTTATGTTCGGTCTCTTCTTTTGATAAAACCGCGCGCAATTTGTCCTTATCTGACGGATCGCCAACCATGCTTGTGCCAGTGCCAATCAAGAATGTTACCTCATGCCCCAAATCCTGAAACTGGCGCAGTTTACGCATGGTGATGGTATGCCCCAAATGCAAATCGGATGTGCGCGGATCATAGCCGCAATAGACGCGCAAGGGCCGTCCCTCTTTTTGAGCTTCAACCAGGCGCACCCGCAATTCGGCGGTCATGGCTTTTTTCAAATCCTCGTCGCCATATTCGGTGCCTTGCATCAAAATTTCAATTTGCTCATCTATGTTCAAAGAAACCTCCTCAAGATAAAACAAAAACGCGCCCGCGAGGGCGCGCGATTTATTCCCTCGCAATATTCTATGCGCGGGAATAATGGTATGTAAAAGCAAAGATGGAATTCATCCCCGTCATTATACCAAACTTATTGTCCCAGGTTCACGGCAAACTTCCACGGACCCTTGATCGTATAGAATTCGTCGCTGTAGACGATTTTCTCCGCGTCCGCCTCCGACATCGAAGCGGGTTTGCTGGCAATCTGCATGGCCATTACGCCGTTCGCGTTTGCCTTGCAATCCAGTGCGATGCCAAGGCCACGTTTATTCAGAGCCTGCTGAATCTTTCGGCATATACAGCGAACAATATTCATCCGGCGTTGGATAGGCGCCGATCGATTCAATCACCAGCGAAGCCGAGGTCAAATCAGCGTCCGGAGGGACATAAAAGGTAATCTGGTCGCATTGCTTTCCTGGTTGTCCATTTGAGCCGCTTTGTGTGTTCATTAGTGACGCAGTGAAATCCGTGATGGACTGACCGCTGTAATCAAAGTGGGTAGCCCATATCGTCCAATCCGATGCATCGGGCAAAGCAAAACAAACATCCGCATAAACGGTTTTACCATCGCGCCAGGCACGTTGAAGACTAAAAGTAAATCCACCAACGTTTTGATTTGAAACAGGCCCGGAGGCTTGCATGGTCGGATAGGACCCCTCTTCTATGGTTGGAAGAACCACCTGAGACGATTGATTCGCGCCACAAGCTGACATGATCACCACAAGAAAAACCAAAATTGGAATTAACTTTTTCATTCGTATTCTCCTAACGAAACAGATCTGCAAGCGCATCTTCAACATACGGAAATCGGAATTGATAGCCGAGCTCGAGCAAATGTTTCGGCTGGCAATATCTTCCTTCCGTAACCAGAACACTCATCTCGCCAAGCATAACACGCAGCATGAATGATGGCGTTGGGAATCAGTACGGACGATGCAAGGCTTTTGCAACCGCCCGCATGAATTCTGCATTGGACGTTGGCGTTGGCGCAATTAAATTATAAGCGCTATTCGCGTTTTGGTTCTCCAGCAAAAAACGGATTGCGCCGAATCACAACCGCCAAGTGAATCCATGGTACAGCCTGCTTGCCATCTCCAATCGGTCCGCCTGCGAAGAGACGCATAGGCAAAGCCATCAGCGGAAAGATGCCGCCATGCATTGCAAGAACTACTGCCTGCCGGAGGACAACGCGTCGCACGCCTAATTCTTCAACTGATTTTATCGCGTCTTCCTATTGAATTGTGAGCTTTGCAAGGAAATCATCCGCAGGAAGAGTTGATTCGTCGGCGAGAGTATCGCCGCGCAGGTCCGTAGTAGTTGATGCCAGAGGCTTGGACGAATAACAGCCGGGCGGTGAGTCGCTTTTTTGATAGCAGAGGCCAATGCAAGTCCGGGATTGACGCGTGAGTCAAGAAATTTCTGCTTTTGGGACTTTGTCCACGGCCAATGAACCAAACTAAAACCCGACAGATTGATAATCACATCCATTTCATTGATGCATTGACTCCACCCTTTGGTGGTTTGTCCATCCCAGTGAATTTGATTTGTTGATTCGATAGACCGGCGCGTCAAAATGAAGACTTGATGATGATCCGTTACAAGGGAGCCCGTCAATGCGCGACCGATGAAGCCGGAACCACCTGCAATTAATATTTTTATACAATCAGATGCGCTTGTATTATCATTGACAGTTAGTATACCGATTCATTCAAGAAGCAGTATAATTAATACAATTTACAAATTGCTATGCAGGAACCTGTCTTGGTGCTCAACGCAAACTTTGAACCTATCAATGTTTGCACAACGCGACGAGCCATCGGATTGATGTTGGGGGGTAAAGCGGCGATGGTGGCAAATGGCCGCGGTTATATCCGAACAGTCAAAGAGATGATCCCACGACCTTCGGTTATACGCCTAGATGTACAAATTCATCGGCCACGGCCGCGTGTCAATTTAACGCGTCGCGAAGTTTTTCGCCGCGACAATTATACCTGCCAGTATTGCGGTCGACGCGATGGAGGCCTGACGGTAGACCACGTGATTCCCAGACATTTGGGCGGCCCGCATACATGGACCAATGTTGTGGCAGCCTGCCCTTCCTGCAATCACCACAAAGGTGGGCGCCGACTCGAAGAAGCCCATATGAACCTTTTCCACTTTCCAAAAGAGCCTCCGGCTAATGCCGCATATATCTTCGGGCGGCATTTAGCTGAGAATGAAGAGTGGGCACAATATATCAAAGGCTGGTAATTCAACCACAAACACAACCGCGCCGACTTCCGCGCGGTTCTCACTTAATGAACGCTAGCAATCCTTAGCTGAAATCCAATACCATAAAGTCTTCAGCCAAAGCGATTTCACCCTGGTAACGTTGACGCGCTTCGGCAATCAGGTCTCCGCTGGCGTATTTGCCGGTCGGATAATGGATCAAATACAATTTCCCAACTTCGGCCTGACTGGCAATCTCCGCGGCTTGTGCGGCGGATGAATGTCCACGCGAGGCACCTGCTGATTCATGAATCAAAATGTCGGCACCCGCGGCGAGACGGATGACTTGCGCGCATGGTTCGGTATCACAGGAGTACGCCATGGTCTTATTGGTGTGATTAAATTCAAAACGCAGCCCAATCGTAGGCAATAGATGATGAACAGGCGAAGAAAAGATTCGGAAATCGGGAGAGTCGATGACAGTCGTCATTTCTTGCATCGGCAAACGATAAAAAGCGACAGGGAAAAAATCAGGCCATTCTGACCAACCATAATATCCCATCAAATCTTCCACCCGATCAAGAGTATGGTGCAGGCCATAAATATTGATCGGCTTGCGGCGGCCCATCAGCCACATGTCCATCAGCAGAAGCGGCAAGCCAGAAACGTGGTCGGGATGAAAATGCGTCACGATCAAATCCGTTAAATCGTTAAAGTCAAGACCCGCTTTTTCCAATCTTAAAATCGGATTGCTAACGCAATCCACCATCACCATGCGCTCCTCACCAACGACGACCATATGCGTATTCTCATGGTCAGTAGTAGGGATGGCATTGGACGAACCAAGGATGATCACTCTGGGCATAAGGCACCTATATTATTTAAGTACAGAAGCTAGAACCATCGGCGTGATATAGGCCTCAATCAGCGCCGCAATTGCCAGCAACGGAACAACCAAACCAATAAAAATCTTGGCCCAATCAGCCAATAACTCAAGCGATATCTGCCCCATGGATTTTCCCAATTGTGGCGTGACAAGCACCGCACCGATTCGCAAAACAATTGCGGTAGAGATCATCAGCGCTGGGATTTCAAAGATACCGTGCGGGAGCAAACCTGCCGCGAATATCAAAATCGGAGAATATCCCATCAATTTGACGATACCCAATACACCCCCAACTAGACCCACGTTTAGGAGAAAAGCTAGCACGCCAAGGACACTGAAAGAAATGATCCCGCCTAAAAATACCAAAAAGGTGGCGCGTACATTATTTGAAAAAATAAATATTGCCGATAATTTCTCCCCAGCTTGCGCAATGCCCGCAGATTGACGCGCGTTCTTCACTATTCCAGATATATCATTGGTGGTCGCATTCGGCAGCAATTTTGGAATGTTAATGGTCGCCCATTGATAACTGGCTAGATAGCTGCCAAAAGCAAAAACAATAATGATCAAGAATGGAACGAGCAATTGTCGCATCGTTCTTCCAACTTCCAAACGGTACCAGCTTCCCAAAGTTTTAGACTCGCCCCTGAATGTGTTCCAAAATGTATTCCACATCCAATGGAAATTCAACGTATCGAACTCGCGCCCTAGTAAATATTCACGCTGAAAATGGGCGATGCCCACGCGAATCAGCAAAGAGGCCATCACAAGCACTGCCGCCACGGCCAGCCATAAAACCTGATCGTTGCCCCAAAACAATAGCACACTCTCGCCTTGCATCAACATCGCAACCGGTACCACGATGAACGAAGCCAGCAAATTCGCCGCTCGCACGGTCGTGGATTGGACCGAGATGACAATTGCCGCGCTGACCATGAGAATTGCGTGAGCTGTGGTTAGCATGAACAACTGCACGAAGACAGATGCATCGGGCATATGAAGGTGCTGGCGGGAAACGATGATCACATAAAAGATGATGGATGTATAACCCGCCAACAAAGGCGTGAAAATTCCGACCAAAAGTTTTCCAAAATATAGATGCCGGTTCTCCAGCGGCGAACTCAGCAAAGGCTCGATGGTGCCGCGTTCTTTTTCGCCCACGAAAAATTCCAATGCAACCACCAGCGAAATCGTGATCGGAAAGAATCCAATGATGAGAATGGAAAACGGAACTAGCCTATCCACAATCAGGTTTGCGCCATATTGATTGATATAAGCGACCGCCTCTTTCGCCACCTCATTCATCAACAAAGGAAAAGCCAGCGTTAATATCATAAGTGGCGTCAGGATGCGCCAATCACGAAATTGATCGCGCAATTCCCGTCGGGCCACCAGCCAGACCATTTGCAGATTCTCACGCATGGACTGCCTCCGCGTGCAAAGTCTGCGCATCCGTCATCACTTTGAGATAAACCTGCTCTAGACTGCGGGGCACTTCCTGAAAAGCCATCAGCGGTGCCTGTTTTGACATCAGTTCATGCATCAGGCGCGGATTCGCTTCGAGCGGGCGCTCCACTCTAAATCGCAATGAAGACGCGCTGCGCTCCATCAGCGTTACGCCCGACGGCAAACTCAATCCGTCGCCATTCCAATTAGAGGAAAGCCGTGCTTCATATTCGGTAACGCCCAACACTTTTTGTTTCAATTCTTCCAATGTGCCGATCATCAAAATCCGTCCCTTATAAATAATAGCAATCATATCGGCCAGTGCTTCGGCCTCAAATAAGTTATGCGTGCAAATTACAATAGTGCGTTGTGATGATTTTAAACGCGCAATCTCATCGCGTACCAGCCGCGCGGATTCAGGATCCATTGCCGAGGTCGGTTCATCCAGCAAAAGGACCGGCGGTTCATGCATCAGGGCACGTGCCAGTGCCAGTTTCTGCCTCATGCCTTTGGAATACTCGCCGATGCGGTGCGACGAAGCATCGGCCAATCCAAAATAATCAAGCAGATAATCGCGCCGCGATTTCCGCATCGTTGCATCGAGACGATACACCTGACCAAAGAATTCAAGATATTCATCACCGGTCATGCGCATGTACAAGCCATGTTGTTCGGTCAGCACGCCGACAGAAGCACGCACTTCTGCGCCGTGTTTGACAACATCATAACCCGCGACGCGCGCCCAGCCGCGCGTCGGCACCAACAGGGAATTCAACATGCGAACTGTGGTAGTTTTACCAGCACCGTTTTGTCCGAGCAGGGCTAGGATTTGTCCAGGCTTGACAGAAAGCGTCACACCATCCACCGCCCAAAAATCATTGAATTGCTTGCTTAAATCATGGATTTCAATCATTATTCGCCCAGCATAAAAGAAATGGAGGACAGTGTCAATGAGACAACAGTCCTCCAAACAATTCTGTTAGCAAATATCTGCTATTCCCGTTTCTTCGCCTTCCTGGATGATGATGCAGGTGGAAGGTTTCTTGCGAGGCGTGGAAGAAGAACGTGACGTTGATTTTTTCGCAGCTGGCTTGGACTTTTTAGCGGCTGCCGATGAAGCAGGATTTTCTCGCGACCTTTTTTTCTTCAACCGGTTCTTCTGCCTCAACCGCCACAAACGACAACTGCGCCTCACTTTGGACTTCAACTTCAAACGGCTCAGAGGCAGTTGACCGATGACGCCAGATCAGAATCGACCGCGGCAAGAACCGCCACCACCGCCACCAGAACTTGATTCGGGTCAATCCCACCAATCAGCGGATAATCAACTCGGAGAAATTCAAGGAAGAAACGAACGGTTGGATAGAAGATCAAGTAAACAAGGAAAATATCGCCTTGTTTCATTTTGTTGGCATAGCGGCGTGTGAGCCATACCAACAAAAACATATTCGCCAAATTCAAGATCAACTCATAAAGGAACAATGGATGAAAGCGCGTCACATCCAGCGGATACTTAGTCAAATCGGTATACGGCGCAACCCGCGCAGCAGCATCCGTGATTTTGATGCCCCACGGCAAAGTGGTCGGCGAGCCATATAATTCCTGATTGAAAAAATTGCCCCAGCGTCCAATCGCCTGGCCCAAAGCAAGACCCGGCGCGACAATATCTGTCCACTCGAGGAAGCTGACAGCTTTATATTTGCGAACATACAAATACAACGCAACCAATCCGCCGATAATGGTGCCGGGGATTCCCAATCCGCCTTTCCAAATCTCGATGATATCAAGCGGATGGGTCAGATAATAGTAAGTTGTTAATCCTGAGGCAGGAGTCGGAGTAAACACATGCCATAACCGGGCCCCGATCACGCCGCCAATGATGAGATAGATCAAGAGGTCCCAAACCATCTCCGGGTCATGACCGCGGCGCTTAAGCTCGAGCGAAGCAAGCCACGCGCCCGCCACCGCGCCGAGCATCAGCATAATCCCGTAATAATGTAAGATAAATTCGCCGCCGAAGAGACAAAAATGGAAACCGTCAAACTGGAAAAAATTGAACGCAAGAGTACCGCAATGAACTAACATCTCTATTCTCCTTTATGAACTTTCCGCATTTTATCATGTGCCTGAGCGCGCACAACCCAAATGCGCTGAAGAGCCGTGAAGTTGGCAAGTATGGCGATGATCCATACACCGATAACCGGGATATTGAATAATAGCGTTGGGCCCAAAACTAAATACCGTTCTGCGCGCGTTAGCAAACCTTCTCTCGCACTGAAACTTTGCGCCTCGGCACGCGCCTTGACGTATGAAACCAAAATCGAACCCGCCGCCGCGACGAAAGTGACAACCGCCACGATCGGCTGATTGGTCATCGCAAAATAATACAGCACCGCGCCGAGAATAATCAATTCTGAATAACGGTCGCTGACCGAATCTACAAACGCGCCCCAATCGCTGGCTTCGCCGCGCAGACGCGCCATAGTGCCATCCAATGCGTCAATCGGCCAGACGATCAAAACAATCAGGCCACCAATGCTGATGTGCCCGCGAGCGATGAAGTACGCCGCCAGCACATTTCCGGCTACGCCAATCAACGTAACTGAAAT
Organism: uncultured Chloroflexia bacterium; assembly: GCA_963752775.1. GTDB lineage: Bacteria > Chloroflexota > Anaerolineae > Anaerolineales > Villigracilaceae > Fen-1038. The sequence goes on from CAVVZL010000022.1 coordinate 145,187, forward strand.
GGGCGTCAATCCAATTCGGTTCAAGAATCGAGCAACAGGATCCAGGAACCACTTAAAGCCCAAACGCAAAACATCTGTGAAAGTCTTCTTCAATTAAACCTCGCAGGCAAGACTGCCTAATGATACCCGAAATTCATGCCTGATGCCCTGTCAAATAATTATTCTTCCTCTTCGAACGGCATCACATCGCGCTCTCTTCCACCGCCTTGCGATGGACCAACAATCCCCATTTCCTCAAGCTGGTCCAACAAACGCGCGGCGCGCGGATAACCGACCCGCAAGCGACGCTGCAACAATGAAGCAGAGGCGCGTTGTGTGCCGCGTACTATGGAGATCGCCTGCTCGATCAAACCTTCATCTTCGTCCTCGTCAGGTTCGGTTAATATTTTTTCCCACGGCGGCGTGCTTTCACTTTCCAAATCACTGTTCTTTTGCCAATAATCAAGTGATGCGCTCGATTTCCATATCCGTAACCATCACACCCTGCGCGCGGATGGGATTGCCGACCTCGGGATTCTGGAATAGCATATCGCCGTGACCAAGCAAAGTTTCTGCGCCGGTCGTATCGAGGATGACGCGCGAATCTATGCTGGATGCGACAGCAAATGCTAGGCGCGCAGGAAAGTTGGCTTTAATAAGCCCGGTTACTACGTCTGTGGAAGGACGCTGTGTTGCAACAATCAAATGGATGCCGGTTGCGCGAGCCATCTGCGCGAGGCGAACCAGATTATGTTCGGTTTGATCCGGCGCGGACATCATCAAATCAGCAAGTTCATCAATCAACACGACAATGCGCGGCAAAGCCACGCCATCTTCCTTACGGGCTTGTTTGCGGTTATAGCCTTCGAGATCACGCACATGCGCGGCTTCGAGCAGACGATAACGATGTTCCATCTCAAGCACCACCCAGCGCAAAACGCCCATGATTCGATCAATGTTGGTTTCGACTTTTCCATAGAGATGTGACGAGGCCGTTGAAGCGAAGCAATTCAACCATCTTCGAGTCGATCATCACCATCCGCAAATCTTCCGGCGCGTTATTCATTGCAAAGCATGCCGCCAGCGAGGTGATGCATACCGATTTTCCAGAACCCGTCGCACCTGCGATCAACAAATGTGGCATGCGTGCAAGATCGGCGACGAGTGGATTGCCCGATACATCGCGCCCAAGCGCCATCGCCAGCGGCGCGCCATCCTTATGAAACGTTCCGCTTTCCAAAATCGGCCGCAAACGCACGACGGTCGAAGTGGAATTCGGCACTTCAATACCCACATAAGGTTTGCCTGGCACAGGCGCCTCAATACGTAATCGTTCCGCCGATAATGCCAGCGTTAAATCTTTTTCCAACGCGGCAATCTGCGCCACGCGCACTTTCATTTGCTGGGCTTCATCATCCTCATTCGCGCCCGGCCTTTTTATATAACCCGGTTGTACCGCGAACTGCGTCACCGAGGGGCCGATGCGATAACCAATCACCGTTGCAGGAATGCCAAATTCCGAAAGCGTTTTCATGATCATGCCCGCGGTTTGATTGATTGTCCGCTCGTCATCTCGCGCGGCTTGCTCGGTCATCAAGATGTTAAGCGGTGGCAATCCTTCTTCACGCGGGATCGGCTTGATCGGCTTCTCGCTTTTCTTATCAACGGCTTTCAACGACGGTTGAAATTCGGGCGGAAGCGGAGTAGACTTTTTCTTTCTGGGCTGCAGACTTTGCAGGTTGCTCTTCCTTTCGAAGATTCAGCAACCGCTTCTTTCTGACCTGTTGGCGGCGGAGGCGTTATAGGCTCGCCTGCCAACCTCGAGAGCCACGCTTCGAAAACAGCCCACAAACCAAACCCAGTGACTACTGTCAACAAGCCATAGAATACATATAATCAACGCTGCCCAAACGGCGCCAGCATACCTATCAAGCAAATAAGCAATGCTCCAGCCTAAACGTCCGCCATCCAACCCCGCTTCTGCGCGGACGAGCGAATCGCTTCCGATAACGGCGAGCAAACCCAAAGTCAGAAGCGCGGCGAGTTCAAGAGAAAGAATCCGAAACAAACCGAATGGTTTATTATCGTGGCGAAGGAGAAACAATCCGCCATATCCAATCGCAAGAATGACAATACGTAACATCCCCAGCCAAACCATTTTGAAAGAAACTCCGACCAAGGCGTCAATAGAATGCCGCTGGTCAGATTCCATAGCGCAAGCAAAGACATCAGCGCAATAGCGATCAACAGAACGCCTGCCACATCGCGGAGATAACGCCCGAAATGCAAGTTGAAATTCCCGAAGCGATCCAGCCAATCGTCGGGAACAGGTTTTTGTGAATCGTTCTGTTCGGAGTTGGTCGGCATTGAATAAAGATCTTACACGCTCAGGCGCAGACTCAATCCCATGCGTTGATGAACGGCATCCATATGCAAAATACGGACTTGCACAAGCTGACCAACATATCAAAATATCCTTTGCGAGTTTGCCCTTCATCCAAGCAACATCTCCGAAGCGTGGATCAATCCTTCCACACCAAGATCAAGCTTCGCAAATGCGCCATAGGAAAGAATACTGGTGATCGTTGCCGGTAAAACCTGTCCCACCGAAAAATCGGTCGCGACCTTTTCCCATGGATTGGGCTGTAAACGCTTGAGACTAAGCGCCACACGGCAACGTTCAGACGAAAGGTCCAGTACCTGCACATCGAGCAACTGTCCTATTTGCACAATTTGGTTTGGATGCACGACGCGTCCCCACGAGAGTTCTGAAATATGAATCAACCCTTCGACTCCGCCAAGGTCTATGAACACACCAAAATCCGTAATGTTGGTGACCGTGCCTTGAACGCGCTCTCCCGAATGCAGCGAATGAAATAATTCAGAACGCTTGCCGGGTTCCGCCAATGCGGCGCGTTCAGAGAGAACAATGCGCCCATCCTCGGGAACACATTCAATGACCTTAAGCCTGAGCGATTGACCCACATAGGTTCCAAGGATTTTTTCGCGATCCGGCATATCGTTTCGTCCAGCCATTTCAATCAAATGCGAGAATGGTACGAAACCATACAAGCCTTCGCCTTCGACCAGCAAACCGCCGCGATTATTTCCAGTCACTTTCAGTGTCACGATTTGATCGTGATGATAAAGCTCCTGGACCTGCGCCCAATCAGGTTGAACTTTATTCGACTCCTCCGCTTTCGCCTCCGTGCGGACTCGGAGGATGGATCGGCGGTCGAGACGGCGAAGATGGTGCGTGGCGCTCATCTTCTGCCAACACCGATTCCCACCAGCCATCATCTGTAACCGGCATCGGACTTTCATACACATTTTTGTGATTGATCATACCTGCCTGCCCTTCTTTCATTTCGATTTGAGACTCCATGGTTAATATGGCTTTGGCAACTGCCTCCACCGCAATACGCTGTTTGCGATACAGATCCGCCTCCGACATCGCCAGACGCTCTGCCACTTCACGAACTTTGCGTCCCTCAATAAACTTCATTTCAAGGATATTATATAAAATCCATTCCGTAGTAAATCGCCGCTCACCTTCCGGGCGGACTTGATCCACCGCTTTACGAAGAAGGGCGCGTAAAGCATTGGCAGGATTATCGTCGTGTTCACGCGCCAATTCCTGAACGACCTGCAATCGCATTAATGGGCTGTTCGTCAACTTTGGCCCACCCCAATAATGAGTTAGTGCGTCCTTGACCCAATTTGCCAAGTCCGCTTCGGGAGGCAAAGACTTGTCCAGCATATTCACGCGGCTATCATATCGTCCAAATGCGCGCAAGCGTTGGAGCATGTCCACACGCGGCTGTAAATCTTGAAGAGAACGAAAGACTCGCTGTTGCAACAAACGATCTTCCAAGGCCATCGCGGCGCGATCGGCCAAAAGCCAGAGCGCATCGCGCTGATCATTGTTCCATGGATGAATGACCATCGCGGCGGGCCACTCCCATTAATCCAAGCAGAGGCGGAATTTCATCCAAGTCCATATCATCACGTTTGCGCTGATGCAAAGGCAACATCCAAAACTTTCCCGATTCAAATTCCTCACGTTCATTTCCATTTCCATTGCTTATTCTTTCCAGTGCATCGGAGAGACCATCATGCTCGATGAGATTACGATTGCCTGCCATAACGATAAGCGAGAGCTCGCTCTCGTCCAACGCGGCAACGAAGGCCGCGGGAGCTTGCATGTGATCTCGCACGGCAGCAAGAACAGCTTCAAGGAATTGCTGCAAGTCGCTCTGTGTGAGCAAGCGCTCTTCCATGTTTTGCAATATCTGCAATTCAGACCGATCATGCCCGAAGAAGAGATAACGTTCCCATAAGGGATAAAACAATGTAATGGCATGTTCAAAAAGCAAAACCGTTGCGACCATGGTCAAAGGAACAAAAACGGAATAATCCGACCCCATCAACACGCCGGCACGGCGAACAATGGTCATCAACCCCAGGGCCAATGAAGCGGTTATCGGCCCGCGGATGATCCATTTGAACAAGCGGCTCTTGATCACACGATCCGGCCAGGAAACGCCGAAGAAAGCCACGGCGTAAGCCATGACAACAACCAACCCGCCGACTAAAATATTGATGGATGCAGATCCAAGCCAAAACAATAGCGGGAATCGCGCCGCGAACAAAGAACCATACAATAAATATGGATACGAACCCAGCGCGGGCGCAGTCGCCCCGCCATGAGGTACAACATACGGCGGCGACCAGAACGCGTCAGCATACGGCGATAGGCGCGGACAAAGTTCCAGCCAGCCCAAATCATCGCGGCGATATAGTAAAGAGTAAAAACCTCGGACCAAAAAGTTGGTTGAAGATGTGGAGCCGGTTGACCCTCCGGTACGAGCGGACCCAAGTAAATATCCCGCCGCGAGGGAGAGAACAAAAATTGTTGAGATTGCGTATGTCAATCGAATCGCAAATCTCCGGCGCCCGCGCGAAGGACGACCCGCGGTCACCAATACTGCATCCGAAAGATGCAGATATGCGGCAGGCAAATAAATGATCCCGAACCAGTGAAGACGAAGGAGTAAATCGATCCCCCAAAGAGGCACATCCTTGCTTTGCAATGCATCGGTGGTAAAGATTACTACCACGCATAAAAGAATGATCGCAAAAGAACGGGCGACGCGATCTCGTAAATTGAAAGATAGTGAATAAAGAAACAACGAAAAGGCCGTGATGGCAATTCCGGCCGTTAGAATTTGATTGATTACCTGGACGCCCGCCAGTAAATTTTCCGTCCAACCGTTAAACATAATGCCTTCCCAAATCGCTCTATTTCAATGCCCTCGCAAAGAAAAGAGCTACATCCTGCGTCAAATAATAATGGTCATTATACCCGCAGAATTCATATCCATGTTTTTGCGCCAAGCGAATTGCCGGTTGATTCTTGGATTGCATTTCGAGGAACAATTTGCGGTGACCTCGCTTCAGACCCCATTCGTGAGCGGCGCCTAACAAAGCACTAGCTACACCCCGGCGTCTCCATTCAGGCGAGACCACAAGGTCGGTTATCGATGCCACAGAGCTTAGGCGATCCATCAACGAAAGATAACCAATCGGATTGTTATCTACCAGGGCAGTTAATATCGCTGATCTACGTGTCCAGTCATCCGCAAGAACGAAAGGATTGTTTGGGTAGGTCAGTGGAATGGGTCGCGGCAATCGAACCTCTCGAAAGGTCGCGGCGATTTGGCCGCTATCCCGGCGCAATTCCAACTGCCAGACATACTCAGATGTGACAGAATGATCCATCCCCATCATACGAAGAAGGTCACCAGCTACAGTCGGTCGGATTTGAATTTCAGACATAATCTCCTAAATTCCAGAACCAATTCAATCAACTCGAAAAATTGCTCATGGAGCAGTTATCCGCAAAGGAATGACACAAGGCGGCAGAGATTGTCCCTGTGTATTCGTAACCACCAGACGCAATTGATAATCGCCGGGTGTCAGAATAGAAGTATCCCATTGTCCCAGCGAATTATTGGGAACAGGAGTAGTACTCGCGGCAATTGTCGCCCAGTCATTAGTATTCAGCGGCGCAACTTCATATTTATAAAATCCAAAATCAGGAATGTTTACTGTTCCGATCAAGTCCACTACCCCGCTGACCTCGCTTCCAGGTTTAGGCGATGTAATCATTAATTCATCAGCGACACAACCGCTGGTATTCCCAAGGGTCGGAACAGGAAGAGGCGTCAATGCAATTTGAGTCGCAAGTTCAGCGGAGATCGTTCCTGTCGGCGTGGCAAGCACGTCAATGGTCGGCGTCGAAATAAAAAAGGAAGCGGGAAGCTCGGGGATCACAAAAGAGACCGTGGTCAATTCTCCAAAGAACAAAATCAGAATGAGGATTACAAAAGCCACAGCTTGACCCATTCGATGCAAAGCAAACTCACGTTCCAAAGTATAAACCGACTCTCGCCACTCATTCCAAGTTTTAAACAGCTGCCGAAAAGCAAACAATCCTCCGATAGCCAGTACAACATAAATCAGCACTTCGTATTTGCTGAGGAATTGATAAATTCCAGCCATATCAATGTTTCTTACAGCTGACGCAGAACTCCGCGAATCAACTTCTCCATCTTGGGTGTGATGAGTTTTCCGGCTTCCATCACCTCTTCATGTGTGGTGACCGTCGAGCCATCCAGATTAGCCTTATTGCTGATTCCAGAAAAGCCAAGAACGCGCATCCCACCGTGGCGCGCAATAATCACTTCAGGGACAGTAGACATGCCCACCGAGTCTGCTCCAACGAGGCGCAGGAAACGTAAATCGGCAGGCGACTCAAAAGACGGACCACTCAATCCGGCGTAGACGCCTTCACGCAAAACAATGTTCTCTTGTCTGGCTATACTACGCGTCAGATCACAAAGCGCGCGATCATAAGCCTGGCTCATATCAGGAAATCGTGGGTCCCAATTCATCAATGTTAGGACCGATCAACGGATTTTGCCCTGTCATGCCAATCAGGTTTAGGTTATCAGTGATCAACATTACATCGCCCGGCGCAAAGGCGGGATTTACGCCGCCTGCGGCGTTGGTCACAATAAGAATTTCAATTCCAAGGCGTTGCATCACGCGCACCGGCAGGGTCACTTGTGCCATGCTGTATCCTTCATAAAAATAAATCCGCCCCTGCATGACAAATACGGTTTGTCCTTCCAATGTGCCGATCACCAAACGACCTGCGTGCCCCAATACCGTCGAAACCGGAAAATGCGGCAGATCGCCGAACGGGATCATGTCAGGCTTTTCAACGGAGTCTGCTAAGCCGTTCAGGCCGGAGCCGAGAATAATCGAAACCCGTGGCCGGTATGAGGTCCGCGCCTGAATCGCTTTAACGACTTCGTCAATTTGTTCAAGAGAAAAATGGGCAATCATTCATTGAACCTATCTTAAAATTTATATCTCCGGAGCAGAACCAGCGTCCCCTTCAAAGTTCTGTTCGCTTTCTGATTATATCAGAAATCACAAAGCGTTTCTTTGCACACATGCGAACATTTTACGGCTTCAAAAAGGTAGAAAAAAACGGCCTGTTATGCTATGCATTAGAAAACTATGACAGACCGTCCGTCTCTTTTTATCAATTGGCTGGGAGGTTTTATTCACCATGACCAAGCTTTGGATGTTCGTCCTTCGGCGGCTGAAATCCAATCGGATCAGATTATGGCTTCAAGCCACCAATTGGACACGCGTCTTGACCAACCTGTGGCGGATCAATTGGCAATAAACACTCCGGGGCGTGCGATTGGACGCGCCGCCCATCTAATCAGGACCCAAATTTCCAAGGATACGCAGCTCAATCCTGATTTTTTGGCTCTTGTCACTAAGAATAATTCTTGATCGATAATTGGCCCGATTTTTAACAATGGTCACGTCGAAGGGATCTTCGAAGTAAACTCGGAAGTCCCAGACGCTTTTCATAGCGCGGGTGTGACAGAGCAGAAACAGTCGCGATTTAGATTGATTCCCCTGGAGCAAGGAATTTCCGCTTTGCATCTGCTATTGCTGGAATATTGGCATTGATTTTGATCGTGACCAACGGAATTTGAATGTGGTGCCAAGAAAAAAAATCTCGGCGTCCAGCACTGACGCGGTTGGTGCTGGGGCGGAGAAGAATTCGCCATTTCGTTACCAACTGCAAATGGCAAGCAGGCCCAACAGGTAGCTGATCGCATTCGCTCATCCGTGCTACCACTTTCATACAAAATCACGAGCAAACAACAATTCCTGCACCAACCGACAGACAGGGAATCCCGGTCTATCCATTTGAAGCAGATGAAATGATGAAGTTAGGTGATCTTACAGATGAGCATATGTATGTTGTCCAGGAGGGTGGGATGGAATCAACTAGAGCCGAGTGGAAGTCACCGGAAAAGATTTTATATTCGCGATGAGCGGGACAGGTCCGATTCTTGAAACGAAAAAGACCTTTTTTTATTGCAGAACCTGGCGAAAGGCCTCGACAGTTTTGTTGACTTCCACGTCATCAATCCAATAATGTGTCACGAGACGGAAGCGCCGTAAGCCAGATGCGCTTACCAATATTCCACGATCTTTCAGTTGATCGGCAATTTCATCCGTGGACATTTTAACTTGTGGAGCAAGATCGAAGAAGACCATATTTGTCTGCGGCATCCCATCTAGAACAATTCCTCGGTTCTCACTCAGACCTTTAGCTAAATTCCGCGCCCGCGCATGATCCTCACTTAATCGTTCTGGTCATTTTCTCCAACGCGATGATTCCAGCAGCTGCCAATATCCCCGCCTGACGCATTCCGCCTCCAAGCATCTTGCGGAGACGATGCGCGCGCTTGATAAACTCCTTATCACCGCATAGCACCGAGCCGACCGGCGCACATAATCCCTTGCTCAAACAAAAGGTGACCGAATCAACCTGCGCAGTTAATCCTTTAACGTTCACATTTAGCGCCGACGGCGGCATTGAAGATGCGCGCACCATCGAGATGAACTTTTAGGCCACGTGCATGAGCGAAGTCCGCGATGCGACGCGTGGTTTCCGGGGTCTGCACTGTTCCGCCGCAATGATTGTGTGTGTTCTCCAGACACACCAGCCGCGTAATCGGTTCATGTTGATCATCGGATCGAATCGCCGCTTCAATATCGGAGAGAAGAAGCGAACCATCCGGTTGATTCGCCAACTGGCATGAATGAACTCCGCCTAATACCGAAATCCCGCCCGCCTCATGCAGATACGTATGATTCTCTTTGCCAAGAATCACTTCGTCGCCGCGCTGGCAATGCGCAAGAATTCCCGCGAGATTTCCCATCGTTCCCGAAGGGACAAATAAAGCCGCTTCTTTCGCCCATCCTGTCCGCCGCCATCTCCTGCAAACGATTCACAGTTGGGTCATCGCCATAAACATCGTCGCCGACTTCAGCATGGGCCATCGCTACACGCATTTCAGGCGTGGGCTGGGTAACAGTATCAGAACGAAGGTCGATATAATCCATTCTATTTTTCCTTTCGCAACTCCTCAATGACTCGAGCTAACTCTTCAGGTAATGTTGCTTCGAAGACACTGGGTTCTTTTTCATTAGGCAAAATGATTTTGAGTTTTTGTGCGTGAAGAAAATGGCGGTCCAACGCAAGGCTTGATTTTTTTCTGCCGTAGATTACATCGCCGACAATGGGACAACCCAACATCGCACAATGCAATCGGATTTGATGCGTACGTCCGGTCAACGGGTGAAATTCAAGCAAGGTGTGTTGGGAAAATGATTCGAGCGTTTTATATTCGCTAATCGCGGTGCGGCCATTATTTTCTGAAACAATCGCCATCTTCTTGCGATGACTTGCGTCGCGCCCAATCGCGGCCTCGACTCTGCCCGATGGTGTTGGCGGTTTCCCATCAACCAATGCCACGTAAGTTTTTTCAACTTTACGCAATCGAAATTGATCTTGCAACCAGCGATGCGCCTTATCATTCTTCGCAAGCATAATCAAACCCGATGTTTCTTTATCCAGCCGATGCACCACGCCGGGACGTTCTTCGCCGCCGATGCCTTCGATATCGGGATCATATCCAAGCACCGCATGAACCAGTGTTCCAGAATGATGCCCGGCGGCAGGATGAACCACCATGCCCGCCGGTTTATTGATAACAATCACATCATCGTTTTCAAAAATAATATCCAGTGGAATATTTTCGCCGACCAAATCTGCTGGCACGGATGGCGGGATACGAACTTCGATCACAGAACCTTGTTCGAGCATCTGTCCAGACTTCTTAGCAGGCACCCCGTTGATCAAAACCAAGCCATTTTTGATCAAGGCCTGCAGGCGCGAACGTGAATAATCAGGCAAGGACTCAACTAAAAAATGATCGAGCCGCTCCTCGTCTGGTTTTTGAAAGCGAAAAGTAAAAATCGAATCCGTCACGAATTTGAGTCGGTCTTTTGGAGCGCGGCTTTTTTCTCGGTGCGTTCCTTCCACCACACCCCAATCAACAAAACAACCACGCCAACAGTAATGGATGAATCCGCCAGATTGAAAACGGGAAATGTGCCAATCGAAATAAAGTCTGTAACTTTAGCCTTGAGCAAACGATCGACTAAATTTCCAGACGCTCCCGCCAATTGCAAAACGAGCGCGACACGCAATGTCCAATCAGTAGCATCGATGCGTGGAAAATAATAAAAGATCAAGACAATCACGATAATTGCCAGCACCGCGAAAACAGGATTGCCATTTTGAAACGAGCCAAACGCCGCACCGCTGTTAGACCAATTGACAATCCTGGCATAAGGGCTAAGCCACAATAAATTATGAGGGAGCCACGCGCTGTCGAACGGCAAGTTGGTGCGCACCAGCCACTTTGTCCACTGATCGAGCGCAACAATTGCTGCAGCTGGCAGAATAAGAATCAAATAATCACGCAAATAACGATTCAATTTTTCACCTCAAAAGAAATTACACGCCAAAGCGCGCGCCCTATTTTACACCGTTTACTTGATAAAAACCCTCGGCACGCGCGTGCTGATATTCGTCATAACTTCATATTCATTCGTGCCAGCCCAATCGGCAAAATCTTCGGCGGTTATTCCATCCCCGAGCAAGATCACTTCATCGCCAACCTTTGTGTCGTCATTACCGACATTGACCATAAACTGATCCATGCAGATGCGCCCCACTTGCGGATATTTTTTTCCACTGATGATAACTTGCGCTCAATTCGTCATGCGACGAAAATATCCATCGGCATAACCGCAAGGGATGGTCACGATTTGTGTCGGGGCTTTAGACTGCCACAACGATCCATAGCTAACTGGCCTCCCCGGCTGTGTAATCTTGCTATAGACTATATGTGAACGCCACGTCAATGCAGGTTTGACATCCACAGTTTTCTTAACATCTCGTTCAGGATAAACTCCGTAAAACATTACACCGGGTCGAACCATATCAAAATAACTCTCAGGTATTTGCAAAATCGCTCCGGAGTTTGCCGCGTGCCGGATTCGCGGAGGAGGTATGCTTCGCTTTTCATAAACGTATAAGACTTCTTGAAAGCGTTCCAATTGTAATTTGGCATGTGTTAAGTCATTTGATTCTGAGTTGGCGAAGTGTGTAAAGATTCCTTCTATGTCTAAATGGCTACACGTCAGAGATTTTTCGATGAAGGTTTCGGCTTCATATTCGTGAACTCCAGTGCGTTCCATGCCGGTATCAATTTTTAGATGGGCTTTGAGCTTTTTTTTGCGGCGTCTGCAGCCTGCTCGGCGGCATCAAGCAATTCAAACGATGAAGCCGCCAGAATCAAATTGTATTGGATAAATAACGAAACCTGTTCAGGCAATGTCCCGCCCATCACTAGAATTGGCTTATCGATTCCAAGCTCGCGCAGATGGATTCCCTCCTCCACAATCGCAACGCCAATGTAGTCCGCATACGGCGCGATATATGGTGCAACCCCCTCCACTCCGTGACCATATGCATTGGCTTTCAATACCACCATCACTTTTGCAGGGGCGACATGTGCGCGTATATTTTCAAGGTTTTGTTTCAGGCAGGGAAGATTGACTTCAAGATAAGTTGGACGCATTGAACGATTTTAAACCTAATCGGTGAACGTAATTTGCAATTTTGTTCTAAGCACTATGAATTCCCGAAAAAGGTTTTGGTTTCCGCAATTCGCTCTGCGAGAGTGGCTTTCTGCATTAAATCAGTTATATCTCCGGACCGCTAACACCGCGTTATGTCCGCCGAAGCCAAAGGCATTGCTGATCGCCAGATTAATCTTCTTCTCGCGCGCTTTGTTTGGAACGACATCCAGATCACATTCGGGATCAGGAGTCTGATAATAAATCGTCGGCGGGAGAATTCCTTCGCGAATTGTCTGTACACAAAAGATAATTTCCAACGCGCCCGTGGCGCCCATCATATGCCCGGTCATGGATTTGGTGGAAGAGATCGGGATTTTATGTGCCAAGTCGCCAAACGCACCTTTGACCGCACGCGTTTCAGATTGGTCATTCAACTGTGTTCCTGTGCCATGTGCGTTGATATAACCAACATCTTCGGGATTGGCCTTGGCCGACGCCAGTGCCATGCGGATCGCAGCTTTGCCGCCTTCACCCTGCTCATGCGGCGCAGTAACGTGGAACGCGTCTGCCGTGGAACCATAACCAGCAAGTTCCGCAAAAATATCTGCGCCTCGCGCCTTTGCGTGCGACTCTGTTTCCAGCACAATGACTGCTGAGCCTTCACCCATCACTAGACCATCACGATTCTTATCGAAAGGCTGAGGCGACATCGAATAATCATCATTGCGGCGCGACATCGCACCCACGCGGTCGAAGGCCGCCACACCGGTCATTGTGATCGTCGACTCTGTCGCACCCGCAATGGCCGCGTCAATCATCCCCGAACGCATCATCATCATGGCGATGCCAATTCCGTCCGCGCCAGAAGCGCATGCCGAAGCAACAGAGAAACTCGGTCCCTTGAACCCATGATCAATCGAGATCAATCCCGCCCGCCATTTGACATCAACATTGGAATCAAGAACGAGCTTATCCTCCGCGGGTTATCGTTGTTGACAATCAAGACCGCTTCCTGCAATGGATGTTCAATCCGCCAATCGCCGATGAGATGATTACGCCAATCCTGCCGCGCGTTTGATTCGGTGACTTTCAAGCGAGAAGACTGCGATCGCTTCTCTTGCCGCGACACGCGGTCAAACTGTTCAAACCGATCACGCCGCCGCGTTTCCTTTGCCGTCCATATAGTTTTCCGGATCAAAATTCTTTGACCTCGCGGCGATATGCACCATCAAATTGGAATGATCGAATTGCGTGATTGGCCCGACACCGGACACGCCCTCGGTCACATTCTTCCATGTTTCGGCAACTGTCATGCCAAGCGGGTTGACCGTTCCCATTCCGGTAATAACAATTCGTTCCATGAATTCACTCCTCTATGAAAGATACTTCAAACCCGAACCAGTCAACACAACGACAACGGGATCGGGCAAATTGGAAATCAATTCCTCCAAAGCGTGCCACACCAGCGCCGACGTTGGCTCTACATAAAACCCCAAACGTGCCAACGCGTCACGCCCGGATAAGATAAACGCTTCATCCACCAGCCCAAAGCGGCCTCCGCTTCGACGCATGATCTCCACGACAGCTTCTGCCGCGCACCGGCCAGCGATGTGCAGACTCCTTCTGCAATCGTCAGGAGACTCTGCCACATCATTCATCGTTCCGTTTTTCCATAAAGCATATAACGGCGCGCAGGCGCTGGCTTGCACTCCGATCATCATCGGCATCTTCTGAATTTTATCGGCACGCAATAAAGCTTCAAAGCCGCGCGCCATGCCAAGCAGAAATCCACCCTGCCCTGCGGGTACAATCACTGCGCCGGGGTTTCGCCCGAGCTGTTCGTATATTTCATAAGCACACGTTGCATATCCCGGAAGATTGAATGGCAAATAGGCGTGACTTGCATAAACCATTCCTGTTTCCGCGGCTTGCATCACTTCTTCCGAAGCTTTTGAGCGCGGGCCTGAAACAGGGATCAATTCCGCACCATATGCTTCGATTTGTTTTCGTTTCGGACCCGAAGCTGAAGTCGGGCACATAGACCCGCGCTTTGATTCCTGCACGTGCCGCGTACGCCGCAAACGACGCGCCCGCATTGCCTGATGAATCTTCGATGGCTTCTGTCACTCCGCGCGAGCGAAGAAATGAAACAAGAGTTGCTGTGCCGCGGTCTTTGAATGATCCGGTTGGATTCAAATATTCACACTTGAAATAAACTTCGCGTCCAAAAACTTTGGCGGATAATAATGGAGTGTTGCCTTCGCCCAATGAAACAGAATCCGTTCGCACAGTTGAGCGACACGAGTTGTATGTCAAGGGTTCGACATAATCATATAATCCACCGCAGTTGGGACATTTATATGGCACGCCTAATTCGGGATAGGATGTCCGCAATTGACACAAGCGATTTTCATTACTCACCCGCTTTGGGAATGTATTCGCCTTCCACCCAAAACTCACCGTTCGGGCCAACTTCCTTTTTCCAGATTGGAACAATTTCTTTCAAGACGATCAATGCCATAACGCGCCGCATCGAAGACACCGGTATCGCGATGCGCGGCGGTACAGGCAATCAACACGGTCGGCGTTTGCGGATAAAGTTTTCCGATGCGTTGAACAATGGCAATTCCTTCAACGCTTGACCATTTGGAGCGAATCTCTTCGGCAACTTGTTTCATCTTTGGCTTCCGCCATTGGCACATATGCTTCATATTCAAGATAAGCCGTCTCATGTGGGTCATCACGTGCCGTTACGCCGCGCACCATGCCAGTGAAAATCGCGGCCGCGCCTGTTGTCGGCAAAGTGATTTTTGCAAGCAAATCGTTAAGATTGATTTCTTCTTCAGTGATGAAAAAGATGGTTGGAAAGTTTGAAGATTGCATGTGATCATCCACCACTGACAGGCGGGAACAATGCTATTTCCGCATTCTGCGGAATAATCGCTTCATCCAAGTGCGTATTCTTTATTGACCGAAACTAATATCGTCTTCATCAATTCTTTAAGGTTGGGATAATCGCTGGCAAGTTTATCTTTTAGCGTCAGCACAGTCATATCAGCAGGAACTTCAAGCTCAACAGATTTTGTCCCAGCGCGGTCACGAAGTGTGGCAAAGAACAGGACCTTTATTTTATTCATTCACCACATCGCCGGAACGTCCGCCATGTTTTTCAACAAGTCGAATGTTTTGAATGCGCATCGTTTTCTCGGCGGCCTTCGCCATATCGTAAACTGTCAGTGCTGCAACAGAGACTGCGGTCAATGCTTCCATCTCAACGCCGGTTTTGCCAGTGACTTTGGCAGTTGCAGTAATCAGCACGCCGGGCAAAGAATCATCAAGCGCAAGATCGACATCCACTTTGGTGAGCGGCAAAGGATGACATAACGGAATCAAGTCCGAGGTCCGTTTTGCAGCGGTGATGCCCGGCGATCTGAGCAACGGTCAACACATCCCCTTTTTTGATTTGTCCCGCGCGAATCAAATCGAGCGTCTCTTTCTTCATTTGGACTTCGCCCTTTGGCAATCGCAATCCGCGCTGTATCCGGCTTGGCGCTGACATCCACCATTCGTGCGCGGCCGCTTTCATCAAGGTGAGTAAGTTTGCTTGGCATGCGTAAATTATAACCGAGAGATTTATTCTGGAATGATATAATCCAGCCGCTATGGATAATTTGCTAGGGCGACAGACGAACTATACCGTCCACACGCCTGTGTATGAAGGGCCGCTTGATCTATTGCTTGATCTCATCGAGCGCGCCGAACTGGATGTTACGACCGTTTCACTGGCGATGGTCACGGACCAATACCTTGTTTACATTCACGGGCTGGAGCAAGCGCGCGCCGATGAAATTTCGGCGTTCCTTGTGATCGCCGCAAAATTGTTGCAGATCAAGTCGGAAGCATTATTGCCACGTCCGCCGGTACATGAACCCGGCGAGGAAAATATCGGCGAGGATTTGGTCAGACAGTTAAAACTATACAAGCGATTTCAAGGAAATCGGCGGATGGTTAATGGAAAGACAAGAACAGGGACTGAGAACTTACCTGCGCGTCGCTCCGCCGCCGAAAGTGGAACCCAAGCTCGATTTATCGGGACTCACATTGAGTGCTTTGGTCGCCGCGGCTAAGTCAGCGTTTGCAAAAGGAAAAGACAAGGAACCGCTTGCGTCGGTGATTGCCGCGCCGAAAATCACTATCCGCGAAAAAATTGATCTGATTTCCAAAACATTGAAACAGATTCAACACACATCGTTTCGCGGCTTGTTAGGAGATAGTCCCTCGCGTCTCGAAATCGTGGTTACCTTTTTAGCATTGCTCGAACTGGTCAAGCGCTATCGCGTCGAAGCGCGGCAAGAGGGCTTGTTCAGCGACATCGAGATTGATCGTCTCGAAGGCTGGCAGGATGACGAAGAGATCGAATTGGAATTCGAATAGAGCAAGTAGCTCGATTTATAAAACTTTATCGCACACCGAAAGCACAGACTCAAATCTCGCCAAGGCATCATCAATCACTTCATCCGTATCCGCCATCGACGTATACATGCGCGAACCAGCCAGCGTGACTAATCCTTCTGCCATGTAGGCCGCGCCCATTTCTTCCATCATGTGCTCGCGCGGGTGAACCTCCCTCAATAAGCGAAAAATATTCTTGAAGTCAAGCAGCATCGTGCCGGATGTTTCAAGATGGACAATCGAGCCTTGATTGTATGCAACAAATGGCAATCCATATTTTTCGATGATTTGATTCAAGCCCTTCGTCAATCGGTCACCCGCTTTTCCTGCAAGGACTGGCGCGTTCGTTCGTTCCATTTCCAGCAAGCGAATAATAACCTGCCACACATGAAAGCGGGTTGGCCGAGAGCGTTCCGCCGACATATGCGCGGTCGCCGGTTCCACCGAGGCCAGCCGCAAAACTCTAGAATCACTTCGCGCCGTCCGCCCACGCCGCCCGCCATCGGATATCCGCCTGCGACACATTTGCCGAATACCGTCAGGTCGGGTTTGATACCGAAGAATCCCTGCGCCCCGCCCATGCCGAGTCGAAAGCCCGTCACGACTTCATCGAAGATCAACAGCGCGCCGAACTCATCGCATAATTCCTTGACCTTTTGATTGAAATCAAACGGAACGGGCCGCGTGCCGCTTTCGGGTCCGACCGGTTCAACAATCACCGCCGCCGTTCCGCCGCGCAGACGATTGAAGATCAAATGTCGTTTGAGCGCTCCCAGATTATTCGGATAAAACTCTTGTGTAGCACTGCTTGATCCCCGCGGAATGCCTTTCGCTTCCATCCGGCCTGTGCCGGGGACATGCAAGCCATATACCATCTGGTCACTCCAGCCGTGATAGGCTCCGCCGACCTTGATAACATATTTCTTCTTCGTAAATGTCCGCGCGGCGCGAATCGCCGCCATAACGCTTTCCGTTCCCGAACCCAACATGCGGAACATTTCAACTGACGGCACAAAACGCTGGATCAATTGCGCCAGCTTGAGTTCATATTCATGGAACAATCCAGTGATCGGTCCGCATGACCTCAGCATCTCAAAAACTTTTTCGCGGACAGGCGCATAGTTGCTTCCCAACATGGTTGGGCCGCCAGCCTGAAGAAAATCAATATAGCGGTTTCCATCCACATCCCACAAATATGCGCCATCCGCTTTTTCAACAGCAATGGGAAACGGATAGTTAAATGCTAGGTTATGTTGAACCCCGCCCGGAATGATCTCGCACGCCGCATCGTTCAATTCTTTTGACCGTTTGCATTTCAGTCTCGAAATAATCAAGATACGCCTGCATTTTTTCGCGCCGCACCGGTCGAATCGGCTGGCTGATCAATGTATTCAAGCGTGCATAGACTTCATCCACATTCAAATATTCAGAAATAGCAGATTGTTGTTCGCTCATGTCTCTTCTCTTTAATATGGATATTAGCAAATTGGCTCCGATGAATTACTCTCCGCCTGTTTCAAAATTACCGGCTTCGACTTTCTTTTGGTCGGCGCGCAATTTCGAGAAGGCGATCTCGCGAATCGCCAGCGGAATCTTGCTTACAGGTCTTTCACTGCACAACGCCAGCAGATAAGCCAGCGAGCACTTCTCCAGGATTTCCACGTTATGTTCGGCGCGCTCCGCATCATGACCAAAACATAACGCGCCATGATTCTGCATGATAAAGGCATTGTTATGATTCTTCACATGCTTCGCAATCGTATTCTTTAGGAAGGAAGTTCCGGACGGAGCATACGGAATAATCTCCACCGTGCGCCCGAGGAAGCGCGCTTGTTCGTCAAACAAGGCGGGAATTGGCGCATGAATGAGCGCCAACGCGCTGGCATAGACTTGATGCGTATGCACGATGGCGTTGACATCCGGCCGCACCTGATAGATCGCGCAATGCATGGCGCTCTCCACCGATGGCTTGAGCTGACCTTCCAATACATTGAGTTCAAAGTCCAGAATACACACATCCTCGGGACGCATCTTCATATAATCATAATTCGTAGGCGTGATGGCAAATGCCTTTTCCTGAAGGATGCGAACCGATACATTTCCTCCTGTTGCAACGAGATAGCCTTTTTGCGTTAACTTCTGCGCGGTCTCCACGATCAGTTTTTTAGCGGAATCATACGATGGCATATTGTCTCCTAAATATGAGTGAGAATTATAATTCAATACTGCGATATCGCACCTCCACAAATAACAAAAGGAGAAAGAGTTATTCTCTTTCTCCTTTACATAACACATCAGTTACGATTTCAGTTACTTCGCCGCAAAGCGACTTCGCCACCGCATCCCAGTTGACCACATTCCACCAGGCGGTGACATAATCCGCGCGGCGGTTTTGATATTTGAGATAATAAGCGTGTTCCCAAACATCAATGCCCATGATCGGAGTCGCGCCATCAGGACATCGGGTTATCCTGATTGGCAGTCGAGACAACAGCCAGCCCACTGCCCTTCTTGACGAGCCATGCCCAGCCTGAGCCGAAGCGGCCATTGGCGGCCTTGGTAAATTCCTCTTTGAAAGCATCAAACGATTTAAAAGACGAGATCAATTGCTTTGGCAAGTTCACCTTTCGGCGTGCCGCCAGCTTTGGGAGCCATGATTTCCCAGAACATGCTATGGTTCCAGGTGCCACCGCCGTGATTGCGGACAGCAGTGCGAATATCCTCTGGCACGGCATTCAAATCTTTTAACAATGCTTCAAGCGATTTGCTTGCCAGTTCGGGATGCTTCTCCAGTGCGCCGTTGAGATTGGTAATATAAGCCTGATGATGTTTATCATGATGAATGGTCATGGTCTGCGCATCAATGTATGGTTCGAGCGCATCCACTGCATATGGAAGTTTTGGAAGTTCAAAAGCCATTTTATTTTCTCCTTATGACAAAAAGACAATTATGTCAAGATTTTATTCGTGCACAAGATGACTGTCAAGATAAGAACATCGACTCTAACAAATCGCTAACAGATGGCAGTATACTTGCTCAAATTTATGACCAAAGAACGCGTTCGCTTCATTCTGCCCTTTGCGCTTTTTATCGCAATCCTAGCTGTTTCCACCGCTTCGATCTTTATCCGCTTCGCGCAAACGGATGCGCCATCGCTGGTCATTGCCGCGTTGAGATTGACATTTGCCAGCGTCGCGCTTGCGCCCATTGCATTGACCCGTCATCGCGCCGAATTGCAGAGCACTTGACTCGCCGTGAGCTACTGCTTGGCTTATTATCCGGTTTGTTTCTCGCCGTTCATTTCGCCACTTGGATTTCATCGTTGGAATATACAACCGTTGCAAGTTCGGTGGTTTTCGTCAGCACGGGACCGTTATGGGTGGCATTACTTTCACCTTTCTTTTTGCGGGAGCCGCTCACTCGTCCGGTTTTGATCGGGATGAGTCTGGCATTTATCGGCGGTATCGTTGTCGCGCTGGCCGATGCGTGTTCATGGAACAACGGCATCGTCTGCCCATCCATGAATCAAATCCTGCATGGACAAATGTTGTTCGGAAATTTTCTGGCGCTCGTCGGCGCGTGGATGGTAGCAGGCTATTTGATGATCGGGCGAAAATTGCGTGCGAAGATATCGCTCATGCCGTACATCTTTTTGGTTTATGGAATGGCGGCGATATGTTTATTGATCATCGTGTGGTCGTCACGCGAGAAAGTCTTTTCGGCTATCATTGGATCACGTACATTTGGATTTTGTTGTTGGCGCTCGTGCCGCAATTGATCGGTCACTCAACTTATAATTGGGCTTTGGCATATTTGTCCGCGGCTTTCGTGGCAGTGATGACACTTGGCGAGCCAATTGGTTCTTCGATTCTTGCCTACTTTATTTTGCGGGAAGCTCCAACCATCACCGTGATTGCAGGTGGAGCGTTGATTTTGATTGGAATTTATTTATCCACGCGCGGCAGTAAGGTTGAATTCGAAATTGAAGAAGTGCATGATTAGCAACGATGATTATTATTATCATGGGCGTTTCGGGTGCGGGTAAAACAACAATTGGACGATTGCTTGCTCAAGAACTCGGCTGGAATTTTTACGATGCAGATGATTTTCATTCGGCGGCAAACAAGGACAAAATGTCCCGCGGCGTTCCGCTAACGGACGAAGATCGCGCGGATTGGTTGCGAGTTTACGCAGGTTATTGAATCGAAACATCGAAGCAAACCAATCCATTGTGTTGGCATGTTCTGCGTTGAAGCAAGAATATCGAGACATTCTGCGAGTCAACAAAGAAGTTCATCTTCGTTTATTTGCAAGGAACCTATCAGCAAATTGAAGCGCGGATGAAGGAACGCAGTGATCATTATATGAAAGCCGAGATGCTGGCAAGTCAATTTGCTATATTGGAAGAACCAAAGCGCCGCTGGGGCTTCCACGGCGCCAGCCATCGCTACATCGCCGGGCGCACGGCCGAGTTGCTCGGCCGCGAGCGACCTGCGGATCATCTCCTGTCACCTGGGCGGATCCAGCTCGCTCTGCGCCATCCGCAACGGCCGCAGCGTGGCCACCAGCATGGGCATGAGCCCGCAAAGCGGCCTGCCGCAGAACAACCGCTGCGGCGATTTCGACCCCTTCGCCCTGCCGCTGGTCATGGAGCAGACCGGCAAGTCGCTGGCCGAAGTGCTCGACATGCTGGCCAACCAGAGCGGCCTGCTGGGCCTGAGCGGCGTCAGCGGCGACTTCCGCGACATCGAGCAGGCGGCCGCGGCCGGGCAACGCCCGGGCGCAAGTTGGCCCTGGACGTCTACGCCGCCGCCGTGCGGCATTACCTGGGGGCGTACCTGGTCGAGCTGGGCGGCGCCGATGCGATCGTCTTTACCGGCGGCATCGGCGAGAACCGGGCCGAATGCTGCGCGCCGCCGTCTGCCGCGGCCTGGAGGAGTTGGGCATCGTGCTGGACGCCGGCGGCCAACGCCCGCGCGCAGGGCGAAGCGCCGATCAGCGCGCCGGCCAGCCGCGTGCAGATTTGGGTCGTGCCGACCAACGAGGAGTTGGTGGTCGCCCGGCAGGCCGCACAATTATTGAAAGGCGAATGAGCCATGTTCATTGCCAAAGTCACCGGCTCGATGGTTGCCACGCAGAAGGTCGACTCGATGGTCGGCCGCAAGCTGTTGGTGGTGGAGCCCTACCGGCTCGACCCGAAGACCGCGCAACACGCTGGTCGCCGACCGGCCGCTCGTTGGTGGCCGTCGACACGGTCGGCGCCGGCGAAGGCGAATTGGTGTTGATTACCCAGGGGTCCAGCGCCCGGCTGACCCCGGAAACCAAGAACCTGCCCGTGGACACAGTGATCATCGGCATCATCGACACGGTCCACGTCGACCACGACTGTGTCTACGAGAAGAAGGCCAACCAAGTAGACGCTCGCCATGCAAATCGACGAAACCCTGATTCGCAACGTCGTTCAACAAGTGCTGGCGCGGCTGGGGCCCACCGGCACCGCGGCTCGCGGAGCCAACGGCCGCCAAGGCCGCTACGGGCTGTTCACCTCGGTCGACGCCGCGGTGGCCGCCGCCCGCGAGGCCTTCGAGCGCCTCTCGGCCATGACCCTGGAAGACCGCCGCCGCATCATCGGCCACATCCGCCGCATCTCCATCGAGCAGTGCGTCGAGTTGGGCACGATGGAGATGGAAGAGACCAAGATCGGCCGGCTGGAGCACAAGATCGAGAAGCTCAAGACGCTGGGCGAGCGGTCGCTGGGCGTGGAGTTCCTCACGCAGCGAGGTCTTCAGCGGCGACCACGGCCTGGCGGTGATCGAGCACGCCCCCTTCGGCGTCATCGGCGGCCATCACGCCGGTGACCCATTCGCTGCCCACCATCACCGGCAACGCCATCAGCATGATCGCCGCCGGCAACACGGTGGTGTTCAATCCGCATCCCAGCGGGCGGCGGGTGGCGGCCGAGGGCGTGCGCCGCTTCAACGAGGCCATCTCCAGCGACCTGGGCATCGACAACCTGATCTGCGTCATCACCGAGCCCACGCTGGAGACGGCCGACGCGATCTTCAAGCACCGCGACGTGGCGCTGCTGTGCGTCACCGGCGGGCCGGCGCGTGGCCCGGGCGGCCATGCGGCAGGCGAAGCGGGCGATCGTGGCCGGGCCGGGCAATCCCGCCCGTGGTCGTCGATGAAACGGCCGACCTGGACCGCGCCGCCCGCGCCATCATCCTCGGCGGCGCCTACGACAACAACCTCCTGTGCATCGCCGAGAAAGAAGTCTTCGTCGTCGACGCAGGTGTTCGACGCCATGATGGCCGCCATGGAGCGCGCCGGCGCCGTGCGGCTCAACGCCCGCGAGGTCGATGCGCTGACCAAGGTGGCCATCGCCAGCGTCGGCGAAGGCGACCGGCAAGCACGACGTCCCGGCCCGCGACTTCCTCGGCAAGGACGCCGCCGTGTTGGCCCGCGGCATCGGCAAGAGCGTGCCGGACAGCGTCGAGCTGCTCTTCGGCGAGACCGACGAGTCGAACCCCTTCGTGCCGGTCGAGCAGATGATGCCCTTCCTCCCCTTCGTCCGCTGCCGCGACATCGACGACGGCATCGCCAAGGCCAAGCGGGCCGAGCACGGCTTCCGCCACACGGCCATCATCCACTCCACCAACGTCCGCAACATGACCAAGATGGGCAAGGCGATGGACACCACGCTGTTTGTCAAGAACGGGCCGAGCATGGCCGGCCTGGGGCTGGGCGGCGAGGGATACATGTCCTTCTCCATCGCCACGCCCACCGGCGAAGGCGTGACCACGCCGCTGACCTTCACCCGCGAGCGCCGCTGCTCGATGATCGACGACCTGCGGATCCTGGGGAAGTAGAACACCATGTACCTCGCCCGCATCGTGGGAAGCGCGACCTCGACCGTCAAGCATCCGTCCATGGAAGGCGCCAAGCTGCTGTTGGTCATGGCCCTGCAGGCCGACGGCCGCACGCATCGACGGCGATCCGATCCTGGTGGTCGATACCCTGGAGGCGGGACGAGCGGAGAACGGTGATCATCACCAGCGACGGCATCGGCACGCGCGAAATGCTTCACAGCGAGAACACGCCGGTCCGCTGGTCGGTG
The DNA here is from genome assembly GCA_963752775.1 of uncultured Chloroflexia bacterium. Taxonomy (GTDB): domain Bacteria; phylum Chloroflexota; class Anaerolineae; order Anaerolineales; family Villigracilaceae; genus Fen-1038. The sequence goes on from CAVVZL010000022.1 coordinate 168,832, forward strand.
CTGGGAATTCGCGGACTAATGAGCCACAGACAGCGACGGAAATTGAACGGCGTTGGTCCGGCGAGGTGCTGGCCGAGTTGGCGACGGCCAGCCTGCGCGCCAGCAACCGGCGACGTCGCACGACCAGGAGACGGCGTCAAGGGCGACGGGCCGAAGATGGCACGCCGACGTGCTAGCCGAGTGCGGCACGCCGGCCGCGACTGCCGCATCCGTGCCGAACGGCTGGCCACGCTGGCGACCGGCCGGCGAACTGACCGTCGCCGCGCGGGTGGTCACGCATGACCGAGTTGATCGGCCGGCTGGACGGATTGCGACGGCTGGTGGTGCTGCCGCGAGGCGATCGTCACGCCGGCGGTCCGCGACGAGTTGCGGCGGCGCGAGCGTGGCCCTGGTCCGCGCGGCGCGCCGAGCACGCCGCGGCCGGCGGGCGAACTGCGGCTGGTGCTGGTCGCGGCCGGCAAGGGCTTCGATCCGGCGCCGCTGGCCGACGCCTTCGGCCGCGACGGGGTCGCCGTCGAGCAGCAGGCCGATGGATTGCCTGATCGCCGCCACCGACCGCCTGGCGGCCGAAGTGGTCAAGCCGGACACGCTGGGCGTGCTGGTGACGCCGCACGCGGCCGCCGGCGCTGTGCCTGGCGAACCGGCGGCCGGGCGTCCGCGCCGTGCTGGGCTCGACGTGCCCGCCGCGGCGGCCGCCACGGCCGCCGTCGGGGCCAACCTGCTGGTGCTCGATCCGGACGTCGGCACGATGTTTCAATGGAAACAGATGCTGGGCGAGTTCTGCCGCGGCGGAGTCCGCCCCTGTCCGGACGGCGTTTGGTCAGAAGAACGGTTGGGATACAGAGACATGCGAATCGGCAAAGTGATCGGCACGGTGACGCTCAACCGCTGGCACCCCAGCGTGGCCGGCGGGTGCTGGAAACTGGTGGTGCCGCTGACGCTGGGACAACCTGCTGGGCCGCTCCGACGGAGCCGGCCGAAGAGATCGCCGTCTTCGACGAGCTGGGCGCCGGCATCGGCAGCCGCATCGCCATCAGCGAAGGCCGCGAGGCCGCCATGCCCTTCCATCCCGACGAGAAACCGATCGACGCCTACAACGCGGCGATCCTCGACCACCTGGTGATCGAGTCGCAGCCGACGATCAGTCGAAATCGCAACGTACGTCAGCCGACAAGGTAATTCAGTCAGGAAAACATCATGATGAACATCCACAAGATCAAGCAAGAGATCTGCGACATCGGCGAGCGCCTCTACAAGCGGGCTTCGCCGCCGCCAACGACGGCAACATCAGCTACCGCGTCGAGCGAAAACGAAGTGGTCTGCACGCCGACGCATGATCTGCAAGGGCTTCATGAAGCCCGACGACCTGTGCGTCGTGGACATGGAAGGCAAGCAGCTGAGCGGCCGGCGGAAGCGGACCAGCGAGATCATGCTGCACCTGGCGATCATGAAGGAGCGGCCGGACGTGAAGGCGGTGGTCCACTGCCATCCGCCGCACGCCACGGCCTTCGGCATCGCCCGGGAGCCGGTGCCGCAGTGCGTGCTGCCGGAGGTGGAGATCTTCCTGGGCGACGTGCCGATCACCAAGTACGAAATCCCCGGCGGCAAGGAGTTCGCCGACACGATCCTGCCCTTCGTCCACAAGACCAACGTCATCATCCTGGCCAACCACGGCACGGTGAGCTTCGGCGAGACGGTGGAGAGGGCCTACTGGTGGACCGAGATCCTCGACGCCTATTGCCGCATGTTGATGCTGGCCCGCGGCCTGGGCCGGGTGAATTATTTCACCGAGCCCGAGGCCCAGGCCCTGCTGGACCTCAAGGAGAAGTGGGGCTATCAAAGACCCGCGGACCGAGATGAACAACTGCGACATCTGCGCCAACGACGTCTTCCGCGAGAGCTGGCAGGCAGACGGGCGTCGCAGCAGTTGGCCTTTCAGCCGCCGAAGCGCAACGCCCCCGCGCTGCCGCCGCGGCCAGCGGCGCACGGCGCGGCGGACCAGGAGGCCCTGATCCAGTCCATCACCGACCGCGTGATGGCGACGCTGAAGAAAGAGTAACCGGCCGCGCGGGACTGTTCCCGCCAGACCATGCCGTCAAATGACCCGGTCACTGCCGCCGTCCACCGGAATTTGCACCCGTGATCTTCTCGAGAGCGCGGGCCAGCATCTCGGCCACCAACTCGCCCACGTAATGGCAGTTCAATTCCACTCCCAACACGTTCCTGGTCTTATACTGTTGTACGGTCAATCCGTAGTGGGCTGCCCGCGTCTTGAGCACCTCCTCGGTCCAGATTCCGCTGTCGAAGATGGCGTCCGGATGAATCAGGTTGACGCGGATATGATCCTTGCCCCATTCCAGGGCAGCGATGCGCACGAGTTGGGTCACCGCGGCCTTGGAGGCGGAGTAGGCCGCCGCCCGGCACTGGCGCAAGCACGTTCTTGAAGGCATTCACCAAGACCCGCCCGCCGCGCGGCGAATTCTTGAGCAATGGGTAGGCCTCGCGGCCATTCGCCCCAGAGTTGAGGAATCCAGATTGATGCGCATCACCCTTTGCCACTCTGCCAGCGTCAGCACTTCGATTCGGCATCCCGCCGGGAAAATTCCGGCGTTGACCACCAGCATATCCAGGCCGCCAAAGTTTCTGGCCAGCGTTTCATAGGACCGGACAGTCGCGGTCTCGTCGGTGAGGTCGCACTGCAGACCGAGGTAATCCGGCCGATCCCATTGCGGATAAATGGCCAGCCGCACGATCTAAAACAGTTGCCGCAGGTGTGAAAGTCAGCGTGCTGGTTAGTGCCAAAGCTAATGGCCCAAAGAGCATTTCGATTATTCCAGAGCGTATGAATGATATAAAGACATTAAGGATTGGATCATGGATACGGGATCGAATTATTTTAGTTGACCTGGGTTTTTATAAATATGCATTATTTTCTAAAATTCAGAACAATGGAGGCTACTTTGTATCTAGAATGAAATCAAATGCCAATCCAGTGATTTTAGGCCTAAACAAAGGATGCAACCTTGTTGAAAGCAAAATAAAAGGGAGAAATTTGGCGGAAATATTAAAAGGTCTAAATGGAGAGAAATTAGATTCAAAAATAGAAATTAAGTATTATAAAAACAAGAAAGGAGCGCAAAGAGAGCAGATACTAGAGGAATTCCGCCTTGTGGCGATTTATAATGAAGAAGATGAAAAATACCATGTATATATTACAAACATCTCAGATGAGCTATTAACTGCTAAAGATATTGCTCAACTTTATAAAGGTCGCTGGGAAATTGAGCTAGTTTTCAAAGAGCTTAAAAGCAAATTTCAGTTAGATGTTATTGAAACCACAAATGAGCAAGCTATTGAAGCTTTTATATGGCTCTCTATATTAACTATGATTGTCAGCAGAGAATTATATAGTTTAATTAAGAAACTTAATCCAGACAAAAAAGCGACGCGATTTACTCAAATGAGGTGGAGCAATGTGTTTATCGAATCTTGCCCGGATTTCCTGCGGGATATCCTTTACTACCTTGGTGTGAAGGATATAATTACAACTAAATTAAAAATTTTCGAAAGTCAAGCCCTAGATCCGCATGTCAACCGGGAACGATTCAGAGACAATTTATGGGCTTAACCGATGACCAATGAGGGAAAACTAGGAGATCTCCGAGCCGCTTAGATATAGAGCTAATAGGCTTATAAAACGGTGGTTCGTTTAGCAAAAGGCATGAAGCTCGTTATCCGCCTCGTCTCTGGAGGCCAGCCAGTTACCGGGACCATCGAGGGATACAACCCTTATGAGATCCTTCTCCAGACGACAAAGGGACAGATCCTGGTCTTCAAGCACGCCATTGCCACAATCGAGGAAACAACCAAATAGCCCAACGAACACAGATCATGGAGAGCATGAAGCTAAAAATTAAAATTACCGGTCCCAACGTGCATGATGTAGGCTATCGTGTCTTTCTGCTGAAATACGCCATGAACCTTGCCCTGCCTGGATTGTCCACCTACAACTGGGAAGAGAACGACCTAACAGAGGTAATAGTCTTAGTGGAAGGAGATGAAGCAAGGATTGCAGCCTTCCGGCAGGTCGAAAAGAATAAACCGGAGTTGGCGGAAGTATCCAAGGTAACTTTCGAGGATTACAGCGGCGAAGTTGGGCGAACCAGTGAGGTCGCCATGTTTTGTTCTTTCGTTCAACTAGACAAGGCTATCCCGCTGCTACTGAAGATCCAAGATAATACCAGCGTTACACCACAGATCCTAGATGAAATCAAGAGCATGAGAGAAGATGTCCAGCCAGGGTATGCAAGACAGGTGCGAGAAGACATCAGGGCTATAAAAGAACGGCTAGGCATGTCCTGAAAGCTATTTTATAAAGCTGAGAAGATCACGCCTGCACAGCCTCCGAGACAGGAAGAGGCAAAAGCTAAGACCTGACGGTATTTATGGAAATGAGCATAAAACTAAGAGCATTCATGAACCCTGAACTATAATTATTAGTTCTCTTAGAAGAGCAATTTGTATTATATATAGCTTATATATTCCTCTTCCTCGTACTAATACACATACAAAACTCAGCAAAATCCTGCTAAATTTCTACAATTTTGAAGCATCCCATAGAGAGACACTATTACCGTTCACCGTTCATGAACGCTAGATTAGCACAAGGACATCCTGTCTTGGATCTAAGTGATATGACCTCTTCTCTATGAAATCGCAGGTCTTCAATAGTTCCCAAAAGCTGCTCTTAGGAACATTCATCTTCTTTCTGGCCATAGAAGAAAGCATCTTTCCATTGTTGGCTGCTAGAAGAGCATGAAGAATATCTTGCCTGTTCTTGACGTTTTCAGTGGGTTCCTTAGTCCTGCGTAGATCTGCAATAAGCCGGAGTTGGTTAAGGTCGTTCTCTGCGTGAAGGTCTTGTGTGGCTTCCAAGGCGGCAAGCTTCTCTTCCTGGCTGGTAACTTGAGCCTTGAGGTCCTGGAACTCCTGTAGAATGGGCTCTGTGGCTTCCTGGATGGCCTGGGTGATGATATTCTTAAGCTGGCCAGAGGTTAAGACGAAA
>CAVVZL010000023.1:0-41440 GCA_963752775.1 uncultured Chloroflexia bacterium
AAACTTCCATATAAAGATGCGTGGGATCATAAGCCGCCCGCGGTTTTTTACGTCGACGCTCTCGGACTTTGGGCGGCTCACGGTCTGCGCTGGGGAATTTGGGCGATAGAATTTATTTGCCTGGCGGCGGCGATCTGGTTATCCTATATCTTGATCAAAAAACTATGGGGAGTGTTCCCGGCTCTGTGCGCCATCGCGATCTGGATATTCGGTTTGAACATCACACTCCAAGGCGGGAATATCACCGAAGAATTTCCGCTTCCGCTTCACTTCCTCGCCTTGATTCTTTTTCTGAGGCTTGCAGAATCTCCCGATAATGTTTTGGGATGGCTTGGTCATCGGGTTGGCTTTTTCAATCAGCTTTTTATTCCGTGCCAACAACGCCATGGTGGAAACCGCCATCGTGCTGACTTTATGGTTGATCTGGATCATTCCAGCGGAATTTCCGCGTCCTTCTTCGACAAATGGTTGGAATGGCAATCGGCGCGCTGTTACCGATCCTAATCACTTCCGTATACTTTTGGGCGCTGGGCATCTTCAAAGCGATGTTTGACGCGTCGATCACATACAATGTAATCTATAGCGAAACAAATTTCAACGGCGCATCCGGATTGATCGCCGGGTTGCAAAATCTTGGCTTTGCTGCGTGGATTGGGTTGATCGGTTATGGCATTGTATTGTTTCTATTGATCCGTCAGTGGCGCGCCAAAGATAAAACCGTCAGCGATACTGATCTTTTTATTGATCGGCTGTCCGTTTGCGGTGGCGGTCACCGATCCGGCGCAAAGAAACTATGGACATTATTTTGTCAACTGGCTGCCATTCATTGCCTTGTTGACCGGACTTAATTTTCTACACCATCCAAAATTTGATACCCAAATTCAAAGACTTAAAACTCGCTGAATCGTATTATCTCGTTTTTGCATTATTCGTTGCCATTGTTTTTTTTGTTTTTAGTGGTTTAGCTGGCGAAAATTGGACATCGATTGCAGATCTTCTCAATCGCTCCAACGTGGAGCGCAATTCGGTGATCTCAGTTTATGTCGAAAACAATACGAAGCCGGGCGATACAGTTATTTTCTGGGGCGGATTTCCCGGCGAGAATCTGATGTCGCATCGCGCTTCACCGAGCGCTTATATCACCTATCCTCTACTGCTCGATGCGAATTTATCCGAACAATTCAGCGACCAATTTTTTCTAGATTTGACGAAGAATCGTCCCGCCCTGATTGTGGATATGGAATATACTAAGGCTCTTTCGCTTGATCCGAAAAAGCGGGCGGCCCAGCTTGCGGCTCGGCAAGAATGGCCTTATCTGCCTGCCAACATTGACGAAGTATTAAGTTTCATAGATAACAATTACCACCTGGAAGCCACTTTCAGAAACGCAACAGTCTATCGCTCTGAATGGGACAATCGGTCCTTAAATCCCTCTCGAAAACATTTTATTTGAACCAATTGCAAATTTAACTCTTAAAGCGGGAATTGGCCGCATTGAGAGCTTCCAGCAATTCCGCTTTCATTTGTGATGCAACAGCCGTTTCGCTTGTATATAAGTTATTCATCTCTTCGATATCTGTTTCGAGGTTATACAACTCATAAGCATCTTCGTATTCACTCCCATATCCCAAATAATGAATCAACTTATAAGCTCCCTTTCTCATGGCGATGGTCGCGACCTTGAAAGGCGCGAAAGCCGGATTGAGTTTCGCATCCATCGAGAATGTGCTTCTTTGAGGATCATACTCTCCACCCAAGCCGGGCAACAAAGTTCCCTCGCACCAATCAGGGACTGGCTGGTTAGCTAAATGAAGCAGGGTCGGCAAAACATCAATACTGTTTGTCGGTTCATAAATGTCGTTCCTTTTATTTTGTCCGGGCATTGAGATCAGCAATGGAACATGGACGACCGGATCATATAGCAATGGCGTGGCGTGACCTTGTTCTCCTCTTTCGAAAAATTCTCCATGATCCCCGGTTACAACCACAATACTATTTTCAAATAGTCCGTCTTGCTCAAGAGCATCGAATAAACGTCCAAACTGGGAATCTGCATAAGCAATATACTCATCATATCTTCGGCGATGTCCATTCAAAGCCGTTTGAGATATTCCATGGCTTAAGGGATGCTCTGGTTTGGTCAAAGGCAGGTAGTTGTCAAAGAACTTTGCAAAAAAATCCTTGCTTGGACGATAGGGCTCATGAGGCGGAAAAAGATGAAAATAAGCAACTGTGGGAGTTTTGATATTCTTCGACGTCGGAGATTAATCCGTCAAAAACATCCTCGAGGCGATAATAGATTGGATAATTGTCATCACCCGGCAAACCTAATGGAAATTCCTGCGAATAGATGTTTTTGGCGTCTGCCAGCTGTCGTAGGAAAAGCAACCGTTCAATCGTCCCGAAGATGAGCGAAGCGGAAGCCGGTTTCGATGACTCTTTATCGAACTTGAAAAGAAAATCGTCAAAGGACCGATATGCAGATGGAAAATCATTGGGAAACTTACGGCCAACAATCCCACTTGCAACGTTGAACGCGTCGGGAGAAAGGTATATATCGATATCCTTATCGAATTGATTTAAAATGAATCCTGCATACAAATTCTGGGCAAAGGCAAGACGCTTGTAATGTCCTCCAAATGATCGGAAGATATTTCTTCCAATAAATTCCCTTGTCATGAGGCCGGCTTCATTGATCGCCCGGTGCGTCCATGGATATAAGCCAGTTAAGAGAGATGTGGTTCCAGGGACGGTAAAATTCCCTGCGGAGTTATGGGAATGATAAACATTTGCCCGGTCCGCGAAATCGAGTTAAATTGGGAGACGTATTGCGGGGGTAACCATACACTGACAAGTTTCTTGCGCTCATCGCGTCGAATAAAATGATAATGACATTGGCTGGAAAGTTATCCTGGCTGACCATCCTTGGAGAAACCAAATTCTTGGCCCAAGGCGAAATGGCGGCACTGATCGGTATCAGGGCGGATAATTTCAAAAAATCGCGTCGACTAAAACGATGCATTTTTATTTACTCCTAAAAAACGTTCCTCGCAATAACAACCACGAGTGAAATGAAACCGATTGGCAAAAAGATATAGGAGAAAATAGTGGTCCGATCTGCAAGCCCTTCAAACAGTTTCCGTAAGAGGCCAATTCTTCCCACGAGAAAAGTCAATATGAGTATCAAGAGACCGATGACGGGAATCAGGCGAACGATGCTTGTCGGGTAACTATCGTCATTGGAAGCGATGTGCGAAGAAACATACATCATATATGCCAGGCTCAAGATTACAAGCGAGGAACTTCTTGACAGGAAAAAATCTTTAAACCACTTTGCAGGCAGAACAGCGCAGATGAATAATGGCATTAAGAATACAATCAAGCTCTCCAAAAAATCGGTCGTCATGGCATAAGCCAATACGATTGCTATCTCCCCCATGTTCATGAAATTTTCCCAGCTCGGTAATTTCCAAAAGAACCATATTAAGGTCCAGCAATAAATGATCAGTGAAATTAATCCATAAACCGCTATAATTTGCTGAAGGCTGGGAAAACGATTTTTCAATACTGTCGAGCATTTTTCTTCCATAAGGTTTATCCAACGCATTCGCTTTAACAATGATGCTACAAATCTTTAAATCCAGCCATCGCAAATGGGATGAGGATTGCCTGCTTTATATCATGCTGGTAGGAGGTTGTCAAACTTGACTGATGATTCTCTGTTATAACCGCATACAATTAAGGAAAAACTTAATCGCATGGACGGCTGACCTGCCCCCCAAAAAAAGCTGATCCACTTTTTGAGTTAGGATTAGCAAAAGGAGACAGGACAAAATGCCAAAAAGTATTTCATGGCTGAGCAGATCATCAGTAAATTGAGAGAAGCGGAAGTATTGATCAGTCACGGTAAAACTGCAGCAGAAGCCAGTCGGGCTTTGAGCATCAGTGAACAAACTTATTACCGCTGGGGAAAAGAATATGGTGGGATGGGGATGGAGCAAGCCCATCGTTTGAAGGAACTGGAAAAAGAGAATGTACGCTTGAAACGGTTAGTGGCGGATCTGTCATTAGATAACGCTATTTTGAAGGAAACCAACAAGGGAAACTTCTAAGCCCGGACAGACGTAGGCAAGCGGTGCAAGCAGCTCAGGAAATATTTCAGGTTATAGAGCGGCGTGTGTGCCGGGCACTCAAACAACCACGATCTACGCAAAGATATACGAGCCGCAAGTCGAACGATGGAAACATGCTGACATTGCGTTTGGTGGAGTTGGCTAGCCAGTACGGTCGCTATGGCTATCGGCGGATCACGGCTTTACTGCAGCAGGAAGGCTGGAGGGTAAACCACAAACGCGTGGAATGCTTATGGAGGCGAGAAGGCTTGAAGGTGCCAGCGAAACAACCGAAACGGGGTCGTTTGTGGTTGAATGACGGTTCTTGTCTGCGCCTGAAACCGGAGTTTCCGGGACATGTCTGGAGTTATGATTTTGTGATGGAGAGAACCCAGGATGGCAGAGCCTTTCGAATCTTGAATGTGATCGATGAATACACGCGTGAATGTTTAGCGGTGAAAGTGAAACGACATTTGGATCATGAAGATGTGCAGGAATATCTCACCGAATTATTCTGTTCGAACGTGGAGTTCCCGTGCACCTGCGCTCGGATAATGGACCGGAGTTTATCGCCAATGCTTTGCGGGAATGGTTGAATAACTTGGATGTGAAACCCTTGTTCATCGAACCGGGCAGTCCATGGGAAAATGGTTATGTGGAATTGTTCAATGGTAAGATGCGCGATGAGTTATTCAACCGCGAGATCTTTTACACGTTGCAGGAAGCCCAAATCTTGATTGCCCAATGGGGAAAGGACTACAATCATTTCAGACCTCATAGCTCTTTAGGATATCGTCCCCCGGCACCACAAGCCTGGCTGATGTCTGTGATTCCACAGTCAGGACTAGCCTGAACATTGGTACATATTATTGGGGGCAGGTCAGGCAACCCCGTCGACAGCGATGGCATTGGCATTTTGAATGGCTTTCCCTGCCCTACATCAAACATTACATCTCTGGGTTCGATATCCGCGAGAATGCACAAATCGACTGCTAGGGCCGTCGAGCTGATCATTAGTCTATTTAACGGCTTACCCCGCGAGCGATCGCGGGGTAGCCAAGGACCAACTTAGAGGGAGGAGAGAGAGTTTGTCAAGCAGGTTTAAAAAAACCTGCGTTGATTACAAGGATTGACGATCAGGATTTTTGCCGGACCAAATGCATCCGGGGATATCCAGTTGATTGCATATGTTGGCATAGGAGCAACGATGAGCCTTAATGCGCGCCGGCTGATCTGGCAGAGATTCGGCGGGATAGATTACTTCATCTTCCAGTGTAACCTCACGTCCAGCCAATTCGCAATATTTAATCTTTTCTACCTTCCAAGTCTGATGTGCCATTATTGCTCCTAACAATAATATGATGTTAGTTTACGAGATGTTAAACTTAACTGCCAGTGACACGCGTCACATCTGCTTGTGACAAACGGCCACAATTTGAGACCAATAAGGGTCAAGCTATAGCTAATATTTTCGATTATTTGCTAAGCTGATAAATCGTGCCGCGTCGGTCAGCAAAATAAATTTCCCCGGAAGGATCCTGTCCAAAAGTGGTAATGTTAGCTCCTGTTCGAAATAGTAACTGTGATTGCCATCCACCACTTGTATGGATCAATCCCCAAATGAATCCACTGCAATCGTCGCCATAAAAATAAACGCCTTGCCATTCGTGCATCTTGCCGCGATATACATATCCACCGATGACGGCGCAACCGCCAACGGCGTGACTATATTCCGTCGCCGGAAATGTAAACTTGGCATTCGCGGGCGGCTGGCCTGCGTACGGATGCATTCCTTCGTAGTAACTCCAGCCGAAGTTCAAGCCTCCCGCCTTGGCTGGAACAACATCCACCTCTTCCCATAAATCCTGTCCGACATCTGCAATATAAAGATTCCCGCTAGGCTTGTCGAATGAAAATCGCCACGGATTGCGCAATCCATATTCCCAAATTTCAGATTTGCCACCGCCGTTGACAAATGGATTGTCCGCAGGAACTGCATACGGCTCGCCATGATCTACATCAATACGTAAAATCTTTCCAAGCAAAACGTTTGTATTCTGTCCGTTCCGATCTGGATCGCCTTCCGAGCCGCCATCACCGAGTCCCATATAAAGATATTCATCGGGACCGAAAGCCATTTGGCCACCATTATGATTAGGAAATGATTGTCGAATATGAAGCAAATCTTTTTCGCTTGTAGGATCAGCGAGATTGCCATTAGCTGTGAAACGGGCAATGACAGTATTCCCATTTAAATCTATGTAGTTGACATAGAAATATGGATTTTGTTGGAAGTTCGGATGAAAGGCCAAACCTAACAATCCTTGCTCGTTGCCTTGACTATCCACTTTGGAATGATATCGAGGAAGGGAGGATCGAGCATTTGCCCGTTTTCGATAATGCGAATTCTTCCATCCTGCTCGATGATGAACATACGTCCGGAGCCATCGTCGGGGAATTGAATATCGACTGGTGATGCCAGGCCTGAGATGACGGGAGCCCATTGATAAGCCGATGGATCGGGAAAGGAATTTACATTGGGTAATGCAGGTGTAGCGGGAATGTTCGTTGAAGTTAACGGACTGGCGACATACGTTGGAGGCGGTGCGCTTGTTTGTGTAACGGAGGCAATGGTCGATGTGGGAGAAAGCCCCAAAGGGGCGCTTTGCGAAGGCGTGCTCGCTAACCTGCAAGACACAAGAAGAATTGTCACCAGTAAAATGAATCCAACTCGATATTTACCTTTAAAGTTCATCTTGGCTTCTTTTCGATTCAATTATACACGCGAGAATTCCCAAGCTGGTCGAACGGAGTAAAATGATGCCATGCCATATTTGATTGACGGTCATAACTTGATTCCCAAACTTGGCTTGCGATTGGATTTGCCCGATGATGAAATGCAACTCATCGGAATCTTGCAGGAATTCTGCCGCCTGCAGAGGCGCAATGCGGAAGTTTATTTTGACGGCGCGCCGGTGGGCCAGGCGGGTACACAAAAATTTGGGATCGTTGCCGCACATTTTGTTCGCCTCGGAACGACAGCGGATTCCGCCATCAAAATCAGGCTTGAGAAAATGGGACGCGCCGCCCGCAATTGGATCGTGGTCAGTTCCGATCATGCAGTTCAGAATTCAGCGCACACCGTTCACGCCGATGTGATCGCATCCGAGAAATTTGTAGAACTGCTCAAGAAGTCATCTCAACGCGAATCAAAATCAAACGTGGAAAATAAATTGTCTTCAGAAGAAGTGGAAGAGTGGTTAAAGTTATTTGGCAGAAAAAAGTGAAAAATCAGACAATTAAAATCCAAATTCTAATCCCGATTTTAATGTCAAATGGAATAATTCGGATGTATATTTGTCTTCGAGACACCTGCCCTCCCTCTTACTGGTATATAAGGTGTCAACCACCGATACTCAGTTCGCATGTCCCCCCCATGCCCGCTGAACGGTGGTGTCCCCCTCAAGATTGTCAGGCGTGTCATTGACACGCCTGACAATCGTTTAAGCCTATAATCATTGCGATGACCACCGCCTATACTTTTGTGCCTTCCCCATTGCATGTTTATCCCGATCATCCTGAACATCCCAGCCGCTTTGATTTATTGACTCCGCGACTTGATTCATTTGGCGCACAAAAACTGGATGCGAAGCCTGCCACGCGCGATGAAGTGGCACGCGTGCATCATCCTACTCTGATTAATTCATTGGAAGACATTTGCAAGCAAGCTCCTGCCATCATTGATTATGCTCCCGACATTCGTAGACTCAAACTTCATTCGATGACGCGCTTCTCGCCTCGGGCGGGACTTTGAGCTGTACCGCGCGCCGTATTGAGCGGATCAGCCCGAAATGCTTTTGCCATCGTCCGCCCGCCGGGACATCATGCCGAGCCAACTCACTCGATGGGATTTTGCATCTTCAATAACATTGCCATTGCAGCATGTGACGCGTTGCGAATGCGGTATCAATCGCATTGCCATCGTGGATTATGATGCGCATCATGGCAACGGAACCCAAGCCGCGTTCATGGATGATGAACGCGTGGCTTATTGTTCCACGCATCAATGGGGAATTTATCCCGGCACGGGTTGGTATGAAGAAGCGCCGCATGCCAAAAAGAGAATCGTCAATGTGCCCTTCCTGCTGGTTCAGGCGATAAAACTTATGAACGAATCGCCAACGAAATCTTTGCGCCATTCATCCAATCTTTCAAACCTGAATTGATGCTCGTCTCCGCTGGCTTCGACGCGCATTGGAATGATCCCATCACCGATGCTCGGACTTTCCAGCGCAGGCTTTTACATGCTTTCCAAGAAACTTGGTTGATTTAGCCGAAGAACATTGCAGCGGCAAAATTGTCTTTGTGCTCGAAGGCGGATACAACGCAACCAATCTTGCCAATGGTGTAGATGCGGTCTTCGCAGCGCTGATGAATAAAGATTTCGTTGATCCTGGTGATGCCTCGCCGCGCAAAGAGACCGATGCCAATGAAATGATTGAGAAGGTTTGCGAAAGGAATGGATTATCAGCATAATTCAGAAGAAGGAATAAAAGATTGTTCTTAAAGTGAATACAAAATCATGCCCATTAGTTTAGTAATTGTTACTTTTTCAAGAATTCCTATGAATTCTTCCCTACTAAAGCTATCAACAAAATACCCGTAAGAGGGCACGGCATTTACGTTTTATATCGCTCGAAAGCTTCTCATCAAATGCATGTTGTTTATCTTGGCATGGCAAGAGGAGAAAAATCAGTGGCAAAGGGCAGACTTAATAGTCACAGAAAAAGCAAGCCTAACTTGTGAACTCATTTATCCGTCTATGAAGTCTGGGATAATATTTCAAATGAACAAGTCGAGGAATTATAAGGATTGTTTCGACAAATTTATCGTAGAGATGCTACTGCAAATAAGCGAACTTACAAAAAGCTACAAAGCTCGAGGAAAATTCGAAAACATTCTCAAATTGATTGGCACTTCTCACAGTTGAACTTGTCTTTGAATTAAGAAAGACCGAGCCATCTCGGTCTTTTGATTCTTAACCTAACTTTCCAACCGCCTTTTCCACCTTTTCCAAAATCTCTCCCGATTTCACGAGTGCTTTCATCTTATTGTGATCGTTATACAACGGACGATCCACTTCGAGATGTTCCACATGGCTGCGAATCACTTCAAGGGCCTTTTGCGTTCCTTTGCCCGGCATGAACTTGCGGAAGTCCAAGGCTTGCGCGGCCGCCATGAATTCGATTCCCAACACGCCATAGGCGTTATCCAAAATTTGTCCGTTCTTGATGGCGGTGTTCATGCCCATCGAGACGAAATCTTCCTGGTCCGCCGCGGCCGGGATGGATTGAATGCTAGGCAGGCACAGATAAAATTTTCTGCTCCACGATCAAATGGTCGGCGGTGTATTGCGAAAGCATCATCCCGGAATAAAAGCCCGGTTCGTGCGCCAGAAAATCAGGTAGTCCTGAAGAGAGCGCAGGATTGGTTAAACGATTCAATCGTCGCTCCGATAAAACGCAAATCATAGTGATCGCCACGCCCGCCATTTCCATCGGCAATGAAACCGGCGTCCCTTGAAAGTTCGCGCCCGTCAAAGTCAACTTCATCTCCGGCACGAAGATCGGATTATCGCCCACGCCGTTCAATTCGATTTCAACCTGCGACCTTGCATACGCAATCGCATCGCGTGCCGCGCCGATCACTTGCGGCGTCGACCGCATTGAATACGCGTCCTGCACTTTGGATTTCATCTTGCCTGTTGTCAGGTCAGAGCCTTCGATCATTTTCATAATATTTTTTGCAGACATGATCGCGCCTTTGAAGCCGCGCAGTTCATGCAGTTTGGTGTTATAAGGTTTCATGTTGCCGAGCAGTGCTTCGATGGACATCGCCGCCGCGATCTCAGCCTGCTTCAAGAATCTTTCCATGTCGTAGATGTGAAGTGCTGACATCGCGGTCAGCACGTTCGAGCCGTTGATAGTTGCCAGACCATCACGTGCTTGCAAGCCCGGGATTTCAATTCCAGCGCGCCGCATCGCTTCGTCGACCCGCTAAGCGCTCGCCATTATAGAAAGCTTCGCCTTCGCCCATCAGCAACAGCGCGGCTTGCGCCATCGGCGCCAAGTCGCCGCTCGCGCCGACTGATCCTTTTTGACAAACAACTGGCGTGACGCCTTTGTTCAGCATCTCTACCAGTGTGAGTGTGATCTCCGGTCTGCAGCCCGAATTGCCGTGTGCATGGACATTGATTCGTCCCGCCAGCGCCGCACGGACATATTCAATTGGTGCGGGATCGCCAATGCCGGCGGCGTGGTTGTAAACGAGATACCTTTGAAATTCCTTGACTTGATCATCATTCAGAACTTTCTCTGAAAATTCCCCAATGCCAGTGTTCGTGCCGTACATGATTTCTTTATTTGCAAGTTTCTCCTCCAGCATGGCGCGGCAGACTTTGATGCGTTCCAATGCTTGTGGAGCTAATTGAACTTTTTCGTTATCTCGTGCAATCGCAACGAGTTTTTCAATCGTGAGGGATGAACCGTCGAGAACAATGGTCATATTGCATTCTCCTCAGATATTTTTTGTTATTGTACTCCAAAGGTTAGGCGGGTAAAATCAACGCAATCATTTTATAGGAGAGAATATGTCAGAAGAAAAAGAATATCTTCCAAAGAGCGCGATGACCATTCAGGCACATCCGGACGATCAGGAGTTTTCGGTTGGCGGGACGCTTGCCAAATGGTCAAAAGCTGGATGTGAAATTGTATCGGTGGTCATCACCAGCGGCGACTCGGGTTCGAACGACCCGACCAAGGATGGTTCTTATAAGCCAATCTTAGCCGAACTACGCGAGGGCGAACAGCGTGCTGCGAATAAAGTTTTAGGTGTGAAAGAAACGATCTTTTTGCATTACCCCGATGGCGAATTAGAACCGACAATTCCTTTGCGGAAAGAATTGGCGCGTCTCATCCGCAAATACAAACCAGAGGTTGTTCTAACGGGCGATCCTGAAGGCTGGTTCTTTGGCAAGGATTACATCAATCATCCCGATCATCGCGCCGCTGCGCAAGTCGCGTGCGAAGCGGTATTTCCGTCAGCGGGGACGCGGCTCATTTTCCCGGACCTGTTAGCGGCGGGGTATGAACCGCACAACGTCAAACGCTTATACATCCACGAGAACGAAAAGGCGGATACATGGGTTGACATCGGCGAAACGATTGAAGTCAAAATCGAAGCCTTGAAGAAACACGTCAGCCAGATTGACACGCACGAAGTGGATAAATGGATGTACGAATGGGCGGAAGGCGCGGGCAAAACAAAAGGCATCAAATATGCCGAGGCGTATCGCGTGATGATCTTGCAGGATGAAGAAGACAAAGGTTAAAGAGCTTGGGCGAGGTGATGAGCCTCGCCCTTTTGTTGACAAAGGGAAACCGAAGATAAAATTTGTACAAACAACTTGACTTTACCCTTCTGGTTGTGCTATCTATAGATAAATTTCAACTGAGGTTTTGAATGCACCGCGAACGTGTTTCTGAAAATGTATTTTGGTTTCAAAGTGAAATCTATGCCCAAGTGACTGCGGGTGTGGTGGTGGGTCCACAATGGGCAGTGGTGATTGATACGCTGGCTCTTCCGGATGAGACGCTCGGTATGCGTGAGTTCATCGAACATGAATTAACCATGCCCGTGCGTTATGTGATCAACACCCATTATCATGCCGACCATGCCTGGGGAAATTGTTTTTTCCCGGGCGCGACCGTGATCGCCCACGAATTGTGCCGAACCTTGCTGGACCAGCGCGGTCGGCCGTCATTGGAGGCTGCGCAAAAGCAAAACGCCGCCCTCCGTCAAGTCAAGATCGTATTGCCGCATCTGACTTTTTCCGCCGGTGAAATGAACTTGCGCGTGGGCAAAAAGAATCTAAATATTATGCCCGCTCCGGGTCACAGCGGCGACGGTATTGCCGTGTTGGTCGAAGAAGATCGCATCCTTTTCGCGGGCGATGCGTTCATGCCTTTGCCATATGTGGTCGACGGCGATATTGATGATATTGCCGCGTCGATTAAAAAGATTTGGACGCATGGGATTGGAAAATATCGTCCAGGGTCACGGCGATATTATTCTGCGCGGTGAAATCGACGCGGCGGTAAGAGAAAATCTCACTTACATTACTAATCTCAAGAAGGTTGTCAAAGCCGCGGCGCGGCGCAAGTCCGTTGATGAAACATTGGATTCGATGCGAATTGAAGAATGCGGCAAAAGCCGCGTGCATCTGGGTGGCTTGGCGGAAGGATTGCATAAGCGCAACCTGCAGGTGTTGATCAGGCGAGCCCGCGAAGAATAAGAGCGTTTCGTGAGGTATAAACGGCGGGCCGATATGGTCTGCCTTTTTGTTCACTCTGATTTTCTTGCTTCGGTTTCTTTCTTTTTCCATGGGCGCCAACCATGAAATCGTTCGCGTCCTTCCACCAATGCCTTGATGTTGGGCCGCAACGCCCAAAGAAGAATCAGAAAAGTTGCCACACCATAAATAATATACTGCCAATGCGAAGAATATCCAAGAAAATAAAGCAAAGCAAAGATAACTATTACACTGAGTGAAATGCTGATCGTTGCAAGCGAAGCATAGCCGACACCAAAGAGCATAAAAAGCGGAATGGGAAATCCCAAAAGGATCAACCACCACGCCGGCCATAACAACCCAATGGCTCCGCCTGCGGCTGGTGCGCCTCCGGCTCCGCCACGCAAACGAATCGTTCCCTGCGAACTGCGTTCGATAAGAAAAACGGAATAGTTATGTCCAAGCACAGCCGCAATGGGAGCAAGCACTTCTATCCAAATGTTGGGCGTCAATGTCCGCGCAAGCCAAACCGCCGCAACTCCCTTGAACATATCGAATAGCGCAGTCGCAGTTCCGGCCCAGCAACCAGCCGCGCGCATGGCATTTGTTCCGCCAGTTCGTCCGCTGGCAACCTGACGAATATCCTTGCCGGTCGCCAATTTTACGATGAGGAGACCGAACGGTACCGCTCCAAAAATATATGCCAGCAAAACCACGCCGGCATCCATCAATACCTGCATCACTGCTCCTCCAAGTTAGGCAAACACTTTAACACATGAAAATCATTAAGGTTACTCGCCGTCAATTACTTTCAGCTTTACCTCCGTGACTTGCTTATTCTCGATCCAAAAACCGCGCGCAATCCAGTTATCTTTTGTTCTCGACCATACAACCTGCATAACGGCATAAGCGGCCTCTGCGATGTCGGTCGCAGAAACCGTTTCAGGTCCCGCCGGATGCGAGTGGAAAATTCCAACTAAATCCAATCCATTCAATTCGATCCAATTAAATGCCTTGAGTTGTTCTTTCGGATCCATCCGAAACTTTACTCGACTTTTAGCTTGGTTCTCAATCAATAAAACTTTCTCTACCAAATTGTTTTTTCCCGCCAGTAATCCACATGCCTCAAGCGGCGCATGAGCCCGGACATGGGCGCGCATTATATCCCAATGTTCGTGTCTGAGATTTCAATTCCATCAGTGGATAATGCTTGCAGTAATCCATGCCGCGGCAAGAAGCATACCCGGTTCAAGCATAGCCCGTTGCACTGGAACATCCTCACTAAGGTTAGAGGCAAGAGCTGTAAGGGCGAATAACGGGCCAAGCAAGACCAAGCCAAACTGCAAAGGCGAGATCGGCCAATAATGCACCCCAGCCGCGATCTGCGTGCAAGCCAAGGCGATGCCAATGGCCCACGGGAATTCCCAGCGACCACTAAGGCGAAGATGAAGCGTACGCAAGCTGACCAGTCCGGCGGCGATGAATACGGCAGGCGCTATAAGAAAGAGACGCGTGCCTGCCGTGCGTAGCGCAATGATCAGCATTAGAAACAGTGCATAAGAAAGCGCAATTAACGCGGCAGATGCAAGGGCATACGCCGGCGCGCCGCTATCCACGGAAACATATTCTGCAATGAATATCGAGATAAGAGTTCCCGCGCTGACAGCCAAGCCAATCCACCAAAGCATGCCGAACGGCAAAACGTTAAGGCTTACGCCAATAATGAAGGCGGTCAAGGTGGGCAAGTAGCCAATGCTCAATGGCGTTTCCCTGCAAAGCAGGATGGCTGTGTAACAGCCAATTCATTCCGGTGGCAGTGAGGCCGGTTGCCATGACGGTCATCGCGGCGCTGAGGGTGAGAGGATAAGCAAAGTAAAAGCCGGGCAATTGCAGGGTCAAAGTGAAGCCCGGAGTGTTGATCAGACGCGTCAGGGCATAAGCCAGCAGGACCGCTGCGGTCAATACGCCTACGCGGTTTCCATCCGGTAAATAGCGCCCTTCCCGTTGCATGGTTTGATTTTACCCGATATGGACTGACACTCCCTATTCCCGAAGGAAACGGGTTCTCGTTTTCACGAGCAACATAGGCCCGTGTTATAGGATTGACGGGCCTGATCCAGTTCCCGAAATCCAGCGATCGTGTGTTTGATCTGCAAGAACTCGCAGGACTTTCCCCGATTCGTGCATGAAACAGATATCGTGCTTGTTTTCGCTCCAATCAATTCCGATGTATACTTTTATGGCGACCTCCTATTCCTCCCAGGAGATCCTCGATGTGACCAGCCTGCCCTGGGGCAGTCCAGGGTTCCTGTAACCCAGTTATGGTGCTCGAGGCGCAATACGTTTTCAACAGTGGAACCTGTCAGGGTCTGGGGAACGATCCTAAAAAAGCGCTCACAGCGCGGGCTCTACTGAGTTCTCTTTCCCAGACCAGAGGTCGATGGAGTAGAAGTTGTGCGATGATTGGCGTCATCACCACAATCTTCTACTCCATTTTCCCTCTAGCGCCTAGTATATGTAACTGGCTCTACTCAGCAAAGGACGGAGATACGTTAAATGCTGGATCTGCACTCTGGCATATTCGCCATACAGGAAACGCGAGCAAATATTGGCCTACGTTTCCCATCCCGGCTCTACCGCACACTCTGGCCAGGAAAATACAATACACGTCCGCGTGGTGCGTTCTTCAATACATTCCCACAGTTTGAGCATGTTTAAGCCGAATAACCTTCCGAGATCTGGTAGCTGGCTGATTTTCTGGTTGCTTTTCCTCCCCAGATCCACACCGGTTTGAATATCCTTGACATCCCCAACCGCAATTTGAGCCACACCCTGTTCCTGGCAAAAGTCAACCAGTTGTCGGCTGGCTTTATGCAGAAGATCCCGCTGCTGGCCTCATATTGGGCAGATGCTTTTCTTTTGCTTTGGAGAAGTTTCCGCTTGCGCTTCGACCCATTCTTACAGCGCTCGATCCGACTCTGATACGCCGCCAATCGCTTGTTTCGCAGGCGCTGGATCGAACGCAAATGCCTGCCGCTGATTACGACTCCCTCGCCATCTTCGGTGACGGCAGCCGCGATATTGATCTCCCCCAGGTCCACCCCAATCGTTTTGCCCCATTCCAGCAGGGCCGGGATCGGAATACCCG
This sequence comes from uncultured Chloroflexia bacterium, assembly GCA_963752775.1. GTDB lineage: Bacteria > Chloroflexota > Anaerolineae > Anaerolineales > Villigracilaceae > Fen-1038. The sequence goes on from CAVVZL010000023.1 coordinate 15,611, forward strand.
TGTCAATCGTCAGACACAATTCATAATGGTCCGCCCGCCATGTCAATTCAGCCCTACGAATATCGCAATCTTGATATTCAACCGGGATGGAAAGCGCCAGGATCGGCATCTGGAGCCCGTTGGGAAGATATACCGTCCCCTCCTCGACCCCAATCGCCTGATCCTTCCAAATCACAGTCTGATAGGCTTTGTCTTTGTAGGAGTATCATGCTTGGGGCTCGATCTTTCTCAGTCGGTCGGCGGGCTTGACATTATCATTCAACCTTGGTTGAGTTTTTCCAGATCGCAGGAATGGAGCCAATTCTCGCCGCGACTTGCAATATGGGCATGAAGCATATCTGTCCAGCACCGGCCTGCTTCCTGCCTGAGTGCAGATCACAATTCGGCTTGTATTTTCCTCAATCTATGCAAGGGAATGATTCTGACGATACAGGTTGTTTCTGCATTTCGATATGCTATATTTCTAGCACCTTGTTCGTGTATCTACTCACAGTGTTGTCGTTTATGTAGCACTGATGGGATGCTATGCCCAAGTGGAGCCACGTTGCCTACAGCTGGCAGCGCCAGCCATAGCCAAAAGTGACGAGCTTCGCCAATTGTTGCCACAGGGAAGGCAACTCCGTGATCAGTGTGAGTAGATACTTGTTCGTCATAGAATATATGTGCTATTTTAACACAATTTCGAAGAGAGATTCGTGCTTCTATTCCTGTCTCTCCTTACATCTCCACAAATGAATTCGGGGTCATTACGGCGATTTTCGGTAAATAGAACGTTGATTGGAACGGTATGGTAGAATCAAAAGGCAATGAACTTAAAGAACGAAGCTCAAACATTACCTCCGCCGCCTGGCATTATTGGCTCACTCCGATCTGGATTTGACACAATTGCCTCACATATCATGGCAATTACTTTGCCGCTGGCGCTTGACCTGCTATTATGGCTTGGTCCGCATATCAGCTTGGATCAACTAATCCAGCCCGTTCTGGCTGAGTTCCAAAGTTTTGCTTCGGGAGCCGGAATTTCTGCCAGCGATCTCAAGAACGCCATGGATATGTACACCCAGTTCTTTCAACAGTTCAACCTGCTGGGCGTTTTACGCACCTTTCCCATCGGCGTACCTAGTTTGATGAGCGGCGAGATGCCTCTTGCCTCTCCACTGGGCGCACCCGCGATTTGGCAGGTCGATTCCCTTGGGCGTCTTTTTGGCTTGCTCTTCCTTCTCACGCTCTGCGGCTGGATTTTCGGCGGTCTCTATTTTCGATGGGTCGCTTCGCTGATCGTTCCAGATACATCCACCGCAACAATTCGTGCGATCTTGCAGACGATTCTTTACTCACTCTTTTGGTTTCTTCTTGCATGGATGATTGGCCTGCCCATCGGCTTGCTTTTATATATTCTCTTTGCGATCAATTCGCTGATCGGAGAAGGCGCGTTGTTGCTGCTGGGATTCCTGTCCATGTGGTTGATCGTGCCGGTTTTCTTTTCGTCCTTCGGAATTTACCTTCACAGGCAGAACGTGTTTATGTCTTTCTTGAGCAGTTTTCAAATAACACGTTTTGCTTTGCCAACCAGCAGTCTATTTGTCTTGACCATGTTGCTGATCGGCGCCGGATTGAACTTCCTGTGGGCCATTCCGGAAAACACCTCATGGCTGACATTGGTCGGAATCCTTGGACATGCTTTTATCATGACCGCCTTGCTGGCATCGTCATTCGTTTATTATCGAGATACTACCGCGTGGTTGCAGTCCGTTTTTGAGAAATTGCGCGCAACTACGCCGACACCGCAAGCATAATTTATCATACCCCCTCCGTCCATTCGGACACCCCCCATTTTCTAGAAAATGGGGGAGGCAGGTGGGGGTACTGGAGAATTTTATGGCTGAGAAGAAAAATACAGATACTGTCAATTATGATGTAAGTTCCATTCAAGCATTGGAAGGTATTGAGCATGTCCGCAAGCGCCCTGGCATGTATGTGGGCGGCACGGATATCAAAGCCTTGCATCATCTCGTCTACGAAGTTGTAGATAACGCGATCGATGAGGCGCTGGCCGGTTATTGCACTGCCATCAATATTACAATTCACGAAGATAGCAGCGTGACCGTTGAAGATAACGGACGCGGCATTCCGGTTGGTCCGCATCCAACGAAAAAAGATCCCAAAGGGAAAGCCGATGGAAACGGTGGATGTCGTCATGACCGTGATCGGCGCGGGCGGCAAATTCGGCGGCGGCGGTTACAAAGTCTCTGGCGGTTTGCACGGCGTCGGCGTCAGCGCGGTGAACGCATTATCCGAATGGATGACCACCGAAGTCAAACGCGATGGAAAACTTTGGCAACAAAACTATAAGCGCGGAGTCCCGCAAGGTGTGATCCAACAAATCGGCAAAGTCGCCAAAGATGAAACCGGCACCAAGCAGACATTTAAATTTGATAAACAAATCTTCACCGAAGATATTGATTATCGTTTTGATACGCTCGTTCAACGATTTCGCGAGATGGCGTTCGTCACGCGCGGAGTGACGATTTACTTTGTGGATGAACGCGCTCAACGCGAGATGAAGTTTTACTTTGAAGGCGGACTGACATCCTTCGTCCGTTATTTGAATCGCAATCGCGAAAATCTTCATCCGGTGGTTCACGTTGAAAAAGAGATGGAAGGCATCGGCATCGAAGCCGCCATTCAATACACCGACTCGTATTCCGAATCAGTTTATTCGTTTGCCAACACGATCAACACGATTGACGGCGGCACGCATCTCACCGGACTTCGTTCGGCAGTGACGCGCGTGATCAATGATTATGCGCGCAAGAATGGTTTGCTCAAGGATGCCGACCCGAATTTCTCCGGCGACGACACGCGTGAAGGCTTGACTGCGATTGTTTCGGTCAAACATCCCGAACCGCAATTTGAATCGCAGACTAAAGTCAAGCTGATGAATCCCGAAGTGCAAACCTATTCCCAGCAAATCATCGGCGAGGCATTCGGAACCTTCCTCGACGAGAATCCGCAAGCTGCCAAAACGATCATCGCCAAATGCCTGACCTCGGCGCGCGCACGCGACGCAGCCAAGAAGGCGCGCGATCTGGTCATCCGCAAGTCGGCGCTCGAAATTTTTAACATTGCCCGGCAAGCTGGCGGATTGTTCTGAACGCGATTCATCGAAGACCGAGTTATATATCGTCGAAGGTGATTCGGCTGGCGGTTCAGCCAAGCAAGGACGCGACCGGCACTTCCAAGCGATCCTGCCTCTGCGCGGCAAGATCATGAATACCGAGCGCGCCCGCCTCGATAAGATTTTATCGAGCAATGAAATCAGAGCGCTCATCTCCGCACTTGGCACCGGCGTCGGCGATAATTTCGATATCGAAGGCTTGCGCTATGGACGCATCATCATCATGACCGATGCCGATGTGGACGGCAGTCATATCCGAACGTTGTTGCTGACATTCTTCTTCCGCTATATGCCGCATTTACTGGAAGATGGTCATCTTTACATTGCCCAGCCGCCGCTGTTTCGCGTCGCTTATAAAAATCAGGTCAAGTATGCATACAGCGATAAAGAGAAAGACAAAATCGTCAAAGAGATTGGAAGTGACAAGGCCAATGTTCAGCGATATAAAGGCCTCGGCGAAATGAACCCGCAGCAGTTGTGGGAAACGACGATGAATCCGGATAACCGCACCTTGCTTCTGGTCACAGTGGATGATGCGGCAGAAGCGGACCGCACCTTCGATATGTTGATGGGCGATGCGGTGGATCCTCGAAAGCGGTTCATCCAAACCCATGCAAAATATGTGAGAAATCTCGATATTTAGTGTTCGAAACTCACGAATAAGGCGGGGCGGGCATGCCTTGTCCGCCCCGCCACTGCTTAACGGCTTTGTTATGAAAGTACCACATTTCTCTTTGTATAATCTGAGTAAAATGTTTTGGTGGACTTTTTCATTCAGTGACGTCTATGTCAGTTTCCAATCGTTCGAACGCCTTACATCAATCAGGCTTTACAAGCTGTAACGTTCGTCTATCAATTCTTGGCAGTAGCGACTTTTATCACCGCGCTTTTCCTTGCCAATTGGTGGATGAGTTCTCCTTTCCTTGGCGCATTTTATGAGCACACCATGGTGTTCAACGGTGTGGTTCCGTTGGGGACAGATGTATCATGGGATCTTCGAAATCAAGGCGTGAAGCTGGGAGATCAACTTATTTCGGTCAATGGTCAGGCGGTTCAAAACACGTTTGAAGTGCAAAGCATCTTAAGTCGCTTCCATCCCGGCAATCAGATACCCGTTATCGTTCGCTCTCCCGATGGAAGTCAGAAAACTTACGATGTCACACTCCATGTATTCCCTTTTGAAGACCAAATCATATACTTTGTCATTCCGATTTCGCTCAGCCTCTTATTTCTTATCATCAGTCTTTGGATATTTGTCATACGCCGCACAGAATCTGCCGGCCGCGTGTTTGCTTTGCTTGCATCCTCATTGAGCATTGGTGTCGGTTCACTCTTCGACTTGTATACTACTCACAGCCTGACTTATATCTGGACGCTAGGAATAGCCATCGCAGGCGGCGCATTTGCTGGACCTCGCTCTGGCTTTTCCGCAGGAAGCCAGTTTTATTAGTGGCCGCTCTTATCTGCGCCGAATAGGTTATGCCGTCTCGTTTATTCTGTGTGGATATGCCTATACCACCCTTTTTAATTTTGCCCACCCTACCGATTATATTCTTGCCTGGCGTTACATTTATATTTTTGTGGGTTTGTCTAGCGTCGCTTATATTCTATTCAATATTTATTATAGTTTCGCGGCACCATCGCCCGTGATCAAGGCGCAAGCGCGCATGGTCCTGACGGGAACATTAATCGCGTTTGGTCCTATCACTTTTTGGTTTCTTGCCACGCCCATTAAGCTGTTCGACTTTACACCCTACCTGCTTCTTCCCATTATTATTTTTCCTTTGACCTTGGGTTATGCCATTCTGCGATTTCGTTTTCTACGCACGGATGATTGGATGCGCCAGGGAGTCATTTATATTCTCCTGACCATTTTCATTGTCGGTGGATATGCCCTCCTGGTCAGCGGCTTGAGCTTGGTTTTCAAAGCGGCCATGCCAGCTTCGAATCCAATTTGGGTGGGCGGTCTCGTTTTTGTTATTGCGATCTTTCTCGACCCAGTACGGATTCGAACACAAAGCTTTGTAGATGCTACGTTCTTCCGCGGCCGGCGCGGCATATACCGAAAACGTTCAAAACTTTGCTCATGAATTGCATGGCGCCCTCGATTTAAATGCGATTGGCCAAACTCTTCGCCAGACAAATCAATTCCACATTGGGGCCGGATCGTCTTCACATCTACACTTACGATTCGCTCAATGATCAATATGCTGCCCTGCCGGTCGAGGATGGACGCGCCAGCACTGATATCCGCTTTTCATCCAGCAGTGCTTTGGCACAATATTTTGTTGCGGAGCAATTGCCCTTATATTTGGATGAAGCTTCTCTGCCAGAAAGCTTGAAAGCTGAGCAAACACGGCTCACTTTGTTGGGAGCGCGCCTCTTTGTTGCATTGCCCGGTCGCGAAAAACCCACCGGCTGGCTGGCATTGGGAGCACGCCTTAACAGCCAGCCTTATACGCCTAGCGATCTAGTCTTTATTGAAAATTTATGCGATCAAGCATCGGTTGCAATTCAGCGTATTCAAACGGTCGCTAACCTAGAACGGCGCGTACAGGAAATGAATGCCTTGACGCGCGTTTCGCAGGGCGTCAATGTTACTCTGACATTTGATGATGTTCTTGAGCTGATCTATGCCCAAACAGCGCAAATTATTCCGACCACTCATCTGCATATCACACTCTATAACGAGACCAATCATTATTTTTATTATGGCTTTTGTGTTGAAAATGGTGACCGCATCACGAACAAAGAAAATGTTCCATATCCGCCGAATACCGGTCTGAACCCGGAAATCATCCGCAGGGGCCGTCCCATTCTGACTCAAGATTATCTGCGCGAATGCCAGGCACGCAATCTGGCTCCTGAAACGGAGGGCATCTTTGCATGGATGGGGGTTCCGCTCAATGCAGGTGCGGAAATCCATTGGCGCATTAAGCGTCGGCAGCTCGCGATCTGGGCATTGCATACACACGAGGTCAGCTTGAACTTTTGCAGGCTATTGCAGATCAAACCGCCGGTGCAATTGTTAAAGCTCGCCTGCTTCAGGAAACTCAACAACGTGCGCGGCAACTTGCCACTTTGAACGACGTGACGCGACAATTGACTTCTACGCTGGAGATCGAACCGCTGCTTCAGAACATTCTCGAAAGTGCGGTTGGCATCTTGAATTGCGAAGCCGGTAGCTTGTTTCTTGTAGATGATCAAACCAAGGAATTGGTTTTTAGAGTGACGGTTGGTCCAGTGGCTAAGGACTTACTCGGTCAACGTCTGCCAGCCGGAAGTGGAATTGTTGGACGTGCAGTTATTTCGCGCGGGCCAGTCATTGAAAATGATGTTAAACATTCTGCTGGCTGGAATGCAAACACCGATGAGAAAACCGGTTTCACGACACGGGCTCTGATGGCCGTACCATTGCAGATCAGAGATAACGTCATGGGAGTTATTGAAGTAATCAATCGGCGCGATGGATTGCCTTTTGTAGACGAAGATCAGGCTTTGCTAACAGCGTTTGCTGGTCAGGCAGCGGTCGCGTTGGAAAATGCCCGTCTCTTTACATTGACCGATCAGGAACTCGCGGCCCGCGTCGAAGAACTCTCGGTTATGCAGCGCATTGACCGCGAACTCAATGCCAGCCTCGAAATGGACCGCGCTATGCGTATCACGCTCGAATGGGCGATGCGTCAATCGGCGGCAGATGCTGGCTTGATCGGCATGATCGAAGAAGACAAACTGCATATCGTGGCGCAACAAGGCTATGAAGAACATTTGTCGGGCTTTCAAAATCAATTAATGCCATTAAATCTTCCAGCGTTAAAAACAGCCGTAGAAAGCGGTCAACCGCAACGGATCCTGCTGGATGACGAAAGGCACAGATGGTTTATTGCCCGGTGCACATACTCAAATCGTCATCCCCATTCGCCGCGAGGCAACCGTCATCGGGTTGGTGCTTCTTGAGAGCACAAGCGATACTCAGCAGGACATCGCCTTCTTAAATCGTCTGAGCGATCATGCCGCCATCGCGATTTCGAATGCTCAGCTGTATGACGAGGTCCAACGCGCCAATCTTGCCAAGAGTGAATTTGTTTCCTTCGTAGCGCATGAACTCAAGAACCCGATGACTTCAATCAAAGGTTATACCGAGTTGATTGCGGCAGGCGCGGTTGGTCAGATCAACGAGATGCAGACCAATTTCCTGAATACGATTCGTTCGAATGTGGAACGCATGTCTACGCTCGTTTCGGACCTGAATGACAATTCCAAGATTGAAGCAGGCCGTTTGCGCCTTGACTATAAAGCAGTGGAAGTCAATGACCTCGTGGATGAAGTGGTGCGTTCTACAAAGCGTCAGGTGGAAGACAAGAAGCAAAGCATCAATGTGGACATGCCATTGAACCTGCCTAAGGTTTGGGGCGACCGCACACGTCTTGGGCAGGTGATGACGAACCTGGTCAGCAACGCCAATAAGTACACACCCGAAGGTGGAACCTTGTTGATGGGAGCCGAACTTTCCGAAAACCGTTGGGATTTGGAAGGAGCGAAACGGGTGATTCATCTGTGGGTGAAAGATAATGGCATTGGCATTAGCCCCGAAGATCAGCAAAAGATCTTCCAAAAATTTTTCCGCTCAGAAGATCAGAAAGCGCGTGAAGCCCCAGGCACCGGTCTGGGTTTGAATATCACCAAGAGTCTGGTTGAGATGCAAGGCGGACGCATTTGGTTTGATAGTGAATTTCGCAAGGGAACAACTTTTCATTTTACGGTCCCGGTCGCCGAGAATTAGTCGAGTTATGCCATTTGTTGTTGAGGACAAAATCCTATGACGCTTCAAGCCGCTGTTGGAATTGCGCAAGCTCTCGATGGACGCGAAGCCGGATTACAGGCCGCTCATCAAGCGCTGAATCGTCTCGGCGCGGGAACTCCGGGATTGGGGATTTTGATCGCATCGCATCAATTTCAGGCCCGTGAAGTAGTGACCGGCGTCACTAGTTTATTAGGCGATGTACCGCTCATCGGATTCAGCTCTCCAGCAGGATTGACCAGCTCAGGCCAACATACAAATTCTGTTGTGCTGGCTGTGCTCCAAGGCGATTTCCAGGCTGAAGCTCATTGGCTTCCCAGTTATGCCCAATCGAGTCGCGAGACTGCCGCGAGTTTAATGCAATTGGCTTCTGCGCATAATGACAATGAATTGGCCCTTTTATTTGCAGATGGTTTCAATGGCGATGCCGAACAATTATGTTCCGCGATTCAACCAGGCTCGTTCCCGTTCGTAGGCGGACTTTCAAGCGGTGATTTGCATACCGGCAACACGTATCAAATGACGGGCAATCAAACCGGCACAGGCGAGTTTATCAGCCGCGTTCTTGCGCGGCAATCTGCGCGTGGGAGTCGGATACGCTCATGGATGGGATCCGGTTGGTAGTCAATTTCGGGTGACGCGTTCGCGCGGCTTCTGGCTTCGGACTTTGGACGGACGTCCGGCTTCGGAAACATACGCGGAACTCTTCGGTTATCCCGCGCGCGACTGGGCATTTCCGCCATTAAACTATCTGGCGCGTTTATATCCATTGGGCGTGGAACAGGGAGACGAATTGGTTGTACGTGCTCCCATTCGCGTGGAAGCCGATGGAAGTTTTCGCATGAATGCCAATGTCCGCGATGGGATTGATGCCTATCTATTAGTGGGAAGTAATACGGCTTGCGAAAAAGCCGCGGGCCAAGCTGCACAACAAGCTCTGCACGCTTTGGGTAGTGCCAGGCCGTTCTTTGCGCTAGTGCTGGTAGATGTGGCTTGGCAAATGCTGCTAAAAGCCAAGGCAGGCTCGGAGGTTGTCCGCCGTTCGAGATATTCTTGGTTCATTAGTGCCGATTGCGGGAGGTTATACACTTGGACAAATTGTTCCTGGCAAAGACGGTGCATCTCCGCATTTTCTAAATCAGCACATTGCCGTGATCGCGTTTGGGGAAGTTTCCTCTTAACATTTTAACCCAATACTTATCACATCTTCATACAATGAACGTCAGATTATAAGAACTTTCATGAGTTCCTACAATCTATTCATGCTTATCTCTTTATAAAAGGATGCGAAGGAAATGCGAAAATATATTTTAGTGATATTGGCTTTCACAGTCATGGCCTGCGCGCTAACTGCAGTTCCAAAAGCATATCCAAACCCGACCAACGACTCTAGCACCGTTCCAGCAACTTTTTCTTCAAGTAACCAAACGGCAATATCCAATCCGGTACAAACAACAGGTGATTTAATTTATGTGAAAGGCTCTACACAGAAGATTTGCCAGCTAGTCGGCGAGGCCGACCGCGAATTCAATCAGCCCACTGCCAATCAAACGGAGTCGCGCTACGGCCTGGTCGGCGACGACCTCGGCTATTCGTTCGAATTGAACGGAAAGCTGTTCTTCCTCTTTGGCGACTCTATCCCAACCGCTACATTCAACGGCAAGCCTAACTTGGGCAAAGACCCACCGCGAATTCCGGATGACAACGATGCCGTCGCTTTTACTACTGATACAAGCCTCAACCCATGCATCCGGTTGAACTTCATCACGGACTCAATCGGTGCATATCAGAACCCGGTTGTTCTCAACGCCCAGGGACAGCCTGCGATCACACTGCGAGACTTCGAGATTCCGATTGCGGGGATCAATGATAACGGCAAGATGTACGTAATCTTCGCCACAGACCACATTGGAGCTTTTTCAACCCGAACCGTGGTAGGTGAATCGGACGATGATGCCAATACCTTCCATTATCTTTACGATTTCTCCGAGGGACCCGGTGCCAAGTTCATTAACGTGGCTATTGCGAATGGGAATGATGGATACCTGTATTTCTGGGGAACCCAGGGCGGAAATCTTTATCGTAAAAGCCCGCCGTTCCTGGCTCGTAAACCGATAGGCACTATGAACAGCTTGAACGGTATTGAGTATCTGCAAGCGGTCAACCCGGATGGCACGCCCGTCTTTATGCCCAATGAAAGTGATGCCACACCCCTTTTCCACGATGATCTGGATGGACAACAGGTAGCGGATTGCATGGGCGAGCTTGGAGTGGGATGGAATCCATTCGTCAAACGCTGGGTGATGCTTTACAACTGTCTCAATGATACTCCCGCGAATCCGCGCGGGATTTATATGAGAACAGCCGTTCATCCGTGGGGACCTTGGAGTGCAGCGCAAACTATATTCAATCCTGTCACGGACGGCGGATATTGTCGCTTTATTCATCGCGCGGTCAATGCCCAAAATCCAACAGCTTGCGACAACTTGACTGACCCCGGCAGGGCAGACGTGAACGGCGGCGATTATGCACCGCATTTCATCTCGCGCTTCACTACCGGCGACGCGGCAGGTACCACCTCAATGTTCTACTACACTCTATCCACTTGGAACCCGTACACTGAAGTTATTATGAAGAGCACAATCAAGCTACAAACACAGTAGACCTATTCTAGAGGAGCGAAGAAAGATGTGGAAATGTATTTTAGCAGCCGTGGCGTTCATGACGTTTGCAAATTTATGCGTGGCTTGTCGGTACAGAGACGAGTCAGTGGTGTTCGTCCAGCTAAGATGGAATTTGGACTTGCTCACTCTCACGGTCAGACGGTTGCAGCGCACTTGCAATCTGGAATACTCGAGGATCAGGATCTTATAGCCCATCTGCAACGTAAGCAGATTTTTGAGATTTGGCGGGCAACACGACCAGGATTATATAGGTGAAACGATTACAATCAGGCCCAAACCTATTTTGCCTGGGATGATGCCGATGCCTTATCACCATAGGAGTACACAAGATAATCATTTAATGCTTGCTTTAGAAATCAGAAGGAGCAAATCACATGAACGAATCAGCATCTAAACCGAAACGGCCAGACACCTATTCGCTGGAGATGATCATTGTGCTAGCAATCATCAGGATCCTGCTGTCGAATACGCTATCGATACCAGGGGCGCTGGGCCGCATTGCGCTTGTAAAATTGATATCGTTGGATCGAGTGGCGTCAAGTTTGGAATTCATCGTACCCATTGCCATTCTGGCAGCGATGCTCGTTCTATGGTTGACAGAAAGTGATCAATGGGTACATACCCTCGCGATTGTTTATCTCGCTTGGGTCACCATCCGTTTGACCACCAAAGTCGCATTGGTCTCTTATATCATTGCCTCCCGTCCACAAACCGGAGTAGGTGTTTTACTCAAGGATACGATCGTATTATGGATCGCGAATATTTTGCTGTTCGGGGCATGGTATTGGATCATTGATGCAGGCGGTCCGCGTGTAAGGCGTGAAGGTCCTGCCCAACGATTTGACTTTGCATTTCCTCAACGCATAGCCTCCCTGCCTGGCTGGCAAAGCTGGCAACCCAGATTTCTGGGACTATGTATTCCTGGGATTTTGTGGAAGCACACAGTTTGGGTTGGCAGATACCTTGCTGCTTTCTGTGCGTGCCAAACTTCTACTGATGTTACAAGCAACGCTGTCCGTAACCGTGATCATATTCATTGCATCGATTGCGATTTCAGTGCTCCGCTGAATTTTTTGTGTGATTATCGAAATGAGTGTAGAATCTATAACTAAGAATTGGAGACCTTATGTTTCAACGCAATAGAATTGCCATGCAAAACAACGCCTTGAGCGCTTCACAAATCGAAGTATTAGCAAAAGCCAACCAGCTTGTGGCCAACAACAATTCTGCGAATGCCGCGCCACTCTACGCAGAACTGGCACGTGAACTGGAGGTGCCTCGTCCGCGGCCAGCGGCCAACCTCCACGCACGTGCAGCTCATGCCTATGCCGACTCGGGCAACGAGCAGCTTGCGCTGGCGCAAGCGCGCGCCGCGCTGACCATGTTCATTCAATATCAAATGATCAATCGTACGCCGGTGTTCTTCGCCAATATCACGCGCAAATTCAACAACAAGGGAATGAAGAATTCGGCAAGTGCACTTCAGAACGAGTTTGGGAATAGAATTGGGCCGATGCCGGTTCAACCCGTCCAAGGTCCTGTGCGACGGGGTACTTTGCCGACGAACTGTCCGAAGTGCGGTGCTCCCATTCACGGAGATGAGGCGACCTGGATCGATAATCAAACCGCTGAATGCGATTATTGCGGCGCATCGATCCGCACAACCAGCTAATAGCTAGAGCCTGACAGTGTCAGGCTCTAAACTTAACTCATACCAATGGACTATTCAGTTTGACTGAAGTTTATGTTTTAATAAGGCAAAAATAAAAGGAGAGAGATTATGGTACAACCAGCGCAAAATGAAGCCGTTGAACGTTTGAAATGCAATTGGTGTCAGGGGATTAATCTCAAGACCGCGTTATCGTGTCAGTTCTGCGGAGCGCCGCTTGACTTGAAAGATGTGGTTAGCGAATTGGGATGGCGCGAAGCCCCGCGCCTGAAAGACATGACCGAGTTTCATATCTCCAATAGCACGTGTCAAGTCGAAGGCGAAATTGTGCCCGTCGCGGAAATCAACATAGGACAAGGCGATGCTTTTTATTTTGAACACCATGTGATGCTTTGGAAAGAACCGACGGTTCCGATGTCAGTGTTGCAATTACCTGGCGGAATGAAGCGCGTGCTAGCAGGAATGCCATTCATCATTAGCATAGCGCAGGGACCGGGACGCGTTGCGTTCTCGCGCGATGCCACTGGCGAATTGGTTGTCCTTCCGCTTCATCCAGGAATGGAACTAGATGTGCGCGAACATGCTTTTCTTTTGGCATCAGCGAACATCACTTATTCCTTTGAACGCATCAAAGGCTTGAGAAATATTTTATTCGGCGGACAAGGTATGTATATGGATCGCTTTGTCACTGCCAATCAATCCGGCTTGTTGCTCTTGCATGGGTACGGCAACGTCTTTGAACGAACATTGAAACCCGGCGAATTGATTCTCTTGGAGCCGGGCGCGTTCCTTTATAAAGACTTAACCGTTACAATGAACGTTCAAATACAGCAATTGACCACCGGCTTATTCGGCGGAAGCACGATGAGCTTCGCACAAATGACCGGGCCCGGACGAGTCGGCATCCAATCTATGTACGTTCACCATTCGACGGAATAAGAGGCGACATGGCGACAGCTTCTGCTAGAAGTTATACCTGCAATTGGTGCGGCGCAGTTTCGGATGGCACAGCCTTGAGTTGTCCATCTTGCGGCGCGACCATCAATGTTAAGAAATCGTCACGCCTACCGGTTGGATCGAAATGCCGGGACGCAAAGACATGACCAAGATTCAAATCGGCAAATCGTCATGCCAGATCGAAGGGCTTTACGTTCCGGTCGCAGATTTCAGCCTCGCGCCCGAAGACGGAGTTTATTTTGCCCATCATGTTTTGTTATGGAAAGAAAATGCAGTAAATGTTAGCATGATGTCTATGAAAGGCGCGTGGAAACGAGCATTCGCGGGCATGCCGATTTTTATGACGCAAGCCAAAGGTCCTGGTCATATCGCATTCTCGCGCGATATGCCCGGCGAGTTATTAGCATTGCCGCTTCAACCTGGTCAAGCCGTGGATGTGCGCGAACATTTTCTTTTGGTCGCCACCGATCAAGTGGATTACACCTGGACGAATAGCAACATCTGGTTCACCACACGCGTTCAACACGGCGACGAAACAGAATACGAAACACATTATCCGCTCGGCATGTCTTTGGATCGCTTCTACGCGCCGAAGATGCCGGGCTTAGTACTGCTGCACGCATCAGGAAATGTTTTCGTTCGTACTCTCGCAGCCGGGCAATCTATCTACATCAAGCCCACCGCGTTGATATTCAAAGACCCGACCGTGAGCATGCAGTTGCATTTCGAGAATCCGCACAGTCAGTGGAATTTGTGGATGTCTTACAATCATCGCTACTTGTGGCTACGCGTCACCGGTCCGGGAAGGATTGCAATTCAATCTGCGTTTGAACCGGTTGAAGACGACGGGCAAACGATTACACAAACTTCACCCGCCACGCGGCAACAGTGGTAATCACAACGAATGTCATTGTCAAGGGACGGGTCGAGTAGGAAGCGGGGTCTCGACCCTGAAAGGGCGCAGGGCGGTATAACTTCGTTTACTCGACAACAGCCGCTATATCGAGACCAAAATCATTAGAGCAATAAACTGCGGACAGATGTAATCTGTCCGCAGTTTATTTTGGTTATAATCTCTGCAATGCGACACATCCTTCAATCGCCCAAATTAATCCCGGTTTTCTTTGCGCTCATTACCATCATGGCGTACGGGCTCCTGCTTCCCTTCACCGGCTTTTATTGGGATGATTGGCCCTTTGCTTGGGCGGCCAGATTTCTTGGCCCATCGCAATTCATTCCATCCTTCGCCGGCTTTCGACCATTTCTTGGACCAATCTTCTTTATTACCAGCAGCTTGATTCCGTCGAATCCCCTTCTCTGGCAAATCTTTGCGTTGATCACTCGCTTCCTTGCGGGACTTTCAGCCTGGTTCGCGTTAAATAAAATTTGGCCCCGCTATAAGTTTCAAACACTGATCGCATCGCTTCTCTTTCTAGTCTTCCCCGGATTCAGCCAACATTGGGTCGCGTTTACACACATCAATCAGGAATGGATTCCCTTTATCTTCTATTTGCTTTCATTTGGATTTACCGCCCGCGCGCTTCGCGATCCGAAAAAGAAAACAATCAATTCAATCATTGCCCTGCTTCTGCTTATTGTCGGAATCTTCCCCACCGAATATCTGATCGGACTCGAGCCACTTCGTTTTCTATTCATTTGGGTCATCATCGCTGAAGAGACGAAGGGCTTTTGGTCACTCTTCATTCAGACGATGAAACGCTGGTGGCCTTATCTACTGATCTGGATCGTGGATGCGCTTTGGCTGGCATACTACTATAAATCGGGCGCATATATCTCATATGGCGTGACTGCAACACGACATGCGCTTTCTATCAAAGCCTTGCTGCTCGCATTCGGCGATGCGTTCTGGAAAGCTGGCTTATATGTTTGGATGCAGGTACTGGTATTGACAGGACAATCCCTCACCGCACCAACCACCTTGCTGACTTTTGTTATGATTGTCTTATCCTTTTTAGCTATCGCGTTTTATATTTTGAATCTTGACCTATCGGTCAATGCAGAACCAACTTTTGCCGTCCCTGCCATCATCATTGGCTTCATAGGCATTTTGCTTGGACGTGTTCCATCGTTTGCGGCAGGGCTTCCGCTCACTTTGCAATCCTCCTATGATCGCTTCATGATCTCGATGATGCTCGGCGCAAGTTTATTTGCAACCGGCCTGATTGACCTGCTCATCAAAAACAATCTTGTAAAAACATATGTATTCACGTTGCTGATTGCAGTGGGTATCGGCCAGCAATTTTTCAATGCTAACATTTTTCGCCGCGATTGGTCACGCCAGCAGGATATCTACTGGGAACTAGCTTGGCGCATGCCAGCCTTGAAACCAAATACTGCGATCCTAACCGACTTTGTGCCAATTGATTATGAAACCGATTTATCTTTTACTGCGCCGCTCAATTGGACGTATGCGCCGGACTTTCATGGTGGCGATTTACCCTATGCAATGATCTACGTCAACGAGCGCCTCGGCAGCCGATCGCTTTCGGATCTCAAGCAGGGCACCCCTATTGAATTGCCTTATCGCACCGTAGCATTTCACGGTTCGACCTCGCAAGCAATCGTGATCTACGCGCCGCAAAATGGATGCCTGCGCGTACTCGATTCCATTTACGCCAACGCACAAACGTATAACAGATTCCCTTCTCTGACGCCTCTGATCCCTTTGTCTGATCCATCCCGCATTATTACCGACGCTTCCCCACGGACCTTAACAAATCCACCTTTTTCGAACGAACCATCTCATACGTGGTGTTACTTCTATGAGAAAGCAGAGTTGGCGCGTCAAATTGGCGATTGGAATAAAGTTGCAGACTTGGGACGCGAAGCTACAAAACAGGGCTTCATTCCCAAGGATTATTTCGAATGGCTGCCATTTATCGAAGCAGATGCCCGGACAGGCGACTTGAAATCCGCAGAACAAATCACCCATCAGGCATGGAAGGATGACGCAAGGCTTCGTCAGGGGTTATGCATTCTTTGGCAACGGGTGCAGGCTGAGGGTCCGAATGTGGCACAAAGCACTGCCTCAGATCTATTGACAGAATTGGGGTGCAAATAACCATTCAATTGCATTGGCTCGCGGCTTGACGCTTTAAACAGGTTATGCTACTATGTTTTCTTGAGTATTCGTTACAAGGAGATAACAAGATGGTCAATAAAAAAATCAGCGTGAGGCTAACTGTAATTCTGTTGGTGGGGACCATACTGGCAACCGCCTGCACGCAATCCTATTCTGCAGCGCCCGCCGCGACACCAACTCTCATTCCCGCAGGCTTGTTCGTATCGCCATTGCCGACGGGGGTAGATGCAATGCAATTGGTGGCGGATTTCGGAACGCAAACGGCTGAAGCACTTTTCGGGACCACGGCGACTCCTGGAGCGGCAACTGCTACATCAGGCACAGCCTCACCTATGACCGCTACTCCAACCGTGCCAAGCGGGACATTCATCACACCTTTGAGCGGCACGAGCACACCGGCCTTAACTTTTACACCTGCACCAGTCACTGGTGTGCCAATGACAAGTACATTATCAGGCGCAACCATTGTATCCACAGGTCCGGTAGGAGCGGTTCCGGCGACGTATACTTTGCAACAAGGCGAATTCCCATATTGCATCGCACGCCGCTATAACTTAAACCCGGAGGAATTGCTGAGACTCAACAACCTGCACGACTGGGATGCTCAATATCTAAGCCCTGGCTTGACGTTGCAACTTCCACAGACGGGCGATCCATTCCCCGGCGATAGGGCATTGCACAATCATCCTGATACTTATACTGTCTCTGGAAATAACGATACTACCCTATATGGTGTAGCTTGTTACTATGGCGACATAGATCCCGCGACTATAGCACAAGCTGATAACCTTTCATTATCTGCAACATTGACCATTGGACAGCAAATAACGATCCCGTAATTCTATAATTACTAAAAGAACAAGCCCAGTTCATTAATGAACTGGGCTTTTGTCTTATAATGAGATAAATACCTGTTTATTGCAGAGGAAGACTCATGCCGTTTGAACTTCTAAAGTCCGAGCCAGTATTTCAGGGACGCGCTTTCAAAATCCGCCGTGATTCTTTAAAGACACCTGATGGCCGAGAAACGAAATATGAAATCGTTGAACATAGCGGATCGGTGATTATTATCCCGATTGATGAACGAGGAAATTTATTATTCGTTCGTCAATACCGTCATGCGGCGGGCATAGATTTGTTGGAGTTGCCAGCTGGCACGCGCGAGGGCAATGAACCGCACGAAGTCTGCGCGGCGCGTGAAATCCGTGAAGAAACGGGAATGGCTGCGGGAAAACTCGAACGCATTGGCAATTTCTATCTTGCGCCCGGTTATTCGACGGAATTCATGGCGGTCTTTCTTGCAACCGAATTAACTCACAATCCGCTCGAGGCGGATGCGGATGAATTTCTGGAGCTTGAAACAATTCCAATCAACAAAGCCCTCGCGATGGCCGAAAAAGGCGAAATGCCCGATGCAAAAACATTGGCAGCGTTGTTTTTGGCAAAAACGTATCTGAAAAAATATTCCCAATAGTCTATGTTTTTTCCGCGGCGCGCTTCAAACGCGCGAGCGAATCGGCGACGCTACCATGTAATTGCTTCGATCCGAAGTGTTCCCATATCCAACCCCACCATACTGGTGAGAAGGCAAAGTCTCAGCCAAACGAAACTTGCGTTGTGGAATTGGGAAGCGCCGTGCAGGTGAGGTGATTGAACCCGGTGATGCCAAAAGGAAATTTCGATGTGAAATCAATTTTATGTTTCGATTCATCCACAGCATCGACCGTAAGAAGGATATGGAATCCGCCCGCTTTGGCGTGGACTCTCTGTCCGGCTTGAGCGTGACCATCAGGGATGATAGATTGCATCTTCGCATCCCACCATAAGTCATAATTTGCGGGTTCGGATAATAATTCCCAAACGCGTTCGACCGGTGCATTGACAACATCCATTGGGCAAACATTGACGCTCATAGTTCACCTCTCAGTTAATACAACTTGTCACCGGGGATTCCAAAATACGGATAAAGTTCATACAACCGTTTGCCTACTTTTATAAGGGGATCTTCATCCATCCAGCGCCTGACTTCCTCTTTATCATTGGAATTGAAAATTCCAATGCCAGTGAATTCCGGATTATCCGAGACTGGTCCGTTCAAAAGAAGGTTGCCTTCTGCACGAAGTCCGAACAAGTAGCGAAGATGATCCCATTGAATTTTGTCAGCCTCTTCTTTGGAAAAATCTACGGCTCCGCCTTTTTTGTATATCACCAAGAGATATTGCCTGCCCGTTGCGAGAGTTTGTCTCATGAGCTCATCGGTGATTTCGATTTTCTCTACCATATAAAACTTTCCTTTCAACCGTAGATTTCTTTCAGACCATTTGTATCACAGATTTAATCCTCTGCGTTAAAAACTTTGACCATTTCGACTTTAGCATTTGGAGCAATCACTAAGATATTTTGTTTTATTCCATTCAAGTGATTTATCACCGCTTCTTCGCTGATTCCCGATGGCGCGTACGTAGTAAAGACTGCGTTGCACGTCTGAGCCCTGATCTGCGTGCGTTGATCCGGTCCATAGATGATGCTCGAGATGATTCCTTCCCCGTCACAGAATCATCATGTCTCCAGCTTTGGGAGTTTGCGGTTCGCCGCGGAATAAAGTATAAGTTTCGGCTCCTTGTGCCGCGTCCAGCGTCAACGGCAGATGAAGCGTATCCAGGTCGTGTCCCGCCGTGAGAAGTAGAGAGTCCACTTCAGCCATGAACATGGCTTCGACCAATGCCGCAACGCTGGGAATGGATTTGCCCTTGAAGAGAATCGACTCGAGTTGAAGCTGGACGTGATATGTTTTTTTGAACTGGCGATAATACGCATCGTACGCTTGCAGAATTGGATGGTTCAAAAGCCCGAGCGCGATCCTGACCTGCAAAGCGCCCACGCAATTCTTCTTCCAGCGCGGCTTTGCGTTTTTCCAACTCGGAATGATGCGGTGGGTTGTTTACTTCTCGCATGACGAGCACGCCCGCATGAGCGGTTGGATATAACTTTTTCCATTGGTCGGATAATTGGAACATTATTTCTCTATTGAGACTTGAACGCTTCGATTTTCCAAACTCCTTCGCCCATCAATTTTTTAAGCGCGAGAGCAATTCAGATGCATTAACTAATTCAAAAAATGGTGGCCATTCATCGTCCCAGCGATCGGGAAAGTTATAAGGTGGTGGTATTGGAATAGAAACGCTAGCTCTATGTTTATTAACAATTTTCTTGTTAATCATGAAACTATGGTTTTGTTTGGCCAACAATTCTATTCCTTAATAACCTGCGCTGACGTTAACAATGCAAAGCACAAATCTTTCCAATCTATCCATTCGTGTTTAGAGATCTCAATTGCACCAAAATCTTTTGTGTCGCTCAGCTTGGAGTGTCAATATATAGTATTGGTAATATTAATCTTTGCTCAAGGCGAGTATATTGTTTCAAAAAGTATTCAAGTTCAAATCGGCAAGAAGCACTTTCTAAATAACTAGGTGTTACAACTGCAATTAGCATCAGACATTCATTTAATACCTTTTTGATACGCTCTTTCCAAGCTTCTCCCCACTCAATATTTTCTTGACCTTGGAAAATCTTAATAATAGGTTTCCCCGACTGTACCAATACCTCGGTTTGTAAGAGTTTCCTTAGCCTAGCAAGGTTTCCTCTATCGTGTTCATCATTGTGTCTGTCATAACTGATGAAGGCTACGAAAGCATCATTTGTGGCTGGCATAATGTTTTTTCCTACATCTTGTATCACTGAAATCTAATTTCTGCATCCGTCAATTCTTTTCCGCTCGATACGGCGCTTGTTTCTCAATCTCGCCCACATACTGCGGCAGGTTGGTATGTCCCAGCATCTGACGAATGGCTTGGATCTCACCCATGTGATACCAATAATGATACGTTGTGCGCCGCATGGCAGAACCAACGGATTGACCAATGGATTTGCCATCGCGCAACAAATCCGCCAGCAAGCCTTGGGTGGTCAGTGTGTCGAGAAATGGATCAATGGCTTTGGTAACCATGTGCCAGATCTCGAGCATTTCTTTCAATGACGGTGTGCTCATCGGAGCATCGCCAGCGAAGATCTCAGTTAATTTTGGATAAAGAACTTTGCCTTGTGCGCGGTCGAGAAAATATCTGTGCTCCTGCCATGCCAGATGTCCCACGATCCAACTGATGCAGTTCATCGGTCCAAAGTGTTTGCTGCCATCTTCTTCGGACACACCATCGAGTCCGAGCAGCCATTCACTGCGTGTAAAGCGGAGTTGGTCAACTAATGGATGAGCCATATATCGCCATTCTTGCGAGCGAAGATCTCAACTAACCGCCAACACAAGATTGCCATGTCGCCTGCAAATCTCGCAATGCAATACTTCTTACGATCCACGCCAACTTTCTTCGCCCATCAACTTTTTCAAGCGCGATAATAATTCCGCATCGATGCGGGTCGTGTCACTGGGGAAGTCAATCAAATGTCCCTTGCCTTCCTCGAACACATGGAACGAGAAGCGGTCGCGTCCGTGGAATGAAATCAGCGTGCCATACAGCGTTTTGATTCGGCGCTTATCGTGTTCCTTGTCGCCCGTCGAACGCAGGATCACCGTGATCTGTTTCGGCGGATGGGTTGAGTCTTCTTCCTGTGCCAGCGGAACATATAAAGATGGTGGAAGTTTCGGCTCCACCTTCATCGGCACGACGGGCTGCAATGCAACCGCTTCACGCGGTACTTCTATCGGCTTCACATCTTCAACATTTGCTTCGCTTCTTGCGATTCGGTAATATCGCGTGCCTCGATATTTTTTCATATCAATCTTTGACTCGTCTCGCGCAGCAATCTCCGCATGTTCAAGCGTTGGTTGCCATTCGTCTTCCCAGCCATCGGGGAAGTTATCAGGCGGTGGCGGGAAATCATCCACCTTCGATTCACTTTTATTAGATGAAGGTTTCGCAGCATAAACAACCGGCTTCTCTGCAACTTGCCGAACCGGTGCAGGTACGCGTTGGACGGTCTGTGCTGCAGGAGGCAGCATTGCTTTGGAAACGGGAGCTGATGTCGGCGCCGAGGGACGCGGCTTTTCATCTAATGCTTCGGTTACTTTAATTTCAGTTCGAATCGAATCGACCAAAACTTTTGGCGGCGTGCTGCTCGTATCCGCTTTGCCTTCGACGATGATGATTTGCCCAATGCTCAATTGCTCACGATTTTTTTCCCAAGTGCGCGGGAACAACACAAGTTCGATATTGCCTTGAATATCTTCAATGGTGACGAAGCCCATAGCTTTGTTGGTCTTGGTCATATATGGACGGACGTTGGTGACGAGACCCGCCACGCGAATCTTTTCTTCATGCTGCGCTTCATTCAACTGCCCGGAGAAATGCGTGACGATTTGCGTGAGCGTTTGTTGATACGGCGTGAGCGGATGATCGGAAATGTAAAGACCGATGAGCTCCCGTTCCCAATTGAGCTGTTCGCGTTTATCCACGTTGTTGACATCGGGCAATGTGATGGTTTCCGTAACGCCTGTAACCGCACCAAACAAACTCAGTTGTCCTGCTTCTGCCGCGCGGAAATGATTACTGCTGATGGCAACGATGCGTTCTAATGAAGCCAATAGCGCGGCGCGGTTTCCGAACGAATCCATCGCGCCGACTTTGATCAGACATTCAAGCGCGCGTTTGCCGACCGCGCGCAAATCCACACGGCGCGCAAAATCATTCAGATCTTTGAACGCGCCGTTTCGTTTGCGCTCTTCAATGATCAACTCCACCGCGCTTTGACCAGTGTTCTTGATCGCACCGAGTCCAAAGCGGATGTTGGGTTTGCCTTCAACATCTTCAATTTCAAAATCCCAGCCGGATGTGTTGATTTGCGGTGGAAGCACCGGCACGCCCATTGAGCGCGCGTCGGCAACATACAATGCAACTTTTTCAGTTTGTCCCGCCGAGGCGGAAAGCAGAGCCGTCATATATTCGGCGGTGTAACGCGCTTTGAGATACGCAGTCTCGACCGCGATCACACCGTAATCCGCGGCGTGCGATTTGTTGAAGCCGTAGCGTGCAAATTCTTCCCAGTCCGAATAAATTGCTTCGGCGATTTCGGAAGCCATTCCCTGCTTGATTGCCCCCGCTACAAATTTCTTGCGATGCTTCTCGATATCTTCTTTCTTTTTCTTCGAGATGGCTTTGCGTAATTCATCCGATTCGGATGGCGTATATCCCGCCAGTTCCACTGCCGCGCGCATCAACTGTTCCTGGTATAGCGGAATGCCATACGTGGATTTAAAAATGGGTTTCATCGCCGGATGACGATATTCGACTTCCGCTTCGCCGTGCATGCGCGCAATGTAATCGGGGATGAACTGCATCGGGCCGGGACGATACGCCGCGACCATGGCGATGACGTGATCTAGCTTGGTTGGCTTCATTTGGACGATGTAGCGCGTCATCCCACCGCCTTCCACTTGGAAGACCCCCGCAGTTTGTCCACTGCCGAGCAGCTCAAACGCTTTCGGATCGTCGAGGGGAATATTATTCAAATCAAGATGAACGCCGTGACGTTTCTCGATCATGTCGCAAGCTTTGGCCATTACGCTTAATGTGATCAGCCCGAGGAAATCCACTTTCAACATGCCCAGCGAATTGAGGATGCCCATTTCAAATTGAGTCACCGTTTTGATGGGCGTCTCTTCCGAGCCGGAGGTTGGGACGATGCAACGGAAGATATTCAAGAATGGGTTTATCGGAAATCACCACGCCCGCCGCGTGCGTGCCCAGCGTTACGGACTGTGCCTTCCATCCTTGCTGCAATGTCAATCAGTTCATGCAGGTGCGGAGTTGAATCATAAACTTCCTTGAATTCAGGAATAGCCAGCGCGTCTTCCATAGTGGTGGCTCGGCCTGAAACGAACGGCACCAGCTTCGCGATGCGATCCACTTCATTCAATGGAATATCCATCACGCGGCCCACATCGCGCAAGGCGGCTTTGGTTCCCATCGTGCCGAAGGTGATGATCTGCGCCACCTTGTCGCTGCCATATTTCCTGGTGCAATATTCGAGCATCTCGGCGCGGCGGTCATCGCGGAAGTCGAGGTCAATATCCGGCATCGAAACGCGTCCCGGATTGAGGAAGCGTTCAAAGATCAAATCATGTTGGATGGGATCAACAATGGTGATGTTCAATGTGTAAGCGATGATCGAACCCGCCGCCGAACCGCGTGCGTTGTACCATATTCCATTCTCGCGCGCATAGCGACATAAATCCCAGACGATCAGGAAGTACGCATCGAAGCCCATCTTGGTGGACCACGCCTAATTCGTATTCGAGTCTTTCGCGGACTTCCTGGCTGGCCGCGCGATTCCCGTAACGACTTCTCGCTCCTTCTTCGCATAAATGGCGAAGATAGGTTTCTGCAGCATATCCTTCCGGAACCGGAAACTCCGGCAGATGATAACCTTTGAACGAAAGGTCAACGTTACAGCGTTCGGCAATCAGCAAAGTGTTGCTCAATGATTCCGGGACTTCCGCAAATAATTGACTCATCTCCTGCGGCGTGCGCAGATAATATGAATCGTCCGTCATCCGCATGCGTTCGGGATCGGATAATAATGATTGCGTTTGAATCGCAAGCAGAATATCCTGCAGGCGCGCGTCATCCGGATTGATGTAATGCACATCGTTGGTCGCGACGAATTTGGCAGAATGCTTCGCGCCCATCTCCACCAGACTGGCGATTGAGATCGGTGATTTCTTTTATATTATGTTGTTGCAGTTCAACGAAGAATCGGTCGGGGCCGAAGACATCGTAATACCAGTTCATGCGCTTGACCGCTTCTTCGGGCTGATCATCCAGCAATGCGCGCGGAATTTCCGCAGACATGCAGCCGGAGGTGCAGATCAGCCCTTCGGAGTGGGCCGCTAAAAAGTCATGGTCGATGCGTGGATAATAATAGAAGCCGTCGAGTTGCGCGGCAGAGGCAATTTTCAAAAGATTCTTATAACCCGTTTCATTTTCTGCCAGCAGAAGCAAATGATAGGAGGAACGGTCGAGCTTTGAATCGCGGTCGTGCATGGTGCGCGCCGCCATGTAGGCTTCGAGTCCGATGATGGGTTTGACGCCCGCCTCTTTCGCCGCCTTGTAAAAATCAATCACGCCGAACATCGTGCCGTGATCGGTGATGGCGACCGCCGGCATATCCATTTCCTTGACGCGTTTGACCAGCTTCTTGATGTTGCTGAAGCCGTCGAGCAGGGAGTATTCGGTGTGAACGTGAAGGTGGGCAAAGGACATGGGTGTTGCGATTATAGCACCTCGACCTTAAAATTAGAACAAATGATTGCCTTAAAGAATTTCTATTGTACCTGCTAGAGGAAACTTTTTATTCTCACTGTAAATTGCCTCATACTTCTTATGGGTTTCTAACAACTTGCTTTTATCCCTATGCTATAATTTCTCCCCGAAAGGCGATGAATGCTCCAGAAATTTGCCGGCCCTGCCTGTACTGTGTTCTTTCAGTGCGTTCTTCTGGGGTCAGTGTCTTTCCTCCACAAGGACTACGCGGGGGCTACCCCCACAGGTGTGAAAGGTTTTTATGCTCCAAAAATTCGTTAGCGTCTTCGGGGGCGACCCCAATAAACGTACCGTTGAAAAATTAGCAGGGAGTGTTGATGAGATCAATTCGCTTGAGCCGGAGTTTGAACAGCTGAGCGATGAAGCTTTGCGCGCCAAGACGGAGGAGTTCAAGGCGCGGCTTTTCCTCACCTCAGTCCCATTGCCCGCAGGAGAGAGTGTCCAAAAGACGGATGAGGAAAACGAAAAAGAGATTCAAGACAGCCTCGAAGAAATCCTCCCCGCAGCTTTTGCGGCGGTGCGCGAAGCATCCAAACGCACGATCGGGTTACGCCATTATGATGTTCAAATGCTGGGCGGAGTGGTTCTGCATCGCGGTCAGATCGCTGAAATGAAAACCGGCGAAGGCAAGACGCTGGTTGCCACGCTTCCGCTTTATCTCAATGCACTGACAGGCCGCGGTGTGCATCTCGTCACAGTCAATGACTATTTGGCGCGGCGTGATGCGCGCTGGATGGCCCCCATCTTTAGCATGCTTGGACTATCGGTCGGCGTTTTGCAAATGGCCGCAGCCACCGAGAATGGTAAGAAAGCCTTCCTGGTTGATTTTGAAAAAGAATCACCGCACGAAGACCAGCAGCATTTGCGGCTCGTGGATCGCGTCGAGGCTTATAAAGCCGACATTACTTACGGCACAAACTCCGAATTCGGCTTTGATTATCTTCGCGATAACATGACAATGAGCTTAAATGACCGCGTCCAACGCGGGCACTACTACGCCATCGTGGATGAAGTTGACAACGTGTTGATTGATGAAGCGCGCACGCTGCTCATTATCTCCGGTCCCGCACAGGGCGACCTCGAGTGGTATGGCAAAATGGCA
>CAVVZL010000024.1:0-10873 GCA_963752775.1 uncultured Chloroflexia bacterium
CGGTTCGTTATGCGCTTGGCGTTTAAATCATCTCACCGCGCCGCACAAAGTATTCACGGATCGCAATCCCCGCCGCGCGCCGCGCAGCAGACGCGTGCTTGTCCCTCATTGCCGCGTGCACGGGCCCGTTCAGCCCGTGCAAATTCTGCATCGATCTGCGCTTGTGGATTCACATTTTCTATTATACCTTCGGCGGTATAATGGCGGGAATTTAAAGGAGCAGAGATGAAATCGAAACTTTTCAAAATAATAGCCGTACTAGCGGTTTTGATTTTCGTGCAGGCGGCGTGCAGCAGTTCTAATTTGGCGCAGGTAATATCAACTCAGGCCCCTATCGTTCAAATTCCAGCGTCGGGCAACCAACCCTATGAGATCACAGGAACTTTTACTTATACCAATGACATCATCACTACTTACTATGTTGAAAACGCTGTGGCCTTGGTGGACATGTATGGCTTTGTCAAGCGCGATGAAAACTGGACCATTCCGGTTTCTTCGCAAACTCTTGGCTTCCTTTCCATAGACTCCAAATCGAAAACCGGCAAATATACTTTGCAGCTGCCAGAGCGACCGACCGCAACGATGGTCAATGTCTCAAATGACGGCAAGAATGATGCCGGTGTGCAAATCTTTGCGGTATCCTATTGGCCGAATTTGGCCGGCGGTCCGTATTCGGAGGGGGATGATCCATCTCAGGGCTGGCCGAATTATCTGGCTTCGGTGATTACCGACAGCGATAACAACGATGAAGTCGTTGGCGGAAATTTGGTGGTCTGGGCGCCGGATGCCAACCAAAAATTCCCAACAGGATTCGGTGCGGATCATAAATTGTTCACTGGGGATGATCCGGTTGGTCCCATTCCTGCGGGCTATTCCATTGTCAATCTGGACAAGGAGCCATTCACTGTTACCCAAGTGCCGACTCCTAACCTGACGTTGTACGAGCCGAAATCGGCGGCGATCAAAGACTTCTCGAACGAGTCGTACACCAAAGCTTTTGACGATATGTTCAGCCTGGTCAAACAGGATTATGCGTTCAATGGCATTCAAGGCAAACAGCCTAATTGGGATCAGTTGTATTCACAGCTCCAGCCGCGCGTGGCGGATGCGGAAAGTAAACACGATCCGAACGCGTTTTATCTTGCTTTGCGCGATTTTACGTGGGCATTTAAAGATGCGCATGTTGGTCTGGATGGCGGAGCAATATGAGCAGCAGGATTTCACCAATGCAACTGCTGGCGGTTATGGTTTTTCCATCCGCCAATTGGATGATGGCAGTTACATGGTGATTTATTTGACGAGCGGTGGCCCGGCAGAGACAGGCTGGCATGAAGGTCGGCGCGACGGTGACTATGTTCAACGGCCAGCCTATCAAAGACGCGGTGGCTGGCGCACATATTTATTCCAACCAATCATCCGACTTTGCTATTCAACTCCAGCAAGCGCGTTATCTCCTGCGTGCCCAGCCTGGTACACAAGCGCAGGTAACGTTCACGAATCCCGGCGGGCAGTCTCAGACCACGACACTAACTGCCATTCAAGAGCGCGACAGCTTCGCACGCACTTCACTTTACTACGGGGTTGACACCAATCCGCTTTTGCCCGTTGATTATAAAATCGTGAACCAGGGCAATTCGCAAATCGGCTATATCGCCATAAATAGCAACGATGATGATTTAAATCTCATTGTCCGCTTGTTTCAGCGTGCGCTGCAGCAATTCCAGGACAACCAGGTGGATAGTTTGATTATTGACATGCGCTATAACAGCGGCGGTGCGCCTCTTGGTTTGGAAGGCTTTTTGAATACGAAGGATGTTGTCCTTGGCCAGCTGGAATACTACAGTGCCGAGTCCGGAAAATTCCAGCCGGAGGGCGTGCCGGAGAAATTCACAGCTGACGTCGAACAATATCATTTCAACAATATGGCGTTGCTGGTTGGGCCGGCCTGCTTTAGCGCCTGCGAATTGGAATCGTATGGGTTCAGCCAGGTGCCTGGCATGATGGTTGTTGGTCAATATCCGACGGCAGGTGCGGAAGCTGAGGTTTCGCGTGGACAATTCCAGTTACCTGAAGGCATATCGTTGCAGATTCCCTTTGGCCGCTTCGTCCTGCCCGATGGCAGTCTCTTCCTCGAGGGGAAGGGTGTTCAACCGACAGTCAAAGTCCCGATTGATGCCAGCAATGCGGCTTCTACGGATGATGTCGTACTGAACGCGGCGGTCGCCGCAGTGCTTGGACAGTCCAGCTCATCAACTCAAAGCTTGTCGTCAACTGCACCGACTCCTTCTGTCACTTTGCAGCCCGCCGCCAGTGCGCCCACGATTGACACGATCAGCCAGTCGCAGGCGGCAGCTTCTTCCGGTGCGCCTCAACTCGAACAAAAGGCGTCTGAACAATACCACATCCGATTTTCCAAGCCCAGGGTACGCTGACCTATACGGTTACCTTATCATCGACGGATCAAGTTCTTTGGGATTATGGTTGGTGTGCTACTACAACCGATATTCTCAATACGGATCTTAAGAGCATCCAGTTGAAATTTAATTTGGACGGTCAAGATGTTCCTGTGAGTGAATTTGCAACCGATGATGTGCACCTACAGAACGGACAGCAATGTCACACACTATACGTGGCTTTGAGCAACTGGCCAGTGGGACAACATCATATCACCACCACGGCTACATTTACTAGCAAGATCAACGATGGCACGTCCGATTACGCACCAGGCGATTATGTGTTGGATTACACAGTGAACGTTCAACCGTAGTGAATTGAAGTGAAGCAGAAAGAACTGGCGAAGGTTGTCACCTCCGCCAGTTGAAGTAAAGAATTAATCCACAAACCGGTATTTCAATAATGTCCAAACGGCGTCAAAGGCATCATGAAACTTGATCTTTTTTCCCTCTGAATAATCGCGCGGATTAAATGATATCGGGACTTCATAAATGCGATAGTGGCGCTTTAAAACCTTGGCCGTAAACTCGGGTTCAAAGTTAAAGCGGTTAGCGCGAAGCTTCATACCATCTACAACTTCCCGACGGAAAACTTTATAGCCGGTTTCCATATCACTCAGGATGGTGTCAAAAAGGATATTGGTCATAAATGTCAGCAGATAATTGGCAATCATGTGCCAGAACATCGTTGCCCGCCGCGGGCCGCCGAGGAAGCGCGAGCCGTAGACCACATCCGCAATGCCTTCCTCTATGGGTTGGAGCAGAACCGGATAGTCGTGCGGGCTGTATTCCAAGTCGGCATCTTGGATCAATAATATGTCGCCGCGTGCCGCTTGAAGTCCGGTGCGAACCGCCGCGCCTTTGCCTTGATTCCGATCATGGAGAATGACGCGTAATCCGTCTTTGCCCTCCAGCTTCTGGAGCAAATCGCGCGTTCCATCTTGGGAGTCATCATCCACGACGACAATTTCCCACGCAAGGGCTGTACCCTTGACGCGCTTCAAGATTTCCTCGATATTTTGCACTTCATTGTAGACGGGAATGATCACGGAGAGTTTCATCTGCACGATTATAAACGAAATGTATTTGTCAGGAGAAGAATCTGTTTGACGTGCTATAATCCAATTATTCTGTACAAATATCTTTGAGTTCCCTGCATTTTTTGGAGAGGTGGCATGACCGATCTTTCACAATCAACTCCATCCAATGTTTCTTTTGTTCCACCGCAGGTCAACAGCCTGGATGATACCGGGCTTTCGCCGCTTTGGCTTCAGGATCTGATATTGAAAGTTTTGTACTTTCGCGGCTATATGACAGGTTTCAAAATTGCTGAGGAAATTGCGCTTCCCATGGCCGGTGTGACGGATCAGCTTCTAACCGCCCTTAAGCAGGAAAAATTCATTGAAGTTAAATCATCACAGGGCGGACTCGGCGAGGGCGCGTACACTTATGGAATCACGGGCGCAGGAGTTCAACGCGCGCGTGAAGCGCTGGAGCGCAGCCAATATTCAGGACAGGCACCAGTACCATTTGAGGTTTATAACGAAGCGATTCGCCGCCAAAAAAGTGGACGTCTGACAGTCACCTCGCGTACCATGCGTCAAATCCTTTCGCAACTCGTGATTTCTGAATCTACTTTTCAGCGGCTGGGGCCTGCGCTCAATTCCGGTACTTCCATATTTTTGTATGGCCCGCCCGGAAATGGCAAGACCAGCGTGGCGCGCGCCTTCGGTAATCTCGTTCTCAGCCAGACAATGTACATTCCTTTCGCGTTGTATCTGGACGGGCAGGTTATCAAAGTATATGATGCGACCAGCCACAGGCTTGCCACCGAATCCGATGGAGGCGGTGGAACATCGACCACCGGTAATCTGCGCACCGGCGGACGACACGACCCGCGCTGGGTGAAGATTCGGCGGCCTTTCATTGTGGTTGGCGGCGAGTTGACTCTCGAAGGTCTTGATCTGGTCTTTGATGATACACATAAATATTATGAAGCGCCATTTCAGGTGAAGGCCAACGGCGGCATATTGTTGATTGATGACTTTGGAAGACAACAGGTGCGCCCGCGCGATCTGTTAAATCGCTGGATCGTTCCGCTCGAAAACCGTGTAGACTTTTTGCGCCTCCATACCGGACGAAAAGTCGAGGTGCCGTTCGATGTGCTGATCGTTTTCTCGACCAACCTTCCCCCAAGAGACCTGGTGGATGAAGCATTTCTGCGGCGTCTTCGCCATAAGATCGAGATTGGCGATCCATCATACGAAGAGTATCGCGAGATCTTCCGCCGAGTTGCGGGTGATCGCAAAATTGAATATAGCGATCAGGGACTGGCGTATCTTTTGCAGGAATGGTACATCAAGCGCAATCGCAAACTGCGCGCTTCTCATCCTCGTGATCTGTGTGATCAAATTCTCGATATTTCGCACTACCTGGCAGTTCCGCCGACCATGTCGCGCGAGATGCTTGATCGCGCCGCACAGGCGTATTTCGTGGAAATCTGACCTTTCTTTTTATGTTTTCGGTTTAAAACAATAAACCTTAATCATGTTCGAAAATCTTTCTCATCCTATTATTTTTGCTCACCGCGGCGCATCGACCCATGCGCCTGAGAATACGCTCGCGTCTTTTCGGCTGGCTTTGTCTCAAGGCGCTGATGCGGTTGAACTCGACGTTCGACTTAGCGCCGATGGTCAGGTTGTTGTAATGCACGATCCAACAGTGGATCGCACCACGAATGGTCATGGACGCGTGGCGCAATTAACTTTGACGGAATTGCGTTCATTGGATGCGGGCAGTTTCTTCTCGGAAAAATATCGTGGCGAAAAAATTCCACTGCTCGAAGAAGTCTTTGAAGCAGTCGGCAGAAAGATGTTTATCAATGTTGAGTTGAAGAACTCCGCCGCGACATGCGATCAACTGATTGAAAAGGTTTGTGGGTTGGTTAAAAAACAGGGCTTGGAAAAGAGAGTCATCCTTTCATCCTTCCTGGCATCCAACCTTAAAAAAGCAAAACGATTATTGCCCGAGGTTCCTCGCGGTTTACTTGTTGCCGGCGGATGGAAGGGGGCATGGACTCGTTCCTTTGGATTTAGCTTTGGAGATTACGCCGCGTTGCATCCATATCTTGCGGATGTGACAAAGCAACAGATCGTCCGGGTACATCGACTCAGACGGCGTGTTCATGTTTGGACAGTGAATAAAGCCGAAGATATGGTGCGGTTGACTAACTGGGGGGTGGACGGCATTCTCACGGATGATCCGCAGGTAGCTTTGCGCGTGCTGGGAAGATCATTGTGACTTCCTATAAGCGAGTAGTCCTGGTGAATAGAATAATTGAACGATGAGATTGAGACGCATTTTTTTAGCGGTTACGCTTTCAGTATTGATTCTGACTTCGGTTGGCGTGCCGTTTCCAGTTCGTGCGCAGACCGCTGCACCGCCGCCTGACGTCCGTCAATTGTTCGATGCGATGACTCCCGAAGAACGCGTCGGTCAATTGTTTCTGGTCACATTCACTGGCACCGATACAAGCCAACAATCCCAGATTTATGATTTGATTGCCAACCATTATATTGGCGGCGTGGTTCTATCCGCAGGCAATGATAATTTTGTTGCCGCGCCGAATACAGTGACAGCCGCTTATCAATTGATCCAAAGCCTGCAAGATGTTGAGTGGAATACAGCACAAAATCTTTTGGGCACTCCGTCTGCCACACCGATCAGTCAACACTGCTTATGTGCCGCTGTTTATTGCGATGGCGCAGGACGGCGATGGCTCACCCGGAGATCAAATCTTAAATGGATTGACACCGCTTCCATCGGAGATGGCGATTGGCGCCACTTGGCAGCCTGACCTTGCTAATAAGGTTGGGTCTGTGATGGGGCAGGAGCTTTCGGCGCTGGGCGTGAATATGTATTTTGGTCCATCGCTCGATGTGGTTGATTCGCCCAATCCATCCGCCAATGGCGATTTGGGATCAAGCGTCTTTGGCGGCGACCCGTATTGGGTCAGCCAAATGGGAAGCGCTTATATCAGCGGCCTGCATGCTGGCAGTCAAAATAAGATGCTAGTGATTGCCAAGCATTTTCCCGGTGAGGGAAGTTCGGATCGTCCCAATGCGGAAGAGGTTGCCACAGTTCGCAAATCGCTTGACAGTTGAAACAGATTGATCTGAGTCCATTTTTTGCAGTGACGGGTAACGCATCCTCATCTGGATGCAACTGCCGATGGGCTTGCTGGTTTCCCATATTCGTTATCAGGGCTTTCAGGGAAATATCCGTGCCGACGACGTGTCCGGTGAGCTTCGATCCGCAGGCACTTGCAACCATCCTCAGCTTGCCTGCATTTAGTTCCTGGCATGATAATGGCGGATTGATGGTCAGCGATGATCTCGGCACAAAAGCCGTGCGGCAATTCTATACTTCGGGCACAAGTTTTCCCGCTCAAACCGTGGCGCGCGATGCGTTTGTTGCTGGGAATGACCTGTTGATACTTGGGCAATATCGTTTCCAGCGATGAGCCGGATTCGTATTCCACTGTTTTGGAAATCCTTAGCGTTCTTTGCGCAGAAATATCGTCAAGATCCCACCTTTGCCCAGAGCGTCGACTTTTCCGTGCTTCGCATTCTGAGTCAAAAATATCGCCTCTATGGCAGGCTTCGAGATTGCCAATGTGCTGGTCCCAAAATCGAATTTGGACGTCAATTGGTCAACCACAGACCGTTACATTGGATGTTGCGCTTCACTCAGCCACCTTGGTCAGCCCTGGGCCGCAAGACTTAACTACATTGATTTCCGTCGCCGCCTCAATCTCTTGACCGCATGGTGTTCATCACCGATAGCGCTCAGGTCAAACAATGTAGCACTTGTCCGCCTCAACCCAATCTGGATGTCAACGCGCTTCAAAGCGCAGTTGCCCAGCTATTCAGTCCGCAAGGGGTCAATCAGAATTCATTTCTGCGCTTATCGATCATATTCGCTCAATGACATTTCCGCGTTTTTGACGGGCAACAACTCCGCCGCCCAATCTTGAAACCGATCTGGGCCATGCCGCGTGGGTCGTTATCTCATTGGCTGATGCAAACAATGGTCAGCCGCAATTAATCAGCCGTTTTCTCTCTGAACGCCAGGATCTGTTGAGGCAATAAGCATGTTATTCTTTTCTCGTTCGGTGCGCCTTATTATTTCGATGCCACCGATATTTCGCATCTCACGGCATATTATGCCTTATATAGCAAACAGCAGCCATTTATCGACGTGGCTGCACGTTTGCTTTTTCAAGAGCTGACTCCCGCTGGCGCTTCGCCGGTTTCGATTTCTGCATTGGGTTATGATTTGACTTCCATCACCGCGCCCAATCCCAATCAGATCATCTCGCTCACTCTGGACCTGCCCGCGATTCCTGTTTCGACCGGTGCTTCCACGCCCGTTTCCACGCCGATCCCAACTGCCGTCCCGCTTTTTAGGATTGGAGATACCATCGCGATCCGAACAGGCGTGATCAATGACCATAATGGAAATCCGGTTCCCGATGGAACAGCTGTGCATTTTTCCATGACGCTTACCGGAGAAGGCGGCAGTACTCTTCAACAAGCGGACTCGACCACGACCAATGGGATCGCGCGTGTCTCGTTTGGGTTGGATAAACCCGGCCTGCTTGAAATCCGCGCCACAAGCGACCCTGCGACTCTTTCTGAAGTATTGCAACTCGACGTCAGCGCGGGCCAAGCGGCGGCTGTAACAGTGATCGTGCCAGTGCAAACGACTCAAACAGCTGTCGTAATGACTGCAACTCCTCAGCCGGAACAAAGTCCATTTACGACAGTTCAGGGCGCGCCCCTTTTCAATGCCTGGCTTTTGACGCATGATCTTGTTGTTGGTTGGTGCGCTGTTGGCATTTTTCGCAGGAAATCGGTTGGAGTCAAGAAAATGGGGAATCCGTTGGGGACTCTGTGCGTTATCCTGTGGCTTGCTGGCTTATAACTATTTTGCGTTCGAATTGCCCGGAAGCCAGGACTTTGCCATTTCCAATGGCATGAGCGGCATTTTAGGCATTACATTATGTGGATTGTTGCTTGGATGGGGAATTGGCTGGCTATGGTCACAAATTAAATAGTCGATAGATGAGATGTCAATGGATCAGGGAGGCAATCAAACTTAAGAGTAACAGCCCGACAGTGACCCAAAGCAGGATGATGTCGGCTGAGTTGCCAAAGATATTCAATCGAGGAATGTCAAACGCGGTTATGGTCGGAGTGAATTTGTAGCGGCATTTTCCCTGAACCGAATAAGAATTCATTGAACACGCTGATGGAATTGGGCCGGTCATCCGGATGCAGGGCCATGGCCCATAAAATGGCTTGTTCAGTTCGCTCGCTCAGCGATGGATTGAACTCTCGAGGCGGTTTCAAGCTCGAGGGCTGAAGGAAGCGTTTACGCGCGTCCACGGGAGGTTCGTTCGTGAGCAGATGATAAAGAGTCGCACCAAAGGCATAAATGTCGGCACGTGCATCGGTGTGCGCTTCGTCTGCACCGTATTGTTCAATGGGCGTGTAAAGTGCCGTGCCTTGTCCCTGAATGACGGTGATGGTGACTTCCTCCGGAGCCATAATCTTAACCAGTCCAAAATCCACCAGCTTCAGTAAACCAGATGGTGTGATCTTGAGATTGCTCGGTTTGATATCGCGGTGAACGATAGCCGGCTGTTGCGTATGAAGATAATCGAGCGCGTCGGCAAGTTGATGCGCCCAGCCGAGCACTTCCTGTTCCGGGAGAAATCTTTTTTCACGGCGCGCATCCAAAACCATGGTCCGCAGGTCCTTGCCGGGGACGTAATCCATGACGAGATAATCGCGCGGCCCATTGGAAAAGAAATCCGAAACTTTTGGCAGGTTGGGATGATCGAGGCGCGCGAGAATGGTGGCCTCGCGTAAAAACTGCTGGCGGGCTTCTTCCAAAAGATTCTCCGAGAGGGAGCGGTCATACTCGACTTCCTTAAGCGCGCACTGGCGTCCTTCCAGCCGCAAGTCATCGGCCAGATAAATGGAACCAGCGCCGCCCTGTCCGATTCTTTCCCGGACTTTGTAGCGGTCGCGCAGCACCTCTCCATCGTTTAACAAAAGGGGCACGGTCCTCCTTGCTTGCATCTGTGCAATTTATTTCGGCGTGGATGTATGCACAGAAACAGAATTTATGCTATATTATAAACGTCTTTGTTTCCAAATTTGATTTGAAATAAGTTGAGGGCGTCTATGAAACGCACAGAAGAATTTCCCATGCTGGTGGCAGAGGAGGGACCACTCAAAGGTCAACGCTGGCCGTTGAGCCGTGCGATCGTGCTTGGACGCGAGTCGACTTGTGACGTGGTCATCGCGGACCGGCAAGTCTCACGTTTCCATGCGCGGCTGACGCCGACGGATGAGGGGATCATAGTCGAGGATCTGGGCAGTAAGAACGGCACTCACTTGAATGGAACCGCATTGACTTCGCCGATGATGTTGCAGGATGGGGATAAACTGCAGGTTAGTTTTGTTCAGGAATTTTTGTTCTTCACTTCCGACGCGACCATGCCATTGACGGAAGGCGCGGGTCATCCGGGCCGCTTGATGATGGAACATAAATCGCGCAGTGTGTGGGTGAACCAGAAACAACTTGTCCCGCCACTCTCTGCACAGCAATTCAAGTTGTTGTGGTTGCTTTATGAAAATCAGGGACAGGTGATCTCTCGTCCTGATTTGGTCGAGACGGTGTGGGGTGAAGAGCAAGCCGCGGGTGTTTCCGATCAGGCGCTTGACGCGCTCATCCGCCGGTTGCGTGACCGGATTGCAGAGTTGGATTCAAAGCATCAATACATTGACACCGTGCGCGGTCACGGCGTGCGGCTGGATAATCCACCGGTATAAATTTACTGGGTTATAAAAGGTAAAACTTATGGCGAAGATTGAATTGCCCTTAAATCAAATTATTCAAGGGGATTGTGTTGAAGAATTGAATAGCTTGCCTAAGAAATCAATCGATGTGATTTTTGCTGACCCTCCATATAACCTTCAGCTTTCGCAGGAATTGTGGCGTCCGAATATGACGAAGGTTGATGCGGTGGATGATTTGTGGGATAAATTTGGTAGTTTTGGAGATTATGATATTTTCACGCGCAATTGGCTGTCTGCTTGTCAGACGCGTGTTGAAAGATGACGGAACGATTTGGGTAATTGGGGCGTATCATAATATTTATAGGCTCGGAACAATATTGCAGGACTTGGGCTATTGGATTTTTAATGACGTGGTTTGGATAAAAACCAATCCTATGCCTAATTTTCGCGGAACACGATTTACGAATGCGCATGAAACGTTGATTTGGGCGCAGAAAATCAAGGGCAATCAGCAATACGATGGTTCCAGAACAGGGAAGTAAAAGATAA
>CAVVZL010000025.1:0-38256 GCA_963752775.1 uncultured Chloroflexia bacterium
GGAAGCGTACCGGTTTGGCCTTCCTCATGTAAATCATAAGTGTTGACGGGACCTGCCTTGTTAGTCGTTAATACATAGGGACCAATTACAAAAGGCGCCATGCCGTAAGCAGGAATTACATCCAGCAAGGTAGTTCCGTCCATAGTTCCGAGGACTACAGGCTTTCCGGCACGCAGATAATAATAGGTCGCAGTGATGTTTATGTTTCCCATCGGCGTAGCGGTGTTATTTAGCAATTCGCCGACAATGTAAAACCCGTCGAACATGGCATAGCCTTGTTTGGCTATGACATCCAGGTCAGCAGGCTGGGAAGGATCTGCTGTCGCGGCTGGTGTAACAGAAGAAACGGGAGAGGCGGTTACTGTTGCAGGTATGGGAGTTGGCAAGGCTGTATCAGTGATGGAAGGCTGTGCGGTCGCGAGCGACTGGTTGGACTGAACTGGAAGTTGTGCAATAGGTGTTTGTTGGCTGGTTCTTGTACTATTGGACGCAGTTGAGGAACATGCTGTTAGTAAAACAGAAACGATGAGGATTAGGAAAATTTTTTTCATTCTATAACTCCTTGTTATGATAGAGCAATCTTGAAGTACTTTCTTGCGGTTACAAGTTTTTGAACATGGGTAATACGAACACGATGGTTGTACCTTCGTTTAATGCGCTTTCAGCCCAAATCTGACCGCCATGCGCTTGAATAATCGATTTTGAAATTGCGAGACCCAAACCCGAGCCTCCATCCTGCCGACTGCGCGATTTGTCGCCTCGATAGAAACGGTCGAAGATGTGCGGCAGATCGACTTCAGGGATGCCCGGTCCACTGTCTTGGACGCGAAATTCAATTCCATCTGATACAGAACGAGCGGATAATTTGATGCGCCCGCCGGACGGCGTATATCGCAAAGCATTCTCCATCAGATTTCCGAATACTTGTACAATGCGATGGGAATCAGCATTGATATCTGGGAAACTCGAATCCGCCTCGGTTTCCAAGGAGATATTGGCAGTGCGCACTTTTGGCAAATAGGCTCCAGACACGCGATCGATCAAATCGGTTGGGGATACTGGCTGCAATGTCAGGGTTAACTCGCCGGCCTCGGAAAGAGAAAGCGTTCGTCAAGTCTTCGACAAGAAGCGAGAGTCGTTTGGCTTCATCGTATACAATGTCAAAGGTTTCGGACGATGGAGCCAGCTTGCCTTCGCTCAACGCCTCCGTATGTCCCAGAA
Source organism: uncultured Chloroflexia bacterium (assembly GCA_963752775.1). Classification (GTDB taxonomy): domain Bacteria; phylum Chloroflexota; class Anaerolineae; order Anaerolineales; family Villigracilaceae; genus Fen-1038. Next base: position 1,222 of record CAVVZL010000025.1, read on the forward strand.
TAATGCTCAGATGGGGTTCGGAGTTCATGAGCGATATCAGCAGTCATATTGCGGCGAAGGTCGCGGCTTTGTTTCAATTGTGAGCTCATTTGGTTGAATGATTTGGTCAGTTCTCCTAATTCATCCTTGGAGCGGACTGGGACCTCCCTTTCGAGATTGCCCTGAGCGACATCGCGCGTAGCATTGATCAAATCCTTTAATGGCCGGGTCAAGGTTGAAGAGAAGAACAGACCCAGCAGGAGGGAAAGAGCCACTGCACCTAAAGCACCCACCAGCAAATCCTGGTTAATGCGCGCAATGTAATCATTGGCAGGAGGGCGCGGAGCCGCGCCGCGCGGCGGAAAGGTGGGGATGAGCAAACCGACGATTTGTCCATTCGCCCAAATCGGAACACCGAAAGCAACCTGGTCTGCGGAAGGTTTTTGGTTTTGGAATTGAACATCTGTTGAAAAAACAACATTGCCATGATTATCTACCAATACAAGCGGCCGGATTGGATCAGTTGGAGAGCGTTGAATTGTCATTCTGGATGATCGTTGCGACACCGTTCCATCCATTATGAGCCGCATAATAATTTGTAAGACCAGCCGCCAGTGTGGTTGGACGTTCGGTATTAACGAACCTGCCAAATTCATGGGCAGTCACGTTGGAAGCCAGCAAGCCAATCAAGGCAATTCCGGCCAGGCTGACCGCTAAAAAAGCCAGCACTAACTTAATCGCCAGCGAACGGTTGGGGAATATACTTTGAATTCCTGATTTGGCCTTTTCGAAGGATGGACATGCAGGCTCATTTCCTGTGATTTGAGTTTTCCGGTTTGAAACGATAGCCGACGCCGTATACGGTTTCGATGTAGCTCGGATCGCGCGGATCATCTTCGATCTTGGCGCGCAGGTTTTTTACATGCGCGTCAATGGTGCGCTCATACCCTTCATACGCCGAACCTTGCAGATAATCCAGCAAATCGAGCCGGGTGTAGGTGCGGCCTGGAGTTGACATCAATGCCGCTAACAGGTCGAATTCTGAACGAGTTAAATCCACAGCATTTTCATTGACTGTTACAACATGATTGGCGCGGTCGAGGACGATGCCTCCGGAACGTAATACATCAGCTTTGGGCATTTCCTGACCAGCGCGGCGCAACACAGCTCTGACTCGAGCGGTCAATTCGCGTGGGCTGAAAGGCTTCGTCACATAATCATCGGCGCCCAATTCCAGCCCGGTCACTTTATCGCTTTCTTCAATTTTGGCCGTCAACAGAATGATCGGTGTTTCGCGCTCCTTGCGATGCAGGCGGATAAATTCGTAGCCGTCCATTTCCGGCATCATGATGTCCAGAAGGATCAGATCAGGTTTCTCATTTCGGGCTTGGAAAAGCGCATCCCGTCCGTTCTTGGCAGTGACGACTCTGAATCCTTCATTGGAAAGATACGCTTTCAAGAGTGACACGAGCCGCTCTTCATCATCAACGACCAAAATTGTTTTTGTCATAACGCATTATTCTCCTCTCAATCTAATCGGTAGTTAGATCTAACCGATTAGATTGAGCAAGTAAGTCTTTTTTCCGACTTGTGATTAAGGTGTTGGTGTCTCGGATGGCATTGGAGTTGTAGCGAGCGCGAAGGAGTCGCTGATGGCTGCTAGAGCAGGATTTTTTGTTGAAGGAATTGGATGACAAGTCTTACCAGGCCCGCGTTGGCAGCACCGGAAGAGGCTCTTGCGCGGTAGGTGGCGATCACTTGAGGGTTAGGCGTTGAGGCGCCGCCGCCGAATCCACCATCCGCCGAATCCACCGCCTCCTCCGCCACCGCCGCCAGTCCACCACCGCGAATCCACCGCCGCCTCCACCGAATCCGCCACCACCTGCACGCGGGTGTACCTGATCCTCCTCTTCCGCCAAAGCTTATACCTTGTTGCTGGAATATGGTTGCCATATCCTGACGCGTAAGCTTCATGTTCACAATTGCTTGAACCTGATCGGGCGTCATGGCTTGTTCGACACCCACCAACGTGGCTTGTAATTCCAGTGGAGAGGCAGTATTGCTGGTAGACAGGGTTTGGTACGCTTCCCATAATGGGACGAGTTGAGCAGCTTCATTCGGGGTGACTTCCAAATTGCCTTGTAGATTCATAGTGCCAAGAATCAACTGTTGGGCAGGTGAAATGGCATTGGAATAATTTGAATTGATTGGCCCAACGGGCGTGCTGGGCGGCGTATTGGAATTACTCCCTAGTCCTGGGAATGATCCGCAACCGGCAATCAAAGCCGCACCAAGCAATAAACTGATTATGACAACGATTTTTACTTTCATCGAATAACTCCTTTTGTTTGTTTGATTTATGATTTATTCGTAATGCAGCGCATCAATAGGATCGAGTTGAGCCGCGGTGTTGGCAGGGTAATATCCGAAGAAAATACCGACTGCCGCCGCCGAGGCAAATGCTAACAGGATGGAACTCGGTACGATCACAGTCGCTGAGATACCAGTCGCATTGAATATAATGGAACCGCCCACACCGATCAGCACTCCGATTAATCCGCCTGTCAGGCTAAGCATCAACGCCTCTGCCAGGAATTGAAAGCGAATGTCGTTCGGTGTGGCTCCAATGGCTTGGCGTACGCCAATCTCACGCGTGCGCTCGGTCACGCTGACCAGCATGATGTTCATAATGCCGATGCCTCCCACGACCAGTGAGACAGCCGCTACGGCTGCCAGTAAGGTACCGAATGCAGAGGTGGTCGCCGTTTGAGTGGTGATCACGTCGCTTTGGGTTCGGACGGTGAACGGAAGCGTATCCACAGTCAGGTTGTGCCGCTGAGCCAGCAAGAGCTCGATCTGCAAAACAGTGTTATCCATCTGGCTTTGATCTGCTACTTGAACCACAATGGTGTTGATGCGATCACCGATCACTCTCGCAAATTGAGATGGCGTGTAGCGTTCGAATACGGTTGTGATGGGGAGATAGATACGAGCGTCGTAATCTGTTCCGCCGACCACGCCTCTTGGAGCCAGGACGCCGACCACAGTCATTTGCAAATTTCCCACGATCACTTTCTGGTCAATCGGGTCTGTGCTTCCGAAAAGATTTTGTGCCAAGGTGGAGCCTAAAACAGCAACAGTAGCTTTCTGATCCAGATCGCTTTGAGCGAAGAAGCGGCCTTCACCAATCGGAGAATCGCGCACGGTTGGGAAGTCAGGCTGTGGTGCCAACCACAGAAACCGAATCGACGGTATTGTCGCCATACTGTACAGTTTGATTTGAATTTCGTTCGGTCTCAACACCAGTGATGCCGGGTATGGTTGCGATGGCGGCGGCATCGGGATAATACAATGCGTTTTGCGTATTGATTGGTTTGAGTTCGCGGTCCGCCAGCCGTGAAGTTTTGGGTCACAAACAGCAAGTTCGTTCCCAGGTTTTCAATCTGCGCGGCGATGCTCGCTTCTGTGCCGGCACTGACCGAGATCACCATGATCACAGCCGCCACGCCAATGATGACGCCCAACATCGTCAGAATGGATCGCAATTTGTTGCTGGTTACGCCGTTCCAGGCGATGTTGATGATTTCTGATAGATCCATATCAAACTCCTTTCTAAATCTTTTTAGGGAATAACACTAAGGACGCCGTTATGATCGGTTTCGTCTTTTGCGATGACACCATCGCGGACATGAATGACTTGATCTGCGTGCACGGCGGTCTCCGGGTTATGCGTCACCATCACGATGGTACGGCCTCTTTGATGTAGAGAATGGAGCAAATCCATAATCTCTTCGCCAGAGTGGGTGTCGAGGTTGCCCGTCGGCTCATCGGCCAGGACGAGCACTGGATCGTTGATGAGAGCACGGGCGATTGCCACACGTTGCTGCTGGCCGCCGGATAGTTCTTTGGGCAAATGATTGATACGCTTTCCCAACCCAACCATTTCCAACGTTTCGCTGTTCCGCGCTTTGCTCTTTCTGCATGAGAGGTTTTCTTGAAGCGGCTATATACCATCGGGAGGATAACATTATGCAGGGCGGTCATGCGTGCCAATAAGTTGTAGGACTGGAAAACAAAACCAATCTTATTGTTGCGAATCAGTGCTGTTCTGAACTTTGTTCAAGTTGCTGACATCCTCGCCATCCAGAAAATATTGGCCGCTGGTGGGATGGTCGAGGCAGCCCAAGATGTTCATCAAGGTGCTTTTGCCTGAACCGGAGGGTCCCATGATGGAGACGAATTCACCTTCATGGATTTCCAGGTTGATATTGTCCAGTGCTTTTACGATGTTTTCTTCGCCCATCTGATAGACTTTGGAGAGGTCCTTGAGTTCAATAATTATTTTTTCAGACTTCATTTCATTGTCCTGTGCCAGCGGCAGCTGCACTTTGATTGGTTGCCGCTAGGCCTGTGCTGACCACATCGGTTCGCCTGAAGTCCTGATTTGATTTCGGCATAACTTTGATCCATCAAGCCAACCACGACCGGCTGAAGCGTCAGATTTCCGTTTTGCACTACAAAGACGGCATATTTTCCAGGCTCCAGTTGTTTCAAGGCTTGAATTGGCACCAGTAATACGTTATTTGCCTGGGCATTAATCACGTTGACCGTGGCATTGAGACCGACGTAAAGGGCAGTGCCGGTGGAATTGTCCAATTGCACCTGCGCCTGAACGGCTGGCACGTTATCCACCGTGGTCAGTGCGGGGACGATCTCGGTGACTTTTCCTTTGAAAGTCTGGTTGGGCAGTGAATTGAAAACGGCATCCGCTTCTTCGCCGATGGCGAGTTTGCTCAAGTCGGTCTCATCGATATAAATGGTTAAGCAGGAGGCGAGATAAATCTGAAACTGTAATGACCGTAGCGGATCCGACCGTGTCACCAATTTGATTGTTTACCGCAGTCACGGTTCCATTGATGGGAGAGATGATCTGGGTGTCATTGAAATCAGTTTGCGCGGTTTGCAGGGCAGTTTGTGCCTGCTTTAGCGCCGCAAGGCTCGGTCCGGTAGCGGTATCTGGGATGACGCCGGTGGTCAATGCGGTCACGAGATCCTGATCCTGCACTTCTTGCGCTTGGGCAAGTGCCAGAGCCGCACGCGCACTCGCAATGTCTGTATCCGTTGGAGGATTTATAGATCTGATAACCTGTCGCTTTATTTGTGGCAGTAAAATATTCGAGGAACATAGTACTTGGTATAGTAGACCTGTTCTCCCGCCAATTCTTGATTGGCGTAATCTAGGGCGTTCTGTGCGTCCTGCACTTTTTGTGTGGCAGTCCGCGGAGGGGGAAGCTTGGGCGGCCAATTGGGCGTTGGTCAGGTTCTGTTGAGCGCGCAGCCACTTCTTGTTCCCAGTGGTAAACACCTGGGCTGATATCGAATTCCAAGGTTTGTAACGCATTGGTGACATTGACCTGATCGGTGGCAACGGCTCCCTGAGCCGTAGCGATCGCAGCCGGGGAAGTCAACTGAGCTAAGTTAAATTTTGCCTGCGCTAAAGCTTGTGCCTGATTGGTATTGTCTTCCTGAGCCAATAGCTCGTCCAGCTTTGACTTGATCACCTACGATGACATTGAGTTGTGTGAGCGTACCGTTTCCAGTGTTGCTTGAAGAGCCGGTGTTGGGAAATCCCAGATTGGCGGTAGCTGCCGCGACCACTTGTCCCGTGCCGCTGGCGCTGATCACGATACTTCCCTGAGTTACTCTGGCGGTTTGAAGCGCTGACTTGGCTGCGGCCGCAGCTTTTGCTTTTTTGCTGGGCCGATTGATAATATAAATATCCACCGGCAAGGATCAAGACAATCAGAACTGAGCCGACAATGTACCAAAAATTCCTTTTGTGGATCAGTGTGGATAGTACGGATGTAGGTGTGGGGGTGGAAGAATTTTTTGTGCTGGACATGAAATGTGACTCCTTTTTGAAAAGCTTATTTAACAACTGCCAAATATAGTATAAAAGCGTGAAGAACTTTTGATACAGGTGTGTTGATATTGTGAATACAAATTGCGGTAGTTGATATTGTCCAGATGCTTTTACGCTGATGTCTTCGCCCATCTGATAGATTTTGGAGAGGTCCTTGAGTTCAATAATTATTTTTTCAGACTTCATATTATTGTCCTGTGCTAGCCGCACTTGCACTTTGATTGGTTGGCAGCCAGGCCCGTGCTGACCACATCGCCCGCCTGAAGTCCCGATTTGATTTCGGCATAACTTTGATCCATCAAGCCGACTTCGACCTGCTGAAGCGTCAGATTTCCGTTTTGGACTACAAAGACGGCATATTTTCCAGGCTCGAGTTGTTTCAAGGCTTGAATTGGCACGAGTAATACGTTATTTGCCTGGGCATTAATCACGTTGACCGTGGCATTGAGTCCGACATAAAGAGCAGAGCTGGCGGAATTGTCCAATGCCGCCTGGGCCTGAACGGCTGGAACGTTGTCCACCGTGGTCAGTGCGGGAACGATCTCGGTGACTTTTCCTTTGAAGGTCTGATTGGGAATGGGTCGAAAACGGCATCGGCTTCTTCGCCGATGGCGAGTTTGCTCAAGTCGGTTTCATCGATATAAACGGTGAGCAGGAGATGAGACAAATCAGACACTGTAATGACCGTGGCTGATACCGACAGTGTCACCCATTGGTATTGTTTACGGCAGTCACGGTTCCATTGATGGGAGAGATGATCTGGGTGTTATTGAAATCAGTTTGTGCGGTCTGGAGGGCAGTTTGTGCCTGCTTTAGCGCGACGATAAGGCCGGTCCGGTAGCGGTGTCTGGGATGACGCCGGTGGTCAGTGCGGTCACGAGATCCTGATCCTGCACTTACATCCGCTTGCGCCAATGCGAGAGCCGCACGTGCACTCGCAATCGTTGTAGCTGTCGGCGGGCTAATGACTTTAGTGGGTTGGCTACCACCTTTAGCGCTACCGCCTTTAGATCCTCTTCCACTGGTTGTTCCAGCTTGTACTGCTAACAAGGTACGTAAAGTGTAGAGGAACATAAATTTTGTTATACCAATCCACTGCTCCCGCCAATTGTTGATTGGCGTAATCGAGGGCTTTCTGTGCGTCCTGCACTTTTTGTGTAGCAGCAGCGGAGGGGGATGTTTGGGCATCCAATTGGGCATTGGTCAGGTTCTGTTGAGCGGCAGCTACCTCTTCCTCCCAATGAACCCGTTCGGGGCTGATATCAAATTGCAGAGCTTGATAGTCGTTAGTGACATTGACTTGGTCGGTGGCAACAGCTCCTTGAGCCGTAGCAATGGCAGCCGGGGAAGTCAATTGAGCTAGGTTTAATTTTGCCTGTGCTAAGGCTTGAGCCTGAGTGGTATTATCTTCCGCAGCCAAAAGTTCTCCAGCCTTCACTTGATCGCCGACGATGACATTGAGTCTGTCGTGAGCGTGGCGTTGCCGCTGCTTGTCGAACCCGGTATTTGGAAATGCCCAGATTGGCGGTTGCTGCCGCAACTACTTGTCCCGTGCCGCTGGCGCTGATCACAATACTTCCTTGACGTTACTCTCGCGGTTTGGAGAGATGAACTGGCGGCGGCTGCGCTTTTACTTTTTTGTTGAGCCGACTGATAATATAAATATCCACCGGCCAGGATCAAAACAATTAGAACTGAGCCGACAATGTACCAAAAATTCCTTTTGTGGCTCAGTGTGGATATGGATGAGGAAGAATCTTTTGTGCTCGACATGAAATGTGACTCCTTTTTGAAAATCTTATTTAGCGACCCTAAATATAGTATAGTACCGTGAAGAACTTTTGATATAGATGTGTTGATATTGTGAAGGAAAACCCCGAGATGTGACTATATATAGTATATGAAACATTACGCCGCGCTTTGCAAGGCGCGGCGTAACTGAGTAAGTCAGAATCCTATATGATTTGCTTGCCTTCCGCGCTTGCCCGCTTCGATCTGGAACCTCGCGCGGCTCAAGCATTCCCCAGCGGCTTGCACCCATATAGAGGATTTCCAGAATCAAATCGTTGTATGTGATACCTTCCGCGCTGGCTTGTAGACACAGATCGCTATAATCAGGCGTCAGTCCGGGCAAAGTATTGATCTCCAGAAAACGCGGATTGCCTTCTGCATCAAGACGAACGTCTGTGCGTGAAATATCCAGCGCATTGAGCAAAATATGTGCGCGCCAAGCAAGATATTGTAATTTCTTGGTCAATTCTGGCTCGATATTTGCGGGACAAAAATAGCCCGGTGCGCCTTCTTCTCCAACCGACTTGGATTTTGCGGCTTGACTATAAACTTGCGGCGTAACGGAACGGCTGCTGTCCAATTCGAGGACAGGGAAGCGATGAAAGCCATCTTTCTCGTACCATTCCGGATGGCGGCTATAAAGCTTTATATCAGGACGTCCCATGATGCCCACGGTAAACTCGCGCCCAGGAAGAAATGTTTCAACCAGAGCGGGCTGGTTGTAATTATCAATGACCCATTTGACGCGTTCGCGTAATTCTTTTTCATTCTTGACAATGGCATTCAAGTCCACGCCCATGCCGGTTCCTTCGCGGGCAGGCTTGACGAAAAGCGGAAAGTTCAAATCCGAACGAAGAGGCTCGTCGCCGAGGATGAATTCCTGGAACGGCGCGACCGGCAAACGTCGGTCACGCCAGATGCGTTTAGTAAGTGTCTTATCGAGAGAGATTCCATTCGTTAGTACGCGCGAGCCGGTATATGGAATTCGCATCATCTCCAGCAAGGCGGGAATTTGTGCTTCGCGCGCATCGCCGCCTAATCCTTCGGCGATGTTGAAGCAGATATCGGGTTTGAAGTCGCGCAGGGCGAAAGGGAGGTTTTGATCGGCCATGATAAAAGCCGTTGCATGGCCATCGCTTTCAATGGCATTGCGGATATGTTCAATTGTTTCAATATGGTCAAAATCGGCATAAGCATCCGGCGGGACACCGGGGGGCAGAGAGACTTTTTCGTCCTTGATATTGGCCAGCACGGCCACCCGCCAGTAACGTTTGAGTCGGCGACTGGGAGGTTGGTCCGCGCCAGGCTCCTTGATTCTGTGCATCTTTGATTGCTCCTTATTTGAAAATGTCAACCGCTTAGTATATAACAATGCTTGCAGAATACAAGAGGTCAAAATTAACTTTCTTTCAATTTGAAATACTATGGGATACAATCGACGTCATTATGGATATTGAAATTCGCCGCGCATTGCCCGAAGAGGCTGAAGCGCTGACTCAAATTGCGATTGCCGCCAAAGGTCATTGGGGTTACCCGGAGCGCTGGATGCAGATCTGGACTCCGGAATTAACTTTTCGCTCGGAATATTTTGAAAAGAATGAAAGCTGGATGGCGAGTGTTGATAATCGAGCCCATCGGTTTTTATACATTGCTGGAGAAAGATGGTAATGCCTGGTTGGAAAATCTTTGGGTGATGCCTGCTCAAATGGGACAGGGTGTTGGGAATGCTCTTTTCAACCATGCAATTCATTTATCGAAGGAGCGCGGCTATTATATGCTGCGATTGGAATCTGACCCGAATGCGGTTGGCTTTTATATAAAGATGGGCGCACATAAAATTGATCAGCACCATTCCGAAATGGAAGGCACACCGCGGATTTTGCCGATTATGGAGATTAAGTTGTGACAAGTTATTGTGATTATGTTCGCGCTCATCCCGAAGATGAATACAACCGAATCTATCACGACACGCAATATGGATTTCCGTTATCGGAAGATCACCTGCTCTTTGAACGGTTTATGCTGGAGATCAATCAGGCCGGTCTTTCATGGATCACGATTTTAAAAAAGGCGGATAACTTTCGCCGCGCGTACGACAATTTTGATGTTGATAAAATTGCATCATATGGCAACCAGATAGTGGCGCGACTTCTCTCCGACGCGGGCATTATCCGCAACCGATTGAAGATCCATGCCGCGATTGAAAATGCAAAACGCATTCAGGCTTTGCAAAGCGAATATCATTCATTCAAAGGCTGGCTGGATGTTCACGAATCTTTAACATTGGAAGAATGGATGAAATTATTTAAGCAAACATTTGTGTTCACCGGCGGCTGAGATCGTGCGCGAGTTCCTCGTCAGCACGGGATATTTGGCGGGAGCGCATGATAAGCAGTGCCCAGTTTATAAAACGGTAGCCGCCTTACATCCCGCGTGGATGCGAAAAGATTGATTTTGTCTTAAGATGGGTTTGGAGTCTTTGCATCAATGAATCGTTCTTTGCTTTGGTTGGGCGCATCTTTGTTCTTGTGGGGGCTGGGCGAGAGCATGTTTCTGCTTTTCCAACCAATCTATCTTCAACAATTGGGCGCTGACCCGATTCAAATTGGTGTGATCCTCGGCGCATTCGGCGCGGTGATGACGCTCACGCATATTCCCGCCGGTCATCTTTCAGACTTTAATCGGTCGTCGTCCGTTTTTGATTGCGGCGTGGATTATTGGCATCGCGGCAGCGTTATTGATGGCGATTGCCAGAACACTTCCGATTTTTGTTGTTGGCGTTTTGATTTATGGCTTTACCGCATTTGTTGCTTCGCCGCTGGATAGTTATGTGACCGCCGCGCGTGGCGAGTGGTCGGTGGGACGCGCCATTACATTTATCTCGATGACCTACAATGCGGGCGCAGTGCTTGGTCCCCTCACCGGCGGTTGGCTTGGCGATCATTTTGGATTGGGACAGGTCTACTTTGTCTCTGCTGGAATTTTTATTCTTTCCACGGTTCTCCTTTTTTTCATCGGATCGCAGCCGCGCGATCATCACGATCCGCAAGACCCGCCTCAAAGTTTGTTGAAGAACTCGCGTTATTTAAGTTTTCTTTCCATTCTTTTTGTGGTTGCCTTTGCAACCTATTTGCCTCAACCCTTGACGCCGAATTTCTTGTCAAACCAACGTAGTCTATCGCTGGAAGCAATTGGCGAATTATTTTCCATTGGAAGCCTTGGCAATGCCGCGCTCAATTTCTTATTCGGACAATTTGAAGCGCGCACTGGTTTCGTGTTGGGTCAAATCAGCGTATCGTTATTTGCTGTATTGCTTTGGCGCGGCTCAGGCTTTGGCTGGTTCGCGCTCGGATATTTTCTTCTTGGCGGATTTCGCGCTTTACGCTGGCTGGGCGTTGCGCAAGTGCGACCCTTTGTGCATGAATCACAAATGGGACTTGCATACGGCATCACAGAAATGATCGGTTCTTCAACGGTTTTGCTTGCGCCGCCGCTCGCTGGATATCTTTATCAACTCGATCCGGTGTTGATGTATCCAGTTGGACTCGTTTTGATTGGAATCGGAATCATTCTCAGCCTGATCTTCATTCCTCGCTCGAAGAAATTTTCACCCGATCATATCGAGCTCGCTCCGGACCTATAAGAGGATTCCGTTATGTTGGAAATTGTATCTTTCAAGCTCGGCCCCGTTCAAACCAATGCGTATCTTGTTGCTGATTTCGAAACCCACGACGCGGCGGTGATTGATCCGGCGTGGGACGGTCAAATCATTCTCGCCGAAGCACAAAAACGCGGCTGGCGTATCGCGCATCTTTGGTATACGCATGCACACTTCGATCATATCGGCGGCGCGGGCGCGATTGCAGATGGATTAAATCCATTGCCAATGGTCGCTCTTCATCCCAATGATCATGTCTTGTGGCGTGCAGAAGGCGGCGCGCCGCTCTTTGGATTTAAGATTGATCCCGGCCCCGAACCGACGATTGATTTATATCAAGGTCAGATACTGAAGTTAGGCAGCGTCGAATTTGAAGTCCGCTTCACGCCGGGACATACGAGTGGGTCATTGTATTTTTTATGTTCCAGCGGCAAGCGTTTGCTTTTGCGGTGATTTGATTTTTCACGAAAGCGTGGGTCGCACCGATCTGCCCGGCGGCAATTGGGATGCGCTGCTCAATAGCATCAAAACTCAAGTGTTTACTTTGCCCGATGAAACGCGACTCCTTTCGGGCCACGGCCCCGAGACGACGGTCGGCGAGGAAAAGAAAAACAATCCGTTTGTTGGAAATTCATCTTTAGGATAAGCTTAATGGAAAAAGTTGCACCAAATCCAACGCGCTTCGCGGCTCTAGGTTATCGAAACTTCAAATTGATTTGGTCAGGATTGATCGTTTCCAACATGGGCACGTGGATGCAAAACGTTGCCAATGGCTGGCTGGTTTTGCAATTGACAAATTCGCCGCTGTGGCTGGGATTGCTTGGCTTGAGCTTTGCTGTGCCCATGATCGTTCTGCCTCCGTTGGCAGGCGCGGTGGTGGATCGTGTGAATCGAATCAAGTTGTTGTATTTCACGCAGACCATGCAAATGCTGGGCGCGTTTGTGTTGGCCGCTCTGACCTGGTTTGGAACGATTCAAGTCTGGCATATATTAGCAGTATCGTTTCTCAGCGCGGCGATGCTTGCGTTTGATAATCCCGCTCGACAGGCGTTGGTGCCGGATCTGGTCGCTCCGCCTGATTTATTGAATGCGCTTTCGCTCAATTCCGCGACGTATAGCGGTGCAGCGTTAGTCGGTCCCGCTTTGGCTGGAGTGATGCTCGCTCCATTTGGCGCCGGGACACTTTTCTTCATAAATGGCGTCAGCTTCCTGGCTGTAATCTTTGCGCTGACAGCCATGCGTGATGTCCGGACGCATAGCGGTGGAATTCAACATCCTTTGCATCATTCTTTCTGGAATGGATTGACCTATGCGTGGAGCAATCGCTTGATCATGGCATTGCTTGTGCTTTCTGCGATCGGTTCTTTGTTTGGACGTTCGTATCAAACACTTCTTCCTGCGTTTAGTGATGTATGGAAGGCGGGCCCGCAAGGCTATGGATTATTGCTTGCATCCGCGGGTGCAGGGGCATTGGTGGGTGCCTTTGGATTAGCATCCATCAGGCACATTTCGCGTCATGGCGTGGTGATGCTTGTCAATGGACTCCTGTTTAGCTTTTCCTTGATCGGCTTCGCACTGAGTCCATCTTTCTGGCTTGGCGTATTTTTGCTATTCATTGTCGGAGTTACGTCCACCGTCTTTGCTACCATCATTGCGACATTTATTCAGGTGATGATTCCAAACGAAATGCGCGGCCGGGTGATGAGTTACTATACCGTGACGCTGATCGGTCTGCCGTCGCTTGGCGCGTTGGGAAGCGGAGCGGTGGCGCAATGGCTAGGCGGAATCAACGGCGCGCCGCATGCGGTATTGATCACCGCGATTTTGCTTGGGATCATTTTGGTGCTGGTCATGCCCGTTTTCTGGGGACGGAATATAAAAAGAGATTGAAGCGCCGGTAATAAAGAAAACAGGACATACAAAAAATTATGTCCTGTTTTCTTATTTTTTATATTTTTATGGCTGTTATTTCGCAAATTCGGTTGCGCGTGTTTCTCGTATTACTGTCACTTTGATTTGACCCGGATATTGCATGGTCTCTTCGATCTTTTTGGCAATATCACGTGCCAACCGCGCCGAGGCAAGGTCATCAATGTTTTCCGGTTTGACGATGATACGCACTTCACGTCCAGCCTGGATCGCGAACGCTTGTTGCACGCCCTCGAAGGATTGCGAAAGTTCTTCCAGCGTGCGGATGCGTTTGATGTAGGCTTCCAAATCTTCTCGACGCGCGCCCGGACGCGCGCCGGAGATGGCATCGGCGGCCTCGGCGATCACTGCTTCAATGGTTAATTGATCCACTTCATGATGATGCGATTCAATCGTGTTGACCACAATCGAGTTGACGCCATATCGTCGGCAATATTCTGCGCCGAGCTTGGCGTGGGTGCCTTCTTGGTTGTGATCCATCGCTTTGCCGATGTCGTGCAGAAATCCGCCTTGTTTGGATAATTCGACGTTTGCACCGATTTCAGCCGAGAGAATTCCGGCGAGCTTTGAAACTTCGACAGCGTGCGCCAATTGATTTTGTCCGTAAGATGTGCGGAATTTCAATCTGCCCATCATGCGTAATACTTCCGGATGCAAACCCGCGATGCCAGCCTCAAATGCGGCTTGCTCTCCTGCTTCATTGATGATCTTTTCAATGGATTTCGTTTCTTCTTCCAAAATCTTTTCGATATGCGCCGGATGGATGCGGCCATCTACTGTGAGACGGGTTAGGGCGCGGCGAGCGATCTCGCGCCGCACCGAATCAAAACAGGAAATGGTCACGGCTTCCGGCGTGTCGTCCACGATCACATCCACGCCAGCAGCTTGTTCAAAGGCTTTGATATTGCGTCCGTTGCGTCCCACAATGCGGCCTTTCATTTCTTCGCTTGGGATCGGTACAACCGATGAAGTAACTTCCGCCACATGCTCGGATGCCACGCGCTGGATGGCGTCCGCGATCAACTTGCGGGCGCGCTTCTCGCCTTCTTCGCGCGCCTCGGCTTCGATCTGGCGGTAGATACGAGCCATATCGGCCCGCGCCTCTTTTTCGACCGCGGCGAATAATTGTTTCTTTGCATCATCTTGTGAAAGTTGCGCAATTTGTTCGAGCTTGACTACTTCCTGCTCATATAGTTTTTCAATCTCGTTCGTACGCTTATCAATCAGGCTTTGACGTTTGTTAAGGTTCTGATCGCGCTGTTCTAGTTTGTCGGCGCGGCTGTCGAGTTCGGAGCGACGCTTATCGAGCCTATCCGCCTCCTTGCCCAGTTCGATGCGCCGTTCTTTGATCTCGCTCTCCGCGGCTTGGACGATCTTGGTCGCGCTTTCGCGCGCTTGAGTTTCAATCAGGCGCGCTTGCGTGTTGGTAACCTTTAGAATGTTGTCGGCTTTATCCTGCTGGTTTTTTAGAGCGCGTTCACTTTGATTGCGATGATAAAAATATCCAGCAACTCCTCCGATCACCAGCGCAAGAAAACCAATGATGATACTAATCGCATTCATTTATTTTCCTCGTTTTCAAGTTGTTCCGTGTGCGTCTCTTTCCAGATGCGGGATACGACGGACACAATCACGGAGTATGGAAACCCGCGGCGGGCGAGATGTTCGGAAAGTTTTTTCCGAAACTCGCTCCATTCTTCAGATTGGAGGCGGCGCGCCTTTTTCAGACCTGCTTCATAGGCCAGAGCTTCTTCATCCAAACCTTCCAATGCCGATTGTGCAGCTTCATCGGAGAGTCCTTTTTGTCGAAGTTCCATTTGCAGTGCGCGCCGACTGCGCGGTCGAAATGTGTTTCTATTCTCAACCCACGCGCGGGCAAATTGTTTATCGTCCGCAAGTTGATTCTCCCGCAAGCGTTCAAGCGTTTGCTCAATGACATCCTGCGGAATCTCATGCTTGCTCAGGTTTTGCCGTATCTCGGATTCGGAGCGGGCGCGATAACTCAGGAACAGCATCGCCTGTTCATAAGCCCGCTCACGGCTATCTTCCACTTGAAGCGAGGCGAACTTGTCTTCGCTGAGTTCCTGTCCGATCTTTAAGCCAGGCGGCTGTAATCCGTGTCAATCCAAAAGCGTATTTTCCATCGAGGTGAATGTCCACCCGATAGGGATCGCGCTTCTGGGGCTCAATAGCAGTGATCTTAGCCATTAAATAAAATACAGCCGATGGCCTGCCCCGATGGCCTCGACTGTAAACGAAATTTGGATTGGAGAAACCGGCCCCAGCTTCGAAAGAAGCGGGTTGACAAGAGTGATAAGCCCGAGAATCAGGTTATACAGGCTGATAAATCAATCTGAAAAAGCATTCTCTAAAATATATCCGTCTGGATGACGGCAACTTTCTAAATCACCTGAGCCAGGATATGGCAGGAAATCAATCTGCCAATTTCGTGCGGGTTCCAATTGTCCGTTTACAAGTCAGGCCGCCGAGGCGGCAAAGTAAACCTTAAATCCTTGTGGATTTTTTGTATTATACATGATTTTTTAACAATGTGTTAAGGAACTTGAAATATCTCCCACAGGTGTGCGAATCAGAACTCTTTTTAATCCGATAGGTTAAGATAGTTTGACTGGTGTTACACTAAAGAGTAACAGATATGACCGGCTGGATTTTCTGCAAAGTGTCATAATCCAAGACAACGATTTACCTCAAAAGGAGACCCCATGGCTAAAATCACACGCGAAGACGCTCTTGAATATCACCATCTCAAAGGAAAACCCGGCAAGATCGCAGTCGTTCCCACCAAACCCATGGATACGCAACGCGACTTGAGTTTGGCTTATACGCCGGGTGTGGCCGAACCAGTGCTTGAAATTGAGAAGGATCCTGAGTTGGCCTATGAGTATACTTCAAAAGGCAACCTGGTCGCGGTGCTCACAAATGGAACCGCCATTCTTGGTCTGGGTGACCGCGGCGCGCTGGCTTCCAAGCCGGTGATGGAAGGGAAAGGCGTTCTCTTCAAAAAGTTTGCAGACGTGGATGTATTTGACATCGAAGTCAATTCCCATGATCCGGACGAGATCATCAAAGTCGCGGCGGCTATCGCGCCGACGTTTGGCGGCATCAACCTCGAGGATATCAAGGCGCCTGAATGTTTTTACATCGAAGAAGAACTGAAGAAGATGCTTGATATTCCGGTCTTCCACGATGACCAGCATGGCACCGCGATCATTTCTTCGGCGGGGCTGGCGAATGCGCTTGAAGTTGTCGGCAAGAAACATAGCGAGATTCGACTGGTCATTTCCGGCGCAGGCGCGTCCGCCATCTCATGCGCGGAACTGGCAATTCGATGGGGTGTGAAGCGCGAGAATATCATGCTCGTGCGACAGCAAGGGCGTGGTGTATAAGGGCCGTACCGAGGGCATGAATAAATACAAGGAACGCTTCGTCGTCGAGACTGATGCCCGCACGCTCGCTGACGCGGTGCGCGGCAGCGGACGTATTCTATGGTCTTTCCGTTGCCAATGTGATGACTCCGGATATGGTCAAATCCATGGCCAAGGATCCGATTGTGTTTGCCATGGCGAATCCTGATCCAGAGATCAAACCTGAACTGGCGAAGGAAGCGCGCCAAGGATGTCATCATTGCCTCGGGCCGCTCGGATTATCCAAATCAAATCAACAACGTGCTGGGCTTTCCGTTCATCTTCCGCGGCGCGCTGGATGTGCGCGCCAGAGCAATCAATGATGATATGAAGTTCGCGGCCTCCAAGGCGCTTGCCGCGCTCGCCAAAGAAGACGTGCCTGATTCTGTTTTGCGCGCATACGGTGTGGATAGCATAAAGTTTGGGCGCGACTATATTATTCCCAAGCCGCTCGATCCGCGCGTATTATTGTGGGAATCGCCTGCCGTCGCCGAGACGGCGATGAAGACCGGTGTTGCCCGCAAGACGATTGACATTGACGAATATCGCGAACAGCTTGCATATCGTCAGGGCAAGGGCGAACAGGTGCGTTACTTCTTCCAGAACAAGGCCCGCTCATCGGGCGGAACAAAGCGCATCGCATTCCCGGAGGGTGAAGAGCCGAAGATCATTCGCGCCGCGCATCAAGTTAAAGAGGATGGCATCGGCACACCGATCCTGATTGGCCGGCCATCGGTCATTCAACAACAGCTTAGTATGCTGGGGATTGATTACAAGCCTGAGATTGTTGATCCCGCTGACTTCAAGGGCTTGGGCAAATATGCCGAGGCTTATTATGAACTGCGAAATCGTAAAGGCTTGAAGATTTCCGAAGCCACCAAGAAGGTGCGTGACCCAAATGTGTTCGGTGCGTTGATGGTCAAGATGGGCGATGCGGATGCGTTTGTCAGCGGCCTGACCTACGATTATCCCGAAGTGATCCGACCGGCTTTGCAAATCCATCACACCGTCTCCCGGCGTGGCGCACGCCGCGGGTGTTTACATTATGATCGTCGAAGATCGCGTTTATCTCTTTACAGATGCGACCGTCAACATAGAGCCGACTGCGGAAGATCTGGCTGAGATCGCAACTCTCGCGGCGGACTTCGCGGTTCGAACTCGAACTTGACCCACGAGTGGCGTTCCTTTCGTTTTCCAACTTTGGTTCCACGCCTCATCCACTCTCAGACAAAGTGCGGCAGGCTGTTGAACTGGTCAAAAGCGCGCCGCCCGGATCTGGCTGTGGATGGCGAGATGCAGGCCGATACTGCAGTCGTCGCAGACATTGTGGAAGGGCGTTATCCATTTAGCGCAGTGAAAGATGCCAATGTGTTGGTCTTCCCGTCGCTTGAGTCTGCGAACATTGCATACAAGTTGTTGGCGCGGCTCGGCAATGCCAAGGCTATTGGCCCGATTTTGCTTGGCACGGGTGCACCAATCCATGTGTTGCAAACCGGCGATGAAGTCAACAATATTGTTCAGATCGCAGCCGTGGCCGTGATGGACGCGATGAATCGCGAAGAATTAGTTGGGAAGAAAGCAAAAAGCAAAAAGTAAAAAGGAGGACATAGAATTAGACCTCGGAGATTTCCAAAATCTCCGAGGTCTTTTGAATTAGCAGAGTCTTTGCAAGTAAATGATAGACGGGGTTATTTATACTTCAAGTTGGAAAGGAGAATTTTACATGAGTAAATTAAAGAACATCGTTAAAATCTGGCTCCCTTTTGCGGTTGTCATATCGGCGTTTTGTCTGTTGGCTTATACGACGGTGCAACAAGCCTTGCGGCAAGGATTGAATGATCCGCAGATACAAATGGCGGAAGATACTGCTTATGCCTTGAATAATGGTGCAACGGTTAATTCGGTTGTTACTGGCGCAAAAGTTGAGATGTCGCGCAGCCTTGCGCCGTTCATCGATATTTATGATGTGAACGGCAAGCCGATGGCAGGCTCCGGTTTGCTGAATGGTCAATTGCCTGTTTATCCCAAAGGCGCATTGGATACTGCCAAACAAAATGGAGATAATCGCGTTACCTGGCAGCCGAATGCAGATGTTCGGATTGCCTCTGTGGTCGTGCCATACAATGATGGCTT
Source organism: uncultured Chloroflexia bacterium (assembly GCA_963752775.1). Classification (GTDB taxonomy): domain Bacteria; phylum Chloroflexota; class Anaerolineae; order Anaerolineales; family Villigracilaceae; genus Fen-1038. The sequence continues at coordinate 20,060 of CAVVZL010000025.1, forward strand.
TGTTATGGCGGGACGCAACATGCGCGAGGTTGAGCAACGCGAATCTCAAACCGAATTGTTTGCGGGTGTAACGTGGCTTCTAGCATTGATTGTCGACGTTCATTGTAATTGCATTCGGTGAGTTTATGCTGGTGGAGAAATGATCGATTAGCTGATCTCAAAAAACAATTCACTCTGATGAAAGAGTTCTTATCTAGCTCCTCTCAGAGTGAATTGTTAAAATAAATGTTGACTGGCTATTTCTTTTTTGCTTTTGGTTTTGCTGCTGGTTTTTTTGCAACAATCTTTTTTGCAACAGCCTTTTTTGTAGCAACCTTTTTCTTTAGCAGTGTGAGCTGGCTTTTTTGCAGCTGGTTTTCGCTGAGCGGGTTTGGCTTGCTTCACCAAATCGGTACGCATCATTTCCAGTTGATGCGGTTTATCCACATCCATGCAGGGTTCAGCATAGGGCCAGACAATGGCGCGGCCCTTGATGCCAATCCGCTGGCTGACGCGCGTCACAAAATCCTGAAGCGTTGCCTGCCGAGTGAGAAGCAAATAAAGGGTGTCCAAACCCATGACGCGTGCCTGGGCGACGGGGTTTTTACGATTGGCGATCAGAGCATCCCACACATCCAGATGTACGCTTGCCATGCGGACATGGACGATATTGATGTCGGCGCCGCAAACTTCCATATCCTTAAGTTTGGTGTACGTTCGTTTCGATCCGGGATAGCGCATTTCCATCACTTCGCGCGGACAAACGCCGTAATAGATGTCGTCGCTGGTTTCCATGCAAGTGTTGATCAGCCAATCCACCATCTCCGCTTTGAGGGCGGGAATGTCGGATGAAACCAGCAAAACATGTTTGTTCTTGGGATTCAGCTCCAGTGACTTATTTATACCGGCAATCAAATTTTCCAGCATCTTTCCTTGATTGGAAAGATAATAAAGCGGCTTCTTACATTTCAGATTGCTCTTGGGTGAAAGGCCGGTGATGATGACGTTATCTACATTTTTGGCGCTCGCTTAATGCATCGAGCACCCACTGGATCATTGGCTTTCCCGGCAATGTCCACCATGGCTTTTGAGTCGCCCTTGGGTGTAGGCATATAACGGTTCATCGGGTTGGGGGATTCCACCTGCGGTGACTACTGCGTCCATAATTATCTCCTCATATCGTTGTAATAATGTTTAATTAATTTCCTGCAGCTGCGGCTCAAATTTGAGCTTCGTCAACATTTCACTATATTCGTCGCGCGTCAACGGACGTTTCTTTCCGGAGACGGCAACGAACGCGGCTTCCATCATGTTCGTTCCGAACGAACGGCCATCCAACACAGGCGTGGTCGTCATCAAATACTTGATGCCGCATTGCTTGAATAAGGCCACATCTTCGGGCGTGGTCGTGTTCGTTACGATGATCTTACCCTGCATATCGTCAGGCAGGTGGCGCTTGACATAAAGACAATCGCCTGCTGTAACCGTCGCGTCATGATAATATTTTTGAAACTTGGGAATCCGATGTTCCTGCTTTTCGCCGGTCGGATAGACCCATTCAAAGGGCAGGCGTCCGGCCATTGGCATCAAAATGGCAGCGAATGTCTTGAGTTGTTTTGCCGTATGCAGCGCGATCGGAATACCCAGCCCAAACATCAGATCGCCAAATGTGCATTCATATCCTGCGTCAAAAAAACCACTCGACATTCCCCAACGATCCGCGCCGCTCACCACGAAAACTTTTTTGCCGCCCATCTTATTGATATAATCTCCGATCTTTGACTCGAGCAGGGCGGCGGCTTTTTTTTCCAGCGTGTTCTTTAATCCGACTCCATCCACAAGTGGCGTTTGCTTGACGAAGCGGACCATTGGCTGGACCGAATAGAGCGGATACCATTTGTCATCCACCATCAATCCCAAATCTGCGCCGCCCACTCCGAAGGCATCCACCTTGCCGTCCAATTCCTGGTACTTGCGAGCGGCCGCTTCCATGTCTCCGTCGGTGCCAATGCGTTCAATGCTTACGGTCTCACCTAACAAATTCACTTCAACGGCTTTATCCCGCTTCGATGAACCAATACTGATGCTGACTGCGCGTTTCATATGGTGCTCTCCTCCGAGGATAAATTTCGTTCAGTATACACCCAACCGAAAGGTCTCTCAAGATTTTGATTTTGGGGGCAATGTGAAAAAGAATGTTGCACCCTTTCCAACTTCGCTCTCGATCCAGATGCGCCCGCCATGCACTTCGATAATCCTCTTGACGATGGCCAATCCCGCGCCCGTTCCTTCTGTTTGTGCGTCCAATTTATTGAACAAGCCGAATATCCGATCATGAAATTCTGGCGCGATGCCAATGCCATTGTCGCGAACGAAGAAGATCGGTTTGCCATCCTCTGCATATTCGTGCAGGCCGATTTCAATGTGCGGGTTTGGCTGATTGCCCAATGAATTTAGTGGCATTGTCAATTAGGTTTTGAAGCACCTCTACCAGTCTTGGGCGATCCCCATAGGACCTGCGGCAAATTGGGTTGGATTTCAACTTGAATGCCACGTGCCTGAATGCGTCCCTGCACCAATTCTATCGCGTCGTTTGCCAGCGCTTCAAACGGGATGTCCTCCGATGGATGCACAAGCCGGCCAATGCGCGAAAGTTCCAGTAGTTCGTTGAGCAAGATTTGCATTTTATCGCTGGCATCCGAGATACGTTTAATGTCTTTTTCCAGACGTTGGGCATCACCTTTTTCCGCGTCTCCACGCAGGAGGCCCAGAAATCCTTTGATGGTGATGAGCGGCGATTTTAAATCGTGTGAAACAGTATAGGTGAAGCGCTCTAATTCCGAATTCTTGGCCTCGAGTTCATTGATCAGCGTTTCGCGCTCCGTCTCGGCCCATTTTCGCACCGTAATATCCCGCACCATTCCAAGTACATGGTCTTCACCACTCGCGATCAGGCGTGCTTCATAATCATGAATGCCGTCTTTGGCTGGCAAGTTTATATTCGAACGCATAGGTTTGATTCGGTAAGCAATGTCCTTTCGATTCCAAATAAGGTTGGCGAGGAAATGAAATCGGGCATTACTTCCTCTATATTTTTGCCGAGGAAATCTTCGGGAGGAAGTACGAGCTCGATTTCTTCTGATTTGAAGAAATTGATAAAAACACCGTTCCTATCCAACTCGAAGATCATATCGGGAATGGCGTTCAGAAGTGCGCGATTACGAGCTTCAGATTGATGAAGCTCTTCCTGTATTTTTTTCTGTCCTGTGATATCGTAAAAAGTTGCAAGAATACACTCCTCATTTTCGAGGTGAATGAGTTCGTAAAAGGCCAAAGAATCATACACTTCGCCGGTCTGGGCCACAAAGCGATATTCCTTGTTTTGAATGGAATGCTTTTCCTTTAACTCATTCACAAATTGACGTTGCTCTTCCGCACTGCTCCATAGACCAAATTCGAGCGGCGTATGGCCAATCGCTTGTTTGGGATCCAATCCACTGAAGTTCCAAAAGGCATCATTGGCCTCTACAAAACGGCCCATCCTCCAGTGTAGAGATTGCGGTAGGCAATGGGCTGGCATGGAAGAACTTTCGAAAGCGCTCCTCGCTGACGCGGAGAGCTTTCATATAGTCTTGCACGCTATTCATTAAGAGATACATCAGAATGCCGGCGAGTAAAAAGGCGGCGGTCAAGTCACCTGTAATGCTGAAGATGCTATCCGTTGTGACATGCAAAACGCCGTGGCTTTCGAGAACTGCCATGACCCACAAGGACAATATGCTTAGAAAACTTAAGCCGGCGGTTGCTTGCCACCCTAACAACAGACCGCACATCAACACAATGACCAATTCGCCTGCCACTGCTGGGATCGCTAACACCTGCACCGGTCCAAGCCTCATAAACCAGGACGAGCCAGCTGCTAAATACCAAAAAAATACCGGTCCATCGCATATGCCCCCGCTGGATGAACCGGCTCACGATCAAAATGACGAGCAGGAGCGCTTCAAGGATAAGGTTGGTGCTGTTTAGCAGACTAATCGATTGGACGACGTGGGTGATGATTAAAAAAATAATAATAAGGATCCCACTCCAGGCCAGGAAGTTCAATAGCTGAACCTGGCGATTCTTTTCCGGGTCATCAAACTGGGGCGGCATAATGAATTCATGAATTCGTTCGATTACTTGCGAGCTCTTCATACAAGAGGATTATAAATCATAGTTTGATTTTAGTGACTTTTTGTGTTGACTCCTGCGCAAATATTTTGTATATTATCATAATGACCCTTCCAACCATCATTACCGTGATCGGCGCAGGAAGCGCATCGTTTGGCGAAAACACGCTTGCTGCTTTGATGCATTCACAAAAATTGCGGGGCTCCACGCTTGCGCCTCGTGGATCGAAACGCATCCAGCCTGGACATTGTTCATCGTCTCGCTAACCGGCTCAACGTCGAGTGGGACGCGCAGATGAAGATCAGCGCATATGTTCATCATCAAGATGCGCTCGATGGCACGCAATTTGTTGTGTCCGCAATTGAAGTTGGCCCGCGTGAAGAACTATGGCGCAAGGATTTTGAATTACTCAGAAACATGGACTTCGTCAGCCGTACGGTGAGAACGGCGGCCCCGGCGGATTTGCACATGCAGCGCGCAACGTCATGCCGGTGCTTGAAATTGCGCGCGCGATGGAACAGGCCTGCCCCGAGGCATGGTTCATCAATTTTACAAATCCAATGGTTCGCATCTGTGATCTAGTCAATCGGCATACGAAGATAAAAGCCGTCGGCTTATGCCATCAAATTTTGATTGGCTATTGTTTTGTCGGCATGATGTTGAGCAAAGAGCTTGGAATTGAAATTCCGGAGGGCATCACTGGCATGCAGGCGGATGTAGTTGAGCGTGATCTGCGCGGCGGAGGTTATGCATCAGACATTGCCGCTAGTGGATATCCGGGCCGCCGGCACGAATCATTTTACATGGATTCTTTCCATTCGTGATAAGCGCACAGGCGATGATTTATATCCGATCTTCCGCGGACGGTTTGCATCCTTCGACCAGAAATTTGAACCGCTGACCAGGGAAGTGTTCAATGCCCTTGGCTGGTTCCCGGTTCCCGGTGACACGCATTTATGTGAATATTTGCCTTGGGTCGCTGATCCGATTACCAAGCCGTGGGATAAATACAACTCCGTCTTTATGAATGGGACAAGCGAGCGAACTTGCGCGATCTCGATTTAGCCCGCTTGGATAAAATGGCAAAAGGTGAAATGACTATTGGCAGCTTGTTCGATGCAGATTCTGAAGGCGCACTGGAGATGATCGAGAACATCGCAGGTAATGGAAACCATTATCACATTGCCGCCAACTTGCCAAACGTTGGGCAAATTTCCAATCTGCCAATCGGCTCTACGGTGGAAACGCCTGTCTTCGTAGATGGTGCCGGGATTCATCCGGTGCATGTCGGCGAATTACCTGAAGGCATCGCGGAACTTTGCCGCCGCGAATTGACCGTCGCTCAACTGTGTGTCGACTCAGCCGTCGAAGGCTCTCGTGAAAAGGCTCTGCAATGTCTTTTGCTTGACCCAATGATCACAGATATAGATCGAGCCAAATCCATTCTCGATGATTACTTAACAACCTACAAAGAATATTTGCCACAGTTTTTGGAATGAAGAATTGCCCAACAGGATTTTGGTAGAAGAGTTGTCGTAAGGCTGATATGGACCAAAAGACCCGAAGATGAAACGTTGGGCTTCCCGTATCGTATAATAAGGAATGAGAATTGCATGGATTTCTGCCGTATGAAGAGTAACTTGCTGTTTCGTGAATATACATCATGACCTAAGGATACATTGCCCTCTAAACCCTACTCTTGTTAATGAATTGAAGCAACTGATTGCCCAGCAAGGTCTCGAGCCATTCCTTGAAATCAACGACGTGTGTCGGTTGCTTTGTTGAGTTCCGACGGGCATTTGATTTCGTCCAACCCGGCATTTGAGGGCTTGAAACAAATTTCGCCAAATGCGAATACATTTCGGGAAATCGTCACCGCCGTTGCACGCACTGAATTTGATCGATTGTTTCAGGAAATAAAGCGCGATCAGAAAATCCTCCAAAGTGATTTGGATTTTGGTTTGGAGAATCAACCGCACCGCTATTCGTGCCTGTTCATTCCATTGGAGGACGGACGCGTTTTGTTCTTTGGCGAACCTGTGTTAACTTTATTTGATCTTCCCGAAAAATATCAACGTTTGAAGCAAAACTTTCAGCGCGTCAATGCAGGAATTGAAAGAAGCTCAGCAGGCTTTGGAAAGAAAACAAACGGAATTGGAAGCTGTGATTGCCCAAGCGAACGAGGTGTCGCATACCGATTTCCTAACCCTGCTCGCTAATCGCAAACAAATCATTGCGGACCTACAGCGTCAGGTTATGTTCTCTGAACGTTATCAAGAACCATTTTCCATATCCATGCTGGACTTTGATCATTTTAAAGCGATCAATGATACATATGGTCATGCAGTCGGTGATGATGTGCTAAGATTTGTGGCCTTGCAACTGCGCGATCACGTCCGCTTGCCAGATCTCGTTGGTCGTTATGGCGGCGAGGAATTTTTGCTATTGTTGCCGAACAGCACCGTCAAAGCCGCGAGCGAACAGGCGGAACGTTTATGCGAGCTGGTGCGATCCACGCCGATCATTTCCGGTAAACTTGTTATTCACATGACGATCAGCATTGGCATTGCACAGTATCGAATTCACCAGGAAAATTGGGAACAGCTTCTCGAACGTTCCGATCAGGCGCTCTATCAAGCCAAGATGAAAGGTCGTGACCGATGGGCTGTCATCGATTTGTAAATAGATAAATTCAAAAGGAGGCGAAATGTCCGAAGTTGATTTCCTTGTAAAAGATTTTCTTGCTCAAAAGAAAATTGCTGTTGTCGGCGTTTCAGATAAGCGTGAGACGGGCTGTAACTCGAACTATTTCAAATTCAAGAATGCTGGGTATCAAGTCTACGCGGTCAATCCGCATATATCCACATATGATGCCGCTCCATGTTATCATGATTTGAAATCCATTCCGGAGAAACCCGATGCCGTATTCATTCTTGCAAATCCAAAAGTGACAGATGATATTGTCCGCCAATGTGTGGAGTTGGGTATCAAGCATGTTTGGATGCATTGCATGATGGGAACCAAGTCCGGTTTAGCGGTGAGCATGACCAGCGTCTCGCGCGAGGCGGTGGAGATGTGTAAAGCGAATGGGATCGCGGTGATTCCAGGAACATGTCCAAATCAATTTCTGAGACCGGATTTCGGTCATGGCATGATGCGAATGATGTGGCGCACATTTGGCTTCCTTAGTGTAAACTAGGGGAATGACAACAAACACCGCGGAAAACCTCGAAAGCGAAAAAATAAAATTCCCTCTTGCATGGCTGGCTGGGATTGATTCTGGCCGGCCTCTTTTGGTTCCTAAACTGGACTCTAAGCGGGGCACGCACAAACTGGGGATTCTTTCCCATGTGGCTGGGCTATTGCCTGATGGTTGATGGACTGGTCTATTGGAGGACGCGTACATCCTTACTCACGCGTAGTTGGCGGAAATATATTGGGCTATTCGTGATTTCTGCACCTGTCTGGTGGCTCTTTGAAGCGCTCAACCTCCGCACTCAAAATTGGATTTATCTTGGTATAGGAATATTCACGCCGTTGCAATATGCGATTTGGACAACGATCAGTTTCACGACGGTCATTCCTGCCGTATTTGGAAGTGCGGAGTTCATTGCCAGCTTCGATTTTATTAAGCGCCTCAAACGCGGACCTATGATTGGTACCAATAATGCAACGACCATCAGCTTTTTCATCGGAGGCTGGATCATGCTTGCTTTGGTGATGATCTGGCCGAATATTTTCTTTCCATTCATCTGGCTGTCTCCATATTTCATTATTGAACCGCTCAACATCTGGCTTGGACATCGTTCGCTCGCGGATTGGACGAGAGCGGGGGATTGGCGTCCGGTCATATCGCTTTGGCTGGGTGTGTTGATGACGGCCTTCTTCTGGGAAATGTGGAATTACTTTTCGTATCCGAAGTGGGTTTATCATGTTGCCTGGGGCGGATGGTTCCACATCTTCGAGATGCCATTGCTCGGTTATGGAGGCTATTTGCCCTTTGCGCTTGAGCTATATGCGATCTATCATTTGGTTGTGGGAATGTTAGGAGATCGGAAGACAGATTATCTTCGAGTTGCCGCGGAGACGGTTTAGTTGTCCATCAATTCGACTATTATGACGAGATAAAAGGAGTTTATCAGCATATGCTTCCCGTGTTTGCGACCAATCGCCTCGATGCTTTTATTCTTGGCGCAGCTTTTTTCATTTGGTTATTGCCAGAGGTCATCTCGTCTTTTACAGATACTAAGGGCAAGGATATCAAGGTACACGACCGCGCTTCGGGCGTGGTTTTACTTATTTGCATTTGGCTTGGCGGTTTTTTCATCCATAAACATTGCTTTTGTCGTTCGATCCTTTGCAATCGCATGGCATCGGACATTTCTATTTGCTATCGGCATCTTTTTGATGCTGGTGGGCGTAGCATTTCGCTGGTACTCTATCAGGGTATTGGGAAAATATTTTACGCGCCAGGTGGCTATTCAGCCGGGACAAACCGTCGTCGAGAATGGTCCGTATCGCTTGATCCGTCATCCATCCTATAGCGGAGCGCTAATCACGATATTCGGATTGGGGTTGGCTCTTACAAATTGGTTGAGTCTGATTGGTCGTTATGGCCATTGCATTTATCGGATATGGTTACCGCGTTTGGGTGGAAGAGAAAACTCTGGTCATTGCATTGGGTGAGCCATATCGTCAATATATGCAGCGCACCAAACGCTTCATCCCATTTGTGTATTAGCGGACTAGTTTCGATTCTCTTATATCACGAACCGTCGGACGGTTGATTTCGCGGATTGCGTTTTGCGATTTTATGTTTTCTTCCTGTGATCATCAATTTCTCTATCCATCCCACGAATGATTCGGGCGGTAAATAATCTACTAGAAGCCACTCACGAAGTTCGTGCGTTTTTAGCACCGCATTGGCAGCTTTGATTCCGGTCGCGGCAGGCGCGCTCGAGGAAGAACGAGGGCATCGGGTCGCGCACCCAGTCTCCGGCGCAGAAAAGATTTGTCCAGTGCGTTTCGATTCCGAGATGATGTTCTTTTGACCCAAGACTTGGCAAAGTATGTGTCGCCGCGTTGCGTTGCAAATGCTGATAAATCAAATGCCCGCGTAACTCAGGATAGACTTGATAAAACTCGGTAATTACTTGTGCCAATAAAGCCACATCGACTTTTTGCAAAATTTCCTGCGGTCCGTACACATGCACTTCAATGGCAGAGCCGCCCGTCGCCTTGCTCCATTTTCGATACGACGCATAAATTCTATCGAGCCAGAAAAAATTGTGCATCATAAAATTGCCAGTAAACATCCCGCTTTCGGTTCGGGATTTGGGCGTCGGATCAAACCACAAACGCATAATGACATTCGCCAAACTACGCGGAAAATATAAATCATTTTCTTCGAAACTATTTTTTATGATGGATGATGCCGCGGAAGCATCCACTGCCAAGATGATTTGTTTTGCGCTGAAAATTTCTTCGCCGCAATAAACTTTCCAAATCGAACCCCTCTCGAGGCGGTTGACTTTTTTCCCGAGCAGAATTGCGCCTCCGAGTTCGCGGATTTTATCGGCAAGTGGTTCGATGACCGACGTCCCTCCATCCCCAGGCAGATAAGAAAATATCCAGGCGTCGCGTCGTAGGATGGTGTAGAAACGTAAAAAGGCGAGAAAGCCTGATAGCGGAATTTCCTCGGCATGTGCAGAGAAACCACTGCGTGCCAATCCAATAAAAAATGCGCGGATGGCGGGCGTCCAGTTTTTTACTGAATCGCCAAGCGTTAAACCTTCCATCGGTTGATCTTCGCGGAATGGATCGATGCCCACAGACATGATCAGCAGTGACCAGACGTGAAACATCCTGGACATGTCGCGGAGATCAATCATCCACCAGAATCGAGGGCGAAGGAAAAGTTGAATGTAATGTAACGGTGCAGGGAAAATGCTGTATCGAATGGCACTGCCGACGGATAGCAGTGCGCGTGCTATGGTTATCGCGATAAATCCATAACTCTTCCTGTGAGGGTGTGAAGACCGGTCGCAGATGATGGCGCGCCAACATTGATTGCAAATTGCGATACTGCGACCAAATTCCATGCACGCCGTGTTCCAAACGAAAACGCCAGCCTTGGACTTCGACTTCTTCTCCGCCTGCCAGTCTTCCGCCAACAAAACGCGGATCAGCTTCCAAGACCAGCGGCTTTAATCCGCGTTCAGCCAGATGCAATGCTGCGCTCAGTCCCGCTATTCCGCCGCCGATGATAATTACATCATTGATTCATTCGTTATTTGCCTAGAGGATCATCCGGCGGCATATGTTTTTAAATTCCCTTTGCGGCTGGATGGATAACGCAAATATTCATTCAAAAATGTTAAAGGTTTTGATTGCATCAATGACGGCTCGATGTAACATTGCTGGAAGCAACTATGACAAGTGCGCGGCGGTTGTCCGTAAGCGGCATATGCTTTACTCCACGCTTCGTCCCAGTTTTTAACGTTGAGTAAATTTACCGGTCGTCCGCCTTGACCATTATTCGCTTTTTCAAACGGGCGGCATGGATAAGTCAAGTCGCCGTTGGGCATGATGCGCGGCGCAAGTGTTGGATAACAATCATACGGTTGAAAATTGATCAGCGTTTGAAGATAGGTAACGCTTCCTGCAATCGGTGCGCCGCGTTTTTTATACGCAATTAATTTTTCGATGAAGTTCTTGTACTCCGATGAAACCATTAATTCATATCGAACCCAATTATTGACTGCCTGCGGCGAGAACGAAATCATCAAATGGTGTTCAATGCAAAATTCGAGCAGCGCTTCGGCGCCGGAAAGAATTTCTGGTGAAAGAACCGCATTGACCATCATCTGATAGCCAAATTCTTTTTGACATTCGGCAGTAATTGCGAATGTTAGCGTAAATGGATTTAGTCGAGGCAAGCGAAATGCCGATGATTGACGACCAGCTTTGAGCGTTCTAACGAATCGAGGCTGACGATTAAACGGTCAACAGACTGAAAGCGCGGCCTCATGCTTGGGAAGCAGAAATCCGTTTGTGATGAGAGTTATCTCGCGGAACTTTAATTCATGTTTCGCACGCATCAGCAACTCATCAATATCAGGATGCAGAAACGGTTCGCCACCGGTGATAAAAAGCGAGTCTACACCGGAACGAATGACCCTCAAAATTTGGATGGCTTGATCGAAGCGGAAGCGGCGGCTCGGCATGGTCATTGCGGCGCGCACCGAAGTCTTCACAATATGCGCAGTTCAAATTGCATTGCGTGGTGACATAATAAATTGCCACACTCGGATTCAGATGACGGTCGTTGCGTGCCAGCTTGATCAGGTTGGATGCGTAGCTCAACATTGGATGAATTATACAGGGAGTTTGCATAAGCTAGAAATTGCAAACAGTTTTCAAATCTGGCGATACTGATACAATGGGACAATTATGCCGACTAATATTGAAATCAAAGCCCGCGTTCGCAACTTTCCGGAATTGAAGCGGCGCGCTGAAGCTCTGAGCGATTTACCCCTTGAACTGATTCCACAGGAAGACACATTTTTCGTCACATCGAAGGGACGGCTCAAATTGCGCGTCCTTGCACCTGACCGCGCCCAATTGGTTTATTACCAACGTCCTGACCAGGATGGTCCCAAGCGCTCGGATTATTTTATATTCAATACGAATGATCCTGAAAACCTAAAGACTGCGCTCAGCCTTGCATTGGGCATTCGCGGTGTGGTTAAAAAGACGCGTTATCTTTATATGGTGGGACAAACGCGTGTGCATCTCGATGACGTGGAAGGATTGGGCCAATTCATGGAATTGGAAGTTGTTTTGCGCGACGATCAATCCGATGTGGAAGGTCAAGCCATTGCCAATGATCTGATGAAAAAGCTTGGCATTGAGCCAACTGATTTAATCGAAGGTGCTTACATGGATTTGCTGGAAAATTTATCATAACATGTCATTGCGAGGAACATAGTGACGAAGCAATCCCCAACCAAGCAAGAGATTGCTTCGCTGCGCTCGCAATGACATGAGGAGAACATCATGTCCAAAGTTAAAGCGGTCAATCATGTCGCGGTCGTAGTGGACGATATGGAGCAGTCACTTTCATTCTGGCGTGACGCCCTTGGAATGGATCTGCATGAGTTGCGCGATGTGCCTGCTGAAAAGTCGCAGGTCGCGTTTTTGCCGTTGGCAGGTTCTGAGATCGAATTGGTCAAACCCACTTCGGATGATTTGGGCATCGCTAAATATCTCGCCAAACGCGGACCCGGCATGCATCATATCTGCGTGGAAGTGGATGACATTGAAGAGATGTTGGCACAATTAAAATCCAAAGGGATTCGACTGATTAACGAGGAGCCGCGCATAGCTGCCGACGGAAAGAAGTACGCCTTTGTTCATCCGGAGTCCACTAGCGGCGTATTAGTGGAGCTATATCAAATCTAAAATTCATTGTAGTGAAGTCTGGCGCGGAAGCAATTCCGCTTATTATAATAGAACCATGCTGGAAAATATTGATACAATCCTCCGCGATCAATGCAAGCTGGATAAATCCAGGCCGATCATTGTCGGCGTATCAGGAGGGCCTGACAGCTTATGCCTCATGGAAACCCTTCGACAAGCGGGCTACCATATCATCGTTGCGCATTTCAATCACAAATTGCGTGAGACGGCGGACGTCGAAGCCAATGCGGTTGAGCGGACCTCGGCTCGATTGATGATTTCCACAGTAATGGAAAGCGCGGACGTGAGCTCTTATGCGCAGGCCAATAGCCTTTCATTGGAGGAGGCCGGCGCGAAATCTTCGGTATCGTTTTTTGTTTACGCAAGCGCATCGGTTTAATGCGCAGGCAGTGGCGGTAGGGCATACCGCTGATGATCAGGTGGAAACAGTATTGATGCATTTGATTCGGGGCACAGGCTTGACGGGACTTAAGGGTATGCCATATCGTACGATCCTTCCAACGTTCGATCCAGATATTCCCATTGTTCGGCCCCTATTGGATACATGGCGCGAAGAGACTGTTGCTTACTGTGCTGCCAATGGTCTCCGGCCTAATTATGATCCAAGCAACGATTCGCTCAACTTCCTGCGCAACCGATTGCGTAACGTTCTCATTCCCAAGCTAGAAACGTATAATCCAAAATTTCGTGAGGCCATTTGGCGCACCGTCCAATCGCTTAATGCCGATTATGCAATACTCAAAGAAACTCTTAACTCAAATTGGAATAAGAGTTTGATTTTGCAGAGACGATGAATACGTGATGCTCGACTTGTCGTTTCTCTCCGTGTGTTCGGTGGGATTGCAACGTCATATAATCCGCCATGCAGTAGAAAACCTCTTGCCCGGACAGGAAACGGTTTTCTCTGTTTTGGAACGCGCCTCCAACTTTATCGCAGACCCAGTGCGCGTTCGTATTAAACTTGACGGGCGGTTTGACTCTATTCCGCGAAGGCGACGTATTGTTTATTGCAAAGCCGAATGCTGAATTGCCGTTTGATCGCTGGCCGCAAATGCCCCCTCAAAAAGATTTTGTCAGTCGTTACTTTGCCGGGACAAATGAATTGATCCGGCGGCTGGAAATTCTTCGCGGAGACAGTGGCGGCTTCCGGCTCTAGCGTGGGAACAATCGTCTAGGAACGAGGATCCGTTTCAGGTCTGGTTGGACGCGGAAGGTTTGCCTGATCCATTGGAAATGCGCGTCCGACGCGATGGCGACGTCTTTGAGCCGCTAGGCATGAAAGGCCATTCACAAAAATTATCCGATTTTTTTACAAATGAAAAGTTGCCGCCGCGCGCTCGAGCCCGCTGGCCCTTGTTATGCGCGGCGGAAAGAATCATTTGGGTGCCGGGATTTCGTCCCGCAGAATCGTTTAAATTAAAACAATCTTCCCGAAAGGTAATTTACTTTTCGATCATTCGCCCGCGAGAAGTTACTTAGTTTGTTCGTTTAATTGTTTAAGCTTCATCCCAATTTCGCGCCACTGAATTTTTGAAATCCCTAATTTGATGGGAATCTTTTCCGCTTCAAGGCCGGAGCGATAATCGCGCAACGCGCATGTCCAGCGGCACATGTCGAATGATAAATGTTTGGCAAGGCCAGCTTCTTTACCAACGTCTTCTAATATATATTCAAGATTGCGCGGTGACCACGGGAAGAGTTGATCTGTAGGCTGATATTGCGCAATGTATTCCTGATAAGGAAGCAGCCAATCTTCTGTCAGAAGTAGTTTGCGTTCTTTATATCGGTTGGCAGGGCTGGGATAACGGATAAAAACTTGTGGACCGTTCGGCGTGTCAAGATCAACGTGATTAAGGCGAATGCCGAGACATTCGCTCTTTTTGATTCCGGTGATAAGCAAAAGATGAATCAAAGTGAAAGGCCGCGCGTCAGGTTCTTCCGCGCGGCGATGGCGATCGGCCGCGATAAGAACTTCATTCACTTCCTTTTCGGTCAACACCTGTGGGAGCGGGCTGATGACCGAATGTTGGACAACCTTTTCAGCCGGGTCAACGACTAGCACGCCGTATTGAGTCAACCAGCGATAGAAAGATTTGACTGAAGTGATGCGGCGCGCCAATGTTTTAGGGCTGCATGGAACCTCGCGCTCTTTTTCCATCCATTCAAAGAAACGATTGAGATCATTAGTCGTGACCGCGCCGATGGATTTATCGGGCGGAAAGAACTTAGTCAGCAAACGCACATCCGAAGTGAAAGCCTTGACCGTGTAAGGCGAGCTTCCTTTATCGTAAAGATACAATTCCCAAGCCTTGATGGCTGGATGCAGAAGCGTGCTATGATGTGATGTGAGCGGAATCTTTTGCAGTCATACTTTTCTATAGATAGTTTAGCGAAAAGAGGAGAGGATGTCAATGCGATAAATCCTGCGGCTGAAAGCAGGGCTGGTAATCATTGCCGAGGATGAGACGGTATTGAATTGGGCTGTTGGAATTGGGTATGGATAAAATGCTTGCCGATGAAAGTCCAAGGTTGGCTAGGATTACGTTACGCGCATGCGGGTCCTGTGATTTAGACAGGTCAATCAAAACGGAATTGGAGTAATTTTGTCGGTCGGCATTGGCAATGGAGGCTTGATAGCCCGCGTAATTGAGTTGGCTCGCGGCCAGGGAGTCCCAGGCGTTGAATGATGTGCCGTTTTCCACTTGGATGCTTATGGCGCCACGTTGAGTGGAGGTGGTCGAGAGCGTTGTTGCTTCGATGAGGAATTGTTGAAGCGAGGGTTGATTTGGCAAAAGAACTTCTGCGCCCCCGGGCGTCACCCATGCGTTAACGTATGGCGGTCGAATATAAAAACCGCGAATGTTCGCATTGGTCAGCTTGGGGGCATAGAGAGCTAATTTCACAATGTCAGCCAACCCAAGGTCGGTGGTGATCGTAGAGGAGAAATCGCTATAAAGTTGCGGAATATGACTCAATGTATTTGTCTTAAGCGCCTGTGCGAAGATGGCGCGCAATACTTCCTGTTGACGGCGGCCACGATCAAAGTCGCTGGAGGCTTCGCGTGAACGTGCATACCATAAAGCGAGATCGCCGTTCATATGGATCATTCCGGATTGAACGGTATATTCTGCCCAATTGTTGGGATCGTTCGGATCGATAACTCGGATCGATGAGCCGCCAATCTGTGTAAGGGCAGGCAACAGGCACATCAATGCCGCCGAGCGTATCCACGATTTTGCTGAAGCCGCTAAAGTCAACCATCGCCATATGGTCGATGCGGATACCGAGATTGTAAGCGATCGTATCTCGCAGTAAGGCGGCTCCGCCGCCCGGATAATTTCCGACGCCATATTCATACGCTGTGTTGATGCGATCCATTCCGACCGTTGGAATATAGACCCACAGATCGCGCGGGATGGAGATCATCGAAACTTGTCCATCTTTGGGCCACAAGATGACAGCCACCAGCGTATCGGTTCGGAAGGAGGTGGGTGAGCCCTGATCATGACCGATCAATAGAAAGTTGATCGTGTTGTTATCGGTCAAAGCTGGAATTGGAGTGGGGCCGGCACTTGGCGCAATCGGAGGCGGGGCAGCGACCGTTGGAAATAAAGAACTCAGATCAATGGTCGCAGCAGGCTGTAATGGTGAAATGAGAGTTGGTGGTGGCGTCGCAGTTGGATAGAATGGCTCAAGTGTAGGAACTTGAATAGAGTAAAGCGATGTTCGGCGTGCCTTGTGATACCTTTGGAGGTTGAAATGGAGTCGGCGTGGGAGAAGCATTCGGCGCAACCGTGATCAAAACGAAAGGATTGAGAGGCGGGCGCATTCGCTGGAGCGACGCCGCAGGATGTTAATAACAAAGGCGATGATGAGCGCGAGTCGCGGCAATGATGACTTCAACATGAATTGATTTTAGCGCCTTTGCGCCGATCATGACATGGCTGTTGGAACATGCCGTAACGGTTAGTGATGGCGGCAGAGTCAATGTGAATGTCGCCCTCGAAATATTCCTTGCAGCAAAAACCATAAATTGGAATTCGGCATCTCAGTTGGCGCTTCGGCCCCGACTGCTGGAGGGGGCATGCCGAAATTAGGGATGATTGCCATTGGCGTGATAACGGGAACATTCGGTACCCACAATAGATTGCCCGGCGTAATGACCGTGGTGAAGAGACAATTGGCGCGTTGAAGTTCGGAAAAAGATGTGCCGTACAACGCGGCGATGTGATACAGCGTATCTCCCGGCTGGATAATGTAGGCGCGCACCCAGCCAAATGGCGCGCTGCATGAAACAGGGAGCGCAGGTTGATGGCAGAGGAACATAAATGTTATAGCCAGGTTCGAGATTGTTCGTCGGTAAACAATTGGCTTGCGCCAGTTGATAAGGAGTGACTCTAAAACGCGCCGCAAGAGACTCAAGAGTATCGTACGGTTGCACCGAAATAAGAATCCATCCGGCGGGCGGCGGGCAATTGGTGGGTGGCAGTGGAGTCGCCGTAGGAAATGGCGTAGAGGAGGGTAATGCAGTGGGACCTGCTTGAGTGGAGGTCAATGTTTGTGCGACGATGGGCAGGCTTGCGGTCGGGGTGGGAGACGAAGTGGTATAACTTTCAGCCAGCGCTAACGAAAGGCCTCCGACCACGAGCATGACGGAGACCAATCCATAAAGTATTCCGCTTCCTATTTGGCGCACAGCCTGCATTAATTCTTTTCCTTCCTAACGGGAGAAACATTCGATACTTCACTCGCCATAGGCAGAAGCACGCTGAATGTCGCACCTTTGCCCGGTTCGCTTTCAACCCAGATGCGCCCATGCTGTGCTTCGGTCAAACTCTTGGCGATGGAAAGGCCAACGCCCGTATCGCCGATGCCTTGAATGAGTACATTATCGGCGCGATATAAACGGGTGAAAACGCGAGGTAAATCTTCGGGCGGGGATTCCGCCACCGCTATCCGTGACCTGGATCATAATGTATTCCTGATCCTTCTCGCTCGTGGTCCGAACCTTGAGATGGATCGTGCCTTCGATCGGCGTTGCGGCGCCCGCGTTTTGCAACAGATGGATCATGATCTGTTGCAGTGATTCCCGATCCGCATTCAGTGGTGCAAGTTTTTTCGGCAGGTCGAGATGCAGGGAAATATTTTTCTCGCGCACCTGACTACTGGTGTAAGCGATGGCATTGTCTATGATTATATTTAAGTCAACCGGTTCCGGCTTCAGTTCAGCGAGGCCGCTTTCGAGCGTGGTGACTTGAATCATATCGTCAATCAAACTGCCAAGTCGCTCGTTGGAGGCTTTAATCCGCTCGACGAATTTGCGTTGCAACGCGCCGAGAATTCCGATTGACTTGCCCAGCAGCAAATCCGTATATCCAACGATGGACGACATGGGCTGCCGTAGTTCCTGCGAAATGGAAGCGATCACTTCTGCCTGCTCGCTGGGTCTGTTATGCGCGGCTTTATTGTTTGTTTGTAGTTCAAGGATTTTGGTGTTGGCTTCTGCCAGCTGGTTTTGCAGGCGCGTCACATCCTGCAACGTGGCCTTCAGCTCTTTATTAGGT
>CAVVZL010000026.1:0-66697 GCA_963752775.1 uncultured Chloroflexia bacterium
AACAATCACTGTCATCTTGCCTGCTTGACATCCCTCTGTGCCTAAAGTAGAATACCATGCACTTTGAAGTCGGGCCTGTAGCGCAGTTGGGAGCGCGCTTCAATCGCACTGAAGAGGTCAGGGGTTCGAATCCCCTCAGGTCCACTGGGTGCTTAAATAAAATAATTTCCCGGGCCCATAGCGCAGTTGGGAGCGCGTCTCAATGGCATTGAGAAGGTCGGGGGTTCGAATCCCCCTGGGTCCACTATCAAATTAAAAAGGTCACGACAGGAGTAGTAAGTCATCCCGTCAGCGAGAAGGGAAAGCGAGGTGAAAGCCCTTCATCGGCATCGAACGGGAATGCCAATCCCAAGACTGAACTCGCCTGTTCTCCGAGAGGAAGGCTGCGCTGGTAAACCAAGTAGCCAGCGACGGGCAAGCCCGTTATCGCGATTGAGTGGTCTAAGCAAGTCCTAAGATCGAAATAGTCTAAATGTCATTGAACATTTAGACTGCTGAGATCAAAAGACTAATAGACAAACTGGGTGGTACCGCGGAGGAATTCCTTCGTCCCTGATGTGGATGAAGGAATTTTTGGTTAACATGGTGTTGCAGAAAAACAATGACATAAACCTGAAAGGAGGAACGAATGAAAATGAAAATAAGTTTTAGAACCGAGGCGGTGTCCTGCCTTCTCGCGCGCTGCGGTCTCCAGCCGCCCTCGCTCACGTCGACGATTCGCATCGCCGACGCCGCGCGCCTCCTTGAAGGTGATTTAAAAGTTGAAGAATAAGATTTGCATGTTAACGATTGAAGATAAAACTTTTTCGTGATGAGGAAAGAATGGCTAAAACAAAAAAGAAGATAGAAACCAACAAGAAAACTTCTCCAAAGAAAGCTGCAAAGGCGAAGGTTGTAATAAAGAAAATGATTGTAAAGAAGACGGTGCCCATTAAAAAAACTTCTGCAAAGAAGGTTATCAAACGAACCGCTAAAGCTGTGGCTGTAAAGAAAGCTGTATCAAGAGCAAAGACTTCAAAACCAGTTGCACCTGTTACGAAGAATGTTTACAACCCGCAAGTCATCGAAAAGAAGTGGCAGGCGAAATGGGACAAGGATAAGCTGTATCGTTCGGTGATAGATCTCAGCCGGCCCAAGCATTATGCGCTGACGATGTTGCCTTATCCAAGCGGTGACTTGCACATCGGTCATTGGTATGCAATGACGCCATCCGACGCGCGCGCCCGCTTCAAGCGTATGCAGGGCTACAACGTCTTATTCCCGATGGGCTTCGACGCCTTTGGCCTGCCTGCGGAGAACGCGGCGATCAAAGACGGCGTCCACCCGATGAAGCGTACGTTCCAAAACATCGAGCGCATGCGCAAACAGATGAAGACGATGGGCACGATGTTTGACTGGGAACGTCAAGCAGTTTCTGCCGACCCCGAATATTACAAGTGGACCGAATGGTTCTTCATCAAGCTGTACAAAATGGGGCTAGCCTATCGCAAGATGTCCGCGGTGGATTGGTGCCCACACTGCAATACCACATTGGCGCGCGAACAAGTCTGGGGCGACGACCGCCACTGCGAACGATGCGGTACGCCGGTCATCAAAAAGGATCTGGAGCAGTGGTTCTTCCGAGCTACGCAATATGCGGATGAATTGTTGGATTTCGACAATCTGGATTGGCCCGAACACGTCAAGACTCTGCAGACCAACTGGATTGGACGAAGCGAAGGCGCCTCGGTCATCTTCAAGCCTGAGGCTGGAGACCCGATAGAAATCTTCACAACCCGACCCGATACGCTGTGGGGTGCGACCTTCATGGTTTTGTCGCCGGAGCATCCGTTGGTGGAGAAGGTTACTTCACTGGAGCAAAAAGCCGCGGTCGAAGCATACAAGATGCAAGCCGCGCGTCAATCCGATATTGAGCGTGAAGCAGCGGACAAGGAAAAGACCGGCGTGTTCACTGGAGGATACGCCATCAACCCGGTCAATCAAGAGCGCATCCCGATTTGGATTGCGGATTATGTCTTGATGAGCTATGGTACGGGCGCGATCATGGCCGTCCCCGCGCACGATGAGCGCGACTTTGCGTTTGCAAAAAAGTATGATTTGCCCATTGTCGAAGTGATCCGCACCCCGGGTCAGAACGAAGCGAGTGAATTGCAAGCCGCTTATATTGGTGATGGCGTGATGGTCAACTCCGGTCCGTTCAACGGGACAAAGGTCAACACCGAAAAGGGAAGAAAGAATCCCGGCATCAGCAAAGTGATCGACTGGCTGGCTGCACAAGGCATTGGAAAGGAAGCGGTCAATTATCGTTATCGCGATTGGTTGATCTCGCGTCAGCGTTATTGGGGCGCGCCGATTCCGATGATCCATTGCGAGAAGCACGGTTGGAATCCTGTGCCGGAGGATCAACTGCCGGTGCTGTTGCCCGAAGATGTTGAATGGAAGCCAACCGGCGAATCGCCATTGAAATTGCACCCAACGTGGAAGAACACTACCTGCCCTGTGTGTGGTGAACCCGCCACGCGTGAAACCGATACGATGGACACGTTCATGTGCTCGTCGTGGTATCACTTGCGTTATCTGAGTCCCCATTACAACAAGGGTCCGTTCGATCCGAAAGAATATGATTATTGGATGCCGGTTGATACGTATACAGGCGGCATCGAACATGCAACGATGCACTTGCTGTATACACGCTTCTTCCACAAGGCGATGCGCGACGCCGGTGTAACGAAAGGCAATGAGCCGATGTTGCAGTTGCGCAATCAGGGCATGGTGCTGGGTGAAGACCATGAGAAGATGTCGAAGAGCCGCGGCAATGTGATTGCACCCGATGTGCTGGTGAATCAGTACGGCGCGGACTCAGTGCGCGCATACATCATGTTCTTTGCGCGTTGGGAAATGGGCGCGCCGTGGGACTCGCAGGGCATCGAGGGAAGTGCGCGTTGGATTCGCCGTGTCTGGACTCTGATCGCGGATCAGACTCCGGCTGGAGCGGCCTCCGATGAAACGAAAAAGAATTTGCGTCGACGCGTCCATCAGACATTGCGCAAGGTAACCCACAACTTTGAGAACTTCGAGTTCAACACCATTGTCTCTTCGCTAATGGAATTGCTGAACGAAATGTACAAGGCGCGTGAATCGGGAGCAGCTGGGAGCGCGGAATGGAGCGAAGCACAGGAAATTTATTTAAAGATGCTGGCTCCCGTCGCACCGCACATTGCCGAAGAATTGTGGACAAATTATTTACATAAGCCTTATTCGATCCATGAACAACCTTGGTCCAAAGTGGACAAAGATGCCGCGAAGGAAGACATGATGGAAATCCCGGTACAGGTGAATGGCAAGGTGCGGGATCGAGTTCTGGTCTCGGCCGAGGCGGATGAAGAGGAGATCAAATACACTGCGCTGGCGAGTGAGGTCGTCCAGAAATATATGGAAGGCAAAGCCCCGAAGAAGGTCATCGTGGCGCAGAAGAGATTGGTGAGTGTGGTGGTGTAGAGATAGAAGTGAGTGACTAGAAAGAGTTCCTGCTGGTTTCAAAACCAGCAGGAACTCTGCGTTTACCAAGCGTAGGCTTCTGGTGCTTCACCGCCGGGGCCGGGCCAGATCTCATCTATCTTCGTCAACTCATCCTTCGAGAACTTGATTTTGAACGCGCGTAGTGCTCCTGTAAATTGATCCATCGTGCGCGGACCGATAATGGGCGCAGTTACCACAGGATTCTTCAACAGCCACGCCAACGCTGTATCTGCCGGATGCTCGCCTTTGGCTTTGCAGAATTTCTCCCACGCTTCGAGCTTGGGACGTTTCGCTTTGATTTCCTTTTGTTGCTCCGGTCTGGCGCGGCGGCCTTCCTTGATCTTTTGTAATGCACCGCCCAACAATCCGCCCGAGAGAGGACTCCACGGAATGAGTCCAAGCCCATAGTCTTTGCAGGCCGGTATCACCTCGAGTTCGACCATGCGGTCATTCAAGCTGTAGAGACTCTGTTCGCTAACAAGTCCCATGAAGTGGCGCGCCTTTGCGGCTTCTTGTGCTTTAGCAATATGCCAGCCCGCAAAGTTCGAGGAGCCCACATAGAGCACCTTGCCTTGCTCTATCAGCACTTCCATTGCCTGCCAAATTTCGTCCCACGGCGTGTTGCGATCCACGTGATGCATTTGATAGAGGTCGATATGATCGGTATGCAGACGTTTGAGCGAAGCATCGCAGGCCTCGCGGATATGTAGTGCCGAGAGCTGTGACTGATTTGGCCAATCGCCCATGCGTCCGAAGACCTTTGTGGCCATGACGGTTTTCCCGCGTCGTCCTCCGCCTTGAGCGAACCAGCGGCCAACGATATTTTCCGTGATTTCTTCGCCGGTCTTCCAACCATAGACGTTGGCTGTATCAAAAAAGTTGATACCGACCTCGTGCGCCTTGTCCATGATGGCAAATGCATCTTCCTCGCTGGTCAATGGACCGAAGTTCATGGTTCCCAAACAGAAACGCGAAACCTTAAGGCCGGTGCGGCCAAGTTGAGTGAATTCCATGAATAACTCCTTTGTGTAGTTTTTTACCTGTATGATTATATAGCATTTGTGCTGTAAGCATCCGTCTTTAATCAAAGCTGGAAGGTGGAAACAAGGATTGCCAAATCTTGGAGGGCCCTTGCTCTTGATACAATCAACACCTGCTTTGGAGAAATATAATGCGCGAGGATGATTTGAATTAACAGATTCTATAGAATTTATCGATGGCGAGATTGATACTCGCACTTCCGAAGTGGCAATCCTGAAGCGTTTAAAAGCTTTTGGTGAAGATCCTAGCCGCGAAAGCTGGCAGAAGACACCAAAGCGAGTCGCGTGCATGTATACTGAATTACTTGCAGGCGCTCATACTGATTCGCAGAAAATGGTGAATGATGCGATCTTCTACGTCTCCGATGATGAAATGGTAATTGTCTGGGATATCAAGTTTTACCGAAAAACGCCATAAAGCCCCCACTTTTAAGTGTGGGGATATAAGGCGTAGATTGTATTATGATATTGAACGTGATAGAAATATCATTTGCGCTGGGCGTATATCGCATAGGTTCTAATCCTTAGAAGCTCCCGGGTTTAGCCGTAGGGAATAGTCGCAGCCTTTGCGAGCATCATCTGCTGCCTTTCATTGGGTGCGCTCACGTGGCTTATATTCCAAGTGGAAAAGTGATCGGCCTTTCGAAAATTCCCCGCATTGTGGATATGGCCTCACGCTGTGGCTGTTGTCGTGGAAGCCGTGCATTTATGCATGATGATGCGCATGGCCACATCAGCCATGCAGGGCGGATTCCGAACTAGTAGCGCGGCGCAAGCCAGCTCAAGATATAGTTAGTTCTTTGTGCGGCACGATCCAAACCTGACCTTGCAATTGCTCGGCGACTCTTGATAATTTTTCTCTGGTGACGGGATGAGGAAAATCGGGAATCAATTCCGCCAGCGGCACGACCACAAAAGCATAAGTCCAAAACTGGAGGTTGAACAGTGTTTCATCGAATAGCACCATATCCAGATCAATGGTGCGCGGCGCATTTTTGTCCGCATACCGGACGCGTCCGAGGCTGGCCTCGATCGGGCGAATGATTTGTTCCTTTAAATCATTAGGCTGCAAATGCGAAAGGAATAAAACGCAGGCATTCAAAAAGTCGGGGCCATCCGTGCCGACAGCATGGCTTTCCCACACATGGGAGATAGCTTTAACCTGTCCATAATCCTTTAACATTTGAATTGCCTTGGGAAGATGGACTTCGGGCTTGATATTTGAACCCAAACTCAGATAGGCGTGATGCAAATCATTCATCGCGGCCGCGTTCGATCTCCACGCCAACCGATTTTGCGAATTGAACGGCTCCTGGCTTTTCGACCCGCACGATCACTTTCTTGATACCCTTTTGCTCAAGACATAATTTTGCCAAATCATGAGCTAGCGCTTCCACTGTAAAACGCGCTGAACTTTCCGTATGATCCTGAACTTTTTTGGCCAGCGCACTATAGTCAACGCAATCGGCGAGGGCATCGGTTTCAGCCGCGCGGCTTGTATCTGTAAAGGCGGTGATGTTGATGAGAATATCCTGCGGTTTTTCACGCTCCCAGTCGCGTATGCCGAGGATGCCGCGCACTAGTAGGTCCTTGATGAAAGTTTTGTCCATATCAGCTCCTAGACCAAATGCCTGCCGCCGTCTACGTGGATGATCTCGCCGGTGACATAAGCCGGGCCTGCCAATAAGAAGATCAACGCATCTTCGATTTCTTCCGCTTTGCTCCACCGCTGGGCAGGTACGCTTTTAATGATCTCTTCGGTTGCCGATTCGTTCGCCGGCGGAAGAACTGCTCCCAATGCCAATCCGTTGACGGTGATGCGTGGCGCCAATGCAACCGCCAGTGATTGGGTCATCGCCGCCAGTGCGGCTTTGCCAATAGTGTAAGCAAAGTGATCTCCGCCGGGACGCAATGCGCGCCAATCTAAAATATTTACGATGCGGCCTTCACCCTTATTAGGAATTTGTTTTGCAAATGCTTGGCTTAACAAGAATGGCGCGGTGAGATTGATTGCAATATGTCGTTCCCAATCTGCCAATGTGGTTTGTTCCAAGGAAAGCGGCTCGAAGATCGCCGCGCTGTTTACTAATCCATATAACGGACTGATCTCATTAGCGCGGGAAATTAAATGGGAGACTTTGTCCGCTTTGGAAAGATCGGATGTGAGAATCCAGCTTTGGCATCCGAGCGATGCGATTTCTTTTTGAACATCCAGAGCCGGTTGTGCCGAATGCCCGTGATGTATCACTATATCTGCACCGGCGTGCGCACAGGCCAGCGCGAGAATACGCCCAACGCGACGGGCAGCGCCGGTCACTAAAATTGTTTTGCCGTCTAATCGCAATTCATCCATTGGTGGAATTTTATCATTGCACCAGGGTCGGAATCAACAATTTTCAGGGACTTTGCATTTGATGAGATTAGTCCTATACTATTGCATCATCCAATGCCTGGAGGTAAACATCCGATGCAGAATATATTCAAAAAATATTTCGGTGATGGCATCTTTGGTACTGGTTGGCGCAATGCCATCATCTCCATTGTGCTGGCGGCGGCGATCTATTTCACCAATGAGATTTATGACTTGTTAAATCATGGCCCGGCAATTTGGATTCTAAGGACTCCGCTGGATGATGCATTGCCAGTGGTGAAGTCGTTTGTCATTCCTTATGTTTCACTTAATTACGTGGTCTATTTTACGCTCATCGTATTTCTGCTGTTCAGAACAAAGGTGTTTCATTCCGCTGCTCTAACGATGATTACTGCGTTTCTCGTCAGTTACTTTTTCTATTTCTTTTTCCAGACCGAGGTGATTCGCCCGGTTCTGACCGGGAACGATTTGTTTACCCGCATGATTCAGAACGTTTATGCGGGCGATAATCCCTACAATGATTTTCCGAGTCTGCATACTTCGGTTTCCACCCTTCTCGCCATTCACTGGTTTCGCTTTGACCGCCGTGCCGGAATCATTGCATCCATCTGGGCTGTGTTTGTCGTTGCCTCCACGGTGCTGATCAAACAGCATTATGTGGCGGATGTAGCTAGTGGGTTGTTGCTGGCCTTTGGCGCCTCATGGTTGTTCAACAGGTTGATCATTCAAAAGAAAGCGTGATTTCGCGTTGTCATTGCGAGCCGTGTTCTCGAGCGCAGTGAGACGGCGTGGCGATCTCGTTTTTTTCAAAGGGAAGATTGCTTCTCGAAGACTCGCAATGACATCCGTTATTTTGATATAATTTCTTTATGCCCCTGTAGCACAACGGACAGTGCAAGGCACTCCTAAGGCCGAGATGCGGATTCGATTCCCGCCAGGGGCACAGATCTGGATGAGCACAATTACTAACGAAATTCTAAGATTTTTGCTCTTGCCTTGTCTAACAAACTATAGTATTATCCTGACCGGCAAGCGCTAGGGTGCCCCCCTCACCCTGGCGCTTGCCATTTAATTACGTTCAGGGAACGAATTGTGATGGAAAATCAACCGCCGGTCAGCCTCGCTTTGGAAAAACTAGGAATTGCACATACGGTCTTTTATCATTCGGGCCAAGTCCATTCATTGGAACAGGCCGCGCAGGAACGCCATCAGCGACTCGAACAGGTCGTTCGTAGTATATTGTTTCGGTTATCGGTGGATGAATATGTGATGGTCCTGGTTGCAGGACCCAAGCAAATCTCATGGAAGGCTTTGCGGAAACAAGTGGGTCAATCACGGTTGACAATGGCGAGCGAAGATGAAGTTCTTACCGTCACCGGTTATTGCATTGGGACTGTATCGCCGTTCGGTTTGCCGCGCCCGCTGAGAATATTGATCGATGAAAGTGTGTTGAAGAAAGATGAAATCTCGATCGGATCGGGGATGCGTGGTGTCGCGGTCATCATGAAGAGCGCCGATCTGCGCCGTGCGTTGAGCGAGGCAGAGATCGTTTCGTTGATTGATCAATAGATTATATTGAACCAATCGTCAATAGATCGGAGGCGAGAACGGAGACGGGATAAGAATCAGTCGGTTGACGTGCGGCCAGCTTGCCGTCGAGAAAGACTGCACGTAGATTCTTTTTATCCGCAAGACGCTTCAAATCATCGAGCGGATTTTCATCACAGATCAACAAATCCGCCGACTTACCTTCTTCCACAGAACCAATCCGATCATCCCAGCCGAGCGCCTTGGCCGCCCCGAGCATGGACGAAACCAGCGCATCCATCGGCTTCATGCCCGCCTGCTGCATCCAATAAATTTCCATACCATTCTCACCATGAAAATTCAGCGGCGTGCCGGCATCGCTTCCCATCGCAATGGGAATGCCCGCTTGATACGCAAGGCGCAGCGATTGGATGGCCGCCTCCTGAGTTGCGATCATCTTGTCCACGATCCATTGCGGGATATTGAAACGGTCGCCGTTGATGACATCCCAGCCGGGCTTGAGCGTTGGGACAAGAAACGTGCCGCGCTGTTTCATCTCTTCGATCACTTCCGGCCCTTGGTATAGGAACGTGCCGTGTTCAATCGAATGGACTCCGGCTTGCACGGCCTTGCGGATTCCATCAATGCCATGTGCGTGCGCCGCGACCCGCTTTCCGAGCTTCGCCGCTTCGTCCACTGCCACGCGGATTTCATCCGCATTGAAATGCGTTGCGCCGGGGACGCCGTCTTCCACCAACACCGCGCCAGTGACTCCCAGCTTGATGAGGTCCGCGCCGTTCTTGATTTGTTCGCGTGCCGCTTTCCGGACGGCTTCGACGCCGTCGGCGATGCGATACATGCCCTCGTAATAATCCGCGCCCGATTCGCTGATGGAAATGAATCGTCCAGCCAGCATCATGCGCGCCGCGCTAAAATCGTGATGTCTAACAGAGCGTCGCACGGCGAATTCCAGTTCATTCCATCCGCCGAGGTCTCGGACAGTGGTGATGCCCGCCGCCAGATTCTTGCGTGCATTCTGAAGGATCTTGAGAGCCATCGATCCGTTATCGGTATTGAATTGGCTGTTTGCTTCGCCGCTCCCTGAAAGGTGGACGTGCGAATCAATCAAGCCGGGCAAAAGATACCTGTCGCTGAAATCCAGGCTGATCACATCTTCATCCGGCACAACCTGCCACTGCTTCGACTTGCCCACATAGATGATCTTGCCGTCTCGCATGGCGACTGTGACATTACGCATAGGCTCGCGGCCCGTACCGTCTATCAGAGTTACATTTTGAATCAATATCGTTAGGCTCATGGATGAAAGTATATCGAGGATTAATGAAACAGGCAATCTTTCTTGTTCCCTATTGTCGCGAAATAAAAGAACATCTTCTAAAAAATATATGGTTTCTCAAGTAAAATGGATGCATGCATCAAAATGATCCGTTTCCAGCTGATGACTTCGACGCCTGGGCAAAATCCTACGATCAGGACATAAAGGAGCAAAGCCAATTTCCATTCGACGGCTATGAGCGCGTCCTGGATACTGTCGTGAAATTAGCTGAACCGCAGGTAGGTCAGTCCATACTCGATTTGGGAACTGGCACCGGCAACCTTGCCCTTCGTTTTGCAGACCGCTGTGAATTATGGTGTACTGATTTCTCTCAGGCTATGATCGAGAAAGCACTTCAAAAACTTCCACATGCCCACTTCATCCAAGCGGATTTACGTGGGGATTGGCCTCCTGAGTTAAACCGCAGCTTTGACCGGATTACCTCGGCTTATGCTTTTCATCACTTTGAACTGGATGCAAAAGTAAATTTGTGCCGAAAGCTTGTTACCAGACACCTCACGCCCACTGGAAGATTGATTGTTGCAGATTTATCTTTTCCAAATGCAGAAGCAATGGGTAATTTTGCGAAGTCCGTTGGTGATTTATGGGAGGATGAATTCTACTGGTTGGCAGATGAGTCAAGGACTGCACTCGAAAATGCTAACATGAATGTGACCTACCAGCAAATCTCTCCCTGTGCAGGAATATATCTATTGAAGGCACGGAATCCTTCATGAAAGAATTTATCTATTCCCGCAACGCGGTCTATGAGACCCTGCGTGCCAAACGCCGAGATGTCTTTCGGATTCAGATCGCGGAAGGCGTGCAGGAAAAGGGTCGCCTCGATGAAATTCTGCGCCTGGCTAAAGAGCGCAAGATCATTGTTGAGCGTGTGCTCAAATCGCGGCTGGATAAAATCCACGAGAATCATCAGGGCGTGGTAGCGGAGGTCAATGCTTATCCATATTCGGATGTGGTTGACATTCTCGAATACGCCCGCAACAAAAACGAACAGCCTTTTGTTTTAATTCTCGATTTCACTTCAAGACCCACAGAACTTCGGCACATTGCTTCGCACCGCGGAAGTGGTCGGCGTGCATGGTGTCATCATTCCGCTGGCTCATACCGTCGAAGTCACGCCTGCAGTGGTCAATGCTTCATCCGGTGCGAGCGAACACCTGCGGATTGCCAAGTCGAATCTTTCGCAAGCCATCGATGCCGTGAAAGAAGAAAACATTTGGATCGTCGGCCTCGATCAAAATGGAGAAGTTATCAGCGAACAAACGGATCGTCATTTGCGCGGCGCACTCGGTCTCGTGGTTGGAAACGAAGGCGAAGGTCTGCGTGAGCTGACTCGTAAGAAGTGCGACATTGTGTTGAAGCTTCCGATGCGCGGTCAGGTCGAATCGTTGAACGCTTCTGTCGCCGGGTCGGTCGCGTTGTATCTCGCATATTTAGCCAGAACAAAATAGATTACCATCATGTTGTTGCGATGAGCAAAGCAATGAGATACTCGAGGAGGATCATATGCCTGAAGCTACATTTCATTTTCCACGCGGATTTTTATGGGGCACGGCCACTGCCGCGCATCAAGTTGAAGGCAACAACACCAACAACAACTGGTGGAAGTGGGAACAGGATGGACACACCGACGGCAAATCGGGTCTAGCCTGCGACTGGTGGGGTGGACGCTGGCGAGAGGACTTTGACCGCGCCGTCGAAACGAATCAGAACGCCCATCGCTTTTCTGTGGAATGGAGCCGCATCCAACCCGCGCCCGATCAATGGGATGAAGAGGCGCTTGAAAAATACCGCACTCATGCTGCGCCGCTTGCGTGAGCGCGGCTTGACGGCGATGGTTACACTGCATCATTTCACTGATCCTCTTTGGCTTGCTGAACAAGGCGGCTGGGAGAATGATGATACGCCGCAAAAGTTTGCGGTCTTTGTCCGTAGGACGGTGGAAGCATTGAAGGAATATGTCACGATGTGGGCGACGATCAATGAACCCAATGTCTATGCTTACTCGGCCTATAGTGAAGGTACGTATCCGCCCGGCAAGAAGGATATCGGCGCCGCTTTCCATGTGATGACCAACTTGCTGAAAGGGCATGCGCTGGCGTATAAAGTGATCCATGAAATTCAGCCTGAAGCACGCGCCGGCATGGCCATGAACTATCGTTCCTTCCATCCGGCCACTGCTTCGCCCCTCGATCAATTTGTAGCGCGCATTCAATCCAAAATCTTCAATGACCTATTGCCGCGTGCCGCACAGGATGGCAAGGCACGCTTCGTTTACAAGACGGTGCGCGTCCCCGAAGCAGCCAACACGCAGGACTTTATCGGCGTCAATTACTACACGCGTGATCAAGTCTCTTTCGATCTCTCACGCCTCTCGACTTTATTTGGACGGCAATATTTCCCCAAGGATGCTGATCTTAGCCAGACGGGTTACATTGCCAACGAACCCGATGGTTTCTATGAGGCATTCAAATGGGCATTGCAATTCAAGGTTCCCATCATCGTCACTGAAAACGGCGTGGAGGATGCCGAGGATAAAATGCGTCCGCGCTATATTGCCCAGCATATTCATCAGATGTGGCATGCGGTCAATTTCAATTGGCCCATCAAAGGATATTTTCATTGGTCGCTGGTGGATAACTTCGAATGGGAACGCGGCTGGAGTATGCGCTTCGGGCTGTGGGGCCTGGATGTGGATACGCAAAAACGAATCAGGCGTCCCTCCGTGGACCTCTATGCGGCGATCTGCAAGGAGAACGGACTCTCGTCTGAGATGGTGCGGAAGTATTGCCCCGAGGTATTCGACAAGATTTTTCCATCGTAATGTGTAGGGGCGGATAGACCTGATGAACTCGAAGAGTGCCATCCGCCCCTACCTGTTTCATGAATTTTTCTCAGAATTTCATCCGAACAATCCAAAACACTTTTGGCGATGATGGCCGCACATGGCTGGCGTCCTTGCCCGATCTGATTGATGAAGCCTCGCACCGCTTGGAGTTTGACAAACGTTCAACCCATTCCCAATCTTTCCTATAACTTTGTGGCTTTTGCAGCTGAGTGGAAAGAGAATGTTGTATCTAAAGATCGGCGTGCCCAATCGCGAACTGACGAGTGAGATGTCGGCGTTGCGTTTCTTCGATGGCAAAGGCGCAGTTCGTTTGCTGGAAGCAGATGAGGAACGTGTTATGTTTTTATTGGAACGTCTTCAGCCAGGAGATATGCTGGCAACATTGAACGATGACGATCAAGCCACGATATTGCCGCTGATGTGATGTTGAATCTCTGGCGGCCCGCGCCGACTGAAGGCGCGTTCATTCAACTGTCAGATTGGTTCAAAGGCTTTGAGAAGCTTCGTCTGCGCTTCGAGGGCGGAACCGGTCCGCTTGAAGAGACTCTGGTCGAGAGAGCGGAATATTCCGTCGCGAATTTCTTCAGCGAAGATTATGTCTCGATGCTCATTCACGGCGATTTGCATCACTACAATATTCTTTCATCTGAACACTGGCTGGATGGCAATTGATCCCAAAGGCGTGATCGGTCCCGCCGCGTATGAAGTCGGACCGTTGCTGATGAATCCGTTAGGCTTTCTAAATCGAAGTCCGATGCGGTTCAAATCACAAAACGCCGCATTGATATTTTATCGGAGCAATTGGGATTT
Source organism: uncultured Chloroflexia bacterium (assembly GCA_963752775.1). Taxonomy (GTDB): domain Bacteria; phylum Chloroflexota; class Anaerolineae; order Anaerolineales; family Villigracilaceae; genus Fen-1038. Next base: position 13,473 of record CAVVZL010000026.1, read on the forward strand.
GAGCGCGATCGGATCCGTGAATGGGGAATCGCACATGCGGTTCTTTCGGCATGGTGGAGCTTGGAAGATAATATGGATTGGGAATATTCCATGCGATGCGCTCGAAGTCATAGCACAGACTTAAATACAACAGCCTCCCAAACAGGAGGCTGTCTCATGGAGATCGCTTCATGTCTATTTGTCCAGGAAAAGTAGCACTGCGGAAGCTAGGGCAAAGATACCCGTCAGGATACCCCAGAGCGATCCGCCGACCGATACGCCAAAGGCGGATAGGCCTGCAAATATGAAGAACAGAATCATGGCCCGAGGTATAATACTTCGGAGGCATTTATCATTTGACACTCTCCTCTTGATAGAATTAATTGACTGCCCACGCGGACAGTTCTAATTATGACAACCCTGTCTGATTTCGGGAGTTACGCGCCGCGTGGTAGAATTTGGTAATCGATTTCTTTTTCACCGCCTGCCGCAGTGACTGCGGTAGGCCTTTTTTGGCTTATGACTACCCTTTCCGCTCCCGCTGAATTCACTCTTACCCGTAAAGCATCCGAACGCACCAAAGGTCCGGCCCGTTGGATCTGGTCGCACGCCATCCGTTATTGGTACATTTTGTTGATGCTGGTGGTGGGTGCGATTGGCAATGCTGCGCTGGCTTCGGCTGTTCCAGTGTTGGTGGGCAATGCATTCAACGACATGCTCAAGCCGAACGCGACCGTCAGTGTTCTGATCCCGCTGGCATTGCTGCTCGGTGCATCCCAGATCGCACGCGGCATCCTCCAGTTTGGGCGTAACTTCGGCGCGGAATTGATGGCGCAAAAGATGGAGCGCGATATTCGTGACGAACTTTACGTTTCATTGCTCGGCAAGAGCATGACCTTCCATAACCTCCAGCCGGTCGGTGATACGATGGCACGCGCCACCAATGATGTACGCGAAGATCAACTTCATGTTCAGCCCGGGCTTGAACCTGGTCATCGGTGCTGGATTATTCGTCATTATTCCTTTCTTTGTCATTCCGCAATATACTCCTGCGTTATTGCTCACGCCGGCTTTGTTTTGTATTGGCTATTTTTTGGCACTGTGGTGTTATCTCAAAACCATGGCTCCGGTCACAGATGAGGTGCGTCAAACCTTTGGCGAGATGAATACGCACCTTTCCGAGGCACTGGATGGCGTGGAAATTATGAAAGGCGCAGCGCAGGAAGGCGCGGAGACCGAAACCTTCGTGACCAATGCGCGGCAAGGTACGAAATGCTTTCGTTCAACAAGGCGACATCGAAGCCCGCTTCATTCCGAACCTGATGATGGGTCTCGTTTATGCGGGCGGGCTTTTTCATGCGCTGATCCTGTTCCGTGCGGGTGTAATCAATACAGGTGATGTGGTTGCATACTTCGGCCTGCTCCGCATGTTGGAATTTCCGACCTTTGCATCTGCCGCGGCGTACACGCAAATGTCACTGGGCGTTTCAGGTGCGCGTCGCATTTTGGATTTGATCAACCGCGAGACCAACCTCGATCAAAACGCATTGGGGCATACTTCGACGATGCGCGGCGAAATTCGAATTTCGCAACGTCTCGTTTGCTTATCCCGATGGCGGCTCGGTACTTAAGGATATTTCCTTTCACGTCAAACCCGGTCAGACAGTTGCTCTGGTCGGGCAAACCGGTGCAGGCAAAACATCGCTCGTCAGGCTGATCAATCGCGCATACGATGTTACGCAGGGACAGGTTCTAATAGATGACGTGGATGTTCGTGATTGGAATCTTGCTTCATTGCGCTCGCAAATCTCCATGATCGAGCAAGACATCTTTTTGTTTTCGCGTTCCATTGCCGATAACATTGCCTTCGGAAAACCCGGCGCAGTGCACGATGAGGTCCTATATGCCGCTAACGGTGCACAGGCGCATGAATTTATAGAAACTCTTGATCAAAATTATGACACCGTCATCGGAGAACGCGGCGTCACTCTTTCCGGCGGACAGCGTCAACGCTTGGCATTGGCCAGAGCTTTCTTAACGGATCCCCGCATTTTGGTCCTGGATGATTCGACCTCCGCGATCGACTTAGCGACCGAAGATAAAATCCAGCGCGCTATTTCCAATGCCGCCAAGGGCCGCACAACGATTCTTATCACGCATCGCTTATCGCAAATCCGTTGGGCTGATCTCATTATCGTTTTGAGAAAAGGCAAAATCGCCGCAATGGGCACTCATGATGAATTGATGAAAACTTCGGAAGCGTACTCGAGGATATTTAAGGAATAATGGGCTTCTTCGCCGGACTTAATACTGAGAAGTATGATCGTCAATACTCCGACCATCAATTGATTGGCCGGATCATCGCCTACTTCAAACCGCAATCCAAGCGGTTTATATGGGTTTCGATTCTGGTGGCGTTGATTGCGGCGATTGCTGCGGCGCTACCGGTGATCGTCAGTCAAATTGTTAACCTGCTCCAAAATGAACCGAGCATGCGCGCTATCATCATCGCGGGATTGGCGTTGGCCTTCATCGGAGTCAGCACGTGGGGCTTGAACTGGGGGCGCCGCAGTCTGGTAATCCGCGCCATTGGAGATGTCGTGCTTGCACTACGCACGCAGGCATTCGATGCCGCGGCCGAACATGATCTATCTTTCTACGATCAATTTTCTTCGGGACGCATTGTCTCGCGCATCACATCGGACACGAATGATTTTGGTCAACTCGTGGTGATTGTCACAGATGTTACCGCACAACTTGCCACTGCGCTTATTCTTGGTGTAGTGATGTTCTATACCGAATGGCATATGGCGCTGTTGATGTGTGCTTTCATTCCGTTCATGTTGGGCCTGACCACGATCTATCGCAACCTGGCGCGTCGCGTCACGCGTAACGGCATGATCGCCATGGCGGAAGTGAATCAGTCCATCAAGGAGACGGTCAGCGGAATTTCGATCGCCAAGAATTTCCGGCAGGAACAAAGCATCTTTGAATTTTTCAACGCATCCAACCAGCAATCGTATCGGGTCAATGTTCAACGCGGCTTTGTGCTTTCGATTGTTTTCCCAACCTTGAATGCACTTACCGGGTTCTTTGTGGCAGCGCTTGTTTATTACGGCGGCATAAATGTCCTGCATGGCGTTGTCAGCCTCGGAGCATGGTATCTTTTTATTTTGAGCCTGGATAGTTTTGTCACACCCATTTCGAATCTCTCGGCGTTTTGGGCGCAGATCCAGCAAGGGCTGGCGGCCGCGGAACGCGTCTTCGCTTTGGTGGACGCCGACCCGAACGTGGTCCAGACGGATCGACGCGATGTGCCGCGTCTCAAAGGCGAAGTTTCCTTCGAACATCTCAATTTTCGTTATACAGATAAAGAACCCATTCTTGCCGACTTCAACCTGCGCATCAAGCCTGGAGAGAATCTCGCCCTAGTAGGACACACCGGCGCAGGCAAAAGCTCCATCGCAAAATTGATTGCCCGCTTCTATGAATTTCAAGAGGGCCGCCTTTTGATTGACGGCCTGGATGTCCGCACCGTTGATTTGCAGCAATATCGCCGACAGTTAGGAATCGTTTCACAGGTGCCGTTCTTGTTCTCCGGCACTGTCGCTGACAATATTCGTTATGCCGTGCCAGATGTTAAAGAAAGCGAAATGCTGGAGATGGCAAAGAAAATTGGCGAGGGCGAATGGCTGGATACTTTGCCCGAAGGTTTGCATACGGAAGTCGGCGAACGCGGCGGACGGCTCTCGATGGGACAGCGTCAGCTGGTGGCGTTGATGCGAGTGCTTGTTCAGCGTCCCGCCATCTTCATCCTTGATGAAGCAACAGCCAGCATTGATCCGTTTACCGAATGGCAGATCCAGCAGGCGTTGAATTTGATACTGACTAATTCCACCAGCATTCTGATCGCGCATCGTCTTTCAACGGTCAAAGCCGCTGATCGCATAGTAGTGATGGAACAAGGCCGCATCATTCAGGAAGGCACTCATAAGTCGTTGTTGAAACAGGGCGGACATTATGCAACGTTGTATAACATGTACTTCCGCCACCAATCGTTGAATTACAGACCTGATTGGGTGAATGATCGGGGAACGGCGAATTTACAATTGACACTTGATAACCAAGGGAAGAAGTAACGAGGCGGGACAGGATTCGACAGCCTGCCCTGCCAATCTTGAATGTTTTTCTCTGCCTCGGCGTGTATAATGGAATTTGAGAGCAAGCTATGCCAAACAAAAGCGAATGGTTAACAGTGAATGAAGCGGCGAAATTAAGCGGCTACCACCCCGAACGAATCAGAGAATTAATACGGGATGATAAGATCATTGCTCAAAAGTTCAGTATCGTTTGGCAGGTTAGCCGCGAGTCATTGCTCTCTTATGTTTCCAAGATGCAAAAAATGGGGGAAAAGCGTGGGCGCAAAGCAGGAAATTGATTTCGCCAAACTCCAATTTTTATATTATAATTACTGTTAGTTACAGTATTATTGCTTTTTGTAACGGGCGTGCAAGTGCGCTAACACTTTGCACGCCCTTACCTAACCCACCGATAGGCGGCGGGGCGGGCTAATCAGATTATAGCCCCCTCAAAACGCCCTAGTGGGATTCAGCCTAGGCGTTTCGCTTTTATGCAGGGTAAAAGGCGGAGTGTCTAAGGAAGAATTATATGGCAACTCAGCTTTTGCTACCAGAAGATTGAGAAAGTTCTCCCGTTTCATCGCGGTCACAAATGATTTAGTCGCTGGCTTGCTTTCGGCAAGAATGGGAGGAGGCAATTCAGGGAGAAAGTTTAATCAATGTTCACTCACCGGTCGGTTTGTTAATTACTGACGTACTTGAGCGATTGAATTTTAGTCAGCAGGAAAAATTTGGAGTCATGGGCGTTCGCTTATGTCGTGAAGTAGAAACGATCCTGTCAGATTATTAGTAGGATTTGCAATAAGTGTATAAAGGCCGCTCCTAGCGCGGCCTCCTTTATTAGAAAGGAAAAAATGATGAAAAATAGAGCGGCAATTTATGTGCGAGTGAGCAGGGCATATAAAGAGGGAGATGAAAGAGTAACCATTGCGGCCCAATTAGCAGACTGTGAGGCGTATTGCCAAGACCATGGGTATAGCATCGTTGCGCGTTACATTGATAAGGACAAATATAGAGTAAAGGGCACGCTTCGGAGTCCGTCTGGTGCGAACAAGGATCGTCCAGGCTATCTCGCTATGCTGAATGCCGCTCGCGCCGAGGAATTGGATATTATCGTCGCATGGAAAGAAGACCGACTTTATCGGGGGATGTACGCTGCCCTACCATTGTCTGAAGTACTTGATGAAAGGCGATATGATCTAACTGTTGAATTGGTCAAAGAAACATTTGATCGGCAAATGCTGGGTATAAAAGCCGCAATAGCAAAGCTAGAACTTGATAACATCCGCGACAGAATGATTATGGGCAGGAAAGTAAGAATACAACGTGGCGAGCCGGCGGGTGGGCCTGTCAAGTATGGTTATTTAAAGGATGAAAACAAGCGGCTTGTTATACATGAAACTGAGTCAAGCATAATTAGAAAGATTTTTGATTGGTACATTCAAGGCGAACATAATATGGAGATTAGACGACGACTCAATTCAATGGGAATTGCGCCCCGTTTAAATAAGATATGGTCAAAGGCAACGATTTCCAATATTCTCACTTTTGAAGGCTATGCAGCTGGAAAATACACGACCGATTTAGACGGCGAAACATTTACAACCCCTTGTCCGCCAATTATCTCCATGAGTGTTTGGAGAAAAGCCCTTGAAGTACGAGAGGCAAATAAAAAATATAGGGGGCGCAACGTCAAAGATGATTACCTTTGCCGAGGCATGGTAACTTGTCCATGCGGTTGGACATGGACTGTAAGAACTTGCCGGGGACCTCGTCAACAAGGGAAGTCAGGCTATTATGGTTGTGCTAGAAAGGATCACCAACCGGAGCAGGTACACGGGGATTGCCCAGGAACCATCGGAGCAAAGAAGCTAGATACTTTTGTTTGGAATTTTGTTGTGAATATTTGCAAGAATTCCTGAAATTGTCCGAGATGCTATTGACGTCAAAATCGGTCAATTGCAAAAGGAAACGGGAAATATGGAACATGAGGCTGAGCAACTACAACGCGCGTTAGATCGTCTTGCAGAGGAAAGGCAATGGGTCATTACAACAGCGCGCAAAGGGATGATTAGCGAAGATGACATGGACGGTCAATTGGCTGCAATAGACTTACAAGCGATGGAGTTACGAAAGAAGCGTGATGATAAATTATCTGCTTTAGTAGTACAACAACAAGCGGAAGGTTTGAAGGATTGGGCTAATCAATACTTAACAAATTTAGCTATTGGCTTGCGAGAACTAGAAACCGATATAATGGTGTTGAACGAAACGGAAAGAGCCAATCTCTATGATGTGCTTGGTGCAAACAGGTTTCAAGAAAAATATAATGGTGATAGGCCCGCTGCGTTGCGATGGGCCATCCTTGAAGAAAAACGGAGAACTGTGCGAATGTTAATTAGCAAAATTCTATTGGTCAAAGATAAGGATGGAACCAAAAGGATCATACCAAAATTATCATTCGAGCTACCGCAAGAGTTAGCAAGTCTGGTATATGGGTATCAAAGTCTTGCAGATGTGGACAGGCAAAAGAGTTGATTGAAGGAGCTTAATATGAGTAAGCGAGTTATCGTATTTTTTGTCGCGTTTATTTTGCTTTCAGCATGCGCACCGTCTCAGGCCGCCATTCAAACGGCGATTGCGCAAACGCAAAGCGCTTATACACCAACTCCTAGCCTTGGAAATATAACTTTTGCAACTCCCGTGCTTGCGACTCTGACGCCGCCGCCAACCGATATACCCACAGTATCTCCGATTCCAGAAATTGGATCAAAGGATTCTCCAATTCTGTTCAATCAAAAAGGCACATTGACTGATCCGTTGAGTGGCGGGACTTTTGATCTTCAAGTTCAACAAGTGGTGCGTGGCTCGGAGGCACTTTACTTGATTCAGCAAGCCAGCACAAAAAACCTTAATCCGCCGCAAGGCATGGAATATATTTTGATCAAGGTCAGGGCCACTCTGGATTCAGGCAATTTGAGTTTAAGCGATTATGACTTTGTCGTGGACAGCAATGGAAATCTATCCGATTCGTTTTCTTCGCCTGTTTGCTGTATGACCAATGTCGGTTATCAAATCTTCCGGGCAGACTTATCTACACTCGGTTCCTCGACCGATGGCTGGATCGCCCGCATGGTTTACGTCAATGATCCCAAGCCGTTGCTGGCTTACAGAACGAGTGTGGGCAACGATATTTCGAACGCGACATTCTTTTCGCTTACCCCAACAACGCAATCACCATAATCCCGGCAAAGATGATTACCGCGCCGAGGATACGCAGACCGCCAAACTTTTCTCCAAGAAACTGCCAGCCTGCATAAGCCGCGATTACTACGCTGACTTCACGGATCGAGCCAGCATATCCAAGCGGTGAAATGCTGTAAGCCCAAAGAGCCAGGGAATAAGCTCCAATGGTCAGAACGCCGATGGCGGCTAAAGTCAAAGGATGAGCCAAAAATTCGTCCTTTAACTTATTCCACCCATATAGTTTAAAGATCAATGGTGAAGTGAATGCGGGGACACAAATAAAGAGAACGACTACATATGGCAGAGCGGCAGTCTGCTTGACAGCGACTCCATCAAGGATGGAATAAATCGAAATCAGCAGTGCCAGCAAAAGTGCAAGCAGAATCCCGCGTGTGTGCGGCTTGGTATGGGTTTGGAAAATATCTCCTCCGCCGACAATCAATAAGCCGACAACGATGATAATGATTCCGATCAAGCCGCCGAGAGTAAATCGTTCGTGCAGAAAGATCGCGGCCCACACTGCGATCAGCGCCGGCGCCGCGCCGCGTCCCATCGGATAAACGAGCGAAAAATCCGAATCTTTATATGCATCTCCCAGCACAATATAGTACGAGATTTCGAGCAACGCACTGATGATCAGAATATGCCAAACCGTTTGTGATGGGAAGCCAAGAAAATAAATCGCCGGTGCAAACACCAGAAAACCAATGATCGCACTCCACCATATGGCGATATATTTTTCCCCCGCCTGTTTCAATAACAAATTCCATGTTGTGTGAAGAATAGCGGCGACGAGCAATAATCCAATTGCGAACAGCGACATCAGGTAGTTTCGATCCGGCTGAGATATGTTCGAATGGAAACCGCTGTGTAAAAATCAACATCCAGTTCTTCCAACGCTTTTTGTGGATCGATCCATATGAACTCCTCGGCTTCATCGTTCAAGACAACTTCCCCATGATCCATTTTGGCGATGAAATCTATAAAGATAAAATGTCGCGGCTTCCAGAATTGTTCGTCGTAGACACATTCCTGCCAACATAAATATTCGACGTTGCGAATATCAAGCCCCGTTTCTTCCTTGGCTTCGCGTCGCGCGGCATTGATAGCGGACTCACCCAATTCTATATGTCCGCCAGGGACTCCGTATTTGCCGCGCCATTTGTGAGTCTTCGTTAACAATAATTCGTCTTTTGAATTGAAAATGCAAATTCCAACCGTAGGTTCTGGAAAGATTTGTTCAGCCATATATGCCTTTTCGCGACCACTCGCGAGAAATTTATTACCTCCAAGGCTTGCCAATTATAGCCCATTAAAAATAAAAGCCTGAGACATGTTATCTCGGGCCCGGAAGGAAATAATCGTCTCATCTGAACAATGGAATACGCGCCCCGTTGATCTGGCTTGCTTCATCGGAACATAAATACATTATGGAAGCGACAATTTCATCCGGTGTAGTGCCTTTGCCGTCACCTTTCACCTCAATGGATTTGACTTGGATGATGTTGGCCGTCACGTTTAAATCTTTGAGTTCGGTGGCTAAATTCAAAACCAAATTTTCCTGCGCGGCTTTGGCAGCGGTATACGCGCTGGTTTTCCCTTGCGGATTTAGGGCTGTGGGTGCGGAGACAATAATCACGCGTCCCCATTTATTTTTCGCGAGAAGCGGACTAAATTCCTTAAATAGATAAAACGTTGTCCACGCGTGCTGCCTCAGCATGGACTCAAAATCGATTAATCGGAGTTGCGGCGATGGTCTCGCCTCCGACCCAACCGCCGACGAGATGAATCAAGCCATCGACGTGTTCAAACTTGGCGGTCGCCGCCGAAGCGGCGGAATGAACGGCATCTGCGTTGCGAAGATCAGCGATCAATGTTAATAAACGCGTGGCGGGCAGCTTCGAGTCTCGAGCCAAAGCGTCCAGCTTGGTTGGATCGGTTCCAATCAAAACTAGCGACGCGCCGCGCTCGGCAAATGTGCGCGCCGCGGCTTTTCCGGTTGCGCCCGTCGCGCCGGTGATGACAAAGACACGCTTATTCATTTATGACCTTCATCTGTTCCTCGCTCATGCCAGTGATGATAGCGCGATCATCCTGTTCCTTGAGATGTTCCTTACCGCTGAAATCAATCAGGTGCCCCGACTTGGCAGCCTTGGTTTGTAAATAGAAAAGATTGTGATCGTTCGGCTCCATCACGTGCGGAATGCGATCCGTGACATTGATGCCATAATCAATGAGCTGTTGAATCTTTTTTGGATTATTGGTAATGAGCCGCACCGATTGAAATCTTCAGCGACATAAGCATATGCGCGGCGACCGCGTAATCGCGTTCGTCGTCGCGAAAGCCCAGCGCAAGATTGGCTTCGACTGTATCCATGCCTTCATCCTGCAAACTATACGCGCGGATCTTGTTGGCAAGCCCGATGCCGCGGCCTTCCTGCCGCAAATAAAGCAACATGCCTCGATCCATTTTTCCAATCATCTTCAACGCGGCTTCGAGTTGGTCGCGGCAGTCGCAGCGCAATGAGCCGATCACATCGCCGGTCAAGCATTCGGAATGCAAACGCACCGGCACATTGCTCGCGCCAATCACATCGCCTTTGGTGACAGCAACGTGTTCCTTACCATCGCGGTTGTTCTCAAAAGCCACGATATGGAAATCGCCGAAGCGCGACGGCAGTTCTGCCATCGCCGCGATCCGGACGCAAATCTTATCCTTGCCAACTCCCTCACAATCGTGGTCTTTATTTTCTTCCAAAAGCGAACTCATTTTTTCATGCATTGTCGTTGTCATTTTGACATCTTCCTTTCAAATCGATATCTTAACAAAACCCCGCCGTCATCCCATGCTTGAGATTCTACTAGCTTTAGCGGAATCGCATCGCTTCTTGCCAAACCCGCACCGGCAGCGATTGTCGGTGTCTTTTCTCCGCCGAAGATCATCGGCGCGACGTAAATCGTCAGTTCATCTACGAGACCCAATCGCATCAACTCGAAGTTCAGCGTTGCGCCGCCTTCAACCATCAAACGATTGACCTCTATATTTTTTAACGTCTCCAGCATCGAAATCAGATTTACGCGTTCGCCCTCATGGATAAAGATTTCTGCGCCGCAAGAACGAAGCATGCTTAGTTGTGCTTCATCGGTTTGCGAAGTAGTGAATAAGAAGATTCGCGCCGCGCCAGCATTCAGAAAATTTGAATCCGGTTTAAGATGAAAGCGCGAAGAGACGCCCACTTTGGCGGGATTCGCTGATAGTCCGCGTGCGAGGCGTTCGGCGCGCAGAGACTTCAGATTTGACACTTAATTTTGGGTCTTCGTCGTGAAGTGTGTGTCCGCCGACCATTACGGCATCGGCTTGGGCACGCAATTGATCCACGCGCTCTTTATCGCGTGCTGATGAAATCGCCGCGCCGCATCTTTCAAACGTATCTATTTTTCCGTCAGCTGTCGCGGCGACGTTGATGTGAACAAAAGGACGATCCATTTATTTTCTGTAGGGGTATAGCGTCGCCATGTCCCTACTCCAACATTATCCGATGCGAACTGACCTCATCGAGAGGGAACCACCTGTCACTTTATCCGCAAAGAACGAAACGGGTTCATTCTCATCTTTTAATGCCAGCGTATAAAGCAGAGGGATATAATGCTCAGCGGTGTTGATGGCAAGCGCCGTGGTCTGATCACCCTTTTCATAATGGATGATCTGCTGATGGTCGTTTTGCGTGATCCAATTGGCAATACGCTGATCAAATTCTACAGCCCAGTCGTAAGCGGAATCGTCAAAGCGTGCCAGACGCAAATTATGAACGATGTTGCCACTGCCAATGATTAGCACACCTTCCGCGCGCAATTCCTTCAACTGGCAGCTGATGTCATAATGTTTCTGTGCCTCGATGTTTGCATCCAACGAAATTTGAATTACAGGCACGTCTGCTTTTGGGAACATACGTTTGAGCACAGTCCACGTTCCATGATCGAGCCCCCAATTCAGGTCCGGTTGGACTTCGGTCTTCTTGATGATGCGTCGGACTTGTTCTGCCAGATCAGGCGCACCAGGTGCGTCGTAACGGATCTCATACATCTCCGGCGGAAAGCCATAGAAATCATAAATAGTACGCGGCTTATCCATAGCAGTGACCATTGTGCCACGCGTCACCCAGTGTGCAGAAATGCAGATGACGGCTTTAGGTTTCGGCAAAGCTTTCCCGGCCGCGTCCCAAGCGCGCGTAAATTCGTTATCTTCTATGACGTTCATCGGGTTGCCGTGTCCCACAAATAATACCGGCATTTTTTCTGGCATAACTTTATCCTCTGATGATCAGTGCATTATCTTGTCCATATCATAAACAGACAAGTGTTCGGCTTCAAGACAATCACACAGACCGCTCATAAATTCAAATTCATACCCCTGGGTGCGTAAGAAGATTATCATTTTTTCGAAGATGTTGAATGCGCTTTGCGCATTACGCAATAACAATGGTTTTTCGCCCGCCGTAACTTGGTCTGCCAGTAAATGAAAATAATAATCATGTGGATGCGCCAGCACCGCCATTTGATTGGGTGGAGGAAAAATTTTCATCAGCCAGTGGTAGGTTGACCATCCAAACAGTTTGACATAACTTAGTGAAAAGACCAAACGCAATCCACGCAAAGTTGCAAATGGAATTTCGACGATGGACTGCGCCTCGTGCCTTACGCGGAACGGCTCAACCGGCAAATGAAGATTGTTATATCCTAGATGTCCCGGACGAAACGACGGGTAGATGCTCGAGTTGTAGCGCAGGCCGAGGTCAAGCAAAGTCTGCATACCTTCGCGCGTGATTTGTCCGACTGGCGCGCGGTATCCGCTTGGATTGTGTTCGGTGAATGCGCGAAATGTGCGGACGGATTCTTCAATGTCGGCGCGTGAACAGGGATTATGCATATTGTGCACATGGGAATGAATTGCAAACTCCACCGGAATTTGTTCCTGCAACCGATGATATGAATCGCCATGTTTTGCAATCAATGAAGTGACCAGAAACGCCGTGACTTTGGCATCATATTTCTTTATGATGTTTACATAGCGATTGAACAGCGCATCATCCTCGAATAATCGGATGCGCCCCGTCGGGTCGAGGAAGTCCGCTTCAGTATCCAGCGTGATGCAAGCGATCTTACGCATTAGCTACGCGGCAGGTTGCTGACGTAATCAAAGAGTGAGTAACGCATAAACCACAAATCGGTATATCCAAATTGCGCCGCCATTTTTCGAAATTCCTCCTGCGTGTAAAGATAAACACCCGGACAGTGATTGAGCCGCAGATACACCTGCCGCAAATTCCAAATCAGCCAATTGCGCGTGCGGCCTTCAGCATCGGGAAAGTCGAGAAGGAAGTAACGCGTTTTGAATTTGCTTAGCAACATCGAAAGTGTCTGAGCATCAAAATATTCGATCACGCCCAGTGCAGTGACAATATCGACTTGCGGAAGTTGAATATCCGGCTGAGACAAATCCATCGTTTTGAATTCCATGCGATCTGCATATGGACTGGCAAGTCGCTTTTGATTGGCGGCATCAATCACGGTAGGTGAAACATCAATTCCGATGACTTTCTGTGCGCCCGCTTCTATCAATTGAAAAGCAAAACGTCCTGACGCACAACCAATATCCAAAACACTCATATTCTTCACGTGCGGTTTGACCATCCGCAATGCCGCCTCCATTCGCACATACATGCCCTGTCCGCGGAAGAGCGTTGACAGACGGTCCCAGAACGTCGGTGGTTTGCCGTTGTCTTTAAAATATGCGCTTGCTTCCCAACTTATAACATGTTCTTTCCAGTATGCACCGCTCTTTGAATTTGATTCAGGCGCCATGATTGCTCCATGTTTGTGTTCGATCACTGCGAGGGTTTAAAATATTCCCGGATAATATCAGAAAAATCTGTCTTGGTGTGCAAACGCAACGTTGCAAAGAAATCGTCGGCGGTGGCATGCTTGTGTGCGTAGCGCGAAGCGTAATCTTTTAAGAAAGCAAAGAAAGCCTCGTCGCCGATTCGTGTTCGTAATGCCTCGAAGAATTCTGCGCCGTTTAAATCAACCGCGTTAACATAAGCGCTAAACGTGGAGTAATCATAAATGGTTCCATCCACATAACCACTGGGTCCAAAATAATTAACGTGGAAATCCCACCACCAGTTGCCGTAATTCGGATAATTATATTGATAGAAGATGCGCTCGGTATAAACCGCCATGGCTTCATCCAACCACGGTTCCGTTGCCTGATCGCTTCCTACCAAACCGAACCACCATTGATGTGCCAGCTCGTGCGCTTCAATCGTCGCCAGGTCACTTTTGGCGCTGCCATTGTATTTTGCATAAAAATTCGAAGAGAGGAAAACTAACCCATCATATTCCATTCCGTCGGGAACATTGGTTTCAACGATGCTGATGGTTTGATGTGGGTATGGCGCAAACTTCGCTTCGTACAATCCTATCGCCTGAGTCGCTATCCAAAGAACCTCACCGCTGGGATTTTCATCACCAGGAAAATAATATGCGTAAATCTTAACGGACCCGACAGCGGAATCATCTATCTTGAAGCGGTTGCTAGCCGATAACACGAACGTGCGCGCGGCTTCGACATGATATTCCATCCAACTGCCATTCGGTTGTTCTGGCGCGCTGGCCGCGATGATGACGCTGGGATCATCCACTTTGAGATTCGCGTTGTAGTCCGCTGCATCATAAACAAGCCATTCACCAAACGGCCATGGATCGTGAAGCACCCATCCATTTTCATATGGAACGATGAACGGATACCAGTCGCTCAAATTGATTTGATTACTAAGATAGCCAAACGGTTTTTCTCCGCTTCTTGGAGGAAGGGATAAATCAAAACTTAACGTAAACGTCGTTACTGCGTTGGGTGCAAGAGGCTGAGATAGGTTGATTGTTAAACGCTGTCCGTTGAGAGTGTACTCTATAACCGCTCTTCCATCTTGTGCGACGCTATCCAGATAAAAGCAATTGCTTGACAAATTTGGCACGACTGCCAGAACCACATTCGATAGAGTTTGGCCGGTTGTGTTCGTATATTGAATTGTTTCATCTGTATGAAGAGTATGCGCTGAATATTTTAGAATTATATAAAACGTGTATTGCGTTCGCGTGTTTGCAGGTGCAGACGTCGGCGGGGGTGTATCGATCACAGGGGCAGATGTAGCGGTTGGCGATGTGGCTGTGGAAGTCAACGTTTCTGTGGACATGGCTGTGCTTGTCGGCATAGTCGTATTTGTTGGAAGCAAAGTTGGCGCTGGATTTGATGTATCCGTCGGCGCTGAGGGTTGGAAAGGAGTTGCCGTAGCAGTTGAGTTCGGGTTAACGGTGACCAGATTGAAGTCGGGAATATGTGGCGTCGGTGCGATCTTGGCTGGTGCACAGGAGGCAAGAGCCCAAATAAAAAGGATAAAAAAGACGCGCGGGGATTTTGTCATTGATACAAATTCTTGAAATATTTTTTAACCAAATCAGAATAATCGACTTGGGTATGGGTGCGCAGGATGCGGAAGAAATCGGCAGACGTAGCGATCTTGCCATTCTCCTGTTGAAGATAATCCTGGAAGAAGGCAAAGAAAGCCGAGTTGCCGATGCGGGTGCGCAGATCGTCGAGAAAATGCGCACCCTCGAAATAAACTGCATTCATGTACGGCTGGTATCCGCCGCCCTGATAAATCGGAATGTCCACAAAGCCTTGCGGATTATATTGATCGCTTCGCACATACCACCATAATTGAAGCTGGGCAGGGTAATAGGTCTCAAAAAAGATATGCTCGCTATAAGTTGCCGGCGCCTCAGCCAGCCAGGGCTGCGTCGCCCGATCATTCTCCACTTGTTCGAACCACCACTGATGTGCGGTCTCATGTGCGGCAAGATAGATCACGGAGAGCTTGTATATGGAATTTGTGGGACTTCCGGCAAGAAGATTGTAATAGCCATAGGACATGAAATAGAGCCCTGAAAATTCCTGCCCGGCATCAAAATTTGCCATGACGACTGAAAGAGTCTTATGAGAATAGGGGCCATAACGCTCGTTATAAATCTGCACAGCCTGCGCCGTGGTCATTAACGAAAGCCTGCCCGGTATATCGAAATTCGAATAGTTATAATAATAACTATAAATTGTCACATTTCCAACTTTTGTGCTCTCCACTTGAAAATCAGGGACTCATCGAAAACACAAAGGCGCGTGCGGCAGTGAGAGTATATGTAGCTGTTCCGTCGGCGCTGGTTTCAACTAGTTCGCCGCTTGACGCAACCACTGGAGGAACTGTGCTATCGGAGAATTTGAGACTAACTGTAAAATCCGAAAAGTCGTAGACCAGGTAGTCGCCATAATACCAGGCATCATGTAAGATCCATTGACCGCCGATAAACGGAACAACGAACGGATACCAATTCACGAGATTGATCTGACCCTGGGTATACCCAAAGACACGCGGCCGTTCCAGATTTGGATTTGTCGGCACGATCAAGGGAAGGTTGAGAGTAAATGTGATTTGAATCTTTATGATCAATTCAGGTGCGAGGCCTTGTGAAAGTTGAAGCGTTAACTTATGACCATCTAATGTGTAATTTGTAAAAGCTGCATCATTAATAGTCAGGCTTTTGAGCGTAAAACAATTTGGCCAGTAATTGGGCTCCACTGCCAGGATAAGATCGTTCAAAGCTTGACCGGTGTGGTTTGGATAAAAGATCGTCTCGCCCACGCTGAGAGACTTGGCGTTGTAATCCATCACAGCATTTATTGTGTATTGTGGGCGTAGTGAGGCGGCGGTAGGCGTCGCTGTAGTGTTTGGTTGAGGAGTTGAAGTCGTTGTCGACGCGGAAGTTTGGGTGGATGTTCCCGTTACAGGAGGGGCCGGGGCGGTCCGAGTTGGTGCACAAGCAACGAGAGTCCAAATAAAAAGGGCGCAAAGAGTACGAAGATTTTGTTTCATCAATATGAATTCTTGAAATATTTTTTTTCCAAATCAGAAAAATCGATTTGCGTGTCGGCGTGTAGGACGCGGAAGAATTCCGCGGATGTGGTGATTTTGCCATTCTCCTGTTTGAGATAATCCTGAAGGAATGCAAAGAACGCTTGATCGCCAAGGCGAATTCGCAGGTTGTCGAGGAAATGTGCGCCGCCCAAGTACACCGTGTTAGTATATGTGACAAATCCACCGGCATCGTAAATGCTGATGTCCACCCAGGGCAGAGATTCGTTACCGCCCACGCGCGGATACCAATATGCCCACCACCATGAAACCGAATCGGGATAAACTGATGCATAAAAAACATGCTCGCTATAAGCGGCAAAAGCCTCATCCAGCCATGGCTGCAGGGCTTGGTCATCGGCGACTTGCTCGAACCACCATTGATGCGCGGTTTCGTGAACGGTCACGGTGATCAGAAGGCTTTCGGGTGTTCCATTATATAAATTGTACGCACTGCGCGGCATAAAGACCAAGCCTGAGAATTCCATTCCATCGTTGAAATCACCCATAACAATGGAAAAAGTTTGGTGCGAATACGGAGTCCCGTAATGCTCTGCATAAACTTGCATTGCTTGAACGGATGCCATCAAGGAGGCTTGCGCGGCTTTATCATACAACGGGAAATAATAAGCGTAGATCACCGCGTCTCCAGCTTTTGCGCTGAGTACTTTGTATTCTCGGCTGGCGGAAATCACAAATGTGCGTCCAGCAGTGAGCGTATAGCGAGTCCATTCGCCGTTTGGGATTGACGCGCCGCTAGATGCGACAATTGGCGCATTAGCTGGATCCGCGAATTTTAGATTGACATCAAAATCTGCCGCATCGTAAACCAAATGCTCGCCGTAATACCAGTGGTCGTGCAGGATCCATTGTCCGCCAATATAGGGGACGACGAACGGGTACCAATCTGTGAGATTCATCTGGCTTGCGCTATAGCCGAATATTTGTGGGCGCACCCCGTGCTCTTCTTGAAGAGGTGGAAGGGCAAGATTAAACTGAATTTGAACTGTGACTGCTAACTGGGCGCGAGAGGCTGAGGAAGTTGAAGAGATAATTTATGGCTATCTAATGCGTAATTTGCAAGTGGCGTTTCGTCAATAGCTAGACTTTTGAGCGTAAAGCAATTTTGCCAATAATTGGGTTCCACCGCGAGGACCAGATCGTTCAACGTTTGCCCGGTGTGGTTTGGATAAAGGATGGCCTCATCCACGCTGACGGATTTGGCTTTGTAATCCATCACAACATTCATCGTGTATTCTGGGCGTGGCGGCGCGGCGACAGGTGTCGCTGTGGCCGTCATTTGAGGAGTTGGAGTCGGTGTCGGTACGGGCGTTGGCGTGGATCTCTCAGTTGAAATTGGAGCTATGCTGGCGGATGCTGAAGTCAGGGCAGAGCAAGATGCCGATAAAAATATGAGTGATGCACAAAATGAAAGATGCAGAAGAGTTGTGTATCGCCTCATGAATTATATTGTAAGCGAGAACATATTTAATTATTCGTGAGAACCTATTGCTGTTGCCGTTGTATGCCTTAAATAAAAACCCTCCCGCTTGTTTGCAGGAGGGTTGAAGTCTAACCTCCAAGTAATTTCTTAATGGAAGCTAGCGTCGTATCAAGACTCGCTCTGAGTTGTGGCACCACCATGCCTTCTGTGCCGGGCATCACTGGCGCATCCATAGAAATATGGAGTTTCGTGCCGCTGCCTTCCTGCTCGAAAGTGTATGTGCTGACCATGTCCGTTGCGGGCGGTGTGGCAATGGCTTTTACGGCGAATTTTTTATTCGGTTCGACAACGACAATCTCGCTCACAGAATTGAACTCCCGCGCTCCATACTTTGACTGTACCGTGTAGCGTGAACCGACGGCTACTTTGCCATCGAAGATGATACCGGTCGTGGCCGGGTTGAGGGACTTCAGGTTGAGAGGATTGGTAACAAATGCAAATACTTGTTCAACAGGCTTGTTAATACTGGTGCTGGTTTCTATAAGCATAATTCATCTCCTTTGTGATGGAGATGATTGTAACCATTTGTTGAAAAAAGCCAATAGGAAGAAAGTCGGGGGTCGGAAAACGTTTGTGAGTGAATCATTGAGAAGGCAAGCTCTTGAGAAATTGAACGGCTTGTTCAGCAGTTGCAATCTTGATCACCTTGATGCTCCGCGCAACCGAGACGGCGTCTGCATAATTATCTGCGGGACACAGGAAATAAACCGCACCCACTTGTTCCGCCGCGGCGACTTTTTGTTTCACTCCTCCAATGGGTCCCACTGTTCCATCCAAATTGATTGTGCCAGTGCCGGCGATCCTTAAGCCGCGCGTCAAATCATCGGGCGAGAGCATGTTATAAACTGTCAGCGTAAACATCAATCCCGCGGAAGGTCCGCCGTTGATCTTCTGGGTCACGATGGAGATCGGGAAGGGAGTCTTGTAATCAAAGCCCGCGGAGGTAATCGCAATTCCAATCTTCGGAGAATCACTGGATGAGGCCGGAGCCATCAAAGGAATCGCCACCTCCATTTGAGTTTGATTCCGCTCTACTTGGAGTCGAACCGAACCCGAAGCGGATTGCGCCTGTACCTGCTCAATCAAGTCTGATGTTGTTTGAATCGGTTTTCCATTTAATCCCCTGATGATATCTCCAAGATTCAAAATGCCGTTGGCATGACTGCCCGGCAAAATGCTTACGAACTCGAGCACCCTTGCCAATCATTTGAGGTTGATAACCCGCCAGTCGCAAACCGACGGTGATGGCGGTGGCTTCGCTGTCATCCAGCATTTGATAATCCTGTTTGGCTTGTTCCTGTGGCGTTGTATTTTTAGGCACAACGACTTCAGGTGGAAGGATAACCATTGCCGGATCGAATTGTGCAATGAGCCATTCTCCGGCGAGAATGGGTGCGTGAGAAATAACTGTGGTCAAAATGAACGTGCCTTTATGCAGGTGGCGATATTGAGCCGGGACATTCACCATGGATTCAACCGAGAGCGCCACACCGGGGGCATCGAGGCCGTTGTTTGTCAATAAGAAACTTGAACTGGCTCCCAGCAGAATCAGTGCAATGATTCCTGAAACTATAAAACGCATGGCTCGATTTTTTGCGCTGCGCTCAGTCATTGCGTCTTCATCTTTTGATAAACTCGGCATTCTAAATCCATCCAACAATAGAAGCACAAACATAAATGTGATTAGTCCTGTCTCTGTGCTGAAACGAGCATGTTGAGCGAACAAGAAGATTCCCCATCCGGTCAGGGCCACAGCGATGATAACTCCAATATATTGGATGCATCGCACCACAACTGATGGTTTCATTAATCCTTGCAGGCAAGCTCTGGTGAAACGTCCGCCGTCCATTGGGGACGCCGGCAAAAGATTAATCACAAATACCCAAACATTGAAGCCAGATACGCAGAGCGCGATCAGACTTACAAAATAGTTGATCTGTGCATTCCATAAAAGATAGGCCAGCCCAGCGAGTAGGAGATTCGTGATTGGTCCAGCGCCTGCAATCACCATTTCCCGCCAAGAGTTATCCGCTTCCAGCCAGGATTGAGACGCATCTCCAAAAATCAAAAGTGTTAGCTTCATTGGAATTACTTGATGCATTGCCCTTGCAATCCAAAGATGTGCCAAGATATGAAGCGCAAGAGAAACTCCAATCACCAATACGATGAGCAGGGTCACGGTCCATGTTTGAAGCTGAGTCAAGTTTTCACTGAACAGTGGCAAATAATATCCCACAATGGACCATACGCCTGCAGGGATGATGATCAGCCATGTAAAGCCAAAACTGAATTTAGGTAAGTGACTTGAATTAATGATAATTTTTGGTGAGACGATTGTTTGCGACATGTTTACCTGATAAAGATAAGAGTAACTCAATAGGAAACATCCGTTGTTCTGCGCAACTTGTTTTTTGAGCGTTTCATATTTTAACAATGGAATCTAAATAAGGAATGAGTAACGCAGACTTACAGGGAAGGCGGAAGCACTTCCCGGCTTGGATGAGGCAGTTCACGGTAACGCCGCGGAGAACGCATAGCGTGAACTATCAGCGCCATGAAATAAAACAAGGATGTCAGACTGACAATATAAAAACTTGCGGGCCAGTTTCCAATAAATGCAAAGATCAAGCCTGCGATTGTAGAGATCAAGCTGATCAATATGGATAGAGCAATCGCGAGCCAGGGACGATGAGTCAAATGCTCAGCCGCCGCGGCGGGCACGACTAAAAGCGCAAAGACCAGTAACACACCGACCACTTTCACCGCCACTGACACGCTGAGCGCGAGCAGAATCAGAAACAGAATTGAAAGTCCTTGAACAGGAATGCCGCGCGCCTCCGCCACTTCTGGTTCGATGGAGGCGAACAGTAACGGGCGAAACAAAACAACCATCAAA
Organism: uncultured Chloroflexia bacterium; assembly: GCA_963752775.1. GTDB lineage: Bacteria > Chloroflexota > Anaerolineae > Anaerolineales > Villigracilaceae > Fen-1038. The sequence continues at coordinate 34,260 of CAVVZL010000026.1, forward strand.
ATGATGATGAATACGCCGCTTCCTAAGATCACCTGCACATCATTGATCGTTACACTGAGGATGGACCCAAACAATACTCCGACTGCTTCGGTTGCGTTTTTAGTGTAGAGGCTCAGGAATAAAACCCCGAGTCCAAGCACGAACGATAATACCATCCCCACCTCAATATCCCGGCCGCTCAATCGTTTGCCGAGCGCACCTATTCCAAACGCTGCCAGCAAAGTGAAGAGGAACATGCCTTCCAATGAGCTAGCTCCGACCAAGGCGGCTGCGAGCGCACCGGTAAAACTAACATGCGATAAAGCTTCGCACGCGAAAGCCTGCCCGCGCAGAATAACAAAATAACCGACAAAGCTGGAAAGGATTGCAACGATCGCACCGGCCAGAAAAGCATTTTGAACAAAACTATGACGCAAGATGTCAATCATTGCGATCTTTCTCGGAAGCTAAATGGGAATCGGCAACAGATAGCTTTTCAAACCCTTTGGCTGACCCGTTTGAATCGATTCCCTTTGATAGCAAACGAACGGGCAGATAAACGCCAAAGGATAAAGCGGTGATGAAAAAACTGACCGGCCACGGACTGTTGCCTCCAAGCAGAATTCCCAGCCAGGTGTAAGTGAGTCCCAAAATGACCGCCAAGATAATTGCTCGGAATGGCTGATGAACAAGTCGAACAGCAGTTGCGGGTGGCCCGATCAGCAGTGCGAACACAAGCAAAACTCCAACGACTTGCGTGGTGATGGAAATTGCCAATGCAATGAGAACTAGAAAAATACTCCCCAGCGCACGTACCGGAACGCCGCGCGTCTCGGCTAGTTCTGCATCGAAAGAACTGAAAAGCAGAGGCCGCCCGATGATGGCAATCATGATCAATAGAATCAAGCCTAATATGAAAGTGAAAACCACATCGTCCCGGCTCACTCCGACAATCGTCCCGAACAGAATGCTGTACGCCTGTTCGGCGTAACCGTGATAAAGCGATAAAAATAAAATTCCCAATCCCAATGCGAAAGTCATGATCACACCGGTGGCAACATCTCGCTCGCGGACTTCTCGTCCTAGGATGGAAATGGCAATGCTGGCCGTGACAGTAAAAACCATCAAACCGTAGATCGGTGACACGCCGAGCAAAACCGCTCCAGCCGCTCCGGCAAAGCCAATGCTGGATAAAGCGTGACCGGCAAAACTTAATCCGCGCACGATCAGGAAATAACCGAGCACTGCCGCAACAATCGCTACAATCGATCCGGCAATCAAGGCATTTTGAATAAAGGGATATTGAAAGATTTCGAACAATATAATCCTTTGTGCTTTGCCGCTAGATTTCAGCGCCCACCACAAAGTAACGTCCAAGCGTATGCACCACTTGAACGGGTGATCCATAAAGTTGGGTGAGATTGGATTCGGTAATCACTTCATCCGGCAAGCCTATGGCGCTGTGACCACGAGCCATGTAAAGAACCCGATCTGTGACCTGCAACAACGGATTAATATCATGTGCGACCAGTAAAATGGTCGCGCCTCGCGTCCGGCAAACCTTATCAATCAAGGCAACCACATCCTGCTGATATGTCAAATCCAAATTCGCGAGCGGTTCGTCCAGGATCAGCAAGCGCGGATCGGTGAGCAATGCTTGAGCGATCAGCAGGCGTTGTTGTTCTCCGCCCGATAATTGTCCGAACGGCGCATCGGCTAAATCCAATCCATCCACTTCCTTCAATGCCTGGTCAATCTTTTCCCGCCGAGTGCGGCTTGGCAATCCGATGCCCCATCGATGACCATCCAAGCCGAAGCCGACCAGATCGCGGCCGCGCAGAGGCAATTCGGAATCAAAGACACGGTGCTGTGGAGCGTAGCCGATCAGGTGCGATCCAACTCTGGGCGTCTGGCCCATTACTCGCACTGATCCAGAAGCGGGCTGGATCAATCCAAGTAGGAGTTTGAGAAACGTGGTTTTGCCTGCGCCATTCGGACCCAGGATAACAATAAACTCACCCGGTTGGATGGACAAGCCGATATTATGTAGGATGACCCTTCCGCCCAGTTGAACATCCACTTGTTCCAGTCGGATGATTGGTTCTTGCATTTTTGTGTTCCTCTTTAATTTTTGAGAAATAGCTAATTCCGTTTGATTCATAATTATTCACCATATTGGTACCCGCGCCAAGCGGAGGCAGTGTCTACGGAGATCATAGAATTTTTCTCTATGATCTCCGTAGCGAGGTTTAACTACTTTCTGTTTTCTAGCCACCGAGCGCTTGTTCAAGATTGTTCAGTTGATCTAGCATCCAGCTCTGATATGTTTTTCCGGCAGGCATCGTCTCGGATACCGGCACGATGGGAATGTTATTCTGCTTGGCTTCGTTTTGTAAATTCGTTGTAATGGGAGTCACGGTTTGCACGTTATAGATTAGAACTTTTATTTCGCGATTCGTAACCTGATCATTGGCAGTCACCACCGTATCTGCTGGAGGGTCATTTCCTTCTGCAATGGCTTTCTCAAACTCGAATGGCGTCAGGACGTTCAAGCCGATAGGCTGGGCCTGGTACAGGAAGATGGTTTCCGTTAGACCAACGGGCGTTCCGCTATATTTATTTTTTATTTCAGCGATCTTCTGCTGAATAGGTCCAAGCGATGCTAGAAATTGAGTTAGCGCGGCATCGTAATCGGCTTTATGAGCGCTATCGATCTTGTTCAAATCAGCCGTGATATTTTGCGCGATGGACTGAACATTATCGATGCCGTACCAAAGGTGAGGGTTATCCGGTAACGGATCACTGGCGACATCCGCCGCGACCAAAACGATGCGATCGGGATTGGGAGAAGCGGCGAGAAGCTTATCCATCCAGGTATCATAATCGGCTCCATTCTGGATCACCAGTTGAGCCTTGCTGACTGCCGCAGCATCTTGCACGCTGGATTCATATTCATGCGGATCGGCATTCGGATCCGAAAGGATGCTGATTACCGACACGTGGCCTGCTCCCAATTGCTGAACAATGTCTCCGTAGAAATTTTCCGCCGCTACAACTGAAACCGTGCCGGCATTATTTCCGGATGAAGCGCTTGCTCCTGAACAGGCGTTGAGCGCTAGCGCTAATGCTAGTAGTGTTACAGCCAGCGTCCAGAAAGTGTTTTGTTTGTTTTTGTTGATTTTAACCTCCGATTAAAAATATTAGTAAGTAGATATGGATGTTGAATGGCAAAGCGATAACTAGCTGGACTAAGTGAAGTCCGCTGATAAGGAAACCCAAATTTATTGTTGAGGCTCGCCGCCTTGATTAGGCGGTCCGCCTTAGGTCAGGGAAGATACGTCAGGGTGTGATAGGTGACCGACCCGATCATCAGCACGATCACCACACCAGCAGTGATTTGCATGATGGGCTTGGAGATCGGTTTTTCCGTGCCCGCCAACTCGGCTTTCTTTTTCGCTTCGATTTGTTTACCGTTAAGAGTGATGCCTGTAGTGGCCGCCACGGGAATTGCTGCACAAAATATACACATAAGTTTCTCCTTTGGTTACTTGCAGTGTTCACACAGGCCAAAAAGTTGTAGCCAATGTTCGTTGATCTGATAGCCCGTCTTGCGCGCAACGGAGTTGATGAATTGATCGAGATCGTCTCCCTCGAAAAGGGTAGTCTGTCCGCACTTACTGCAAAGCAACAGATGCTGGTGACCCTTACCCGCAGTAATGAAAGCCTGGCATCCCTGCGGTTGATGAACCCGCTGGATCAAGCCAAGTTCTTCCAGTTTTTCGAGCGTGCGATAAACGGTAACCAATCCAAGAGCCGGATACTGATCACGCGCCGCATCATATACCTCGATCGGGGTGAGGGCGCGGTGACTGGCGGCGATAATCTCAACAACGGCGCGCCGCGCGCCCGTCAGCCGATAACCATTGTCTTGCAATTGAGTAAGCCAGTTCTTTACAGCCATAGATGATATTGAAAATCATTTTCAATTATAGTCAGAAGGATAAAAAAGTCAAGGGTTTTCATGGAAGCCAATGCGGCCAGGTGCCCTGGGCTACGACGCGCGGCTTCGTCATGCCTGTCTCCCAGACGGCGATATTTGTTATATGTTGCCCGGTAATCATCTCTTCCTGAAACAATACTTCGTTCCCCCAAGGATCCCATTTTGGAGTTTGGTAAATGAATTGAGGATCGCGCGCAACTGTAGGTCCGCCTGGATCATTTGGCCCAACTAACAGCAATCCGCGCGAAGTGAAATCAGGTGGAAGTCGCAGGCCAATAATGATCTCGTCGGGATTTGGCGCCCAGGCCAATTCCCCATATTGATAATCCTGTGGATCACTCTTTCCAATCCAAACGGAAATATCGCCGGTGGTTATATTTGCCATTTTGATTTCCGTCCATGAACTTGAACCATCCGGCGACGTAGCCTCATCGGTGAATAGTATATTTTGGCTATCCGGAGACCAGGTGGGCGCGTCGCCTCCTGTGGCGCTTGGTAGCGTAAATTGTTGGCCTGTAGCTATGGATGCGACTCGAATCACCGCCTGAACACCATCGTAAGACGTTAGATATTCTCCATCCGGCGACCATGCGGGACCAAAACCTATGATTTGAGGATCGGAATAAAGAGGACGATCCTCCCCGCTTTGAATATTGAGCACCCGTATGCGCGGAGCCCCAGTGGGCATGTTCGGAGCAATGGGAGCAGCTTCGCGCGTATAAGCAACTTGTTGGCTATCCGGCGAAATGGCGGGCGAAGTGCAACGGTCTGCACCGCAGAGAACCAGCAAGCGCAATGAATTTCCATTGCGATCCACATACCACAAATCCGCGCCTTGTTTATAATTGAGTGCTGAAAAGATCAAAAACTCCCCATTGGGTGCAGCATCAAAATCGAAGATGGCTTTGTTGAAATTTCCAAGCCGATGCGGAGATTTTCCATCCTCGTCAACCGCCCAAAACTGGATGTTATTATTTATTGAAGCTAGGTAAGCAATTTCCGGCTGACGCACGTGAAGCATCCACGAATGCTTGAAGCGCAGAAGCAAATTTTTATTCCCCAGATATCCGGCATTTATTTGTATACGATAATCAACGCCGGGTTGCAGCGGCTTCAGTGGAGTGAAGCGCAGAGTTTTTGTATCTACCCAATCGAGCTTGCCGCCCGGTTCTGGTTGAATTGAAAATTGCGATTGCGCAATGGTTTGATTGACGGGCTCTGAGAATTTTAGCAGGAAGGATGATAACGGACCGATCTCCCCGCTTTCGCCTGCGGTGACGATATTGACTTGAATGCCCTCCCAGGTGCCTAACAAAATCACAACGCCGATAATAATAACCAGTGCGAGAGCTAGCCCTCCGGCGGCAAAATCAAGCGGTTGAAGGACGCGTAACTTCATGGATAAAGATAGGGCTGATCCGGTTGTGAAGTGGATTGAACGTAACTTGCTTCGATCAACGGGATGGGTTGGCCGCCCAACCTGGAAGATTGTACCGGACCCTTAACCTCCACCCAGGAACTTTCTTTCAAGTCTGCACTTTGATTCCAATTAACTATCATACCAATCGCCGAAGCGTCCGCAGTGCAACAGGTGATGACAAAACGGCTTACGATGAATTGATTCGCAAGAAGGCGCGGATCATGATAAACAAAACCGGTCACTCGGGCTGTCTGGCCGACATAGGCTGATAGATCATCGGTGGAATTAAAGATGACAATCCAATCGAGAATATTGCGCGTGTCCGCCGCGGATTGGAACTCGCGAGCTTGCGAGCTCCCGACTAAAGGCGCAGAGACGTTCATGCCGCGTGTCGAGGCTGCTGTGGCGTCGAGAGGGCGAACCGGAATCAATACGCCGATCAGCAGTGGAACGATCAAAATCATTAGGGCGCTTAGCGAAACATTATGTTCGTGATCTGAATCAGAATGCTCGTGTTCGTCTGACTCTAAGCCTGGATATCGAATGATAACGAAGGTCATGATTGCAAGCATAATGATTCCAAAAACAGTCAAGGGCATGTATTGCATATTGATATAAAGCGATAACGTGCCGCTGATTAACTTGAAGCCGATGAACAGGACCAGTGCGAGCAGGATGAAAGCTTGCAAAAAACGGTAGAGGCGAATGGACATAATTTTCAAACGTAAAAGTAATTGAATGCCAATCCTGCCAAAAAACTCATCAGGAGTGGAAGGAGGACGAGATAAAAAACCGTTTTGCGGCGAAAGACTTGTAGGAACATCAGAATGCTTTTGATATCCACCATTGGGCCAAAGACCAGAAAGGAAAGCACAGAGCCAAAACTAAAGGTTCCCAGGAAGCCGAGCGCGATGAATGAGTTAACGGTGGAACAAATGGATAATAGAACTGCCAATGCCAGCATAATCAACACGGAAAGAATGGGGCCGCTTCCAACGGCCAGCAAAGAGCTTTGCGAAATGAACGTCTGTAAAATCGCGGCGAGCGACGCGCCTAAAACTAAATAGCGTCCCATTTCAAAAAACTCGTCTGCACTGATAACCAATGCATGCTGGATTTTTTGCAAAAAAGTTTCATTTACAGGAGGATGCAGAATAATCGATTCAATCTTAAATATCGGCGTCCGCAAAATGTTGGCTGAATCTTTTTCGATTGAAAATGCCAAACCAACCGAGACTGCCATCAACAAGCTGAGACCGAGCCGCCACAACAACATTCTTCCCCATCCGAATGCAGTCGCCGTGCTCAATATCACGATGGGATTGAGCACCGGCGCGGCGAATAAAAAGGCGATGCCAGCTGGAAGGGGCAGCCCTTTTCGGAAGAGGCGACGTGCCAGCGGAACCGTTCCACATTCACAAATGGGAAAGATTAAGCCGAGCGACGCTCCGACCACTGCAGCTGGCAAAGCACGGCGCGGAGCTAAGCGCGCCAACCAATCGTCTGACAGAAAGACTTCGACTAATCCTGATGAAAGAGTTCCCATCAATAAAAATGGAAGAGCCTCAATGAATATTCCCAAAAACACAGTGGCAAAAACAGAAAGCCGCTGTCCTAGCCACTGCCAGGTAGAAGATGGTAGACTACTATAAAGAATAATTGTAATAACACCAAAAAGAATAATCCAGATTAAGATGCGCGACAAAGTATATCGCTGAGTTGGTATTTCCATTGAAAGAATTATATCCATAAACGGCTTCGGTAAGCATTAGTTGAATATGAGAAGCCGCCTTTCACTTTCTTCGTTACGCCGTTATACTCGCACGCTGATACAGAGGAAAAATGAAAAAAGTTCCGGTTTCGTTTATTATCGCGGCGGCAGTCATTATCTTGTTATTCTCATTTCTGCTGATCGTGGGTATTCCCTATTTCTTCCAGCCGCCGCAATTTTCAGGCGATATGGGCGCCACGTTTGGTTCGCAGACGGTATTGGCGCAGATAACACAAATTGTTGATGAGGGACAAATCAATCTCAATGGCAGGAACCAGCTTTATCAAGTGATGGAAGTGGAAATCTTGGAGGGCGATTACAAGGGCATTCCACTCGAGATTGATTATGGTAAAAACCAACTGCGCAATGATAGTTTTCGTTTTGTGCCTGGCGATGAAGTTTACGTGGAAGTGGATAAGACCCCCGACAATCAGCTTCAAGCGCATTACGTGGACTATGTGCGCACCAAGCCGCTCCTAATCCTGCTGATCACCTTTGTTCTTTCCATGCTAGTGATGGGACGTTGGAAAGGATTGGGCAGTTTAGTGTCATTAGTTGTCAGCATGGTGGTGATCATTGGTTATGTGATCCCGCACATTCTTTCGGGTGAAGATCCGGTCAGGGTCAGCTTGATTGGGTCGGTGATTCTATTAGCGGCAACCTTATACCTGACCTATGGCTGGAATCTCAAAACCCATGCTTCAGTTGTGAGCATCATGGTTTCTTTGTTGCTGACCGGTGCTCTTTCGCTATTCTTCGTATATCTAACGCGCCTTACAGGCTATGGCGACGAGAACGCAGGATTTCTAATGCAGTTTTCGTCGGTGCCGATTGATCCGCGCGGCCTTCTGCTCGGCGGAATGATTATCGGCTCATTGGGGGTACTGGATGATCTCGTCACGTCGCAGTCAGCGGCAGTGGTTGAGATTCATGATGCTAATCCATCGCTGGGATTCCGGCGGACGCTTCAAAAAGCCATGCGCATCGGTCAGGACCATGTAGCGGCCACCGTTAATACATTGGTGTTGGCCTATACTGGTGCCGCGTTACCCTTACTGCTGATCTTCACACTCGGCAATGGAAGTTATAGCTATTTCATCAACTCTGAATTTTTAGCGGAAGAAATTGTGCGGACGCTGGTCGGTTCATTGGGACTGATTGCGGCTGTTCCCATCTCCACCTTATTGGCAACCGTGATCATTCTTTATCAGGAGCGATTTGGCCGGTGGCGCATCCTGCTTGGCCCAGAAACGGGCGATGAGATCGAACACGGTCACGCACATTGATGCAAAGAATTGGAAATACAGAGCTCCTGCAAATTTTGCAGGAGCTCTGTATAAAGGCCGGGAGAGTGGGCCGTTTCTCTTCAACCTTGAAAACCAGTTTATAGGCTGTCGACTACCGTCGCGACTGCAAAGAGCAGCCAGCCAGCGGTCATGAACCAGAGATAGTGGCTGACGAGGGGCAGAGTGGGAACAAACTTCCCAAGAATCCCGAGCAAACCGAGGACCACTGCAATCCACCAAGTGACCATTTTTGGAGCGGAAAGCTTCATATTTATTCTCCTTGTTGAAAATATAGTTAATTGATTTTGAACAAAAGGCTGCTTACAATCTGTGGCCTGGCCCGGAGGAGTCACAGGTTGTTAAGAAGTTAAAATCGCAACCTCATTTCAAACAATAGAACCCTAAAAACAATAAACAGTTTTGACCAAACCCTTCACTCTACATTAAACTTTTCTGTTCTTCGTCATTTGCTCGGCGATGGCAACCGACTGCTCATCGCCGCGTTCTTTGAGGTGCTGGATGACATTAGCATAATCTTCATCGTCGCGATTTTGGCTTAGTTTGAAGCTTGCTTCCACGCGCGTGACTCTGACTTGAAAACCCATCACGCCCCGCATTTGTTTCTCTGCAAAATCGGGGGGCAGAGTCTCCATCCGATAATCGCTGTTTGTTTCATGGCGCCGGATGAGCCGCGCAAGAATGTTACGTAATTCGTCCTCGCCATCGATTATGCGCGGAACGCCGTAAAGATGAACCGCGATATAGTTCCAAGTTGGAACGTTGAGATGGTTGTACCATATCGGCGAGACGTACGTGTTTGGTCCGCCGAACATCAGCAACACTTCTCTTTCAGAATCGAATTTCTGCCAAAGCGGATTGGCACGTGCCATGTGACCGCTGAGAAGCCAGATTCCATCGGCATCCGTTTGAAAGTCAACGAGCAGATGCGATGCGATCGGAACGTTGTTTTCGGCGAGTACAAGCGTGGCAAAGTCATGTTCGCGGACGAAATCCGCGATTTTATTCAAATCCTCTTCGCGATGAAAGTGAGAAATATACATTGCTAATCCTCATAAAATTAAATCAACATGGATGTATTTCATTGCAATCCATGTTCGTATCAATCACGACAAGCTAAAACGATCCCACAGCTTTTGTTAGATCAGTGAAGATCTGAAAGAATTGGGTGAAGCCAGCCTTGTCCAATGTTTCGCTGACCATCTGCTGTGGGCCAAGTAGTTTGATATGAGTTTGCATAGCGACTCCGCGAGAGCGATCCATGGATTTGAGCATGGCCCAGCCCGATTGTGGATCAATGGGCTGTTCGCCGCGCAGGAACATGGCGATGCTGTGCAGAGCCACCAGCCCGGCACTGCTCATAAAAGACACATCGCTTAGATCAACAACGAAATCTTTGGCGCCGCCGTTGAAAAGTTCGCGCGTCTTGTTAACCAATTCGGCATAGTTTGACGCGTCTACATCGCCATGCGGCTGGATGACTGTTATCGGCACATGCCCCTGTTGTTTTGAGATAGTGATTTCCATAGTTGCTCCTTTGGGTTGTTTCCATTATACTGCTTGCTTTTTATTTTCCAAGATTCTTCTCCAGCCTCTGGCGGCGATGAGTCAATTCCTCCATCCAATGCTTTTGGATATACACGGGTAAATCAGATTTTTCAATTCGCCGTTGCGCAGACTTCGTCCATTTGAGCGCTGATTTAATATCACGCCGCTTGTGTTCATAATATTTGGCTAACTCAACAAAAGCATAGATGTGACCCTTGTCTGCGGCTTCTTCCCATAACTGAATCGCTTCATCGAAATCGCCTCGCCTCTTTTGCAGGATTGAGAGGCGGCGCACTGCCTCAGCAAAATTATCCTCGCTGATTCCTTTTTCCAGTCCGCGTTCAAAAAGACGTGCCGCGGTATCCCATTGACCGAGGTCCTCATATAGTTTTGCAAGCGCGATCACATCCAGGCCGTGTTCAATGCCTTCATGGAATGGATCTTCGAGCATCTTCGCAGTATGACTTAGCAAAGCCGCCATCGCGACCACATCCATGGCATTGTGATAGAACACACCTTTCAACGGACGCGCATCGCCATCGCGCAGATAATCGAAATAAATATAAGGTATTTCGTAGCCGGGTACTTCTTCCATAGTGCGCGGCGCAAGCAGAATATTTTCCTCGAGATATTTCAAAGCGCGCGATTCCAACCGGTCACGCCATAACCTTCTGGCCAGAGGAAGCAAATCCAGATGGGCGAAATCCTTGAATGGAACGGGAATGCCATGTAATGTATAGCGAGTCACGAGCAGAAGGCGCGTCGAAGGCTTTGCCGTTGAACGTGACTAACGCTTGCGCTGACGCCAGAAATTTTCCAAGCTCTTCCAGCAACGCCAGTTCTTCCGATGGATTACGCATAAAGAATTGTTGTAATACGAATTCATCATTTACGAACTTGCCAACGCCAACAAGGAAAGCATAAGTGCCAGTGCCGCCTGAAAGGCCTGATGTCTCGGTATCGAGGAAGGTAAATGATTCAATGGGCAAATCACGCAGGCGCGCGTCCGCCGCCCAAGTGGACATCACATTTAGTGAAGCTTGAAGTTTGATGGGCGCAAGTCCATGATGATAATCCGCGGCGAAATGTTCTTCATGAATAAATGTTTCGCCCAACGAGTTCGACGCGAACGCGCCGGATACAACTGTCTCAACGGGAAAATGTTCGTCTGGTTTTGGCGCGTGAATTTCGCCTGTGCCGACCTTGACCCCGAGCGATTTGAGTTTATCTGTAAGCGAGGGCATAGAATTATTCCAGATGACGTAAGTTGACCAACAGAAGGAAAAGTCTAATATTCAGTTCCTTTCTCCATTAAAAATTCGATGAAATCGTTTTTATTCCTTACACCGTGATCTAAAACCGCTTCATAAATATCAATGCTAAAATAATCTTTACGGTATTTTTGTCTTTTTGAAGCATCTGTTCTTATTTCAATTATTATCCTTCGGTTTTCATTTGTTAGTCTTTCCAAGATTTTATTTGCAAATATCTTTCCCTGTTTATAGTCATTATGGTTCATTGCCCATAGATCAATTTTCGATTCATTACTATTTTCAATCAATTAAATTCCCCAATAATATCCTTTGGGCAATCCTCTTGTTTGAGCAACCCTTTCATTTCGGAAATGCATTTTATATGGATTTAATGTTTTAGCGAGAATTGCACCCATTTCAAAATGTTTATTTGCACTAAAGTCATTCACAGCAATCGATATATCTATATCTCGCTAGGTCATTAAATCCAAATAATAACTACCTTGAACCCATACTTCGCCGTAATTATTTAATATATCAACCAGTCTGTATTTACTTTATAATTCACCGGCTTCGTTTTGATCATTTCTTGGCTTATTCTCGGTGCACAATAGGAAATTATTTTATCGTCACTTGAATTGTTGCGATATCCATACGCTGGTCTGTGCGAACGACTTGCAGTTGGACTGCAAACAGTCCGGTCAAACCAGATGTATCCCAAGTTGTGAGGAGGCCATCATTTACTGACGCGGTCGAATCGCTTCCGATTTGTATCCAATTTTGCGGATCAATTCCCTGACCGACCAGGACGCGGTAGTGGTCGAAATCGGTACCGGCGGCTGTGCCTTTGATTTGTACTTGGCCGTTCACCTCTGCGAACAACTCTGGTGCAGTGATATTAACATCAGGATCGATCTGTGACGGCTGGATGGCATCATACGCGGTAGGCGCGATCGGCACGTTTGCGGCTTTTGCCCAAGCTTGTGCTTCGGGCGGAATCATCATGAACACTTTGTTCTCAATCAATTCGGGTGGCGTGAATACGGTTGCAAGATAACCGGTTTCACGGTTCACTGCAATGCTTTGATACAAATTATCCGATTGAATTGGCTCATCGCCGTTCAAGAAGACTTCGCTCACAATGGATGGACAATCTTTGGTGGGCAGTAAGCCGGATGGATCGCATACATCCATGCTCGTAATTCCCGCAGGGGTTGACCACCCCTGTGACGGAAGCGATTGAGCAGCAGTTTGCATCAATGCGCTCCACAGACCGATGGAAAGCTGCGGTAAGAGGCGCGGTGAATTCAATGTAGGAGTTGCCGTCCATACGGCGACTAGCCGCGCAGGAGTGTAACCAATCGTCCAAAGATCGTGGCCATCAACGGTTTGACCATACTTCATCGCCACAGTCTGTCCGATTTCTGACGAGTTTGGATGTCCCAGACTGGGCCAGCGCGCAGCCTGATCGCTCAAGATATTGTTGATGAGATAAGCCAACTGCGGCGTCGTCACCGGTTGGGCTTGGGGGTTGCTTTGATCAAGCCAAACGGAATGATCCAGCCCCTCGACGCGCAACACTGTGATAAGTCCGGGCTGACCGTAGCGCACGCCTTGCGCGGCGAAGATGTCGTATGCTGAAGCCATGTCTAGTAAGGAAAAGATATTGCCATCGAGTCCAAAAGAAGTTTCGGTGCGATGGATGGCATCGCTTCCCATTTGGTCTGCGATAGCCGCCGCGGGAACAAGATAATCATTGGCAAGCGCGATGCGGGCGCGGACAGGGCCGTGAAATTGTCCATCGGGATTTTGCGCGTTGCTTGTTGACGGAATATCCCAAACTAGGGAAGCCGGACTTCATGCCGCGTGTGAATCCCGTTAAATAAGCAAACGGTTCCATCAGGGACCCGGGATCGTGTGCTGTTAAATTAGCTGTCTCTTCGCCTCGTAGCGTTTCACCTACCGCCGCGAGGATTTGGCCCAACTCCGGATCGGTAATGATCGCGCTGGCCGACGGTTCTGAGAGAACTGTTCCGGGCGGCAAGGATGGAAGCAGTTGCATTGCAGAACACGGCGTGCTTGGATCGGGTGTGTTTGCCAGACGATCGGCATAAACCAGCGTAACGCAGGATGTCTGGCTTTGCAGATCGTAATCCAGCGTTGTGATAACGTTCAAACCGCCACGCTCGATTCGTTCGCGCGTGAATTGCCGATCTAGTTCGTTGATTGCAAGGTTGACGAAGGCAGGAGCAGTTACATCCTTTGATTGAGGAATTGGTACATTGGGAATTGAGAATTTATCTAGAATGTTTTTTGTATCTTGATCTGAAATCATCGTAAGCGCTTGCATTGCTTTGATGGCTTCTTTGCCGCGTTGCACTGCGAGGTCGCGGGCGTCAAACGGATTTATACTTGGCGCCTGACTTATTGCGGCTAATACCGCGGCTTCCACAGGAGTTAGTGCGAAAGCTGATGTGCCAAAATAAAGTTGTGCCGCCGCATCTACACCAAAGGCGTAATGACCGTAATCGGCTGAATTGAGATACCACTCAAGGATTTGACTGCGTCCGTACTCGGCTGTAATCTGTGCCGCGAGAATTCGTTCGCGGATGGCGCGTTGAATCGTTGGCGGCTCACTGTAGAGTAACAAATCGAAGACGAGTTTTTGTGCGATGGTTGGATGAAGGTCAGGATTTTGCCAGCCATATAAGGAATAACCAGGACTTGTCCAAAAATCAGGCTGAACGGTTGCTACCGTAGCTTGCGCGAGGAAGTCTGGGAGATGTTGCGGATTTTGTGGATTGAGAGGAAGATAGCGGCGCGGAGAATCGTTCGGCGCAAATGAGGTCAAGAGATGCTGGCCGGTACGATCATAGACGCGGCGTAGGTTGAAGCAAGAGTCCATCCGGCGGATTGAGTAGAGTGGGAAGAAGTTCAACGCTTGGAAGATTGCTGGTTAGGCTGGCATATGCCCGCGCCCCGAATAGAATCAGCAATGCCAGCAGGAACGAAACGATCATGCCGATCCCGATACCGCCCATCTTAAGACGGGTAGTGCGGACACGGCGCTCACCAGCGCGGCGTGCGCGTCGGCGTTGGACAATGGATCGGGTTTGCGGCATAAGGGAATTAAACCACGAAAGAGAAAAGAAAGATAATCAATCTTTCAATAAATCGCCCAGCCATTCCGCCACGCTGGGTTTATCTGACTTCGTAGCAATGTCGCTTTGCACCGTATTATTTTGTCCACTGATCAAAACAAGATGACTTCTATTCCCCAGCCATAGTTCAGTCATCCAAACCGGAAGCAAATTGAGACGAAATGATTTAATCGTCATGTTTGCAGACGAGGTGGAAATCAATTTCACAAGATTGGCTTTCGTCATCAAGTCACGTTTAGTCAGGTTTATAGATTGACTGCGCGCGTCCAAGGATGCGTCCGCCATCGGTATATCATACAGCTCAGCAGGCCAATCAGCCAAAAAGCGCGGATCATACGGTTGAATAGCTTTCAAATCAAAGGTCGGGATGAGCCGCACGAACGGAGCCGACAATTTTCGGCTGGCTGGAATCGGAAAGTCTTGAATTAACACTGGATAGCTGTCTTTAACTTGGATCACATTAGACGATCTGTGTTCCAATCCTATATGAAAGCTAATGCCCTCATCGTTCTCCATCATCTGGCCTGTGTAATCAATCGCGCCGCCGAGATCGAACGTCCATAGCGGAAGATAAAGTCCGCGCGGTTGTTCCACCTGCTTCTCTGGTTTGATCTTGTTTTCTTCCACCCAGTTAATCAGCAGTTGAATGGCATGCTTTTGATCAAATGCAAATGGAATGATTCCATCTGGCGCAATCAGGTCTTTTGATTTTTCCAGATTGATCACATGTGGTGAACCGCAATAGGCACAGACGGCGGAGAGTTGATTCGGCGGCAGGATGAATTGAGCGCCGCATCCCTGACATTGAAGGACCTGTTCCGCCAACGGTTCATCATGTCCGCGCGAAGTCGCCATCGCTACAATGAAATCTTCCTGCTTTGTTGGAGCTTGCGTATGTAGCGATTGATTGCGCGCACAATACTCACACACCAGTGATTGACCGTCGGGCGCAAACGTCATGCGACCGCCGCATTTGGGGCACATGAATCTCTGCGCGTCGGTCTGCGACAAATGTGCGGGCGCGGCAGGCAATGCATCGGGATCAACGATCTCATCGGGTTTGATTTTTCCATCGAGGATCGCGAGGGCCCGGCGAGCGCGGGCATGTTGCAAATCATTGGATAAGCAATTCTCTAGTGCCTTGCGCTTCTCAATTGGATCATCCGTAATCTAACTCATCCAAAACCAGGCTTCAGCCATGACATCGTGATCGCTGCTCATATAAGTGGCACGGTCGAAATAGCGACGGGCAAAATCCCTATTCCCCGCCTTGGCTTCGATGATTCCATTGCGAAGCAGTTCCTTGCCATAATCACCAGCAACGCTGCCGTCGAATAACACCTGACCGTAATTTGTGCTCATTGTTTTTTGTTTCTCACAATTGCGTCGGTCATCTTGGCGACGCGCGCCATATATTCCACATCGTGCACGCGGACGATATCCGCGCCGCGCGCGATGCCAATTGCGATTGCGGCGGCGGTGCCTTCCAATCGCTGGTCGGGGGGCAGATCCAAAGTGTAACCGATGAACGACTTGCGCGAGGGCCCAAGCAAGACCGGAAAGCCCAGTGCGCGGATTTCATCGAGACGGTTAATCAGCTCCAGGTTGTTCTCCACTTTTTTGCCGAATCCAATTCCGGGGTCCAGAATGATGCGTTCATCGGAAATACCCGCTTCACGCGCCAGTGTCACGCTATCCATTAATTCGCGCTTCACATCCGCAATCAAGTTTTCATATTCCCCACCGATGTAGGCATTGCCCAATTTAGCGCGCACTTGAACGCTGGCGGGGTTGCTTCGATTGTGCATGAGGACCACGGGACATTTGTATTTCGCGACAAAATGTTTCAATTCAGGATCGGCGCGCAACGCCCAGACATCGTTGACAATCTGTGCGCCTTCGTTCAGCGCTTCTTCCGCGATGGCTGCCTTATAGGTGTCAATTGAAAGCAATGTATCAGGAAATTCTTTAACAATGGCTTTGATAACTGGGACGACGCGCCGCCTCTCTTCCTCGACTTCAACCGGCTGTGAGCCTGGACGGGTAGATTCGCCACCGATATCCAATATCACTGCACCTGCGTTGATGAAGCGCTTTGCCTGTTCAAGAGAGACGTGAACCGAATTGCCTTTGGCAATGATTTCATCACCAGAAAAGCTGTCAGGTGTGACGTTGAGGATGCCCATCACATAGGTGCGGTATCCCCAATCGAATGTATGATTGCTGATTTGCAATGGCTTCATGCAAACTGATCAAGTGGGCGGGCAAGCCACGCATTAGCTTCTTCAATTTTAGTGAAGATCTTCATCGCCGCAGCAGTTTCTGGCAATGCAAGGGATGCAATGGTTCGAATCGCGGTCGCAACCTTTTCGTCCGCCACAACCACGGCCAGACGAATATTGCGCGGCGGACGGATCGCTGTCCACTTCCACTGCTGCGCGGATTGCTTTTTCCGAAATGTCTTTGACTGCGCGTAAATCGTAAAGATTGCGCGTCAGGCGATCAGAGCCGAGCAAATGTTCCAGAGCGAAGTCATGCCATGCTCGGATGGTGGCCTCGGATAAATCGCTGAATGTGAGCGTCATCCCACCATCGGCGCGGCGGACTATGTTCAGTCCAACGCCGGGTTTGGCATTCCAGTTGAGAGGTTTGAGATCAGTCATTGGGCCTCCGTCATTCCTGCGATTATAACCGCTTCAAAATATTATTTGTAAGGATGGATATTGTCAGTCTCAACGCTTGCCAGCAATTCCTTGATCGTCTCGTTCAAAACAGGATGAACGAAATCTTCAGCAATATCTGCAAGTGGCACAAGCACAAAGGCGCGTTCTTGCAAACGCGGATGAGGAATGATCAACGATTTTGATTTAAGGATGAGATGATCGTAGAAGATGATGTCAATATCGATAAGGCGCGGACCCCAACGGAAAGATTGCTGGCGTCCAAGCTGGACTTCAAGCTGTTTGAGGCGCTTCAAAAGCGCTTCCGGTTCAAGCGCTGTTTCACACTTAACTGCTATGTTGAGGAACGTTGGCTGATCTTCATATCCCCACGGTGGTGTCTCATAGACTTTTGATTGGCGATGACTTTGATTTCGAGCGGCATTGCCTTGATCGCCGCACGTAGATTGTTAGGACGGTCGCCGAGATTCGTTCCAAGTGCAAGATAAACAATGTGGCTCATTGCACTATATTAGATTCTCTCGATCAGCAAAGCCAGTTCATTTTCAGTAACCATCCCCCAACGCGCGGATTTTTGTTCCAACTCATCCAACAATTCTTTTATAAGCAACCCGCCGTATTTTCCATCTTTGCTCAGTGTCACTTCGCTGGATGTAAGTTCTGCTGTTCGCAATGCCGAATTCGACTCCGCTCAATGAACGCGCCGCGAGACGCGCACGCGGCATAAGATTCCATCTGCCAACGGCGTCTGGTGAAGCCAGTAATATCGCAGTTGAAGCATTAGCTTCTACGCCAACTACAATCACGACATCCGCATCCAAACTCAAGATGGATTGCGCGGCGAAGAAGGCTGCGCGCAGACTTGATGAAACGGTAGCCGTTGAACACTTCAAGCCTGAATTGCTTATGATTTTTTCTATATTGAATGAACGCGGTTTATCTAGGCCGAAGATCACATCCTGCACGCGGACAGAATCCGTTCCCGCACTTTGCACAGCTTGACTTATGGCTTTAGCTGGCCCAAGGTTGCTGATAGCAGAAATGATGAAGACATCAGAATCGGACATAGTTAAGTTTGATACAATTGCTTTTTTTGCTAAGAGATTCTCCAATCTGTATTGGAGGAATTATTTTGTTATTATTAGCTGTAGTATAACAGTAGAAAAATTGCCTTCGAGTTCTCGAAGGCAATTTATACAGCATTTTATTACTAATAAACCAGTGACCCACCAGGGACTTGAACCCTGAACCAATTGATTAAGAGTTCAACTGCTCTGCCATTGAGCTAGTGGGCCAGCGGGCGAATAATACCCTAAAGAAAAATGTGTGTCAATGCAGGTATAATTGGGACGATGATCGAGATCAGCATCCCAGGGCGCGGTACATTGCAATTGGAACATCTCGTCAGCGACGTCAACGGCACGCTGGCGCTGGACGGTGTGTTGATTGACGGACTTGTTAAACGCATCGCATCGGTACGCGATCGGATCACGGTTCATCTGCTCACGGCCGATACGCACGGAAAGCAAGCAATCATTGATCGCCAACTCAATCTCTTCGCAACTCAACTCACAGGAGGCAACGAACAGGAGCAAAAACGCGCTTACATTGAAAAACTGGGATCGGAAAAAGTGATTGCCATTGGACAAGGCGCCAACGATGCCGCCATGTTAAAAGAAGCCGCGCTGGGAATTTGTGTCATGTCGCAGGAAGGTGTGGCGGTTGAAACGCTTCTTTCTGCTGACATCATCGTTCCAAGCATATCGGCGGCATTCGATCTGCTAGATAAGCCGCTTCGAATTGTTGCCACGTTACGCAAATGACTTTAAACGAACCTTCTCCTTCGCTTCCCCCTGAACCAACCGTCCCGCTGCGCGCTCGTCGTCGAAGGCGAGGCCAGCTTGTTGTCCCGTATGATGCGGACGGCCGCGCCACGCTCCTTCATTCATTGGCACACCGCGCGTATCCGTCGTATGAATTATTTGTCTTTGCCATCTTGTGCGGGGCGATTCTCGGCCTCGGTTATTTCTTTGATTTGCAAGCCGTGCTCATCTTCGGGATTTTGCTCGCGCCTTTACTGACGCCGTGGATCGGTCTTTTAATTTCGGCGCTGACCGGCTCGCTGCGTTTCTTCTTTGAAACGCTCGCAGCATTGCTCATCAGCTCCGCGTTGATTTTCTTAAGCGGGTTGCTTGCAGGATTCGCCGTGCGCGTATTTCTACCGCGCACATTGAACGAGGCATTTCTTCACAGTCATTTGTGGTGGCCTGATTTGATCGTGCTTGCCATTGCCGCGATCATCCTGACAATTTCATTTGTGCGTTCGGAAGATAAACCGTATTTGCCAAGTGTCATGCTGGCTTACGAACTTTTCCTCCCGCTCAGCTCAAGCGGTTTCGGCTTGGGCAGTGGCGTCACGGGGATTTGGCCGAATGGCCTGCTGGTCTTTGTGGTTTACTTTGCATGGGCCAGTATTTTCGGCATTCTCACCCTGATCGCATTGCGTTTCTTACCGACAAACCTAAATGGTTTTGTTTTGAGCGCGGGCATTTTGTTCGTTTTGGTTGTGATCGTTGTTTTGTTGATGACGGGCGGTAAATGGACCATTCCTTCGATGCCGCAATCAAATACTGCACCCACTTCGATACCCACGCTTCCCACTCTGACTTTGAACGTGCCCGCCGTTTCGACAGCGACATCTTCACCCGAAGCACTATCGTCAGCTTCGCCCGCGCCGGTGATTGAAATATCCACCGTAGCGCCGGCCACCAATACGCAGGCGATAATGGATAACTCGGGGATTACCGCTACTATAGGCGCGGCATTGACTCGTGCCGCATCCGAACAACTGACCACGATTCCCCCTACCATCACGCTCACCATTGCGTCGACTCCGGTGTATGCGCGCGTGAACGCTACACAGGCGAACGGCGCGAATCTTCGACAGGACCCCAATGGCAAATTCATGATCGAATTGGATAACGATTCGATTGTGGAAGTTCAACCCGATACCCAGGATGTAAACGGTGTGGTGTGGGCACACGTGATCGCCATTCGAAACAATCAACGTTATGAAGGCTGGATCTTGCAATCCGTTTTGGAAATCGCCACACCCGTTCCCATTTGGAATCCATCTTCCACGCCAGCCACACCGGCGCTGACATCAGCTGATACAGATAAGCCAACAACAACCTCAACACCAACACCATAATCCCATTTTCCTCCAACCCAAGGTTGGGGCAATAGGAGAACATATGCCCATTCATTTTGGCACCGACGGCTGGCGCGCCGTCATCTCGGATAGTTTTACATTCGATAATCTTCGCATCGTAGCACAAGCCGTTGCGGACGCTGTTGCTTCTGAGGGCTGGGATAAATCCGGCAACGGCGGCCCGAAACCGGATCCGAAAAAGATCGTGGTCGGATTCGACACGCGCTTTTTATCGGATCGTTTTGCGGGTGAAGTCGCGCGCGTGCTTGCCGCGAACGGATTCACCGTCCTGCTTAGTCAGTCCGATGCGCCGACACCCGCGATCTCCCATGCAGTGAAACATCAACATGCCATCGCAGGCGTGATGATTACCGCCTCACACAATGCACCGCGCTACAACGGAGTCAAACTCAAAGGCGCGTTTGGCGGCTCGGCGCTGCCCGAGCAGTGCCGACGCGTAGAAGTTTATATCAACGATAACGAAGAACGGGCGCGCGGCCCGAACCTGATGGATTTTCAGAAGGCGCGCGATGCCGGCTTGATCCAAAAGTTCAATCCGTTGCCTGCCTACTTTGAACATCTTCATACGCTCATCGACACGAATATCATTGCCGAGAACACCCAACGTTTCGTGGTCGATGCCATGTACGGTGCGGGACGCGGTGTGATCAAATCCTTTTTGCAGGGAACCGGCTGCGACATCGCCGAGATTCGTTCGGAAATAAATCCCGGCTTTGGCGGAATCCATCCTGAGCCGATTGCAAAGAATCTCGGCGCGCTCGCCTCAGCAATCAGTTCCGGGATGGGTAACTTTGGCCTCGTCACTGATGGCGATGCGGACCGCATCGGCGCCATGGACGAGCGCGGCACGTTCGTTGATCCCCATAAGATTTTTGCCTTATCGTTGAAATATCTGGTCGAGAAACGCGGGTTGAAGGGTGCCGTCGTACGGACGGTTTCCACGACGCGTATGATTGATCGTCTTGCAAAGAAATATGGATTGAAGTTATATGAAACGCCGGTGGGATTCAATCACATCGCGGACTACATGATGCAGGAAGATGTATTGATCGGTGGCGAAGAATCGGGCGGCATCTCGTTCAAGGGACATATCCCAGAAGGAGATGGACCGATCATGGGATTGCTGCTGGTCGAGATGATCGCGTCTGCCAATAAGCCGCTAGGCGAATTGGTCAATGATTTGATAGAAGAGGTCGGTCCCGCTTTTTACGAGCGCGTGGACTTGCGTTTGAGTCGTCCCGTTGCAAAGCAGGAGATGACCGAATTCTTAACCATGCAAGCGCCGCAGGAAATTGGCAATGAGAAGGTGAATGAGATTAATCAGCGTGACGGCGTGAAATACATTATGGCCGATGATTCATGGTTGCTCATTCGTCCATCCGGGACAGAACCGGTGTTAAGAGTTTATGCTGAAGGAAGAACGAATGAGATGGTCAAAGCCCTGATGGGTTACGGAAAGAAAGTTGCGGAGAGCGTGGTGTGAATGTTATATTGATTTAAAATTTGCCGCTTAATGTCTGAATTGGCATATTATGAGGCGACCATCCATAAGCATTTATAAAATCGCCGTATAATCGGTAGTTGAACTAAGCGCTTCGCGCAGTTGATCTCGATCCCAAAAGTATTTGCGAATTGAATAAGGGGTTTGAAAGCGGACTATATTTCCTGTGACCCTATTCAGGAGGCATCGCCATGTCTGCTTTAAGACAAAACATAATGGTCACAGAAAAAACCACTTTTGAAGATATGCACTTGCGGGGTCTGTCGGAACGAACGCAAGAATTATGTGTGCGAGCCGTGCGCCGATCTCTGGAGCATTGCCATAGGCCAGCCGAACAAGTCGGTCAAGAAGAATTTCGCCAGTACTTCCTCTATTTGAAGAACATCCGGCATGTTTCGCGCAGCACCTGCAGGCCCGCACTATGCAGCCTCAAGTTCTTTTATGAGCACACTCTGGAAAAAAACTGGCACACCTTCGAACTGGTTCGCCTACCGCACGAGAATAAGCTACCGATCGTCCTGAGAGTAAAGGAAGTGCAGCGCGTCCTGTCTTGCGTAGAGTGCTAGCATTATCAAGTCTGCCTGACCCTGAGCTATTCTTGTGGACGGCGGCTATTGGACGCCTTACATTTGCAGATTAAGGATATCGATGGCGAGCGCACGATGCTGCATATCCGTCTTGTTAAGGGAGGACCGGTCTGCCCAGATGCTCCCTGACCCGGATGGCATCCCCGGTGCTGCGTCTCCGTCAGGAAACCACCCGCCACGCCCTACCCAGTTACATTCTAGTAAAACCCGCTCCAGCTAACAGCGGACCCCTAGGCAAAACAAAAAATGGGACAACAATTGCTGTCCCATTCAAGTTTAAACCGTTGGAGTAAGGCGTCGCCTTGCCTGAGGCGGAGCTTAGACCATCGCAATAAATTTACAAGATGGATTCGGTATAATGGAGCACAATGAATAACTTTGTCGGGAGATGGACATGTATGCCGGTCTGGATGGACTAAGAGCGATTGCGTTCTTGATGGTGTTTTTGCTTCATGCGGATAATTTCGGTATCGGCTGGGCGGGCGTACAGCTTTTTTTTGTCCTTTCCGGCTTTTTGATCACGGGCATCCTGCTCAATCTGAAAAAGGACTTTTCGCGCAAGGACTATTTCGTTAAGTTCTATGGACGCCGCTTTCTTAGGATTTTTCCGCTCTATTATTTTTATCTTTTCGCGATGCTGGCTTTGACATTTGGGCTGGAGAATTTGAACTTCGCAAGACCCCAAATGGAAATATATCATGCCCAATTTCCTTTTGCGGTTGGTTATGTCTATAACTTTTTTTGGATGACGTCCACCAATCTTTCCATCTTTCTCAGTCATTTCTGGTCGCTCTGCATCGAGGAACAATTTTATATTGTTTGGCCTTTCCTGATATTCCTCGTCCCTGAGGAGCGGATGAAGACGTTGTTTCTTGCCGCAATTGCCGGAGGGTTGCTGTTTCGTTTGGGGTTTACCATTGCTTATCAGATTCATCCTTTTTCTTTTGTGATGCGTGGTGCGTGGTACGGAATCTATGCCCTGCCTTTTTCGCACATTGACGCCTTTGGTCTTGGCGCTTATCTTTCTCGGTATCAGATTCCCAAAGCCGACAAACAGCTTGCAGTTTTTGTTATCCTTGTACCTCTGGCTGGCTACCTCAGCCAATTCTTGTCCACAGGAAGCATCGGCAGTTTGGATGCTTTTGGCTATCCATTCTTTATGAAAAATGGCTATCAATTTGTTTGGGGTTACAGCCTGCTGGATTATCTATTTGTTTTGATAATATCGGCAGTCATCCGAGGCGGAGCTTTTTGGCGATTCTTGAGTTGGAAGCCGCTGGCTTTCCTTGGAAAAATTTCTTATGGCCTCTATGTGTATCACTTGGCTGTCGTTTGGTTTGTCCCTCGCTTGCTGTCCGGAATCCTGACCGGACAATCTTTTTTGACGACGTTTCTTTTAACGATTACCGAATTTTGTGTCACGCTGGCAATATCAGTTCTTAGCTATTTCCTTTTGGAAAGACCTGTATTGAGTTTGAAGGATAGATTCTTTTCGGTGCGCAGCAAGAATGCCACATATGTTTTAAAGAGTAATGGATGAAGTTTTGATAGCCGGTCTCTATCAAATGAAAAAGAGAGAACGATTGCAGTTTGGACCTCCGAGATTTCAGAAATCTCGGAGGTCTTCTTACTCATTATGCAGGAATGCTGACTTTCGGCAGTTCAGCCATTGCCGTTTGAACCGCCTCAGCAGGATATTCGTAATCCTCCAGCTTTCCGTTCAGGAACAATTCGTATGCGCTCAAGTCAAAGTGGCCGTGTCCCGATAAGTTGAACAGGATCACACGCTTCTCGCCTTTCTTTTTCGCGTCTAAGGCCTCATCTATGGTGGCCCGAATGGCGTGCGCCAACTCAGGTGCGGGAATGATGCCTTCGGTGCGTGCAAACTGAATGGCGGCTTCGAACGTCGGCTTCTGCTTGACCGCCACTGCATCGATCAGGCCTGCATTAAAAAATGCACTTAGGCTGGGTGCCATGCCGTGATAACGCAGTCCGCCAGCGTGAATAGATGGCGGGACGAAGCCGTGTCCTAAGGTATGCATCTTAACAATCGGCGCCATCTTGGCCGTATCGCCGTAGTCGAAGGCGTATACGCCTTTGGTCAGAGAAGGCGTGGCGGTCGGTTCGACGGCTAAGAGGCGGGCGCGCTTGCCATTCTTAATGTTCTCGCGCAGGAACGGGTAAGCAAGGCCCGCAAAATTCGATCCACCTCCCACGCATCCGATCACCACGTCCGGATATTCGTTGGCTAGATCCATTTGCTTCAACGCTTCTTCGCCGATCACGGTTTGATGCATCAACACGTGATTTAGAACCGAGCCAAGGCTGTATTTCTTTTTGCCTCCTGACGTAGCCGCTACTTCCACGGCTTCCGAGATGGCAATGCCTAGCGAACCTGGGCTGTTCGGATCTTGCTTCAAAACGGAACGACCATAGTTGGTGCGGTCTGTGGGACTGGCAAACACCTTTGATCCATAGGTTTCCATCATGATGCGACGATAGGGTTTCTGCAGATACGAGACCTTGACCATGTACACTTCTAGATCAAGATCGAAGAAGCTGCAAGCCAGTGCCAGCGCTGATCCCCATTGTCCCGCGCCAGTTTCAGTGGTGAGTGCCTTGGTTCCAGCCTTTTTGTTATAGTATGCCTGCGGAATTGCCGTGTTCGGCTTGTGACTTCCTGCAGGCGAAGCGCCCTCGTATTTGTAATAAATATGGGCGGGCGTATCCAATGCTTTTTCCAATCGCCGCGCACGGATCAAGGGCGTGGGACGATACAACTTGTAAATCTCGCGCACCTCCTCGGGAATTTCGATGTATCGTTCAGTTGAGATTTCCTGCATGATCAATTCCATCGGAAACAGCACCGATAAAAAGTCCGGCGTGACTGGCTCGAGCGTATCCGGACGAAGGACCGGCGTCGGCGGGAGCGGGCTGTCGGCCATCACGTTGTACCAGAAGCGCGGCAGGTCTGATTCATTCAATAGAAAACGGGTTTGAGTTTGGTTTGACATTTTTCTCCTTTGGTTTGGTTGATTTGATAAATTAATTCTTGATTGACGGTTATTTAGTCAGTCAAGGCGGATGGAAAGTTAAACTTGAACATCGCGGCCTCATGGAACGTAGAGCGAAGACGCGTTCAGTTGAATCGCGCGCCTCTTTCTGTTCGACTAGTATCTGCGCGGCAGGGAGCGATCTGTCTTGAAGTCCATCGCCGAACTGTTCCTGCAATTTAACGACTTCTGTTTGACCTTGTACTTTCGAAATATCATCCTGCGGATTCATTGTTTCTCCTTTCAGTGTGTAAAAACAAACAGCGTTCATCTCACATGATAGATACTTGACCTATCAAAATGGGACGAACGCTGTACGCTATGCGGCCGTGGTGCCACCCAAGTTAGGCTGTATAAAACAAAAAAATCCCGTTGTGATGCAACGGGAGAAAAGAGCCAGCCTCACTTTATTTAGTCAGCTAGTTAGTTAAACTAATTGACCTGGCCTTGATAACGGTGGCGTTCCGTCAGAGATTACTTGGGTATTGCCCGTTCGTCTTGAAGCTCGGAGGTCCATTCAGCGCTGTCGTCTCGGGCAGGCTTTCATCACTTCACCTGCTCTCTGATGCCGTCGTCTCGCCCTGTGCTTTTCAGGGTCAGCGCGTACTCGTCCTCGTCACAGCCTTTTGATTATTGGGCTGAATTATATGCACGATGCGTTGGATGTCAAGGCCATTTTAACATTCTTAGAAAACGCGATCGCTCATGATATGATGTGGCTGACCGGCGAAAAATAGATCAAGAAAAGAGAAAATTATGCGAAAATATATCAATTCTGTGGCTTTGGCTATATTATGCTTTGCCTTAATTACAAGCGGATGTACATTCCAGTTATCCCGAAACCCCGCATCTCTTCCAACTTCAGCCATCCTGACCATTCCAACGTTAATTCCTCCACCGACTTTGGTTGCCACTCATTACGGTCACTGCGTCCACCCCAATTTCCACAACTTCAGCCCCAAGCATATCCGCAACTCAAATCTCACCTACTGATTTCTGCGCCAACTCTCAGCCCAAGGCGTTAATTGACAACTTCAAAAACGCATTGCAAACCTCCAATACTACTTTGTTGGCTTCACTGGTCAGTCCAATTCATGGCATGGATGCGCGCCTTTATCGCAACGGGCGCGTTGTCAACTACGATCAGCAACATGTTCAACTTCTTTTTGATCCGACCTACATCATTGATTGGGGTGCGGCACCCGTTACCGGGTTAGAGACGAAAGGTTCATTCGCTGAAGTGACTGTTCCGGCATTGCTGAAAGTCTTCAACAAGGATTACACATTGGATTGCGATCAAGTCCAGGTCGGCGGCGCAACCTACAAGGCAACCTGGCCGTATAGGGGAATCAATTTCTATTCCGTTTACTTCGCAGGTACTCCAAATAGCAACAACCTGGATTGGCGAACATGGCTGATTGGTATGGAATATGTTAGAGGCCAACCATATCTTTATGCCATAATGCAGTTTTTCTGGGAACCGTAGCTATTTCAGCCAGGTCGAAATTTATTTTTGATAATTATCGGCTGACCAGAGCAGCCAAATCGGAAGTCTCTTGATCTGGCTGCGTGCCGAAGGGCCAGATGAGAATCAATTCACCCTGAGGGTTCAGCACCTGAATGAGAGCAGTGTGATCCACCGAGTAAAACCCCGTGGCCGGATCGGGAGGATTAAGTTTATAGTAGATGCCGTATTCCTGCGTTACCTGATTGATTTGGGCTTCCGTACCGCCCAAACCGATAAAATTCGAGTCGAACTTCTTGGCAAATGCATCGCTGATCTGAGGGAGTATCGCGTTTGTAATCTACCGAGATAAAAATTACCTGGAAATTCCTCAGCCTTCTTCGTACCTAGCTTTCTCAGGGCTTCTGTCAGAGATGGCCAGTGTAATGGGACAAATATCAGGACAAGAGGTATAGCCGAAATAAACCAGTACATATTTTCCGCGAAAACTATCTAAGCTCACGGGGCCATTTGCCGACTGAAGAGTAAACCCCGGCATGGTTTTGGGTGGATCGATCACGGATCCGTAATAAGTGGGAGTCTTGATCCGTTCATAGACCAAGGCGCCCGCCGCGATCATCACCAGTGCGGCCAAAATAAATAAAGGAACTCTAAAATTCGGGCGTCGGCTATTCACTGGTTATATCGGCCTGAACACTGATGGTTCCGGCTTTTTGAAAGACAAGAGTTAAGTGCGATTTTGCTGCCAACTTCAGGAATCGGATTTGAGATTCATGAACATGATATGGAAACCGCCGGGTTGAAGGGTCACGGTTTGACCAGCAGGAATATCAATGGATTGCACTTCCTGCATTGTGGCGATGTTATTGCTACCACGCGATTTGTGTAGCATGACCATGCCTGCAAAATCAGCACTTGCACTCAGCAACCGATCATCGGCAGAGCCTGTGTTTTTGATGACCAGATAACCGGCAAGCGAGGAGGTGCCCATGTTCATCCCGCCATGGGAGTGGAACTGCATTCATACTGGGCAGGTCGGAGTGGCAGTGCCGGCGAACCACGATTCGTGCCCGATCGATCTCGATGCCATTTTGGGATGTCGATGAATTAGGAGTTGGAGCGCAGGCCGCCAGTACTGAAAC
The DNA here is from genome assembly GCA_963752775.1 of uncultured Chloroflexia bacterium. Classification (GTDB taxonomy): domain Bacteria; phylum Chloroflexota; class Anaerolineae; order Anaerolineales; family Villigracilaceae; genus Fen-1038. The sequence goes on from CAVVZL010000026.1 coordinate 62,357, forward strand.
GATTAAAGCGAAGATGGGTATCCGGGATCGCATGTGTCGATTTTTCCTTTTCGTGGGCGTAATTTCCGAATAAGCGCCATTGTAACACGGAGGGTGTTGTTGTAAGAAGTTGCAATAAGGAGTATACTATAAAAATGTTATTGCAAAAACTTACAATAAGAAACTTATATGACTTGTGGCTCTGAGTACGCCCCTGGCTTGCGGGCACACGGCTTCCGCATGACTCCACAACGGATGGCGATCCTGCATGTGCTTCATCAATCAGGCGCACATCTTTCGCCGACCGAAATCTACAAGAAAGCGCACCGCGACGCGCCCAGCCTGACGGAACCGACCGTCTATCGCACATTGGAATTTTTGGAAAAGAATGGGTTGGCGATTTCTTCCCAGGTGGATAATCGAAAGCTTGTTTATGAGATCGCCGGAAGAAATCATCATCACTTGAGCTGCCAATCGTGCGGAGCAAGCTTTGAGGTCCAGCCTGAAGCGCTGGATAGCATAATTCATCGGTTAGAGAAGTCGAGCGGATATCGTTTTATCAACAGTCATGTGACGTTCTTTGGCATATGTCCGAAGTGTCAAAAAAACAAGTCCAAGAAAGGAGACTGATAAGATGGTTACCCAATCTAAAAGAATCAAGCTGCTTGCAATTTATTATGGTGCGCTGTTGTTGTGGTTGAGCACAACTGCCATGCATATCCCGGATGGTTATCTGAGCCCGATGACATGCATCATCATGTTCCTGATTGCTTTACCGTTCTGGATTATCGGCATTCGCAAAATTCGGGAGAAGTTGAATGCGCGTAGTGTTCCGCTGATCGCTTTGCTCTCAGCGTTCTCGTTCGTGATCATGATGTTCAACTTCCCGATCCCCGGCGGGACTACGGCTCATGCGATTGGTGCAACCATCGCCGCTATCATTCTTGGACCGGAGCCGGCCACGATTGTCGTATCCATTGCGTTGCTCATTCAGGCTCTTTTCTTTGGCGATGGTGGCATTACGTCGTATGGCGCCAACTGTTTCAACATGGCGATCACCGTTCCTTATATTGCTTATGCTATTTACAGGGCTCTCTCAAAAAATCAACCTTTGAATTCCAAGCGGCGCTTGGTCGGGGCTTTTATCGGTGGCTGGACAGGTGTGACCGTTGCGGCTTTCTTCGCGGGTGTTGAATTTGGAATCCAGCCGCTTCTATTTAAAACTATGAACGGAACGCCCTTATATGCGCCATATCCTCTGTCGATTTCGATTCCCGCCATGGTCATCCCTCATGCTCTAATCGCTTCGGTGGCGGAAGGGATATTGGCGGCGCTGGTGGTGGCTTATTTGCAACGGTCGAACATTTCTGTATTGGAAGCGGCTGAAGAGCCTGCCGCTCTTGCAGAAGCGGGCGGCTTTCAGAAACTGCGCGCACTTTGGACAGTTTTGGTGGTGCTGATCATTGCATCTCCGCTAGGTCTGCTCGCACCGGGAACAGCGTGGGGCGAATGGGGAACGCATGAGCTGAGCAGCAAGGGGTTATCCTATATCCCTTCTGGATTGCAGAAGCTATCCGGGTTCTGGGGCGCTCCGTTTGCGAACTATAATTTGCCTGCGCTAGGCAACGCTAATTTAGGATATGTGTTCTCTGCGGTAGCGGGCATCGTGATCATCGCGATCGTAGTTTGGCTGTTCACGATGTTGCTGACGGCTGGTTCCGGATCGAAAAAGAATAATAGCTGATCGAAAAAATTCAATCTTCTTATGGAAACAACCGTCACGTCTTCCAGGTCTTCGCGCCGCAGAAATGTTTTGGAGCATTCTCTGCATGGAATCACGGAAACTCTTGAGCATGCGTTGTTCGCCGAAGAGATCAGCGCGCGCGCCGGGTTATTTCAATCTTTGGATGCGCGCGTTAAGGCCATCTCGACATTGGCGTTGCTGATCAGCGTGAGCTTCTCGCGTAGTTTGTGGGTGATTGCTTCCATCTATCTTTTGACGCTGCTCTTCGCTTGGACTTCAGCCATCCCTGCTGATTACTTAATCAAGCGTGTCTGGCTGGCGCTTCCGTTCTTCACCGGTTTAATTGTCGTTCCAGCTTTCTTCATTACCCCGGGTCCCGCACTATTGCATCTACCTCTTGGATTGGTCATCACAACGACCGGCGTAAACACAGTTCTCTTTTTGTTGTTGCGCGTCAGCACCTCGGTTTCATTGACGCTGTTGCTGATCTTGACCACACGATGGAATACAGTTCTCAGTGCGCTCAGTGTTTTGCGCCTGCCAGATGTCTTGATTTTGATTCTGGGAATGACCTATCGCTATATTTATTTACTGCTTCATCTTGCCAATGATATGTTTCTCTCACGGAAGAGCCGCATGGTGGGTCATCTAAGCACATCCGAGAATCAACGTGTGCTAGCGGCGATAAGCGGCGCGTTGCTGAGCAGGTCATTAAAATCTAAGCAGTGAAGTTTATCTTGCAATGGAATCACGCGGCTTTCGAGGTTCCATCATTACTTTAAAACCATTCAAGATGAAATCCAAAGATTGGCTCTGGCTTGCCATTCTTCTTGGGATCGCGGCCCTGGCCATTTTTCTTGGACGATAAAGGAAGATTTTGGTGAACGCAGTGAATGAAGAAATTGTTTTTGATGTTTGTGATGTATCCTATGCTTACGAGGAAAAGCAAGCGGCGCTGGAGCGTGTTAACCTTAAAGTGCCTGCTGGGGAATCGCTCGTCATTCTCGGCGCAAATGGAAGCGGTAAAAGCACTTTGTTGAATCTACTCGACGGTCTTTACTTTCCCGCCAGCGGAACCATCTCAGCATTTGGCAAGCCGCTTACCGAAGAAGCTTTGCGCGACGATGACTTCAACTTTGCATTTCGCCGCCGCGTTGGATTGGTCTTTCAGGATTCGGATGTCCAGCTTTTCTCCGCATCTGTGCTGGATGAAGTGGCCTTTGCGCCCCTTCAGCTTGGACTGGCGCGGGATGAGGTCAACCGGCGAGTTGACTTAGCGCTGGAAGCGCTTCGAATTCGAAAAGCTTCGGGATCGCGCACCGCATCGTCTCTCGGGCGGAGAAAAGCGTCGAGTTGCGCTGGCTTCTTTGTTAACTCTTCGGCCGGATGTTTGGTTGATGGATGAACCCACCACAGGTCTTGATCCTCGCAGTCAATCGTGGCTGATTGATTTCATTTTGGAGCAGCGCAAACAAGACAGGACAATGATCGTAGCCACACATGATTTATCTGTAGCGGAAGAAATTGCCAGCACCATCTGTGTCTTTTCTGAGGAGCATCAAATCGTGGCATCGGGAAAACCCTCTGACATTTTGAGCGATCATGAATTATTGCATCGTTGTAATCTTACTCATTATCATGCCCACGTGATTGAGTGATTGGTAATAATTTAAAAAGCGCATCCACACTCTGTACTGCACCTCCTCAAGTTAGCAATACGTAACTAAATATAAAAAAAAAAAAAAAAAAAAAAAAAAAAAAAAAAAAAAAAAAAAAAAAGGTTACGTATTGCTAATGTGAAGCAGATCGACTACATGGTGGTGACCCACTATCACAACGACCATGCAGAGAACGTTCCGAAATTCGTTGCCAAGGCCGGCATACCCGTGCGCAACTTCGTGGACCATGGGCCGCCGGTGGATCAGGACGCGCTCACTCAGACCATATTCAAGGCCTATACCAGCGCCATTGGCAAGGCAAATCGGATTACGGTCAAGGCGGGGGATACGATCCCGCTGAAGGGTGTGCAGGTGCTGGTGTTGACCTCGGCGGCCGCGACCATCAAGACCCCGCTGCCCGGCGCCGGAGCTCCAAATCCCCTGTGCGCAGCCGCCGCTCCGGCCCCGGCCGATAACGGCGAGAACGGCGCCTCGATCGGCTTGCTGTACACCTTCGGGAAATTTCGCATGCTCGACCTTGCCGATTTGACCAAGCCCAAGGAGTACGAGCTGATGTGCCCCAACAACCTGGTGGGAATGGTGGACCTGTTCATGGTGAGCCACCACGGCTTTGACTTGTCGAACTCACCCCAGCTCGTCTACGACCTCCATCCCCAGGCGGCGATCATGGACAACGGGGCGAAAAAGGGGGACGAGCGGCAGACGGCCACGGTCCTGGTGACCTCGCCCGGGATCGTGAACACCTGGCAGTTGCACTACGCCGTGGACAGCTCGCCGGATAACAACGCGGCCCCGGACCGGATTGCCAACCCGCAACAGCAGCCCGATCCCCAAAGCTTCGGCTACGTGCTGGGCGACCAGGGAGATTACATTAAGGTCTCGGCACAGGAGAACGGGGATTTCACGGTGACCAACAGCCGGAATGGCTTCACGCAGACG
>CAVVZL010000027.1:0-107427 GCA_963752775.1 uncultured Chloroflexia bacterium
ATAAGGGCTGCCAAGATGGCAGTCCTTATTGATTGCAAAATAAATTTATTTCTTCGCAGCATGAATGGCGACTAGCGTCACATCATCATCCTGCTTCGCGCCGTTTTGATATTCCATCAGGGCATCGAATAACCGGTCGCAGACTTGTTGAGCCGAAAGCCCAACGAGTCCACTCAAAGTGGTCTTGATGCGTTCGAGGCCGAATGATACTCCATTCGGATCGCGGCAATCTGTCAAGCCATCCGTGAAGAGCACCAACGTGCTGTCCGATTCAAGCATCACAGCGTGCTCATCGAGCGTGATCGCATCCCAAAGTCCTAGCGCCATTCCCGGTCCATGCGGGACACGCTCGATCTTGCCATCAGGAAATAAAATCAGCGGTGGCTCATGCCCGGCACGGGCATAAGAAAATTTGCCAGTCACGAAATTTACAATGCCGTATAAAGCCGTAACGAATTGAGCTGACTTTTCCAAACGGGTGATATGACGATTGACCAAACCCAACACCGCGGCGGGAGACAGATCCGTATCCGCTTCGGCCATGATGAGCGCATGAGCTCGCGCCATGAATAACGCGGATGGGATGCCTTTATCGGCCACATCTCCGATGACGACACCGATCTGATCCGTGCCGTTTGAAAACACATCGTAAAAATCACCGCCCACGTGACGCGCCGGTAAAATTCGCGCACCGAAATCGAAGCCTTCAACGGATGGAAGTTGGTCAGGCAAAATGCTGAGTTGAATTTCCGCTGCCACTTGCAGTTCGCGCTCGAGCCGCTCTTTCTCTATCAACTGTTCCTGTGCGGCCTTGAGTTCATCATACGCTTTTTGAAGTTGACGATTCTTTTCGGTCAGATCACGGAACGTGGCTTCGTTCGTGGCATCGAGGCGTTCGACTTAAAATCCGCAACATCGAATAAGCTATCATCGGCCAACGCTTCATGATTTCCTGAAACTTCTCCTGGCTCATGACCCAGGTTTGTGTCCGCATCTTTGCGCGGACCGAAGCAGTTCGCTTACCCTCAGGCAAAATCAAACTCATTTCGCCGATGTACTCGCCCGAGCCGCAAGTACGCAGCAACAACTCATCCGGTGAATCCGCACCTAATAAGACTTCAAGCGCACCGTCCATCACAACGTAAAGATTCTCTCCTGCTTCACCTTCGCGAAAAATATAAGCACCCGCTTCATAAGTCTCGACAGGCAATTCGTTGACCATTTGAAATAGTTCAGACGATGGCACATCCCGAAAGAGTGGAATTTTTAGAAAGACGGATTCATCCATAAAGTCAATTCCCTCTCAAATCCACAACTTCCTTGCCTGCCAACTTATCCTGAATCCTTCGCACTACTACTTCCAAATGTTTGGGCTGGTGAACGAAATCCAAATCGTCCGTTTGAATGGTCAACACCGGGCAAAGATCGAAAGCGGTCAGCCATTCGTTGTAGAATGAATCAAGCAGAGTAAGGTAATCGCGGGTGATGCCAGTTTCCATATTGCGGGCGCGTTTATGGATTCGATTCATCAGCACAGATACTGGCGCCTTTAGATAAATCAACAAATCAGGGCGTGGCAAACTATTAACGACTAAATCAAATAAACGTTGATAGGAAAGATAATCACGCTCGGAAAGATTTCCCATGTGATGTAAGGCGCGTGAGAAGATATAAAAATCCTCGTAAATACTCCGGTCGAGGATGGCGGAACGCGCATCATGTGTGGCTTCAAGAAATTGTTCAGCGCGGTGGCCGAGAAAGAAGACTTGCAGGTGAAAAGCCCAGGAATGCATGTCCGCGTAAAAGTCGGATAGATATGGGTTGTCCGCAACTGACTCGTAACCGGTATGCCATCCCAAGCGCGCGCCGATTCGCTCCGTTAACGACGTCTTCCCAGCTCCAATATTGCCAGCCACCAGCACCAAATGTTTTGCCATATTTCAAGTATAGCAGAAAAGATTCCTGCAAACAATTTTGTCAGCACATAAATAGGCATGAAGTGTATAATTTGTCGGGCAGGATATAGTTATGGATAAATATCGCATCCGCAATTCCTCCGGCTGGACAATGTTTGTCTTTGGTATCCTGGCATTCCTTCTGGGACTTTTGGGCTTGATCCGCCCCGAAGTGGTTTTATCACGGCTCGACTTTACGATGCCAGATAGGGCACACGCATGACCGGCGACTATACCTTGGTGATCGTGATTGCGGCCTCGATGGCTTCTTATGACATTGGCGTTTATTATGTGCTGGCCGCTTTCAATAAAATGAAACAATTCTAATTGCGGACGGTTCCATTCCGGCTTGTGACATTCACCATCTTTACCATTATGGCTCTGACACACTTCGCTCCAACCCGATTTATTTTAGTCGGTGCAACCGGCTTGGCGTTATATTTTGAGCATCTGCTATCCATCAAAGCGGTCAACAGTAAGGCCCCTACTAGTAAGACGACCAAGAGGTAGAAATGAAATCTAGGTGGATTGGACACAAAGGAAAGAAGATTTTTTATCAAGATTTCTCCGCGTTATTTTACAATGCAAGCGCGGTGAAAGATGAACTTAAGGCTGTTCAGGAAATCGTCTTGAAAGAGCCGGTGAACTCCGTACTTGTTCTTTCCAACTTCAAAGATACACAAATTGGCGCAGACTTGATCTCCGCGCTCAATGAGGCTTCATCAAAGACAAAAGATCATGTTCGCAAAACTGCTGTTCTTGGCGTGACAGGATTTAAGCGCACTTTGGGCGATATGCTCACGCGGTTGACCGGCCAGCAATTGAAGTATTTCGAATACGACGAAGAAGCTAAAAACTGGCTGGTGCAGGATTAATCCAATGAAGACGGAAATGCTTCGCTCAAATAGTGAGTGGAGCATTTTTATTTAATTGATTGTGCGTGCTTGGTTCATATCCGAGATTCGAAGGATAAGCAGTCGTGTTTTCGAGAATGTGCTTGTTCGGTTGTATACTAAGGTAAGACAAGAATTGAAGGATGAAGTATCTTCCATAAGAGGATTTCGAAATAGATACAATAATGATTTCATACGAGTTTTTTTTGCAAGCTTCGCTCTTCTATGGAGACCAAAAAGCTATGGTGGAAATTATAGATAATGCCGCCGACCCATAAATCATATTTTGGTGAGGTAGAAAGAAGCTATTTCAGGATAAGACGAGTCACTTGGAGGAATAGAAATTCTTTCCCCATAATTTTGGCGAGGGTCATCCTGAAGGTTCAGGGAGTTGCATTCGAATCAGAATGAGGCTGAATTGGTTTGACCTTTTACTTTCCTTATTTTGGATTGGTGCGGTTTGGGTTATATATTTTGGTGGAATTGCCAATTTGATTATTCAGAAAATTAGAACAGAGATTTGGCAAATGGCGTGTCGGTTGCACTTGTTACTTGAATCCGGGATTTCAAATAACAAAGGCAATGCGAACAAAGGCAATGCGATCCCTTGACACTTCTGTCCCTCTCGCGTAGAATACTGCCCAATATGTTAACAGCTGTCCGCTTTTATTTTGGGTACTATTTTTACGGCCTCCGCAATTCGGTTGCCGTTGGTGGCGCTTAAGCAGACAGAGTGAAAATCCTGTACTCAAAGAGCGAGACCACACGGTCTCGCTCTTTTCGTTTACGTTAGGAGAAATCCATGACCACACGCGGTATACGTGGCGCGACCACAATTGAATCTGATACGAAAGATCATATCCTTTTCGCGACGCAGGAGTTGCTTGAAGAAATCTTGTGCGCCAACACGGATTTGAAAACGGCTGATATCGCCTCGGTATTATTTACTGTCACTGATGATGCGACCTCGGCGCATCCCGCGCTGGCCGCGCGTCAAATGGGCTGGGCTCAGGTCCCGATGATATGCGCACGCGAAATACCGGTCGAAGAAAGTTTGCCGTTATGTATCCGCGTATTGATTTATTGGAACACGAATAAGCCGCAAGGCGAAATCAAACATGTTTACTTGCGGAATGCTGTCAAACTGCGTCCGGATCTCGTTAGATAAGCCCAGGAGAAATCGCCATGATGATTATCATGAAACCAAATGCCACGTCGGAGCAAGTTCGGGATGTGATCGAACACATCAAAGCCGCGGGATTGAACGCCCATCTTTCGCAGGGAGTTGAAGCGACCATTATCGGTGCCATCGGTGAAACGCATAATATTCCCACCGATATTTTCGAGGTATTGGACGGCGTCGACATGGTCAAGCGCATCACCCAGCCGTTCAAACTAGCCTCGCGACAATTTCATCCGGAGAACTCGATCTTTCCGCTGGATGGATTCAATGTCGGCGGTGACGAGATCGCGATCATCGCCGGGCCGTGTTCGGTGGAGAGTCGCTCGCAGATCATCGAGACGGCGCAGGCGGTGAAAGAAGCGGGCGCGTCCGCATTACGAGGCGGAGTTTTCAAGCCGCGCACGTCGCCGTATTCGTTTCAGGGCCTCGGCGAAGAGGGCCTCGATTATCTGGCCGAGGCGTGTCGGCAAACCGGACTGCCTATCGTGGCCGAGATCATGTCGCAGACGCAGCTTGATTTAATGGCAAATCGCGTGGATGTCTTACAAGTCGGCGCGCGCAATATGCAAAACTTCAATCTCTTGCGCGCCATCGGCGAAACGCAAACGCCGGTGCTTCTCAAGCGCGGGCTTTCTGCCACCATCGAAGAGCTGCTGATGTCTGCTGAGTATATTTTGGCGGGCGGCAACAAACAGGTGATGTTGTGCGAGCGCGGCATCCGCACATTTGAAACGACCACGCGTAATACCACCGATATCAACGCCATTCCTGTTTTGAAAAATTTGACTCATCTGCCCCTCATTCTCGATCCATCACATGCAACGGGGCATGCGGACTATGTTGCGGCGGTGGCCCGCGCTGCAATTGCTGCCGGCGCAGATGGACTTATGGTTGAGGTACATCCTGATCCTACGCACGCCGTCTCCGATGGCAAGCAATCGCTCCGCCCTGAAAAATTCGCCGAGATGGTCAGGCAGGTTGGACAGATCGCACAGGTCATGGGAAGAAGACTTGCCACTGTTGAACGTTCGACATCCAAGGTTTAACGTTTTGTCTATTCATCTTTAATGATTCAATCCTTAAGGAGTTTCACTATGATGATCATCATGCATCCCGGTGCATCAAAAGAACAGATCCAAAATGTAATTGCCGAAATTGAAAAACAGAAATTATCCGCGCATCTCATCGAAGGCGTTGAGCAGACCATCATCGGCGCGGTCGGTGACGGACATTATGTCCCCAAGGAAATCTTCGAAGCCCTGCTGGGCGTCGAGTTGGTTCAGCGTATTTCACAACCATACAAACTTGCCTCGCGCCAATTTCACGAACAGGATTTTGTTTTTCAACTTGACGGCTTTTCCGTTGGGAGCACGGAAATTCCAATCATTGCAGGTCCATGCGCGGTCGAGTTGCGTGCGCAGATTCTTCGAAACCGCGGAAGCTGTAAAGGAAGCAGGCGCGAATGCTTTACGCGGCGGCGTCTTCAAGCCGCGGACATCTCCTTATGCGTTTCAAGGTCTCGGCGAAGAAGGACTTCGAATATCTGGTTGAAGCCCGCGAGAAGACCGGTCTGCCCATCGTTGCGGAAGTAATGGCGGTTGCCCAAATCGAAATGATGGAAAAATGCGTGGACGTATTCCAGCTCGGCGCTCGCAATATGCAAAACTTCAATTTGCTACGCGCAATTGGCGAAACCCGGACGCCTGTGCTCTTCAAGCGCGGCATGTCTGCAACCATTGAAGAAATGCTCATGGCAAGTGAATACATCCTCAGCGGCGGCAACACGCGTGTGATGTTGTGTGAGCGCGGCATCCGCACTTTTGAAACGGCGACTCGCAACACTACCGACATCAACGCCATTCCTGTTTTGAAAAAACTCACCCATCTGCCAGTCATCATTGATCCCAGTCACTCTACCGGAGACTCGGCTTATGTCTCTGCCGTTGCCAAGGCCGGTGTGGCCGCGGGTGCCGATGGTATCATCGTTGAAGTGCATCCCGATCCCGCGGACGCGATCTCCGATGGCAAGCAATCACTCACGGTCGAAGCCTTTGCAAAAATGGTGAAGCAGGTAAAGGCAGTTGCTGAAGCGGTGGATCGTCACCTCGTCCCTCAACATGTCCAAGCCTGACTTTTTTAATCTCTCGGAGTCCAAAATCGCGATCATTGGATTGGGATTGATGGGTGGCTCGCTGGCATTGGGATTGCGTGGGAAGTGTGCGTCCATTTACGGAGCTGATCCGCATCAAGCCACGCTCGAGCTGGCTGTGTCCCAAAATATCGTGGATTATGCCGATTGCGATCCGGCTAAATTTTTGCCCGAAGTTGATCTCGTTATTTTGGCTGCGCCCGTGCCCACGATATTGACTCTTCTCGAGCAATTACCGTCATTGATTTCCAATCGCTGTATTGTGCTGGATCTCGGTTCCACTAAACGATTGATCGTCGAAGCCATGTCGCGATTGCCTAAACAATTCGATCCCATCGGCGGCCATCCCATTTGCGGCAAGGAAACACTCTCGTTAGCCAACGCTGAACGGACTCTTTATTGCGCCGCGCCGTTTTTGCTAACGCCGCTGGATAGAACCACGCCGCGTGCTTTATCTGCGGCGAACCAAATCATCGAGGCTGTTGGAGCAAAGGCAATGATTTTCGGACGCCTCCGAACACGACCGCATTCTTGCGTCAACCAGTCACTTGCCATTTTTGCTTTCAACCGCATTGTCACTTGCGACGCCGAATGATGTTGCTCCGTTTGTCGGTTCCGGGTTCAAGTCCACAAGCAGACTCGCTGGCACTTCATCGTCCATGATGCTGGGAGTTTTGCAATCTAACCGCGAAAACGTTTTGAACGCATTACATGAATTTCAAAACCAGCTTGCTGAAATCGAATCGGCCATCTCTGCCAACGATTTTCCACAGCTTGAATTTGTATTGAATAATGCACAAAGCAAATATCAAAAGATCATCCAATGACATTGCTTGAGATTAAACCCGTTCCGCATCCATTGAACGCCACGGTCCGTGTGCCAGGTTCCAAGTCGCTGACCAACCGCGCTTTGTTGATCTCGTCACTAGCGAGTGGGACCACGCGCCTGACCGATGCGCTATTCTCTGATGACTCGCGTTACTTTGCCAAAGCCTTGCAAGTTCTTGGTTTTGATGTTCAATTGGATGAAGCAAACTGCGAAATGCGTGTAACTGGTTTGGGTGGAAAAATTCCATCCAATAAAGCCGAACTCTTCATTGGCAATTCCGGAACCGCCGCGCGTTTTTTGTCCGCGTTCCTAACTCTCGGAAATGGTGAATACATTTTGGATGGTGAGACACGCATGAGGGAACGTCCCATTGGCGATTTGGTTTCTGCGCTTGCTAAGCTTGGCCCAGAGCTTGAGACGATGAATGGTTGTCCACCGGTGAAATTAAGAGCGTCGGGGTTGCGCGGTGGTAAAACTAAAATTGCTGGAGATATTTCCTCGCAATTCCTTTCGGCCTTATTGATGGTCGCACCGTACGCTCAGCAGCCAATTGAAATAGAAGTGATTACCGAACTGAATTCCAAACCTTATGTGGACATGACCCTTGCGATCATGAATGACTTCGGTGTTGAAATTGTGCGTGAAGGCTATTCACAATTTACTATTCACCCCACTGGCTATTCACCACTTTCCACTTACGCAATCGAATCCGACGCCTCCGCCGCCTCCTACTTCTTTGCCGCGCCCGCCATCTGCGGTGGATTGGTGCGCGTCGAAAACATCTCGCGTAAATCGAAACAGGGCGATATTGCTTTTCTTGATGCTTTAAAACAAATGGGATGTCAGATCGTAGAGGGAGAGAGTTTCATCCAAGTGTGTGGTTCCACTAGACTGAACGGCATTGATATTGATATGTGCGATATTCCCGATACTGCGCAAACGCTAGCGGCGATTGCCTCATTCGCTTGCTCCCCGACGAGAATTCGCGGTATTGCATCGGCGCGCCTCAAAGAGACTGATCGCATCCATGCCTCTTGCACCGAACTTGCGCGGCTTGGCGTTCAAGTGCAAGAACACGAAGACGGCATGACGATTTATCCGTGCAAGAAATTCACGCCCGCTACTATTCAAACTTACAATGATCACCGCATGGCAATGGCCTTTTCTTTGATCGGTTTGCGAATGGATGGCGTGATAATCGAAAATCCGGCCTGCGTTTCAAAAACCTTTCCGGATTATTTTGAAGTATTGGATTCCCTGCGATGATCCATTTGGGTTTGATTGGTTATCCGCTAGAACACAGTTTGTCGCCGAATATTCATTCAGCAGCATTACAAGCCTGCCAGTTGGAAGGCGACTATGCGTTATTTCCTGTTTCCCCAGATAGCAAACAAGGTTTGGAAGACCTACTTGCCCAGGTTCGCGTGGGCAATATTCACGGACTCAATGTCACGATTCCGCACAAACAGAACGTCATCCCATTTCTGGATCAACTTACATCTACAGCGCAAGCTATCGGCGCGGTTAATACAATATATTGCCGCAACGATAAACTCATCGGTGATAATACAGATGCTGATGGGTTTTTATTGGATCTGAAAAGGTTTATCGGGAATCGAGAATCAAAAATTGCGAATCGAAAATTAGCCTTGATCTTGGGTGCAGGCGGTTCAGCACGGGCAGTGATATATGCATTAATTAATGATGGGTGGAATGTTACTATTGCCGCTAGACGCATTGAACAGGTCAAACGACTTATCGCATCCTTCGCGCCACATGAATTACTCATCTCGAACTATGAAACCCTTAACCTTGAACCTTTGAGCTTCAACTTGGTTGTCAACACCACGCCGGTTGGCATGACGCCCAACATCAATCAATCTCCATGGCCGGATGGTTTACGATTTCCACATCAAGCGATGGTTTACGATCTGATTTACGATCCGCCCAAAACAAAGTTTGTTAAAGATGCGTATGCCGCCGGATTGTCTGCAATTACAGGCATCGGCATGCTGATTGAGCAAGCCGCTTTAGCTTTTGAAATTTGGACAGGCTGCACTCCATCGCGTAACATCTTGTTTGAATCTGTTAACCATTGTTCCTGATTTTGGAGAATTTATGCTTCGTTTCTTGACCGCAGGTAAATCACATGGCCCATCGCTGCTTGCTATCCTCGATGGCATGCCCGCCGGACTTCCCATCACGTCCAACATTATCAACCGGGAACTTGAGCGTCGTCAAAAAGGCTATGGCGCCGGCGGACGCATGAAGTTCGAAATAGACACTGTCCAGATTCTTGGGGGAGTTATGGCAGGTGAAACAACGGGCGCGCCGATTGGCATGCTCGTGCAAAATGCGGATCACATCAAATGGAAAGGCAAAGCTATCGAACCGATGAGTTCGCCGCGTCCCGGTCACGCAGACTTAACGGGCGCTCTTAAATATGGTTATAAAGATTTGCGCCCCGCGCTGGAACGTGCCTCTGCCAGAGAGACGACCATGCGCGTTGCGGCAGGCGCGGTTTGCAAACATTTTCTGGCGCAATTTGGAATTGTCATTGGCGGATATGTGAAATCCATTGGAGAGGTGGAGGCTGATATAAACGGTGTCAATTATCCGGTCCTGTTTAAAGCAGCAGAGGAGAGTGAAGTGCGTTGTCCGGATCGAGTCGCGGCTGAAAAGATGCGAGCACATATCGAGGAAATCATCCATGCAAAAGATACGTTAGGAGGCGTCCTGGAAATTGTCGCGCTGAATGCCCCGGTTGGACTTGGTTCTTTTTCGCAATGGGACAAACGGCTCGAGGCTCGACTGGCAATGGCGATCATGAGCGTTCAAGCAATTAAGGGAGTTGAGATTGGAGATGCGTTTGAAAATACAAAACGATTGGGAACACAAGCGCATGATCCAATCACTTTGGAACATTCAAACCTTCAGCGTTCAACGAATCGCGCAGGCGGCATCGAAGGTGGAATCTCAAACGGAGGACCGATTGTGATTCGCGCGGCGATGAAACCGATTGCGACGACGCTAACTCCACAGCGAACCGTTGACTTGGCAACGGGTTCGGAATCTCCAACCAAATACGAACGCTCCGACTTTTGCCCAGTTCCGCGCGCGGTTCCCATTCTCGAAGCGATGGTCGCGTTTGTACTGGCAGATATACTAATCGAAAAGCTCGGCGGCGACTCGCTGAGTGAAATGATGCCGCGCTTTGCCACATTACGAAGAGCTACGCTGGAAGATTTGAAGATGGATAATACGCCGCACGTTTTTTGGGAATGATGATGAAGCATATTTTTCTTTATGGCCCGCCCGGAGCAGGAAAATCATCCGTTGGCAAAGCACTGGCGGAGAGATTGCGCTTGCCTTTCCTTGATCTTGATCTTGAAATAGAAAAATTTGCGGACAGGACTATTCCACAAATTATTGCAGAAGGCGAGTTAGTATTCCGTGATTTTGAAACGGCGACTCTGAAACGTGTCGTGAATGAAAGTCCGCGCGTGATCGCGTTGGGCGGCGGCGCCTTATTGCGCGCAGAAAATCGTCGGTGCGCGGAGGAACACGGTCAGGTTGTCTTGCTTGAAGGAAAGATCGAAACCTTAATCGAACGATTGCAAGAAGATCAAAACCAACGTCCATTGCTAACTGGCGATTTGAACGAGAAATTGCAAGCCTTGGTCGAAGAAAGAAGAGATCATTACAATTCTTTCGCGATTCGAGTTAGTCCATCGGGACAGTCCGTTCGTGAATTCCAAAAGACGCCTGAACAAATTGCGTTGGAAATTCAACAAAAGCTAGGTTTATTATGTGTCTATTCAGTGGATGGAAAAATGTATGACGTAATTGTCCAATCCGGCGGATTTGATTCTCTCGGTGCGTTGCTGCGCGGACGCAACCTTGGGAATCCGGTTGCGGTCATTGCAGATGAGACCGTAGCCAATATATATGCCGAAAGCGCAGCCAAGTCAATCGAATGGGTGGGTTATCAGGTTCATAAGATTTCCTTTCCTGCGGGCGAGAACTCAAAAAAGATTGATACCATCATGAAGTTGTGGGGGGAGATGTTGAATATCGGATTGGATCGCAAGAGCACGGTCGTGGCGCTAGGCGGCGGCGTTACTGGCGACCTGGCCGGCTTTGCCGCGTCCGCGTTCATGCGCGGGATAAATTGGGTGGGTGTGCCGACCACTTTGCTCGCGATGGTTGATTCGTCTTTGGGCGGCAAGACAGGCTTTGACTTGCCTGAAGGTAAGAATTTGATTGGCTCTTTCCATTCGCCGAAATTAGTTTTGGCGGATCCGCAATTGCTCGCGACTTTACCAGAAACAGAGTTAATATCCGGGATGGCGGAAGTAGCAAAGCATGGAATTATTTCAGATCCGGAATTGTTTTATTTGTGCCAACGCGGTTTGAATTGGATCAAGGACAATTTGGAAGAAGTTGTAAAACGTGCAATGACCGTGAAGATAAAAATAATCGAGGAAGATCCATACGAAAAGGGAGTGCGTGCCTCTTTGAACTTGGGCCATACGGTTGGACATGCTATTGAGTTGGTCAGCCATTTCCGATTCCGACATGGCGAAGCCGTGGCGATTGGAATGGTAGCTGAGGCTAAATTAGCAGAACGTTTGGCGGTGGCAAGCAGAGGCTTGTCGGATGCAGTGGCAGAGGCACTTTTGGTGTTGGGCCTGCCGATCCAAATCCCAAAAGAATTACCGCGCGAGGAACTCATCCGTGCTATGCAAAAGGATAAGAAAAAATCAAACAAGGTGGTTCGTTTTGCTTTGCCTGCAGAAATTGGAAGAGTCGAATTAGTGGATGTGACTGATTTGGAAAGTGTGTTGGAGGACGAATGAAAATTCTTATATTGCACGGCCCAAATTTGAATCTGCTTGGAAAGCGCGAGCCGGAAGTGTATGGCTCGATGACGCTTGATGAGATCAATACGAAGCTGACTGAGTTGGGGAAATTGCTGGGAGCGGAAGTGAAATGTCAGCAGTCAAATCACGAAGGCGTGTTGATTGATGCACTTCAAGAAGCGCGTACATGGGCGGACGGTGTAGTCTTTAATCCCGGAGGTTATACGCACACCTCAGTGGCGCTACGGGACGCGATTGCTGTATTAAAAATCCCCGTGATCGAAGTGCATTTGTCGAATGTTTATGCACGCGAAGAATTTCGATCGAAGTCGTTGATCTCTGCGGTGTGCAAGGGAAAGATCAGCGGACTTGGATGGAAATCATATGCTTTGGCTTTACGCGCGTTAACAGAATGATAACTTGTTATCGCTTCGTCAATTTCTGCAATCCCTCCAATAGCACCTTGACTGCCTTTGAATACTCATCCAAGTCAATATGCTCCCTTGGGGTGTGGTCGAGATTCGAATCACCGGGACCATAAACCAAAGCGGGACACTTCCAAACGGGCGCGACGACGTTCAAATCAGCGGTCCCGGTTTTATAAACAAACCGCGGCTCGCCACCCTGTGAGCGGACTCCGTTTAAGAAAGCGCGTACGAGCAGAGTATTTTTCTCGCACTCCCACGCCGGGACAGCGAATCCAGTCGACTTAACATTCGCCCCATCCGCTATTTCACTCAACTTTGCATACCAATATTTTGGCGAAACTTCCACGGGCAATCGCACGCCAACTCTTAATCGTGCCCACTGCTCGAAGTCGTTTGAGTTTGAACCCATACCGCGCAACGTAGGCAATAATTTATCGAACGCTTTTTGTTTGTCTTGATTAAACGAATCTGAATATGCTTTGATCTTCAGCCATAAACCAATCGCAAATTCGCACGCCGTCTCTTGACCACTAGCGGTATGCCCTTGTTCGCGCTTGACCGTCACATTCGCCCATGCACTTCCTTTATATCCCAGCGCGATTCGATCCCAGCGATTCGGTTCGCCGATGATGGCGAAGGCTGGCTGGTATTGATCCACCACGAACCGCGCCCCCTCTGAATTGCGTTCCTCCTCCACCGCACCGATGACAACAAACTTCCAACCCTCAACATTACCAACC
The DNA here is from genome assembly GCA_963752775.1 of uncultured Chloroflexia bacterium. Taxonomy (GTDB): domain Bacteria; phylum Chloroflexota; class Anaerolineae; order Anaerolineales; family Villigracilaceae; genus Fen-1038. Next base: position 13,040 of record CAVVZL010000027.1, read on the forward strand.
CGAGCCACCGCGTCCACAAAACATGCCAATGGCCCCTTTGCATCTGCCGAGCCGCGCCCATAAAGAATTCCATTATCAGCATGAACGTTAATTTCCCCAGGCACAGTGTCAATGTGGCCGAGCAACACAATCTGCTTTGGTCCAGCTCCAATGATCCCAACTGCATTGCCAGCGCCGTCTATAAATGAGTTGTGATAGCCAAGAGTTTTCATCCGCGCGACCAGCCAATCCACCGCGCCGCGCTCTTGCCCTGATGGACTATATTTCGAGACCAAGCCTGTTAACGTTGATAAATCTGGGTCTGCCATTACTGGTTTTCTTCGCTCACTAGATTCTTGGTTAAGACTTCCGACAATACATCCACTAGATGATCGATTTGTTCGTAAGTAATCACCAGTGGCGGCAACAAGCGGACTACGGTCATGCCTGCGTTTAAAGCAATGATATGAAGGTCCTGTAGTTCCCGAATGTATGGCACAACTTTTTGTTTCATCTCAATGCCGACCATCAAACCCATCCCGCGCACTTCGCGAATGTTCGTAGATTCAATCTTCCTCAATTTATCCATCAAGTATTTGCCTTTCGCCGCGGCTTGGCCCGCTAAGTCTTCTTCCTCGATTGCAGTCAACGCCGCAACCGCCGCCGCGCACGCCAGCGGATTCCCGCCAAACGTCGAGCCATGAACACCAGGCGTTAGATTCTTTACTTTCTTACCAATCAACACCGCGCCCATTGGCAAACCACCAGCCAATGACTTAGCACACGTTAACATATCGGGCGTAACTCCAAAGTGTTGAACCGCGAACATCTTGCCCGTACGACCAAAGCCGGTTTGAATTTCATCCACGACCAAGAGCGCACCGCGCTCATCGCAAATTCGCCGCGCGGCTTGAACATATTCCGCGTTCGCGGGATAGACACCACCCTCGCCTTGCACCATTTCCAAAATCACAGCCGCAGTTTCATTCGTTACGGCTTTGTCCAAAGCTTCAATGTTGTTGTAAGCAACATGACTAAATCCCGGCACGAGCGGTTCGAAGCCCTCGCGATATTTTTTATTGAAGGTCGCAGAGAGTGAACCAAACGTCCGGCCATGAAAAGCCCGCATGGCGGCGACCACGTTCTTTCGTCCAGTAGAGATTCGGGAAAATTTCAAAGCCGCCTCTACGGCTTCCGTCCCTGAATTGCAAAAGAAGACGCGATCCAATCCGTTCACCAGCGCTGTGATTTTTTCCATCAACAGCGCGCGTTGATCATTCGGGAATGTCTCAAATAAAGTGATCAGCGTGGAGGCTTGCTTGTAAATCGCCTCCGCCACTTTCGGATGCGCGTGACCAAGATTAGCAACGCCGTGTCCTGACGAGCAATCGAGATATTCCACGCCGTCAGCATCGAACAGCAATGCGCCTTGTCCGCGCACGATCACGAGCGGTTGCTTGGCATAGGTTCCCGAAGTATATTTCGTTTCGATATCAATAATTTGCTGTGCGTTCATTGGATGACTGTTCCTTTTCCTTCTAAAGCGTTTGAGATTGGATTTTGGATACGCCCGTCGGCGATGACAACTCGCTTCACGCCGCCCTTAAGCGCTTCTTCCGCGCCAAGGACTTTTTTCTTCATCCGGCCTTGCGCGGCTTTGAGCGCGTCTGATAATTGACTCTGCGTTAAATTTCGAATGACTGTTGATTCATCTGGAAAGTTTTTCATCAAACCGGGAACCGCGGTGAGCAGTATCAAGGCATCTGCTTTCAACGCTAAAGATACCATCGCCGCGGCGCGATCACCATCTACGTTCAGGGCTTCACCTTTTTCGCTGACTGCCATTGGTGCAATCACTGGCAAATATCCGCCTGCAAGCAAAATATTCAGCAACTTTGCATCGACGCATTCGATCTTGCCTGTGTAATCGTCGCGAATGATTTTGCGTTTACCGTTTTCGATGCTTTGAATCGAATCTTTGCGCTGTGGCTTGAATCAACTTTCCATCCACGCCACTCAGACCCAGTGCATTGATTCCTAACATTTGCAATTGCTCGACCAGCAAAGTATTGATCTTACCGTTGACCGCCATTACAAAGATTTCGAGCGTCTTGCGATCCGTGTAGCGCGAGGTATATCCCGATGGCGATGTAATAAATTTCGGTGGCGCACCCAAAGCTTCACCAAGCGAATTCGCTTCAGCAGAACCGCCGTGAACAAGAACAAGTTGGATGTTCTGCTTCAATAATTCTGCGACATCTTCGCAAATAGCGGAAAAATCCACTCCATCTGTGCCACCGAGTTTAACAACCATTATGGATTGAGTCATAAGTTCTCCAATGTCATGTCAAATAGGATGCAGGCCCGCGAACTCCAAGCCAAGCGTTTCATCCCAGCCCATCATCAAGTTCATGCACTGCACCGCTGAACCGGCTGCACCTTTCATGAGATTATCAATGGCGCACATAGACACGGCATGATCATTGCTCTCATCAAGGTCAAAGCCGAGATCAGCATAATTCGAGCCAGCCAAAATCTTCGGCTCAGGCACACGATAGATTTCCCGCTGTTCTTTCACGATCCGAATAAACGGATTATCATTTGCCGCGGCTTCGATACGCTTTCCATAAATCCTTCGTCATCACGCCAGCTCTGACTTTGGTATGAGCGGTCGCAAGCACGCCGCGCACTAAATCCACAGAAGTCATTGTCAGCGAGACATTGGTTACACCCATTTCCTGAATCACTTCGGCAGTGTGACGATGCCCAAAGGGAGAAAAGGTCCGTATCACAGAAGCCCGTTCCGGGTGATGGGAGGCGGGGTTTCCTTCCGCGCCACCTTCAGATGATCCAACCTTTATTTCGATGATTATCGGCGCATCCTTCTCAATCAAATCTGCTTTGACCAATGGCAACAAAGCCAAGTTGCTGGCGGTCGCGTTGCATCCCACGCCGCTAACATAATTTGCCCCGGCAAGCTCTGCGCGATGAAGCTCAGGCAAACCATAAACAAATTTGTTTAGCCACTCAGGCGCTGCATGTTTCTCACCATACCATTTTTCATAGACATTTTCATCGCGCAGACGAAAGTCCGCCGAAAGGTCAACTATTTTGGTTGCAAGTTTTACATATCGATCAATTTCGTGTTGGGCCTGTCCGTGCGGCTGGGCAAGGAAAAGCACATCAACAGGTTCGAGTTGCGACGGATCGCTAAATTTAAGTTGCGTCCGCTTTCGCAAATTGGGATGCACCTGATAGACAAACTCGCCCATGTGCGAACGCGACGTAACTTGCTTGACCTCCACATTCGGATGTTCAAGCAAAAGACGCAGCGCCTCGCCGCCACCATAACCGGAACCGCCAACAATAGAAATAGTGGTCATTGAACAACCTCCCGGCTTGCAACATTGACGGCATAATCCACGATCTCACCGGCGATATCAATCCCACTCAACGGCTGAAGGGTGTGAAATTCCATTGTGTGATTGACCTCGTTGATCAGAAATCCACGCTGAGGATGTTCGATCAAATCAATCGCCAGCACACCGCCGCCAACAGCTTGAGCGGCTTTCAAACATAAGTCTTTGATCTCAGGCGTGACCGGGCACAATTCGCCTTCACCACCACGCGCGGTATTTGTAATCCAATGCGGTGAGGTGCGATACATGGCAGTCAATACGCGCGCGCCGATCACCACCGCAGCGAATATCGCGTCCAGGTTTCTCGATGTATTCTTGAATATAAAACACTTGATGTTGCGTTGAACCAAGCGTAGCTTTATGCTCGAAGATTGCTTCGGCCGCGTCACGGTCGTTAATCTTCGCCAGCAATCGTCCCCATGAACCGACCACCGGTTTGACCACCGCCGGATAGCCAAGTTTCTCCAAGGCGTCCAAAGCCGATTCTGGTGTAAACGCCACCACGTTATGTGGTTGCGGCAAACCAGCTTTCATGAGCAACGTGCTTGTTGTCAACTTATCGCCACATGCTTCAGCCACTGCCACAGTATTCACTGTTGGAACACCGAATGCATTCAGAATTCGCAGCGCATAAAGTCCGCTAGTATAACTAATGCTGCGCTCCAATACCGCATCATATTGATGCCACGACGATGCGTCATCAAGATCAAAACTAATCATGCGATCATCCAGGCGATCAAAATCAATGCCGCGCTTTTCAAGTGCGCCAAATATCCATTTCTCTTCCACGCGTATGCGCGAACATAGGACGCCGATTTTCAATCTTCTCTGCATATTACTCTCAATCAAATCATTCTCCCCAATCTTCCTGCTCCATCGGTGCAAGTTGCACCGCGGCAGGTTCGAGCGCGGTCACTTCCAAATCCACGCCACAATCGGGACAGACGATGATCTCGCCAACTTCGGTTCCCGCTTCGAGAATAACCTCTGCGGCACATTCAGGACAAGTAACAGTAGACATGATTTATTCTCCTTTGATTATTAATTTTGATAATTGAATTTGTTTTTTTACAGATTGGGGGCTCGTTCCGCCAATCGCATTTCTTTTTTCGACAGACCTCATCGGATCAAATACTTGAAATACATCCGCTTCAAACACGGAACTTAGAGTTTGATACGCTTCGAGCGGGAGTTCATCCAATCCGATTTTTTTCTCCAGCGCAGCACGGACAGCTTTTCCGGCGATTGCATGCGTCTCGCGGAATGGCATTCCTTTGCTGACGAGATAATCTGCCAAGTCGGTTGCCATCATGAAAGAATCAATCGCAGCGCGCATTCGTTCAGGCTTGACAGTGATTGTCCCTAACGCACCTGCGATGACGGGAAGAACCGCAAGCAATATATCTGTAGCTTGAAAAACCGATCCTTTATCCTCCTGCAAATCTTTATCGTATGGGGATGGCAATCCTTTGAGTGTGGCAAGCAAGCCGGTGAGCAAACCAATCATTGTTCCTGCTTTGCCGCGCGTGAGTTCAAACACATCTGGATTTTTTTCTGCGGCATGAGACTCGAACCGGTTGAAAACGAATCGGACAATTCAAAGAATCGAAACTCGGAGCTGGTGTACAAAATAAATTGTTCCGCAAGTTTGCTCAAGTGGATTCCAATCATCGTGCCGCAGAAAAGAAACTCGGCCGCGAAATCCCGATCAGAAACAGCATCCAGACTATTTTGAGAAACGTTTAGAAAAGCCGAGTGACTGAGCTAATGCAGTTCTGTCAACGGCAAATGGCGTTCCGGCCAACGCACTCGAACCCAGCGGCAAGACAGAAACACGCTTGATCAGATCCGCAAGGCGGTCACGATCTCTTTGAAGGGGCCAGAAATGACTCAACCACCAATGCGCAAGCAGAATTGGTTGTGCGCGTTGCAGATGAGTGTAACCGGGCATCAGAATTTGACCGGCAAGTTCGGCTTGCTCAACCAATGCCGACTGCAAATCATTCAGCAGCGCGTCCAAAGCAGGAAGGGCTTGAAGCATCCACAATCTGAAATCCGTCGCGACTTGATCGTTGCGCGAGCGACCCGTATGCAATTTGCCAGCGGTCGCGCCGATCAACTCAGTGAGACGTCGCTCGACGGCGGTGTGAATATCTTCATCAAACTCGGCAAAGATAAACTTTCTACTGGAAAATTCTCCTTTAACGGTTGCCAGCCCGAGGGCGATCTGAGCGTGCTCTACATCCGACAGAATCTTTGCCTTATGCAATGCATCCGCCCACGCCAGCGACCCATCCACATCCTGAATTGCCATGCGTTTGTCAACAGGCAATGAGGAGTTCAAGTCCCAAGCTGCGGGGTCGAGTTTTTGGGCGAAGCGTCCGCCCCACAACATCGTCATACTAATCTCTCTTAAAACGCGAATAATCGGGCTTGGGCATGTCGAGACCGGATACAGGCAAGCCATTCAAGGCGCGTACTTTCAACGACAAACCAAACAATCGAATGAAGCCCTCCGCATGACTCTGATCGTAAACATCCTCCTCACCAAAGGTTGCGAAATCTTCGCGATACAAACTGAACGACGACTTGCGGCCTGCGGAGATAATGTTGCCTTTGTAAAGCTTCAGGCGAACCATGCCGGTCACTGGACCTTGCGTGGCGTTGACAAAGGCATCAATCGCTTCGCGCAGAGGCGTGAACCACAAACCGTTGTAGATGAGTTCGGCGTATTTGACTGCAACCATTTCCTTGAAGTGCATCGTCTCACGGTCTAGGATGAGCGATTTAAGTTCGCGATGGGCGAAGAGCAAAATCGTTCCACCCGGTGTTTCATATACGCCGTGCGACTTCATGCCAACGAGTTGATTCTCAACAAGGTCAACGCGTCCGATGCCGTGCGCGCCGCCGACAGCATTGAGACGCTCGACAATTTTTGCGGCTGAAAGTTTTTCGCCGTTGACAGCCACCGGCGTGCCGCTCTCGAATTCGATCTCGATATATTCAGGTTCATCGGGCGCGTTCTCCGGCGAGGTGCTGATCTGGTACATCGACTTTTCCGGTTCATTCCACGGATCTTCGAGCAAGCCGCCTTCATGCGAAATATGCCACAAATTCGAATCGCGGCTGTAAATGGATTTGATCGTAGCGGTGACCGGCACTTTGTGTTTCGCGGCGTAGGCAATCGCATCTTCCCGCGAGCGAATTTCCCATTCACGCCACGGAGCGATAATCTTCAAGCGCGGATCAAGCGCCATGACGGTGAGTTCAAAGCGAACCTGATCGTTTCCTTTGCCCGTCGCGCCATGCGCCACCGCATCCGCGCCGACTTCATGCGCCACATCCACGAGGTGCTTGGCAATCAGCGGCCGCGCCGCCGATGTACCCAATAAATATTTATGCTCGTACACAGCGCCTGCTCTGAGCATCGGGAAAAGATATTCCGAGGCGAACTCTTCCCTCATGTCATGGATGATGCATTGGCTGGCGCCGCTTTTCATAGCCTTCTGTTCGAGGCCGCGCAAATCTTCATCGCCCTGACCAACGTTAGCGCAAAAGCAGACGACCTCACAGCCATAGTTTTCGTTCAGCCACGGCACGATGACCGAAGTATCGAGCCCGCCGGAATAGGCAAGGACAACCTTCTTGACTTGCGGTTTTGGTTTGTCTTTCATGACTTCTCCTTATGAGATGAAAATAAAAACAGCCCTCCAAGAAGGAGGGCTGTTTTGGTTGATGAATGCGTGTGTCAGCGTACCATGCGTTTATCTTTCCGTCATCCAATCCAAAAGGTCCCGACCTTCTCGACGAGAAGTGGGCTGCGGACGACGGGAGCGCGGCAACGCAAACAGACTAAACATATTGGGCCGTATTCTACTACCAATCCAAGATGTGTCAATACCGGCTCTCTCAATTCGTCCAAGCCCAAATTCTCAATTTGTTTTCATATACTCATCTTGAAATCTCCTCATCAAGATTATGCGCGGGCTTGCGATAAAACATAATCCACCATCAATGCTGGGATATTGACTCCGGTGGTTGTGATGCTGTTGCGGAATTCCATTGTGTGATTCACTTCGTTCACCACCAAGCCGTCAGCGGTTTCAAAGACATCAATCGCCAGCATCCCGCACCCGACAGCACGCGCCGTTTGTCGGCAGATATGAATAAGATCAGGCGTCAATGGACAATTCGAGGCGATGCCGCCGCGCGCCGTATTGGTGATCCAGCTTTCGGATGTGCGGTAAATCGCACAGATCGGTTCCTCGCCAATCACAAAGGCACGGATATCGCGTCCCGGTTTATTCACGTATTCCTGGATATAAAAAACTTGATGATTAATACCTAACGCGGCTTTATGTTCGATAAACGCTTCTGCATCGGATCGATTCTCAACCAGGGCAAGCAATCGTCCCCACGAACCGATCACTGGTTTAAGCACGCATGGATAACCCATGGCATCCACCGCTGCGAGCGCGGATGATTCATCGAACGCCATGAACACGCGCGGAGTCGGAATATTATTCTTGACCAAAATCTGGCTCGTGACATATTTGTCGCCGCAGCGCTCTGCAAGCACGGATGGATTGATCACAGGCACATCATGCGCTTCAAAAATGCGCGAGATGTAAAGTCCGCGCGAATAGGAAATCGAACGCTCGAAGACCAGATCAACCTCCTGCGGCAATTTGGAAATATCAAAGAAATGTTCGCCATCGAGAATGCGGACAATCTCCACGTTGGGACGATGATCCAATTCTTCAAGCAGAAGTTTTTCTTCGGGACGCAAACGCGTCATGAGAAATCCAAGACAAATCATATTATTTCCTTTCGAGATTTAATTCGAGGGCCGCAAGAACCGCATTGGTCATCTGGTTTGCAGTCAACTCCCCACCCAAGTCTGATGTGGTTTGTCCAACTGCAATGCAATTCTCCACTGCTTGCCGGAGACAATTCGCATGATGCGACTCGCCCAGATAATCCAGCATCATGGCCGAGGCGAGAATTGTCGCAGTAGGATTAGCTCTTCCAGTGCCCACCAGATTTGGCGCGCTTCCATGAACTGGCTCGAACACTGCCGCATCTACTCCGATATTTCCCGAAGCCGCGATGCCCAATCCGCCCACGAACATGCAAGCTTCATCGCTCAGGATATCGCCAAACAAATTTGTCGTGACGATTACTTCAAATTGCTCTGGTGCCCGGACAAGTTCCATCGCACAAGTGTCCACAAGCATTTCGAGAAGAGTGATGTCAGAATAATCCTTTGCCACTTCAAATGCAACAGAACGGAACAATCCGCAGGTTTGGCGAAGCACATTGGCTTTATGAACCACATGGACGGTTTTGCGTTTAGTTTGACGAGCAAGTTCAAAAGCTTTGCGGACGATCCGCTCTGAGCCGCGGCGCGTGATGACGCGTTCGGTGATCGCGCGTTGACCATTATCTTCGAGACGCTCTATGCCAGAGTAAAGACCTTCGGTGTTTTCGCGCACAATCATAAAGTCAATACCGGAGCGCGAAGATTTATGCGGGATCGAGCGGCATGGACGCAGATTTGCGTAAAGGTCAAGCAATTGCCGCATCCGGACAACGGGCGAAAAATAATTCGGAATATTAGGCGGCGTAGTTACGGCTCCAAACAAAGTCGCATCCGTGTTGCGAATCTTTTTCAGGGTTTCTTCAGGCAATGGTGAGCCACTTCGCTGATATTCAGCGTAGCCAATACCGCCTTCGATGAAATCCCATTCGAGCGGAAGAGCGCGCAAGACTTGCACTGCGCAGCCAATCACTTCGAGACCAATGCCATCACCGGGCAAAAGACAAATTTTATATCTCGTCATGACATCAGTTCCTGAATATCGTGCTCTTTCAAGAAATTTACAATGCCACCAGCGTCCGCGATCTTCAAAACAAAATCAGGTAACGGACGCGCTTGATAAGCATGGTCCTTCGTGATGTTCGTGATCCGACCTGTCGCCAAATCAACATTCACGTCATTTCCTTCTTCAATGTCAATCACTGCCTCGGGACATTCCAAAATCGGCAAACCGATATTGATAGCGTTGCGGAAAAAGATGCGCGCATATGAAGGCGCAATCACACATTTGGCTTGCGAGCCCTTAATGGCAATCGGTGCATGTTCGCGCGACGAGCCGCAGCCAAAGTTCTGTCCGCCAACAATCACATCGCCGGGTTTAACATTCTTTGCGTATTCAGGTCTGATTTCGCAAAAGACATTCTTCGCAAGTTCAAGCGGATCAATCGTGATATTGAAGCGGCCCGGGATAATCTCGTCGGTGTTCAGGTTTTCTCCAAACTTCCAGGCTTTTCCCATATGGTTCTCCTATTTATATTCATGTCTTCGCGAGAAGCGTTCTTCCCTTCACTTGCATGTAGGGCAAGTGTGCGACGAATCAATCTTCTGTAACTTGGATTGCTGCGCTTCGCTCGCAATGACATGCTTATACTAAATTAAATACCCACGCGGATCAGTAATACGACCATTCAGCGCGGTGGCTGCGGCAGTAGCGGGACTAGCGAGATAAATCTCGGACTGCGGACTGCCCATGCGTCCGATAAAGTTGCGATTTATGGTTGTTAGCGCGCGCTTCGCCGGCGGCGAGGATCCACCATGACGTCCAATACATGCACCGCATCCGGTTGACGTCACCGTGCAACCGGCGTCCATCAAAATTTCGATCAAACCGTTTTGTAGCGCCTTTTTGTAAATCCGATCGCTCACCGGTGTGACGATAACGCGTGTGAATGGGTCAACTTTTTTCCCTTTGAGAATCTTCGCTACAATTTCAATATCTTCATAGCGCGCGTTGGTGCAGGTACCGATATAAACTTCGTGCACCTCGAGGCCTTCCACTTCATGCAATGGCTTGGCATTATCCACATCCGGTGGACAGGCAACCTGCGGAACAATCGTCGATACATCGATCTCGATCACGCGTTCATAGTGTGGATTGACCGGCACGATTTGCTCAAACGGACCCTTGGCCGGCGTCTCGCTTTCGAGAAAGTTGATCGTCACCTTATCCGCCGCGATCAAGCCACACTTCGCTCCAATCTCGGTGGACATGTTCGGGAGAACGATGCGTTCATGCACTGGCAAGTTGTCAATATATTCGCCGCCGAATTCTACGGAGCGATACGTCCCACCGTCCATACCTAGCAAGCCAGCAATATAAATCATCACATCTTTGGAATACACGCCGCGCTGCGCTTCCTCGTGCAACTCAATGCGAATCGTCTCCGGCACTTTAAACCAGCATTTGCCCGTCACCCAGGCCACAGCAATTTCAGTGGAACCGAAGCCCGCGCCGAATGCCCCCATTGACCCATATGTATTCGAGTGCGAGTCGGCGCCAATCACAATTGAACCGGGCGTTACATATCCTTCCTCGATCATTACCTGATGGCAGACTCCCTGTTTGTATAGATGTGGAAGTCCTTGTTCCTTAACAAAATCCAATATCTTGCGATGATTTTCGGCAGCCATCACGTTTGGAGCCGGATAAGCATGATCGAAATGTAAGACAATCCGATTCTTGTCACGGATTGGTTTACCTATTTCACGAAAGGCTTTGATCGCTAATGGAGTCGTATTGTCATGGCTCATGATGTAATCCACATCCAGCATTACGATCTCACCAGCCTTCACTTGCTTCATGGCTTTTCTAGAAAAAATCTCCTCAACAAGTGTTCCCATGAACTCTCTCCTTTTATTATTAAGATTTTGCATTTCCATTGGCGGGATATTTTTTCAGCACCAGACGCGTCTCGGTGCGTTTCACACCAGGCACGGTGCGGATTTCCTCGATTAGATTATTCAACGCCATGACATTTTCCACATTAACAAACGCGCTGACGTCATAATCGCCTGTAATCTCATAGACATGGCTTACGCTGGCAAATCCACGCAAACGGCGCACGACAGATGACGTATATACCTGCAATTCCACTTCGACCATGACCAGGGCGCTGAGGTCATGCGGGATCACATCAATCTCACGTCCCGTCACCAGTTCGGCAATCTCGATGATGTCCGTATCGAATAATTGCTTGCGCTGGTCGCCCAAATTCTTACGTGCGAGACGATCACATCCAACTCCGATGCGTTCACCTCGATCTCATATTCAGCAAGCCGGGCCGAAACAGCGCTCTTGCCAGTATATTTGTCAATAACGATTTGCGTTCGCGCCCCAGCAATGCCGGGTCGAACGGTTCATACGTGCGCGGGTCTTTGAGAATTCCATTCGTGTGTACGCCGCTCTTATGGCTGAACGCATTTTGTCCAGTGATTGGTTTGTTGGGGGCAAGGAAAAAACCCGAGACTTTTTCAAGGTAGCCCGATATATTCATCAATGGTTGAACATTGAATTTTGTGACTCCCTCTAAGTTATGGAATGCGATAATGGTTTCTGCCAAATCGGGAATACCGGTACGCTCCCCCATACCGTTGACCGTCGTATGGATACAGTCCGCACCGGCGCGGATGCCAGCCATGGCATTCGCCAACGCCAGACCATAATCATCGTGACAATGCAAATCTATTTTGCATGGAAGCAGACGTTCCCGTAATTGACAAACACGTTCGTAAAAAACATGCGGCTGCATAATGCCAAGCGTATCCGCAAAACTGATTCGGTCCGCTCCGGCCTCGATAGCCGCGTTGCACACACGAACAAGAAATTCAAAGTCGGTGCGTGTGGCGTCTTCCGGTGTATAGCGAACCTTCAAATTGAGACTGCACGCATAAGCGATATGCTCGCAAATGATGGCAACAGCCTCATCATGAGTTCTTGTGCAGTTTCGCGTCCAGATGGATTTGGGATGTGGCATAAAAGATGGCAATGCGATTTGCACCGCAGGCTTTGGCGTGGTCAATGCCCGAGCGTGAAGCAATGGAATGGGCCACGATCTCCGCTTGAAGTCCAAGAGATGCGATGCGCTCAATCGCTTTTGCTACATTCGGCGAAACAGAAGGATCGCCCGCCTCGATCATATCCACGCCGATTTGATCGAGCAGGCGCGCGATCTCAACCTTTTCATCAACAGTGAAGTTGACGTAGGGAGTTTGTTCGCCTTCGCGCAATGTTGTATCCAAAATTTCAACCATGATCGAATCTCCAATCCGAATCAAAAATAAAAAACACTCCCGTTGTCGGGGAGCGTTTTGGCGGCATACAGATAGATATAAAGAGCTTAAGCAATACTTTATCTAATCTATTTTTATTTAACCGGAACAAGCCCAAACCCGACAACCGAGGTTGCAAAGTTGGGCATGCGCTTAGAGCGAGCCTCCATCAAGATACTTGCTTTATCTCTAAACATATTGGGCGGTATTGTACTACTGTTATGAAATGTGTCAATACTTTTGATATTAAAGCTTGATAAGAAAGGGTGCTTATAATCAATGAATGGCAAAGAATCAAATCTTGATCCTATAACCCACGCCTGGCTCTGTAAGCAAATAATGTGGCTGGGATGGATCTGGTTCAATCTTGCGACGAAGGTTGCTGATATTGACCCGCAAAATATGCATCTCATTTTCATAGGCAGTTCCCCACACCATACGTAGGAGCTGGCGATGAGTAAGCACCTTGCCTGCATTTTTTACAAGCGTTCGCAACAAATCATATTCCGTCGGAGTTAGCGTTACAAGCTGGTCATTGATTTTAACTTCGCGGTGAGCGAAGTCCATGTGGAGGCCGTCCGATTTAAAGAGGGGTTCGTTCGTATCCTGCGCGGTTCTGCGCAATGCAACGCGCATGCGTGCCATTAATTCACCGATCCCGAAAGGCTTGGTTAAATAATCGTCTGCACCAGCATCGAGCGCTGCGATTTTTTCGTTTTCATGTTCACGCACGGACAAGATAATAATCGGAATGGTGGTCCACTCCCGCAGCCTGCGGGTGACTTCCACGCCATCGACATCAGGCAGCCCCAGATCGAGGATCACGATATCTTGATGACTCGTCGCAACAGTTCTCAATGCATCTTCGCCACAAACCGCTTCCGTGATAGTGTAGCCATGTGCGCCAAGCGAGGCGCGCAAAAAACGCCGAATTGCAGGTTCATCATCCACAACCAGGATATTCAAATCGGTATCGCTCATCACTACTTCATTGGCAAGGCAATCGTAATAATCGTTCCGCCGCCGGGTCGATTTTCCGCGGCGATGAATCCACCATGAGCTTCGACAATCCCTTTGCCGATGGAAAGGCCGAGTCCGGTACCCGTGATATTGTCGGGTCTCTGCACTCGATAGAACTTATCAAAGATGCGCGCTAAGTCATCCTTGGGAATCCCTATGCCGCGGTCTGCCACTGCGATTTCTACATAACCGTTGGCAGGATGCGCATCAATATCAATGGGTGAGCCCAGAGGCGAATATTTCAGAGCGTTGTCAATTACATTTACTAGAACGCGCGATATTAGAACGAAATCCATGGAGACGAATGGTAATTCGGATGAAATGTTTACGTTAATGAGATGATCTTCTTTGCGCCCTTCCAATTGTTCCAATGCTGATCCGATCACATCCTGAACATCGCATGGCTCGGCCTGAACTCGCATCGCTCCCGCTTCCAGCCGCGTCATATCCAGCAAGTTGCCAACCAATCGATTAAGACGATCTGCTTCACCCCGCGCCGTTTCAATCAGACTTCGCCGCGTGGCCTCACTGAGGCTAATCGAATCTTCTGCCAAACTGCTTAATGCGCCCGTGATCGAAACGAGCGGAGTACGCAGATCGTGCGAAATTGAATTCAATAACGCCGATTGCAGTTTATCAGTAATCTCCAAAATTTCGGTCTGACGCGATTGATCGACCAAACGCGCTCGTTCGATAGCGATGGCGGCTTGATTGGCAAAGGCATCCAAAGTTCTACGCTGATCCGACGTTAGATAATGTGTGGTCTCAGCTGGCTTAATTCCCAAGACGCCAACGATGCCGCGGGCGGTCTGAAGCGGTTGATAGTGCATGGATGCGTCCGGCAAGGTATCACTTCCGCGTCCGGCCACTTGTCCACGTTTGAATGCCCAGTCGGCCACTGCCAGTTCATTATCTGCAATCACCAAGGCCGGACTCGAAGCATGCACTTTTAGTGAGCCATTTTCCTCTGGCAGGAAAATGACGGCATCCCGGTTAAATGTCTGGCTGATATGAGTAATAATAGTTTGGGCAATGGCGTCCAAGCCGACTATGGCGGTCAAATCACGGCCAAGCTCATATAATGATGTAGTTTGCACTTCGCGGGCTTGAGCCGCTTGGGCTTGTTCGCGAACCTGCACAGTTAAATAACTGATCACTGTGCCAACCAGAAGCAATCCGGTGAAAGTCAGCAGGTATTCCGTATCTGATATTGAAAAAGTGTAACGGGGCGGCACGAAGAAGAAGTCAAACGCCAGAACGCTCGTAATGGATGCCAGAATGGAGGGACCGCGTCCAAGATAAATCGCAGAAACTACCACAGCCAGAAGATAAACCATTACCAGGTTGGTCGGTGAAATATTATGGCCGATTATATAACCTACCCCTGTTGCCGCAATGACTACAAATAGGCTCGCTAGATAGGATAACGCGGGGCTATGAGGCCGAAGAGGATTTTCTTCAGGCGGCACGCGCGCTGGCTCCAAAGTGGGAACGACATAAATGTCGATGTCACCACTTTTGTGAATGAGTTCGTCTACAAAGGAACCACGCAGAAATTCCATCCAGCGCGGACGCATGGGCTTGCCTGCCACGATTTTTGTAACATTATTTTTGTGAGCGAAATTGATAACCGTATTAGCTAAAGCAATTGCCGAACTATTGGATGGAAGCATCACCGTGCGCGCGCCGAGTTCCTCCGCGAGACGTAATGAACTTGTGGCAAAGTCGCGCTTTTGTTGTGGCAAAGTAATGTCGTGCGGTGTTTGGACGTAAACCGCCATCCATTCAGCGTTAAGTTCGTCCGCGAGGCGGCGGGCAGACCGGATGAGGCGTTCTCCCATCGGATTGGGGCTGATGCAAACGAGCAAACGCTCTGCCGCCGCCCAGGGCCCCGCAATGGCCTGATTTTGCATGTAGGAACGCATCTGATCATCGACGCGTTCAGCCGCGCGGCGCATGGTTATCTCGCGCAATGCGGTGAGATTCCCCTTGCGAAAGAAATCCTGGATCGCACGGGCGGCTTGATCGGGAATATAAACCTTACCCTCCTGCAAACGAACAATCAATTCCTCGGGCGGCAGATCAACCAGTTCAAGTTCATTCGCCTCGTCAATGACGCGATCCGGAATTGTTTCCTGTACCAGCACGCCGGTAATCTGTGCGACCACATCATTCAAACTTTCGATGTGCTGAACGTTTAGTGTGCTGTACACATTGATCCCCGCTTCCAATAATTCCTCCACGTCCAGATAACGTTTGGGATGACGCGAGCCAGGGGCATTGGTATGCGCAAGTTCGTCCACCAAGGCCAGTTTGGGATGACGAGCAAGAATGGCGTCCGCATCCATTTCGGTGAGCGTTACGCCATGATATGTGATGGACTTACGCGGGATCGCTTCCAATCCTTGGGCAATTCGCTCTGTCTCGACCCGCTTATGGGTTTCGAGGTATCCGACTACAACATCCATCCCCTCTATTTTTCTTTGACGGGCGGCTTCAAGCATCGCATAGGTTTTGCCAACTCCCGCGGCATAACCGAGGAAAATCTTAAGCCGCCCGCGTTTTGCAGACTTCTCCTCCTCTTGTAGTTGCTCCAGCAACTTATCAGGATCAGGACGATTGGATTCGGGGCTCATCCACTTTATTGTAATCCATTCAAAGCCAGATTTAATTTAAGCACATTGATGCGCGGTTCGCCAAGAAAACCGAACTGACGGCCTTCGATATATTGATCCACCAATCCTTTGACTCGCGCCTCCGTCAAGCCGCGGGCTTTCGCAACACGCGCGACCTGATAGTATGCCGCCGCCACACTGATATCCGGATCTAAACCGCTACCAGACGAGGTGACAAGGTCAACAGGAATTGGCGCGGTATCAGTCGGATCAGCTGCCTTTAACGCGTCAATCCGTCCTTGAACTTCCTGTATCAAGGCGGGGTTCAACGGACCGTAATTTGATCCGGACGATGCACTCAATGTCTGAGCGTAAAACGCATTGTAAGGAAATGGGCCAGTCGCTGAAAGGCGTCCCCAGAAATATTTTGGATCGTCAAAAGACTGTCCTATTAATTCCGAACCGACAGCTTGGCCATTCTTCATAATCAAGCTGCCATTCGCTTGGGATGGAAAAACAAGTTGAGCAATACCGGTTACCAGCAAAGGGTAGATCACACCCGTGATCACCGTAAATAGCGCAAGCAAGATAACAGCGGGTTTAAGTTGTTGGAACATATCATATCCTTTATTAATTTTATTTCAGCGGCAATATCATTTGCCGGCTTGAGCGCGTTCGAGTGCCAATGCAGCTTGCGTGGCAAAATTTCGGAATAATCTGCCATCTTCCGGCGGAAGCCACCCGTGGCCTCGCCAAAGATGGATCTCGCCTATCAATCCCGGAGCGGAAATGCCCATAATAGGCAACATCAAATCAGGTTTCGTTCCGGTTGAACTGTCGGTTGGCACGCGTGCGCTGATAAATTGTGATTGACCGGATGGCTGGAGAGAAACCTCCACAAGTTCAGCGCTGAACATTTGTTGAAGATGTTTGGCCAGAGTATTGACAATATCATTACGCGTACGTAGACCGGCCAGGACTGCACTTAGTTCATACATGAAGATCGCGTCCCGTTCGCTCGCCTCCGCCTTGGACAAGCCGGACTGAATTCGGCCTACAATCAAAATGGCTACGACCAAATAGATTACCAGGACCAGCCAGCCTTCCAGTTCGCCGACCGCAAAGGTAAAGAATGGGGGAATGAAAAAGAAGTCAAAGCACAGGGCCGAGAGCACTGCCGAAATAATCCCGGGCCACTGTCCCCAACTGGCGGTGACCCAGCCTACGACCAAAATGTAAAGCAAGGCAATAACTGTTTCGCCAAGCGTATTCCGGCCGATGAGAACCAGGATCAGAGTTGCCGCCGCAGTCGCCAAGACACTACCTACGGACCGAACAATGATTTCGGACGAAAAAGATAAGCCGTTCTTCTTCATAATATGCCTCTTTGTTTCTATTTCTAGAGTAGACGCAAGGCCGCTAACAGCATGTCAATCAGCTTTATCCCGATGAACGGGGCAATTACACCGCCCACGCCGTAAATCAGGATATTGTCGCGTAATAAGCGAGCCGCGCCTAACGGACGATATGGCACGCCGCGCAAAGCGAGCGGAATGAGGGCGATAATGATCAACGCATTGAAGATCACAGCCGAGAGGATTGCGGTCCGGGGATTCAACTGCATAATGTTAAGCACACCCAGTACTGGATAGGTCGTGGCAAATGCTACGGGAATGATCGCGAAATATTTCGATACATCGTTCGCGATGCTAAAGGTTGTCAAAGCTCCACGCGTCATCAACAATTGCTTGCCGATCTCAACCACTTCAATGAGTTTGGTCGGGTTGCTATCCAAGTCCACCATATTGGCGGCTTCACGCGCAGGCTGAGTGCCTGTGTTCATCGCGACGGCGACATCTGCTTGAGCGAGCGCGGGGCATCGTTGGTACCATCGCCGGTCATTGCGACCAATCGTCCACCGCTTTGATATTCCCGAATTAATTTGAGCTTCGCCTCAGGCGTGGCCTGCGCCAGAAAATCATCCACGCCCGCTTCTGCCGCAATGGCCGCAGCGGTCAATGAATTATCACCGGTGATCATCACGGTCTTGATGCCCATCTTTCGCAGATGTGCGAAGCGTTCCTTGATCCCGCCTTTGATAATGTCTTTCAGGTGAATCACACCAAACGCCTGACCGTTTCGCGTCACAACCAGCGGGGTACCACCCGCACGAGCAATCTTGTCCACTGAAATCTGCAAATCAGATGGAAGAACGTGATTACTCGATTGAATGAGAGCCATCATCGTATCCGGCGCACCTTTGCGGATGGAAGTGCCATCGAAGTCTACGCCGGACATACAAGTCTGCGCCGTGAATGGAATGAAATGCATTCCCTCCGGCGCATCATCACTCGACCCCATCGTGCGTCCGCGCAAACCATATTTTTCTTTTGCAAGGACAACGATCGAGCGGCCCTCCGGAGTTTCATCTGCCAACGAAGCCAACTGCGCGGCTTCAGCCAGTTCCTGTTCCGAGATTCCTTTGACCGGAATCAATTCCACCGCCTGACGATTGCCGAGCGTGATCGTTCCGGTTTTATCGAGAAGAAGAACATCCACATCACCGGCGGCTTCCACAGCGCGCCCTGACATTGCAATCACGTTCCGTTGGATCATGCGATCCATACCTGCAATGCCAATTGCAGAAAGCAATCCGCCGATGGTGGTCGGAATTAAGCAAACGAGCAGTGCGATTAGCACCGTGATCGTGATCGGCACGCCCTTGCCCGCGATCTGCACGCTATAAAGCGAGTAGGGCAATAAGGTGGCACAGACAATCAGGAAGACGATGGTGAAGCCAGCCAACAAAATATTGAGCGCAATTTCATTGGGAGTCTTCTGCCGCTTGGCGCCTTCGACGAGGCTGATCATGCGATCGAGGAATCCCTCGCCGGGGTCGGCAGTGACACGGATGATCAACCAATCGGATAAAAGCCGCGTCCCGCCCGTGACCGCAGAACGGTCGCCGCCTGCTTCGCGGATAACTGGAGCGCTTTCACCGGTGACCGCGCTTTCATCCACAGAGGCAATCCCTTGGATGATTTCGCCATCCACCGAAATGGTATCATTCAGCCTCCACAAGATACATATCACCTTTGCGTAGTGTGGTCGACGCAACGAGATCGAATTTTGATTCGTGGTCCGGAGTCTTGAGCTTTTTCGCCTGCGTGGTTTGACGAGTCTTTCGCAATGCTTCAGCTTGAGCTTTGCCCCGTCCTTCCGCAACAGCCTCCGAAAAGTTCGCGAATAAAACTGTAAACCATAGCCACAAGGCCACCCCGCCGATAAATCCAGTAGGAGCTTCGCCTTTGCCGAACAAAGCCTGGATCCACAGGCCGGTGGTGAGCAAGCTTCCAACTTCCACAACGAACATCACTGGATTACGCACCATCCAGCGCGGGTTCAACTTGATGAACGAATCCAGGATAGCGCGTTGATAAAGCTCGCGTTGAAAAACAGATTTCTTTTTAATGGGTGTATTCATTCTCTAAATCCATTCTAATGAGCAAAGATCATCAAATGCTCGACGATCGGTCCAAGCGCAAGCGCCGGTAAAAATCCAAGCGCACCAACGATGATGACGACCGCGATCAACCACACAATAAAGAGCGGAGTGTGAGTTGGCAAAGTTCCTGCGCCGGTTGGGACTTTTTTCTTGCGCGCCAGCGAACCGCCGATTGCCAAAGCCGGAATGGCCAGCCAGTAACGTGCAAAGAACATAACGACGCCCAAAGCCGTGTTATAAAAAGGCGTGTTCGCATTCAGCCCGGCAAAGGCACTGCCATTGTTGCCAGTCCCTGAGGAGAACGCATAAAGAATTTCGGTATAGCCGTGCGGGCCGGGGTTAAAGGCTCCAGCCTGACCAGCGGGAAACAAGACACCGATGGCTGTGCCGACTAAAGCCGTAAAGATCGGGATCAGAAGGATCAGTGATGCCATCTTCATTTCATACGATTCGATCTTCTTTCCTAGATATTCCGGTGTGCGTCCAACCATCAAGCCTGCTACAAAGACTGCCACAATGACAAAGGCCAGCATTCCATATAATCCGGACCCTACACCGCCGTAGATAATCTCGCCCAAGTGTAGTTCCCACAATGGAATCATGCCTCCAAGCGGCATATTCGAGTCAAGCATCGAGTTAACCGAGCCATTTGAGGCGGCGGTAGTGGCGTTATCCCACAGCACCGAATTCGTGATGCCAAAGCGCGTTTCCTTGCCTTCCATATTTCCGCCCGGATTGATATTGCTTTGCTTGATGTCCACGCCCATTTTTGCAATGGCCGGGTTGCCGGTTTGTTCGGCCCAAAGGGTTCCAGCCAGCAAGGCTATGAAGATGATAGTCATCGCCGCCAGGATGGCCCAGCCTTGGCGCGTGTCACCTACCATCTTGCCGAAGGTGTAGACCAACGCAGCAGGGATCATCAGAATAGATAGCATCTCGAGGAAGTTCGAAAGCGGAGTTGGGTTCTCATATGGATGGGCTGAGTTGACATTGAAGAATCCGCCGCCGTTGGTTCCCAATTGTTTGATCGCGATTTGCGAAGCTGCGGGACCAACTGCCAGTGTTTGATCGGTGAGAGGGATCGTATCCATTATCGGATTTCCAGAGGCGTCTTTAACAGGATTGCCATTGGCATCAGTCTTAGGTTGCTGGAAACTGGTCGGTTGTAGCAGAGAAACAGTTTTGTATTGGCTGAAAGTCTGCACCACGCCCTGTGAGACAAGCGCAAGTGCCAGCACGAATGCCAACGGCAACAAAATATAGAGAACCGTCCGCGTCAGATCCACCCAGAAATTGCCAATCTTATCGGTTGTATGACGCGCAATGCCGCGGGTCAATGCAATTGCTGCAACCATACCGGTGGCAGCAGATAGGAAATTCTGCACCGTCAGCCCCGCCATCTGCGTCAGATAGCTCATGGTTGTTTCGCCGCCATAGCCTTGCCAATTGGTATTCGTGGCAAAGCTGACCGCCGTATTCCATGATGAGTTCGGGTGTCACCGCGCCAAAGCCTTGCGGATTAAGCGGCAAATATCCCTGTAAACGTTGGAAGGCATATACCACCAGCAATCCGATTACATTGAAAAGCATCATGGCGATGGCATAGACTTTCCAGTTCATTTCTTCGTCGGCATGGACGCCCGCAAGGCGATAGATAATTCGCTCAACGGGGCCAAATACTAAATCGAGAAATGTATGCTCGCCTTGGTACACTTTGGCCATAAATGTCCCAAGCGGCTTGGCAAGCGCCAGCAGGACGACCATGTAGAAAATGAGTTGAAACCAACTATAGATGTTCATCCGAACCACTCCGGTTTAACAAGCGCAAGCACCAGATAAATAAACAAAGCTAATGTGATTAGCCCCACGATGATATACAAAACGTTCATGATTGATCCTCCATTAGCTGCTCGCAAGCGACTATGAACCAATAGCTGAGGGCCAAGAACAACAGACTAAGACCAATGTAAATTAGATCAGACATATATGCCTCCGTAGTTTCAGTGTATGCAATTAACAGTCAAAAAGGGAGCAAAGAGAATAAGAA
The DNA here is from genome assembly GCA_963752775.1 of uncultured Chloroflexia bacterium. Lineage (GTDB taxonomy): Bacteria > Chloroflexota > Anaerolineae > Anaerolineales > Villigracilaceae > Fen-1038. The sequence continues at coordinate 34,773 of CAVVZL010000027.1, forward strand.
AAGGGTCAAGAAAGTATAAAGAAATCCTCCCGGTAAATATAGGAAGATTTTCAGAAACTACCCACATGAACGGTTTCTAAAGTAAAACATCCAGTAACAAGCAACAAGAAAAGCTGGCATAAGCGGCACGGATGAGATCAAAGGTGTGAGACCGCCGGCGCCCACAAAACCGTCATCTCTCTGAGGGCTTTTGTTTTTATAAGCGCTTCTTGATATAATTCCGTTACCAATGGCAACAACACGAAGTAATGAATCCTGGTTATCCGATTTACGCTCCGATGGCACCGCCCACGAAGCCGCACTGACCGATTTACGCAATGTGATCCAGCACGGGTTGCCCTATGCCCTTTCGCGCTGGCTTTCGCCCAACGACCCGCTATTCACGCCTCTGGTCGAGGAAGTGACGCAGGAAACGCTTCTGCGCGTCCTTGATCAACTCGACGGGTTCGAGGGGCGCAGCATGTTCACTACGTGGGTGCATAAGATCGCCATCCGCATCGCGCTGACTGAATTGCGGCGCAAACGCTGGCAGGATTCTTCGCTCGATGAATTAATGGACAACGAGGAATCACCAGCCCCCTCAAATCTTGTTGCGGATCATCATCCCACGCCTGAAGCGGTCACCGAACGCGCCGATATGCTGGAACGCGTGCGCCACATTTTGGAACAGGAGTTGACTCCCAAACAACGAGAGGCCCTGACCTTGTTGGGAATTCAAGACGTGCCGCTTGAAGAGGCCGCCAAACGCATGAAGACTAATCGCAACGCTCTCTACAAACTTCTCCACGACCCGCGCTTGCGGCTCAAGCGGCGCCTTGCCATGGAAGGCTTGTCGCCGCAGGAAGTGTTGGCGGCTTTTGAACAAAAGTAAGATTAAGATTTCGTTAAACGTCTGATTTCTATATGAGAAAGGGCAAGCCATGAGCGCGAGGGACGTTATCCAAACTATTCAAGACAAGTTCAAACGGAAAGAGCCATTATCCGAAGAAGTTGTCGAAGGCTTCCTACGCGTCCTTGAAAAGGTCCGCACGGAAGATACGACTTGCAAGGAAGTCTTCGCACAACTGGACGAATATGTCGAGAAAGAAGTGAACAGCAAAGATGCCGCCCGTCTGATGCCTCTCCTCCGCGAACATCTCGAGATATGCTCACATTGTTGCGATGAATACGAGGCGCTCCTGGAAGTCATCGAAAAATCAACAAGCAATTAAGAAAGAAACGAGCCTGTTGCGGCTCGTTTCTTTTTCTAATGTTCCTTATGGAACAACTTTTCGCCAGCACGGATGGGGACTGTGATTCGATTCTCAAACGGTGTCAACGGACAGGACCAATTCTCGTTGTAGGCACAATATGGATTGTAAGCCATATTGAAGTCGATCAGGAATCGCCCATTGGACAGAGATTCGGGTTCAAGATAACGGCCTGCGGGATAGGTTTCCTTTCCCGACAGTGAATCGACAAAAGGTAAAAAGAATCCATTGGGGCCCTGGTAAATTGTTAACTCAACATCCTGCTCTTCGACGCGGAAATGAAATCGGCTGTGGCGAAAATAAATTTGCATGTCGCCGGTTGAAGTCTGCATTTCGATGCGTCCTTTGTTCGGAAATTCCTCGGCTTTGATTTCCAATCTCAGAGTAGGGTTTTCAGGAAAATAAACCAGACCTCTAAATTCTCTTTTCTGTCCACGCGTCAATGGGCTCTGATCATCATGTCCGAAGAAATCATCCTTCTCCGCACGGAAAGCTTCCAACTCATTCATGCCGCCTCCATTTCATTGCATCTCACAGACATCGGAAGATCAAAATTCCTTACATCGTCCCCTTGCTATTTCGGTTATCTTATGCTATTTTTGATGCGAATGCAACGATGACAGTCAACCCAAAAACAGTAATGATTATCGAGGATGAACCGGACGCCGCTGAACTTTTCGCGGAGATGATGCGCGTCAGCGGATTTCGCGTGCTCAAAGCCTCAGCGAGCACGCCCGCGATAGCCATGATCACCCAACAAAAACCGGACGTGATCATTCTTGATATTATGATGCCCGATATTTCAGGCCTTGAGATATTACGCTATATGCGGCGTGAAGCGGAACTGGCACAAATCCCGGTAGTGATTGTGTCGGCTAAAAGCATGCCGTACGACAGGCAACAGGGATTGGATGCGGGTGCTTCCGTGTATCTCACCAAGCCAGTTGGTTTTGCAGAATTAAAAAACGCAGTTGAGTGCATATTGAGGAATTCGTAATCAGCATGAGTCTTCTGCGGGCATTTATCGCGGTGGAAATCCCATCATCGCTCCAGCATACAATCCAGGAATCGACTGCCAGCCTGCACAGTACGCTCAGCGACGATCTCGTACGATGGGTGCCACCGCAAAATGTTCATTTAACGCTGAAGTTTTTAGGCGACGTATCATCTTCCAATTTAGACTTGATCAAACAAATGCTGACTGCAGAAGCTGCACAACATCAATGCTTTGAGATGCAGGCAAAAGGAATCGGCTCTTTCCCGAACTCGCGGCGGCCGCGCGTGATATGGCTTGGACTCCAAGCCCCGCCCGTGTTGGAATCCCTTCAACGCGGAATTGAATCCGCTTCGGCGCGACTGGGTTACGCAGCTGATGAAAAAAGTTTTGTGCCTCATTTGACAATTGGACGCGTCAAACAAAACTTATCCGCACCAGAAATTCAACGCATCCGGTCCGCGCTCGAAAAAACAAATATCGGACTGCTTGGTGTCGTACACATTGACGCCGTGCATCTTTTCAAAAGTGACCTTCAACCAAGCGGCTCTGTTTATACAAGATTATTTTCCGCAAAGTGCGGCGGACCGTCCGCATCGATTGGAAACGTATAAGATGGCGTCACGGCTACTTGCAATGGCTTTCAAACACAGAGGTGAATCCTGAACCCACTCGAACTCGCACATACTATTATGAATTCGCTCGAAGATAAAAAGGGCGAGGATATTCTATTGCTCGACATCCAGAAAATAGCATCATTTACCGATTACTTTGTCCTTTGCACTGGCACTAGCGACCGCATGTTGGATGCGCTGGCAGACGCCACATTGGAATCCGTTCGTACCTCGCATCGTAAGAAGGGAAAAAAACAAGGCGAGGCACGCGAAGGTTGGATCGTTGTAGACTATGGCGACGTAGTTGTTCATCTCTTTTCACCTGATCAGCGCGATTATTACAACTTGGAAGAGCTTTGGGAAGATGGTAAAGTATTGCTGAGAGTGCAATAGCGCGGCAACTTTCAGTCTCGCGACGAGTTATCCATGATAAGGTTATAATAGCGCAATCCAAACATCCAAAGGGAAACTCATGGCAGAAAACAAAACCTTTGTTCGTCCGCCCATTTCCAACTTCCGACAAATCCTGTTGAGCTTCTTTTGGTTCTCGACTAACATGCTGTGGGCAGCAACACTGCTCATCACCATGCCGTATCAAGTCAAAGCAGCGGTGGGAAATTCCACAAAGGGCACCGATCTTGGATTCGTTCTCGCAATCGGTGCATTGATTTCGCTGATCGCCGCGCCAGTCTTTGGAGCGCTTTCCGACCGTATTCAACTCCCTGGCGGCAGACGCAAGCCGTGGGTCGTGATTGGAACGGTCGGAAATGTGATCGGCCTGGTCGGCATGGCATATCTGATCCAGCCCAATCATCCCGAATCTGTTTTTTTGTGGACGGTCACCTTTTTAGTTGTTCAATTGTTCAATAACATGGCGACTGCACCATACACTGCCTTGATCCCTGACCTCGTCTCCCACCGAACAACGCGGTTCGGCTTCCGGCTGGATGGGATTGATGACTCTGCTGGGCAATTTTGCGGGCGGGCTGATGGGCTTTCTGGTCGATCCACTGGGAATTGCTGCAATTTATTGGATCATGATTGCCGTGTTGATTCTCGGCGCGATCGTCACCTGGTTTGGCATCAATGAGCTTGAAGTTCCGCATGAAATCCCGCCATTCAAATTCAGCGAATTTATGCACGGCTTGATTGAGCCGTTCAAATATTCGGACTTCACATGGGTCTTGATGACTCGCTTACTGGTGATGATGGGAATTTACGTTGTACAAGAATTCATCCAATACTACATGGGCGACGTGATCGGTGCGCCGTTTGTGCTGGCGGGGTTTGGCAAAGTCGCGGATACAGCGGAAGCGGCTGTATCGTTCTTTATCCCGGCCTTATTGGTTGGAGCGGTCATTACAACATTGGTGGCGGGTGTGCTTTCCGATAAATATGGACGCAAGCGAATGGTATATCTATCAGGTGCTTTGATGGGAATCGTATGTTTTGTGTTCATATTCACTCATTCATTTACATTGGCCGTATTGATGGGCGTTGTTTTTGGCTTGGGGTACGGTGCATACACAAGCGTGGATTGGGCATTGGTTTCAGATGTACTGCCCTCCATTGACGATTACGCCAAAGATATGGGCATATGGCATGTTGCTGATGTTTTTCCTCAAGTAGTCGCAGGATCGGCCGCAGGAATTTTGCTCGATAATTTTCAACGCATCGGTGCCGCGCATAATGCTCCCAATCTTGGTTACACAGTGATCTTTTCGATGTCAGTTGTGTTCTTTATCCTCGGCACTGTATTTGTTTCAAAAATTAAAGGAGTTCGCTGAAATCTTTCCAAAGAGAGTAAAAAATTAATCCCGCATATGCGGGATTAATTTTTTACTATTCAAAAATCCATTTATCCACTTCACGCTTCCAATCCACCAACTCTTCTTTCTTGAACCATAATGCAACTTCCTTTTCTGCGTTGGCGGGTTCATCGGATGCATGAGTCAGATTGCGTCCCACCTCGAGAGCAAAATCATGACGGATTGTGCCGGGTGCGGCTTCGGTCGGACGAGTTGCACCCATCGACTGACGAACAGCGACTACTGCATTCGGACCTTCCCACACCATAGCCATGACCGGCGCCGAAGTAATGTAAGAGATCAAGCCATCATAAAACGGTTTGCCTTTATGAATTGCATAATGGGTCTCAGCCAGTGGTCGGCTGACGTTCATAAATTTAGCGGCGACCAGTCGAAGTCCGCGGCGTTCGAGGCGGGAAGTTACTTCACCAATCAGTCCACGTTGCACTCCATCTGGTTTGACAAGCACGAGCGTTCGTTCCACAGATTTCCTCCAAAATGAAAATATAGAGTAAGTCGGACTTAGCAGTCCGACTTACTTAATCGAAGCAATTCTTCCGCTTTAGTGTATGCGTCTAGCGCTTCCTGCAAACGATTGGCGCGCATGTACGCATCACCCAGCACCTGCCAAAGCGGAACTTCAACGGGATAACGATAAAGCGCATCGCGCAAATCGCGAATGATCTCTTCGAGCGATTTGCCTTTGCGAATCAGTTTGGCATACACCTCAATTGCCGCGCCAATGTTGCCACGTCCCATCTCCAACTGGGCATTCTCAAGTGTTATCCCTATCTCTGGTTTGTGGACAGGCCTCGGAGATTTCTGACCTTAGGCAAGGACCGCTTTGCGGGTTGGGGTCGTTCGACTTCAAAACTTAATTCGCGCGCCGGAACTTTGGCTGGCGCAGACGGCCCAACCGTAACGGACCAATCTGATGATTGAGTCGATTCGATAGCTTGCGGTTCAGGTTCAACTGGATGCCATTCCTCTGGCTGAGTTGGTTCAGCCACTTGCGGTTTAGTCTCATCCTCGCTCGTTAGCCAAGTAGGTAACTCCTCTGCAGGCGCGGCAGATGGAGTTGTCGTCTCCTCCTCTTTATCCAAACCGGCCAGCCAAGCAGGCAAATCGACTGGCGAAGCTGAACTGGGAACTTCCGATGGCGCGGCGGGTTGTTGCGACAGGTTGATCGGGTTGTTCGATACCACGCAGCCAATCGGGGACATTCTGCGAAGCAGGTTGAGCAGGCTCTCTTTGCATATCCTTTAACCAATCAGGAGTTTCTTGCGCACCTAGAATTGGAGTCTCTTCTTCGGCATCGGCAGGTTCATTAGTTATTTGCGAAAAAGCATCTTGATCTGAAAGTCCTCTCATCCAATCGGGTGGCTCCGCTGCAGTTGAAGGTTCTTGTTCTTCCTTTTTCGCGATAAAGGTTTCCGCCTCACTATCTTCAAGATGACGGAGCCACATGCCGGTTTGATCATCCGATGCGAGAGGAGATTTTTCAATTGCCGGAGCAGGCGCGGCCGCTGAAGGCTCGCTAATTATTTTTGCCTTATCCACCCAATCCGGTGCAATGTCGGTGCGCACGTTCGGATCGGTAACCAGTTCTTCTGCCTTGGCACCATGTTTGGCTGCGAGACTTTCCAACCATGCCATTGCATCATCCTGTTCCTGTGCGCTTTTGCCGAGTCCTCCAAGCGGGTCAGCACCAGCTGGCGCAACAGGTTCAGCACTGGTAACAACCGGTTGATTGACAACAGGTTTTGGCGCCGCGGGCGTTTGAGGTTGAATCACAGGTGCGGGCTTGGATGGAGTAACTACTGCTTGCGATTGAGGAACTGGCGCAGGCATGGGTTGATTAGTCGGGGCTTGCAGCGAAGAAACAGATGCAGAGGATTGACTTTTATCAAGGTTCTGCAACCAATCGGGAACATCCATCGCAGGCGGGATAGGAGCTGCAGATGACGCCGGTGGAGAGATCGACGCAGCGGATTGACTCTTATCAAGGTTCTGCAACCAATCAGGAACATCCACTGCAGGCGGTGTAGTAGCCGCAGGTGACGCCGGCGGAGTTTCCGCCGCGGCAGGAGCCATGGCTTTTATCCAATCGGGCAAATCCGCTTGCACTGCTGGAGCAGTTTCGGCTCTCACCAGCTATAGCAGATTCACTTTCTTGAAAGGTACCACTCAACTCTCCCCAACCTGCCTCACGCAGAAAATCTGGGATTTGATCCTGTTCCTTATCAACGGGAGCCGGTTCTTCCACTACAGGAGCGGAGGCGGGAACAGCCGGTTGCTTGAGCCAATCGGGTTTCGCTGATGAAGGCGAAACTGCGGTCGGCATCGCTTGCGAGTCCGATCCCCAAACTACCACCCCAGTTCGCACCCATTTCCACAGCCTGGCCGGCATATTCAAGACGTTCCAAGTTTAACTTCCGTGTCGGCAACTTGATCGGAATGAAACAAAGAGTCCTGCACGAAGGCGGAATAAGGTTCAAGTTCAATCACACGTTGACGATATACCTGCGCCAACTCGGCGCGTTGAGTAGCAGACAAGACTTCCACCAGAATGCGATTGGCATCCAGGCAATAAGGATACTGCGTGAGAAGCCGAGAGCACGAATCCATCGCCTCCGCATTTTGGCTCATATAATAATAAGCCTTGGCAAGAAGCATCTGCATGTCAATGCGTTGAGGGTCGTTTGCCAGCACGGCACGGGTCTCAGAAATCGCCTGTGAGTATAATTCACCCTGGACATACATATGTGCGAGCGCCCCGCGCGTCAGGCGAATCTTGGGCGGCTCGAACTCCATCACGGCGTCCAAATAACCGTTGGAGTTCGCCTTGAATGGCGGCATTGGACGGCTGCACTTCAAACGCACGTTCCATGTGCCAGATGGCATCATCCAGCTTGCTCTGATCGTCGGCAATAATGCTCAATCCAACATGGGACACAAAATCATCCGGCACGGACATCAACACGCGTTGGAAAATATCAACCGCTTCGTTATAATGCTTGGCTTCCAAATATGCCTTGCCAAGCAGTCGATAGGCTTCAATATACTTGGGAAAAGTCTGGAGAATATGGCGGCAATGCGCGATGGCCTCATCATGCTGGCCATTCTCGATCAAATTCTCGATCAAACGGTTGTAATTTCGCAGGGAAATCTTCGCCATCTATAGTCTCCAGCCTAAGTATGCCCTAATCTTAAAAATTACGCAAGCCTATGCGCCTTTTAGTCATAAAAAAGCAACAAAGGGGGCACCGGAGCGTCACTGAACACATGCGCGGCAAGGACCTGTGCGCGGGCATCTGCCTGCTTTCGCTTCATCATTGGCATGGACAGTGAACAGCGGTTCGCCTTTTTCAACTTTATCTCCAACTTTGTGATGAATGACAAAACCCACCGCGTGATCCACCGGATCAGACTTTTTGGCACGGCCTGCACCGAGACTGACCGAGGCTTCGCCCACGCTGCGCGCGTCGACATGAGCCAGCCAGCCACTTCGAGGCGCTTTCACCACTTCGACAAATTTTGCGCGTGGAAATTTATCGGGATCGTCCACGTAAGAAACATCGCCGCCTTGCGCTTGAACCAGCACGCGGAACTTTTCAAACGCGCTTCCATCGGCAATGGCTTTCTCAGCCATCTTGCGACCTTCATTCAAATCCTTCGCGCGCTTGCCAACCAACAGCATGTGCGCGCTGACATGCAAACAATGCTCGCGAAAATCATTCGGTCCGCCGCCTTTGAGCGTATCAATCGCTTCGATCACTTCCAGCGCGTTGCCGACAGCGTGTCCAAGCGGTTGATTCATGTCGGATAAAAGGCAAATCGTTTTGCGTCCGGCGAGATCGCCGATTTGAATCATCAAATCGGATAACTTCCGCGCATCATCCAACGTTTCCATGAACGCGCCCTTGCCCACTTTGACATCCAACACAATGGCATTGGCGCCCGCCGCGATCTTCTTGCTCATAATGGATGATGCAATCAATGGAATGGATGGCACGGTTCCCGTAACATCACGCAGGGCATAAAGTTTTCCATCCGCCGGCGCGAGGTCGAGGGATTGACCTGTGAGAACGATTCCTTTTTCCTTGAGTTGCTTCTTGAATTCATCGGTATTCAAATCTACGCGATAGCCGGGGATCGATTCCATTTTATCGAGCGTGCCGCCACTGAAGCCGAGTCCGCGACCCGACATTTTTCCAACCGGCAATCCGCAGGCCGCGACGATGGGCAAAACCACCAGCGTGGTTTTATCGCCCACGCCGCCCGATGAATGTTTATCCACCGCGATATCAACAACGCCAGTTAGATCAAGGATACGTCCTGAAAGAACCATTGCCAGAGTCAAGTCGGTTGTTTCGCGCGGCGTCATGCCGTTCAGCAAAACTGCCATCGCCCACGCCGAGACTTGATAATCGGGAATGTCGCCTTTGACAAAGCCCTGCACAAAGAAGTTAATTTCTTCCTCGAGTCAATTCGCCATGATCGCGTTTTTTGATGATGATATCGGTAGCACGCATACGGTTCTCCTTGCGTGATGATTCTATCACCCCCTCCGACTTCACGATGCGTCTGAAATATTATCCTTTCACCAACTTCTGTCCATCCTTCATATCTTGCACTGTCCAACCCAGGGCGACAATTTGATCGCGCAATTTATCCAACTCAGCCCATTGTTTATTTGTGCGCGCTTGTTGACGTTGCTCGACCAATTCCAAAACTTTCTCAGAGGGTTTATTCTCTTCCACTGGCGGAGCATGAACGACCATATCCCATACATCCGGGCGAACGCCGCGCTCGATGGGATCAGGCACGTTCAATTCGCCCAATTCGCTCAACGAAAATTTCGCGCCAGATGGATACATCTTCGGATCGCAATCGCGAACAAGCGAAATTGAACTGACGCCGTTCACTTCACAGGATCCGCTTGCAAAATCAATAATCAAACCCGTATGCTCATCAAGACCGATCGTGGTATTTTCCTCAGGCAGGGCTTTGCACCAGAGATCAAATCGCTCCATGCCGATAAAACAACGGCTGGTATCCAAATCATCTCCGCCATCGGCGTTGTTCCAGTGCGGGACAAACGAAACGTGCATTCCAAAATCAGCGAATAGATTCAAGCCGGTCTTTGTGTGAACATCTTCGCCCACTTTATAGATTTCATACACTGGGATTGCCCACGCGCCAATAGAAATCGTCGCGGCGGAAGCAAAGGCCAGCGTTGCACCGAGGCGGTGACGGACGCGGATAATTTCCCATGCCAGCAAATCTTTCAGTTGCCGTGCGGCGTACGTCGGACTGCCTGGGCCCATGAAAATCATATCTGCGTACAAAAGCGGCTTGACAATTTCCGCTTCGTCCGGACTAAAGGGCGTACCGCGTTTACGCGCTGAAACCACATCAATGATCGGAGTATAGTTTGCCAACCGGGTCTTGAGAAAGTCCGCCACCTTTCCGGCGACTTGATGCGAATTCAATTCAAAGCCAGCCGGGGTTTCGAGAACGGCAATCCGCAACGGCTGAGGCAAGGCGCGTGCCAATGCTTCAAAAACGCGCCCACCTGCTAATGAAGTTTCACCTGAACCGAGAAAAGCAATTTGTCCTAAAGCCATGTCACTTGGATGACGCGTTCAACTCATCTATTACATCGAGCAGGATTTTGTTTTCAGGAATGTCCGACATGGACTTGCCATAATGAGCGTAACGGATCATGCCTTTCGCATCCACCACACAGACGAGCGGCATGCGTCCCCACTGGAAGAGCTTTACTTCCTGCCGATAGCGCAAGGCCACCTTATGATCTGGATCAGGCAAGCCGACAAACGGAAGTTTTTGCTCATTCCAATACTGACGAAAAGCATTCGCGTTATCAGGACCAATGGCAAGAATCTCCGCACGGCAGCTTGTGAATTTCTTGTACTCATCGCGCAAGCGCGCTAACTGCGCGCGGCAATACGGTCACATGAAGCCGCGAAGGAATGCCAACACAATTGGCTTGCCGCGATATTCAGACAAACGCACGAGCCGCCCATTCAAATCTTTAATTCAAATTCTATCGCCGGTTCACCCAAACTCACTAAATTAGTCATTCGAAATTAACTCCTTGGCTTTCTTCCAAATCTTATCGAACATTTTCACGGTCAATTTGCCGGTTTGTGTGTTTTGCCGGCTTGGATGATAGGAGCACAGCAACCATGTGGCATCTGTCAATGGATACAAGGCGCCGTGGGCAAACTTCCATTCGGAATTATGGATAGAATATATTTGCAGGACTCTCTCAAAAGCTATCCGGCCTAGAACAACAATCACTTTCGGTTTAAGCAATTCGAATCTCACGTTCCAAAAACCGCTGACAGTTATCGAGTTCTTCTTTCGTCGGCTTATTACCGGGAGGCGCACAACGGCCGGAAGCAGTGATATACATATTATACAGAATCAAACCATCGCCTCGACTCGTTGCATCGGGTTGACTTGCAAAGCCGGCGCGATATAACGCCGGATAAAGAAAATTGCCTGATGCCATCTCCGGTAAACTGACGGCCCGTGCGATTTGATCCGTGCGCCCCGGGTGCAAGTCCGACGACAAGCACGCGCGCCTTATGATCACCGAATCCCGGAACCGGTTTGCCCCAATAATCCCAGTCCTGATAAGCCTTTCGTTTGGTGCGCGCCACTTCTCCACGCCAGGCAACCAGCCGCGGACATTCTCGGCAGGCAACGATTTCCTTATTGAGTGAATCGAAATTCATATACTCATTTTACTCCACTTGAAATTCATATATTTTCCGTTACACTATAGGTTAGCACAAAGGAGGTCGCATGAAACCCTTTCGTAAGAATCTTGCCGTTGCCATTGACGGTGGCGGCATCAAAGGCGTGATCGTCACGAAAGCGCTTTCGATGGTGGAGGCACAGTTGGGCTATCCACTTCACGAGCGGACTGGACTCACCGCCGGCACGTCGACAGGCTCGATCATCGCGGCCGGTCTGGCGTCGGGATTGGAAGCGAAGACGCTAAATGAACTTTATCTCGAGCTCGGCAACGAAATCTTCCGTCGAAGCATCCGCACGTTGTTATGGCCGTTATTCAATTATCGCTATCCAAATCTGCCATTGAAAAAGATCGCTAGACAAATACTTCGGTGAAAAAAGTATAGCGAAATTGTGGAGCGCCAAACATCCTATCGATGTGGTCATCACCACCTTCGATGTGGTGGAAAGTCGCACGCGCTTCATCAAACCCTATAAAGGTAACAACGCCGATTGGTCTGTCGTCAAAGCGGTGATGGCATCCGCCGCTGCACCGACTTACTTCCCAGCCATAGAAGGACGTTATGTAGATGGCGGCGTCGGCTCGTATGGCAATCCATGTTATCTCGCCGCGTTCGAAATCATGTTCATCTTGGGATGGAAACTGGCGGACACCACGCTTATCAGCATCGGCACCGGGCGTGACCCCAACGACATCAAACCCGGCGAGGTGAATCATTTCCTTCCGCTTCGATACATCAACCCGATTCTGGATGCCTTTCAGACTTCTGCCGCTGATCAACAAGTGGGGCTTGTTAACAGGCTCTTCAACCGCTTGGACTTTCGCCGCTTCCAAGTGGACCTCAAGACGAGCATTCAAATGGATGATCCATCCAACATCCCGGAGCTGATCCAATATGGTGAAAAGCTTGGAGAGATGATGTTGAATGATAAAACAGATCGCGCTATGAACCTGGCCCTCGAGGCAATTCCGGGCATCACAAAATCAACATAGCATCTCCAAACGAATAAAAGCGGTAGCCGGCGCGGATCGCGGTCTCGTACGCCGACAAAATCCGCTCGCGCCCGGCAAACGCGCTGACCAGCATAATCAATGTGGACTTAGGCAAGTGAAAGTTGGTGATCATCGCATCCACGATTTTGAATTGATAGCCGGGAAGAATGTAAAGAGATGTAGGACCAATAAAAGCGGATATTCGGGATTTGGATTCGGAATTTCACGATTTTCGATTGACGATCTCTGATTGCGGCAAACTCAATCGTTCGAACGGATGTCGTTCCGACCGCAATCACTCTTCCGCCTGATTGTTTCGTTTGGTTGATCAAATCTGCGGTCTGGTGATTCAATTCGCACCACTCGGTGTGGATTTTATGTTCCTGCGGATTATCTTCCGTAACCGGCGCAAAGGTATCAAGTCCGACATGCAGCGTGACGTAAGCAATCTTCACGCCTTGCTGTTGTATTTCATCCAATAAGAGCGGCGTGAAATGGAGTCCCGCAGTCGGTGCGGCGGCGGAACCGGGTTCACGCGCATAAACGGTTTGATAGCGTTCGGGATCGTTTAACTTTTCATGAATGTATGGCGGCAATGGAATGTTTCCAATTTTTGGAAAATATGGCTCAATCGGTCCAGCGAATTGAATGAGTCGTTCCGATCCATTTAATTCTTTGATAATCTCTGCTTGCGGTCCATCTTCGACTTGCATCTTGGTGGCTACGCGTACACCTTTTCCACCGACTAGACATTGCCAAGTTAGCTCATCCTCGCGGTGTAGAAGGAGCAATTCAATGCGTCCGCCCGTGAACTTGCGCGCATAAATCCGCGCGGGATCACGCGCTGTTTGATTCAAAACCAGCAAATCATTGGGATGCAGATATTCGCCGATCTTGCGGAAGATCTTATGCTCCAGCTTTCCCGTATCACGATCAAGGACAAGTAGACGTGAAGAATTGCGCGGCTCGATGGGTGTCTGCGCGATGGAGGATTCTGGAAGATAATAATCGAAGTCGGAGGTTAGCAAAGCAATCTGAACAAAGAATTAATAGATTAGCGGAATCAATCTCCACGTATGCTCCCGATATTCCGCGTAATCGGCATTTGTAGCAAGAAGCATCTTCTCTTCACTTTGCATCCGATAAACATAAACGCCGAACACAATAATGAAAACAATTAATAGGACGATCCAATTCGTCGCTGAGGCGGCGACACCAGACCAAATCAGAATCGAGCCGAGATAACCGGGATGACGGATAAAGCAATAAGGTCCGGCACGAACAATTGATTGTTTCTCAGTCACTTTCAAGGTGCGCGTATAAAACTTTCCCAGCACGCCCATTGACCAAACGCGTAATCCAAAGCCGGCTAGGGCAATAATAATTCCGAGCCAGCCAACCCCAGAGGGAAGCACGGCGATATTTGATCTATTGAGAAACAAAGATGAGATGAGTGCAAGTGCGCAAACAGGATAAGCTATCACGATGAGCATTGTACTGCGTTGGTCGAATTGACCTGCCTGCCAACTCTTTGCTTCATTGCCGCTACGCAGGCGAGTTTCAAGAAAAAAGAAACCCGCGATGATGAGAATGCCGAGAATAACAATAAGGTAACTATATACTTGACGCATAACGCTTATTTTTTCGTATAGTATTTTGTTCGTTTATGGCTTAATTTTTGATATGATCCCAAAGACAAATTGTATTACATCTGAATATGTCAATTGTGGAAATAATAAACCAAATAAAATTGATGCCGATAATAAAATCACAATCCAAAACATTAGGTTCGATGCTCGCTCCAGCATCTTTGCCTTTCTAGCATTTATTTCATTTGTAACATACATACCATAGATGTATGCTTTTATAGATGTATCTATTGAAATTTGAAAAAGGTAAGTCGTCATCTTTTGTTCCACTTCAAGGGTGGATGGTCGAGACAGGCGCGTAAACGTTTCTTGGAATGACGGGTCCGAGCAATCCCGGCAAGGACATTCGCTTGAAGTTCATCACGGTTATGAGGCGCTGTTCCAGTCAGGTATTCGTTGAGTTGGGTCCACACATATTCCTGAGGATTAAGTTCGGGAGCGGCGACCGGAAAGTAGAACACATACAACCGTTCTTGCTTGGCTATGAATTCTTGAACCAACTTGCGCTTATGGATCGGATGACGATCAATGACCAGCACCAGAGGTCCGGAGACAATCCGCAGGAGTTGTTGCAGAAAGGCGATCACTTCTTTTCCGGTCAGAGAATGCCAATACGATTGAATACTCAGCTTGATTTTTCTGCCCTTCGGCGAAATCAGCAACGCTCCCAACAGATTGAGACGCTCGTTGTGGGCGATACTGGTCCGTCGCTTAGGGGTTTGCCCTCGCCGCGACCAGGTACGCTTCAGCGGCGCACCATCGAAAAGCCGGTTTCATCTTCCAGAACGAGGGTCGCGCCCAGTTGCCGACACTTTTTTATCCTGGGCAGCTCTTCCTCCTTCCACCTTTCGACCTCCGCATCATCCCGCTGTAGCGGCACCCGTTGAGGCCGCTGGCTGCTCCAGCCCATCCGCTGCATCACGTGCCAAACGGCGCTCGGTGTGTAACGGACTTCAAACCACTCCCAGATCACATGTGCGATCCGGTCTAGGGTCCAGTAATCTTCAGCGTAACCGAAGGCATAGGCCCCACGATCCAACGCCTTTTCCAGCCTTTTCACCTGTTTCGCCGATAGTTTCCTTGGCCGCCCCGGCGGTCGAGCCGCCTTCTTCCTGGGGTGCTTCACTTCATACTTCCACCGTTGAACGGCCCGCATGGTTACGTTCAACAGCTCCGCAACTTCCCGGGTCTTCTTACCTTGTTCGAGGAGAGCTAGCCCGCGTTGCCGGATCACGGCCAGTTGTGCATCTGTTCCTTTTCGTCTCATGCCCCTATTATGACACAACTCACGACTATTGTTATTCAAAAATCAATAATGCCGATGTTTCTCTTACGCCAATAAATTTCTCATTCAATTCTTGTTCTGTGTTGCTGATGGGATTATAAAATGTGGTAGCGGCTGTTCCCTGTTTGATACATATATAAGTCCATATATATAGAGCAACAACAACAATTAATCCAAACCAATAAAAGAATCCGATTTTTCCTAATAGGGCTGATGTTATAATAGACGCAAAGACAGCAACAATAATACTTGAATAATTAAGTATGTTTTGTAACTTTGAGTCAAGAATATCGCTTGCTGAAACTTTTTTGTCAAATGCTCTTTGTAATTCACCGAGTACATGTTTTCTATTTTCAACTTGTTTCATAAAATCTCCTTGAGGAGGCACATATAATGCCAGATGATAAAAATAAACCTCAACAAACACCAACACCCCCAACACCGAATCCAGAGAGGGAAAGGCGAGAAAATTACGAATCCCCTTTATCAGAACCCAACCCACCAGCAAACCCATTAGAGCATCCAGACACTTTTATAAAAAAAGCCCCCGATCCCAAAAAAGAAGAAGATTGATTTTATAATAACTATATGCTTTATGTACAACCACCTATTTCCCAACATTTAGCCAATTCAATATTTTTTGAACCGATAATGCTGTCGAATCTACTATCGTAATCTCTTTAGGAAATTTCACATCAAGACCTAAATCTTTTTCTTCATGCGTTTTTATCAAGACCATTATTTTTGCATTCTTTTTTATTGACGTTTTATAAAGAAGAGATGCCGCTTCCGAAATTGTCTCATTAGGTTTCTGAACTTTTAATAGGAATAGGGACTTCTTTATACTCAATATTCAAAAAGGCATCTATTCCTTTATTCCTTTGAACTGGAATAATATCTAATCCTTCAAATTGCCGAAGAATGTTTTCATCTAAATTTTGATATGCCCCAATTCCCTTTTTAATAAGATTAGATTCTGTTTTTATCGGTGATTGTAAATTTTTATTGGTCAATGTTACTGCATCGGACAAAATATCAATCCCTATTGAACTACGATTTAATAAATTGGCCGCCACAAGAGTTGTTCCGCTTCCGCAAAAAGGATCAAGAACTATATCTCCTTCATCGGTTACTAATCTGATTATTTTTTCTAATAATAAAATTGGTTTTTGAGTTGGATAGCCATTTCGTTCCTTTGCTTTAGGATTGAGAAAAGGAATTTCCCACACATCGCTTAACGGAACTCCCCTTTTTATTCCACTGGAAACAATGTCCCCTTCCGCATTTCTAGCATATATTGACTTTCCAAATTCATCTTTTTTTCTTTTTTGAAGTATTTGATCCACATTAGTTGTTGGAGAGTAACCATTTAGTTGTGTGTGGAACTTATAATTCTTAGTTTTTGAATAAAAAAGAATGGTTTGGTGGGCTGGTAACAATCCTTTCTTAGCATTAGACCATCGCTTGTAGTACCATATTATTTCAGATTGAAACATCTTTGATCCAAAAGTATTATCTAACAAAAAACGCGCAATATGAACTGAATCTCGGTTGCAATGAAAAAATATAGAACCAGTGAGCTTCAATTTATGTTGTAATTTAACCAGCCTTGCCTGAATAAAATCAGCATATTCAGAAGTAGAATTCCAAATATCCGAAAATTGAAATTCCGATCTTCTATCTCTTGCTCCCAATCTATGTATTTTTTGTGTAAAAAATGGGGGATCAAGATATATCAAGTCAATGCTTTCATCCGATATATCATCAAGTATTTTTAAACAATCTCCACAATAAACTTTGTTATTCATTATCCTTTGTTCTTTCTTTTGCTATCTCTTCTAAAATCTGTTTCAAATCAATATTCGTTCTATTCTTTACGTAATCCCAAGCCGAATCTTGATAATAATAATCTCCTCCAATTCCATGATATAGGGTTTCTAATGTTCTTTGAATTTTAATTGCTTGATCTCTATTGGGATAATAAAACATTATTCTAATTGGTTTATAACCCGCATTAGAAATAACTTTAATCCTCGTATGCTCTTTAGTAATATGATCTCCATCTGTTGTGGCATCTTTCCATTTTATTTCGTGAGCATCTTTGCCAACCAAACAATCAATTTCAAACATTTTTGGATTTTTGCCTTCTGTATTTGGTATACGCATAGAAGCCGAATTGGGAAATACGGTTTTGAAACAATGCTTTGTGGCATTTTCTAAAAAAGAACCGGCATATTTATATAAGAATCGCCCTTTGTTTTGATAAACATCTATTAACTTGCCTTCTTCATCAGCAATTCCTAAAACTCTATAAATCAGAAAATGTGACGTGTCATCTTTATCCATGTCTTGAATTCGCTTATCCAATTGAGATTTTAATTCTGTTGCATATTCATCGGCTAATCTGCGAATGTCATCTTTTATTGGCATGGATTATCTCTCTTCTATGTATTTTCTTCTTTCGGCATCGGCGGGGTATTCAACATCGCTTTCAAAATCTCTTTTTCATCAATACCATAAAGAGAAAGTTTCTTTTGGTATTTGTTACTGCGTTTCTTGGTTGTCTTCTTTTTTGTTTTCTTTTTTACTTGTGCCATAGTTTTCTCTTTCTGAGTAGAATAAAGGCGGAGAGGTGCCGGAGGTGGGTTTATCGGGGCAGACTGATAATCTGTTAGGGAGGATACTCAAGATCATCCCTCGCGGGTTCAAATCCCGCTCTCTCCGCCATATTCACGGGTGTTTTTATTTTGCAATCAAATCCTTATATGTCAATCTCTTACCGTTTGACTTCTTGATTGCCTGTATCATTCGGTTTCCATCTTTTTCATTCCTAGTATTGTACCTATAATCGAACTCGGCTAAATAGCGATCAAGATGTTTATCGGAAACACTGTGAAAAGTACCGCTCAAAGAACGCTTTAATTGGGAGAAATAACCCTCGGCATTGTTGGTATAAGCATTACCATTAACATACTCGCCTGCTCCGTGATCGACAACATTGTGTTTCTCATATTCTCTACCAATCTCATTATAAGCGGGAAAAGTATCGGTATTCAAGGTCGCTTTCTTGCTTACACGATCATTCAAAACCTCTCGGATATTATGGGCTTGATACTGTTCCTGATAAGACTTGAGAATAAACGTTGCCATTGCGTTCTATGGCTGAAAGAACTGGAGTTTTAGTCTTGATGCTTCTACCCTGATTATGGGGTGTTTTCTTGCTGGCGTGTTTGTTCTTTTCAAGTCCACCAATATAAGTTTCGTCCACTTCTACGTTTCCAGTTAATTTCTTCTCAAATGTATTATGAGCCATTACGAAACGAATTCTTTGCGCCATAAACCAAGCGGACTTCTGAGTAATGCCTAACTTGCGACCTAATTCACAACTTGAAATTCCGTTCTTATCCGCATTGAGTTCTTGAATTGCAAGCAACCACTTGGATAAAGGAATCCGACTATCCTCAAAAATTGTCCCAACCAAAACCGAAAATTGTTTTTTGCAAGCCTGACAACGCCAAATTCTGCGATACGTTACTCTGCCTGTGCGAGTCTTGCGGTTGCCATTCTCTGCTTCAATGTAATCTGCTCCGATATTCTTGCAATGAGGGCAAACAATTCCATTTTCCCACCTCATATTTTCCAAAAACTTATAGGCTTCTGCTTCGTCCGAGTATTGTTTCGCAATGATTGAGGAATTGAGTGTATTCTTGTTGGTCATAGATAGTTGTCCTTTCTGTGTGTGAAAGTTGCTTGTTTGTCAACTATCTAAATTCTACACCTATTTGGTTAGTTTGTCAAGTGCCTAATTTTAAGAATTTGTCTTTATGGCAAGACAGCCTTTTTCTTTAGATGGGTGTATTTCTATGGTCTGTTTCTTCTTTTTTTTCATGTTTCTTTACCTTTACCGAATCTACAACAAAGTTATATCTAAAATCAAATCTTACATCGAACAAAACAGGGTCAATATCTACCAATAAACCATCTTTTTCAACCTTTCCCTCTAATCTTAGGATTATATTATATTCTCCCGAAATTCTAGGTATTTCTGAAGTTTTATCTGAAAAAATGAAATGGAATAATCGTGTCAAAGAGGCATCAGATGTTGAAAATGTAGCTAATATAACTATCTCATCACTTTTAGAACCTATGTCTATCAATCCATCCTTTCCTCTCAATTCATCATCCCATTTTAATAATTTTTTCTCTATATCCGGCATAGGATTCCAAAAATTTTTTCCCTCGGGAACAGCAGAATCGTCATCAAAAAATCTATATTTTGCATCCAAAAATCTAATTCCACATTTTGTAAGTCTTGCACCACCATGATTTTCAACCTGAAAAGCAAGAGTACCATCGATATGTTTGTCCCATAATTGTTTGTCATGATATAGATCGGGACGAGGATATTTATAAGGAACTAAATCAATGTCATCATATTCTTTCAGCGTTAATTTATCTGTTTTTTCCTTATCTATTTCAGCGGGCGTTCGATAAATCAACTTTGCCAAAGTGATAACAAAAAGAATAAACGTAACAAATACTGTATCTAATGCACCTTTTGCGCCATCAATTCTAAGAGACAAAAATTGTACGCTTACAATTCCAGATAAAAATCCCACTGCCGCTATAATCGCCAACACAATATAAATGTAAAGAAGATAGAGGGCAACTTTCATGCCGGTATCCTCTTCTGCGCTTTCTTTTGCGCGTCGCCAAACTTCTCCCCAGTATTCCCAAACCACTTTATCGTCCAGCTTTTTCTTTTCCATATTGGAGTCTCTCCAACCCCCATTTTACCTCCTTGCCAAACATTATCTCTATATTTCATTTTCTCCTTTGCTTTTTAAATCGTGTTCCCCGAATTATTTTTGATTGGCGCGTGTGATCAAAACTCTGTTTTGTAATACCAGTTTTTTCCTTATTGACAAACATTGTTCTTAGTTTTTGGGCTGAAATGACATCTGTTTACCAGAAAAAATGGAAATTCTTTTACAAACATTTCTTGACACCGATTAACCAAAAATTCAATATCTTCTATAATCTTTTCCACATCAATTTTATTAATCTCTTGAGGAACAGCTTTCGGTCTATCGCAATTATGAATGCAATCATGCCGCCGCTGAAAGATTTCTTGAAATCGTTCTTCAAAATGCTTTATTGCTTTTTCTCTAGCTTTATGTTTATCTCCATCGTTTAATTTTCGGTATTCAACCGAACTAATTCCAACAAGACGATAATTGCATTCCTTATGCAAAATCCAAGTCTCAATTGATCCACCTGAAAGAATTTTTTCATTATCACCAAGAAAAATATTCATTAACTCTTTTACTTTTCCTAAAGATAAAACGCTTTCTTTTTCTATGTTTTTTCTTGCGTAATTACGCCACCCCCATCCTTCATCTTCCGATAATTTAAAATGTTCATCCACAGTAAGAATTTTAGAAGATAACCTAGCAGGAATAATTCCAGATTTATCTTTCTCTTTTGCTCTAAATGTTCTTGACAAAAGATCGGCGTAAGCATCACAAAAATATGCGTCACACGCCCCAACCGCAAACATCCATGCACTACGAAATATGTCTCTTCGTATATCGCTTGCAATATTTCTTTTGTTTACTGCTGTTAATAGCAGATTTTTTGCACGAAGAATATCTTCATCAAAATATTTTTTAGGCGTTTGAAGAATGGGCATTGTGATAAACTCCAGCGGAGAGAAAAAAGAAATGTTTATCATTCATGCCCCCATTGTACTCCCCACACTATGCGAAGAAATAAGGGTTGTGCGTCAAATATATAGTTACCAACAATAAACACTACACAAGCTCCTATTTACGAAAGAGACGAACAATGATATTAAGAATGATCGTCAAAACAATCGATAGCAGAATGGATGTGACCACTGGAAAGTAAAAACTTCCATGCTGTCCTTCAATGTGGATATCTCCGGGCAAACGTCCAAACTGCAAACCAAACTTCGACGCGAGATAAACTCCCCCGCCAGCTAAAATCAAAATGATCCCGCCGATCACAAGATACTTGGAAAGATTTTCCATACCCAGCCTTTATCTAAATCAAACGAGGTTGCGGACCTTCGTTATACGGCAAGTTAAGATGCTCATACGCAGACTTCGTCGCCACGCGTCCCTGTGGCGTGCGGTCGAGAAAACCTAACTGCAAAAGATATGGCTCGACCACATCCATGATCGTATCCTGTTCCTCACTGATGGATGCGGCAATCGTGTTCAATCCCACCGGTCCGCCATCATATTTTTCGATGATCGTTTTGAGCACCCGGCGATCCACATCATCCAACCCAAGCGGATCCACCTGCAACAGATCAAGCGCTTCTTTCGCGACACATTGCGTGACCGTTCCATCCGCGCGGACTTGGGCGTAATCGCGGACTCGGCGCAACAAACGCAACGCGACACGTGGCGTGCCGCGTGCGCGTCGTCCGATCTCTTCGACGCCGCCTTTATCTACATGAACATCCAACAACTTCGCCGCGCGCGTGACAACCGCTTTCATCGCTTCCAAATCATAATAATCCAGACGATAGACCGCGCCAAAGCGCGCTCGAAGCGGCGCGGTCACCAATGCCAGGCGCGTCGTCGCGCCGACCACGGTAAAGCGCGGCAGTTTCAATCGAATGGATCGGGCTGACGGTCCTTTCCCAATAATGATATCCAGCGCGAAATCTTCCATGGCGGGATATAAAATTTCTTCGACCGCGCGCCCAAGGCGATGAACTTCGTCAAGGAACAGCACATCACCCGCGCGCAAATTGGTCAGGATCGCGGCCAAGTCTCCGGCGCGCTCAATGGCAGGGCCGGATGTGATTTTGATGTTGACGCCCATCTCATTGGCAACAACATGCGCCAAGGTTGTTTTTCCCAAACCCGGCGGGCCATAAAACAAAACATGATCCAAGGCTTCGCCGCGCTGGCGTGCCGCGGCAATGAGAATGCCCAGATTCTCTTTGACCTGATCCTGCCCAATCAACTCCGCCAGCTTCTGCGGACGCAGAGCATTATCGACGCGGTCATCAGGTTTAGCTTCGGGATCTAGTTGTCTTTGATGCGTATCAGCCATGGCGTAATTATAACCTTATAAAACGCGCGCCCGCTTGAAGTCGAGAGAAGAAGCGAAGGAAATCGGACATGGATTACACGGATACCGTGGATTAGTTTTTTTTAAAAGAAAGTTCCGCATTCATCCGTGAAATCAGGGAAATCCGGGTCAAGAATCTTTTACATCACTTCAACATCATGCGGATGAGACTCAGCTAGTCCCACATCGGTGACGCGAGTAAAAACCGCCCTCTCAAAAAGTTCGTCAATTGTGTGGGCATTCGTATAACTCATGCCCGATTGCAATCCACCGATAAGTTGATTTAACATCTCGCGCGCCGAGCCTCGATACGGAACTGCCGCCTCAACTCCCTCGGACACATAATCCTCGATCTCTTCCTGCGTGATCTCGCCTTCGCCCTCGCGGACTTTGCGAGCAACATTGGCCTGAAGCGACGCCATGCCGCGCGAAACCTTATAGCGATGCCCTTTGCGCGTCATCAACAAGACCTGGGCTTTCATCCGTGCCGGCCAGCAGGCTGCCAATCATCACGGTGGACGCGCCCGCCGCCAGCGCCTTGACTACGTCGCCCGAAGCACGGATCCCGCCATCGGCGATAATCGGAATATTTTGCGGACGCGCCACCCGCGCACAATTCAGCACTGCCGTTAATTGTGGAACACCCGCGCCCGCCACAATACGCGTGATACAAATCGAGCCGGGGCCAACACCAACTTTTACCGCGTCCACTCCAATATCAATCAATCGTTGTGTGCCTTCCGCCGTCGCAACGTTGCCGCCGATAATTTGCGCGGACGCAAATTGTTTGCGAATGGAATTGATGACATCTATTTCAAGCTTCGAATCGCCATGCGCAATATCCACGACGATGCAGTCCGCGCCCGCTTCAAGTAAGCGCTCGACGCGTTTGATTTCCGTGGACTTCACTCCCACCGCCCCGCCAACCGCCAGCCGTCCGCGCGAATCTTTTGTCGCTTTGGGATATTCAGAAATCTTCATGATGTCTTTCATTGTGATCAGACCTGCCAGTTTTCCATTGGAATCAACCAGCGGTAATTTTTCGATGCGATGCTCGTGAAGAATTTTCTCGGCCTGTTCGAGAGTCGTATTCGCCGGTGCGGTGACCACCTCGCGGGTCATGATCTCCGAGAGCAGTCTGTGGTTATCTCTTTCAAACAAAAGATCGCGTGTGGTAATGATTCCAACCAAGCGTTCCTTGTCGTCCAAAACCAAGATTCCGCCCGTATATGTCTCCTCGACGATCTTCTTGACATCGCCAACTGTGTGCATAACAGTCAGCGCAATTGGATTTTCCACAATGAACGATTCTGCTTTTTTCACACGCTCGATCTGCCGCACCTGTTCGTCAATCGTCATGAAGCGATGCATGATTCCAATACCGCCTTCGCGCGCCATGGTAATCGCCATTTCACTTTCGGTCACAGTATCCATATTGGCTGAGAGGATGGGCGCCTGCAACACAATCTTGCGCGTCAGCTTGGTTTGCGTGGAAAGCTTGCGCCGCGAGGCCACATCAGAATACTGGGGCACGAGCAAAACATCGTCATAAGTCAAAGCGACTTCAGGCATAATTTTCATAAATCTCTCCTCATTGACAAGTCATTGCAAACCGCACTGATTATATGGCGCGCTGTCTGTTATCACAATGCTATAATAAAATCAACTCAATCAAATGTCTGACGACTTACTGGCTCTTTCTCCTCTGGATGGACGCTATGTTCGTGAAACCGAATCTCTGCGAGAATACTTTTCGGAATTTGCCTTTATTCGCGGAAGAGTTCAAATCGAACTCGCCTACTTGATTGCTTTTTCCGAAGATGCAAAATTGATTCGTCCTCTCACTGATTCTGAATTGGATTTGCTCCATCAATGGGCGGCGGATTTTTCATTAGATGAGGCGCAGCACATCAAGGATCTGGAATGGATTACGCGCCACGATATGAAAGCTATCGAAAATTTTTTACGGGCCAAATTTGAACCGACTACTTTATCGGATCTCGTAGAATTTCTACATTTCGGCTTGACGTCCGAAGATGTGAACAATCTCGCTTTTGCACTTGGACTAAACGCCGCACGACATGCGATCATCGTCCCTGCAATAGATCAACTACTTACCAAACTTGAAGCACTGATTCGAGAATATAAATCTACTCCGATGTTAGCGCACACACATGGACAAGCTGCTGTGCCAACAACATTTGGGAAGGAGATGGCGGTATTTTATTCTCGCATCAAGGCTCAACGTTTTCATTTACATTATCATCACTTCTCAGGAAAACTCAACGGTGCGGTTGGAAATTTCAATGCGCTCGTCGCTGCTGCGCCGCAAGTAGACTGGCTACAGTTCAGCGAGAAGTTTATCGGTGGCATGGGGCTTCAACCAGAACTTGCCACCACACAAATCCTTCCTTATGATAATTGGATTGAATTCTTCAACGCATTACATTTGACGAATTCCATTCTAATTGACTTCGCACAAGACATGTGGCGATACATCAGCGACGATTATCTGAAATTGAAAGTGGTTGCGTCTGAGGTCGGCTCTTCGACCATGCCTCAAAAGGTCAACCCGATTGACTTTGAGAATGCTGAAGGGAATCTCGGCATCGCCAACGCGCTATTCGAACAATATGCACGCAAGCTTCCCATCTCGCGCCTGCAACGCGATCTATCCGACTCAACTGTCCGCCGCACGTTTGGAGTCGCACTGGGACATTCACTGGTAGCATACGCGAGTTTAGCAAAGGGGTTGGAAAGAGTCGAGGCGAACGAGTCCACCATGAGGGCGGAGTTGGAGGCGCATTGGGAAGTGGTTGCCGAGGGTGCGCAGATCATTCTGCGCGCGGCGGGTGTCAGCGATGCGTACGATCAATTAAAATCACTTTCGCGCGGAAAAGAAATCACAAAAGAGACGTTTAGCCAATGGATTGAAAATTTACCGTTCGATGAATCGGTCAAGGAAAAACTGCACGCTTTATCTCCGTTAACTTATATCGGTTTAGCGGAAGAGATTGCAGATAAAACTTTGAACGAGAATCCAAATATGAAGAACAAAATGTAAAAGATTCACTTTGTGTTTAGAAACGAGGAGATATCATGCCGGTCACAGTCATTCTAGGAACCCAATGGGGCGACGAAGGCAAAGGCAAAGCCATCGACACCTTCGCCGGTGATTTCGATTACGTGGCCCGCTACAACGGCGGCAACAACGTGGGACACACCATTGTTAACGAACATGGCACATTTAGAATTCATCTTGTGCCATCGGGAATTTTCTATTCGAAAACAAAATGTTTGATCGGCGGCGGCGTGGTGATTGACCCGGCCGTGCTGATCGAAGAAATGAATTCGCTTCGCAAAGCGGGCATCAAGCTGGAAAAGCGGCTATCGATTTCCCAACGCTCACATCTGATCATGCCCTATCATAAAATCCTCGACGGGCTCTATGAGGAAGCCAAAGGCGCAGGAGCGACAGGAACCACGCGGCGCGGCATCGGACCAAC
This sequence comes from uncultured Chloroflexia bacterium, assembly GCA_963752775.1. Taxonomy (GTDB): domain Bacteria; phylum Chloroflexota; class Anaerolineae; order Anaerolineales; family Villigracilaceae; genus Fen-1038. The sequence continues at coordinate 60,772 of CAVVZL010000027.1, forward strand.
GTTTGCCGACAAGATCAGCTATAACGGAATCCGCTGGACCGATTTTACTGATACAGAAATATTTGCTGACAAGTTGCGCATTCAATTGGAATTGAAAAATAAGATTATTTCCGCACTGGGCGGATCCCCGCTCAACTTTGAAAAAGTCTGCAGCGAATACCTTGATTATTACTCCCAGATCAAGCCATTCATAACAGAGCTGTTCCCCATCGTTCAAAATGGATTAAAAGCCGGAAAGCATTTTCTGCTCGAACAAGCCATGGGTTCGATTCTTGATCCTGATTGGGGAACGTATCCATTTGTCACCGCCTCGACCACGCTCGCCTCCGCCGCAACGGGCGGACTTGGAATCCCGCCGCGCGCCATCACCCGCATCGTCGGCGTGACCAAAGCTTACACTACGCGTGTCGGCGCGGGACCAATGCCGACTGAAGTTAAGGATGATGCGGACGCAGAAAAAGCTCTCAGCGAAGTTGCAGCTACAACGGGACGCATCCGCCGCGGCGGCTGGTTTGATGCCGAGGTCGTTCGTTTCGCGTCAGAGGTAAATGGCATTAATCAATTGTTCTTAACCAAGCTCGATATCTTGAGCGAGTTCGATGAAATCAAAGTTTGCACCGGCTATGAATTCAATGGACAAAAAGTACATTATCACGATTTGGATTTTTACCAGCTCGATAAGGTCAAGCCCATTTACAAAACAGTCAAAGGCTGGAGGAATGATATTCGCGGCGTCCGCAAATTCAAAGATTTGCCGGTGCGAGCACAGACTTATGTTAAGACAATCGAAAAATTGGTGGGTGTAAAAATTGGCTGGGTAGCGAATGGTCCCGAGCGCGAAGCGATAATTAAAAAGTAGAGGCAAGTCTTTGACTGGCCTCTACAAATGTTGATCTTATTTTGTCAGCGATGCAAACGTCGCTTCGACCGTCATGCCCCAACGAATGCGTTGGTCAACCGGATTATCCACGAGAATGCGCACGTTATACACAATATCGCCACCTTGTTTCGTGAATGCACCACTGATCGTTTGAATCATGCCGGTAAGTTTTAGATCAGGAAGCGCATCCGGCACCATTGTAACCTTTTGCCCAACAGCAAGTTTGACAACTTCCAACTCTGTTAGATCATTGGTTTCGACAATCCACTGACTCGGATCAATCACGCTGACGGCGACGGTCTGCGGCCCAACTTGCTGACCTACATCCACACTGACATCCGCCAACAGGCCATCGAACGGCGCGGTGAGCTCAAAATTATTAAGAGCATCTTGAGCAGCGGAAACTTGAGCTTTGGCATTATCAAGCCGCGCCTGCGCCAACGCCAGTTGATCCGAGTTCGGTCCACTGGTGGTCAGCTCATATTGATATTTCGCTTCCGCTTCGGCGGACAACGCGGCATTCAAAGCAGCCAATGGATCATCGTGCAGCGCGCATATCAGACTCAAAATTTGTGACCGCTTCGTCATAGGCCTTTTGTTTACTCCTCAATCGATCTTGCGCAGTCTTATACCGCCCGCTATTTGGATCGAGGTTTTGATACTGGTCAAAGTTCGCCTGCGCGTCGGCAAGGTCACTCTTGCGGGTGACCAGCGTTGCCTGTGCATCACTGATATGGATTTCGATATCGTGCAAATTCAAACCATCCCATTTCTTTTGGGCATTCTCACGCACAACCTGCGCGTTCATGTAAGCCTCCCAAAGTTGGGCTTGGCTTCCGCTTGCATCGCGATTGAGCGCATCGAAAGCTTGTTGAGCCGAGGTTAATTCCAGTTGAGCGGATGTCATTTGGGCGTTGGCTTGATCGTAATTATCCAGCTTCATCAGCACATCGCCCTTCTTAACCTGATCCCCAATCTTGGCCATGATCTCAGTCACTACGCCGCTTCCCTGAAACGCGAGATTGACCGATTGCATCGGACGGATGTGACCTTCAGCAATAACCGTTCCGGCTGGCGCAGAGGTTGGCATGACAGTTGTCGAAGCCGGTTGACTTCCGCAACTTGCGAAGACTAGAGCGATTACCAATAAAGCAAATGTGGAAAATTTCTTTTTCACCTTTCACCTTCCTTGAATTCCATAACGACCTATTTACTCGTATGCGAGCACTTCACGGATCGTCAACCGCGCGGCATTACGCGCCGGTAGAATACTTGCGATAACCGACATCACCAGAATCAATGCCAACCAGATTAGATATCCGGTAATCGTAAACACAGTTTTGATTGGTGTTTCAAAGACCGCCAGGCTAACGATGTAAGACAGTAAATAGGTAAACGGCAATGATAAAATAATTGCAAGAACGAATGAAATCAATCCAATGACCATCCCCTCAGCAATGACTGTCTGCATGATGATGCTGTCGACCGCGCCGATGGCACGCATGATGCCAATTTCACGCGTGCGTTCGAGCACATTCATACCCATAGTCCCAGCCAAGCCCATCGAGCCGACTGTTGCTGTCAGTAACGCCATGATGAGCAGGAACGTCACCAGCGTGTCGAGGCTCTGGGAGGCGGTATCCAGCGAAGCCAGTCCCGCCTGCGATTGCAGGACATTGAAACCATTGGTGCGGAAATATTGATCAAGCGCATTCGCCATCCGGTCCTGATATGGGCGGTCGTGTTGAGCCGTCTCGATGTGAAACGACGCGGATTGATTCACGAGATCGTTGACTTGTTCAACATATTCAAGCGGCGCGTAGGCCAGGAGGCCTTGCTGTCCGACGAATTGAAAAATGCCAACAACTTGCCATTCCTCCTTGCGCCCATTAATTTTCAGCGGCAAAAAATCTCCAGGTTTCAAATTTGGATAATAGGGAAGAATCAATTCACTGACAGTCAGTTTACGTTCATCGCTCGCTTCAATCCATCGGCCTGAAACAAGAATCGGCTGGACCAGCGCACTGGTGGCGGGCGGCGCGGCAATATTCAAAGTATCAATAGTCGAGCCATCTGGGTACAGCAAATCCGCACTCAGTCCCTGCCAGCCTTCAACACTCTGCACGCCCGGAATTTGCATCGCAAGCAGTTGAATTTCATGCGTACGATATGGCTGAGTGAAATCCAATTCAACATCGGCTTTGAAATAATCGCCGATGGCTCCGATGTAATCGTGCAGTGTCACGCGCACGTTAAAGACCGAGATGAAAATCGCACCGCCCATCGTCAGGGTGAACAGCGTCAGGAGGAGTCGCCCACGTCGGCGGAATGTATTGCGAAGTGAGATCAATAACGGGCGCGGGATGTGAACCCCGTTTTTCGATAATGCAACGGTGAGGCGCGTCTGGAATCTTTCCCATGGCGATTCCCGCTTCGGACCGCGGTAAAGCGGCTTGCCCTCACCACGAGCCAAATCTCCGCTGATGGCTTTCAGCACGGTGATCTTCGATCCGTTCATCACCGGCACAAGTCCAGCCACAAGCGGAACCAGAATCCCAATTGCAATTTAAATCACCAACGCAATCGGCACAATCCGATAACCCAGTAAGTTGAAGCGTAATTCGTTGGCAATGAATGCCGCTAGAGCGTAGGCGCCTTGTCCACCGAGCGGCACAGCGATCAATAAAGCCAGCACACCGAAAGAAACGATTAGCCCCAGATACATGATCAGGATTTGACGATTACGTCCGCCGAGTAACTTCATTACGCCGATATAACGCAAATGCTGATTCAATAACGCACTGAGCGTATTGGCGATCAGCGATGAGGACAGGAAAACAATCAGCACACCGAGTGCCATGAGAATTCCCAAGATGGCATTGACGGTGGAAGCCAATGGATGCTCATGCGTCTTCGATGTCAGCGTGCGATCAACGGGAATGCCCGCTCGAACCAATCTCTCTTTGACGTCGCCCGCAATTTTGCTGATGTATGTATCGTCATCCTGATTTTGAGAGACGGTCACATAAATGCGATTGTAAAGATCCGGCTCTTGAAAGTTTTCAAGGGTGGTCATGGAGATATAACCGAAAGGCGGCGCAAGAAAATCGCCAGCGCCCGTTGTTGGATCTTGAACCGCGCCCACCACCGGCATCGTTTTCGTGGTCCCATCTGGCAATTCAAAAACCAATTGATCTCCGACTTTAACGTTGAGTTGTGTCAGCGCGTCCTTTTCCAATACCACTTGCCGTTTGGATGGATCAGTGTTGCCAGTAATTGGAGTGAGAAGATCCACCTTATTGGTCATGAAATCGTTGAAGGCTACAAGATCAATAACAGTCCATGTGCTGCTGTTGGCCGGCCTCGCACGGATGCTAAACACGCGGCGGCCTTCGGCATTTCCAATCCCAGGCATGTTGCGGACAGAGGTCAACACATCATCGTTGGAATCCGCAATTCGCAATTCGATATTGGCAGGGTGATTAGCGGCGTAGCTAGCGCTCATATCATGAGAGATAATGACGTACGCGCCAGCAATTACGCCAATCGAAAACACACCCACCGCGATTGATAAAACTACCAGCAGTGTGCGGGCTTTATTCTCTATCAAGTCAAGGAAAACTTTACGCCAGCGGGGTTTCATGCTTTGCTCTTCACGCGGTGCTCTTCCAAACGATCCTGCACAATCTTTTCCAATACCTCGGCCGTGATCGGCAACTCTTGGATAATACGAAGGAAATCCCTCCGCGGAAACGTTAACAAATCAACCGGATGGGTTCCGGCACGCACGCAAGCAATCGCTCTACCGCCTCGTAACAACTCGATCTCGCCGAACAATTCACCCGCTTTCAAATGCGCCAGCAACTTGCCATGTTTGCCGCCTGTTTGCATCACATTCACTGAGCCGCTGGCTATCATATAAAGATTATCCACCGGCTGGTTGCAATCGAGAATCACTTCACCAGGCTGAATCATAATCCTTTTCGCGTCTCTGGTCATTTCCAGCATATGACGATGACGCAACAAAGGCAAAGCCTTTACGATAGTTTCATCAATCAACTCGCCGTCTGCGATGATGATCGTGCGCGACGTCCACGAAGTCAGCGATGGATCATGCGTCACCATCACAATCGTCTTGCCGCGCCGCACAAGTTCATCGAAGACATCAATCATGTGATTGGCTGTCTTCGAGATCAAGATTTCCCGTTGGCTCATCCGCGACAATCAGCGGTGCATCGGTTGCCAAGGCGCGCGCAATTGCCGTCATTTGTTGTTGCCCGGTTGAAACCGCCAGCGGCAATTTGTTGGCTTGTTCTTTCAAACCAACCATCTCCAACAATTTCATTGCATGCGCGGGTCGCGCGTCAAACTCATACAGGTCAACATAGTCCATTGGTAGCATGACATTCTCAAGCAACGTCAGCATCGGCAATAACTGAAAGAATTGAAAAACAATTCCAAGATTCTTGCCGCGCCACAACGAACGCTGGCTTTCCGTGATCGAATAAATATCTGTGCCGTTGACAACCACCTGCCCGCCCGTCGGATGGTCAATGCCGGTGATCATATTCAAGAGAGTTGATTTGCCGCTACCGGATTTCCCAACGATAGCAATAAACTCGCCGCGCCGGATTGTCAGATCGAGGCCTTTGAGGACTTTAAATTCACCAGCCGCGTTCTTATATATTTTGACGACGCCGTGCAAACGGATCATATCGGCTGGGTGAGCTGAAACGACTTTAACGGAGTCCGATTCAAGGGGGGACGGATGTGTTGTCATTTCGTCCGCTTCCTTCTGGGCCTTTGAATGGCTTCCGGTACGTCGACCAATTCCCCATCCGCAATTCGAACGTGACGCGTGAAGCGCGGACCCAGGCTGTTATCGTGTGTGACCATGATGATGGTCTTGTCGCGTTCCTGCACAAGATGTTCGAAGACATCAAAGATATGATCGGCTGTGATGGAATCAAGACTGCCGGTAGGTTCATCAGCTATCAAGATTGGAGGATCGTTTGCCAAGGCACGTGCAATCGCAACGCGTTGCTGCTGCCCGCCGGAAATATAGGCTGGCAGTTTTTGAGCATGATCTTCCAACTCGACCAATGTAAGCAATTCAATCGCGCGCTCACGACTGAGACGCGTTTGATAGTTACCGCATAAATCTATCGGCATCATGACATTCTCGATCAACGTCAGCATCGGCAAAAGTTGAAACGATTGAAAGATGATGCCGAGCGTTTGTCCGCGCCAGAGCGCCAGCGTGTCTTCGTCCAATTGATGCACCAAAGTATCCTTACCATCGCTGCGCACAATGACTTCGCCGGAGCTGAGATGATCCACGCCGGTAATCATGTTGAGAAGTGTGGATTTGCCCGCACCGGATTTTCCTACGATGCCGAGGAACTCACCTTGATCTACGCGCAGATCGATCCCGTTCAAAGCGTTAAAATCACCCGCTTCGGTGGAATAGACCTTCGTCACATTTTGTAATTCAATCATTGGAGCAACAACAGTGGCCATTCAAATCCCGTGAAAAAAGCGGCCCAACCTGCGGCCGCTGAAAAGACATCCTTGAAGCAACTGGATTGTACCGCCGCTCATGACTTATTGCAAACCGGGCGGCATTCAATCTCTTATCAACATCCCCATTATGTCCTATAGGCTTAAAACTCCACTGAGATTATGATTAGCAAACTTTAATCTGATTCAGGAGAGCAACATGCCAAACGATACATCCATTCGCGCATTCAAGTGTCCGACCTGCGGCGCGCCGCTCGAACCGCAAGCGGGTGCATTGACGATGAAATGCAACTATTGCGGCGGGACCGTCATCATCCCACAATCCATGCGGACGCCACCGCCGGGATCTTCTTCGGGCGTGCCACAATATAATTGGGGCGGCTTGAACCTAAGCGAAATCATGGGCGAAGCCATGCGTTTGCCCGAAGCAATTTCGCTTGCTGAACAAGGCAGGATCACAGAAGCCGCACAGTTATATAGTCAGATTACGGGCGCGTCGCTCGCGGATGCCACAACGGCCATCAACCAAATCGTCGCGGGCCAGGCTGTGAGTTTGGTCCCGGGACAAAGCGGAATGCAGTGGGGACAAACGCCGCCGATGTTTACAGGGTATTCCGGATTCAATCAACCGGGTTCTGTTCAAACGCTCGGCACGTTTACAACAGGTTCTTCATCGAGTTCAAGTCAGCCGCGCGGCTTTGACTTTGGATATTGGATCGGTTCCAAGCTTCCCATCATCATTGTCTTGATCGTGGTGTGCTCGCTCGTTGGTGCGTTTGGCATTCCTTTACTGAGCTTTGTGCCAGCCTTGTTCTCGGCATTCTCCTCTTCCAACTCGAGTTCGTCAAGCTCCGGCACTAATCCAATCGCGACTATCCTTCCGCAGGGACTGGGCGCCTTATCGTCGTCGTCCTCCGGCTTCGCAACCCAAACTCTCAGCTTCGGCTCAAAGGGAATTGGACCCGGCATGTTTAGCGATGCGCGCGCCATCGCCGTCGATAGCAGCGGCAACATCATCGTTGCAGATTATCAAGATGGGCGAATCCAAGTTTTTGACCCAACCGGAAAATTCGTCTCCACTTTTTCATTGGGATCGAAAACGATTATCCCTTCGCTGGCTGTCAGCCCGGACGGCAAAATTTATGTCACGAATGGCGGTGACATTTCCATTTTTGATGAAAGCGGTAACCAACAAGGAACAATCAAGAAGGAATCACATTATTTTGACGACATCGCCTTCGGCGGTGATGGGCTGCTCTACGGCGTTACCGAAGATGACACGATTGATCGCTTCAATTCAAAGGGAAATATCAATCTCGAGATCACGAGCGCCTTCGAAAATGTGACTGGCAATAGTGAGTCCATCCAGCATATTACCGCGGACGGCATCGGTAATATTTACGTTGCAGGTGCTAATAACTATCTCATTTTGAAATATTCATCGGCTGGCAAATATATAAATCAATTCGGTGGCGAAAACCAAGATCCAGCACAGTTCCAGTCGGGCAAATTCGTCGAGCCCGGGCAACTCGCTGTGGATGGTTACGGACGCGTCTATGTTTCTGATGTTTTTACCAATGTCCAGGTATTCGATTCGACCGGTGCCTATGTCAACTCCATCCCGGTCAGCGCATACGGCATCGCAATTGACGATCAGAATAATGTGTATGTAACGCTCAGCGATCACGTGGAAAAATTCCAAGTGCAAAAACCCGCCGGGCAATAACATACAACCTCAATGCAATATTGATCAATGGAGATAAGTCGCCCTATCTCCATTTTCTTTTCCTTGCGCAATGGGCGATTCTCCTGTATCCTTAGTTTCATCAGACTGAGCAGGATACATGCTTGTTCGCTTCACAAAGCCCATCTTTGCGCTGCTTGCAACCATCATCGTTGCGAGTTTATTTGCCAATTCGCTCGGTCCGCTTCCCGCATTGGGACCGCTTTTTTCACCGGTTGGCGGATTCTGGTCAGCCGCGAAAGATAATAACTTTCAATCGCAGGAACAACTTAATTTGCCGGGACCCAAAAATAAAGTTATGGTGATTCGCGATGGGTATGGCATTCCGCATATCTTCGCACAAAACGATGAAGACGCCGCGTTCGCGGTCGGATATCTTCATCCCGTTGTGGGCGCAGGGAAAATATTTCCCATTGCTCTTCCCTACCGCACCGGATCAGATGGACGCGGAAAACATTGAAAGCGCTTTAACCTTTGGGCTGAAATGAGACTGACATGAAAAATACTTGGATGGCTTTTGTTCTCGTCGCGCTGGCAGCGTTTGTTCTCGAACTATTCGGTTGGTGGTGGGCTGTGCCCATTGGCGGCTGGATCGGTGGATGGATTTTGCATAACAGCAAACAAGGCTTTGTATTCGGCGGCCTCCGAGCGACCATTGCATGGCTAGTGTTCATCATTTGCTTCGCCGTCACTTCGCCGGTTGGAAAATTGCTCGTTGTCGTTTCAGGCGTGCTTGGATTGGATGCGTCGTTGGCATTCGTTCCGGCTTTGCTTGCGATCTTCGTCGCAGTTCTCCTCGGCGACCTTGGTGGCTTGACCGGCGGATTATTTGCACAAAACGAATAACATGACAACATTGAAGTTTCCAAAGAATTTTGTGTGGGGCGCGGCCACGTCGGCATATCAAATCGAAGGCGCGTGGAATGTGGATGGCAAAGGAGCGTCCATTTGGGATACCTTCAGCCATAGGCCAGGCAAAGTCGCCAACAACGAAAACGGTGATGTGGCTGTCGATCATTATCATCGCTACAAAGATGACGTGAAGTTGATGTCCGAACTTGGTTTGGATGCATATCGTTTTTCCATTGCTTGGACGCGTATTCTTCCGAACGGCACAGGCAAGATCAATCAAAAAGGCTTGGCATATTATGATCGGCTTGTGGATGAATTGCTCAAGCAGGACATCGAGCCGTATGTCTGCCTTTTCCATTATGATCTACCACAGGCCTTGCAGGATAAGGGCGGATGGCCGAAACGCGAAACGGCATATGCGTTTGCAGATTATGCCGGCATCGTTTCAGACCATCTAACGGATCGTGTTAAAGTGATCTTCACTCACAACGAGCCTTGGGTCACCGCCACTCTCGGATACTTCCTCGGCGCTCACGCTCCGGGCATCAAAGACCCACCGGCCGGAATCAAAGGCCTACATCATCTATTGCTGTCGCACGGACTCGCTTACGAAGCCATTCGTGCTTCAGCTAAACAACCGGTGAAGATCGGCATTACGCTCAATCTAAGTCCGATGTATCCCGCAACCGAATCAAGAAAAGATCGGAATGCTGCACAACGCGTGGACGCACTGGTGAACCGCTCGGTTCTTGATCCGTTGCTCAAAGGCACATCGCCGATCCAGGAATTTACTCTAAGTAAACTACTATCGGGTTCGGTGATCAAAGCAGGCGATTTTGAAAAGATTAAACAGGTTGACTTGTTAGGCGTCAATTATTACTCGCGCTCGGTATTGAAGCACGGAGCAATGCCTCTTGTTTCTGCTGAGCAGACATTCCCCAAAGGCAACGAATATTCAGGCATGTGGGAAATTTATCCGGAAGGCATATATGAAATTCTTATGCGAATATGGAAAGATTATTACCGACCCTCGCCCTCAGAGAGCGGGGATAGCGTGAGGAAATTTCCGGAACTTATGGTAACGGAAAACGGCGTGCCCGTTCCCGATGGACTCGATTTCGATGGCCGCGTCCGCGACGAACGGCGTATTCGATATTTGCAAAACCATATCGCGCAGGTTCACCGCGCCATCAAGGACGGCGTGCCCATCAAAGGATATTTTCACTGGTCGTTGATGGACAACTTTGAATGGGCATTGGGTTATGGCCCGCGCTTTGGTATCGTCTATGTGGATTACAAGACTTTGAAAAGAACAGTGAAAGACAGCGGCAAGTGGTTCGCCAAGGTAATCCAAGACAACGGCATCAAGATTTAACAACGTGACATTGCATTACACCATCGGAGTCGCGCTCGGAATCCTTGGCGGGATTTTGACTCAGTTTGGACAGCTCCTCGAAAAGCAAGCCGTGAATCAAGTCCGGGCAGACAGCGATGAAAAAGGTTTTATGCAAAGGGTGTTCAGGAATTGAACTTGGGTATTGGGAGTTATCTTCGGCCTCGGCGGCGGGACAGCGGCTTATATGATGGCTCAATCTATGATTGGTCCCGCGCTGACTCCAGGCTTGATGGCTTCCGGCTTGATCGTTTTAGCAATCGGTTCTGTTCATATGAATCATGAAGTGTTGAACGCGTCCGAAACGGCCGGAATCGGATTGATGATTATCGGAATATTTTTGTTGGGTTTGAGCGAATTGGGAATCAATCAGACCCAAGTCCGCGTAACGTTGGCAAATCAAAATGCACTCATTAGGATTGCCATTTTCACATTGAGTTTGTTCTTTATCAGTATAGTTACACGCAGTGTTGCTCGTCGCGTCAATAGGCGCAAAGGAATGTTCATCGCTCTCACAAATGGTTTTCTGGCGTGCATATCCGATTTCTGGATCAATCCGTTGCTCGCGCTGATTCTGATTGTATTGGGCGGCAATGGTTCGCTTATACAAGAAATTATTTTTGTGATCGCCGCGTTGATCTTGATGACCACCGCCACGGTGATTACGTGGCAAAATCAATTGGCGTTCAAAGTCGCGCAAGCAAGCAATGTTGTCCCAGTGGCGCAGGTACCGATTCAGATTTCACCAATATTGGTCTATTTTTATATCTTCGCTCTAAAACCGCCGAGTGATATTTCGGTAATCTATATTCTTACCGGAACCGTTCTAACCATCGTCAGCGGATTCCTGCTCGGACGAAGAAAAGAAGAAGCTGCTCGATAATTGAAACCTAAGCTTGCATTTACTATCTCTGTTAACCATTAGGATTCGAGACATATCTTCAGAAATAATCTTTCTTTTGCCAATCGATTCACATCGTTGGAATTTGGCATGCCATTCTCAACGTGTACACCTAGCGCATTGGCAGTCATCGGCAAATGCCGAACATATTCTGCAATATGCGCGGCGATTACAAATTCATCCAAGACCGGTTCTGCAAAGCCTTTCAACTTTTTTCCGTGCAAATGAAGATCAACATCCGCACCGCCTCTTGTATTCCGCCACCAATTTCGCGAGCGCGTCGTGATGACCCACAGGGCGTCAGCGTCGCGATAGTAATTCACTGGCACTGCGATCTTGCGCCCCGTCCTGCGACCTGTGAGCGTGATAATCATAGTATTTCCCATCAAACCACGCAAAGGAGACTTTAGCATAATTTTCACGAAATCATTTCCATTCATCGAATCACTCCATACATTTGATCGGGTTTTAACAACCCAGGAAAGCGCGTCCGCAGCAAACCCCGCATTTCATAACACAAATGACAAGCGTCCGCATAGGCTGATTCATGCGGAAGATTATACTCACCGATCAATGCAACTGGGCCACCTCCAAGCAATGGCCCGCAAATTGGATGGGTTTCCGGATCAAAACTTTCACAAATTTCTTTAAGCGGCTTCTCAAACACATTGCCGATCACGATTCCCTGACATATGTGCAGATTCCCAAACGGGTCAAGATGGATGCGCCCGGGTTCACGCAAATCCTCATGCGGGCATTGAGTAAATTCATTCCAAGGATGCTGTACCGCATGCGGAGCGAGCTTGACCGCCGCGCGTCCGCGATACATGACCGCATCCTGATCTTTGACCTGACCATGCGTCGTCGCGGCGTCTTCATCGGGTTTGGCGATGCTAATCATGCCGGTTGGAATCTTCAGCCACTTGGCCGCGACGATTGCATTCTGCAACTCTTCACTCAACATTTCATCACAATGATACAAATCACTGCTGACCGTCAAATCAGCAAGCCATCCTGCAAAGGGTTGCAAACTCTCCGCGGCCCTGGCAACCGATGCAGCCCAATATGCATTGGATACGATGCCAACATTGAAGCCCATCTCCGTCGCCATCTGAACGCCTTTGACGAGGGCGTCATAATATAAAAACGGTTCGCCGCCTTCATAATAAACTGATTCAACACCCGCCTTTTTCGCTTGATTCAAAATTCGCTCGATCTCTTCCACGGCCAAGACACCGCGCTGACGCGGACTTCCCCACACAAAGCAGTGCTCACACTCGCGCGTGCATTGGTAAGTCAACAGAATGTGCAAGCCGGAAATTTTCATACGGCCTCGCTCATTCTCAGTGTACATAAATTGCCGGCACGAGTCACGGGTCAAAAATCACCTCGCGGGCTATAATAAAGTAACCCATTCAGGAGAATGACATGTCCAACGTTTTTGCTTCCCCTCACCCGCTCGTCGCCCACAAGCTTTCACGTATGCGCAACAAAGATGTCGAACCGAAGAAATTTCGCGAACTCGTGCGCGAGATTGCGGCACTGCTTTGTTACGAAGCGACATCCGATTTGCTGACAGTTCCACGTCAGGTTGAAACGCCGCTGGCGACCATGACTGGTTCGGAACTCAAGGAGAAAATTGGTCTCGTGCCAATTCTGCGCGCGGGCCTTGGAATGGTCGAAGGTATCTGGGAATTGATGCCAGTCGCGGAAGTCTGGCACATCGGACTTTATCGCGACGAACGGACTCTCAAGCCGGTTGAATATTACAACAAACTTCCCACTGAGCCGACCGTTTCGGTTTGCCTCATTCTCGACCCGATGCTGGCGACTGGCGGTTCAGCCGTCGCCACCGCTAACATCTTGAAGCACTGGGGCGTAAAGAAGATCAAATTCGTCGGCCTGATCGGCGCGCCGGAGGGAATCAAAAATATGCAGGAACATCATCCCGATGTGCCAATTTACCTTGCGGCGATTGACGATCATCTCAATGAACACGGCTATATTATCCCCGGTCTCGGTGATGCTGGCGACCGTCAATTTGGGACTGGATAAGAATGACGGTTGACATCAAAGAATTGAACGCTTTGATCGTATGCACCAAGGCCTCGACATACGTTGGAGATGGAGAACAGGTGACTCCCAGCCGGCGCGGATCAAACGACTTGCGCATTGCGGATGCCGCATGGGCCTATCACGACAGCTACTTTGGAGGCTGTGATTTAATCGGTGGGGAAGCGGTTTACTTTGCCGAAATACCTATCTAGGCGATGAACTAGTGTGGCCGCATCCTGCGAGATGATCCTGTTACAGCGGAACAACTCGGGCACAATATCAAAGCCAGGCTCGCGCATGTACAAGGAAAACCGCTTTCTGGGCAGTATTAAATATGCAGAAAATGGCCTCACTTATGTAGATACCGGCAAAGGCCAAGTCGTTTATTTCCGCGGTCGTGAATTCATCAGCCGCGGTCGGAGTTTCGCCTACGCATTGATCTACTATGGAGGGTTGATCAGAGATTGGCTGGCAGAATGGTAATGAAATGATCCAACTCCTGATTTTCATTTTGATCTCCGGTATTTTGATAATAATTTCATGGACATCTCTTCACTACCCTGATTCACATGGATTCTTTCGCTTCTTTGCATGGGAAGCAATTCTGGCGGTCATTGTGATCAACGCGCCGAATTGGTTTAGCCATTGGACGGCATGGTATCAAATCGTTTCGTGGATTCTTCTATTTGCTTGTATCGTTCCATTAGTATTTGGCATAGATTCACTACGCAAGCGAGGCCAACCTAATAAAGAAGAACGCCTCGATCCGCAATTGATGGCATTTGAAAGAACAACGAAATTGGTCACAGGCGGAATTTATAGATTTATTCGACATCCGTTATACAGTTCTTTATTATTGCTGGCATGGGGAGCATTCTTCAAAGCTCCCACTCAAATCGGAATCGCGCTGGCTTTGCTAGCAACCCTCTTTCTCTATGCTACTGCTAAAGCGGACGAAGCCGAATGTACTCAAGTCTTTGGAAAGGACTATCAATATTACATGAAGCGGACAAAAATGTTTATACCGTACATCATTTAGGTGCCATTGCGAGAAGCCGCTTTTGCGGCGAGGTGGCAATCCCGCGTTTGTAAAGAGCAGATTATTTCGCTAACCGGCACTTGCAGCGCAGGTGAGCGAAGTAATCACAGAGATCAGAAAGGATCACCATGAAAGTCATTCTTGAATTTACAGTCATTCCACTTGGAGTGGGCGTCTCGCTTTCCCAATATGTTGCGGCGTGCGACAAAATATTGAAAGAAGCCGGATTGAAGCATGAGCTGCATGCCAATGGGACCAACGTCGAAGGCGAATGGGAAACGGTCTTTGCCGCGATCAAACGCTGCCACGAAACATTGCATGAGATGGGCGTGCCGCGCATCTCGACAACGATCAAAGTTGGGACACGCACGGATCGACCCCAAACGATGGCGGATAAAGTTCAAAGCGTAAAAGCAAAGCTATGAAAGCCATGCTATTGCGGGAAATCAATCTGCTCGCTAAGAGTCCAAGGCCACTATCTTTTGATGATGTTCCTGAGCCAAAACCAAAAACTGATGAGGTTTTGATTCGTGTCTCAGCTTGTGGAGTGTGCCATACGGAGCTGGACGAAATCGAAGGGAGGACTCAGCCCTCACTACTGCCAAGAATATTGGGACATCAAATAGTCGGAATAGTCGAACAAATCGGACAAGGCTTAAAAGTCTTACAGATCGGCGACCGAGTGGGCGTGGCATGGATTTATTCAGCCTGCGGGAAGTGCAAATATTGTTTATCAGGCAATGAAAATCTTTGTGAGCAATTCCAAGCCACGGGGCGCGATGCGGACGGCGGATACGCGGAGTATATGAAAGTCCGTGCAGAATTCGCACATCCAATCCCATCATCGTTATCAGATTCGGAAGCCGCGCCGTTATTGTGCGCGGGCGCGGTCGGATACCGCGCATTAAGGCTGGCGAACATCGAAGATGGTCAATCGCTGGGATTGATGGGCTTCGGCGGGTCGAATCATCTAGTGCTGAAGATGGCGCGGCAGAAATATCCTAACAGCAACGTGTTCGTGTTTAGCCGCAACGCCGAAGAAAGAAAGTTCGCCAAGTGGTTGGGCGCGGCCTGGACGGGCGCGATTAGTGAGACTCCCCCTGAGGCGATGAACGCGGTCATTGACACGACACCTGTTTGGGGTCCGATTGCTGAAGCGTTAAAACGTTTAAGCCCCGGCGGCAAACTCATCATCAATGGAATCCGCAAAGAAGAAATGGATAAAGATGTTTTATTGAAATTGGATTACGCTTCGCAGTTGTGGATGGAGAAGGAGATCAAGAGCGTGGCGAACGTAACTCGGCAGGATGTGCGCGAGTTTTTGCAATTGGCGATGGATGCAAACATCAAGCCCGAGTTTCAGGAGTTTGATTTGAAGGATGCCAACGCGGCTTTGCTGGAAATGAAGCAGGGAAAGATTCGCGGTGCAAAGGTGTTGAAAGTTCATTAACGATTATTTGAAGGAGAGAATCCATGGAGGACGTTTCATTAAAGCCTCTGGCTAAGATGATTGACCATTCATTGCTTCATCCTACGATGAAGTAATTGTTGCGGGCTGCGAGTTGACTAAAAATATGATGTGGCAACCGCCTGAGTAAAACCGAATTCCATGCACTTGGTGAAAGAGGTGCTGAAAGGTTCGGATGTGGGAATTTGCAGGGTGATCGCTTTTCCACATGGTAACAGTACCACCGGCGCAAAGTGCGGGAAACCGAAGAAACCGTTCACGATGGCGCACGCAAGATTGATATGGTGGTGAATATTGGGAAAGTCCTGGGTGGCGCATGGGATTACGTCGCTAGCGAGATGCGAGCAGTAAATGAAAGCATTGTAGGAGAAGGGACAATTCTAAAGGTCATCTTCGAGAATGATTATTTACGAGATGAGCTCATTCGAAAGCTGTGCGAGATTTGTTCCGAATGTGGAGTAGCGTTTGTCAAAACTTCCACGGGATAAGGATTCGTGAAACAGGCAAATGGAATGTACGCGTATGCGGGACCGACGGATCATCATCAGCGCCTGATGCGCGAACAATGCCCAGCCACGATCGGAATCAAAGCCGCGGGCGGTTTGTGGACTCTCCATGATCTTCTGCGGGTTCGCAGTTTGGGCGTAGCGCGCAGCGGCGCCACCGCAACTGCGGAGATTCTCGAAGAGGCGAAAAGACGCGGTTATCAATAGACATCTTACGTTGCCGGAAATAAATCAGGGAAAGATTCGCGGCGCGAAGGTGTTACCATCGAAATCGTATGGATAAATTTTGGAAAGGAATATAACAAGCAATATTATAAATCGACGTTGGCTTCTCGAATCACAAATAGTTCAAGCACGGGATGATTGCATTTCAAAAGACTACAGCATTCAGCGAATTTATTCTGAACGTAGCCTGCAAGCATCTTTCAGGTCCCGCCTGAATTCTCTTCTTGTAAAAAACAGACGATGTTTATTGATCCTTGCATACCAATTATAACAACTGGCCATGCAAGAAAATTTTTCCAGACCTTGTAAGATGCGGCACAAGAGAGGCTATAGGGACCGTAGAACTTTGATATATGCGGCGCGCTACTCCAAACTACAAGAAAGACATTAACAGTTTTTCATCTATAGCAAAACACAGAGAGCACATTACAATTAGTAATGAACGCTATCGAGGTCAGGCAGTTGACCAAAATATACTCTCTCTCAAAGTCCATTCTCTTTGTTTGGGCCGGCGTTCATACTGACATCAATTCGACGATACCGAAACAAATTGATGAATTGCAATATTCGGCTGGACACAAAGAGTTAGAAGGTTGTTTTATTGAACTCCATGCAGAAAGAAATAAGAACTCTAGCCCAAAAATCTGTAAAAGAAGCTTAGAATAAGAAATGTCCCTCCAAAAAGACGTCGAACGAACGGAACCAAAATACCTGCATAAGTTTGCGGACTTCGCAGGCAAGCACGTGCTCGAGATCGGCTGCGGCGATGGACGCTTGACGTGGCAATATGCCAAGTCGGCGCACTTTGTGGCAGGCATTGATCTCGAAGGGAATGATCTGCCGCGTGGCAATGATAGACCGTCCTTCCGATTTGGAATCTTCCGTTACTTTGACACGTGCCGATTCGGTCCATATTCCTTTTTCCAAAGAAACATTCGATATTGCGATCCTTGCCTGGTCGTTCTGATGAATTGCACGTGAGGGCATGGTTCATGCCCTGAATGAAATCCAGCGCGTACTTGCGCCGGATGGAATATTAATTGATCTGCGTCCGCTGGCAGGCAGTTGGCCGATTGAAGTCGCCTCAGCGCGTGAAATCAAAGAAGCCGGAGCCGTGTCCGATCTGCCGATGGTTGTCGAAGATGACCAAGCTGCAAATCAAGCCGTCGCACAAGCTGCAGAACAAAAGTGGTTCGTCCGTGAACGCGAAGAATTCTTTCCGTTCTTCTATTATTGGGACTCGCCAAGGGAGATGAAGGAATATATTGATAATGAATGGGAAGACTTCATCAGCGTGGATGACCCTACCTGGAAGAATGTCCGCCCGATATGGGCGGTGGCGGATGCGGATGCGCGCTTGCGAATCCGCGTGAAAATGTTGATCACAAGATGGAAAAAGATATGAAACTTTTTTTAAGACTGCAACTTTTGGTTCTTCTCTTCTTATTGATATGTGCCTCTGGTTGTGCGCCTACGATGGATTGTTCCAATTTGCAGGCAAACAGAATCTTGCACACGCGTGCTCTTTATCGGCAACAGTTACACCTACGTCAATGATTTGCCCACCACGTTCATGAACCTTGCACAAGCCGGTGGCCACCAGACCGGGGTTGGAATGTCGGCGCAAGGCGGCTGGATGCTCGCCGATCACGTCAAGTCGTCCGACACGATTGCGAAGATTGATTCGGAAAAATGGAATTTCGTGGTCCTGCAGGAACAGAGCGAAGTCCCATCCGTTCAATCATCCCGGACACAGATTATGTACCCTGCAGCCCGCGTCCTCGTCGACGACGTTCGACAGATTGGCGCAGTACCTATCTTTTTCATCACCTGGGCGCATCGGAACGGCTTGCCTGCCAGCGGAATGCCAAATTATGCCAGCATGCAAGCCCAAATTGACAACGGATATTTAGTCACCGCGCAAGCGCTTAACTCGCCGGTCGCGCCGGTCGGAGTTGCATGGCAAAACGTTCAGAATCAAAATTCACAAATCAATTTATGGCAAGATGATGGCAGTCATCCCACGCCGGAAGGAACCTATCTGGCGGCGTGCGTTTTTTATGCTGACATCTTCCAGAAAAGCCCGGAAGGATTATCGTATCAAGCCAATCTGCCAGCGGCAACGGCGCACGCTTTGCAAAAAGCCGCGGCTGATACTGTCTTCAATGGGCAATGGGGAATTCCATAGCAAACATTTGCTTATTGAATATCCACACCCGTGAATTCGTGCGCAGTGCCTTATGAACTAAGAAAACCGGTGCGATCAGTATTGCATGAACTGCCGCGCTCAATCCGAATATGATTGCTGCGGCGCTGAGGAATGAATTAAGCAGCGGTGTGAGATACGCCAGCATCCACGGACCGATGCCGGCCAGAATCGCCAGCGCAATCAACACTGCGATCGTCACGCTGAGCGGAAGCCAAGCATGACGATCCGATTGGGATGGCAACATGGTGCTGCTGACTGCAAACGTGATATAAAACCAAAAGGGAAAATCCTTGATTGTGTAAAGCCCAGTGATTCCAAACCAAAATAAACCAAATTGACCGTTTCGCAATACATCCCACATCGGTTGAAGGTGCAAGGCAAAGATCGCAATAAGAGCAACGAAGCCTCCGCCGACAATCAACGGTGCGGCACCCACTAGCGAATCGCGAACCATATCGGTCTTACTTGTTTCCACATAACCCAACTGCAATCGTCCATCCTCAAGCATTTGCGGAATAAGCGAGAAGCGCGCTGTATCGACACCGAGCAGGACCGCCATCCCATAGTGACTCAACTCATGCAATAACACGCCGGGCAAAAAGATGAGCGAAAAGAGGGTAATGGTGATTTGTTCATTTCGACTCAGGATCAAAAACACGGCCTGGATTTCGCGATGCAAAAGCCGCTGGAGAAATACCAGCGGCAGAAGAGTTAACACAAACCAGATCAGACCCTCAAACGAAGAGAATAAATCCATGAGAATTTAAAAATTAATGTGTAATTGCGAAGTGATGACATCGTACTCGAAGAGCAAACCGCTGCGGCAATCTCTTGTTTGGTAGTTAGTTGAGGTCCCATCCCTTAAGAGATTGCCACACATTTCGCTTCGCTTGGAGTTCGCAATGGCCTTCTAGTTACGACTTCGACGCCGCTTTAGTGATCGCAACAAATTCATCCACCTTCAAACTTGCGCCGCCGACCAATGCCCCATCAATTTCGGATTGACCGAAGAACTCAACCGCGTTGGAGGCCGTCACCGATCCACCATATAAAACGCGCATGGCTTGCGCGCTTTGATTGCCAAACAATTCGCTCAATGTACCGCGAATCACTTTGCCTACCACTTCATTGGCGCTAGGTCCGCTCGAGGCTTTGCCCGTGCCAATCGCCCATACCGGCTCATACGCCACAACTATGCGCGGCGCAAACACGGAATTGATGCCAGCGAGGCCGAGGCGAATTTGACGCGCCACTACTTCATTTGTCTGCTTCGATTCGTATTGTTGAAGCGTCTCGCCCACGCACACAATCGGGATTAAATCAATTTTTTGCGCAGCATGCACGCGTTTATTGACCGTCTCATCCGTCTCACCAAAATAGGTCCGGCGCTCGGAATGACCGAGAATGACATACTGGCAAAGCTCTTTGACCATCGCAGGCGAAACCTCGCCGGTGAACGCACCTTTCTCCTCCCAAAACATGTTCTGCGCGCCGAGGCCGACCTCGCCTCCTTTCAGCAAATACGAGATGACAGGCAATGAAATAAATGGCGGACACAAAACTTTTTCCACGCCCTTGATCTCGTTCAATTTTGGAACCATCGAGTTGACCAGTTCACTGGCCTCTCCAACGGTTTTATTCATCTTCCAATTGCCAGCTACGAGCGGACGTCTCATTTTATAGAACCTTTCGATTATGGAATTTCGTTCAGATAGTTTTGGGCATAGGCGCGCACCCAATCTGCGGCGTTCAAGTCGCCGATTAATATTTGAAGCAACTGCTTGGCTTCAAAGGTCTTACCGTTCTTGGCATCTATCTCCGCTTGCAATAGGGAGGCTTCAGGCATTCCCGGCCGGATTTGCTTGACCTGATTGAGAAGTACTTGCGCTTGAGATGGATTTCCATTATAGAAATCGTAGCGCGCCTCCGCCACCATTGCCATCGGCTGTTCCACGCTGCTAAGCGAAGAAAAGGGCAGATAGGATTGAATATTGGGTTGAACAGAGGCTTGATATATGGCCTCATGATAATTATCCACAAGATCTTGCGGAGGCTTGCCACCAAATCCAAACGATTTGACCGCGCGTAAATACATAGCCGCCGCAGACAGCCAGGCCTGACGCTGTTTGAATTGATCTCCGGCATTGTTGAAGAATTGCGTATTGGACGAACCGGCTAAATTTGCAGCGGTAGCGAGAGCCTCCACTGACTGTTGAGTCTGCCCTGCATCCCAATCAGCAAGGGAAAGACTCAGGGCGGCGTTCGGATCATTAGGGTTTTGATTGAACGCTGCCTGAGCAGTTGCCACTGCAGGCACTTGAGTTGTGGCAACAGTCGGCGAGGATGAAGCGGCACTCGTTGCATTAGGCAAATACGAGGCAGTCGCCGCGATCTGTGCTGCCGGTGATTGCGCCTGAGCAAGTGCCGCCGCGGTCGCCGAGGCGCTAGTCCTTAGCAAACGATCATTGCGCAGTACAAACAGGACAAACAAGCATCCAATGATCAATAATATGCCGCCTGCAATGAACGGCCACGGCGACAAGCGCTTCATTGCTGGACTCTTAGCGGCTATCGTTTTCGCGCCAGACGCGGACCCTTTGAGTTGTGCGGGGTGCATCGTGATGGCTGTACCTTGCATTGGTACACCTGCTGAGACCCATGCCTCCCTGAACGCGCTGACGAGTGAGTCCACATCCGGATAACGATCCGCGCGTTCCTTCGCCAATGCTTTAAGCAAAACCCGTTCCACGCTCTCCGGCACTTTGGGGTTGATCGAGCGCGGCAGTGGCAGCGGCGAATAAATGTGATCGTGAATGATCGAGAACGGCGTATCGGCATTGAACGGAACCTGCCCCACCACCATCTCGTAGATCATCACGCCGAACGAGTAGATGTCGGTGCCTTCGTCAAGTTCCTTCTTTCCCATTGCTTGTTCAGGCGAAATATATTGGGGCGTGCCCATGATCATATCGGATGAAAGAGTCGATTCGCCCGATTGCGCGATGCGCGCCAAGCCAAAGTCCGCCAAATACAATTGACCGTCGTTAGCGACCAACACGTTTGATGGCTTAATATCACGATGCAAAATTCCTTGTTTATGTGCGTACGCCAGCGCCGATCCAACAGCCACCACTATCTTTTCTATCTCCGCAGAGGTCAACGGCCCTTCGGTTAGACGTGCTTTGAGCGTATCCCCCTCGATGAACTTCATGACGAGATATGGACGCCCCTCATGTTCCGCAAAATCATAAACGGGAACAATGTTGGGATGCTCCAGTTTTGCCACGAGCCGTGCTTCTCGTTGAAAGCGGGACAGAAAACTTTGATCGTCTCCAAATGCGGGATGCAATGCCTTGATCGCCACATAACGATCCAGCGCGGCATGATAGGCCTTATACACAGTTGCCATGCCGCCCTGACCGAGTTGTTCGATAATCCGATAGGGACCCACGTTCTCGCCATCATTGAAAGACATCCGAATGCTCCCAGAATGAATTGCGATGATTATATCGCAGTATTAAAAGTGACAGTCATCTAAGACGACTGTCACTTTTTTTCTTCGTTTCAGCCAGAAACTATTTATTCATCAATGCGGCTACGCCAGGCAATTCCTTGCCCTCCAAAAATTCAAGCGATGCACCGCCGCCGGTTGAAACATGCGTCATTTGTTTTGCAACACCAGCCTTCTTTACCGCGCTGGCAAAATCTCCGCCACCAATCACCGTTGTTGCGCCGGACGCGGCCAGCAATTTCGCCACGGCAAATGTCCCTTCGGCAAACTTTGCCATCTCGAAGACACCCATCGGGCCATTCCAGACAATTAATTTGGCACCGTTCAACGCAGCTTTGAAGGCCTCGATGGATTTCGGTCCGATATCCATAACGCGCCAACCAGCCGGGACTTTATCCACATCTACCACCTTGCTATTCGCCTCGGCTTCGAACTTATCTGCAATCACCGCGTCAACAGGAAGGAGCAATTTATTACCTGCTTTCGACAGGATGGATTTTGCCGTATCGATGGATCCGGCCTCGACGAGACTATCCTGCATGGCATAACCTTTTGCCGCGAGGAACGTATTCGCCATTCCTCCGCCGATGATCAACTTGTCACACTTGGACAACAAAGTTTCCACAACGAGGATTTTATCGCTGATCTTTGCGCCGCCAAGAATGGCAACGTATGGATGCACAGGATTCGAAACAGCGCGGCCAAGATATTCCAATTCCTGTTCCATCAAAAAGCCGGAGACAGCGGGAAGAAAACGCGCCACGCCTTCGGTCGAGGAATGAGCACGATGCGCTGAACCAAATGCATCGTTTACATAGACATCGCCGAGCGAAGCCATCTGCTTTGCGAGTTGCAGATCATTCTTTTCCTCACCGGCATGGAAGCGCGTATTCTCAAGCATCAAGACTTCACCAGGTTTGAGCGCCTTCGCCATTTTTTCAACTTCGGGGCCGACGCAATCGGGTGCCATCTTGACGGGCTTTCCCAGTAGTGAAGATAAAACTTCCGAGGCGGCTTTCAAACTGAACTCAGGATCAGGTCCGCCCTTCGGTCGTCCCAAATGGCTCATCAGGATCAAGGATGCGCCCTGATCGAGAACATATTGAATGGTCGGCAACGAAGCCTTAATGCGTTTATCGTCTGTGACTTTGCCATCCTGCATCGGCACATTGAAATCCACACGCATCAACACGCGTTTACCCTTGATATCAATATCTCTTACGGTTTTCTTGTTCATGGTATTCTCCAAGTCCACACCCAATCCTCCCCCATTCTCTATAAAAATGGGGGAGGGTAAAGGATAGGATTAAAGTTTCTTTGCAATCAGGGCCGCTAGGTCCGCGGTGCGGACGGAGTAACCCCATTCGTTGTCATACCAGCTTACGACTTTGATGAAGTCGTTCTTTTCCTTGCCAAGAACGGAAGTGAAAGGCAGGTCAATGGACGAGCTATAGGAACTGCCTTTGAAGTCCATACTGACCAGGGGTTCATCCACAGCCTCGAGGATTCCCTTGAAGCGCGGCTGCTTGGCAGCATCGCGAAAAGCCTGGCGCAGTTCTTCCGTTGTCGTTGCAGTTTCGATTTCAGCGGTGAAATCAACAACGGAAACCGTTGGGGTCGGCACGCGTAGAGAATAGCCATCGAACTTGCCCTTGAGATCAGGGATGACCAATCCAATGGCTTTGGCGGCGCCCGTGGTGGTCGGGATGATGTTCAACCCGGCAGCGCGGGCGCGGCGCAAATCGGAGTGCGGAAGGTCAAGTACCTTCTGGTCATTAGTGTACGAGTGAATGGTGGTCATGAAGCCGCGTTTGATTTTGTACTTGTCGTGAACCACCTTTGCCGCAGGTGCCAAGCAGTTCGTGGTGCAGGAGGCGTTTGAGAGAACATTATGTTTCTTCGGATCATATTGGTCTTCATTGACACCAAGTACCACCGTCAGATCTTCACCTTCTGCCGGTGCGGTAATGATGACTTTCTTCGCGCCACCTTTCGTGATGTGGTTGACTGCTCCTTTAACCGTCTTGCCTTTTTTATTTACGCCATCTTCCTTGATCGTGAAAAGGCCAGTCGATTCAATGACAATGTCAATCCCCAAGCTGCTCCACAGAATCGCGGATGGGTCAGTCTCCTTAAAGACCTTCACCTTTTTGCCATCGATCGTCAGCCCGTCATCGTTCACCTCGACGATGCCGTTGAAGCGGCCATAGGTCGAATCATACTTGAGTAAGTGCGCCATGGTCTTGGTGTCGCCGATATCATTGAACGCAACAACTTCAAGTTCTTTGGGATAATAATCGCGCATTGCTTTCAAAACCTGCCGACCAATTCGCCCAAATCCATTAATACCAACTTTTACTGCCATCTTAACCTCCAGATAGATTTAGTATCATGCCTACGTAACTATAGGCAGATTTTTTTATTCACTTGTGAATTCTAATTCAAATAAGCAGGTTTGACCACTGCAATTTGTCACTCAATGCGGTCGCTCAATGGCCCGGTTCGTTCGTAAAACAAGTCCATAAGAACTTGCGAAAGCTTAACCGAATCATGCCGCCAAGGATGTTCGGCATCCATTAAGTCAGCGCCATAAAATCGCAAATCGGCGCGGGACTTCTCATCTGCGCTCACCCACTGCGAAGGTCCGCCCAGATGGCCCTCATAATTTTCGTTGCATAAGACCACATCAAAAAAATTTTCACCCACTTGCTCTTCCAACGCCTTCAGATGATCATAACAAGTATACAGATCAGTCTCGCCCGCTTGCGTGGCAATATTGCAAATATAAACTTTAACTGCGCGGCTGGCGTGAATGGCCGCCAGCAAATCGGGAACCAGCAAATTAGGTAAAAAACTCGTATAAAGGCTGCCGGGCCCGACCACGATCAAATCTGAATTAAGGATGGCCTGCAAAACCGGAGGGAACGCGGGGGGATTGCCCGGCTCCAGCCAGACCCGGCGAATACGTCCAGCCATCTCGGGGATCTTACTTTCACCCTGCACCCTGACCTCATTAACCCGTGCGGCAGGAGCACATCGGCCACTAAACGGACATCGTGCAAAGTCGAAGGCAGGACGCGCCCGCTCACAGAAAGGGCACGACCCAGATTCGGCCACCGCCTCCTCGAAGCTTCCGGTGATGTCTGTCAATGCAGTAATAAAAAGGTTGCCAAACGAATGACCTTCAAGCCCCGCTGAACCACTGAACCGATATTGGAAGAGCTGGGTTAGCAAAGCTTCATCGTTGGACAACGCGGCGAGACAATTGCGAATGTCACCAGGCGGAAGAATTCCAAAGCTCTCACGCAGTCGTCCCGACGAGCCGCCATCATCCGCAACCGTGACAATCGCAGTAAGATTCCGCGTATGCGCTTTGAGCCCGCGCAATAATGTGGATAAGCCATGTCCACCGCCAATCGCAACCACGCGCGGACCGCGGTCTCGTCTGCGAAAATCGGAAAGCTGATCGATCACCGTGTGCCCCGGTCTCAGGAACGGCCGGAGAAGGGCCTGGTTGAGTCCCCATGTGCCATAAGCAACTAAGCCAATCCCTAATCCGCCGAAAATCAATATGCGCGCAAATCGCGGCATAAAACGCAGACTTGCCAAAAAAAGAAAAGTAAGGATAGCCGAATTGCGTCGTATCGGTCCGATATAAATCTAACAAATACATACCTAGACCGATGCCCAACAATGTAATTCCCGCCAAAATAACCAGCATCCAGCGCTTGATGCCCAGCCCGGGCTTGAACCAGCGAGAGAAATTCTGAACCCACTGCCAGAAACGCTGGCGGAGGGATAAATTTTGTACTTTCATATCAAGGATAATAGCAGGGATATGGAGAACAGTCAAATTGCTAGTTAAGGGACAATAGAATATATCGTCCCGCCGACTTGATCGGGTGTGAACTTGACTTTGAACACTTCTGTTTTGCCGCAAGCATTCACAGTCCAATTCTCGACCCAGAATTCACGCGTTTCGTTAATTTGTGTGACGCTGATTGCCTCACTGGTCACATCGACACAGTTTTGTTTTCTTTTATAGTCCAAAAGAGAATTCCATACATTCGATTTGAGAAGAGCATCTCCTAATCCGCCGACCGCAAGTCCGTTGACAGGTACAATATCGGTGGACGATGAAAATTCCTGCGAAAAGAAATCATTGGAGATGGGCGCAGGGGTATTGGCAAAAAAGCTAGAGGACCCCGGAATATTAGTGCGGTAATTACGGACAATCCAGATTCCGCCGAGAGCGATCACCACCGCCAACCCACAAAGCGAAGCAACAACTGATCGAGTTCGTTTGCTATTCATAATTACGCTTTAGAAAGCTACAACTAGAAAAGGGCAGGCAACCGCCCTTTTCTTACAGCAAATCAAAACTGAATTATGTTCCCTCTTGCCATGAATTGAGGTATTTCAATTGTTCATTCGAAAGTTTATCAATCTTTATTTCCATCGCCTCCAGTTTGAGGCGGGCAATCTCCGCGTCGATCTCGGCGGGAACGGAGTAAACTTTCTTCTCCAACTTATCAGCATTCTTGATCATGTACTCCGCGGCCAACGCCTGATTGGCAAAAGACATGTCCATCACGGAAGCGGGATGACCTTCTGCAGCTGCGAGATTGATCAAGCGGCCCTCACCTAGGATGTTGATTTTGCGTCCATCTTTGGTCGTGTACTGTTCAACGAACGGACGCACGAGATTCGGCTTGCCCTTCGACATCTTTTCCAGCGCCGGGATGTTGATCTCGACATTGAAGTGGCCGGAGTTGGCAACGATGGCGCCGTCCTTCATGACCTCGAAGTGACTCTTGTCAACCACGTTGATGTCGCCGGTCACAGTGCAGAAGATGTCGCCGATCTTGGCTGCTTCTTTCATCGGCATGACTTCAAAACCATCCATGATCGCTTCCAACGCTTTAAGCGGATCAATTTCGGTAATGATGACCAGCGAACCCATGCCACGAGCGCGTGATGCGAGACCGCGTCCGCACCAGCCATAACCAGCCACGACAAAACGTTTGCCCGCCAGCAAAACATTCGTTGCGCGAATGATGCCATCGAGGGTAGATTGACCGGTGCCATAGCGATTATCGAAGAAGTGCTTGGTCATCGCATCGTTGACCGCGATGACCGGGAAGTTGAGCATCTTATCCGCGGCCATGGCGCGCAGACGAATCACGCCCGTTGTCGTTTCTTCCGTGCCGCCGATAATATCTAGGAAGAAGTTCGCGGCGATCTTTATGAATCGTCGAAACGAGATCCGCTCCATCGTCCATCGTCATCTGCGGTTTATGATCAAGCGCTGCACTGATGTGTTTGTAATACGTCACATTGTCTTCGCCTTTGATGGCATAGGTGGGAATTTCATACATATTGACCAACGCAGCCGCCACATCATCCTGTGTGGATAATGGATTGGAGGCGGTCAACACCAAATCCGCACCGCCATCATGCAAAGTCCGCGCCAAGTTGGCGGTTTCCGTCGTCACATGCAAACAGGCTGAAAGACGAATGCCCTTAAGCGGTTTCTCTTTGGCGAAGCGCTCACGGATTTGGCGCAGAACGGGCATCTCGCGCTCCGCCCAATCAATGCGGCGGCGTCCACCTTCGGCTTGATCGATGTCTTTGATATCGTAATTATCGCTCATGGTTTCTCCTTCGTTATTTTAATAGCGCATCCAGTTTTTTCTGATCATCGAACTGCTGCCTGAATCTTTCAACAAATTCTTTCTTGGTATAACTATGACTTTGCGGCCCGCGGCATTCCAGACAATAGACGGCCGCCAGCGAGCCAACTTCACCGCACATCACCCAATCCCAGTTGTGGGTATAACCGGTTAAGAAGCCGCCTCGAAACGCATCGCCGACTCCGGTTGGGTCAACAATCTCGCGCTCGGGCACGGTTGGGATAAAATATTCTTCACCATCTGTATAAAGATTTGCACCATCCTTGCCGCGGGTAATGACCAGCACTTTGACATGTTTCAAAATTTGCTTTAGATCCCAGCCGGTTTTCTTTGAGATCAATCCAAATTCATAATCGTTGCAGAAGAGAAAATATGCGCCTTCCATATCGCGCGCCAGCTCGCTTCCTTCGAGACGAGGAACCTGCTGGCTCGGATCATAAAGATAATTAATTCCCAGTTCGCGGCATTCTGCCGGAAATTTCATCATAGCATCCGGCGGGCTCGGTGAGACAACGACAAGATCGGGTTTATTCGATAATTCCTTCAAGGACTGGATATTCGCGTGTCCAAATGCACCTGGGATAGAACGATGCAATTTGTGCGGAAGCCCGATCCGTGGTCGCGAAGAATGACGCGGTAAATTCGCCGGGAATAACTTTCATCAGCGATGTATCCACGCCTTTTGATTCGAGCCAGACGCGATAGTCAGAAAAATCTTCACCAACCGTTGCCATCACGCGCGGCTTCCCGCCAAGCAAAGCCATCGTGTACGCAATATTTGGCGCAATGCCGCCACGTTGCTTCGACATCGAATCAACAAGAAAAGATAAACTAATGGTTGCCAAACGCTCCGGCAAAATCTGTTCCTTGAACAGACCAGGGAAGGTCATCAGATAATCGTATGCAACAGAGCCAGTAATGAGAATATCCATAAGCACCTTATGTCACGACTTAAGTCGTGACTACTTTTCTGAGATTTTTTTGAAACGGCGGATAAACAACGCCGTTCTCCGTGACGATTGCATGTGATCAATCGATTCGGCGTGATATCAAAGGCGGGATTGCGCGCCTTTGCATTTTTGGGCGCAACGCGCTCGCCATGAAATTCGATGCCAAGCACTTCATCGGCATTCCGTTCTTCGATGGGAATCAAATCGCCATGCTCAAGCGACAAATCAATCGTAGATGTTGGCACTACCGAATAAACAGGAACATGATTATCGTGTGCAGCCAAGGCTAACATATATGTACCAATCTTGTTTGCCACATCACCATTCGCGGCAACACGGTCCGCGCCAAACAACACTTTTTGCGCTTTGCCGCTGTGCAGGAAATAACCGGCCATGTTGTCGCTGATGATTTCGTATGGGATATGATATTGCTCCAACTCCCAGGCCGTCAGCCGCGCGCCTTGCAATCGCGGACGAGTCTCATCCACCAATACATGCACATGTTTGCCTTGTTCATGCGCAGTGCGGATGACTCCAAGAGCCGTGCCCCAATCTACGGTCGCCAACGCGCCGGTATTGCAATGATGGATGATTGTGTCACCATCATGGATCAATGTCGCGCCATGTTCTGCCATGCGCTTGTTGATCGAGACATCTTCATCAGCAATGCGTTGCGCTTCATCCAAAACGATTCGGCGCAGATTGTCAGCGGTGCCATTAAATCCGGAAACTTTTTTTAGAATACGATCCAATGCCCAAGCGAGATTTCACGGCGGTCGGTCGCGCAGACCGTAAAACGGCCGCGGCGTTCTGGAGGTCGGTCAGCAGTTCAGGCGTCGAGGCTGAAGCGGACTCACGAACTGTAAGGGCGAGTCCAAATCCCGCCGCCGCACCAATGGCAGGTGCGCCACGCACAGTCATATTTTTTATTGCTTGTGCGACTTCTCGATGTGTTTGATATGCAACAATTTCCAGCGTATTCGGCAAAAGGCGCTGGTCTATCATCTTGAGGCAGTTGTCTTCCCAAAAAACAGTTCTCATGGCACAGGAAAAGGCGCACTCACGAGAGTGCGCCAGTGAAAGCGTGCTGAGTTTAACATGGGATGAATGGATTGTCAAAGTTTTTGACGAAGTTTTTCTAACTCATTTGTTGGAATCCGACGGACATTCCCCAACATGGATGCCCTCCAAAAAACTTCGGCAACATGCTCAATGCGTTCAAGATGAATTAGCGCTTCATCCAAATTCCTTCCAGCGGTCAAACTTCCATGCTGGCGAAGCAAGATAGCGTTATGATCGCGAATCCATGGACGAATCACTTCGGCATCTTCATGAGAAGACGGTGTGGCATAAGCCGTGACAGGTACATCCTTTAAGGTGAGCATGACTTCAGGTAGAACATCAGCAGGAAATTCCAAACCGGTGACCGTCAATGCTGTGGCAAAGATCGGATGTGAATGAATCACGGCGAATACATCAGGGCGTTGTTTATAAACTTCGAGATGCATCGGGGTTTCGGAGGACGGCTCGCGGCCTTTCGCCGAATAGATCACTTTCCCCGCAGATCGACGACCAGCAAATCATCCGGATCCATCCGTCCTTTACAAAGCTTCGCAGGAGTGATCAGAAAGCGTTCGCCATCAAGGCGAGCGGAAATGTTTCCATCGTTCGAAGTTAACAAATGACGAGAATAACAAATCTCGCCGCAAGCAATGATAGCAAGGCGCAAATCGCTTTCGGAGGCATCGGCAGCAAAATTCAAAATATTCTTCATTTAGGATATTGGACCTTTCAGAAAAAGTTTATCATGCGCGGCGAAGATTGGATAGAAAATAGCGACCGATATCTCTCTCAAACCCTGATGAGTTATGTAATATTCTGATTATGACATTTTATACTTTATAGTCTGGCATACAAACCTTTACAGTTAAGGTAATCGTTAAGGCATTAAGGCTTATTGAGAAAAGAATGATCCGCATCAATCGGCAAACAGACTACGCAATTCGAGTTGTATTGGCGCTCGCTAAACATTCGGAACGAAAACGGATTTCGACACCAGAGATTCAACAGTGAAATGTTAATTCCGCCCGCCTTCTCGCCGCGCATCGTGGCGGAATTGGCTCGTGCCGAAATTATTGCTCACGTTCCCCGGCCGTGACGGCGGACTCGAACTCGCCCGGCCCGCTGATCAAATCAATCTGCGTGAAGTGGTGGAATATTTCGAAGGCCCAGTATCCGTCTCAGATTGCATATCAGGCCGTACTCAATGTCCATTCGACACAAAATGTCCGGTACGATGCCGCTGGGGAAAATTACAAGCGACGATTACTCATGAATTGGAGGCCATTACTTTTGATGACCTTGCTCAGGATGCTTTGGCAACCGATATAGTTTCACTGCCGATCTTTAACTACAGCTAGTGAATCCGTACGTGCAGGAGGTGCACGTACAAAAAATCATATCGAAGGAGATGCTATGGATCCACTTATTCTTTCGCGATGGCAGTTCGCTCTAACGACTGTCTATCATTTTTTGTTCGTCCCCCTCACGCTTGGCTTGGGATGGTTTGTCGCATTCATGCAGACCCGCTACTACCAAACCAAGGATGAGACTTTCCATAAGATGGCAAAGTTTTGGGGCAAACTATTCCTGATCAACTTTGCCATAGGTGTGGTGACGGGCATCGTCCAGGAATTCCAGTTCGGCATGAACTGGTCGGAGTACAGCCAATTCGTTGGAGATATTTTTGGCTCACTGTTGGCCATTGAAGCCCTGCTGGCCTTCTTCCTGGAATCGACCTTCCTCGGCATTTGGATTTTCGGTGAGGGAAAGGTTCCGGAGAAAGTTCATCTGGCCTCGATTTGGCTGGCCGCGATCGGATCGAATTTATCCGCGCTATGGATTTTGCTTGCCAACGGCTGGATGCAACATCCCGTCGGCTATGTCATTGACCCGGCAACGGGCCGCCCAATGTTGAATGATTTCTTTGCGCTGATTACTAATCCCAAAGGCTGGCTGTTCTTTGGACACACCATTGCATCAGGTCTGGCAACTGCGAGTTTCCTAATCTTGGGCGTGAGCGCATATCACATCGTTCGCAAAAGCAATGTGGAATTTTTCAGGCGCTCATTCCAAATTGCAGCCATTGTAGGCTTAGTTGCCGCCGTGCTGGTTATTTTGGACGGACACTCTCAGGGCCAGTACGTCTACCAGACCCAGCCGATGAAGATGGCGTCGATTGAAGCTCTATGGAATACCGAACAGCCTGCTTCGTTCTCCATCCTGACCATTGGCGACCTGAGCGGCAAAAAGGAAGTTTGGTCGCTCCGCCTCCCCGCTTTGACCAGTTTCCTAGCTTGCAACAATTTTAATTGTCAGGTTCAAGGCGTATATGATATCCAAGCCCAGTATCAGCAACAATTTGGCCCCGGCGATTACATTCCGCTGATGGTCTTCACCTATTGGGCATTCCGCTTTATGTTCCTGATCGGCTTTCTAATGGCGCTTCTGACAATTTTCTTCCTGTATGCTTTCCGCGGAGACATCACAAAAGCCAAATGGATGAAGTGGGTACCGTGGGTAATTGTTCTGCCCTACATTGCCAATATCAGTGGCTGGCTATTGACCGAGATGGGACGTCAGCCATGGATCGTGCAGGGTTTGCTCAAAGTGCAGGATGCAGTTTCGCCCAATCTCACCACAATTGACCTGCTCATTTCGTTGATCGGGTATGTGGTCGTATACGGTGCGCTCGCCGCAGCAGACTTCTATCTGATGAAAAAGTACGCTCTTCTTGGGCCGGATGCGGCAGTGACAGAATCAGAAGATGCTGCGCCTTCAGTTATCGGCGCGCAGGATTAATTGGTGGAGGTTCAGCATGTCTCATGAATTTCTTCAAGTTCTTTGGTTCATCCTAATCGGAGTTCTCTGGGTGGGCTTCTATTTTCTCGAAGGCTTTGATTTCGGTGTCGGAATGCTCCTTCCGTTCCTCGGCAGGAAAGACGAAGAGCGCCGCGCCATTATCAACGCTATTGGCGCGACCTGGGACGGCAACGAAGTCTGGTTGCTAACCGCTGGTGGTGCAACGTTCGCGGCATTCCCGCAATGGTATGCCACCATGTTCAGCGGTTTCTATCTCGCATTATTCCTGTTGCTAGTGGCGCTCATCATTCGCGGCATTGCTTTTGAATATCGTTCGAAGGATGCCAACCCAAAATGGCGCACATTATTCGATTGGATGATTGCGATTGGCTCTTTCCTGGCCGCACTTTTGCTCGGTGTCGCGTTTGCTAATCTCGCAGAGGGTGTTCCGATTAATGCCAATATGATGTACACCGGCGACTTGTTCACGCTTCTCAATCCCTACGGCTTAATTGGCGGATTGACTACGGTGTCCATTTTCCTTCTCCACGGCGCGAATTTCCTCGGTTTAAAACTGGATGGCGAATTGTGCGAACGCGTAAATGGATTTGCCAAGAAAATCTACGTCGCAGCGGTGGTGTTGAGCTTGGTCCTGTTGGCCACCACTTACATCTTCACCGACATCTATACCCACCTCGGATTGAATCCAGGTATCATTCCAATTGTTGGTGTGGCTGCCTTGCTGGTCAGCGGATACTTCATCAATCGCAAGCAAGAAGGCTGGGCATTCATTCTGGTGGCGATCAATATCGTGTTCACACTGATCACCTTCTTCATGATCCTGTTCCCACGCGTGATGATCTCCAGCACCAATCCAAGCTATAGCCTTACGATCTACAACGCGTCATCTTCTGCGTACACACTAAGCGTGATGAGCTTCGTCGCATTAATCTTCGTCCCGATTGTGCTGATCTATCAAGGCTGGACATATTACATGTTCCGCAAGCGTATTACAACGAAAAAAGAATCTCTCGTTTACTAAATCTCGATATCCATTGCAAATCGGGGACGGCGTACACCGTCTCCGTTGTTTTATAATACAAACTATGCATCGCAAACTCTTTGCTCTTGCCCACGACGCCCGGCTCGCCCTCAGCTTAACAATTCTCTCTGGATTTTTTATCGGAATGTTAGCAATCGGCCAAGCCTACCTTATTAGCGCCACCGTTAATGATGTCTTCCTCGAAAAGCAGACTCTACTTCAAGTTTCTCATTGGATGCAATTGCTGTTCATCGTCATTGCCGCGCGGGGACTACTGACGTGGCTTAATCGAGGTCGCGGCGAATGCTGTCGCAGTGCGAGTGAAATCGAATCTGCGGGAACAACTCTTTGCTCACATACTCGCGCTCGGTCCTGCTTTCAGCCAAAGTGAACGAACCGGTGAGTTGACCACAGCCGCGGTCGAAGGAATTGAAGCGCTAGATGCATACTTCAGCCAGTATCTTCCGCAACTGGTCATCAGCACGCTTGTCCCCATCACTATTTTGATTCTTGTATTTCCGCTTGATCTATTATCCGGCATTATCCTTTTATTTACCGCGCCATTGATTCCATTTTTCATGTACATAATTGGGCGCAGTGCGGAAGGGGTTACCAAAAAGCAATACGAAACCTTGGGCCAACTCTCCGCACATTTTCTCGATAGCCTGCAAGGATTGAGTACTTTGAAGTTATTCGGCCAATCTAAAGCACAGGCGCAGAACATCGCCAAGGTCAGCGATCAATTTCGCGATACAACATTAAAAGTTTTGCAGGTCACTTTTCTTTCTGCATTCGCACTGGAATTGCTCGCCACCATTAGCACGGCGATCATTGCCGTCGAAGTTGGATTGCGTCTGCTTTATGGACAAATACAATTCCATGAAGCGCTCTTTTTGTTGATCCTTGCGCCAGAATTTTATTTGCCGCTTCGCATGTTAGGACTGCGCTTCCACGCTGGTATGGCTGGAACCACCGCGGCGCGGCGCATCTTTCAAATTCTAGATGAGCCAGTTACCGGTGAGGGGGTAGCAGTAAGCGGTAAGCAGGCTCTAGAGAAATATCTTCCATTGCTTTTGATGACATCGTCTTTCAATATCCCGATGCAACGGAACCCGCTTTAAAAAATATCAATCTAACCATTCCGCGCGGACAACATCTTGCTCTGGTCGGCACAAGCGGCTCGGGAAAAAGCACGCTGGCAAACCTTCTATTGAGTTTTATCAAGCCAACCGACGGCGACATCACTTATCAACGATGAACCATTAACCAAATTTTCCCTGGATGACTGGCGTTCTCATCTTGCGTGGGTTCCGCAAAGACCACATCTCTTCCACGACACGATTGCCGCCAATATTCGTCTTGGTAAAGCCAATGCAACGAACGAAGAAATCACTTCCGCTGTGCGTGCCGCGCATTTGGAAGAGTTCATCGAATCGCTTCCAGACAAATATGAAACGGGCATCGGCGAAAGCGGAGCGCGTCTCTCGAGCGGACAAGCTCAACGGCTGGCGCTTGCCCGCGCCTTTCTCAGAGACGCACCAATTTTGATTCTGGATGAACCGACTTCAAGTCTTGATCCGGGAACGGAATCCGCGCTGGAGGAATCCACACTCCGCCTGATGCGGGACCGAACCGTTATCACGATCGCGCATCGTTTAAACACCATCTTCAACGCCGATCAAATTGTCGTGCTGGAAAATGGTTCGTATCGTTGAAAAAGGAACACAGCGCGAATTGATTTCGCAAAACGGCGCGTTCGCGAAGATGGTCAAAGTCAATGAAAGGTCTCAACTCGAAAGTTCAAAACCTGCTCAGAGCAAAACCAAAGAATTGCAAATTCCTGAGGGCAATCAACAGCCCCCAGGAGAAGCCTTCAACCTTCAATCATCAAACCAAAACGAACAATCGCCAACAATCATTCGTAAACAAGCAATCTTCATGCGGCTGTTGCATTTTCTAAAAGGCTCATGGGGCTGGGTTGCGCTTTCGGTTTTGCTTGGCAGTCTCACCATCGGAAGCAACGTGGCATTGATGGGCACGTCGGCGTGGTTGATATCCGACGCTGCACTTCATCCTTCCATCGCCGTAATATCGGTCGCCATTGTCGGCGTGCGATTCTTCGGCATTCCCGCGCCGTCTTCCGTTATCTCGAGCGTCTTGTTTCGCACAACGTCACGTTCCGATTGCTGAGTCGCTTGCGCGTCTGGTATTATGAAAAGCTCGAGCCGCTTGCTCCCGCGCGCTTGATGGAATACCGCGCCGGTGATCTTTTGGCGCGCATCATCAGCGATGTGGGAACGCTGGAAAACTTTTATGTCCGCGTGGTTGCGCCGCCCTTGACTGCCATTCTCGTGATGATCGGCGTATCCATCTTTCTGGCTTCATCCGACCCGCAGCTCGGCGCATTGTTAATTGGCTTCTTCATCCTCCTCGGCTTGATCCTGCCCATTCCTCGCGCAGACGATGAGCCAGCGCCCTGGCTTGAATGTCATCATCCAGCGTGCAAAATTAAATATCCAAATCGTGGATGGCATTCAAGGTATAGCCGATATTCTTGCCTTCTAGCCAAGCCCAGAGATCACTTGTCAAAAATAACTTCGACCGGAAAATCCTATGGCAATTCGCAGAAACACTTGGCACGAATCAATGGCATTCATTCCGGCCTATCCACATTCATGAGCAACTTCGCTTTATGGGTTGTGCTTTTCTTATGCATTCCACTCGTCACTGCTGGAAGGCTTGACGGTGTAATCCTTGCATCCTTGGCATTGATCACATTATCATCGTTCGAAGCGGTCACGCCTTTGCCGCTCGCGGCGCAAATGTGGGTCAGCTCACGCGAAGCCGCGCGGCGTCTGTTTGAAGTGGTAGATACCGAACCGTGAAGTCAGAGAGCAATCGATATTCGATGCCCGATAAGCGAACATCGAATTACAAATTATCAAATACAAATTTTTGGATTTATCCTTCACCTATCCCAATCAATCCAGTTCCCGCTCTTAAACATATAACCTTCGATCTTCAACCTAAGACAACTACGGCAATTGTCGGACCAAGCGGCGCGGGGAAAAGCACGATTGCAAATCTGTTGCTCAGATTCTGGGATTACGAGTCGGGGAAAATCGATTTGGGCGGAGAGTCGCTCAAAGCGTACGCGCCGGATGAAGTCCGCGAACGAATCGCTTACGTTTCGCAAAATACATATTTCTTCAACACATCCGTCTATGAAAATCTGCGAATGGCGCGGCGACGAGCCACAATAGAAGAAGTCGAGTCGGCGGCACGCGCCGCACAAATCCACGATTTTATTGTGGGCTTGCCCAAAGGCTACGATACATTGATCGGAGAGCAGGGATTGCGATTGAGCGGTGGCGAACGCCAGCGACTCGCCATAGCGCGTGCCATCATCAAAGACGCGCCGATTTTGATTTTGGATGAGCCGACCGCCAATCTGGATACATTGACGGAAAGACAAGTGCTGGAAACATTGTTCGCTTTGATGCGCAGAAAAACTTCTTTGCTCATTACGCATCGTCTGGTTGGGCTTGAAAATGTAGATGAAATCCTCGTGATAGATCATGGACAAATCGTCGAACGCGGAACTCACCTATTTTGCTGAATCAAAATGGACTTTACCGTCACTTATGGAGTTTGCAAAACAGAATTTTGGTCGAGACGCAATCCGCATTCCCGTTATCGGTTTCCTAGGTCCAAATTAATGACAACCCAAGATCAAAAAACTAAGGCATTGCATTAAAAATTTCAGGTGTTGCAAGAGGTCAGGCAACACCTGAATTGAATGATCCTCTGATATCAGGAGCCTGCCGTCTTCTGCAGGAATTGGATAATCCCAGTCACTACGCTGGGCGGTAGGAAGTTGCCCATTCCCATCCGCCCGCCACCTTGACCAAAGCCGCCTCCTCGAAACGCACCCGGTGTACCCGCAACCGGAGGAGTACCACCTTGCGGAGGAGTAAAAGTGCCTCCATTGGAGGAACCAAAACCGCCTCCGCCTGGTCCACCCATGGTGATTCCAGCCTGTTGGAATGCCGTGAAAATATCCTGCCCGGTTAAATTCATGGCCAGTGATCGCCTGAATTTGCGCGGGTGGCATCGCGTTCTCAATAGACGTAATCTGCGCTGCGACTTGCTGTCTCATTGCCATCATCGTGGGATTTGGCTGCGGCGCACCAGGTGTTCCTTGCGGTCGCGGTCCACCACCTGAGGCATTGAACTTTCAATTTGCTGCAAGGATTGCCATAGCGGCAAAAGCTGAGTTGCTTCCTGCGATGTGACTGCGTTGGATGTGCCTACCAGCTTCAACATTCCAGCCGCGAGTTGCAATGCAGAGAGTCCGGTTGTTGGAGTGCCGTTCATCGGCGCGGAACTTGTTGAACTTGAAGAGCTTCCACTCGACGTAGTCGACCCGCCGGGAGTGCTGATCGGAGTTGAAGTTGATGAACTCGAAGAGCTTCCGTTCGATGTGCTCGATCCGCTACTTGAATTAGCCTGGGACGAGCTTGCAGAGGCACCACACGCTGTCAATACCAATACGAGAATACTTAAAACTGTAATTGCTGTCACTTTTTTCATTCGATCTCCTTTTTGGTCCAAGGAATGCAGTATATCAAGAGCACTCTTCGCACTGGTAAAGAAAATGTGACGATTTCATGAGAAGAATTAATCTTTCGAAGAATAATAAAGAGGGTAGGACAATAGTTTAATATGATGACTTCAAAACAGTATAATCACTATCGTGCTCTCTCGAATTTTTCCACGCGATATCCCACAAGAACATCGCTTAAACTTCATCCATCTCTATTTCGATATGGGCTGGTATGGCATCCTGGCAGGTTCTTCAGTCAATTTTCTTAATATTTACGCCACACGGCTGGGCGCCAATGGATTTGAAATTGGCCTACTCACCGCAATGGGTGCAATTGTCAGTCTGATGCTGGCTATCCCCGCCGGGCATTGGGTCGAAGCCCGTTCAATTGGCAAAGGCGTCTTCTGGTCTTCCGTTATCTACCGGATTGGTTTCCTGCTCTGGGTTCCACTTCCCGTGGATATTTGGAAATTCAGCACAAATCTGGGCTTTGATCGATTCTGGCGCTTCTGATGGCGATCCCACTCACGCCATTATCCGTGGGATTCAACGCGTTATTTGCATCTGCGGTTCCTGGCGAGTACCGGGCTTATGTGGCCGGCGTCCGAAACGTGGTGCTGTCCATTACCTACATGATTTCCTCCGTTGGTAGTGGATATTTGCTTAACCGGCTTTCCTTTCCTGTCGGATATCAGATTGTGTTTGGCATCGGATTCTTTGGCGCGGCAATGAGCAGTCTGCATCTCTATTTGATCAAGCTACCTAAAGCGTCGGATGTGGAATCGCTTCCTTCGAAGCCGGAACCGGTCAAAAGTCCCGAGCGAACGAATCAACGCTCAAGCTTTTTCTCCGCCATTCGCGCCGACATCTGGCAAACACCATTCCGAGTCGTCCTGTTTGCGTTATTGGCTTTTCACCTGACTCAAAATCTTCCGTTGCCCATCTTTCCATTGGTTCAAGTTAACGTATTGCATTTGACTGATAATCAAATCGGCATTGGCTCGGCAATATTTTATTTTATATTGCTGATCGGTTCAACTCAATTGAGAAGCATGGTTCAGAAAATTGGAAATCAAAAAGTAACAGCCATTGGAATCCTGAGCATGGCATTGTATCCAATCGGTATGGCGTTATCCAGCACTCCCTTCCATTTTTATATCACTTCAGCAATTGGTGGACTCGCATCCGCCTTGGCGACTGGCGCATACGCAAATTATCTCCTCGAACACATCCCTGCAAATGATCGCCCTGCCTATTTGGCATGGTATAACGTGATATTGAATTTATGTGTGCTGGTCGGTTCGCTGGCCGGCCCGTTTATCGCAAATGCAATCGGCCTGACGATGGCATTGTTTATTTTTGCCGCAGCGCGGGCTATTGGCCGGAATCGTAATCTTCAAATGGGGATCACCCACTGCCAGAGCACAACCCATCCTTGCATGATTTCCACTTCAAGTTGAGATTCGCAATCGTGTTAAAATGAAATCAATGGCTGAAGACGTGAAAGTCATAGCAACCAACCGCAAAGCCGGTTTCGAATATTTTCTTTTGGAAAGATTTGAAGCCGGATTATCGTTGCAGGGCAGCGAGATCAAATCGATTCGCGCCGGGCAGATGAGTATCGTTGAATCGTACGTGGATATTGAAGATGGCCGGAATGCTTTTTTGGTGGAGGCGCACATCGCTCCGTATGAACAGGCCAACCGCTTCAATCATGATCCCAAACGAAAGCGCCGACTGCTCTTGCATAAAAAGCAAATCCGCGAACTATGGGACGCGGTGCGCTTGAAAGGCATGACGATTGTTCCGACGTGCGTCTATTTAAAGGATGGCCGCGCCAAGATCGAAATCGCTTTGGCGCGCGGCAAGAAATTATATGATAAACGCGAGACGATTGCCAAACGCGATGCAGAGCGCGAAGCCAAACGGGAAGTACATCACAGGGAGTGACTTATGAAGCCTTCCACCATCGGAGGCATCAATCGATTGCCCGAGGAAGAAAAACGCAGGATCTATTACGGGTTGATC
Source organism: uncultured Chloroflexia bacterium (assembly GCA_963752775.1). Taxonomy (GTDB): domain Bacteria; phylum Chloroflexota; class Anaerolineae; order Anaerolineales; family Villigracilaceae; genus Fen-1038. The sequence goes on from CAVVZL010000027.1 coordinate 101,255, forward strand.
CCACGCGAATTGCTGGAAAGTTTTCATCTGCCAAAATCGACACGCCTCAATTCGACTCGTTCACTCGATTTCAATTTGCGCCCGGTTCCAGCAACATGGAAATGTCGCTATTTCATCAACCGAATTTTCCCGATCCCATTCTTTACGGTCATATGACGGATACAGTGAACGGACAAATCCATATTCTGCTTTACGTCCTGAATGATCCCACTTCGCCGCGCTTCGACGTGGACAAAATGCCGGATGGACGCATCACGCAATTCGGCACACTAACGCGGAACATCGAGGCGGAGCAAGCGGCTCTCGAAGCGGGACTCGCTCCGGGTCAGGTGCGACGCGGGCTGCGGATTGTTGCAGGCGGCTGTAATCGGGTTCGAAAATTTCATCGAAGACCTCGGACACGATCTATATTTCGTCGAGCCATTGTATTATCACAACGCGATCATCTTCGAGCGTTATGGTTTTGCATATCAGCAGGGACGAAAGTTGATGGAACACATCCATCAGGGATTCTCGGAGAATGGCGACCTCCTCAAGAAACTGGATGGCTCACCATTCCGTTTACCTCAATGCGGTCGACAGCATTCGTTTGCGTTCATGGGCCATCCATGATGGGATATTGGGCGAACCGTTTACGAATGTGACGATGTACAAACGTACCGGGAAGTCGCGCTGGCATCAGCACAGCGGAAGATACAAAGTGGTAGATTGCTATACAAAGCGTTAAAATAAAAAGACTGCGATGCAGTCTTTTTTTGTTCAAGGTAGCGGGGGCAGGACTCGAACCTGCGACCTCTGGGTTATGAGCTGAAACCCCGTTTCCGCAACCTTTGACCATAAAACCCGTAATTTTAGGCTAGTTTTAGGGTCTCAGGTTCAAGCTAGCCCGATGATTTGTGATTGGTAAATCACAGAATGTTCACCATTTATTTCGGACAACCAACAAAATTCACCGATGGCTCTTGTCCAATCACTGGCAAATCAATTGTTCTTCATCACATTATAATTCACTTTGACTTAATCTTTGCTCAGATATTTTGTGCAAAGGACCTTTCATTTCTCATACAAGGAATTGCCGTTTGCTATTCGCGAAGCGGTTGGGTCATTCCAATTACCGAAGATGGAATACTGACTCTTTATCAACTCCCACACTGGCTGATATCGGCATACCAGCAAGCACAGCAAGCAGATACTTTACCATGGCTATAAATTGTTTTGAATGAAACGATTCGTTTCTCGAATTACCTTTTCAAGTGATGGTATTTCCGGCATTTGTCCTTGCAGGCGCTTGGTCCAGAGCTTGTTAAAACCAGCTCGTCGGCGAGTGAGGATTGTTCTTAGATCGCCGACTATGGGCCCTTTGGCTTCAAATTTCGGCCCCATATTAAAAAGCATTTTTCCAACATCTGCTATTTGATTGGTGAGCATGTAATGAATGTCGTACAAATCCCGAGGTTCTGTTCGGGTGAGGAGTGAGCGCAGTTTTTCCGCAAGAATCTCTTCCGGCGAATAAGTCTCTATCAAGAACTTTCTGTTTTGGCAATCGGTGTATAAAACTCGTAACAGTCTCTTCTCAGTGGGAAAGATTATGGTTTCATCGCGTGAAATATCAACCGTCAAGAAGCGACTGCCCAAACCAGCCTGCAATGGCCCAACATAGTTCAAATAAAAAGTGGGATTGCCACCCGCGTGAATATCCACTTCTCGGATTGCCAGCCTAAGGTTTGCTTCCCGCTCCAACCAAGGAAACAAGGCCTCAATCTCAATTCGTAGCTCCTCATTAGTAATCTGTGGATCGAGCAACGTGAAATCCAGATCTTCCGAAAACCGATAACCCGGCGCGTACACCTTCTTAATAGCCGTCCCTCCTTTAAATGCCAGACGATCTCGCAGGGGCAAGTCAGCGATCGCAAACAATATCCATGTGAGCACATAATCCTTTTCAATGGTTCTTTCGCCAAGGCCGAGGCTGTGGGCAACTTTGGAGATTTCGGCTGCAAGGATCATATTAGGTCGACGCGACCGCTTTCAGGATATCTGCATCAATGTTAAGCCGTAACCGCCAACTGGCTACGAAGCGGCCATCCGGAGGAAGAACTGGATCCAACAAGGCGTAACTAGGGCCAATGAGTTCATGAAGGCTGGCAAACACCTGCGGGGTGCCCAAGCCATAAAATTCAAGCAGATAACCTAACCGCTTGGCAACAGCTTGGTTCCCCAATTGTTGCGCGTAATTCACCAGTTTTTCGCAATTCAGATCGTTTTTCCGTATCAACAAGCCTGTGGCAACTTCACTTATGCCACCACACAGCTCTGGGCGCGCCAAGCCATCTAGGATCGTCCGTTCCAGATCGCTAACTTGTACCTGTTCCGCCGAGGAAACCCAAAACATCGCATACCCCCACATGTCCTTGGGTTTGGCTGCCACAAAGTGGTAGGGTACCTTGAGAATAGTCCGGGCCTGCAACCGACGGGAACTGGTGACGGTCACGCTAGTAACTGGGCGTGTCAACATATTGTGGACTTCGAAGGCGCTATCATGTGAGACAAAATATGGCGCATTGCCAATCAATTCACGCGCGATCACCAGACGGTTGACTTCAGGCAATGCATCTTGGCCTGCAGATAAGGGTACGACCGCATACTTACCGGCGTTGATTCTGACAAGCCATCCAGCTTTAGTTAACCGATATAGCTCTTGCAAGGTAGCAGAATAGTCTTTACCACCGACGTTCCGAGCCTCTTCAATTGAGAAGACCATCTTTCCCTTGCCAGCTAGCATCGTGAGCAATCGAGCGTTTTCAGTACCGAGAGTTTTTGAATACATGCTTATTATGTTTTGTTCATTAAAAGTTATGATTTTCGCAATATTATATACACAAAACATAATTTTGGCAACCCAAGCGTTCTGCCTTGCATTGGCTTTACGCAATCCTTAAAGCTGATCACGGCCTCTTGCTAGTAACCCAATAACCGCGTTGTTTCTTACAAAAGGTGATTGGGCTGGATAGGTGGCCAAAGAGATATAAGGCGCCAGGCGCGCTTTTGGGACTCTGTGCCCATTGAGCTCCAGAGCCCGTTCGATCGTACGCAAACTCGGCGTCGGATAGATGCTGAAGTTCAGATAAAATGGAACTGGCCCCAGTCTGACTGTGGCGTGTGCCCGGATGGGCTTGGGAAACTAAGCGCCGGCAAATCCGTTGGATGATTCTCAAGCTTGAGCGAGATTTGACGCGGTTGCTCATTAGCGCGCGTCAAATCGAAAAGTCCATTGGGGGCCCCGCACGGTAGCGACGCCACCAAACGTGGAACCAGGCACGAGTGCAACCCAAGGTCCGACAAATCTCCTCGACGGATTGACCCGCCAGTTGGCGGTCCGAAATTCATTATTCACAATTACCTCCATTGGAATCTAGCTAACAAAAGTGGTCAGTACTTTGACTCAGGGCAATCGCATCTAAATTCGATTCTTTGATGCTTTTCGGGCCATTTTGGATAATTTGGTACATCGAAACCACAGCTCTGGTAAACCAATCTTTCGTAGGCGGAAAAATCGGATAAGGTGCATGAATTCTACGGAATCCAATATTGAAAGTGCCCTTTTGAAGTGTCAAAGTTCCATTTTTAGCATAAAATTAGATGCGAGTGCCTTGTACTTTGACCATCGCCACTGGAAGCAACTATAATTTTGAAGTTATTCCTATCAGAGGCTGGGCACTGCAGGAAGGTCATACATGACCGCCAAAATTGTCAATGATGCAATGGCGGTTGAATGTAAAGGATGCACTGACGGTTCGCAGCTAGGACAATACAAGTAAAAGGGCCGACTAGAATTTATTCAGTTTTGTTCGGAAAAGAAAGGAGCTATCATATGCCAGATGAGCAACAAAAAGATCCACCGCCTACGCCTCTACTACCAGACGGGAGTCAATAACAACCAAAAGCATTAGACGTTGAGTTTATCGCTGTCTATTTGCCTATATTATTTTAGGCGTTTAGTCCGTGACAAACCATAGTCTAGCAGGTTATACAACGGCAACTGAACACCTCGTTGAGTGCTGGCGCAAGTAGAAGATAAGGTATTGGCAATGGATTATTCGAGAATCATAAAAGATTTGAAACAGGCTTCATTATTTGATCTTTACAGATTGAGTATTGCGATCAACCAGCAATTAGAAAATCCACAACGGGTTGATGAAATCAAAAAGCGTTTACATCTTGGCCAAATGATCTGTTACTTCGATCCTGTAGAAAATCGATTGATCGACGCCAAAGTAATTCGACTAAAAAGAATACAATTATTAGTAGAAAATGTACATGACCAAAAGAAGTGGGTAATCCCTGTTTGCTGGGTCAATTTAGATGAAGAAAATACTGACATAACCGCTTCATCAAAGAAAAGGCTGGATAAAAGTCAACTCAAAGTTGGTGAAATAGTGGGTTTCCGTGATAAGGAAAATAATGATGTGCGTGGTGAAATCGTTCGATTGAATCAGAAGACGGCCACGATCAGAACCGACCTTAAGACAGAGTGGAGAGTTGGATACCAGTGGTTATACTTGGTAGTAGATGGAGAACTAAGTAATCCATATTTGATAGAAGGCCAGATTGTGGATGGGAAGTAACAAAGAATAGCTATGCTGGTTCGTACTGGCTCCATAAGTCATCCGTCCGGATTTTTGAGAAAACACAAACCATAGGTGTCTGAGCTAACCGGTTCGGTCTCCCAATTCAATGCGACCCTCGGGCTAAAATCAATTTGTCCCAACCAATTTCATCCCTCCGAAGATAAAAAACATGATCCGCAACCCCATTTAAGCCCGTTTCGACTCGCTTTCGCGCCTGTGGCGAACCGAACCGCATAATTTACGTTCCGCATTTTGCGTCCTAATAAACTGCCTTCCTTTGGCAAGACTGTCCACTCGCCAGGCAAATCTTAGATTTGCTCAGTCCCATTCCATGGAATCAATTTCAAGAACGGAATCTCCAGCGTTTTTGGGGACAGACTGCAATTCCTCACATGGCTTTCAGCGCCGTTGCATGATCAGGCTCCATGAAAATTTGGTTTCCGTGAGGAATCTCCACCGCTATCTGATGGAGCATCCTGCTATCATATGGCTGTAGAATCTCTGTCATGGGCCTCTCGGGTTTGGATGTTTTCGCAAACCTACTTTACCCGATAACCCCTACTTTCTTAGTTCAATTTTGGCGAAGGTATTGATATTATAAATAGAAACTTCCGAAGATACGATCTCGGAAGTTTCTTAGATCCTTCTGTGCACGAACCATAGCGCCCAGTGTTAGCACTTAAGTTATCCATCGATATTTTTCCGGCACGGGTGAGCCAGCCAGCACAGCGCAAGGATTGGGAGGCATTCAATAGAATTTGTATTGTATTCGCTGCTACATGTCCGCTTTTCTCGCCAAACTTCTTGACAAAACCTTCACTAATTAGTAGAATTAGAACATGGGTTCTAGGATTTCAACATCTGGTCGCATCACCATTTTATTGGGCAAATATCAGGCAACAACCGGCGAGCGCATGTCGCCACGCAAGCTTGCAGAAAAAGCAGGGGTTGCAAAGGATTTCGTTTATCGCTTGGATTCGGGCTTGGCGCGTCATGTAGATTTGGATTCTCTGGCGCGTTTATGCGACCTTCTTCAGTGTAACTTGCAGGATATACTCGTGATGGAGCCGCCCCATGACAAATCCATTTGACATCCTGCCTCCCAATATCTTCAACCTCTTCGCCACACAGGGACAATCCACGCTTCAACGCCATTACATTGCGATCCTTTTGCGGATTTACGCACTAGCAGAATTCAATCGTTCTGGCATAACGCGTGAAGTTGCCTTCGCCGAGATCGTGGATTATTTGAAGGAAGCGAACGCTGAGGCGGAAATGGCAGCAGATATGGCGGATCACGCCTTGGGTGAGCTTGATTCGATTTCGACGGCGATTCAAAAATCCGAGCAGGATACCGCAAGCTTCGTCATCCGTAGACTCGCGGAAACAGGTTGGATCGAACGTGAACAGCACGCCGACTATTCCGAAACGATCATACTGCCCGATTATGCTTTTACGCTGCTCGAAGCCATGCGAACCATTCAGGAACAAAGGCCGCGCGAATTTACAGGACAGTTATACGCCGCGCATCAGTTAATGATGTTC
>CAVVZL010000028.1:0-42963 GCA_963752775.1 uncultured Chloroflexia bacterium
TGGTCAAGATAAAAGCGCCGCGACTGCTGACGACCTTGAAAAATTAAAGAAATCGATCAGCGCCGTTGGCTTTTATCCTATCGTCTTGGAACAGGATGAAGCCCAAGAGTTGGAAACCGATACGGCGAAGATGGGAGCCCGTTTCGAGCGGGAGATGTGCGGCCGCGTGCGTGAGTGGATGAAGCTGGCAGAGGAAAAATTGGTCCCCCCAAAAATCACCCTCTACTTCATGGCTGGCAACGATGACTTGTATTCCATCGATAAGGTTGTGGAGGAATTCCAGCACATCCGCAACCCAGATATGAAGCACTTTGAGATGGAGGACAGTTACGAAGTAGTCGGCCTCTCGAACGCTAACATAACTCCCTGGCTCTGTGCCCGCGATATTGAAGAGGAAGAGTTGACTCGCAAGTTGAATATCCTGGCCGGCATGATCCAGAAACCAGAGCGAACAATCGCTATGATCCATGTTCCGCCGATTGGCTCCGGCTTAGACACCTGCCCGGATCTTGATAAAAATCTCAAGATTATTACGCAAGGTGGACAAGTTGTGATGAAGCAAGCCGGATCACCGGCAGTCAAAGCCTTCATTGAAAAGGTTCAGCCGATGCTAAGTTTGCATGGACATATTCACGAGTTGCCAGGTCATGTGCGCAACGGACGCACCCTGATGATCAATGCTGGTAGTGAATATGCCGAAGGCATCATGAAGGCCGCCATCGTTAACCTTGAAGACGGAAAAGTAAAAGGCCATATGTTGGTTTCTGCTTGACGGAGGAATGAATGGGCAAATACGGCGAAATCGTGGAAGATTTCTATACAGAGCGCACGCGCATTCTGAATGCTTTGGCGCAGGAAGAAAACAAACATGTCATGATGCGGCTGATCGGTGCGCTGGCATTTCGGACTTATTGCCAGACGTATGGTTATATTCAGGATAAGCTTGGCCGCAAGTTCACCGATTTCGATTTTGTTTCCTATCCGCGATTTGTACGGGATGTTCGCCGTGTCCTGACGGAACTAGGTTACGAAGAGGATAAGCAGGTCACTCAGTTATTCGGTGATCGGCGCATGTTGTTCCACGACCCGGCCTTTGACCGCCACGTGGATGTATTCTACAATGTTTTGGATTTCTGTCACCCCATCAACTTCGTAGGCCGTTTGGAGGCAGAAGAACTGACCGTTCCTCTGGCAGAACTTTTGTTGGAGAAAATGCAGATCGTACAGATCAACGAAAAAGACTTGATAGACAGCGTGATGTTGTTACGTGAACATCCGATCGGTGATTTAGATAAAGAAACAATCAATGCAACGATTATCACACGCATCCTAGCCATTGACTGGGGCTTCTGGCGGACCTTTACCGGTAATTTGAAATTACTGGACGAGAAGCTTGGGCATTACGATGGTTTGTCGAAAGAAGATCGACAGGTCGTGCATGGGCGCATCAAGGAATTGCAGGATCGTATTGAGGCCAAGCCAAAGTCATTAAGTTGGAAGGCACGCGCTCAAATTGGCGAGCGCGTCAAATGGTATAAGGATGTGGAAGAATTGCAGAGATAAAAGCGAAGTGTGAAAATCTATTTGGAAAGGAATTTTCATGAAATCTGTTGAAGACTTCATCGTCCCCTGGGTTAAAAGCGCTGAGCCATACAGCGATAAACATATGGATGTTGCTTGGGAAAATCCACAGATTATCCGCATGATGTCTAATGAAAACCTATTAGCCCCCTCTGAATCTGTTCTGGACGCAATTGTGGAGGCGGCTCGGTTGGGAAATTTATATCCTGGTTCAGGGCCGGAATTGCGGAAAAAACTCGGCGAAGCCGCAGGATTGACGGCGGATCACGTTGTCTTGGGCAACGGCTCCACCGACGCAATCAACTTTGTTGCCCATACTTTCATCGCCCCGGGAGACGAGGCATTGATCTCTGTTCCAACCTTTCCGATGTACGCAGCGCGTGTGCGTGTGGCAGGCGGCACCGTCGTTTCAATTCCGATGACACGCGATTTTTACTGGGACATGGATACGATTCTCAAAGCCGTGACATCCAAAACAAAATTGATCTTCATTTGTTCGCCCAACAATCCGACCGGCAATCAGATTGCTGAAGCAGACCTGTTGCGAATCCTTGCGCTAGGAATACCTACATTCTTTGATGAAGCATATTATGAATTGGAAAATGAAGTCGTCAGCCGCGCACCACTGATTAAAAAATATCCGCATATGTTGGTCAACCGCACGTTCTCGAAGGCATTCGGAATGGCGGGTTTTCGTATCGGTTATGTGTTATGCGATCCGAAATTGGCAATACATTTCAATAAGGTGCGTTTTCCATGGAACGTCAGTTTGATTGCGCTTGCGGCCGCGCTAGCAGGTCTGGATGATACACAGGATCAAGAACAGAAGCGACAGAATGTCATCCTAGGACGCGAATACATTTTTGAAGAGATCAACAAGATGCCCGGCTTGCGTGCTTTTCCATCCGAAGGCAACTTTGTGTTGATTGACGCCAGTGTACTGGAAAAGGAATCCAATGAGATACGCGATCACATGGCCGAAAAGGGAATCTTCATCCGGCCGATGAGCGGTCACAATATGCAGAAGGGATTCATTCGCATCACGGTTGGAACAGGCGAACAAAACCGATTGTTCATCAAAGTGTTCAATGAATATGTAAAGGGTGTATTGAAAATATAGTTTATTGATAAACCGGAGAAAAGCCATGGCACACAAAAAGTACATCCTAGCTCACGATACCGGCACCGGGGGAAACAAGGCAGTGCTTTGCGATTTGAAAGGGAAGGTAATTCATTCAGCTTATCAATCTTATGGGATTTCCTATCCATGTCCGGAATGGGTGGAGCAGGATCCGGATGAATTGTGGCGCGTCGTCGCGGCGACCTCGAAGCGCGTCATTCGCGAATCAGGTGTAGACGCGGCGGACATCATCGGCGTCGGCGTTTCGGCCCAGATGTGGAACACGCTTCCCGTTGACGAAAAAGGCAAGCCGCTGACTCCCATGCTTTCATGGCTCGACTTGCGCAGCATCAAGCAGGCGGACCGGGTCGTATCCGGTGATATGCCGGCTTTCCTTTTCAAGCACACGGGAAATATTCCCACCGCCAAAGACAGCATTCCAAAAATATTATGGCTCAAGGAAGAACGACCTGAAATTTGGGATAAGACTGCATACCTATTGGACTGCAAAGAATATATTCTTTTCAAACTGACCGGCAAAATTGCGATTGACTGGGTGGGTGCCTCGGTTTATTTTCTATTCAATCCGTACACCAAGAAATGGTCTGAAGAAGTCTGCCAGAAGCTGGGTATTCCCATTGAGAAATTGCCCCCGGCTTTCCCTTGCACGGAAGTAATTGGCGAGATCACGCCGGAAGCAGCAAAGCAAACCGGGTTGAAAGCCGGCACACCTGTCGTCATCTGCGCAGGCGATGTGGCAGTGGCTCAAGCCGGAGCGGGAGCAAATCAGGAGGGCAAAGTTCATCTGTGCATAGGTACCGCGACTTGGATCGGCGTTTCGACTTCCACTTTTCGCAATGATCCCATCAAGCCATTCTGGGGATTAAATCATATTGACCCGAAGAAATATATCATCGCTGGTGAGATGGAAACCGGCGGCGGTGCGTTGATGTGGTTTCGTGACGTACTTTGTCAAGAAGAGCGGCGGCTTGCAGAAGAAAAAGGCAAATCCAGCTACGACTTGATCAGCGCGGCCGCGGAGGCGGTTTCACCTGGCTCAGACAAGCTCATCTTTCTGCCGTGGCTTTCAGGCGAGCGCGCGCCTGTGCTGGATCACTACGCACGTGGCGGCTTCATCGGTCTCAACATAAGTCATAACAAGAGCCACATGGCGCGCGCTGTGATGGAAGGCGTTGCCTACCATTTGCGCTGGATTTGCGAGGCCATGGAAAAAGTTGGCTTCCAGATTGATGGCTTCAACGGGATTGGAGGTGGTTGCAACAGTAAGGTGTGGCTGCAAATCATCAGTGATGTGACCGGCAAGCCGTTGCATGTCGTTAAGAATTATCTCGAGGCAGGCGCGGCCGGCGCGGCATTGACCGTTTCAGTGGGATTGGGAATCTATTCGGGCATGGATGAAGTTGACCGGTTAGTGAAGATCAGCCGCGAGGTCCAGCCCGATGCGTCGCGCTGGAAGCGATATGATGCGCTGTATCATGAATATCGCAACCTGTATGACCTGCTGATCCCCGTTCATCGTAAGTTGTATCAAATCCCATGAAGATATATATTGACCGTCGGAAAGTGAATACACGTGCCCAATTGGCAAATTTCGCCAGCGTGGGTGGATTGATTATGTTGTTGGCAAGTGTCGTCATTCCCCTTTTCCTGCCAGGCTGGATCAATTTCTCTTCGGTTTTATTAGTTGTCGGGTTAGGCGCGGCAATGATCGGAATCTACTTTGCGAATCGCTGGGTAAGAAAACCGCGTCCGGAAGAAAGTCTTGATAAAGCGCTTAAGTCTCTCGATGATCATTACCACATTTATCATTATCCCTCCCTACCCTGCAACCATATCCTTCTCACTTCAACGGGCGTGATTGTTTTGGAAGTTGTAAACTTGAGCGGAAGTTTTTCATATCGCAATGGGCAATGGAAGGAGGCCATGACCATCGGCCACGCGCTTCGTTACATTGTTGAGGAACGTGTAGGTGATCCAGTAGCATTCTCGAATGGAATCGTCCAGGAACTTGAAAGGCGCTTTGGAAAGGAACTGGGTGGAAGTACCAAATTGCCTGTCAAGGCACTGACTGTGTTTACACATCCAACTATTGAGTTGGACATTGAAGGAACGGGCATCCCACTATGTAAAATCGAAAAACTTCGCAAGCAGGTGGCGATTAGCCCAGAAAGACTTAGATTCTGAAACATTCGAGAAGTTAAGTTCATATTTGGAAAGAGTGACGGTAGGTTGATATTCCGAAAAACTTGCATGTAGCTGAGTAGAAAGATAAGGTTAGAGAATGCGGAGTGCATACACTCCGCATTCTCTTATCTTCAACAATCTCTTTTTATCCCTCGTCGGGGGGAAGAAATTTCTAACTCGTTCTCAGAATATAAACTGCCCAGGCGATTAGTATGATGGTCACCGCCAGTAGACCCAATTCCAAGAGAGTGTTTTGAAAGGCCGGGATGTTTGACTCCAGTGCCGTACTCTGGGCGGTAATCACAAGCATCCGCCGGATGGCTGCGATCGCGCCGACGATCAAGAACGGTTCGGCGACCAGTTTGTGCAACTCAATCGAGAGCGTCACGGTATAAACGATTTCCATGGTCATCATCACTAGCAGGATGCTGTCCAGGATGTCAATGGCCTGATCCCGTATCTGGCCGGTAGACACAGCCACATATAACGAATAGACGCTATAGACTAAAAGCAGAATTGCTAATACGGAAAGCACGATTGCAATACTAAACAGCACGATGCTTTCCACCTGCTTCAAAAATGCGGTTGCTCTCGATCTCGGATGGGATGGTGGAAGAGGTGAATGATTTTCAGACACAGATTTCTCCTATAAAGATGATTTGAAAAGCCAATCAGGATGTGGTTTATTTTGGGGCGATTATATCGCAAGTTCTTAACGTAACGAAAATTTGGACAGACGCGAAGTCGTGAGAAATAGTAAAATCCATGCCGTCCACGACACATTTTGTTGAGAGCCCTCCATTTTTCATTTGCTAAGTCAATCGGTAGCAATAAACATCCGTTTAATCAAAGTAGCATTCGGTGTCATGCATACGTTGATATTTGGTTCCCCAGTCAATACGACCGTGGTCTGACCTGAATGGTCTCCTTCACCCGTGACAAGATCCAAATGAAGTGGATGAAAACCGCACAGATCAGGACAATCCATGATCCCGGATGCCATCATATCCCAAATATAGAAGTTTTGGTTACCCATGGAATTTATCAAACCATCATAGATATCAGCGACAAAGTTGGCAATTTTTTCGCCCGTGAGCCATTTGCTCGTATCCGCCTTGCTGACCTGCACCTGGTTCATGGCGTCCGGTCGGACAAGATACATGTTCAAACCAGAATCGAAGACTTGCTTGGCTGCTTGTGGATCTGAATACGGGTTCAAGTCCGCATAAGTGTAGGGAGAATCTGGATAAAAATCGTGGACATCCCCATGTACTTAAACTGCGCATCCTCTCACATGGAGCCCGGCGAAATTATTGAGAATTTCCGGCGCTTTTCGCAAAGCAAGCGCGAGATTGGTGAAAGGACCACTGAAAAAGAGGGTGACCGGCTCCGGAGATTGCTTTAGGACCGATATGACCAAATCATCGTCATCCTGAACCTGATATGTTTTATTTTGGTTCGGTACCGGCCAGCCCCAAAAGTTGTCGGCATCCTGACGAAGCAATTCCGGAAGACTATTGGTGCTGGAAAGTGGACCATCCATACAACTCCCAAAAGAATATCAGGAAACCCAAAGTCATCCAGCATCCGGCCGATATACTGAATAGTCGTCTACATTTCGATAGCACTAATCTTTGAACTTCAAGTCTATATTCCAGAAAAGGGAAATGTCGTCGGCTGCATTTGAGAGTGGGATGGCACTTCTGTAGCAGCAACGGATTGGAGCGTGGCTGTAGAAGGTTCGGTGGCAACAACCGGTTAGGGAGTGGGCTTTAAAGGTTCGGTGGATGAACGACATCCTGTAAGAAGGGAGGCCAATATGAGACAAGCGAAACCTGCGACAACTCTCAAGTGCCTCCGAGCTGATCATATAGAATGCACCGGATCCTCCTCGCGCAGGTTTGTGCAAAATAGACTAAGGCACTGCCCAATTATAGATGTACAGCAGTACAAATGCTCTTAAATAATTACCATAAAAGATCCCAAATTTGGATGTCAGGCGCCGCAAGATTAATAACACCTTCGTTGATTATAGTATGGTGTCAGGGTTTCGGCCTGTATTCAAACCTAAATCCCTCAATCTCCACGTACGGTTGCCAGTCTTTATAACTGATTGCTCGCACGCGCCGCGCGATTTCCTCTTTGCTCATATCGGGCTTGATGATGAACAGTTCGTTGAACTGTTTGCGTGTGAACGGCAGGCGAGTCCATTTCTCAGAAGAGACTGGCAATTCTCTTCCTTCAGCCATTAATTGGACGATCTCAAAGAACAATGCCATTTGATTCTCATAGGTTCGTTTCAACAACGCGGCCACATCGTCTTCAGGATAAATGGGAAATCTTTTGACCTCGATGATCCTGCCAGTATCTACCTTTGAAGCCATGTGATGGCAAGTCGCACCGTATTCTTTGGCATTTTCATACAACGCAAAATTGTTGCATCCGATGCCGGGGTATTCGGGCGATGCAGGATGAAAGTTGATTGCAGCTTTCCTTGCATGGCTCAATAATTCTTCTGACACCACCCAGCGCGATAAATACGAAACAATGTAATCACCTTCCCAGCGGCGGATGTCATCGGGCAACGTGTCACCCCAGTTGCCGAGACAAAAAGTGACGCTCGCAAAATTCTTTTGACAGAATTCGAGAGCGCGGGCGCAATCGGCATCATCGGCTTTGCCGAGAAACAGAAGAGAAAGATTGTTAGTGGACATAGACTTATTATAGCCGCGGTTCACTGCATCAACTTTGACCGATAAAAAAAAATAACCTGCGCAACCGCAGGTTATCAAATCATGTTGAAATGTATTCTCTTAGATTATGTTCCACTGCATAAGCCGCGGCTTCGGCCCGATTGTTCACGCCCAGCTTCGAAAGAATGCTCGATACATAATTTCGCACCGTGCCTTCGCCGAGAAAAAGTGCTTTGGCAATTTCGCGATTCGTTTTGCCTTCTGACACCAACAACAAAACGTGTTTTTCCTGCTGGCTGAGATGAGCGAATGCCGACGCCTCCTCTTCCTTGACCGCCCGGCGCACTTCCTGAAAGACGCGTTGAGTCACTGCCGGATCAAGCAACGCCTCGCCGCGGCTTACCGCTTCGAGCGCTTTGACCAAATCATCACTGCCAATCTGCTTCAAGATATAGCCCGACGCACCAGCACGAATTGCCGAGAAAAGCATTTCGTCTTCGGCATACGATGTCAGCATGATCACTTTTGTCCCAGGAAATTTATTGACAATCTCCTCACATGCTTCAATTCCCGAAGTTCCCGGCAGGCGAATATCCATGATGACGACTTCGGGCTTGAGATTAGCCACCTGCTCCAGGGCTTCGCGCGCCGAACTCGCCTCGCCCACTACTGTAAATTGGGGATGGCGTTCCAGAAGTGACTTCAAACCAATACGGACGACCTCGTGGTCGTCTACTAAGAGAATATGTTGTTTTGCCATGGGGAAAAACTTCCTCCAAATTGTCCACAAAGAGTATAGTCGAGAGCCGAATGTCTGACAAGGGTGGTTAAACGCATTGTTAAACGCATAAAGGCGAGTCGAAAACTCGCCCTAATAAATGATTTGGCTTTGTTATTTTGCTTTGACGGTGACGATCTTTGGTTTGACTTCTTCCGCTTTGGGCAAAGTGATGACTAAAATGCCATCTTCAAACTCTGCCTTGGCCTTGTCGGAAACGACCGCCGTCGGAAGCATCACACTTCGTTCAAAGCTTCCCCAACGCTGTTCGCGGATGTGATAATTCTTTTCCTTCGTCTCGTTCTTTTCCTTCATCTCGCCTTTGATGCTGAGCACATCGCCAGTGATGTTGATTTGAACATCATCTGCCTTTATGCCAGGCAGAGCCGCTTTCACGACCACATCATCATCAGTTTGATAGAGGTCAAGGGCAGGACCATGCCGACTTTCGGTCACGCTGAACGGGCGCGTGAAAGCATCGTCAAAGAGACGATCCATAGCCTCGCGCAGAGTCATCATCTCGCGCTCCGGTTCCCAACGAATTAGATTTGTCATAGCAGCCTCCTTTTGATTGATTGGTTTATGCCTTTAATATAAAGAGCCCACGTTAGAAGAACGTAGGCTTGATGTAAAAAATCTGTATGAAAATTTGAGGCTGTCTGTTACATAATTATTTTTCGCGGCGAAAATCCACGAACCTGTATCCCACCCCGCGCTCTGTCAAGATATATTTGGGATCGGCGGGATCTTTCTCGAGCTTCTGGCGCAGATAATTGATGTAGAGCCGAACGTAATGCGGCTCGTCGCGGTATTCATAACCCCAGACCTTTTGCAGCAATTGATCGTGTGAAACAACCCATCCCGCATTCTGGACAAGATGGTAGAGTAAACGATATTCGGTGGGACGCAGTTTGACGAGCTTGCCTTCAAGCCAGATTTCGCGGCGGTCAAAATCAATTTTCAGTCTGTTGTCCACTTCGATCAGCCCGTGCATAGAACCGGTGACACCTTCCGTTCGGCGCAATACTGCTTTGACGCGGCTCACCAATTCACGCGGGCTGAACGGTTTGGTGATGTAATCGTCCGCTCCCAGCTCCAGGCCGCGCACGCGGTCATCTTCCTCGCCTTTGGCCGTCAGCATGATCACTGGAACATTGGTCACTTCGCGGACGGTTTCCAAAACCTCAAAGCCATCCAAGTCCGGCATCATCACATCTAGCAGGATCAGATCGGGCGTATCACGTAGTTTATCAATGGCTTGTTTTCCGTTGAAGGCCTCGATGACTTGAAACCCGTCATGCTCCAGATTCATACGGATAAAACGAACCATGCGTTCTTCATCATCCACAACAAGGATGCGGCGGCGGTCGAACTCCTCAGGCATGTTATTCCCTCACGAAACCAATGATCTTTTCTTCTTCTTGGCTTTCCAATATCTCAATCATGCCAACTTTCCCCAGCGGAAAAATAACTTTGACCACATTAGCTTCCAGGTAATTCAGGTCCTTTCCATCACGCTGGCGCGGGTTGGCAACCATTATATTGGTGTCAGTCGGCTTGGGAAGTTCTTCCACTTCGCCAAGAATAGGCAAATCGCCCGGGATATGCAGAAGGACAGTATATGCCATAATTATGCCTTTCGACTTTCAAGATATTTTTAAGAGAACTTGCATTTTCAATTTACCAAGCGCAATGACATCGCCATTATTCAATGTCTGCTCTACATTGGGATTCAGCCGCTTGCCATTGATATAAGTTCCATTAGCAGAGCCCAAGTCCATGATGACAGCGCGGCTGCCAGCTTGCTTGATAACAGCATGTAATCTGGATACACCGCTTGCATATCCCTGATAAGGCGATAAGTCAATATCAGGCATGATAGGTTGACCCTCACTGATGCGGCCCATTGTAAATTCAGTTCGATCATTTACGGGGAGCATCTGGCCCGTATCCATCAGATGAAGCGTGATCCATGTATTCAGCGTTACAACATGAACAGCCTTCGAAGCAGGAATATCATGTTTTTGTTTCAACGCTTCCTGCACCTGATCCGGAGTCATATTTTGTGTAGTGAGCATGTCTGTGCCAATCAACTGCGCCCCGCATTCACTGCAGAACAAGGCGCCTGCCATATTGGTATGTTTACAATTCGAACAAACGATCATTTGTAATCCTCCGCGGCTGATAGGAGCAAAGCTCGGGTGCCGTATTTAATTTCCTTGCCGCCGTTCTCACTGAGCGATTGCATACGCTCCAGGTTGTTCGCTTCGAGCAAGGCGGTCTTTGCTAAATCTTTTTCACCTTGCGAAAGCAGATGTTGTGCAAGGTTTTTTAGATGACGAGTTGCAAAATCGAAGTGTCCGGCTTGCGCTTCCTTACGCGCTTGCTCCTGCATACGATAAAGGTTCAGACGCGAAAGAGCGCGTAGAACACTGAGTGGCGGCGGGTTATCTCCAGCCGTGTCCGACACACTTTGTTCGAATCTGGATGCGGAGTGGAGGCACTGGAGACGAGCGCGCCGGGATGGTTGCTTTGAGTGATCCGTCCAGCATTCTAACACGTTCCATTTTGGTTGCAGATGATTGAATAACGAACTCGAATATTACCACAAGATCTGTATCCTGCAGGATCGGCCCAAGATGCACGGGGTTTTCCAAGGCAACCGGGCCGCCCTCTGGCTGCAGGCGGAAAGCGTACTTTAAGATCAATGCCCTCTTGCGGATTAAACTCAAGCAGGATATCCTCAGTCAGGGTACTATTGATGGCATTGAATTTATCCATCAATATTTTTTTGATATCCTGGGGTTTTGAAATGTAAGCACTGTTATTGCCGGTGCGGCTGGTAAGAGCATCAAGAAAGATATCGTTCCAATCATTACCAATACCTAATCCGCTGATGCCAATGTTTTGTCGCGCGGCTTCTTCAGCTAGTTGCAGGCAAGCTTGTTCATCACCGTAGGTCTGGCCATCTGTAAGCAATATAATATGACTGAAATGCTGCGAGTCAAGATTACGACGGATTTCACGCAAGCCGGCTTCCAATCCCTGATAGATTTCCGTCGCGCCGCTGGCTTGTATCATCTGAATGCGCCCCTGAAGTTTTGTCCGATCCATTTGAATTGCGGCCGGGATGATCACTTCAGCGCGGTCGCTGAAAGCCACAAAGCTGAAGATATCCTGTGGGTGCAATGTCTGCACCAATTGTGAAGCAGCCGCTTTAACGATATCCATCTTCTCGCCTTGCATGGATGTCGAACGATCAAGAACCAGGCACAAATTGAGCGGCGGGGTCGGCATCTTTTCATCCAAGCTGCGTGGACTGATTTCAAGCAAAACATAGATTAACTGCGGCTCGCTTAGGCGGACAAGATTCGGGCGACTGTATTCAACCTTATATTTAATGAACGAGGATGACGTTTCTTCCTTGGGAAGAGTTGCATCGTATTGAGTGCGACGTTTCGGATTGGAAAGAACCTCGTACGCCTGTTGGACTTCCAGAAATAATTCAGTTTCCCCAGCCACTTGGTTTTTATCAGGGTGCAGGCGTTGAGCCGCCTCATAGTAAGCGTGCTTGATCTCTTCTTGAGATGCATCCCGCAGAACACCTAGCAGGGCGTAGTAATCCATACGATTTGCTGCCATGATCATCCAATCATTTGAGCCAGGATCACGGTAATGTTATCGGGACCACCGGCGATATTCGCGGCAGTCACCATATTCTGGCAGGCGCGGTGTAAATTAGGCGCATCGCTGATGGAGCGCAGAATATCTTGGTCCGCCACGACGCCCCATAACCCGTCACTACACAGCATCAAATATCCGTTACGAGGAAATGGCACGGTGAATACATCGGCTTCCAGAGCTTCGCCCTGCCCCAGTGCGCGGATCAGTACATTGCGGTGCGGAAAATTGGCGGCTTCCTCTTTATTGAGATGTCCCAGCTCTTCGAGGCGTTTTACCAACGAATGATCACGCGTCAATTGCTCAACACGTCCCGCAGGATAAACAGCATAGGCGCGGCTATCCCCCACATGGCCAATGGTGATTTGCTGTCCAACCACAAGAGCGGCTGTTAAGGTTGTGCCGCTTCCCGGTGCCTCATGCTGAACAACGCGATGCGCTTCCTGAAACGCTGATTCCATGATCTCTTGCAATGGCTCATCTGGCTGTTGCGTTGGCATACTGAAGAGGAAGGAATGGAATTTACGCATAATTTGTCCGGCAAGAACATGAATGGCCGCGTTGCTGGCAACTTCGCCAAATTGATGTCCGCCCATGCCGTCCGCTACCACATATAAGCCAAAGGGAATGCCGGAGGAATTCCCAACCAACGTGGCAGTAATTGCGACTAGGCTATCTTCGTTGTGTTCGCGTTGCTTGCCCACGGATTGGCCGGAAGCAGCAATCAATTGCTGCATCTCATATTGCACGTTCTGACTGCTTATAATGGATTCAATTTGATGGTCAGATAACGGCGCGGTAGATCACGCTATTGACTTGATTGGCACGGGATGATTTCGATTTATTTCCAAACAATTTGCGAAAAAATTCAGCCATGAAAACTCCTTGGTTCAGGCCAGCAAAGCATAAACCTGATGATCGGTGGAACCGATATAAACAATATCATCAAAGACAGCCGGAGTGCCGGTGATCGCCGCCTCGGTTTTAAATCTCCAGCGCTCACGGCCAGAACGATATTCGAGGCAGTATAAATTTCCATCCACAGAACCACAGTAGAGCGAATCCCTATAGATCACGGGTGACCCGCTAACTTGGTGTTCTGTTCGGAAACGCCATGCCTCTTTTCCGGTCTGCGCATCCACCCCATAAATGAATCCATCCGCTGCGCCGACAAAGACAAAGTTATCTGCAAGAGCAGGCGAAGAGACCGAACCTTTTCCCAAGCGAAAACGCCAAACAGCCCAGCCATTACGCGCATCCAAACAGTACAGGGTACCATCTGTGGAGGCAAAGAAGATTGCCTGGCCTGCAACAATCGGCGATGATGTAATCGCGCGTTTTGCCTGATAGTGCCATTTCATGGCGCCGCGGAAATCAACTGCGTAAAAGTCGCCGCTCTCACTACCGAAATAGACCAGTTCATTCGCAACGAATGGCGTGGAGCGGATTTCATCGGCAGAAGCAAATTGCCACACGCTTCGGCCCGTATTTAAATTTACCGCGTGAAGCGCATGATCATCGGAACCGATGAAAATGTGACCTTCCGCAATACGCGGCGAGGAGCGAATCGGCCCCTCCGTATAATAAGTCCATACTATTTTGCCGGTGCGTGCCCCGATGACATGCAGACGCCGATCTTCCGATCCAAAGAAAAGATTGTTCTCATATGCGGCTGGACGCGATACAATGCCGCCATCCGCTGGGTATTTCCATTGGAACTTGCCGTCCGCCGCGTTGAGAGCATAGAGGTTGTTATCATAACAACCTACATACAACGCGCCCTGATAAATCAACGGCGTGCCGCGTATCTCATCCTCGCATTTGAAAGCCCATATGGGTTTGATGCCGCCGCTTGGCGCAATCGAGGTGGTTGTGATCTTGGATAAGGCCCCGGTTTTGCGTCCCGCCGCGATGAGCGCTTCCTTCATCTCGATTGCGCCGGCAAATCGTTCGGCAGGATTGTATTGCAACGCAGTGTTGATAACCGCTTCCAATTCCGGCGAAACACGCGAATTGATCTCGACGGACCGGGCGTTCGCCGAAGGAAAATGGCGGTTCGAGCCGCGGATCGCGCCGAGTCAGAGCATGATGGCACGTCGCACCAAGAGCATAAATATCCGCTGCAGGCGAGGCTTCGCCGCGATATTGTTCAGGCGGAGAATAGCCCTCGGTTCCGATCATCGTCCCTTTTTGTCCGACTTGAAACGTTTTGGCAATGCCAAAATCTATCAGGATTATATCGCCATTACTATTGATCATAACGTTCGAGGGCTTCATATCGCGAAAAACAATGGGGTCAGGTTTGTGACTATGCAAGAAAGCCAGTACATCGCAAAGTTGGATCGCCCATGTCAAGACTTGTTCCTCCGGCAAAAAGCCCGGTGTGTCGCTGATGATCGCCTCCAGGTCTTTGCCGTGGATAAATTCCTCAACCAAATAAGAACGGTCTTCCTCGGAAAAATAATCGTAGATGCGCGGAATGGATGGATGATTGAGCGTTGCCAAAATGTTCGCTTCGCGCTCGAAATTATGAATGATGGTCTGCCGCGTAAGCGGATCGGGCGCGATGTTCGATCATTTCTTTAACGGCTACCAGTTTCGTTACATTAGGGAAATGCAGATCACGGGCTCGATAAACCGATCCCATGCCGCCCACACCGATCACTTCTTGAACGTGATAACGATCGACAAGCGTAATACCCGCCTGCAATTGTCGGCGGGAACGGGCTGAACTCTTCGCCTGGTGGCGGAGTGATACTTTGTGTTTCCAAACCATGTCTCCTATGCTGAATTATAGTGTGCGTTGATAGGATTGACAACCACCTGAAACTCTCATTAATGAAAGTTGCCCTTGCCTGGAAACCGGTTCTAAGGCAAAATTTGGGGCAGAATGAAGATTTTTGCACTTAGCGATCAGGTTGAGGAACGCATCTACAGCCTTGCCGGACAAGGACATTTTAAGGATGTTGGCTTGATCTTGGGCTGCGGAGACCTTCCTTACACCTACCTGGAATATCTGGTTTCGGTATTGAACGTACCACTGTATTATGTGCCGGGCAATCACGATCCCGAATATAACCCAAGATTCTGCTTCCACGCTCGCCGAAGGCGGTTCCAATCTCGACTTGAAGCGTGCGCGTGCCAAAGGACTCTTGCTGGCCGGTTTTGGCGGTTCTATCCGCTATCATCCCGATGGCAGTCAATCAATATTCCCAGGCCGAAGCTTTCCGCCGGGTCGTTCAATTGATGCCCGGCTTGTTGTGGAATCGCATTCGTTATGGCCGCGCCCTCGATATTCTCATCACCCATTCGCCGCCATTTGATATTCACGACGAGAAAACGCAGGCCCATCGCGGGCTGAAAGCCATCAATTGGATTTTGCGCTGGGCGCGTCCGCGTTATCATTTTCATGGACACACGCACTTCTATCGTCGAAATTTAGAACCGGCTGTGACCCAGCTTGGACCAACCACCATCATGAATATATTTCCCTATAAAGTGATCGAGATTGAAAATGGCTGATGAACTGACTTCCCGTGTGCGCGCCGATTTCAGCCGGGCGCGCTTCAAAGCTTTTCTAAACCGTGCCTTCGCCGCTATCTCCGGCCAGCCAACCACCCTGCTTTCCTACGATGAGATCAAACAGAGTCTGCATATCGGCGGACCGATCTATCGCGGCGTGCATACCGTGCGCGTGGATCAGATCGTCGGAAGTTTAAATCGCTATCATGAATTTGATCGCGCTTTTCTTCCAGCCGAGAATCAGCTGGCGGCGCGCTGGCAAAACATTGACAGTGCTTTTTATAAAGACATCAGTCTCCCGCCCGTTGTGCTTTATAAAGTCGGGCAGGTTTATTTTGTGGTGGATGGACATCACCGCGTTTCGGTAGCACGCCAGCAGGGACAGGAATTCATCGAAGCCGAAGTGCGCGAGTGTTCGACCAAAGTCAACATCACGCCCGATCTCAAAACCGAAGACCTAAAGATTCTCCACGAGAAAGTTCATTTCCTCGAGCGCACCGGACTTGACGACTTGCGTCCGAAAGCAAAGATCCGCCTCACGCATCCCGGATGGCTTCGACCGCATGTTGGAACATATCGCCGTCCATCGTTATTTTATGGGACTCGATTTGAAGCGCGATATTTCCGAGCAAGAAGCCATCACGCATTGGTACGACACGGTGTATTTCCCTATCGTCAAGAAATTCGAAAAAGCAAAATCTTAAAGGATTTTCCCGGCAAGACCGAAGGCGACCTTTATCTTGTGGGTGCTCGATCATCAGCGCTATCTTGCAGATGAAGAAGGACAATCGCTTCAGCCGCCGGAAGATGCCGCGCGTGAATTCATCGAAGAACATGAAGAAATGATTGAGAGCACTACTATGAACTCAACATCACTCCTCTCCGGCGTATATGCCGCCGCAGTGACTCCGTTGAAGTCCGATCTTTCCCCGGACCTCGAAGCGGTCGCGCCGTTCCTGGCTTTTCTCGCATCTCGCGGCTGTCACGGCGCGCTTGATCTTCGGCACGACTGGTGAAGGTCCATCTTTTTCACCAGCTGAACGCGAGGTCTGTTTGGCGCGCCGCATTGAAAGTCCGCGAACAATTTCCAGACTTCAAATTATTCGCAGGCACTGGCACACCGAGTCTGACCGAAACGATTGACTTGACCAAACTTGCTTTCGACCTCGGCTTTGATGCGGTCGTCACTCTGCCGCCATATTATTTCCGCAAAGCAACCGATGAAGGTTTATTCAATTGGTTCGAGCAAGTGATTCATAAAGCCGTTCCATCGGATGGATTTTTATTTGGTTATCACATTCCCAGCGCGGCGGGAATTGGCTTCTCCATCGAATTGCTTTCACGACTCAAAGATTCTTTTCCATCCCAATTTGCGGGCATCAAAAATTTATCGCACGATGAAAGTTTTACTCGAATCTCGGTGAAACCTTCGGTGCTGACTTGACCGTCTTCAATGGCACTGATTCGGATTTCACATTGGCTTTGCAGAATCATGCCGCAGGCTGCATCACCGCGCTTGCGAATATCATCTCGCCTGATTTGCGAAATATTTACGAAAGCGTTCATCAACGGCAAAGATACATCGTCTATTGCAAAAGAAAGTCAGCGAACAGCGACAGATCCTTGAAAAATATCAACCCTTCCCGCCATTACTCAAAGCCTTGTTAGCAAGTTATATAATCAACCGCGCTGGCTTGTCCGCCCGCCACTGGTGGAATTGTCAAAAGAGGATGAAGAGAAAGTTATTCACGAATTTCCATTAATAACTATAGAATGCACATCTGTTATAGACTTGAGCTCAGAACTGATTATCTTTAGCAGGAAGCGATGAAAAAGTACTTAGTTGTGATTTGCTTTCTGTTGTTGGTTTCATGCACAGAACATCAAGAATCCTTAGCGGAAAAGATGAGTAGTATTAGCGTTCTTCTCGACCTAATAAATCAGGAGATTCAGTTAGAGAGAGCCAGCAACAGGAATGGTGGGAGTGTTCAAAGCCACTGGGGTATTACGGTTGAATTTAAACAATTTGTCGGATAATTCAATTGTATGCCCGTCCGACTTCGGTGTTAAAAATATTTTGGAAACAAGGTTCCGGTTGTATTTCACCGGAAGATGCAACTCAATACCAAACCGATCAAATCTTGTGCCGGCTAAGGTAGTCAATGGTGACAAAATTATCTTGGATGTTATGCCTCTTTTGCGCTCACTCAAAACATCAGCGATTATCCATATTATTGTATTAGTAATGCAGCAGGAAAATAGCGAGTTGTCGGAGCCTACATAAATATTGATTTAAATCAATAATCTATTGGGGGGTTCGTCGAGGGTCCTGACGCAAAGTTTTCACATGGGTTATTCAGAATTGACTTCTGCCATGTTTTAGAAAGATTGTTTTTCCCACTCACGATAAACCATCTTCGCCAGATCCGACGAAAAAATGGGCTTCTTGTTCTTTTTCAATTCCTTTCGTCATGACCGCTAAGTACAAACGCGTTTCCATCCGGCGGATAAACAATTCCTACATCGTGATAAAACTTTCCTGTCCAGCCAGTCTTATGCGCCACGCGGACATTTACAGGCAATTGCGCGGGAATTCATCTCATTGAATTTTTGTTAAGCAGTACTTCGATCATTTCATCCGAATCTTGCGGCGAGACGACCTCGCGCTTTTGCTAGCTTCAATAAAATTTGCATCATTCCACGCGTCGGTGGCAGCATTGTTCAATCCAAGCCGGAAACCCTGATTATCTTCTACGCCGCGTCGACAATAACATCGTCGGTTCCCAATTCTTGCATAAACCGCGTTGTCTTTTCGGTGTCACACGTTCGATCAAAAGATTCGTCGCCAAGTTACTGCTAACTGTAATCATGCGATAATTCAATTCTCGAATCGAAAATGATTCCCCGATGTTGTTCATATAAATCCGTTTCCGAATCATCTTCGATGGATAAAGAATACTGAACTTCCATCTGCGAGACTAGTGAATTCATTTTTGACAAGCATCCTGTCTTCCAATGAAAATAATCCTTGCCGCGCCTGATGAAATGCTTCCATCATCACGCAGACTTTCATCGTGCTGGCGGGATGAAAAGATTTATCAGGCTGAATCAAAATTTCTTCGCCGGTTTCAAGATTGTGTGCGGCGAGTTCAACTTCCACGCCGCTTTGGCGTATCAATTTAGGATTGCTTCGTTCACTTGAGTTGCTCGCAATGACATATGTGATTAGAACAATTATAATATCAGCATGACCGACACATGGCGACTTCTCATTACACCTCCCGCACGGGCGCGTGGAACATGGCTGTAGACGAATTGATTCTCGAACACATCGGTCGCGGTGCATCGCTCCCGACATTGCGGCTGTATTCGTGGCAACCGCCTTGCCTTTCGCTCGGTCATGCCCAGCCATTTGCGGATGTGGATGTTCATCGCCTCGAAGAACGTGGCTGGGAAGTCGTTCGCCGTCCCACCGGCGGGCGCGCCATTTTGCATACGGATGAATTAACGTATTCGGTCATCGCGCCGACCGATGAGCCGCGTGTCGCGGGTTCCATTCTTGAAAGTTACAATCGCTTGGCGCAAGCGCGTTATTGCAAGCGGTGAAGTCTCTCGGATTGCCGGTTGAGATCGAAAGAAGATTTGGGTGCGCATCGCGAAACATCCAATCCTGTTTGCTTTGAAGTTCCTTCAGCTTATGAGATTACGGTTCACGGAAAGAAATTAATCGGATCGGCACAAGCGCGGCGAAAAGAAGGCGTGCTTCAACACGGCTCGCTTCCCTTGACCGGAAACCTGGCGCGCATTACCGAGGCTTTGACTTTTGCTGACGAGTTTGCACGCCAAGACGCAGCGGAACGATTGCTTGCGCGTGCAACGACGGTTGAATCCATTTTGGGACGCGAAGTTTTGTGGAACGATGCCGCGCAGGCTTTTATCTGGGCTTTTGAAGCGACATTGAATCTGAAATTGGAAGAACAGCCATTATCCGAAAACGAACGCGGACGAGCCGATGAACTTGTCCGCGAAAAATACAATAATCCGGGTTGGACGCAACGTCGTATAGGATGTCATTGCGAGAAGCGTAGCGACCAAGCAATCTCAGCATTTATTAGACAGATCGCTAATCGCTCGCGCTTCGCAATGACATATCAAGCCTTCTTCATCTCGGCCTTGAAGTTGTCCAACGCTTTGATCGGCGTGGGATCAACACCGTAAGCCATCGCAAGATAATACGCCATGTAATCGCCAAATAAAATCAACGTCCACATATGCGCGAGCAACGAATCGCCGCGCGCATCCACAAAATCGGTGTTGATGCCTTCGA
Source organism: uncultured Chloroflexia bacterium (assembly GCA_963752775.1). Taxonomy (GTDB): domain Bacteria; phylum Chloroflexota; class Anaerolineae; order Anaerolineales; family Villigracilaceae; genus Fen-1038. The sequence goes on from CAVVZL010000028.1 coordinate 19,908, forward strand.
GCATGAACGCCTTTTTGGTTAACTCAATCCGCAAGTGATTGCGCGGATGATCGGATGGCGTGCGTAGAAAGAGTGCCATCGTATGTGGCATCAACACTTCTTCGGGATGAATAGTTCCCGCCAGCGTGTTGTGATCGGCTTCCGGCAAGAATTCAAAGTTGGCTCCAGCTTTTGCCACTTCATTGATTTGTGTTTTGAATCGACGCGCCACCGGCGCCAGCGCACCCGCGCCGAATACAGTCACCCAGCGTCCCATCAATTGACCAGCATAACGTTTGGCCGGAGTTATGAACCGCGGGAATATCGGCGACGCAAATGCTCCTGAGATTTCTTCATCGCGTCAATCGCTTCATATAAATCTTTGGAAGGATCGGGAATCAACTTCAATCTTGTAAACAAGGCCAGCAATAATCCGAATGAGAATCCGACCGCGGCGCGCGGCTGGCCTTGATGGTTGAACGTCCAAACCGGAATATTTTTTTCTTTCGCGCGTCTGGAGATTTCTCCGCCTGTGCTGATGACAACCATGCGTGCATTGATTATTCACAGCGCGTTTCAAACGAATCGAAAGTCTCTTCCGTGTTGCCGGAATGCGAAGACAAAACCACCAGCGTCTCTTTGCCTTTTGCAAAGGCAGGCAGGCCGTAATCGCGATGAACAAAAATCGGTGCGACTGCAAGTTCCTAAAACGGCAGCCGCTACCAGGTCCGCACCGATCGCTGAACCGCCCATGCCCGCGATCACGATCGCGTTGAATATTCTCTCGCGTCTGGCAATGGCATGGTTTGTCCCAACTCCCACGCCGACTTCAATTGATCGGGTAAACCATCAATTTCACCTAAGCATGTTTTGCGGATCAAGTTTTTTGAATTCGGAAAAATTATCAAGATCATTCATTGGATTATTCTCGCCTCACAATCAATAGTAGATTCATTCAAGCAATGATTAACTTATTTTAACATGTAACTCGATTCCGATTTGATGAATTGTGTGGTAAACTCTTCCTGCTCTCGAAAACGAGAGACCGTGTTCTGGGAATTGTTTTGATGATGGCCCGACGCAAATTGCTCGGGCTTTTTTGTTGGGCGAGTTCATCTGCAAAGATGGACTTTGGTTGGCAAGAAAATATTTACGGAGTCATCGAAACATTTCATAGTGTCATTGCGATCAAATGCTCGCCGACTGGGCGCAGATTAGTATTGCGGCTATGACCACGCGCGGCGAGCATATGCAATAACAGAAAGATTTCTGATGACAACCGAATTTACTTCTTTAAACCTGCGTCCCGAATTGATGCAGGCGATTTCCGAGCTTGGCTATACCGAGCCGACTCCAATTCAAGCCGGAATGATTCCACTGATGCTGACCGGCGTGGATGTGATCGGTCAGGCCCAAACCGGCACCGGCAAGACCGCCGCGTTTGCCTTCCCCATTCTCAATAACTTCACACATGAGCGTTATGTGCAAAGCCTGATCCTCGCGCCCACGCGTGAACTCGCTTTGCAGGTTGCCGATTCCATGATCGAATATGGCAAGCATCTCAACGTGCGCGTGCTCGCCGTTTATGGCGGCCAACCTTACGGCCCGCAGATCTCAAGCCTCAATCGCGGCGTGGATATTGTGGTTGGAACACCCGGTCGCCTGCTCGATCTCATCGAACGCAAGGCGCTCAACATCAAACATGTCCGCACTGTGGTGCTCGATGAAGCCGATGAAATGCTCAACATGGGCTTCATCGAAGACGTGGAAAAGATTCTCGGCGAGACTCCTGCCGAACGCCAGACCGCATTATTCAGCGCGACACTGCCGACGCGTATCCGCACACTCGCCAGCCGCTTCATGCGCGACCCGCAAGCGGTCACCATTAAACGAGATACGCTCACCCTGACAACAACTGAACAACGCTATTACCTTGTCCACGAAAATGACAAGACCAACGCGCTGACGCGTCTCTTCGAGATCGAACCGATTCATTCAGCGTTGATCTTTGCCCGCACCCGCGCTGAGACTAGTCAACTCGCAAATGAACTCGTCGTGCGCGGCATTCCCGCTGAAGCCATCCATGGCGACCTCGACCAGCAGGCGCGTGAACGCGTGCTCGGACGATTCAGAGCGAACCAACTCAAAGTATTGGTCGCGACCGATGTCGCCGCACGCGGAACTCGATATCGACGATATATCGCATGTGTTCAATTATCATCTTCCTGATGATGCTGAAGTCTATATCCATCGCATTGGTCGCACTGGACGCGCAGGCAAAACAGGAATCGCCATCACATTATTATCTCCGCGCGAGAAACGACGCATGCGCGAAGTGGAAGCGCTGACCAAACAAAACGTCACGAAGATGGAACTTCCGACCATCGAAGATATTCAGAAGTATCGCGAATCGAAAGTGGTCGAGAATATGAAAATCTGGTTGGGACGCGGACGATATAAGCGCGAACTCGAAATGGTTCAGCAGTTGATCGAAGCTGGTTATGAACCGTTGAACATCGCCGCCGCGGCGCTCAAGCTCGCGCGCGCCGATGAGAAGCAACGTCCCATCTCTGAGATCGCGGACGTCAAAGCCGAGGCGCCGCGTAAGTTTGAAAAAGATTTCGGGCGCGGACCACGTGGCGGACGATCAAGCGCGAGATTTGGAAAGTCGCGAAGGGATTCGCACGAAGAAGGAATGATCCGCTTGAAGTTGAACAAAGGCAAAGCCAACGGCATCCGCCCGAATGACATCGTCGGCACGATTGCGTTTCATGCCAATATCCCGGGACATGTGATCGGTAAAATCCGCATTGAAGATAAATTGACTTACGTGGATATCCCCGAAGATTTGGTGGATCAGGTGCTGAAGCATAATGGCAACTACAATGTTGGAAAAGAAAAGTTTAGCTTGGTGAAAGCATAGATAAGAAGAGCCTCCGTCAATTGCGGAGGCTCTCAATTTATTTTCGCAAGCCCTGAATAGTAGCTTCATCCAATTCAAGCACAATATCCGTATAGTTCTCGATCAAAGCAAGCATCGCTTCGCGCGGACCCTTTATCCAGTCATCACTGCCATAAAAGGCATCCTCGCTTTGCTCGCGCTGCGTGAGACTATCAAAGCGGCGAATTACATAATACGTATTTTCATCATGCAATGAAGGGCGTGTGCCACCACATCAATATTCCAGCGTTTGAGCAGGGGCAATGACTCTTGAGTGAAGAGCCGATGGAACTGCTCGCGCGTTCCGGTCTTAAGGTTTAATGAGCGGAATTCTACAAAGTGATTCATGTCTACCTCCATTTATCAAATCCATTCGGCTTCGATGGTTCTCTCATTCTCTATATTACCTGTGTTCAGCGATGGACTTCGGCTCCAGCAATAAAACCTGGACTTCTTTCTCCGCCACCGGCAAATGTTCCACGCCTTTGGGAATGACTACGAATTCGCCTTCGTGAAATCGTCAACTCCTGATCGCGCAATTTGATGACCAGGGTTCCTTTGATAACCATAAACAATTCATCTTCATTGTCGTGATGATGCCAGACGAATTCACCTTCGAGCTTCACCAACTTGACGTATGAGTCGTTCAACTCTCCCACGATTTTGGGATGCCACGGTTCTTGGAATAAGTTAAATTTATTGGAGAGGTTGATTACCTTTGACATTGTTTTTTTCTCCTCTATGGATTCCTCGCGCATCGAAATCCAATATAAATATTCGCCTTTGCCGGATCAATCCAATTGCGGCGACGAAGAGCGCAAATCGTAGCTGTTGGAATCCCAAGAACCGCCTTTGACAACGTGATAAAGTCCCTCCGTCGGTCCAAGCGGATTCGCAACTGGCAAAGTCAGTGAGGCGTAATAGCTGGCATCGTAAATATCGGCCAGCCATTCCCAAACATTGCCAGCCATATCGAACACGCCGTACGGACTCACTCCGTTTGGATACGCGTCTACTTTGCTGGTATCGCCAGCGTAGTTGGGATCATTGTTATTGTTATAGTTGGCGCGGCTTTGGTCAATGCCCTCGCCCCACGGATACGTTCTTCCAGTGGTGCCGCGCGCGGCTTTTTCCCATTCCGCTTCGGTCAATAGACGCGCGCCGCGCCATTCGCAATATGCCTTTGCCATATCCCACGTCACGCCGATGACCGGATATTGGTCGTAGCGTGAATCGCCAAAATAGGTTGCCCGCGAATTCGAATTGATAAATTCAGGAAAGGGGCAGACGTTTGCATCCACACAGCTTTTGTACAATGCGTTCGTCACTTCATATTTCTCAATATAGAACACGTTGAGATAGACAATATGAACCGGTTGCTCATCGGGGTTGCCATTGTCACTTCCCATGATGAAATTTCCGGCAGGTACAAGGATGATCGACTCGCTTTGATCTGCGGTGGTTGTCGGCGATGAAGAGGCGGGCGTCGCCGCGACCGCTTTCGTCGGGGTCGGGGATGCAAAGATCAATGGATGAACCGTTGGAGAGTTCATCGACGCAGGAGCGGACGAGGATTGAAAAGTTCCATTCAACCACAGCACGATAACAATTCCAATCGCACCGACCAGCGCGAGAACCCACCACCACCTCTGTTTGATGTTGAACTTCAGTGCTTCATTCGCGGCACTTTGAGCTGGTTCGCGTTTTGTTAAGGTTTCTTCCTCCAGATGTTCCTCACGCGGTGTCACGAGAGCGAGCTGTTTGTAGAATTTTTCCGGCAACAGTTCTGTATTCTGCATCTCCATACCTTGAGCTAATTCGGCGGACGGCCACATATTGCCTTTGAGCAGAATCGGAAAGACCTGCTTACCGATCCGTTTGGCGCGTGCGACTTCTTTTTGCACCCATTCCGACTCGAACGAATTTTCGCTGACGATCAGGATGATGGCGTCGCAGTTATTCAGATGATCTTGAATAATCTTGGGCCAAGGCGCGTCATAATCGATACGATCATCAATATAAACGCTGAAGCCCTGTTTTAGCAGTGCTTCTTGAAGTACGTGAACGTATTCTTTGTCTTTATGGCTGTAGCTAATGAAAATGTGTCCCATCCGGGCCGCCGTAGTTCCGAATTTTTTAAATTCTACTCTGACAAACAAATCATCCAACCCAGCCCCAAATGGCGAACTGCGCCGAGAGAAACAGCAAGCCAAGTAGGGAAGCATAAATGATTAATCGTTTAGTCCACGGAGAGTCGTCAATCAATGGCAAGGCAATGAACACTGGGAATAGAGCCAGCACATAACGTGTCATGCTGAGAAGCGGATAGGTGTCCGCGTAGCGGGCCAGATAGACCAATATAAAGGTGGCACAATAAATTCCATAAATGCGCGGTAATCGTCGCCAGACGAGAATCGTTCCAAGAATAAACAAAATCGTGAAGAATAAATCCATGGAATTGGCTGTGACATAAACCCTAAACCAAATTTGCTTGATGGTCAATAATATTGAAACGCCGGGGAAGGTAAACCCGCCATGAAAGCGAGTGCTTTGTGCCAGGAACGGCGTGAGAGGCGATAACCTCATACCTAGCCAGGCATATAGCGGAAAAATAACTCCGCTCAATGCAATGAGTGCTGGCGGAATCCAGGATTTCCAGTGATAATTCGTCTTCCAGTCTTGCCAAGCGAACCACATCACCGGCACGATCAACAAAACTCCGATGAGCCGCGAAGCCGCGGCCAGTGCTCCCCACAATCCCACAACGAGCCATTGCTTTTTCGTCAAAGCATAAAGGCACATCGCTGCGCCGAGAAAATATCGGGATTCCGTATATGGAGCGAACCAAAAGAACGAAGCCGGAAAGATCAATAAGTAGATCAAGGCCCGCTTCGCCACTTGAACGTTTTGTAATTCTTTTTCTGCCAGCAAATAAAATGCCCACAGGGCCGCAAGACAGAAAAGATTCGAAACGATGATTCCGCCGAGCAAAGTATTTCCTCCAAGAAGCGCTCCAGCAATTCTCATCAAGAAAGGATAAAGCGGCGTGGTGAAAGTTGCCGTACCAAAAGCGTGATAGCCGCGTTCGGCCACGGCCTGATATTGTAATGTGTCCCAGCGCTGCCAAACTTCCAGCCAAACATTATTCACCGGTTGCACGCCCATATAGGGACGATAGATTGGATCAGGAGATAAAGCGCCACGGTACATTTCGCGGGCAAATACCATCCAACCCCACAAACCAAATCGCATTAGCAGGAAAAGTACGAACACAAAGCCAAAGGATTTCTGTTTATTCAACTCGTTATGTCCTAAACATACCTACCAGCACATCCATTATTTTTTTCGATCACATGGTGACTTTGAGTTTAATTACCACGTCTACGCCTTCGCATTGACCAGGAAGCGAGCGCCCAGTGGTGCCAACGCAGCAGTTCCACAGAAAGCGGATAGTGGCCTTGGCGCGGAATTTGGAGTAGTGTGGAAGTAAGTTTGATTGCGGGAACCAGAAGTATTTTGTGATTCCAACGTAGCCGTTGCCGGAATGGCGGGAAGCAGAGTTGATGTCTGCGTGAGCCAGATGAAATCGTAGCTGGTTGCATTCTGGGACATCGAGGTCGGGAAGAGGCTGGAAATTTCCTACGCAATGTTCTGTTCCTTTAAATCATTTGGCTACAATTGAAGCGCAGTTTGGATCTCAACAAAAGCACGACATGTGTCTGCTTTCGCACCGCTATAGGAATGATCCCAATACGAACGGTTAGCCAGTAACTCCGCAAAACCAGCATGCCACTCAGCGTCATTTGATAATAAGGTCAAGCACTTCTCATACCCTTCGACCCTTGATTTGTAAATTTCTTCGCCACCTGCATCCATGCGATAGGATTTGTTCAGGAAGAAAATCGCATTGGAGGCTTTGGCAAGTTGTCCCCACGCTTCGCCGCCATTTGGCGTATCGGCAACATTCCCGCGGTCCGTGAGCACAGTTTGCCAAGCATACGGAGCAACCAAATCGAATTCCATATTATCGACGACACCATTCGGCCCTGGTTTGAAGTTCTCAAAATGCCATTTCATTTCGTTTCCCTGTATTAAGCCACTGGGTGTAGTCTGCGATCTGAACCATGAATTTGAAGCAATATTCTGCAGATAAGCCGGATATAGCAGGCGCATTGTGATAACCGCGCTTCCGATCGTGTCCTTCCAACCAGCGCCGGTTTCAAGGATGTAGTAATAAGTGGCGTAAGGCAGGTCCGGATACCCGGAACCTTGGAGGTTATATGCCACCTCAATCGCCACATCGTGACCTACCGGAAAATTGACATCAAGTTCAGCCCAAGGCACCCCGTATAGCGTTGGGTAGCGGACATCGGGGTAAATGACACGACGAAAGGCAACCTGTTTGCTAATCACCCTAATGGAAAGGTAAGTGATCTCAGGGAATTTTCCAAAACCATCACTGGAAGAAATTGGAAAACGGGCCGCCATGCTTTCGTCATTTGAACCCAAATTGCGCATGGTGAAACCTGCGGTGACGGCTGCGCTCCCGAGATTATTTGGCATGGTATCGTTTTTCACGTCAATGCGCACGGTCTCGGCAATCATCCGCAGCTGAGGGTCTCAGTGCCCGGTGGTAGATTGGAGCCCAGCGGATTGGCCGGAAGTGCCATTTCTGCCAAGGCCGCGGATGGAAAAGCGAACATGGCAAACAATAGAAGAACAATAAAAATATGCTTCATTTATTCCTCCTATTTGATTGTCGGAGTTTAACAGGTTTCGTCCTGCCAGTATTATAAACCGCTGGCAATGAAACGAAGGGATGTGAAATCGAAAAGTCAAAGCGCCCGATTCGAAATGTTAGCGGATTTATTCATTGTTTCCAGCAGGTTCACCAACTTTTCTCCAATCGCCTCGCGGCTGAAATTTCCTTCCAGGTACCTTCGTCCGCTCAATCCCATTCCGCGGCTTTTCCGTAGATTGTTGGCCATCTTGTGAATCGCATCCGCCATTGCCGGGGCATTCCCCGGCTCAACAAATAATCCACATTGCGCGGCTTCGACCACGTCGCGGATCACACCGTCAATAGCAGAACGATAGGACGCCCCGCTGCCATATAATCGAAAACCTTGTTCGGATAGGTTGTCTTGTATTCTTCAAGCGGCTTCAAGACCGCAATGCACACTTCTGCCGCGGCGAGCGCATTCGGCATTTCAGCTTTCGGCACAGACGAAACAAAACTCACATTCGATAACCCCATTTGTGCGGCTCGCGCCTGAAGCGCCGATTTCTCTTTGCCATCGCCCAGCAAAACAATTTGGATTTTCTTTTCGTCCTTCAGCAATCTTGCTGCGTCGAGTACTACGTTTAAATCGTTCGACATTCCATGCCGCGCCGGCATAAAGCGCCACAAATTTATCTTTAAGATGATTCGCACGACAAAAATCCGCGCCATCATTGGATGGATCGAACATGAATGGATCAGCTCCGTTGGGAATCAATTCCACTCGCCTCGCCCCTCGACTGGCAATGTGCGCGATGAACCCCGGGCTGTTGACGATTACAAGATCCGCGCGATGATACAAGAATCGTTCCAGCCATTCGGACATGTAGATCAGAATTCAATTCTTTAACACTCCCACGGCAATCGCAAACTGCGGCCATAGGTCACGCACTTCAAACAAAAAGCTTGCGCGTTTAAGTCGTGCCAAGAGCCACGCCGGTATACCCTGGAAGATCGGCGGCGATGTTCCCCAGACGAGATCGACGTTCTTCACGCCAAGTCCAATCCAAAAGGATGAGATCATAAATGAAAAGAAGGCAATGATACGATGAAAGAAAGATTTGTGATGAGCAGAATATACACGAGCGCGCAGTATGTTCACTCCACCCGCACCTCTATGCCCCTCTTCCAATGAGAGAGGAGAAATATATGAGGGTGCACCGGTGATGTAACTAACCGGACTCGCAATCACTGTCACCCGATGTCCACGCGCTGTGAGCAGACGCGCGAATTCATAATGACGCGTGCCGCCGGGTTCGTCAAGTGAGGCAAAGGCTTGATGGATAATAAGGATGTGCATATCTATTTCGGAAAAATAAACTCACTAATAAAAGAAAAATTCTTTTGAGATTTAATTTCCATTGCGAATGATAACGCCGGTATTTTATGCCCGTAAGTCGGCGAGACCCAGCCGTCGTACGGTTTCACATCGCCCTGACCATAAACCAATTCGCCAGCGCGAACAAGCGATGTTATAAAATCTAAGTTGGAAGGTTCAAGTTTGATGTGCAAAGCGATCCATCCATACTTCGACTTTACCCGAATCCCAACTCCCTGTTCCCCATTCACTATTTCCCACATCGTACTCGAGGAGTATTCTCCATCCACCAACAGCCAATGCAATCGAAAGACATGAACACCGGGCTTGGTAAAAATGAGCTTATCCTTAATTTCCCAACGTTCATCCGTGAACACCGTTGCTATACGTTCGTGCCGAATGCCAAGCCTGCGATATCCTTTATGATACGCAAGAACCCGTCCAAGGATTTTTTCATCCGCATCCAATAAATTTTGGGAATATGCAGGAGACCAATCGAGAGTGAGAAATCGTCCGCCGCGCGTCATCTGGTCGAAGCCATCCACGGTGACAGTGTTATGAACCCGCGTCGAGACCAGTGGATTATCCCATGGCAGCTCGCCGTTATAAAGATAGGTCCCCGCATCTTGCGCAATATTGAGCCCGCGCCACCACAAATCGAAATGTAATTGGTCCATGTGCGCGAGTCGAACTCTTGAACCGGGAAGCTCGTAAGTAGGCCCACGAGTCTTTGCCGCGCAAATGATCAGTCAAGTACGCATCGGAATCAGTGGTGTGTTCGGAGACAGGCAAACCCAACCATAACGACATCTCATCCCAGACGCCTGCAGGTAAGCTTGTCCGCAAAAAGGCACGCGCCGCGGCCTGCACCGTTGGACGGAAATCGTTAAACGGAGTCGAACTCAAGGGGAAGGCTAAGGCCCCATCGTTCGCACCTAGATTTGGTGTTTGACCTGAGGCGGGATCAATCATCGAGAACATCCAATGCGAAGCGCGGATCAATGCTTCAAGAGTCAGCGGAGGCCAACGCTGATGACACTCGCGCAAAATCATGTCCACCCATAAAGCAGTTTGCATCATTAGCCGATGATAGTTTGTGCTGTGTTGAATGTATTCGCCATAAGAACTAATTTGTGCGCGAAGCGCTTGATTGAGCCACGACCAACCCAGCTCGCGCCATTGAGGCTGAGCGAGTGCGGCACCTGCGGTGTAGAGTGCAGCGGCCTCAGCGACGAGATGATTGTTGTTTTGCGAGCGTGCATAGATCAGCGTTTGAGGAATGCGCGCCGCGTGATGTGCGATGGATGTGAACCAGTGCTCGCGTCTTTCGCGCTTAAGCGGACTCCGTTTTGACAAAGACATGGGCACCCACACGAGGCTCATCAAGCGAATTGCGACTTCCTGCCCGTTCATCCAATGCGGACCGAGGTGTGGAGGATTGCCATCAGAGAATGTTTCAAAATATTTCCAGAAAGCTTCGGCATATTTTTCATCTTGAGCGATGTGATAGGCGCGTCCCAATGTGAATGCCCAGCCGAAGCGCGCGGGTTCCCAAAAAAATTTGATATCGTGAATGGGAATAATGGAAAAGGGAATAGGTGCTTTGCCTGTTTCGTAATCTGTCCAATGATGAAGCGGTTCATTGAAAGTCAGTTGAAGCGGAACAGGTTCGCCGCCAAACATGCGGAATTTTCCATTCGACGATTTCATCCGCTTCTTTGATGAGCGTGGATTTGCCGTCGTTGCCGAGGGACTGGAGAAGTTCTTCGCGCGATGGAAGATGAAATAGAGGACGGAGAATGGATCATGGTGGCGTATTCCTTAATTCACTATTCTCTGTTCGTCTTGTAATACCCCGTCCACAATCCAACTTTATATAGTGCATTCAAAGCCAGCGGTTCAAGTCCCAATTGGAGAAAGAGCTTTGATAGAAGTGGCAGAACGATGGCATGAACCCAATTAAACCACACTTATAAAACCATCATCCTGCTTGAATCATGTCAAGCAGGACGAAAAAAGGAATTGATGGAATTGAATTATTTTTTCGCGGCTTTCAACACGGAGGGCAATAACGAGGATGCCTCGCGCACTTGCTCGGTGGAACAGGAAAAGGCGAAGCGAATATGCCCTTCCCGGCCGCACCGAACGCAGATCCGGGCGATGAACCGATACCGGATTGGTCAATCAAATAATCTGTCATAGACCAATCATCGGTCTTGCCCTGATAGCCGGGCCAATCAGGTGTGATGCGCGCCCACAAATAAAACGCGCCTCGCGCTTTGAACGGGTGGACGTATGGCGATTCTTCTAATGCGGCGAGCAGCATATCGCGCCGCTCTTGATATTCCAGCGCCATAGATTTTGTGAAATCTTGCGGCCCGTTGATGGCCGCGGCCGCGCCATGTTGCGCCACCGAGTTGACGCCGTTGATGGTGCAACGCACGAGTTTTTTCAAACGTTCCAAAATGAGTTCATCGGTGGTCACCACATAACCAAGACGAAGTCCGCTCATGGCATAGGTTTTCGATAAAGAGAAAACACTGATGGTGCGATTCTGCGCGGCGGGCAGTGAACCAAGGCTGACATGTTTTCGTCCGTCGAAGATGATGTGCTCATACGCTTCATCGCTGACTAGAAGGAGGTTGTACCTTTCTGCGAGCGCGGCCATAGCTTCGAGCGTGGATTTGTTGACTACCGCGCCAGTTGGGTTGTGCGGCGTGTTGACGAAGATGGCTTTGGTCTTCTTTGTGATCGCGGCTTCGATATCCACGGGACTATAAAGATACTCCTCGTTCTCGCGCAAACGAACCGGCACGGGAATGCCTCCGCCCAACCGAATGTTCTCGGCGATTTCCGTCCACATCGGATCAGGCAAAATCACCTCATCGCCTGGATCGAGAATGGAGCGGAAGATGATGTAGAGTCCATTCATACCGCCGTTAGTCACGATGACATGATCTGCATTCGGAACTTTCAGTCCGTTCTCCGTCGTGACCTTGCGAAAGATGGCATCACGAAGAGGCGGAATCCCGGTTGACGCCGTGTAATGCGTCAGCCCATCTCGAAGCGCTTTGTGCATCGCTTCGCGCACGTGAATGGGAATGTCGAATGATGGATCACCCGATTCCAGACGCAGAACTTTGTGTCCCTTCGCCTGTTGTTCGAGCAGGCGGTCGCGGACTTGCACTATGGCTCCCAATGAAACCTGGTCAACAATATGAGTCATGGTTTCTCCTCCAATTGCTTAAATTCCCGCCATTCTATCCGATGGAGGCGATTAAGGCAAATGCAATTTTTATCTGTAGCTATATTAATTGAATCGTTCAAGCTTCAATGGACGAATATCAAATGCAGGAGTTTTTCCGTTTGCAATCTCTGAGACAATTTGTCCGGTACCGGGACCGAGTGAAAGTCCAAGCATGCAATGACCTGTGGCGAGGATCAAATTATTGTGTTTGGGAGAAATACCGATGATGGGCACGCCATCCGGCGTGGTGGGACGCAAGCCAGCCCATGTTTCTTTAACATCCAGCTTTTCATCCAACCGAATATATTCGCGCACCGCACGTTCGATCCCTGCGATATGTTTTGGATTGGGCGTTACGTCGTGATTGCTCAATTCAAGCCGACCTGTGAAGCGCAACAACTCACCCATCGGTGTTACAGCGACGCGACGCTCACCAAGGATAAGCGGCTGACGCGGCATGGTCTTAGCTGAGGACATCGTGACGCTGTACCCGCGCGCAGGTTGAACGGGAATGTTTAATTTCAATCCATGCATTACATTCGGTGACCAAGCTCCAGCGGCAAGCACAACTTGTTCAGGTTCAAAGTCTTCATTAGCACTTTGTACAATGCGAAATCTTTTTATCACGAATCTCAAAGCCGGTCACCGGGGTGTTTTCGTAAACCTCGGCGCCCAAATCGCGGACCCGCTTTGCCAACAATTCCAAGAACCGCGCCGGATTCAATGATGCATCGCCAGTGAAATGGACGCCGCCGATCACATCCGGCAACGCGCCAGGTTCGCGCTGATGCACTGCTTCTTTATCTAACACTTCGGTAGGCAAGCCATATTGGTGCAATGTCTCCGCTTCATCCTTGCCGCCATCTAAAGCTTCTTTGGTTTTGAATAAAAACAAAAGACCTGTCTGCTGATAATGACAATCAAATTTTTCATCTGCGACGAGACGTGCAAAATTGGCGGAACTTAATTGCCCAAGTGCGTTCAATGGCGGAATAGCGCGCTGAACATTCGCTTCACTACACGCCATCGCAAATTGAATCAGCCACGAAAGATATGTTGGATCAAGACTGATCTTCATGCCGAATGGACTATTGTTCGGATCAAGCATCCACCTCATTGCCGTGCCAATAATTCCCGGCGCGGCTAGCGGAACAATATGAACTCGGAACGATATGTCCCGCGTTGCCGGATGAACTTCCTTTTGCGATTTCCTTTTAAATCAACGATGGTTACTTTTCGTCCCGACTTCAATAGGTAATACGCGCAGTTCAGCCCAATCGAACCGCCGCCGATGATAAAGATGTCTGTTTTAATTGTCACGATAATCCTTTTGTCACTCTGAGAGAGCGAAATGACTGAAGAGTCTCGTGTTTGCAAGAGATATGAGATTCTTCGCTACGCTCAGAATTGCATAGAAATTAAATTCGAATTCCATCTTTAAACGGATCGCGTTCGTCAATCAACAATTCACCTTCCACCATGACCCACGCCTCGCCTGTGATGGTGGGGATAATTTGTTCATCATGAATCGCAACACTGCCTTCAAAAATACTACCTACTACACTTTGTTGCTTCCATACTTGACTTGCCTTCAGTTTCCCATCTGCATATAAACAGGCCAGCTTTGCGCTCGTGCCGGTTCCGCATGGCGAACGATCATAGGCCTTGCCGGGGCATAACACAAAGCTTTTGCTATCAGCATCTGGCGTATTGGCAAAGAGTTCTACGTGATCGACTTCGTGTCCATCCGCGCCGAGCATGCCCATGCGAGTATACGCTTCACGAACGCGCCAGGCAAAGTCAGTGAGTCGATCAAGATTTTGTAGATTAACTTGTAATCCATGATCATGCACAAGGAAGAACCAGTTGCCGCCCCAAGCTACATCGCCGTGGATGGTGCGACCATCAATTTCAACCGCGACTTGTTTTTTATAGCGATATGCGGGAATATTGCGAACCGAGACGCGATTTGGATAATCAGAGCTTACCAGTCTCTCTCTCCTAAAAGGCCAGGGGAGGCGCTGGGATGCAATGTCGCTTCGACAATGCCAACGGGCGTTTCGATTTTATAGGAGCCGGGGTTGATTCGTCCGAGGTAGGATAACGATGCAATGACGCCAATTGTGCCGTGTCCGCACATGCCAAGATAGCCGACGTTGTTAAAGAAGATCACTCCGAATTGACAGAAAGAGTCAGATGGTGGAACGAGCAGCGCGCCGATCAATACATTGGAGCCGCGCGGTTCGTTGAGAACCTGTGAGCGGAAAGCCTCGTGATTCGTTTTCAGTCGAGATAGCTTTTCGACAACGGAACCAGAGCCGAGGTCGAGGGAAGATGCGTCTTCGATTAAACGGGTTGGCTCGCCGCCGGTGTGAGAGTCAAGGAATGAGATGCGTTTCATCATTTGCTCCATTCATATGTCATTACGAGTATTCGAGAAGCAATCTCATGTAACCATCCAGGTAATTGATGGAGAAGATTGCTCCGTCGCCGCCGTGCGCAACAGGTTGGCCCCTACAAAAACATTGCGGCTCCTCGCAATCACAATTAACTATTAGCAATTTTTAATACTCGTTCGAATTCAAGGCGATCTGCATCGGTCAAAGGCAAAAGCGGACGACGCGGAATGCCAACTGGAATGCCAAGCAGTTCACAGCCGCGCTTGACCTTCTGGGTGTAACTGCCGCTTTCGAGGTTGCGCATGAGCGGCAGAAGGTTGTCCATGAGTGCGCGGGCTTTGACAAAATCACCGGCGAGGGAGGCATTCAACACATCCGCGTGTTGACGCGGCGCGCACGAAGCCGCACCGCCAATCCAGCATTGCGTGCCCCACAAAAAATAATCGAGGGCTTCATCATCCGAGCCGCAGATCATTTGATAACGCGGGCCGTAACGAAGTCGCATTTCATAGACGCGTGCCATCTCGCCGCTGGCTTCCTTGATGCCAATCACATTTTTCTGTTCAGTCAAACCATCGAGCACTTCGTAACCAACTTCGGTTCCGGTGCGCCACGGAAAGTTATACAGCACGATGGGAATGCTAACCGAGTTCGCAACGTCGCGATAATGCGAGAAGAGTTCTCGTTGATTTGGACGCGAATACGGCGGGACGGCGACCAACAAGGCGTCGTAGCCCATTTTTTCAGCAAGCTGTGAATAGCGGATCACGTCACGCGTCGCGCCGGAATTGGTTCCAGCGATGAGCGTAGCACGCCCTTTAGCAACATCGTTGACGTATTGAAATAACTTCAAACGTTCTTCTTCGCTCAAGGCGTAGACTTCGCCGGTGGTGCCGCCAGGCACGAGTCCGACCACGCCGTTGGAGAGCACAAAGTCAATCAGCTTTTTCAATACTTCATAGTTGATGGATTCATCTTGATTGAATGGCGTAACAATAGGCGCGTAAATTCCTTTGAGATTCATATATATTCTCCATGCCAAGTTTCAAAAGTCGAAATCTGCATTATCTTTGAATTCTTATTCATGATTTATGTAATAAACTTCGTCGCCAATCGAAAGTTTTCCGATTGAACATTTAGTCCTTCAACAGACTTCAGCCCATGAACAAAAATATGCTTAACCGAAACACAATAATAAGCAAAGCAAGAACAATCTCGCGAGCCTTTCGATTGGGACCCTCTGGTGCATTTGCTACTAGCTCCTTCTTGTCGACAAGACAAAAGTTCAATCTATCAAATTTCTCATTGGTCTTCCCATTGGTCATAAACCTTGCTTTGAAATAAGCCAATTCAACATCGTAATTAGAGAATTCTATTTTATTGTTATTTTCTAACTCAGTTACAAATTTCTCAAAGGCAGAAATGTTTGCTCTATAGTTGAAAACTACGCCTTCAAAAATATTCCAAATAAGCACAAAATAGAGAATATTATTTGCTTTATCAGGGACAAAGGCTAAATCTATTTGTCCAAAAACATTCATCAATCCAACGCAGTTCGACTGATTTATCATCGCGTTCTATTTTACCCATTGCTTCTCTCCGCTTATCACCGACTCTATTGCCGCGAAAGTGGCTTTGGTCACGTCAATCAATTGCTCATAAGGAATCGGCGGCTGTCCGCCTTCGCGAATCGCTTTGGCAAAGGCAATCATTTCATTCTTCCAACCTTTATCCTGCACGCCTTTGATGGTTTTGCGATTTCCATTTTCAATCAACTCCAAGACACGGAAATCATTCAACACCGCGATCTTGCCGCCGCAAAACACTTCGGCGCGTTCTTTCGAAAAGGACTTGTCGCCATTGGCAAGATAATCTACCACTCCAATCGAGCCATCGGGAAAAGTGCAAGTCATCGAGACATTGTCTATCGCGATATTTGCTGTTGTCAGGCAAAGCATGTGCAATCACTGAAACCGGCGACGCGCCGACGATAAAAGTGATGAAGTCAATGAAGTGACAGGCTTCGCCGATGATGCGTCCGCCGCCCTGTTCAGAGTCCTGCGTCCAGTGATTCAATGGAATATATCCGGCATTGATGCGATAATGAACATGCATCGGTTCAGTATGATCGTCATAAAAACCGAGAAGATGTTGAGCGAGTGGAGCAAATCTGCGATTGAATCCAACGGTCAACAGCGATTGATTGTTCTTGAGCTGTTTGATAACCGCCGAAAGCTGAACACGATTAATCGCCAAAGGCTTCTCAACAAATACGTTCTTCCCGGCCTTCAACGCCTTGATGACCAAGTCGGCGTGGGTATCATGACGAGTCAAAATGGCAACGGTGTTGATGTTCGCATCGTTGATGATCTCGTCATCGGATGAAGTGGCATACGCAAAACTGAATTTCTTTCCTGAATGCTGGGCATGAAGTCCGCTGGAGGAAGCAATGCCAACGAGTTCAATATCGTTGATATTCTTGATGGCAGGCAATAAAGTTGCATTGGCATAAAGTCCCGCACCTAATACACCAAGCTTAACTCCTGAAGGTTTAACGCTAACCGCTTTGAATTCAATTTTGTCGCCTTCGCGCTTCGTTCTCAAGATCATAAGTAAGCAACACACCCAAAAAGTATTCTTTGCGTTTTCCTGTGATGACTTCATACGCTTGTGTGGCTTGGTCGATTGGAAAGCGATGCGTGACAAGCGGCGCGGTTTTCAATTTGCCATTTGCCATCAACTCGACGATAGATTCAAAATTGCGACCTTCCGTCCAACGCACGTAACCGAGCGGATAATCTCTGCCCTTTTCTTCATACGAAGTGTCATAACGACCGGGACCATACGAACGCGAGTTGATAAAGGACAATTCCTTTTCATAATAGACTTTGCGGGGAATGTTCAATCCGACCGCGCCGGTAGCGACGATGCGCGCCCGGTCCACGCGCGATAATTGCCGCGAGTTCAATCGGATCATTCGATAGAGTGTCAGCGCAGATCAAAACAATATCAAAGCCGCGGTTGGTGCTAAACGCCTGAGATGCATCCACGGCTTTTGCACGGCGAACCGATTCAATTCCAAGTGATGATGCGAGGGCAACACGCTTCGGGTCAATGTCAATGCCCAAAACATTGCATCCTGCCGCAGCTGCGATCTGTATCGCCAATAATCCCAAAAGCCCAAGCCCAATCACCGCGACGTTCTCACCGATTTGCGGTTCAGACAAACGAAAGCCATGCATAGCAATCGCGCCTAGCGTAGTGAACGCCGCTGATTCAAAATCAACATTCTTTGGAAGCACCGTTAAAAGATTGCGCGGCACAACATTGTATTCTGCGTGAACCGCAAAGCCGCCGCCCGCGCACGCTACGCGCTGACCAACTTTAAAGCCTTGCATCCTTTTTCCAAGCGCAACGATCGTGCCAGCTGACGAATATCCAAGCGCCATCGGCTGATCCAGTCGATTGAACGCGGCTTGAACGGTTGGAGCGAATCCTTCGCGACGCGCTTTATCCATCACTTGTTTGACGAGATCTGGGACGCGAGCGCGCTTTGCCTACCAGATTCTTCTCAGCAAATTCAACCACCATGCGTTCCGTTCCGGCTGACACAAATGCGCCGCGGTTTTGACCAATGCAAATCCATCACGTGGAGTTGGAACAGGCACTTCTTCAATCACCGCTTTTCCATTTTTCATATTTTGAAGCAGTTGTTTCATTCCGATTTCATCCTAAACCTTCGCGCTCAGTATACTCCAAGTTGCGCATGATATAATCAATATAAATTCAATGCAGGCAACAATGCAATGATTTGAATTGGGAGATTTCTGTGACCGATACTCGCGTACGAAAATTCGCAAAAATTCTAGTCGAACATTCGACTCGCATCCAGCCGGGTGACCGCGTCTTGATCGAGGGAACAACTGCTGCTGAACCGCTCATCCGTGAAGTGTTCATTCAGGTTTTGGAAAAAGGCGGTCATCCGCATCCGATGGTGGCTTTGCCCGGCATGATGCCATTCAGTCAGGATGAAATGTACGTGACCTATGCCAAAGACACGCAATTCGATTTCGTCCCGACTTTTTATAAACTTGCCTACGACCAATTCGAATCACGCATCCGCATCCATTCGGCAACGAACACGCGCGGGACGAGCAACGTGGATCCGCTCAAAGTCCAACGGCGTGGCAAAGCGTTGAGTTCTATCACCGAAGCGCAAATGCGGCGCGGTGCCGAAGGCGCTTTCAAGTGGGTCACGACTCTGTATCCGACCGAAGCCTATGCTCAGGACGGGGGCATGAGCTTGATGGAGTATTCGGATTTTGTATTTCATGCCGTTCACGCCCATGAAGACGATCCGGTGGCGTATTGGAAAAGCCTCGAAGCCAAACAACAAAGCGCCATTGACTTTATACAAGGCAAAAGCCAAGTCACGTTAAGCGGTCCAAACGTCGACCTGACTCTTTCTATCAAGGGCCGTACCTTCGATAATTCCTTCGGCACGTTTAACATGCCGGATGGAGAAATCTTTACTGGGCCGGTGGAAGACTCGGCCAATGGTTGGGTCAAGTTCACCTATCCTGCAATCTATGGCGGCGTGGCCGTGGAAGGCGCGGAACTGACGTTCAATCGCGGACGAGTTGAAATCGCAAAAGCCGAGAAGAATCAGGATTATTTGCTCAAGATGATTGAATCCGATGCAGGCTCGCGTTATCTCGGAGAGTTTGCCATCGGCACTAATACCGATATTGACCGCTTCACCGGAAACATTCTCTTCGACGAAAAGATCGGCGGGACGTTTCACATGGCACTCGGTGCCGGCTATCCCGAAACCGGTTCGAAGAATCACAGCGCTATTCACTGGGATATGATCTGCGACCTGCGCAAGGATTCAGAGATCAGAGTGGACGGGCAATTGTTTTATAAGAATGGACAGTTTGTGTTTGGTAAATAATAAAGCTTAGCTCTTCCTTAGCGCTGCCTACCAAACCCAAGGCACTAATTTCTTTGTCTCACGCTGATATTTCTCATAATCAGATCCTAAGGAGGAAGCTAGAACAGCTTCTTCGACATTAATCCTGTATAGAAGAGCGACAAGCGGCAGTATGACCGCAAACGCTAATGACAGTCAGTTCTGAACGAGCTATTCCAAAGCCGAACACATCAATATTAATCCCGAATATGAAGGGTGTCGGACAAGTCTGTAGGGACCAGTTCTTACTACCTTTTGATCTTTATGCGTTTCAACCGTCGTACGGAATGATGCTCCGAGGGTAATAACGGCCCATATGCGCAATCCAAGACCGCACAGACATAATGCATAACCCAATCCAGAAGACTATGTCAGACCAACGGCCGGGAAAAAAGAACTTTGAATTCGCGTTAATAACTGACGCGACGGTCATGCCCAAGGCAATTGCGATGAAGTTATAGTAAAGGGTACCTCGATCGTTTCCTGCCTTGCCTTTTCCCTGTAATCGGTCTCTCATCACAAGGGAAATTTCAAAAACTATCCATACTATCGAGGTGACTGTCAACAAAGCTGAGAGCAGTGTCATGTTATATACCTTTCTTTTGTAGAAGATAAGTTAAGCATTGTTGCAGAATCATTTATGTTCCGGCATTCATAAACCGTCCCCCCAATAGATATTTACAAGTATACTCGAATGAGCAGGCCAGACCGCTACTTTGTTTTAACATCCCCTTAACAAACGATTGCGTTTTGTTGTGATATAGTCTTTGCAAATGCCTGAATCTAATTCTCATCGTTGAAGATGAACCCTCTTTGCAGGAAACGCTTGCCTATAACCTGAAAAAGGATGGCTATGTCGTTGAGATCGTCGGCGACGGTCTCTCCGCCCTCGAAGCGGCCCGCCGGTTAAAACCCGATCTCATCATCCTCGACATCATGCTTCCCAAAATGGATGGTTTCGAAGTAGCTCGCATCCTGCGCAAGGAATTGACCACTGCCATCTTGATGCTCACCGCGCGCGATGATGAAATTGACCGCGTGGTCGGTCTCGAAGTCGGCGCGGACGATTACCTGACCAAGCCTTTTTCCATGCGTGAACTGCTGGCGCGCGTCAAAGCCCAATTGCGCCGCACACGCATGTTGCGCGAAGAGATGGAGAAAGACAAAAAGTGGCACATCCGCTCCCCCACACGAAACTTTAACATTCGATAATCTCGTCATCAATCTCACACGCCGCGAAGTGATCCTGGATAGCAAGGCTTTGCAACTCAAGCCCAAGGAGTATGAACTGCTTCTCTTTTTCGCCGAGCATAAAAGCCAGATGCTTTCGCGCGAATTCATCCTGGAACGCGTCTGGGGCTGGGACTTCATCGGTGACAGCCGCACGGTGGATGTCCATGTGCGCTGGCTTAGACAAAAAATTGAAATGGATGCTGGCAATCCAGCACGCATTGTGACTGTGCGCGGCGGCGGATATCGGTTTGAAGGATAAGATCGAAACGTAAAACGCAAGTCGCGTTTCTTTTTATGAGCACCATTTCAATTTCTCTTATTGTTCTTTTTCTTGTCATTGCAGTTTGGTTTGCTTGGCGTTATCTTGCTTTGCGTCATCAACTCAACGAATATATCCGCGCGCTTCGTCAAAAAGATTTATCAACCCTGTCTAGCGATGTGCAAGGCATCGAAGAACTTTCGAGCGCCGTTGACTCTTTGGTTTCAAACTTCAATTTTCAGCTTTCAACTCTAAACTCTGAACACGCCCGTCTTGCCGCGGTGCTCGATCAAATGACCGACGGTGTGCTGATCGTTGATTCGCAGGGCAGGATTCAATTTGCCAATCCCGCTTCCAAAAAATTATTTGAGGCGGTTGATCCAATCAATCGAAGTATCGTTGAAGTGGTTCGTCATCATCAACTGGTCGAAGCATGGCGGCGTTGCCAGCAAACCAATGAGTTGCAAAGCGAATCGGTGGAAGTGCCGGCGCGCCGCCAGTTCCTTCAATTGGTAGTCATCCCCGATACTCACGCTGGCGGAAGCCTTTTGCTTGTGCAGGATTTGACACGCGTCCGGCGACTCGAAACCGTGCGCCGCGACTTCATCTCCAACATCTCACACGAACTTCGGACACCACTGGCATCGCTCAAAGCATTGACCGAGACTCTGCAGAACGGCGCTCTTTCGGACCCTGAAGCGGGTCCGCGTTTCTTGAGCCGCATCGTCACGGAAGTCGATGCGTTGACGCAGATGACACAGGAATTGCTCGATCTCTCGCGGATCGAGTCGGGACAAGTAGGGCTAAACCTCGCTCCGATTTCTCCGAAAAAATTATTGATGTCCGCTGGTGATCGCATGAAACTGCAGGCCGAGCGCGCCGGATTGACGCTCCGTGTCGAATGTTCCGATGATCTGCCAAATGTTCGCGCGGATCAGGCGCGGCTGGAACAGGTACTGGTTAACTTGATCCATAACGCGGTCAAGTTCACGCGCCCGGGCGGAGAGGTGATTCTTTTAGCGGAGGCCACTGATGGCCAAAGTCCAATTCGGAGTCAAGGATACAGGAATCGGAATCCCATTGGACGATGTTTCGCGCATCTTTGAACGCTTCTATCGAGTGGATCGATCGCGCTCGGGAAGCGGCACGGGCCTGGGATTATCCATCGCGCGTCACATCGTGGAAACGCATGAAGGCAAAGATTTGGGTGGATAGCATCGAAGGACAAGGGAGTACGTTTTTCTTTACGATTCCGCAAAGTGCGGCGGACTTTCCGCAGGCTTGAAGTTTTCATAATTGTTTTGCATTTGTTAGCTCGCTCTAAAGCGCAGTCTGAATGATTTGTGCTCACTTGTGCGGGCGAGAGCCGCTCCAATATGGCCTTCTGCTCCGGGGTGGCGGGCGCGTCGATGCGCTCGTAGACCGGCGCGCCCGAATTGCCCCGTCAGAGCGCCGTAGATTTCCCCCGGGTCCTTGCCGGTGCGCGCCAGCATCTCGGCCGCCAGCAGGCCCATGATGATGCCGTCCTTATCGGTGGTCCAGACCGTGCCGTCGCGGCGCAGGGACGGACGCCGCCGGCGCTTTCCTCGCCGCCGGATCCCAGCGACCCGTCGAGCAAGCCGTCCACAAACCACTTGAACCCCACGGGCACTTCCAGGAGCCGGCGTCCCAGGTGTTGTCGCCACACGGTCGATCAGGCTCCTTCGAGACCATCGTTTTGCCGACCCCGGCTTCCGCGCGCCAGCCCGGCCGGTTCAAGAAAAGGTACGAAATGGCCACGCACAGATAGTGGTTCAGATCAGCAGGCCCGCGCTCCGCGTCACCACCCCATGGCGGTCGTGGTCGGTGTCGCAAGCGAACGCCACGTCGAATTTGTCCTTCTGGGCGACCAGTCCCGCCATGGCGTAGAGTAAGGGCCGGCAATTTGG
>CAVVZL010000029.1:0-22614 GCA_963752775.1 uncultured Chloroflexia bacterium
GTGTATGAGATACTGACGCACCGATGAATAATTCATTGCCTCGAATTTCAATGGGGAGCATTTCCCGAACGGAAGTGATATCCACGATGGTGTGAACCGGCGGATGTCGGCCTTATCGAATCGAGGATCAAATCTGTTCCGCCTGCAAGAGGTATAGCAGAACCCGGCAGCGTTGGCTAACGCAGAAATTGCTTCTGTTATGGTTTTGGGTTGGAGGTATTCTTGCCAGAGAGTCATAGGATCGGTGCCGGTGATGATATTGGTTTAAACGCAAAAGTGGTGCTTTTCGACAGACCATGGGCCTGACGCCGCTGAGAAGAAATCTGATCAGCGACCACCGAACCGATTATGCAATTGATTTCCTTATTGTATCTCCATTTGCTGAGATTGGGGAGGCGTGATGAACGAGGAAATGCTGATTGTCCATGATATTGCCGATTAAGATCATATTATTTGTGGATTGTGAAGCGGGGAGTATAATTTGTGTCGGTTAGAAAAAACTGTACGATCACAAGGTTGTAATGACCAGACATTCTTCCTTTTCTAAAATCGTTAATCTCGGCACCCGGTCTTTCGGCTTATGAAGGGCCGGTTGCTCAACTCATCGAAGAACAATGGAAGTCGCTTGTGGATGAGATTTCAATAAGCCGTATCGGTTCCTTGCATGGACTTAAAAAGGGTCGCGGCAAATCGCCTCGGCCTTCGATCATGATTGCCACTCATATGGATGCCATCGGTTTGATGGTCACGCAGGCTGCAGATGGTTTGATCCATTTGGATGAGATCGGCGGAATCGATGTTCGCATTTTGCCAGGCACTCCGATGATCGTGCATGGTAAGCAGGATTTACCCGGCGTGATCGTTATGCCGCCATTGAAGACTTTGCCGGAAGATGCGCGTGATGCTGCAATTGGTTTGCGCCACTTGCTTGTGGACACCGGCTTGCTTCCGTCTAAAGTGGCAAGTCTTGGTCCGAGTGGGTGATCTCGTTTCATTCAACACACCACCGACCGAGCTTTCCGGTGAAGTCATCAGCGGCCATTCGCTCGATAACCGTGCCTCCGTTGCGGCGCTTACGATTTGTCTCGAAGAACTTCAAACCAAATCGCATCTTTGGGATGTGTGGGCTGTTGCCACCGCGCAGGAAGAAGAAACGCTGGGCGGCGCGGCGACTTCTGCTTTTCACTTGAATCCCGACCTTGCAATTGTGGTTGATGTTACCTTTGCCAAAGGTCCCGGTGCAGATGGCTGGGAAAATTTTCCGTTAGGAAAAGGCCGTAACGCTTGGATGGGGTGCGAACCTTCATCCGTATTTATATGAGAAATTCAAAGAGCTTGCCGATAAACTTGAAATCCCGGTCGCGATGGATATTACGCCAACTCATTCCGGCACAGATGCCTATTCCATTCAAGTGGCGCGCAATGGGATACCGACAATCGTGGTTGGAATTCCTTTACGCTATATGCACACGCCCGTTGAAGTGGTCTGCGGTAAAAGATATTGAACGTGCCGGCCGCCTGATTGCGGAATTCATCAGCGGCTTGGAATTGGATTTCGTTTCCAAGATTTCATGGGAGGATGAAGATGCCAAATAAGACTCCCACGATTGGTGCGGCGCAATTTAAGATTGCTTGAAAAGCTTTGTCGTGCCGTCGGCGTTTCCGGCGGCGAGAGGCGAAGTGCGAAAGATTGTTCTTGACGAAATCAAATCATTCGTTGGCGAAGTTAAAAGTGGATGCGCTCGGGAAATGTCCTTGCGACCAAAAAAGGCCGAGGAGTGAAACGTCTGCGTGTGATGCTGGACGCGCACATGGATGAAGTCGGCTTTATGCTGGTTGCTGACGATGGCGAAGGATTGTATCATTTCAAAATTATTGGCGGAATTGATCCGCGTAATCTTGTCGGCAAACAAGTGGTAGTTGGAAAAGAACATACAGCGGGTGTGATTGGTGCAAAGCCTATTCATCATACTAC
This sequence comes from uncultured Chloroflexia bacterium, assembly GCA_963752775.1. Lineage (GTDB taxonomy): Bacteria > Chloroflexota > Anaerolineae > Anaerolineales > Villigracilaceae > Fen-1038. Next base: position 1,976 of record CAVVZL010000029.1, read on the forward strand.
TCCTGACGAGCGCAAGAAGCCTCTCCCTGAAGATGCTCTGCGAATTGATCTTGGCCCCGAATCGAAGATCAAACTTGGCGAGCGCGGCACGTTCGCACCGAATTTTCAGCGGGTTGGTCCATCTCTCATGTCGAAGTCACTGGATAATCGTCTCGGCGATTGCGACTTTGATTGAACTTCTTGGAGCTTCATATTCAAACATTGATTTATGTGCGGCCTTTACCGTGCAGGAGGAAATTGGATTGCGCGGCGCAAAAGTCGCAGCGCAATACTTCAAGCCTGACCTTGCGCTTGTCGTTGATGCGACTCCGGCGAATGACCTTCCTATGCAATTTGAAGGCGAGAATATTTTCTACAATACGAAACTCGGCTTGGGCCCTGCGATTTACGTATCCAATTCTTCAACCATTGATGATCCGCGCTTGGTTGGTTTCATGACGGATATTGCGCAGAAGGCAAAGATACCGTATCAAATCCGCCAGCCCGGCGGGGGAGGAACGAATGCGGGCGGTATTCAACGCGCGGGTGTGGGCGTGCCAGTTGTTTCCATTTCTGTTCCACATCGTTACACTCATTCCGCAATGAGCGTGGCTCGCATTGACGATTGGAAAAACATGCTTGCTTTGTTGTATGTCGCCATCCGTCAAATAGCACCTGCGCTTTTGAAGCGATAGATAAAATTTGAGATGAGGAAAACTCATGAAGCAACTCATTCAAAAATTGACCGATACCTTTAGTCCGTCGGGTTACGAAGATGCAATTCGAGATGTGATCCGCACAGAGATCAAGGAATTTGCGGATGAAATTCGCGTGGATGCGTCTGGGCAATCTCATTGCGCGCAAAGGCAAGGGCGGTACACGTGTCATGGTCGCCGCGCACATGGATGAGATCGGCTTGATGGCGACACATGTGGATGAATAAAGGATTTGTCCGCTTTACCGGAATTGGCGGTGTGTACCCGCGCAATTTGCCGGGCGGACGGGTGCGCTTCGTCAACGGGACACGCGGCGTGATCGGCCTCGATGGAGGAGTTTTTAGCAACGATTTACCTCCGCTTGATAAAATGTTCATTGATGTCGGGGCGTCGAGCAAAGACGATTGCCCTGATAAAGACCGGTGATGTGGCCGCGTTCGAGAGACCGTTCTTGGATTTAGGTGAGCGAGTCGTTGCGAAGTCCATGGATGATCGGATTGGATGCGCGGTGGCAATTGAATTATTGAGTGCTTTGAAGTCAATGATCGAACGAAGTATATTTCGTGTTTACGACACAGGAGGAAGTTGGCACGCGCGGCGCGCAGACATCGGCTTACGGGATTGATCCCGATTTAGGTTTCTCGATTGACGTTACCGGTTGGGGTGATACGCCCGGACAAAGAGATTTCGATGTCGCGTTAGGAAAAGGCCCGGCGATTAAAATTCGGGACGGCGGAATGTTATCCGATTCACGGATTGTTGATTGGATGATCAGCACGGCTGAAAAGAAAAAGATTCCTTATCAGCGGGAAGTTTTGTTGGGCGGCACGACCGACGCACGCGCCATGCAACTCGTGCGCGGCGGCATTCCTGTGGGCTGGTATCTCGATTCCGTGCCGATATGTTCACTCGCCTTCGGAGATGATTGATTATGGCGATGTTCAAAATGCAGTGAAACTGGTAAGTGCATTACTTCGTACGCCGATCAATTTACCGTTAGTTAGTAACTAAATTAAAAATGACCGCCACTTTTTAAAGTGACGGTCATTTTAGCTTGTCTTATATTCCCAATTCAACTGCTAGCACATCGTAATACGTTCCCGCGCCAAACCCGTCGAACAGAATATGATCGCCGGGTTTAATCTGCTGGAAGCTGTCTGAGGAAAGCAATCATATTCGATGCAGCGCTGACGTTGCCAAAATCCTTCAGTAGCCATGGCATGGGAAAACTGATGCCTTCCTTTAGTAATTGTTTTTCCTTTAGTTTGTTGATCTTATAATTGGCGTGATGAACAATCGCAACTGCCAATTTCTTTTCGGGCGTGCCGAGTTTTTCCATCAATTTTTGGTAGGAACCGAAAACATCTGTCACTGCTTGAACTCCACTCCGCACGAAGAGCTTGACCATGCCCATCATTCCAGCCATCGAAATGTTGGAGCCATCCTCCGGTTCGTGCATCAAACCTGCCACTCGAATGTAAGATGCTTTTTCCTGAACAACCTCCACTAATTTGCCAATTGCTTTCAGCCCTCATGAGGATATAACATGCGTACTTTCAATAAACCTTCTTCAGTCGAAAACATCCATGCTTTTGCCGACAAGAAACTTGATGGTCTTGCCGGGGATGAGACCGATCATGCCGAAACCGTTTCCGAAAAGTTGCAAGAGCATTCTTGTCTTGCGACATACCGATAAAACGACTCAGGCCTTCAATGCCGCCCACCAAAACTTTTTTGCCGCGCAGTTCTTCTGCGATGTTGACCTGTCCTGGTTTGGCAAGCTCCAGGATTGAGAGCCAAATTCAAGGCTCCGACCGATCCGTCGCAGGCTTTATGCACGCTGACTTTAAGCGCGCTCATTCTGGGATACCGGCGCGTTGCGCAATCTCTGACAGATAATTATTTGTGATTGGCCCGCTCGTTCCAACGAGCAATCCCTCGACTTCGGACGGCTTCCAGCCATTGCTTTGCGCGGCCTCCTTAATCAACCGTGTACCAACCTCCAATTCCAGTTGGTGGTTTTCTTCCTGTGTCAATATCGGTACGTGTTGGCGGCTGATCAAACCCCAAATCGCCGAGTTCCATTTGGTCATCTTCCTTCAATGTACGTCCCATGCGGCTTGAAACAAATTCAGGAAGGTTGGCGTTGTTATAACTTTTTCCCCATGAGCCGTACGCGCCTCCAATTCCAAGTTCTTTGTTTGAAACCTGTTCAATGCCAAACGGTATACCGCCTCCAATTTGGATAGTATCCAGTTTGACATTGGGACGCTCATAAAAGGAATTAGCTTCTGAATTTACTTCTTCACTCATTTTTATTTGCTCCTTGCGTGTTTTTATTATAACCCTGACGAGGGCGATAAGCCTCGCAGAAGTACATCCTCTAAGCACTTATAGGATCAGTCATTAATAAAAAAGCGCACCGTCACCGATGCGCTTTTCTGTATGATGTTACTATTTATTGAGCAGTTCCCGGTTGGGCTTCAGTTTTTCGCCTGAACCATGTTCTCCATTCGCGATTTTGCCATACCACCAAAATCGGCGAGGCATTGAAAATGGACGAATAGGTTCCGCTGAAAATACCTGCCAATAGAATGATCACAAAATGACGTGTCGTATCGCCGCCGAATAAAGCCAGCGCAAACAGGGTGAACATCACGGTAAGCTGGGTATTGATCGAACGGTCGAGGGTTTGGACGACGGAATGATTGACTAGTGTTTCGTAATCCACACGGCGATAAATGTTGGCGTTCTCGCGGATGCGGTCGAACACAACGATGGTATCGTGCACGGAGAAACCGATCACGGTCAGTAACGCAGTGAGGAACAATGAGTCCGCTTCCCAGTGCAGGAAATAGCCGAGCATGGCTTCCACACCGAGCACAACGAATATATCATGGAACATAGCGATGATCGCGGCCGTGCCGTAGCGCACTGGATGTTCAACGCTGCGGAAGGCCAACCAGACGTAAAGGATGATGAATATTGCGGCGGCGAGGATGGCCCATCCTGCGGCGCTTGTAACTTCCGCACCAACCGAGGCAGAAACAGATGTGAAATTCAATACAGTTACTGTACCGCCAAACTTACTTTGCATCGCCGCAACAATTTTGCCTTTGGTGGCATCATCAATTTGCTTCGATGTGATGGAATATGAGTTGGTGCCGAGCGGCTGGATGATCGCGTCGCTCAAAGCTTGACCCGTCGTGGATTGGTATTGATTGTAGACAGTTTGAATATCATTGATGGATGGAAGCGTCCCGGAAAACTGGACCTCGAGCAGGGAGCCGCCTCTAAAGTCAATGCTCAGAGCGAGCGGCCCTTCGTTGGGGTTGTTAACCCAATGGATCGCCATGAAGATGATTCCCGGCACAATCACGAGCAGGGAAATCAGAAAGTAGAGATAACGATTCTTGATGATGTTCATGCAAAACTCCTACAATCCGAACCAGTTCGGATGTTCATCCAATTTGAGATTGTCAAGCACAAGGTGCAGATAGGTGCGCGTGACGATGATAGCGGTGAACAATGAAATGACCACGCCCAGCGCAAGGTTGATGGAGAAGCCTTTGACGATGCTCGCACCGAATGTGTTTCCAAAGATATAAAGAATGAGGCACGTAATCAGCGTGGATGAATTTGAGTCGCGGATGGACGGCCACGCGCGGCTCCAGCCGAGGTCAATTGCTTGTCGCAGAGTACGGCCCGACCGTAGTTCTTCTTTAAGCCGTTCAAAGATCAGGACGTTTGCATCTACGGCCATACCGATACTGAGGATAAAGCCAGCGATGCCGGGCAGAGTCAGGAAGATGGGAATGACCTTGAAGAGCATCAAGGAAATCAATGTGTAAGTTACCAAAGCGAGGTCGGCGAGAATGCCGGGCAGACGATAATAGAGTCCCATGAACAGAATAACGACTGTCAAGCCGATTGCGCCGGCGAGGAGACTCTTGCGAACTGATTCGGCGCCAAGAGTTGGGCCAACGGTCTCGCTTTCAACTACTTTAACCGGCACAGGCAATGAACCGTACCGTAATTGAACAGCAAGAGCATTGGCAGTATCGACAGTGAAGTTCCTTCGATCACGCCTTGCCCGCTCGTGATGGCAGAATTAATGACAGGTACGGAAATAACTTTCTTATCAAGCACTATTGCGAGGTATTTACCTACGTTGGCCGTAGTGTAGTTACTAAACACCTGCGTGCCGTTCGATTTTAGCGTGAAGGCAATTTCATATTGGCCAACCGAACTTGTCTGAACTGCAACCGTATCTAACGTTGCGCCGGTCATCACTGTGTGATAGACGGTTGCTGCTGCGGTGGCAGGTGCTGACGGTGTGGTATTTGCAAGAGGCGTAGCGGTGATTGCAGGTTGAGCCGTGTGGCGTGGCCGTACCGGCTGCGGCGGGTTGTGTTGCGGACGGTTGACCATAGTCAGTTTTGATTACTGTGCCAACCGGCACCGGATTGCTTCCCATATCCACAAATTCAAGCAAACCTGTTTGTTGTAAAGCAGCTACGACTTGCTCAGGGTTATTGATGCCGGGGAATTCAGCCACGATGCGGCAGTTGCCTGCAACTTGCATCGTGACTTCACTTACACCTAAAGCGTTTGCACGGCTTTCCAGAATTTGACGTGTAACATTCAATTCAGCGGGATCAACCGAGGCACAGTTGGGTACATCGGCTTGAAGCAAAGTTTGAAGTCCACCACGCAAATCCAATCCGAGGTGAATATCTGTGTTGAGATTAACAAGCAATTTATCATTCGTTGGGTCGGCAATCGAGATGTTCTTGCTCAGGTCAACCCATAATGAAAAGGCGATGAGCAGGATGATCACTACTAGCCAAAAATTGCGACTACGAGACATGGTTTACTCCATCCAACATGGTTCTATAAGTCGAACCATAAAAATACCAGCCTTTGGCTGGCGCGGCGTGATTATACTCTGAAAGCACGCGCTTGTCAGTGGAAATCAGACAGAGAGTATCTGGTCCAACTAATCAAGTAACCGAAGTTGCCTAACAGAGAGTCCAGTCGTGCGAACGAAACTGAGGAGTAAGCCTGGACGACACTGCAAACGGGCGAAGCCGAAATCAAGCATCGAACGAATTTAGTTGTTCAGTGATCGGGCCAGCATTTTTGAGACTGAGTTAGACATGTCGGTGGCAGTACTCTTCTGGTTTAAAGTTGTAGGGCATGGGGAGGCAGCTCGTCAATCAGGATTTCGGGGTGTTGCTTAGGATACGCTGGGGTCATCTGGCTCATATGAGTCCGGACCCAATTCCAAATCAAAATGATTTTTCCTGGGATCTGCGGTTGAACATGTGCCAGCGTCCGGATCAGGTCTGCACTTTTTCCTGAGCTTTCAAAATGCCGTTTGTAGATCCAGCCCGAAAAAGTCAGGGCCACCATCATGGACAAAGCTCGCCGTTCCTTGGTGACTCGGCGGTGGGTGGGAGGTTTTCCCTTCAGCGCCCACGTGGTCGCCCCCTGCTCCAGAAAGGAAAAATAAAATTCATGCCAAAATACGAATTCCCCGCCGAGCGGCCGCGACTTTTTTATCCTTGGTCAATCTTGTTCCAGCCATACCTCAACCAATTGCTGTTCCTGCTCGATCGCTTGCGGCAGCGGCTTTTGCCGGACGAAACCCAAATCCCGCAGCAACCGATTTAGGGAATTGAAATGATAGCTGGTTGACCTCAAATTTCTGTCCGATCAACTGGCGAACCCGCACCAATGCCCAGCAGTCCATTGGAAATCCGTTCGCTAAGGCACCTCAATCTAACATCCGCTCGAACTTTTTTTGGGCAGGGCTCAGTTCGATGGGCTGCCTGCGGTCTTCCTCTTCCAAAGACCTCGCACGCCTGGGGCTTCGATCGTCTTCGCTCAATTACTGAGGTCCGCGCTCAGTTCACGCCCGGCTGCCGTGAAATTTCGGCTTGGGACAGTTTGCCTACTCTCAACAGGGTCCGTCTGCCAGGCGCCTTTCTTCTGTCTGATTGCACGTCAAGTTGGATGGCTTCTATGTCATACATTCTGTTGTAAGTTAGTCTAAGTTTAACCTGAATAAGCTTTGATTTTTGATGCGATAAAGCTCAATACGCGTTCCAATACTTCCATTGACGAAAGATTATCGGTTTCGAGGATCAAGTCAGCATGCTGTCGGGCGTTATTGAGGCGGCGCAATTGTTCCTTATATTCCGCTTCGTTCCAGTTTAATTTTCGGCGTTGAGTGGAAACTTCAAAAGAAGAGTTGAGATAAATCAGCAGATCAGGATTGGTGATCCGCTTCCACATATATTGAACATAAGAATGTTCCTGCGCAATATGGCGGCATTGGAACCCTGCATTTTCTAGGCCTGCAATCAGAGTGGATTTGCCGGAGCCGCATGGCCCAACAACGCCAATCAGAATTTTACTAGTCAGGCTCTTCTTTTTCTTGCATTACGAAATGGGAAGCCGCACGGTCATACGGCGGACTTCATCGCCGTTGCCTGGGGCAACCTTCAGAACAAGCACGCTGATATCGTCGGCTGGCCGCCCTTCGTCCAGTTTGACCGCATAAGCCAGCAGATCATCGGCAAGTTCCTGCGGAGTCGGTTCCTGTTCTTCCAAGAGAGACTCAATGACTTCGCAAACATCCATCGGATTGCCCCGTCGTTCGCCTGCGTGGGTCAATCCGTCGGTAAAAATAACGATGGTCAATTCGGATTCAATTTCGATCTCGGTGATAATGGGACGGACATCGCGCGAAGTTCCAAGTGGAACACTTTCTCCGCCGAGGCAATCTGTTGAGTCGCCGCGTGCAATAAAAATGGGGCAGGGATTGTTGCGCGTCAGAACGATGGTGCCGCTGTGCAAGTCCACCGAAGCAATGTTGAGTGTGCTGATGACTTTCCCTTTTTTCTCCGTAAAGAGCGCATCGGACGCTGCGCGCGCTGCCGCACCATCGCGCACGCCTTCGGCTAGTAATCCGATCACTCTGCGCACGACCATCATCGAAATCGCTTTTGCACCGTACCCTGATGTTTGTCCATCCGCCAGCACCACAGACAATCCGCCGTTGGGGCGCTCGATGGTTTCGAGCGTATCGCCGCTTTCAAGCGATGCATACTTGTTCACCTTTGCGACTGCAATTTGCACTTCCATGCGATTGATTTTACAACGTTTCAGACTTGACGTCACTGCCTTCTGCAACTATAATCTGCCAGCTTCGTTAGAAATCGTTTTGGCGGGCGTTTGCCCGTCCGTTGTATGTAAAGGAGAAAGTCATGACCCCACATCCCAAGCGCAAACATTCCAAAGGCCGTCGCGATCGTCGCCGTTCCCATGACGCATTGGAAGCGCGTAATCTGGTTGCGTGTTCCAATTGCGGTTCGATGCGCCTGCCTCACACGGTCTGCCCGAACTGCGGACATTATCAAGGCCGAGAAGTGTTTGAAGTCAAAAAAGAAAAGCAAAACCCAGAGTAGTCCGCAACGAGCCGTGACGAACACGGCTCGTTTGTGTTTAATAAGGTAGAGGATATTTATGAAACTTGATTCGCAAACAACCGCATTTGTTTTTCCTGGACAGGGTTCACAAGTCGTTGGCATGGGGCAGGAATTGGCCGTGCAATACACCATTGCAAAGAAAATCTTTGATGAGGCGGATTGCGATTCTTGGCTTTGCCTTGTCGAAACTGATGTGGGATGGGCCGGAGTCGGAATTGAACGATACGGTCAACACTCAGCCCGCGTTGTTTCTTCATTCGATTGCTTCATTCCGAGTTTTTTCGCATCTCTATCCGGACTTCAAGCCCGCCGCGTTGGCTGGACATTCTCTCGGCGAATTGTCGGCTCTGGCCGCGGCTGGAGCTTTATCTTTTGAATCCGGTCTGCGACTCGTCCGCAAGCGCGGTGAGTTGATGAAGAAAGCCGGTGAAAATGAATCCCGGTAGCATGGCTGCGATTTTAAATCTTGATATTCCGTCGCTCGAAAAAGTTTGTGTCAAAGCCAGCCGCGAAGGCGAAATCAGTTCAAGTGGCGAATGATAATTGTCCCGGGCAGGTTGTCATCTCAGGTGCGAAAGCCGCGGTTGAGCGTGCTATGGGGGGCGCAAAAGCCGCAGGAGCAAAGCGTGCGATTCCGCTGGCAGTCTCGATTGCCGCGCATTCCAAGTTGATGGCTTCGATTCAGGATGAATGGAATGAGGCGGTGAATGACAGCGGGTGTGACTGATGCGGAGATTCAAATCATTGGGAATGTAGTTGCGAAGCCGATCCAATCTGCCGCTGATTTATGCAACGATATTCAATCGCAAATGCAATCGCGTGTCCGCTGGACAGAGACAATTCAAGTTTTGATGAGGCAGGGAATCACAACCTTTGTCGAGGTTGGAACAGGAAATGTTTTACTTGGGATTGATCCGTCGAATCAATTCATCGGCAATTGGCTATTCACTTGGCAATCCTTCCGATTTTGCGGCGCTTGAATAGCTATAGTATAATCAACGCGTGAGCAATCGGTTTGACATTACCTTTGTCAACATCGCCGTTCGCAATGCCGTTCTAGTTGCATAGGTGGCAGAACTCTATCTGGTCAGGGAAATCCTGACCAGATTTTATTTTCCCTCATTCCAGTCACGGAAGAGGGTAAAGGAGAAGCGGAATGAAGTTGAGCAAAATTGCCAGTGCAGATTGCGGAATCGCCGACGTTTGCTTTGAACGAAGAGGCGCGCTTATTGCGCGAGCGCGGTGACGCGGTTATCCATCTCGGCATAGGCGAACCGAAGAATAAAACGCCCATCAATGCAATCCTTACCTCAGCGGCAAAGCTGACCAGTGGTGAAGTTAAAATATACGCCGCCCGATGGCGTGCCGTCTCTTAAGAAAGCAATTGTCCGTTATACAGAAGAGAATTACGACCGCCTCGTCGCGCCGGAAAATGTGATCGTTACCAATGGGGCGAAGCAATCGCTGTTCAATATTTTGTATTCCATCTTAAATCCGCAAGATGAAGTTATCGTGATTGCGCCGTATTGGGTTTCGTATCCCGAGATTATCAAGATGTGTTTGGGGAGGCCTGTGATCGTCACCCCTGAAGACGGGACATTCACTCCGCGCTTTGAAGATATTGAGAGAGCTATAACATCTTATACGAGAGCGATCATCGTTAATAGCCCCAATAATCCATCCGGTGCGATTTATCCTCCTGAATTGATCGAGAAGCTGGTGGACCTTTGTGAGCGTAAAGGCATCTTCCTTGTTTGCGATGATATCTATCATAAGTTGACCTTTGATCATAAGGAAGCGATACCGGCGATTCGATTTACGAAAAAGGATGTCGAAGATTCGCATGTGATTATCGTCAATGGCGTTGCAAAACTTTATGGCATGACTGGCTTCCGATTGGATGGGTGGTCGGGCCGCGCGAATTAGATCCATGTGATGACCAATGTTACGGTCCAGATCACATCAGGCGTAAGCCCTATCAGCCAGGCGGCGGCGGAGGGCGCGCTGAACGGCTTGCAGTCCGTGGTGGAAGCGTTGCGTTTGCAAATCCAAAATAACCGCGATGTTCTGCTTCAAGAGATGAAATCGTTCAATGGAGCCCGTCTTATCCCGCCGGATGGAACTTTTTACGCATTGCCTGATTTACGCGCATTCAACAACAACTCAGTTGAATTAGCACGATTCCTTTTGAAGAAGGCGTTGGTCGTAACTGTGCCCGGAAAAGAATTTGGAATGGAAGGACACATACGAATTTCTTTTAGTGGCACGGTGAAGGATGTCACGGAGGGAGTGGCTCGAATGAAATGGGCGCTCGATCCGACCAGCCCAAATGAGATTTATATTGGTGATAAGAAAATGGTGAGGGATTGGTTATGAACAATTTGCTAAATATCAGAACGCCTGCCGAGACTGTCGCTCAAGCCCGCAAAGCGGACTATAACTTATCGAATCACGGCATCGGAAATTTGCGGCTTGCTTATTGGAATCTCCCTGACGGAAGCACTGTACGAAGAGGCTGTCTTCCGCGGCGAAGGTATCACTTCGGTGGGCGGGCCGTTCGTTGTCAATACCGGAAAGCATACTGCGCGTTCGGCGACGGATAAATTCGTCGTGCGTGAGGTTTCTAGCGAAGGTCATGTTTGGTGGGGCGAATATAATCGTCCGTTTGCGCCGGATAAATTCGAGGTTCTGTATGACCGCATATTGGGATTTCTGCAGGGACGCGATGTTTTTGTCCAAGATCTTTATGCGGGTGCGGACGAAAAATATCGTTTGCCAATTCGCATGGTGACCGAACTAGCATGGCACAGCATGTTCGCCCGCAATATGTTCATCGCGCCACAATCGCTGGAAGAATATAAACGCTTCGTTCCTGAATTTACAATTGTGGCTTTGCCTTCATTCAAAGGCTTCCCGTCAGTGGACAACACGGCGACGGAGACGTTTATCTGTTTATCTTTTGAAAAGAAACTGGCAATCATAGGCAACACGGCATATGCAGGCGAGACGAAGAAATCAGTCTTCACGATTTTGAATTATCTCCTTCCGCTGGAAGGTGTACTTTCGATGCATTGCTCGGCAAATGTTAGTCGGAAAGATGCGGATGATGTGGCTTTATTCTTTGGACTTAGCGGAACTGGCAAGACGACTCTTTCAGCGGATCCAACACGCCGCCTGATCGGGGACGATGAGCATGGCTGGGGCGACGACGGCGTTTTCAACTTTGAAGGCGGATGTTACGCTAAAGTCATCGGTCTTTCTGCATCAGCCGAACCTGAGATTTATGCGACGACGAAAATGTTCGGCACGATTCTCGAAAACGTTCCCTATGATCCAGTGACCCGATATATTGACCTCGATGATGATTCATTGACGGAAAATACCCGCGCATCCTATCCGCTTGAATTCATTGACAATGCTGTGCCAGAGAAGAAAGCCGGCCACCCGAAGAACGTTATCTTCCTAACCTGTGACGCATCCGGTGTGATGCCGCCCCTGGCGCAGCTGACGCCGAATCAAGCATTGTATCAATTCATTTCAGGGTACACTTCAAAGATCGCTGGCACGGAAGTGGGTCTGCGCGATGAACCGGAGATCACGTTCTCGGCCTGCTTTGGCGGTCCGTTCATGGTGCACCATCCATTTTTTTATGCCGACATCCTCAAACGCAAAATCGAGCGCTACCATGTCAAATGCTGGTTGGTGAATACCGGCTGGGTTGGCGGTCCGTATGGTGTTGGCAAGCGCATCAGCATCAAAGATACGCGCGCATTGCTCTCGGCGGCTTTGACTGGAAGACTAGATAGGGTTTCATATAAAACCGACCCCGTTTTTGGATTCGAAGTTCCAACTCAATGCCCTGGTGTGCTGGATGATATGCTTGATCCCGCTGGTTCGTGGCCGGACAAAATAGAATACGACAAGAAATATCGCGACCTGGCAGCGCGTTTCATCGAGAACTTCAAGAAGTTTGAAGCTCATATTCCACGAGAAGTGATTGAGGCGGGGCCAAAAATCTGACCAATGTAGATTTAGGGCTGGTTTAGAACCGGCCCTAAATCTACGGATTGAAATTAATGCGAAAGACCTTCATATCCGAATTTGGTACCGAAGCAATGTAAGTGAAATGTGGATCGGGAGTTGTATTGTTGTAAATCTTATCCAATTGAGGGCGCTGGCCCGGAAGTAGAATATAGCGTGCATTGTAATGCTGGGCGACGAAGACGATAATGTTGATATCATTGTTTGGGATCATAACGGATTTCATTCCGGTGGCTGCGTTAACATCCCATGGTTCGCGTGACATAACGACTATATCTTGGGGTTGAATGTTCCTCAGTACGGCATCTTGCGTTACAACAGTTTGTGCTTGTTTGTAAAACTGGTAAATCTTGTTATAGGCTGTACTGAATTGATAGCTTTGTCTAAATCCTTGATACCCTGAATAGGCTGTCAGGAGGATAAAGATAATGGCTAGAATTCTGGTAGATGAGATATATCGGCTCAATAAGCCGATGATTATCATAGCAATGAAGGGCATCAAAACAGCGAGACCCTTGTAAAAGGAGCCCGGCCCATGAATTGACCAGAGGAAAGAATAAGATAAATATCCCAGACCAACAAAGATCAATGCCGGACTTAATAAAGCAATTTCCGACCACTTCCTTAGCCTTATTAAATCTGCCAACCCTATTAGTCCCAGAATTGCAAGGAGCGGATCGAGAAAATTAACGAATTGGCTTATATTAAATGCTGCGATTTTGAATTTGATATCCGCTATTCTTCTAATGCCAAGTGCAGCTCGGTAAGATTGCCACGTAAAACTCTTGCCGTACGAGTACATGTCCTCGTAATTTGTTAAGAACAAAGTTTTTGAAAGTCCGGACGAGAAAATGGAATGTGTTTCTACAAAATCTCTGATCAGCAAGGGCGACAAAACAAGGAAGTGTATACCGATAATTCCTGCCGCGAGCAGGGCTTTCTCCCTGATAGTCTTTTGTGTTATTAAAACCATCAAGAGCACTGTGGCCAATAGTAAAATGCCGTCTTGACGTATCATATTGGCTAGCCCGCTGCATATTGCCGCGATCAAAAAATAGCGGGAGTTTTGCCGTCCTCGATATGATAAGTATAATGCCGCTGAACCGAATGCCCCAAAGAAAATGATTAAGTCTGTAACAACCGATGTAGTAATTTGGATTGGAGAAAAATAAGTAAGGGTTCCTACAAATATCGCAAATGTTTTCGATTTATAAAAGGTTAATGCTGCAAAAAATCCGACCAGGGGAGGAACGATTCCGGCGATGACAGAGGCTAATAGAGCGGTGGATACTGTCTTTCCGAAAATAAACATTGGCAAACTGAGCAAGATCGAAGCTAGTGGTAGCCAATAATCATTGCTGTAATGGGTGATTGGGACCAATCCGTTGAAGTAGAAGACCACATAATCGATCACCAATCCGCGGCCCTCTGAAATGTTTTTGGCAACCGTATAATAAAATGCAGGGTCAGAGGTGCCGGGTGTTTGGGTTATGAATACTAGATATGCTCGCAGAAGCAAGCCCGCGATTAGAATTCCAATAAACAAACCATCTTCCGATTTGAAATGGTTGGTGCTTGTTTTTGTTTCTACAACGCCCATGCCAGCATCAATCCAATGATCGCAACAATCAATCCGATGTGAAGCAGAAGATTGGAAGTTGTCAACCAAAAAGGCGAGAATAAGAACTGCAAAATCAAGTTGACTACAATAAGGACTATGCCAATCAATGGCAAAAGCCCTTTGCGGTGCGCGAGATATTCCGAAAGCTGATCCAATAGTTTCGACATTAGGCTTCCTCTTCTTTCGGTTGATGGTTTGTTGTTTGCCAAGGGGAGAATTCCGCGGCCAATCGTCCGGGAATTCGTCCTTGCATCAAGACACCGCCGCGCTCATGCTCGATGCGTTCCACTTGACCGGCTTCGTGAAATAGTGAGATCAATGCGCCTTGTTGGTACGGCAATCGAACAAGGATCGGCGTATAGGTCTCATACAATTCTTTTTTGATTAATTCCAAAAGCTCTGGCAATCCGATTCCTTCGCGCGCTGAGATAGCAATCGCTTTTGAATATTTCCGCACCGTTTCACGCGCGACTTCGGGTTGGTTGAGGCGATCTATTTTATTTAACGCCGTGACCGTAGGGATGTGTCCCTGCGCCGATCTCTTCCAATGTTTTCTGAACCGATTGATATTGGTTTAGCGCGTTTGGGTGTGATATGTCCACCACGTGCAAAAGCAAATCTGCTTCTGTGATTTCTTCCAACGTTGCATGGAATGCTGCAACTAACGTGGTTGGCAATTTTTGAATAAAGCCGACGGTGTCCGTAAGCAGAGCTTGATAGCCACCGGCTAATTCAATGCGGCGCGTTGTAGGATCAAGCGTCGCAAAAAGTTGGTCTGCCACATAAACATCGGATTTGGTAAGCTGATTTAGCAAAGTGGATTTGCCTGCGTTAGTATATCCGACTAAAGCAATCGTCGGAACGTGGGAGCGTTTGCGTTGCAAACGATAGCGCATGCGGTGGGCGCGGACTTTTTCCAATTCGCGCTTCAGGTGCGCGATTCGATTTCGGACGGAGCGCCGATCCACTTCCAATTGCGTTTCGCCGGGTCCGCGCAAGCCCACGCCGCCGACCGAGCCGGTTCGTCCGCCACCGCCGCCGGCTTGTCGGGCAAGATGCGTCCATTGTCCGGTTAGACGCGGAAGTAAATATTCGTATTGAGCTAGTTCGACTTGAACCATCCCTTCCGCAGTATGGGCATGTTGGGCAAAGATATCGAGAATGAGTGCGGTTCGGTCCAGCACTCGGACATTTGGCCCAAGCGCCTCTTCCAATTCGCGCTGATGACGCGGAGATAGTTCATCATCAAATAGAATGACTTGCGATAAGGTTTCTTCGCTCAGCGCTTTGAGTTCAGTCACCTTGCCGGGACCAATATAAGTTTCCACGTTCGGATGATCAAGCTTTTGGGTCAGTTCGCCGACGACTTCGAGACCGGCGGTATCCGCCAGAAGAGCAAGTTCAGTGAGCGAGTCTTCCAGTGAAAGAAATTTTTTTTGGCCACGTAACTCAGCGCCTACCAGAAAGGCGCGTTCACGTGGTGGTTGTGTTGGTTGGGGAATTCTCTTTGGCATCAGGTTCAGACTGTTGTTTCTCTAATTTACTAAAGAGTTTAGCGACCTTTGGATCGGTGCGTTCGGTGCGGATGGGGATCAGAATATGGAATGTAGAACCGGGACATTTTTCTTCATCATAACCCGGAGACTCAACCCAGATCGTTCCGCCGTGTGCTTCGATAATACCACGTGTGATGGGCAAACCCAAACCGGGGCCGCCGCCTTTGAATTTGGTCTTTCCGCTTGAGTGCAGGTTCGACTCGACCGGTTTGGCCGAACTTTTCAAAGATCCGAGTTTGGTTTTCAGCGGAGATGCCGATGCCCGTATCAGCCACAATGATTTCGATAAATCCCGGCAGACTACGACCGTCAATAGTAATTGTTCCTTTATCCGGCGTGAACTTGATGGCATTGGAGATAACGTTTTTCAAGGCTTGATAAAGCCGTTCCGAATCCGCGTAAATCCAAGTTTCGCTTCCCGGGAATTTTTTTATTTCAAGCGTTTGGCAGCGTTCTTGAATCGCGGATTCCATTTCACGTTGGAGAAGAGTGAGGAGTTGGCCAATCAAGATCGGCTGCAGATTCAGCGAGAGCAGGTCGTTATCAATCAACGAGACATCAATCATCTCATCAATGATTTCGCGTAGGCGACTGATGCCGGTGTTGACTCCGCTTAGAAGTATATCTATTTGATCATTTCCATTTTGTGAGACAAGGTCGCGCATCATCGCCGCATAACCTTCAATGAGCGTCAAGGGCGTCTTTAGTTCGTGGGCGGCGACAGAAATGAAATTGGATTTTGAGCGATCCAGTTTTTCGAGCGTTTGCCTTACCTCAAGCAATTCATTGGTAATGTAGGTTACGCGTGCTTCCATTTCCAAGCGGGCAATTTTTTCCAAGCCGTATGTATAAATGGGCGTGATCGTAGTGAGCAAGTCAAGCGCGTCCTGCTCTGCAAGATTTTCGATGGCAATATCATTTGTTATCGCTATGATGCTGTTCAGCGTACCCGAAACATTCTGTTGGCTTTGTTGCAAATCGGACAAAGTGGGGGAGCCAGTCCATTCATAAATGGCGGGATCCAGCCAAGCTGGGTTACCCGTTATTACCGCCTGTTCGAGTCCGTCATAGAAGCGATTTAATTCACTCAGGAGCGCATCTCGAGCGCCAACGCCACGCGTCATGCTTTGCGCGACGCGCTGCAACCAAATGGGACGGAGTTGATGAAGAAGTTCCTGAGCTTTCATGAATATCGTATCAACCAAGTTTACGATGAGATGCGTCTTTTGACAATTTCATTTTGATTGAAGGTTTTGGTGGGTGAGCCAGGTCCATAAGACATCACCGACCATCTGCAGGCTTTTGGATGAAATCTTATCGGGCGTATCCTCGGTGGTGAGCCAATACTTGTAATCAATGTCAATGATATCCACAGATGGAATACCGGCTTGGATGAAAGGAATATGATCGTCCAGGATATCGTATTTTACGCTTGGAATAAAAAATCCTTGTATCCTAGTTTTGCCGCAGTATCCCAGATGGATGTACGCAAATTTAGATCTGAGTTTCCATCCATGTAAAATGTTGGATTTTCTCCGCCGACCATATCTACGAGCAACATGGCTTGTGGTTTGACTGTCATCGTCGCGACAAAGGCTTTCGAGCCAAGCGTCCAATCCCAACCGGGGATTTTGCCGTTATCTTCTGCGTCGAAAAAAACCAACCAGACTGGCGGCGCATTGGCAGGAAGTGTGCGAGCCAATTCCAACAGGACAGCCACGCCCGAAGCGCCATTATCTGCGCCCGGTGTTGGTTGAGTTTGCTTTGATGATATCGGGATCGCGGTCCGCGTAGATGCGCGTGTCGTAATGCGCGCCGAGAATATATTGCGGTGGGTCATTGGTTCGAAATGCAATTAAGTTTTGGATCGGATGTCCCATTTCTTCAGCTTGTTGAATTTGAACTTGCCAGCCTGCCGATTCCAATTCGCTTCGCATCCATTCCAAAATTTTAGCGTGTCCATCCGACCCGGGAATGCGCGGCCCGAACGCGACTTGGGTCTGCACATCGGCCAAGGCGCGGATACCATCGAATTTAGCGGAAGCCGTTTGTGTCCAAGAAGGAACGCTCGAACATACCAACCCAGTGATCAAGGCCAGCAGGATTCCAATGGTGATCAGATAAATGATAACGCTTCGTTTATTCATGTTGGGTAAAAAAATCTTCGAGGTCAGTGATGGCGCGGGCCGCATAGGCTTTTGCTCGCTCGCGTTTACCAAGATGATCTGCATTTTCGATTGGAGGCAGGATTCCAAAATTGGCTTTCATCGGTTGGAAATCTTTTAGATTTGCATGGGTCACATAATGGCACAGCGCGCCGAGCATCGTTGTTTGTGGAAGAACAACAGGCTTTTGATTTTTATTTATATGCGTTGCGTTTATGCCTGCCAATAAACCGGTTGCAATGTTGCCCATGTAACCTTCGACGCCGATTAGTTGTCCCGCGAAGAAAAGTTCGTCGCGGTTATGAAATTGAAGCGTTGGCTTTAGTAGTTTAGGTGAAGCAATGAATGTGTTGCGGTGCATTTGACCATAACGAATAAACTCGGCGTTTTCAAGCCCAGGGATAAGGTGAAGCACACGTTTTTGTTCAGGATATTTAAGATTGGTCTGAAAGCCAACTAAATTATAAAGATTGCCTGCGAGATTATCCTGCCTCAATTGGACAACGGCATAAGGCCGCTTGCTTGTGCGTGGATCAATGAGTCCGACCGGACGCATAGGACCGAATGCGAGCGAGTCTTTTCCGCGCTCGGCCATGATTTCTATCGGCAAACAACCTTCAAAAAAATGCCCAGCCTTGACGCCGTGGTGGATGGAATCTTCAAATGAACGCAATTCAATTCGTTCGGCTTGAAGCAACGCCTCGACGAAAATATAATACTCATCCTTTGTTAGAGGACAATTGATGTAATCGCCTTCATCATCATTTCCTCGATCGTAACGCGAGGCGCGGAAGGCAATATCCATATTGATTGTTTCGCGCGAAACAATCGGTGCGATGGCATCGAAGAAAAAGAGATGTTCTTCGCCACTGAGTTCGGTAATCTTTTGTGACAGTGCAGGCGAAGTCAATGGGCCGGAAGCAATAATGGTCAATGTGGTTGGGATATCGGTCACTTCTTGTCGGATGATTTTGATTCGCGGGTGATTTTGTATTCGCTCAGTCACGGTTCGCGCAAACAGCTCACGATCCACGGCGAGAGCCGAACCGGCTGGCAAAGCCGAGATTTCCGCGCATTCCAAAAGCATCGAACCTAATCGGCGTAACTCATTTTTCAGGACGCCCGAGGCCCGGTCAGGTTGATTGGAACCGAGCGAATTCGAGCAAACCAGTTCGGCAAGATAATCCGTTTCGTGTGCGCCAGTGGAAAGGGCGGGTCGCATCTCGTACAGACTTACATTCAAGCCTCGTTGCGCTGCCTGCCAGGCGGCCTCACTGCCCGCCAGTCCACCGCCAATAACGGTTAAATCGGTCATTGCGAAGCCTATTGTACCATTCGAGGGTGCTGTATAATCTTCGCTATGGAAGCGCAACTTAAGCAGGCTTGCCAGTTGACGGGCGCCAAATGGGCGGCGCTGGCTGAACGCGAGGGTGGACAATGGACTGATTCATGCCGCTTATCGCTTGTCGAAATCGAAACAAACTGCGCTAAAAAATTTTCTTGCTCAAAACTCAATCGACATCTGGCTGGTCGGTGCCTTAAACGGGAAAAATAATCGAGCCGCATCTTTACCGCTGGACGCAAAATTGGACGCGGCCAAACTTTATGTTTTTCCGATCCCTGAGACTTCGCGCGCTTTGCTGGTTGGCGGGAATCGATTGTCTGCAAGTCATCAGGCCGTTTGGCGCCTAATATCTGGATTAATTACATCCGATCAACAAATTGTCGATAACGATTTTTTGCCAGATATTCAAGCCGAATTGTCATACGACACTCCACGTGACCTCGACCGCGTGTTGGCAAGTTTCGTCCAAGTTGCAAATCCACAAGGAGCATGGCTGGCTATTCGCCGTGGTGATGTGCTCGATATTGTGACACAGTTCAATGATGCGCATAATGCTAACCTATCGCTTTCCATCGACTCGAATCCTTTCCTGCGCCGAATCAGCCGCACACGTGCAGAAATTGCAGTCAGGAAGGAACAACCTGAGTGGGATCAAATTCCTTGCGCGCGGAGTTAGCTCCAATACAATGATATGGTGTTGTTTTCCGCTGATTATTGGTCAGCGGTTGATTGGCGTTGTGGCGCTTGTGGCGCCATATCGGAATTTGATGCGGATGAATGGTCCGAGGCTTCGCGAGATCGCAAAGCGTGTCTCTTCATCCGTGGAAGTGATTGTTACATTCTCCGAATTGACCGATCACTTGCGTCGACTTGGAATGTTAAACGATTTTGCTTTGACCATTTCGTCTGCTCAAAACCTCGATCAGATTGCCCGCCGCGTCTTTGGTCTTCTTTCCCGATCTCTTCTCAGCGGATTTGATTTCACTTTACATTCCATCGGCGGATGAACGGTTGATGCGTGAGTTTGTTAATCGCGATGGAAAGTTCACTGCGCAGAATGCGGCGCTTACCGGTCATCCGGTTTTTGCGATCTTAAAAAGTGGTCGCATTCTTCGACTTGGCAATTCATCGACTACTGAATTCAAGCCTATTTACTCCGGTACTCGTTCGGTTTTGCTCGTGCCTCTTATTTATCGACGACGGACCGTTGGTCTGCTGTCTCTTGAAAGCATGCGTCCGGAGGCGTTTACTCAATCTGACGAACACTTGATGGTGGTCATTGCCAGTTATTTGGCTGGCCTGATTGAGTATGGCCGCCTGCGCGAAGAAGCGGAAGGGCGCGCCCGTAATCTTGGCCTTATTCATGAAGTCGTTCAACAAATTATTGGTTTAAGCAACAAAGCGGAAATCGCCCAAATCACCGCCGATCTAATTGCACAGTATTTTGGCTATGAATTGGCCGGGGTTATGCTTGTTAATGATAGTGAGGAGTTGCCAATCCTGGGAATAGGCGGTTCCCAGGCTGACGTTGTTCGACGCGAAATAGAGCATGTGGATTTTCTCGTTCGGGATGGAATCACAGGTCGCGTTTTCAATACCGGCGAAAATATCTTAGTTAATGATACTGCTCACGATAAGCTTTATAAATCATTACGCGGCTGGAACGCGGGTTCGGAGATCTGTGTAGCGTTGAAAGACGGAGATCGAGTGCTTGGCATTA
>CAVVZL010000030.1:0-65432 GCA_963752775.1 uncultured Chloroflexia bacterium
AGTGCATTCGCTCAACTTGACAGCGTCTTGTCGTGTGCTAAAATAGTCTAACTATTTCTGGAGATGACACCCATGAGCAAATGGGGTGTTTTCATAAGAGTGGAGGGTTGTTTTGACTAAGAACCGTACACAACAAATGGTGGATCGTCTGCGTGAGCTTCAAGCATCCTCACCGGATATTGAAGCCTCAGCCATCGTTAGCGTGGACGGATTGAGCATCGCGTCCGCTTTGCCGCAAGGTGTGGAAGAAGATCGCGTCTCAGCCATGTCCGCCGCGATGTTATCCTTGGGTGAACGTATTGCCTCGGAGTTGGGCCGCGGTTCTCTTGAACAAGTATATATCAAAGGCGAAAAAGGATATGTGGTACTGATGTCTGTTGGGCAGGAGGCTGTGTTGACTGCGTTAGCGCGCGAACAGGCCAAGCTCGGTTTGATCTTCCTTGACATGCGCCGTGCCGTTGAAGATCTGACAAAAATGATATAGTGGAGATCGTATGAGCCCTGTTCAAAAAAGTGGTTTATATTATCCAAACAAGTTCGGCTTAATTACCCTTAAGTCGCTGGAAGAAGTAATGGGCAAGAACGGTCTAAACGCCATTTTAGATCTGGCGGGGTTGGGCAATTACATTGACACGTATCCGCCAGATAATCTGGATAAAGGCTTTGATTTTTCAGAGCTTTCTGCCATCGGTACTGCGCTGGAGGAAATGTATGGCCCACGCGGCGGTCGCGGTTTAGCGCTGCGCGCGGGACGTGCCACCTTCTCCGATGCTTTGAAGAATTTTGGTGCCTTGGCCGGTGTAGCCGACCTGGCTTTTGTAGTTCTTCCGCTTCATGCCAAGCTTCGCATCGGCGTGCCCGCCATGGCAAAGATTTTCAGCCAACTCAGTGATCAACTTAGCACTGTGGAAGAAAAGGATAATGAATATCTTTACACAATTCATAAATGTCCATGCTGCTGGGGACGCCACAATGCAGATAAACCGGTTTGTTTCATCGCAACTGGACTTTTGCAGGAAGGTCTTAAATGGGTTTCAGGCGGGAACGAATTTCGTGTCAATGAATCCAAATGCATAGCAGTCGGCGATGACGTCTGTGAATTTGTCATCCAGAAGGAACCGATTTCATAACCGGCAGCTTCCGTGACAGAAGTCAAATCCAAAATCCTTGTAGTTGAAGATGATCTTGATGTGGCAGAAATGCTGAATGCTTATTTCCGCGTTCAAGATTATGAGGTATATACGGTCAATTGGGGTGAAGACGGCGTGCGTTCGTGCCAAACTGTTCATCCTGATTTGGTCATCCTCGATATCCGCCTTCCGGATATTGACGGCTACGAGGTCGCCAAGCGCTTACGCAGTGATCGCCGCACGCAGGAGATTCCGATCATTTTCCTGACCGAAAAGCGTGAGCGACGCCGACCGTTTACAAGGTCTTGAACTTGGCGCGGATGATTACGTTACCAAGCCTTTTGATGTGCAGGAGTTGCGTCTGCGTGTGCGTAACACGCTTCAGCGCGTCAGCCAGGGCTCACTAAACAACCCAGTCAGTGGTCTACCGGAAGGGGCTTTAGTGGATGAGCATCTCAATAAGTGTATGAAGAACGGCGACCACACGCTTTTGCTGATATCGCTAGAACATCTGGATGTATTTCGTGAAGCGTACGGCTTTGTCGCCTCGAACGATGTCTTGCGGGCATTCAGCTTGATGATCGTCAATACGATCCGCGAACTGAATAGCGGCGATGATTTCCTTGGTCACATCGGTCCTACCGATTTCGTCTTGACGGTCGCTCCAGCTAATTTGTCGGCTTTATATGAGCGTCTGCAGTCGCGGCTT
This sequence comes from uncultured Chloroflexia bacterium, assembly GCA_963752775.1. Lineage (GTDB taxonomy): Bacteria > Chloroflexota > Anaerolineae > Anaerolineales > Villigracilaceae > Fen-1038. The sequence continues at coordinate 1,840 of CAVVZL010000030.1, forward strand.
GATCAATCGCTGGATTACTTTTACCCCATTAAGGATCGAGAGCAGGCCGCGAAACGCAAAGAGCGCTTGGCGGTCAGAATGTCTGAAATGCCTTTGGCGGCAAGCGGTCGTGTCTCGAATGCAGAACAATTGAAGGTCGAGTTGTTGCGCAGAAAATAATAGGAAACACCTTGCGTATCACGATCGTCATTCCAACTTATAACGAAGCGGAGAACCTGCCTAAACTGGTCTCCGCTTTATTTACGCTTCCATTGGATTTGCGGATTCTGGTTGTAGACGATAACAGTCCGGACGGCACGGGCGCGATTGCAGACAACCTTGCTAAAAAGGATCCGCGTCTTCACGTGATTCATCGCGCAAACAAAGAAGGTTTGCGTTCCGCATATCTGAATGGCTTTCGTATCGCGCTGGAGGATGGGGCGGATGCCGTTGCCCAAATGGACGCGGACTTTTCGCATGATCCCGCTAAACTCGTGGAGATGGCTTCTCGCTCAGAAAATTGTGATTTGGTGATCGGCTCACGTTACATTCAGGGCGGGGCGGTGGATGAAAACTGGCCGCAGTGGCGCAAAAGCCTTTCAGCATTTGGCAATTTTTATTCGCGCGCGATTCTCCGTTTGCCTCAACATGATGTGACCGCTGGCTTTCAACTCTGGCGACGTGAAACGCTGGAAGGAATGCCGTTGCAGCGCGTGCATTCCAATGGTTATGTCTTTCAAGTAGAGATGACGTATCTTGCACACTGCCTCGATTACAAGATTGACGAGGTCCCTGTATATTTTCCTGACCGGCAAAAAGGGAAATCGAAGATGTCTTTCGCGATTCAAGCCGAGGCGGCTTTGCGCGTTTGGATTGTGTGGTGGAGTTATCGCGATTTGCGCAAGGCGGGGAAAAGCGCACGCGCTTGATCCTGACGTAGGCCGTTCGGATCATGCCATGGAAACAAAAGAGAAAAATTCAGCTCCAAGCCCATTATCCGAAACATAATAGCGGTCGATATCTTGTTACTGATTATTTCGGGCCCCATTGCTTTAATCTGAATTTCAATTTTGGAATAACTCTATTTTAGTTGGGGATACTGGCGGGAGGAATTGGCGCTTTTCTTGGCAGTTCCGGTCCGGTTGACCCAGATGATCCGACAAATTCGCCCAAATAATTCATTCTTTCCCAGGAGGCAGCCGCTGCAATACCTTCTAGATCTGAGTTCACATGATATTCGGCATTCAGTTCCTGCTTATACTTTTGAAAATGGGATAACTCTTGCAGGTTTAATGGAAATAATACTGAGCGTTACTTTTGTATATCCAATTATGTTTTCAAAATAAATTAAGCTGCCCATGCCATACGCGGCCAAGCCTTTCCCATTCATTTAAGCTCAATGTTTCGGCTCTGCGTTTTAAATCGATCTCTGCCTTTGCAAGAAGTGATTCTGCTTCCGTCGTAGAAATCTTTAGTCCGGCAGAAAGTGAATTACGCAATGTTTTTCGTTTCTGTCCGAAGCCCGCTTTGATAAGTTGAAAAAAATCATCAAGCAAATGCAATTCGATTGCTGGGGATGAAAGAACGTCAATTCTCACAACTGCTAAATCAACTTTGGGCGCTGGAAAGAATGCGTCCGCAAGAATGGTCCCCACAATCTTCGGCGTTCCATAAACTTGAACGCCCAATGCCAACAAACTCATATCGGGTGGCGTGGCACAAATCCGTTCCGCCACTTCCTTTTGAACGGTGAGAACAATTCGCCGAGGCTTCGGCTCGGTTTCAAGTAAATGCCGAATAATTGCGGAAGTAATATGATATGGAATGTTTGCCGCAACAATGTAGTCAACGGGAAGCTCTAATTCTTTTGGTGAAAGATCGAGTATATCGCCATGAATCAAACGGATATTCGCATACGACGTGAGAATGGTTTGTAAAACGGAAACCAACTTCGGGTCGATCTCGACCGCAACGACTTCGTACGCAAAAAAAGAAAGATAACGCGTCAAATTTCCGAGGCCGGGGCCAATCTCTAAAACGGTATCTGCCTTTTGAATTTCGGCGGCCTCGACAATTTTTTCGAGAGCACTCGGATCTTGTAAATAATTTTGTCCAAGGCGTTTATCGGCACGCAAGCCATATTGTTTTAAGAGCTGTGCTGCGTTGAATGGAGGAATATTGTTCATTGACAGACTGACTTGGTTGTACCAGAATTAGATTGGGGCGACGAGTTATCGGGCCATGATCCGGCCTGGAAGTCAGCCACATACTCCTGAAGTAAATTGAAATCCACGCCCCAAATGAAAACGGCTTTCTTGAACACGGGGTCATAAGTTCTTGTGCCCGTAAACAAATTCTCGGGAAAATTATAAAGGGCGATATTTTGGTGGGGAAGTTGGGTTCCGAGGCAGGCCAATTGGGCCATGACCTGCGGACTGAGGTCCGTTTGCACGGAATCTTGAAATGCATTGATCAAAGCCGGAATTTGTGTGACAACTTGTGGGCTGGTGAGTTTTTTCCGCAGGGCACATAAGATGATGTCTTGATAGTCACCGCGCGAAAATACGCCGTCTACGCGGTTGCGCGCAACCTCCAATGCTTCGGTTCCATTAAGATGATGCGTACCCGCTTGAAGATTCGGATCATGGCTTTGTGCCACCGGTTCCTGGAAGGTTACATCAATGCCGCCTACTGCATCCACCATCTTAACAAAGGTCTTCATATTAACCGCAATGTAGTGATCTATGTGTACACCGAAATTGATATTGAGCGTCAGGGCCAACAATCCAGGACCCGCGCTCGGATCATTCCAATAATGGAAACCGTCGCCGGGGTTTCCATAAAGATAAGCTTGATTTAGTTTTTCGTGATCCTGTCCGTTAAGATGGCTGGCAATATAAGGAATTTTAACCCAAAGGTCCCGTGGAAAATCGAGCATGGTGACGCTTGGCGTGACAAAGTCCACGCGCACCTCGCGCGTAACATCCGATAATCCATAAGTGTAACTTGTTCCGCGTGTGTCGGAACCGATCAATAAAATATTCATCACTCTGGGCCCACCGCATAGGGGTATTCCTTGCGGCGTTCCCGGCGCTATTAGTGTTCCGCTTCCAGGGGTAGTAGACGGCAGCCAATAGGGTAACGCTGTCCATGTTGGAGGTAGAGGAAGAGGCGTATATGGCGAGGTCGGTATCGCAGCACCGAGTGGGCGGCTTGACCAGGATTGATATGTTTGGCTAATTTCATAGCCAGTGCTGATCAATAAACCCAATGCAAAAACAGAAAGAACGGCAACAATAATCTTTTGAGTTTTTGTCATAGGTTAGTTAAGTGAAGGAATGGTGGCCGGCACCGGCGCAAGGAAATATACAGTTACCCATTGTCCCCACGCTTGATAATCCGAATCGGTGTAACCAAGGTCCAGCCATGGTTTACCAATACATCCATTGCATACATCCTCTATGGTGGCAGGTCCGTAACCCGGAACATATAATTGCTGACCCTCCATGGCCAAGTACCAGCTATATTTTACGGCCACCTCACCTTTTTAACTGGCTGGCCGCTTGATGTGCCTGAGTAGCATGTATTTCCTCCGGAACGACACGGCGAGTATGAGGTGGCATACATCGGTATCGCACGCCAATATTGAATTTGAACCCCATCTACCGTAGTGGTATGAAGTACGACTTTTGTTCCATAACCGACAATTTGATCTTGCGGGGCGCGGACAACAGTCTCAGCTTCGTTTTGACGCGAAACTTCCTGCCCATCCTGATAGAAAATTCGAGTGCGGCCAACTGATAAACCGAGTTGGCCGGCTTGTAAGACTTGTTGTTGATCGAGTTCTACATTTGCCGACTGTTGATAATCCGTTTTGAACGAGATGGATTTTTCCGATAAGACAATGGATTCGCTGAAGTGTGTGACTTGGATTTGTCCGTTCGATGGAAGCGCCTGATCCTCGGATGGTTGGCTGGAGTCCAGCCCAAGGAGTGGAATCCCGGCCTCGGCCAGCGCGCCGACCTGTCGTCGCGGCTGAGGAGCGGATTGGCCAGGTCCGTCCATCAACCATCACTGTCAGAGCGCGTGACGGAACATCATTCACAGTCATCGGCCCTGTGATGGAAGTTTGAATGGGCGGATTGATTTGGTCGCTTGAGTAGATTTGTGCGCCTGCTTGTGATAATGCCTCTCCAACGGTCTCTGCTGTGGTCTGAATTATTTTTCCGTTGACCGTCAAGGCAACGGCACGTTGCACTTGAAGTGTATAATTTTGCGAGGTGGGTATGGGTTGGTTGAGAACAATCGGCTTGCCGTTCAACAAAACAATATCATCCGCGGCCAGATGGATACCAACTTGAGTCAAAAGGGAAGCGGGAACGCGCTCAGTTGCAGTCAGTTGATGGATTTGACTGCCATCTATGATCGTGATCGTTTGATTGGATTGCGGCTGACATGAGATCAAAAAAAATAGCACCAGTAAAACAAAACTGTATGCGCGTCGCATGGATTTATTCTAACATACTGATAATAGGGAAGCATGAACTAATTATAGAATATTTCAATTAACTGAAGATGGAAGCAATGCCGACTGATTCTTCTTATGTAGAAGCCATAAGCCTGTTCCGAGGACTAAAATCGTAGTGATGATGCTCAATAAGTCTTTATGTGTGTTGGCCTGCACCAGCAGTGAATAAATTGAGAGCACATCCAAAACAACCAAAAAAATAAAAATGTGGACATAGGATTTTGTTCGTTCCACAAGTGTTCCTACAATCCAAACGACAGGGATGACATAAGGCAGCTGATCGTACGACCAGAGATAAATCGTCGAAACAAATCCAAGCGGGATGATGATGTTGAAGGCTTCCCAGGCGTTCAACCGGTCGCGATTGCGCCAGAGATAATATCCGCCGAGGGCAATGACAACTAGCGACCCCAATGTTCCGGCGATCCACATGCAAGGAACGTTTTGGTTGCATGCCAAATAGGCATAGCTATAAATATTGGAATCAATGCCCATCGTCCGGTCAAGGGCAACCGCGCTTGCGCCGCGAAATTTGATCACCCACAATGGGTCGCGAATCATTCCAGCGATCAGCAAAATGATTCCGCCCAGAGCCACGCCGATGATTGCCCTCCAGTTGCGGCGAGCGAGAAACCATATACCAACCAGAATTAATATCGTGAGTCCTTGCGGCGGCTTCAACAGGGTCAGCGAGAGAACTATCCCTGCCCAGATGGGTTGGTTATGTTCCAGCAGGAGAATCGCCAATAGGATCGCGGCTAAGGCCAGGGGTCCGACCGAACCGATTTGTAACGTTAGATACACCGGCCCGAAGAATAACAGAAAGATCATCAGCGGCAGGAAAAGAAGGCGCTGTGCCTGTCCTTGCCAATGACGAAGCAGCCAGAATACCGTCAGCGCTACGATGATCTGGGAAAGAATTTGCCACACGATGTAAGCCTGACCGAGGGAAAGCAATCCAAGCGGTGCCATCAAGAAAGCCAACGGCAGGGGATAGGGAAAGATTTTATTGGGTCTCCAGGTTGCGCCGAAGGCATCATGGCCTGCTAACCATTGAGTCTGGTCATATGGATTTTGGCCGGTCCACATCATATGGCCAGAAAGCCAGAAGAAAAAGAAATTGGAGTTGGTATAATCCTGATGGGTATAATTCTGCATGGCCTTCAGGTAAAATATCACGCCGAGCACGAGGACTGTGAGAACAATGCCCGCTATCTTGAGTGGTGACGTGAAATTATGTTTCATCTTATGGTAGATCTTTCGCGACGGATGGAAAACGATTCTGTCGAATCAATAAACGGACTTCATTTTGTCCAAGTGTACAACATTTTCCACGCAATGTGCCATGAAGCTGGTTGAGCAAAAATTGATAATGAACCGACCCCTGATTACAAGCCCCGCCAATTTCTTGATTAAGAAATTGCGCTCTTTGCGTCAACGCAGAGCTAGGACGGAAACGGGGCTGTTTATTGTCGAAGGTCTGCATCACGTGGGTGAAGCGCTGGAGGCCGGTTGGGAAATCGATTCAATTCTTTATTCGCCGGATATCCTAACCAGCGATTTTGGGCGCGACTTGATTTCACGCGTCACGCCGCCGGTGGCGCAGCCTGTCTCCGCGCAAGTGATGGAGTCACTGGCTGACAAAGATAATCCGCAGGGCATTCTGGCCGTCGTTCATCAAAAATTGATGCGACTTGACGATCTGGAGTTAGTACGGATTGGTGCGGCGGTTGTTTCGCCGCAAGATCCCGGCAATATCGGGACGATCCTTCGTACCCTCGACGCCGTCGGCGCGGATGCAGCCTTCCTGCTTGATGGCGGCGTTGACCCATATCATCCGACCTCCGTCCGCGCCAGTATGGGAACGATATTTTGGAAACCGATTGTTCAGACTTCGTTCAATGAATTTATGAATTGGTCACGAGGCTTGGGTTATCAACTCATCGGTACATCGGCGCATGCAAAACAAAATTATCTTGAATTGAAACCCATTGCGCCATGGATTCTGGTCCTGGGGAGTGAACAAAAGGGACTTTCGATGGAACAAATCAAAGCCTGCGATACGAGCATTTCCTTGCCCATGCGTGGACGCGCCAGCTCACTTAATCTTGCTGTAGCCGCAGGGATTCTTCTATATCAGTTCGCTGATTCGCAATAAAAAACACGGATGGGAAAGCCATCCGTGTCATATTTTGTCGATCAATCTCAGATTTCATCCTCATCTTCATCCCAGGTTTCTTCCTCTTCGTCTTCCAAATCCTCTTCGTCCCACTCTTCTTCTCCTTCTTCCTCTTCGTCCCATTCACCTTCGCCTGCATCCTCGGTTTCAGTAAATGTGGCGCAGCCCGTGTCGGGATCAATTTCCACTGCGGCCGCGGTGCAGTATCCCTCATCGAGGAAAACGCAGTTGACGTAGTGACAGCGAATGCGAGCCATAAGACTCCTCCTAGTTGATTGGCTGGCGAGCCAGCCGAATGATTGAAAGTATAAAAAGTATGGTCATGGTGGTCTGCGACGTAACACAGAATGGGCAAAGCGCATGGATCAGGGCCAGCTCCACATAAATCAGATAAAGCGTGAAAAGGAATCCGATCAGCGCTAACCCGAAGACGATCATTATTCCATTCTGCTCCAAAAACTTATTCCGGTTTTCCGCAAATAGCAGTGCGGCGATGACCGCATACCCGCCCACGCCGAACAGGGCTACAGGGATTCCATACACTTCTGCATAGATGCTTGAATTAACTTTTGAACAGCCTCCATTGCCAATGCACATCTTTTCATTATCAGTGAGTTTGAATATCGTCATGTAAATCGAAACGGCCAAACCAAGCAAAGCCAACGCAATTGAAATTCTATATAGCCACTTATTCATGATCTCCTCAAAGCATCCAAGCTTCGGCCTGGTCGCCAATGGCAAGCGATTTTACCCCAGCGGGCACTATAAGTAAAGCGTTCGCTTGAACCAGTGACAATAAGTTTCCTGAGCCTTGATGCCCGGTCAATTTGGCGGACAAGATTCCATCACGCTCTTCAATAATCGCTCGTAGATAACTTTCGCGTCCATCTGACTCGATAGCCTCGGCAAGTTTTACCTTGACCTTGGGTCGGGTCGCCGTTTTTGAACCTACCAGCCGTCCGATAGCAGGACGGGCGAATACTTCAAAGCCCATGAAAGCAGAAACGGGATTTCCTGGTAAGCCCATGAATGGAACGCCGCGATATTCACCGAATGCTAACGGCTTGCCGGGACGCATATTAACTTGCCAGAAATCCAGTTTGCCATTTGACTCCACGACCTCTTTTACAAAATCCAGCGCGCCCACGCTGACACCTGCCGATGAGATAATCAAATCGGCACTCATATCAATGGCTTGGTCGAACAGGAATTGAATCGCATCTTTTTGGTCGGGTGCGATCCCGAGCGATAAAACTTCACAGCCCGCCTCGGCAATTAGCACAGATAATGTGTATGAATTCGAATCGTAGATCTGCCCCGGCGCCAGCCGAACCTCAACCGGCGTCAATTCATCTCCGCTCGATAGCAATGCCACCCGCGGCTTGCGATATACGGAAAGGTTGGCCACTCCAAGCATTGCCAGTAAACCGATCTCTTGGGCCCGCAAGCGAGTGCCGGCAAATAATATTTTGTAGCCCGTTTTAATATCCATGCCGCGCGTGCGGACATTCTCATGCGCTTGAATATTCTTAAATACTTTGACGGATTTTGCGCGGGCGTGCCGGCATTTCGATTATTGAAGTCGGTATCTTCAACCATGATGACGGCATCCACGCCTTTCGGAATGGGCGCGCCGGTCATGATGCGCGCGGCTTCCCCGTGCGCGAGCGTGATGTTAGAGGATGATCCGGCAGGTATATCTGCGACCACGCTCAAAGTCAGAGGTGATGCGGACGTTGCGTTTGCAACATCGCTCTCGATGACGGCAAAGCCATCTACGGATGAATTGTCGAAAGGGGGAAGATCGGACGAGATGATGTCAGCCGCCAGCACACGTCCCGCGCAGGCATTGAGAGAGGACATTTCCGTCTCGACCGGCTTGAAGTGGGAAAGGATGCGCTGTTGCGCTTCATGCACGCTAAGCAAACTCATGACCAAAGCGGGCGCATTATACCACGCACTTTGTAGTTTAAAATCTTTGCAAATGTAATTGAGCTATTTCTCAGAATACAATGCTCATTGTCGTATATTTACTCGTCCTAATCCACCTTGATTCTGATGGATCGTATAATCCTGATTATTCTGAATATAATGAGGGTCTTCTATTTATGCCACGGTTTCATGGAGTCTATTATCCGCTCACGCGATGCGCTTCCATCACGTTTGGAACATTTTCAAGTTTGGTGAGCACCTTGCTGAGCTGGGAGATATCCTGCACTTCCACGATCAATCGCAGCTCCGCCAGACTGCGGTTGACGGTCACTTTTACATCGGCGATGTTGACTTCTTCATTGCTCAACAGGTTGGTCACGTCACTCATCAAACCCTGACGGTCATATGCTTTAATGCGGATCGGAACCGGGAAAGTGTGTACCTGTTGCCCCCAGTCCACACGTACGATCCGCTCACGGTCTTTCAATCGGAGGCGCAGAATATTGGGGCAGTCCTGCCGATAAATCGTTGCGCCGCGTCCACGCGTAATATATCCGACGATCTGATCGCCCGGCGTGGGGTTACAGCATCGGCCCATGGTTGTGAGCAGTCCCTTCAATCCTACAATTTCCACTTCCTCGGTCCTGTTGGTATCAGGCTTCGGAACATTGGCAGTTAGAAGATTCGCGTTTTCTTCGGTCTCCGAAATCTGCTTGATGACTTTGCTTACCGATAAATCGCCTGTGCCCAAATCAACAAACATTTCATCCGGTGACTTGATGCCAAGATCGCGTGCCATCTTTTCAAAGTTTGCTTCGGAAATGCCAAGTCGTTGCAGTTCACGTTCCAACAGCAATCGTCCTTGGGACAAATTTTGCTGGTGATTTTCCTCTTTGAACCATTGGCGGATTTTGGATTTGGCTCGCTGGGTTTTGATGAGGCCTAAATTGGAATTCAGCCAGTCGCGGCTTGGTCCGCCTCGCTTCGCGGTCAGGATTTCAATCTGGTCTCCAGTTTTCAATTCGTGATATAGCGGCACAAGTTTTCCGTTAACTTTTGCGCCGCGGCAGCGATGCCCGATATCGGTATGAACGTGATATGCAAAGTCGATGGGAGTCGAACCGGCTGGAAGGTCAATGATATCGCCGCGCGGCGTGAAGACATAAACCCGATCCTGAAACACATCCGTGCGCATCAATTCAACAAACTCGGTGGCATCACTCACATCCGAGCGCCATTCCATCATGTTGCGAAGCCAATTGATACGTTGTTCGTAGGATTTATCCCGCTTGGTTCCTTCTTTATACCGCCAGTGCGCCGCGATACCAAACTCCGCGTTCTCGTGCATTTCCGATGTTCGGATCTGCACCTCAAGCGGTTTTCCATCATCCCAGATCACGGCAGTATGAAGTGATTGATAAAAGTTATCTTTGGGTGCGGCAATATAATCATCGAACTCATTTGGGATGGGGCGCCAACTGGTGTGGATCAAGCCGAGGGAGGTGTAGCAAGCCGCAACATCCGTGACAATGAGACGAACGCCGCGCACGTCACGTACTGCCTCGAACGCTTTTCCTTTGTCCTGCATCTTTTTGTAAATGGAGTAAATATGTTTTGGCCGTCCGCTAATTTCCACCTTCATATTATTTTTTTCAAAGAGCACGCGTAGTTGTTCTTCAATCGCTTCGATCTGGGCCTCGCGATCAGGACGACGCTCCGCGAGTTGTTCGGCGATCTCTTTGTATTTTTGCGGATTGACGTAACGAAAGGCCAGGTCTTCCAGTTCCCACTTGATTTGCCAAATGCCGAGCCGATTTGCAAGCGGCGCGAAGATATCGAGCGTCTGCTGTGCAATGCGGATGCGCTTTTCTTCTGGCATGTGACTGAGAGTCCGCATGTTGTGCAGGCGGTCCGCCAGTTTGATGAGGACGACGCGCACATCATCGCCCATCGCGAGAAATGTTTTGCGCAGCGTTTCGGACGCCATATCGGCCTTGCGGCCCAATGCAGCGCGCCCGGTTGCCTTAGCTTCTCCATTCCCCTTGACAGCTTTTTCGGCGTGCTGGTCGTCACGAGAAACGCGCGGCAGGTTCGTTAACTTGGTAACCCCATCCACCAACGCGGCTACGACCTCACCAAAGTCATTGCGAATACCGTCCAGTGTGACAGTTGTATCTTCAACAGTATCGTGCAAAAGGCCCGCGGCCAGCACCTCGGGCGGCACTCGTAATTCCGCCAGAATCTGTCCGACCGCAAGACAGTGATTGATGTATGGTTCACCTGAATTTCGTTTTTGTCCGCGGTGCGCCTCTTCCGCCACTCGATAAGCACGTTGAACCAATTCTTTGTCGGCTAAAGTGTAGGTTTCTGGAAGTTGCTCGAGCAGTTTTTCTAACGGAATAGCATTGGTGGCAGATTTCATTATCCCCTTATTTTACTGCGTCTAAGAGTTTTAGGTTTTTGAATATAGAGCCAACAGATCGCCTGCCTTTGGAAGCCGATAGCGTAGCCCGTGCTTCTAAATAGCAGAAACTAAATTCATCCCCAGCACGATTTCTGGGCAAAGCCGCCGCGATTCTTAAATTTTAGCAAATCTTGCTGGAGCCAGGCTTCACCCATTCTTTTTTCTAGCCCGCTTATTCTTCGAACCTGTTTATTATCCAAAGCAGCACAACCAACGATATTTCTCGGTTATCCGTTTTCGGATGCCAGGCGGGCAATCTGAAGGAGACAGCAGCGTATCACGTCCTGTTTTGCCGGAGGAAGTGCGTTTTCCTCAATCTGGGCAATACGTTCGACATCGTTTACAGCGCGGATGATGCTGACCGGCACTTCGATGTTCTCCTCGGCGAATGAACTCAGGTATTCGATCGCGCCGAGCAGAAAACTCCGCATTTCATCATCAGCGCGGGCAGTGCGGAAGAAGTCGGTCAAGGTTGGAGGCGGTTTGATCCCACGGCCGAATGCGGGCGATGCACCAAATGAACGGGTGGAGGAGAAAGTATACAATGCGGTTGCCAGCTCAGTAAAGCTTTGCACCCGTTCGTAAATTGATTCGCCCATCACATCCCAGATGATAGAGCGCCAATGGTGAATTTGTTGGGGCAACTTGAGCAGTTCAGTGACCTCGGCTCGCCAGTCATCGGCGAATTCGTCCGGAGACGCCTTCCAGCAAAACATCGGGATCGGTGTTAAATAGATTTTTCTGCAACAACACTGCCAGGTCGGGACGAAGTGTGGGCAGGAGATTCGGGATCAAGACTCCTTCAACGAAGAAGTCACCGACATTTACGCCATGACGCCGGAGAAGTTCCTGCTGGAGCAATGGCAAATAACGTTGCATGGCGTCGCTATCTTCGCGCAAAGCGACAAAAGCTGAATTTCCTGCCGGGAATGCGGTTTCGACACGCTCGATGAATTCGCTTTTCCAGTCCTGATAAATTCGCAAGCGTGCTGAGAATTTCATAAACGGGCAGGTTCGGTAAAAGGCGCTCCGCGATCATTCGTTCACGCTCGGCCTCTGCAAAGGCTTTTTGTGCAAAGCGTTCCACGGCGCGGAATAGGCCTGTGGTGAGTTGATTGATGCCCAGTACGACCGTTTGTGCCTGGTTATGTGAAATGGCTCGCAAGAGGCTTCCCCGTTTAGCCAGAGGAATAATCTCCGCAATGCTGGCCAGTATCTGTTGTCCGCGTTCCGTGCCTGTGCCCCGTGTCCGTCGTGAGGTGGGACGGTCTCGCAATTGGGGTACGGACCTTCCGATAAAATAGGAGATAATGTGTATGCCGACCACATCCTCTTCGCGTCCATAGAGGATGTGGCGAAAATTATCGGTCAACTCTTTCAGGAACTCCTCATAAAGGTCATCGTTTGACCCGACTGTTAAACGTTCCAGTTCCTGCATGCTCCATCGTTGCGTGCTCGAACGGCTTTCGGTAATCGACTCAGCGGCTCGAATCAAATCCTTACGATGTTGTTGTTGTGATTCGCGCACATGATAGTGCAGGCTGACAAATTCTCGCAAGGGTAACGAGCGAAGTTGTTCTGCCAAGTTGCTCTGGAAGGTTCTTAAATCTCCGCCCAGGAAAACTCCTTGTAACGGGGTGACCGCATAAGCTGTGCTTTTGCGGGCGGCCTCGGGAAGGCTGCTGGAAAACCTACGCTGGCTATCATCGGAATTTGAGAAAGCGGTCTGCCCAGCGACGCGTGAATAATATCCTCCCTGACGTTGCATTGGCTCGCCGCTGCCTAATTTGATGCGGATAACTTCCGCCAGGTGGTGTTCAGCCAGCCATGACTTAATTTCGTACTTGGCTTTTACAAACAGGAAGGCCGCGGTTGCCTGACTGGCTTGCTGGCTCAAATCGGAACCGGCAATAAAAACCTCCGGGATGACTTCAGAAAATCGGCTTTGAGGCGACTGGGATGTCTGGCGGCTTTGTGTAGCATAATCCCATACCCGGTCAAGATAAGGCCGGATGTTTTTAACCGAGTCAATATCCTCGAACAAAGGAATCAACCAAATCGGCGGAAGCTCAATTGAGGAATTCTCCCTGCGAGTCTGTTCCTTCTGAATGTGCATTTTTCGATCAAGCGAGATCAACGCCTCCGGTTTTGAGGAAAGGCTGATCTGTATTGCCAATGCCAGACCCGGGTTGCCGTATTTTGCTGCAATGGCGTTGATCTCGTATATGTTAAAAACAGTAGTGTCAATTGCAAAAGAATCTTTCGCAATAATTAGTCCTTCATGGATGCGCGGAGTGATTACAGTGCGTTGTAAAATATCTCGGTAGTCCACGACTTCGCGGATCAGAGGTTCTGAAGCTCGATTTGCTTGAATCGCGGGAATCAAGGCATGTAACTGCTTTCTAAGTTTTTTGTTTAAGGCAAAATAAAATTCAAGCATCGTGTGGCGCTCTTGGCGAAGTTCGAGCATCCTTTGTTCATAGCGATCATTGTGTCGCAAAAGAATTTGCACTGGGTCACGGCGGAGGTGCCATCGTGTCGCTAATCGTTGCAAAGATGTGTCGTTTGCGGGAAATGGCAGGATTCCACGATAGCGTTGTTCCAGCTGATGAGTTAAGAGCGTGATGTTATTTAGAATTTGGGTGAAACTTTGATTCTGCTGAGGAAGCGCCCGCAGTTCGGACAATAATTCCGGATTTACATCCACGTGCGGGTCGGCTTGTCTTAGCAAACCGAGGATGCGGCTCATGCTTCGAACATTTTCAATGACAACGGCGGCAATTAAGCGATGTCCTTGACCTGAAGGCCGGTTACTTCCATCCCAATCACTCCAAAATGATAAGAACGGTGACAAGATTGTGTCCGTAAACAATTCAGCATGTTTCTCTCCTGCAATTTGCGAAGTAAGGTCCAGCAAGATTTCATCCGCCTCCTCCTGCGAGCTGATAGCAACATTGCGACCTAGATATTCTTGCCACAGTTCGCGAGAGACTTTGTCTATTAAAGGCGGCGAAATTTGTTTTTGAGCGATCAGAGAGTTTATGATCACTTCGACCGTCAGTTCCGCCCGGAGTGAATACATCTGTGTAGGATGAACAGTGCGATCATAAGAACGGAATCGAAATTGTTCCTGTCGTCGCTGGAGAGAATCTTTCATGAACTCCCGATCCAAACGCTCGGCGAGCCACTCGTCATCATCATTTGATGCCCGTCGCATCAGTTCATTACTGATAAGCGCCCGATCAATCAAGCGGGTGCGAAATCCGTCCAATCGTTCTGGAACATAGCGCTTTAAGAATTCCCGAAGCAGGAGCTGACTATCGAGGGGCGGAAAGGGTGTTGAATTGCGGATAAAACGATTATCCTTGAAGTTATTAAGAATCTGTTTTACGACCGCGTTCCAAGATTGCAAGAGTTCGTTAGATTGACTGTTCTTGCTGACCACATTCCGAAGCGGTAGTTGCTTGCGGTTATAGTGAGACTCTTCTTCGGCGATGAGGCGGTTTAGTGTGATCAACAAGCGGCGAGTTTTTGCTAGCAAGATCTCGGCATTATCCACACCGCCCAAGGTCAGTCGGAACATTTTCCTACCCGTTTCGTAACCCTTTTCAGTACGAGCAAAAGTTGCGAGCGGCAATAGTCCTATCCCACGTCTTGCCAGTGAAGACGCTAGCCAGTCCAAGGATAAGCCGGCTGGCAGGTTTCCAATGCGCAGCAATGGATACATGCTGCCCGTCGGAGGAATAATGGTCAAGTTGAAGGGATTGCGATCTGATGGCAAGTTTTCGGCCGCTGTCAATAAAGCCTGTGTCCGCTCACTGAAAATTTTGTTTCGCAGGTGCCAATAGGCTCGGGCAGACTCAGTGGTGTTGCGATAGAACAAATAACATATAAAGATAGCTGCAAGATTCGGTTCAATGTGGGAATTCAATGCTTCGAAGCGATGCGCCAGTTGGTGGTCGCGAATTTCAACGACTGCCATTCTGGCACCGGCCAGGCAATCGGTCTTTGACATAGAGTGAACTGTGATTACCCGATCTGCTTGTATCTCATCGATGATACTCAGCCGAACCAGGTCGGATGCGATCTGACGAACAGTTTTAATTTCTGGCAGGCTGTCAACCGGCGCCATATTTTGGTAGGCTAGATCGTCAATGACATAGATATTGTGTTGCAGGCAGTAGGCGATCAATTTACTTACGGCTTCTTCATTGAAAACCCGGCCCGTCCCATTGTGGGGATTATTGACCGCCACCGCGCCTCGCTCGGGCCAAGTAGAATCGCGGCGGCAAAGTTCTTCTATTTTTTCGATGATAGCATCCGTGTCAAGCTCTAGAGATGCAGTTAATGGCACCGCATGAACTTTAGGAAAGCATTGTTCGTAGGACCAACTCAAATCTGGGATCACCACTTCGCTGATGCCACAATGAAAGCCAAGAATTCCCAACGCTGTGCGGGATGAACCACTTGTAACATGGCAGGCTTCGACCTGATATTGTGGCTGGTGTTTTCCAAATGCACTGAGAAAACTGCGCTGTAAGCTTCGGCGCCAATCGGAGCTGTGGAGGTTTTGAATCAATAGATCGAGAAGTTCCCTTGTTTCGATGGCTGAGAATTCATCTGAGATGCCATCTTTCTGCCATGCATTCTGAACACGATGGTTAAGCGCATTGGTTCTCTCATCCAAGTTTGTCAGCGAATATTCGATCCTCTTGGCATGATCATCCAGCAGGTGTTCGAGATGTTGTTCCACACGTTCCGCCAATTGTGGCAAAACGGCCTCAGCAGCAATACCCAACGTGAGCCCATCGAACGAGGGCTTGACCCGAGGCACTTCTGCAGGTGCATCTGTCTGAAGACGGGTGAGTTTTTGTTCCAAAAGAAAAGACAATAGTTCTGCTTCAGATGCCGAGGGAGTACCTTTGAGATTGAAATGAACGTTCTCAATCACGCTCAGAAAATCAGCATTGCCGGCAATGAACACAGTGGAGAGCGAGTGCAATCGTTGTTCAAAGATCGCCGGGCTTAATAATCGGATGACGCGCTGCACCAATTTGGCTTCGCGGGCAAGAGAGAGATGATTGGGAGCGTTGTTGACTTCGATGAAAAACAGGGGATGGTCAATGCTCAGGAGGCGCAGTTTGCGTCGCGTCTCTTCTCCCAATGGGCCGCCAATCAGCAAGAAGGTGGGCATATTTGGTTGATGAATTAAGAATTGATCGATCTGTTCGCGCGCGATTCGTTCGTCTTGGTCGAGTTCTTCAAACAGGAGATTGGGGACGAATCTTTAACTGTGGCAAGAGTTCGAACTGGTAGCACAGAACACGAGCTGGTGTCATCTCTAAATAGGAAGATAAAGCAAGCAGCATGACCCGCAAGGCTTCTTGAATCCCGCCGGAAGCAAGAATTATCTCTCTCCTACCAGACTGTTCGCCAGTATCATAATGTAATGGTTCTTGCTGGTGATCGAGCCATACGCAAAATGCTTTGATGATGGCATGAGGGGATGTCCTCAAATATCCGCCGCGCGGCATATAAGGAGAACTTTTTTGCATCGCCCGAATGAGGAACTCAAGCTTTGGCTTGTCAGATGTTTCCCATTGCAGATGCTCGAGAATTGCATCGGGTTCTGTGTCGAGGAGATTTTCCTGATAAATATCTATACCAAGTGCAACGCGCAAGAAAGCAGAGGAGAGTTCTTGAATCCTGCAATGGGTTACCGATGTGAAAATCAATACGCTCCTCCTTTGGAACCGACGAGGACGCGGTCGTTTCACTAACCTCCGAGACGCGCGCAATCCGGATTGGTTTCAGCCGAAAGAGGTCCAGCGGATCAGACTGAGAGTCCATGGTCACACTTTCAAAGCATTCATCTCAACTAGGACTTTTTTTTGGCTTCCAGGGCCTTTTGCAACAAGCTTTGGAATAACCCTAGAATCTCAGAGCCGTGCTCAAGGTCTTGAGGGGAAAGAGAGATAACGGTGCGGGCGTTCTTAAGATTCTGGCTTGCCTCTGCTAGACGAGCAGCTTGGGGCGTCAACATTAATAGTTCAGGACTGCTGCGCAGAACTTCCAATCCTTCTTTCTCAAATGCAAGACGCATGCGGTTACGTACCAGTTCATCCTCCAAACGCTGACGAGCAAGCTCGGATTTTTTTCGAGCAGGATTTGTTTCAGCCCGGCTTTTTTTAATTCCAAGGCATGTTCTCGCACCACAATTTCTTCGTCAGCCTGATATTTAGCCTTCGCCGCGGCTACCCGCGCTTCATGGTTCTTGCGCTCGGTTTCTTCAAGCAGACTTGCTTGTTGTTGTTGGCGAAGTGCATCGGCAATTTGCGAATTGGTTGGCTCCAGCGATTGGATAGTGAGAGAAACTAATTCGACACCGAATTTTTCTTCGACCAAAGTTGAATGTTCGTTCAGATAAGTCAAAATGCCAGTTGTGGAAAGGGCATGGATCCCGACATGCTCAGCGTATTCTTTGACCAATCCCTCTATCAACACTTGGGCTTCATTGGCAGTGTGTGCCACTGCTTCATGGTTCCACCCACCGACACGAACCAAGCACTGGATATATTTGACCGATGGCGCAATGGATCCGACAAGTTTGACGCGTACTCCCAAATCTCCCTCCGAAGTGGCCTCAATGGTCAACTGGATTGGGTGGGTGGTCCGTTTGAGGGGAAGGCTAAAGTGACGCGGATAGATAGGGCCTTTTCGGATACTGATTTGACCTTTGGATTCGTAAAGTACCAAAACATCTGGATGGCGAATACGATATTCCCAAAAGAACAACAACAAGCAGCCAACAATGACGATGCCGATGATTAAACTCACGGTGATTTGCATAGTCTCTACCTCCTCCAAATTGCTTTAGATGATATTTAGCACATTAACCGGATTAGGAAATTATTGGGACAAGATTATAGCACAGACCCTCTCCGCGACGAAGCGAAATTGACATCCATGCCTCTCTCCTATAAACTTCCTTCACGGATATAGACTTTGATCTGTATCGGCATGATATGTTTGTCATTCAATCCGCAGGTGCGGCTTTCGGCGATTGATGTCTCACCGGATCATCCTCGGTGGACGTTTATTTTTTTGCATGGATTCGGAGGACCGGTGAAACAGTTGGCAAAGTTTCACCAAGAGGGTAAGCAAAACGTTATAAGCACCAAACCGCAAATTATTGATGAAACAAAAATCGCTACAAAAGTAAATTTTATTTCACCGGGCCAGAGGGCCGCCCCTCATTATTATTCATGGGTTGGCTGCTTCGCTAGACGCTGATAGGTGCATTAGTTTGGATTTGAATCCGCGAGTGGATATTCTGGTGGTTTAGGGCAAACGAGATAAAACACTGGCACCAGCTTCTTTTTAAAGCGGGTCGCCGTACCTGCCCAAGGCAAAGGCTGAGACAATTCGTCCTGGGCTTCATCAATCCAACCAGGGATGGTCCGTGGGTTGTTGCTTGAAATTCTAAAGAGCTCAGATTTATCAAACGTCTTCCATACGCTCGTCTTAAAAAATCAGATTTTTTAAGGCAATCACCCATGCGGCCTCTTGAGGCGCGTTCCCATCTGCGTTAAAATCCTGTTAAATTCGCCATATGTACGGGCAAGGAAAATACATACCCCTACATATGGCTCTATCATCTGTTCTAAAAACGAAGCATTTTTTATGCGTTGTCCGTATTGCAACTACCACAACTCAAAAGTCCTCGATACCTCACACGACAGCCACGGCGGAATTCGCCGCCGCCGCGAATGCTTCAAATGCAAGCAGCGTTTTAGTACATATGAACGCCCAATTCTGTCGGCGCCTCTCATCGTCAAGCAGGATGGAACGCGTGAAGAATTCGACCGCGAAAAGCTATTCCGCGGTATTCGAATTTCATGCGCAAAGCGTCCGGTTTCTGCCGAGGACATCGAACACCTGGTTGGGCACATCGAAGCGGAACTACAAAAGATGGGAAAGGCCGAAGTCTCGTCCCGCGTGATCGGCGATATGGTCATTAATGGCTTGAAGGAAATTGATCAGATTGCATATATCCGCTATGCGATTGTTTATTTGCGTCTTGATGATCTCGGCGCGCTGCGCAAGGAAATAGATAACCTTCTCAAAGGTTAATTGAACGACAGCCACTCTCGCTTGAAGCGAGGAGTGTCGCTGTCGTTTCTTATTGTTGATAAAAATATTGTTCGCGAGGAGAGTTGTATGGTTGCCAAGAATGTTGTTCCATCCAAACCAGGATTGCTTCCTATGCCTTCCATGCCGAAGGGATTGCCAAAGGCCCAATTGACGGACAATGCCCGGCAGGTGTTGGAGCGCCGATATGTCCGCCGCGGGGATGATGGTAAGCCAGCGGAAAGCGTGGAGGCAATGTTTTGGCGCGTGGCTTATCATGTCGCCAAAGTGGAAGAAGATTGGGGCGGCGATGTGATTGGGCGTTCGACCGAATACTATCGTTTACTGGTGAGTAAAAAATTCTTTCCCAACTCTCCAACGTTTACCGGCGCGGGCACGCTGCTTGGACAGCTCGCCGCCTGTTTCGTTCTCCCGATCACGGATGATATGGGACGGGACAGCGCAGGAATTTTCCAAGACCCTCCGAGATGCTGCGTTGATTCAACAGACCGGCGGCGGCAACGGATTCTCGGTCTCGCGTCTGCGGCCAAAAGGCACGCTGGTTAAATCGTCGGCGGGGCAGGCAACCGGTCCCGTTGGTTTTCTGCCGCGTGTACGATCACGCCTTTGGTGAGATTGCCCAAGGCGGAACCCGCCGCGGCGCCAACATGGGAGTCTTCCGCGTGGATCATCCTGATATCGAAGAATTCATTACCTGCAAGACGGACGAGAATCAAATCACGAACTTCAATATTTCCGTAGGCATTACGGATGCCTTCATGCGCGCCGTGCGCGACGACAAGGATTGGGAATTGCGCTTCCCGGACGTGCATGATCCAAAATATCGCGAAGTGCGCGGCACGTTGGAACAAATGGAGGATGCCGGTGTACACGTCCACACTTATCGAAAGGTGCGCGCCCGTGAGTTGTTCGATAAGATTGTCAATCAGGCGCATCACAATGGTGAGCCGGGTGTCTTGTTTCTCGACGCGGCCAATCGCAGCAATCCTGTGCCTCACTTGTATCCGCTTGAGACGACCAACCCATGCGTCACGGGTGAAACGCTGATTTATACCCAGAAGGGTTTACATCGCGCAGATGAACTTGCAATAGAAGGTTCTAAAATCAACATTACCATTGACGCGCGCTTGGGCGCGGATACTTTTCGGCCCGCCTCGCCTGTATTCCAAACTGGAGCAAAACCTATTTATCGCTTGATGACGCGTGAAGGCTACGAATTGCGATTGACCGAAGATCATAAAGTAATGACTTCACGCGGCTGGATCGAAACGCGTAATTTGCAGTCCGAGGATCGCATCCACATTCTTAATCGCAAAGGCGGCTTTGGCGCAGAAGGCACTCTTGAAGAAGGTCGTGTATTGGGATGGCTGGTGGCTGATGGAACAGCAAACGTTGTGGGTGCGGTCCTTTCGTTCTTTGGAAATGAAAAACGCGAACTCGCTCCGGCGTTCGCTGAAATGGTTAGTGGCATTGTGAAGAAGCCAGGCCCGCGACGGGCGTATCCGGTTGGCATCTCGAATGTTGAAGAGCGAGATGAAGCACGCGTCGCTTCCGACCGCTTACACGATTGGGCTGCCAATTACAGAATTACTGGAGAGAAAAAACATATTGTGCCCGCTGACGTTTTTGCCGGTAGTGAAGAGATACAGTGCGGCTTTTTGCAGGCATTATTCACGGCCGATGGACAGGTGAGTGATGGCGGCGAGAAGGGATGTTCTGCGAGGCTTTCTTCAAGTCACTTGTCGCTGCTCAAAGATGTTCAACGCTTGTTATTGAATTTTGGGATTGCCAGCCATATTTATGAAAATCGTCGCTTGGCTGGCTATAAACCCATGCTAGATGGGAAGGGCGGGATAAAAGAATATTTCCACCAGCCGCAACATGATTTGGCAATCAGCGAATCCAACTTGATTCGTTTTGCCAATGAAATTGGATTCCTTACCGAAGCCAAGCAAACCAAACTTGCTGATGATCTCAGCCGAATGGTGCGCGGCCCTTATGAAAAGTCGTTCCTTGCAACGGTCATGGCTGTTGAGCCGGATGGCGTCGAGCCGGTTTATGATTTGCAACAGCCCGACACTCATTCGTTTATTGCAAATGGCTTTGTGGTTCATAATTGCGGAGAACAATGGCTTGGACCTTACGAGAATTGCTGCCTCGGCTCCGTGAATTTGAACGAGCATTGTGGTCCTGATGGAACCGTGGATTGGGAGTCACTTCGCAAGAGTGTTGCAACAGCGACGCGCTTCCTTGACGACGTGGTCGAAGCCAATGCGTATGTGCCCGCTGTGCCGCAATTGACCGATGCGGCGCATAACGCCCGCCGCATCGGACTTGGCATCATGGGACTCGCCGATTTGATGTATCACGTCGGCGTGTGCTACGGATCAGACGAAGGGCAGGAGTTCGGCGCGCAGGTTATGGAGTTTGTCCGTTACCACGCCATGCAGACCAGTATTGAATTGGCTCAGGAACGCGGGCCTTTTCCGGCGATTGAAGGCTCGATCTACGACATGGATAACGTCACGTGGACTCCGCCTCAGCCGCTGGTACATTATCAGCATGACTGGAACCGGCCTGAGGTCAGGTGGGATGCGATCATAGATGGAATTAGAAAGCATGGCATCCGCAATGCAGCGCAGACTACAGTCGCACCGACCGGAACGATCGCAACCGTGGCAGGATGTGAAGGCTATGGATGTGAACCCGTCTTTGCATTGGCGTATGTTCGCCATGTTAACGACCATGGCAAGGATTTGAAGTTGACTTATGCCAGCCCACGCTTCGATGAAACCTTGAAGAAACTCGGGCTCGGCGAAGAGAAGCGACAGGAGATTGTGGAGCGGGTGATGGGTGATGGCACTTGCCAGCATCATCAACGAAATCCCGCAAGCGGTGCGCGAGGTGTTCGTCGTCTCTGCCGACATCACCGCTGAAGAGCACGTGCGCATGCAGGCCGCATTGCAGGCCTTCGTGGATAACTCGCTTTCAAAGACGGTTAATTTCCACGAGACTGCCACTGTTGACGATGTTGCGAAGGCCTATATGCTGGCCTGGGAATTGGGATGCAAAGGCATCACGGTCTATGTGACCGGCTCCGCGAGAAAGTTGTTTTGGAGACGAAGGCCACTGCGGATAAGAAGGAGTCGCCGCAACCAGCCCCGAAAGTTGCATCCATTGAAAAGAGTTTAATATGGCACGATGGCAAGAAGCCTCGTCCGCGCGCCTTGACCGGTAAAACCTATAACATCGAGACACCCGCTGGCAAAGCGTTCATCACGATCAATGAGAACGGCGGCACACAGCCCTTTGAGGCGTTCATCAATACTGCCAAGGCCGGTTCTGAGACGGCGGCCGTGTCCGAAGCGATTGGCCGACTTATCTCATATATTTTGCGTATGGCTTCGCCCATCGCGCCGACCGAACGGATGCGTGAGATCGTGCGTCAGTTGATTGGCATTGGCGGCGGACGTTCGCTTGGCTTTGGTCCGAACCGCGTGCGTTCCTTGCCGGATGGCATCGGTCAGGTGCTGGATCAATATCTGCGTGAGAAGGAAGGCGCAAGCGATGACGCGGTGGCTGAGATCAAACCGAATGCAAAGCCGATTTCTTCATTGGATGAACCGATGGATGAGGGCGTGCCTTCGACTATCAAGATCGGTGACTTGTGTCCCGAATGCGGTGAGGCCGCAGTGGTGAATGAAGAAGGTTGCCGCAAGTGTTACGCCTGCGGATATAGTGAGTGTTAACTCTCTACCTGGCGTGCCGAGGTAGGTTAATACCGAAGTGAAAATAACCATGTGATTTGGAATGAATCCCAGGAAAATAAAACCTTTGGTGATTGTTTTGCTTTTTTCTGCATGGGTTCTCGCCTGCGGATCAGAGAATGCCTTTGACCAGCAGGTGGCAGTCGTCGTGGCGTTGACGCAGACCGCCGTGGCCTTGCAACAACCGTCTGCCACTTCCGCGTTGCCACTGGCTTCGCCTGAAGCGACGATCGTGCCTACTGACACATTTGTGCCGTTGCCAACTTCGACTCCGGCTGTTGCCTCATCACCCAGCTATCAACCGCTGAGCGCGGAAGAATGTAATGCTCTGCAGGTTGCTCTCGCTCAAAGCGTGGGATTTCCCGGGAATATTCAAGATCCCAGCGCCGTTCACGGACTATACCAATCAGAAGAGCGGCACCGGCTGTTTGGTGAGCTTCTCGCTGACTTCCGGCCTGGAAGTAAATTCGATGGATAGCGCCGTGACATCCGCCTTGCAAAGTCAGGGCTGGGCCGAGAATACATCCTATGCAGCCGCCGGTCCCGCTGATACGGTGGACGGCTATCACAAGGCGGATGCACTCTGCTTGACCGATTCCACTTCTGCACCCAGCGAGGCTGGCCTATGCCCTAAGGATGCTAATTACTACCATTGCTTGGGGAACCTGCAGCCTAGCCAGGTCGTGCACACCGTGACTGTCAATTGTGCCAGGCTGGCGCCCTAGAGATTGTGCGTGTAACCACTTATATCCTCTAATAAATCTTCATTCAAAGAATAGTCCTCAATATCGAAGCCTTTTCAAGCCTTGGCGATGAAAAAGTTAGGAAGGCGTCTCTTCCGGTTTTAGGAGGGAAGGGAGGGGCTAAGGAGCAGTTAGGCCTGGCCTCATCCCCGGCGCTGATCAAATAATCAAAGCCAGAGGGCTAATTCAAAAGACGTGTGACCTGACTGCACATGAAGGTGGGGCGCTGACTTTTCTCATTTTGCACAGGTCAAGGATTTATTCCGTCCGGGACGTGACCTGATCAAGTTCATTCCCGTCCAGCCGAGCGCGATAGACGAAAATATGTATGGTAATTGCCATTGAGTCTGCAGATTGATCAGTATATAATGCCTGAAAACCGAAACAAAGAGACTACCGTTCTTTTGGTTCCCACAAGGTATCCAAGAAAATAAATCACCTGATTGGCGATTTGCTAAAGAAGCTTCTGTAGCCCAGCTAGAGGCCAATGAGTAGAAAACTAGAGAAGATTAGAGAACTAAACCAGCAGGCTTGGGACCTTTGCAAAAAGGACGGCCCCGAGGCATTCCGTCTGGCACAAAAGGCTCAGGCCTTGTTGCTTAAATGCGTTGAGGCCCAGCCCACAGATGAATTTGAATGTTTGAAAACCCAAACCTACTGTCTGGATATGCTCAGCAAGCCAGAGGAAGCCCTCCCCATCGGCTTAAGAGCTAATCAGTTGGCTGAGCAAATTGGGGATAAATATCGGATTGGCGTAATCCAAAGTTTATTGGGGCGAATCTATTGGCACATCGATGATTATCCCGCCGCGATGGATTATTATCTCAATGCACTGAAATTAGTTCAAGCGGAACATCATCCTGATTTGGAAATATCATTGATCAACGGCTTGGGGTTGGTTCAATATGGGCTGGAAAATTATACTGGATCGCTAGGCTACTTCAAAACTTGCCTTGAAAAGGCAAGTGAAGATGACCTCACGGGCCGGGCAGATGCCAATAATAATATCGCCTATGTTCTGCACATGCTAGGACACGACCAGGAAGCTCTCGAATACGCCGAGGCGGCTCTCGGCCTATTTTAACCAGATGGGAGCCTACGTTGGGAAGTTACATACTTTGCATTCGATCGGAGCCATCCATTTTGCCCTTGGAAATTTTGATCAAGCCATGACTTTTTTACAAGAGGGCCTTAAATTATCGCGGCAGAACAACAGCCAACTTCTCGAGCTGACTTATGTCTCAGAGATCAGTCGCATTCACCACATCCAAGGCAATCTGGCTCAAGCCGAAGAAGAACTCCTGTTAGCCCTGCAGATCGCAGAAAAAATAAATTCGTTAACTAATATTTCTTTGATCCATGAGCGACTGATCGAGATTTATAAAGGAAAACAAGATTACAAATCGGCGCTAAATCATTTCGAAGCATTCCATTCCGCATATAAAAAGATCTTTAACGATAAATCTGACCGTCGGATCAAAAACCTTGAAATCCTCAACCAGGTCGAGGGAAGCCGCAAGCAGGCGGAGCTTTACCGCCAGTTGGCTGGAACCGATTCATTAACTGACCTTGTAAATCGGCGGCATTTTCTAGAAATCGCAGAAACTGCTGTTCAACAGGTGAAAATCAATAAAAATCAATTAGCGATCATTCTGTTGGATATTGACCACTTCAAGAATGTGAATGACCAGTATGGGCATAAGATTGGGGATGAGGTTCTGACCGCCGTTGCGGCAAGCATCAAGAAATCCCTGCGCGGAGGCGATGTTGCTGGACGCTACGGTGGCGAAGAGTTTGTCGTCTTGGTGAGCGGTGCATCTTCTGATCAATGCTTCATGATAGGGGAGCGAATATGTCAAGCAGTCGCTCACCAGGCTATTCGGATTGACCATGCGACTGTGCGCGTGACCGTCAGTCTGGGCCTGGTGTCTGTCGATCCGGATCAAGTGCTCGCGCTGGATGAACTGATCAATCGGGCGGATCAGGCCATGTATATGGCCAAACAGCAAGGCAGGAATCGTGTGGTGGCATGGAAGCAAAAAGAACAGGCCTGACGGTAGAAGCAACTCGTTCATAAGTTGAATTCTTCCCGCATGAATATCATTAAGACCAGGATTCCAATATTTAAAAGCACTTATGTCCAAGCTTATTCCCGCCGCTGAAAGAATTATCCGTGCACACGCTTTGATCCAACAAGCGCGCGATCTGCCTGTTCCTGTGGAGGGTGGTCGCGGTGATTTTTCTTATATTGCACAGGTCAAGGATTTATTGCGTCAGGCGCGTGACCTGATCAAGTTCATTCCCATGCAGCCAAGCGCAACTGAGGAGATGAAGGAAGCAGTCAAGAAGATTTATCAGGAAGCGGATCAAGCGAACGAGGAAATTCTGCATTGAAGCCTGCAGGTGAGAAAATGAATCACAGGCGGACAAATCGGTTTGTCCACTCATGGTTTTTCAATCTCATCTCATAACAAAAATGAAAACCTGTATACGGGCAAGTTGACGTATACTTCTAGGGTTCGGAGAGGAAACCCTCATCTCAAATCCCAAAAGAATTTGCAGAGGCAACGAGAGTAGATGGAAGCAGTATTCACGACAACACCAAACAAGATGGTTGATACCCAAGAAGCAATGTTGGAGCGTTGGGTCCGGGCGCTGGAAGAGCGCGACCTCGAGACCAAGGGGCACACCTACCGTGTCGTCGGCATGGCTGTCCGTTTGGCCTCGGCCTTAGGCTTGAGTGGTGAGGCATTGCTGAATGTTCGTCGCGGCGCGTTTCTGCACGATATAGGTAAGCTAAATATTCCGGATACCGTCCTGCACAAGGAGAGACAGCTTAGCAAAGCAGATTTGACCGTCCTCCGAACACATCCGAAAATCGCGTCTGATATGCTAAAGTACCTCGGATTTCCCGAGCCGGTAATCGAGATCCCATATTGTCATCATGAGAAGTGGGATGGCACGGGCTATCCGCGCGGTTTGAAAGGGGAACAGATTCCGTTTTCTGCCGCGGCTCTTCGCGGTTGTGGATGTGTATGATGCCATGACCACGAACCGGTCCTACCGCGCCGCCATGCCGCGCGAGGACGTGCTCCTCTATTTGAAATACCAGAAAGGGAAACATTTCGAGCCGAAAGTTGTAGATGTGTTCCTGAGTTTGATTGAAGTAGATCGGTAGGAAGGATCGGTTCGAAATGATCCAAGCGAGTGGGGAAGAATTCAAGAAGATTTATCAGGAAGCCGATCAGGGGGATCAGGAAATATCGCATTAGACTTTTGCAGATGTAACTAGTAAGACAACGGCCCTGGCATCGCCCGCCAGGGCCGTTGTAGTGGTTCGTTATCCTTCAAAAAGCGGCAGAAGTAACTGCCACAATTAAGTTTTGTAAGAAGTTTATTGATATGGGTCACCGTGAAATATTGTTTTATTGGAAGTGGGATATAATCATTGAAGCCGTAATCAACGCGGCTTCTTAAATCGAACGACTTTCCACAGAAAAATATATCCATCCTATCTTTCTGAGTGAAGTGAGGCCCCGTCGCGGCGGTCTCTTTGTGTTTTATTTATTGATGTTTAATCAAATCGAATAAGAGGAGTTGTTTGAAGAAGGAGCGGTTCAATATGCAACAGAATTCACTCTCGATCATAAAGCGGGTTGCCTTTATTGGTAATTATCTGCCGCGTCAGTGCGGCATCGCCACCTTTACCACCGATCTGTGTGAATCGATAGCTGATGAGTACAAGGGCACATCTTGCATTGCCTTGCCGGTCAACGATACTGAACTGGGCTATGATTATCCATCCCGTGTCCGCTTTGAGTTGACCGAGAAAGACATCGACTCCTATCGCCGTGCCGCTGATTTCCTCAACATCAACAATGTGGATATTGTGTCCCTGCAGCATGAATATGGCATCTACGGCGGCCGGGTGGGTAGTTATATCCTGGTGCTCCTGCGTGAATTGCGCATGCCGATCATCACCACTCTGCATACCATCTTGCGCGATCCCGACCCCGGTCAGCGCCGGGTGCTGGAAGAGATAGCAGCTCTCTCGGCTCGTTTAGTTGTCATGAGCGAACGCGGCGCGGAATTCCTGAGGGATATTTATCACGTGCCTGCCGAGAAGATCGACCTGATCCCGCATGGCATCCCCGATGTGCCATTTGAAGATTCGAGCTTTCATAAAGATTTGTTTGGCGTCGAAGGCAAGACCGTTTTATTAAGCTTTGGACTGCTCTCAGCCAACAAGGGCATTGAGAATGTCATCTCAGCCCTGCCCGCCATTTTGGCCAAGTATCCGAACGTGGTGTATATCGTGCTCGGCGCCACCCATCCGCAGGTCCTTCGCAACGAAGGTGAAACCTATCGTCTATCCCTGCAATGGCTGGCGCAGCAAAAAGGGGTGGAAAGCAATGTCATCTTCTATAACCGCTTTGTGGCATTGGATGAACTCGTTCACTTCATCAGCGCCGCAGACATTTACGTTACACCGTATCTTGATGAGGCACAGATCACCTCCGGCACATTGGCCTACACAGTGGGGGCGGGTAAGGCGGTCATTTCCACTCCTTATTGGTATGCGGAAGAAATACTCGCCGATGACCGGGGTGCGCTGGTCCCATTTCGCGATCCGCAGGCACTGGCCGCGGAGGTGATTGAGCTGCTGGATAATGAGGGTCGGCGTCACGCCATGCGCAAGCGTGCCTACATGTTTGGCCGCGACATGATCTGGCCGCAAGTGGCCCGCCGCTACATGCAGAGTTTTGAGCGTGCCCGTGCCGAGCGCCGACATTTCGCACAGGCCGAGTTTGTGGTCAAACCGCTCGACAAACGGCCGCAGGAACTTCCGCCTCTCAAGCTGGATCATCTTCACCATATGACGGATCAAACCGGCATTCTGCAACACGCCACCTTCACCGTTCCCAATTATCGCGAAGGCTATACCACTGACGATAACGCACGCGCCTTGCTGGTTAGCGCACTCCTGGAGGAGTTGGGTGTTAGGGAGGCTACTCAATTAGCGACTCGTTATCTTGCGTTCCTGTGGTATGCCTTCAATGACGAGACGACCCGCTTCCGCAACTTTATGGATTACCAGCGCCAGTGGCTCGAAGAAAGCGGCTCGGACGACAGCCATGGCCGCGCTTTATGGGCGCTGGGAACGGTCTTGGGCCGTTCCAACAAGCCCACCCTGCATAATATGGCCGGCCACATCTTCGAACAGTCGCTGCTCGGTATCCTCAAGACAACCAGCCCACGTGGCTGGGCTTTTGCGCTGATTGGCATCCATGAGTATTTGGGACGTTTTGCTGGTGATCGCCGCGCCAGCCAGGTGCGCGAAGAATTAGCAAGTCGTCTGCTGACGCTTTACCGGAATAACCGCTCGGATGAATGGCGCTGGTTCGAGCAAAGTCTGACGTATTGCAATGCCGCTCTGCCGCATGCCATGCTGTTGTGCGGTGAATTGATCCCGAATAAGGAAATGGCTGAAGCCGGATTGGAGTCGCTGCGCTGGCTGGCCGACTTGCAACGCGCGGATACGGATGGAAGCCATTTTGTTCCGATCGGCTCGAACGGTTTTTATCCACGCGGCGCTGAGCGTGCCCGCTTTGACCAACAGCCTGTGGAGGCCCAATCTATGGTATCGGCTTGTCTCGAGGCCTACCAGCTTACAGGCGAAAAGGATTGGCGCAATGATGCGCGGCGCGCTTTTGAATGGTTCCTCGGACGCAACGACTTGAACCGTCCGGTGTACGACCCAACCACGGGCGGCTGTCGTGATGGCCTGCATCCTGACCGGCCAAATGAGAATCAGGGAGCCGAATCTACGCTGGCTTTCCTTCAGAGTTTGCTGGAATTACGGCTGGCAGAAAATCTTATAAGGACTGATGAGCTTAATCAAAATGAACAATCCACCTTCGGTACTCTTTCTTCGCAACAAACTCAACCCGATCCTGACCGCCGCAAACTGGCCGTATCAGATCAATAGCGTATTCAATTCCGGCGCTACCCTGCTGGCTGACGGGACTACTTTGCTCTTGTGCCGCGTGGAAGATCGACGCGGGCTTTCTCACTTTTGTGCCGCCCGCTCCGCGAATGGCGTTGACGACTGGAAGATCGATCCAAAGCCAACTCTTATGGCCGATCCGGAGCATTTCCCAGAAGAAGTCTGGGGTATCGAGGACCCGCGCATCACTTATGTCCCCGAGTTGGGCCAGTATGTCATCGCATACGTTGCTTATGGACGCGGCGGCCCGGGTGTTGCTCTGGCGCTCACCAAGGATTTCATCCACTTTGAGCGCTATGGCCTTATCATGCCGCCGGAAGATAAAGATGCCTGTCTTTTGCCGCGTCGGATTGACGGCCACTGGGCATTGATCCATCGCGCGGTCAGCGCCGCGGCGGCAAATATGTGGATCTCCTACTCCGATGACTTGCTGCATTGGGGAGGTCACAAGCCAATATTGGAAGCGCGGTACGGTGGATGGTGGGATGCCAACAAGATCGGTCTCTCTGCGCCGCCGATTGAAACCGCACAGGGCTGGCTGGTACTATATCACGGCGTGAAGCTCAACGCGGCAGGCGCTATTTACCGATTAGGTTTGGCTTTGTTTGATTTGGACGCGCCCGACCATTGCATCAAACGCGGCGACGAGTGGGTCTTTGATCCCGAAGAACCCTATGAACGACACGGGGACGTGGATAACGTCATCTTCCCCTGTGGTTATACCCTTGCCGCTGATGGCGACACGATTCGTCTTTACTACGGCGCTGCGGATACAAGCATTGCGATGGCAACAGCCAGTGTTAAGGAGTTACTGGAATGGCTGAACAAACATAGCTAAAGAAAAACTGGCTTGCCTTATATCGGTGATTGCTGACAACTAAACAAACTCCCGTTGATATCAACGGGAGTTTGTGATCTATAAAATCTCGATCAACGTCCGCGATCGCCGCTATGCCCTGAACTTGAACGGCCTCTGCCGCCGCGATCTCCACTTCGACCGCGATCAGTCCCGCCAGGTCGCGGGCCGCTCTTGCGTTGATCTTTCCCGCGTGCCTCCTCGGCAGTCCAGCCTTCTAGCACAGCTTGTCGTGATAATCGAATCTTGCCTTGCGGGTCAATGTCGGTAACCATCACGGTAATTTCATCGCCCATATTGACAATGTCTTCGACCTTGTTCACGCGCTCGCTATCGAGTTGTGAGATATGCACCATGCCGTCTACGCCCGGCAGGATTTCCACGAACGCGCCAAAGTCGGCGATACGAACCACTTTGCCGGTGTAAATGTTTCCGACGACCGCCGATTTGCCCAGCGACTTCACTCGCTCTTGTGCTTCTTTTGCGCCTGTGCCTTCCGTGGAAGCGATATAAACGGTGCCATCTTCTTCGATGTCGATCTTTGTGCCGGTCTCTTCCTGCAATGCACGGATGTTCTTCCCGCCGGGCCCGATCAACGCGCCGATCTTTTCAATCGGTATCTTGACCGTGATGATGCGCGGCGCATGCGGCTTTAATTCAGCGCGCGGCTTATCGATCACTTCCAACATATTTGCCATAATGGACATGCGAGCCACGTGCGCTTGTTCCAAGGCTTCCTTCATCATCTGCGTGCTCAAGCCGCTGATCTTGATGTCCATTTGCAAAGCAGTGATGCCTTGCGCAGTGCCAGCCACTTTGAAATCCATGTCGCCGAGATGATCTTCCGCGCCTTGAATGTCGGTCAGGATTTTGTAACGACCGACTTGCCCCGCGACCGAAGAAAGTGTCGAAAGGTCGTCGGTGATAAGTCCCATCGCAACGCCTGCGACCGGAGCTTTGATCGGAACACCTGCATCCATCAGTGCCAAAGTCGAACCGCACACGGATGCCATCGAAGTAGAACCATTCGACGATAAGACTTCGGATACGACGCGAATAGTGTATGGAAATGATTTGCCGGCAGGGATGACCGGTTCGAGCGCTCGCTCAGCCAGTGCACCATGCCCGATCTCGCGCCGACTCTGACTTCGGATTGCCTTTACCTCGCCGGTTGAATACGGTGGAAAGTTGTAATGATGCATATAGCGCTTGGTATCGGTGGGCGTAAGCGAATCCAATTCCTGCGCCTCACCTAACGTCCCCAGTGTTGCCAGTGACAAGACTTGTGTCTCGCCGCGTGTAAACAAACCCGATCCATGGGCACGCGGCGATAGTCCGACCTCGCACCAAATGGGGCGGATGTCTGTCGGTGTGCGGCCATCGATACGTTTGCCAGAGCCCAGGATTTTTTCGCGGACGATTTTCTTTTCGGCTTCGTCAAATGCCTCTTGAACTGAAGCCACTGATGGATAGTCAGATGCCTTCGCTCCATCCGGTACGGTTGTCAATTCAGCCACAACATTATCTTTGAGGTTGGTCATACCATCATAGAATTCATTCTTGCTCAAGGGTTTGTCAAGTAATTCATTGATGGGTGCATGGACACGTTCAAAAACTTTCTTTTCGAATTCTTTAGAGGGCAAGGCAAGGGCCGGTTCGCGTTTGGGTTTTCCAACTTCAGCCTGCATCTTGAGTTGAATATCAACCAACGGTTGAAGGGACTTGTGTCCGAACTCAAGCGCGGCCACCATCACGTCTTCAGGAACTTCATTTGCACCGCATTCAACCATGAGAATGGCATCTTTGGTCCCGGCGATTCGAAGGTCAAGATCAGACGCGTCAATCTCCGCAAAAGTCGGGTTGACGACGAACTCGCCGTTGACGCGTCCCACGCGGCACCGCGCCAACCGGTCCGCCCCACGGAATATCCGAGATCATGAGCGCAGCTGAGGCCGCGTTGATGGCCAGGATGTCGAGCGGATTATCCGTATCGGCGGAAATTGAGAACATCATCACTTGCACTTCGTTTCTCATTCCATATTGGAACAGCGGGCGCAATGGACGATCCGTAAGACGCGCCGTGAGAATGGCCTCGGTCGATGGACGTCCTTCGCGGCGGAAGAATGAGCCCGGAATTTTCCCGCCCGCATAAAGCCGCTCTTCGTACTCCACTGAGAGCGGGAAAAAATCTATGCCTTCGCGCACGCCGCTCATGGTGGCCGCGGCAAAGATGATGGCATCATTGATGCCAACCGTGACGGCGCCCCCGGCTTGAGCGGCCAGCTTGCCTGTCTCAAAGGTAACGGTGCGCGTACCGACAACTGTCGCGTAGCGTTTGGTTTCAGGTTTCATGTTGTCTCCTTTGGTGGGACAGAAAAAATATTTATCCCACTGTGAATGTTTTCCGCCTGGTCAGGGACTGAAGAGCGGGGACAACTTCGTTATTCACGCTATTCAATTCCTGACAGCGGATCAATTAACGTGTAGGGGCGAGTTCAAACTCGCCCCTACAGTTTATTTATGGCGCAGGTTCAAGCTCTCGGTGATTGCCAGGTAACGCGGGTACTCGGATTTTCGCAGGTAGGCTAACATGCGGCGGCGTTGCCCAACCAGTTTGAGCAGACCACGTCGGCAGGATTTATCGTGTTTGTTGGCGCGGAGATGCTCCGTCAGTTGTTGGATGCGGCCCGTAATGATTGCAATCTGCACTTCGGGCGAGCCGGTATCTGTCTCGTGGCGATGATAATCCGTGATCAGTTTAGTTTTTACTTCCTTGGTCAGTGGCATGACGTATGCTTCCTTTCATTGAATTTGGCGGCGGAAACACCGCACTACGCAGGTCTCCTTGCCCGCAGCCGCTAAGACCGCAGGACAGGACCAGTCACGGGCGCTGATTATACCAGAAAAATCCCCATCAACCGGTAGTCACGCGGTTTCGCCCATTCTGCTTGCTCTTATACATCAATTCATCGGTCCTTCGAATGATGCTTTCGACTGTGTCGGCTGGATGGCTGACGCTCGCGCCGATGGAGATCGTCACACCTAGGTTTCGGTCATCATCCTGAATCTTGGCTTGTTCAACGAGTTTCCTCATTTTTTCAGCCACAACTTGGACTTCCTCCAGCTCGATGTCGAGGATCAAGGCCAGAAATTCTTCGCCGCCCCACCGACCGCACGAATCGGTGGCGCGCAGGTTTTGTCTCAATGTGTTGGCTATAAAACGAAGGACTTTGTCGCCCGCCAGGTGGCCGTATGAATTGTTCAACTCTTAAAATGATCAATGTCAATAAACAAAACACCGAACTCAACATTCGAGGCTTTGTAGTCAGCTAGTGCGAATCTAATCCGGTTCTCAATATGCCTGCGGTCGCCTATCCCAGTCAGAGCATCAAAGAAGACAGTCTCGGAGACTCGTTTGCGCTCTTGGCGTGCCGCAATCAAAGCCTTGCTGTCCGTGAAGATTTGCATTGCACCGATAATTTTATTTTTGTTATTAAAGATGGGTACTACCCGAATCAAAACTGAAATTCGATAGCCTTCCAAATGTTGGATGTAGGCGTGGTCTTCCCGAAGCTGGCCATCTCTTAGGGTCAGGAAGACCGGTAGCCCAGCTGAGGGTAACATCTCGCTGTTTTCTGCCAATTGCTTGATCGAGGATCGATCCTGGTATCTTGTGCCAATCACGTTCTTGGCAGTATGGCCAAGCATGCGTTCGGCCCCTTTGTTCCATGCCACAATGTGTCCTTCGAGATTCACCTGCATCATGCCATCAAAAGCATTCTCTGCCAGGCATTTGTAGAAATCTGGATGGACCATGGATGATGTTGCCATTCAAGAATTTTAGTCTTGTTTTTATCGCTCTGGACTTACAGTGAATATACAGCTGACCTTCATCGTATGAAAAAATACAGCAATGAAATTGTATCAATTCGATGGTTCGGTTTTGGAGTTGCTTTGTTGTAAAATAGTATAAATTGCAGTTTCGATGCAAGAGGTATGCATGAAGAAAACCGTTCTGATTTCTGCTTTGATTTTGATGCTGTCGGCCTGCTCACTTCCCAGTGCGTCTAATATTCTCTCTTCCTTGGCTACGCCGACGCGGTTGCCACCCGCGACGAATACAGCTTACCTAGCGGCTAGCGATACACCGACCATCACGGAGACACTTTCCACACCAACTTTTACTGGGACTCCGACCTTGATGGGCGGTGGATTTACCGCAACTCCGACTTTGACTGCAACTTCTGCTACCGAGAACTCCAAATCTTACTGAATCACCAATGGATACACCCACCGTGATCATCGGAACGCCGCTCGGCAAAGGCTTTGCTGCTGTGAATATATCGGGAAACGTTCTCCATTGGGGAGCCTGCGATTCCTCTATTACTTTCACCGCACATGTTGCGGATCCAACCAATGAAGTTGCGGTCCTGCTCTTCCTTCGCTTGAGCAGCCCAACCACGGGCGAGTTGACAAAATGGGAGGCGGGAGCCATCATGAATGGGGATAGTACCGGAACGTTCAACTACACCGTAACGGCTAAGAATGTTTCCCATATTGATGAATATCCCAATGGGTTTCTCCAATACCAGTTTGTCGCACTTGATGTGCATTTAAATCACGTGGGTTATACCCAGCCGTACTTGAGCAGCATCACGGTTTCCAGGTGCCCATAAGCTTGGATTTTCCGGTTGATCTTATTAATTTAAATCATAAGGCTTTCCGCGCCACTCTCCTGTCTGAAGTTGGAGTTTTGCAAGAGAGCGGACCTTGGGCGCAAATATCACAGGCGGCAACGAACGGAAGTCTTCGGCGCATCAGCTGGACATAAGTCGCCTGAAAATAGCATCACCCCTTCATCGTGCAATTAGTAACAGCAGCAATAAACAATAAAATAACAGCCTCCGTCGTTAGGTGATGGAGGCTGCTATAACTCAATTCAAAACAACGCTGCTACGCGGCGGAATGATTTAATCGGATTATTTCTTTTTCGACCTGGAGATCGGCTTGCCCAAAGAGAATTCTCTTCTGCCCTTGCCCCAAATCGATTTTGGTTAAATTGACCTTATGCGCGACTTCGGCCGCGTTCAGCACTACCAGAATTTTTTCGCTTTCTGATTCTCGCTTGAAAGCGTAAACACTATCCGCCGCGTAAATTCTTTTGTAGCTTCCCACGCCGCGCAAAGCAGGATGCGCTTTTCGTAAAGCGATAAGTTCTTTTACAAAGTCGCGCAAACTATGATCCCATTTTGATTCATCCCATGGGAAAGGCTGTCGGCATTCAGGATCATGTCTTCCGTAGAGTCCGATTTCGTCACCGTAGAAAATGCACGGAGCGCCGGGATAGGTAAAGATAAAAGTCAGGGCGAGTTTGAGGCTGTTGAGGTCGAGTCCAGCAGAAGTCAAGAAACGAGGCGTATCATGGCTGTCTAACAGGTTGAGCTGCACGCGCGTCACATCCGGATGATACATTCCCAGGATTGAATCAATCCGATTCGCGAATTCGATTACATCGATGGGCCCAACATATCCCTGAAAGCCGCCTGACTTTAAGGTTTCATTCAAGTCGAGATGCTTGCCGGTAAAAAAACTTAAGCACGCGGCAGTGACCATATAATTCATACTCGCATCGAATTGATCGCCTTGAAGCCAGCGGCGCGCATCATGCCAAATCTCGCCGACGATATAGGCTTCGGAATTAGCGGCACGTACGCGTCGGCGAAATTCCTGCCAAAACGAATCGTCATCTATCTCGCCCGGCACATCGAGGCGCCAGCCATCAATCCCGAACTTGAGCCAATATTCGGCCACGTTGAAAATAAATTTCCGCACAGCTGGAGTTTGCGTGTTGAATTTCGGCAGGGCAGGCAGGTTCCACCATCCTTGATATCCGATGGCTTTGTAAGTGCCCTCGCGTTGAATCGCTTCCTGCTCTTGCAGAGTGGGATATGCACCCCAATGCTTTTTTCCCTGCAGCCGGTCAGGATCGAAGTGAAACCAATCCACATAGGGGGATGCGGCACCGTTTTCGAGCGTTTGATGAAATTGCCAGAAGCCGCGGCTGGTGTGATTGAATACGCCGTCGAGAACGACCCGGATGTTTTTCTGGTGTGCAATATCGAGCAATTCGCGGAGCGCATCGTTGCCGCCGAGTAGCGGATCCACGCTGTAATAATCATATGTGTGGTAACGATGATTCGATGCCGACGAAAAGATCGGAGTGAAATAAATAGCGTTCGCTCCAAGGTCCTTGATGTAATCGAGATGATCTGTTACGCCGCGCAGATCGCCGCCTTTAAAGCCATAGGTCGAAGGAGGAATACCCCATGGCTCAAGATTTAAACCTTGTTTATTCACGCGTTCAGATTTTGCGAAATCGGTCGGGAAAGATTTGATAGAAGATGGCATCGGGGACCCAAGCGGGAACATCCATTTATGAAATACCTCGTTGGATTATGGATTAGTGTTAGCTGATCTTGTTGTGCCGGATGGAAGAATCCGGCGATGAAGAGAGCCGAGAAGGCTGTCAAAGAATTCTTGAAAGCATTGAAGGCATTCTTTTTCTCGAAGTATGGTATTGATGTAAAGATTTGTCGCTCGCGTTTAAAAATCGGAGAGCTCATAATACGTCTCTCCCTTCGTTGTATCCAACCATTAAGGCGTGGCTGTAGCGGCTGGGGGCGTCGCAGTAGGCGTACTCAGCGAAGCAACGCATGCATCCGCAGCTCTTTGAGCGGCGGCGGCGGCATCTGAAGGAACGTAGCTGCCTCCCATTACACGTTCAAGGCTTTGAACTCCAGGCATCCCAAACGCATGGCATTGCAGGAGCCGCAGGCATGCCGCGTCCGTTTTCCAATGCGGCCATGGCACCGGATAGAATCGGATCATTGGTGATACTCGGATCTTGAGCAGCGGCGGCATTAGAAGGTAAACGCTTGAGTTGAGCAATCCATTGTTTCTGGGAATCTGAGGACGTCATGAAGGTAATGAACTTAATGACTGCATCCTTCTTGATGGAGTCATTCAACACCGCCTTGGAAACCATGAAATATCTTCCGCCGGTTAATTCGGTATAAGGCTTGCCGTTAATGGGTGGAACTGGAGCGACGCCCAGATTGTTGCCGAGGGCAGTGGAGTAATCGCTCAACGCCCAATCGCCGTCGATTATCATGGCGGCTTTGCCGGTTTTCATCAACGTCTCCGCACAGTTATAATCACAACTCTTGGGAACAACGCCATCGCTTTTGAGTTTGGAAACGAAGGTTAAATAATCAATGAATTCCTGATTGTTGAATTGAGGTTTGTCATCAGCGTCCAGAGGCCAGCCTCCAAAGGCGCTGTAGAAGCCGACGCCCCATAAAGGGTCAGTCAAACTGTAAGCAGATCCCTGCACGTCCTTCGTGGTCAGAGACTGGGCTTGAGTAGTCAGATCGTCGAACGTGGAGGGAGGAGTTGCAATCAACGACTTGTTATAGAACAACATTAGTTGGTTACCGTAATTATCCGGAATACCCCATAAAGTGTCCTCAATTTTTGCCGCCTCGAGCGACCCCGGTAGAAACTGACCTAGGAAGTTGTCATCAAATAGTTGACTCATCGGGACGATTAAACCACTCTGGCTGAATGGACCAACAAAGTTATTGGGAACGCGTATAACATCGGGAGCGGCAGTGGCGTTTGATCCGTTTAGGAACTGAGAGCGAAGAGTACTGTCTGCATAATTCGTCCGCTGAACGACGATCCCAGAGTTGGCGGCATCGAATTCAGAAATCAGTTTATCCATCAGCGTATCGGCGTCTTGGCTGTCTTCATCCCAGAAGGCGATGGTCAAAGGGATGGGCGTTGAAGTGGGAGTTGGCGTGATGGTCGAGGTGGGCTGCGCCGTGCTGGTCTGTGCGACGGAGGTAAAGTACTGAAACGTGCCTGCGACGACAGTAGCAACATTGAGTTGAGGAGTTGGCGCGGCTCCAGGACTGCAAGCAGATATCAGGAATACGGCGATGAGCAAAAGAGTGAATAGTGTAATTATTTTCTTGTCCATTTTTTCCTTCTCACCTGAAAACAATTTGAATTCAACGCCATAATTCATGCGTATTGCTTAATCCAGAAAAACGTGCGACCATCTAATACTTATAGTGTCAAATTATAGCATTGCCATTAATGTTTAGTGGGATGAAGAATTTATAAAATATGAACAAAGACGCGAAGATTTTCTTTCTTCGCGTCTTTGTTCATTCAGTTAATGATTATCGAATCGCTTGTTCGGTTTCA
Source organism: uncultured Chloroflexia bacterium (assembly GCA_963752775.1). Taxonomy (GTDB): domain Bacteria; phylum Chloroflexota; class Anaerolineae; order Anaerolineales; family Villigracilaceae; genus Fen-1038. The sequence continues at coordinate 40,717 of CAVVZL010000030.1, forward strand.
GCGTCGAAAATGTGAAACTTGTCCATGTTGAACGCAATCTGGGCTTTATCGCCCATGCGCATCTTTGAGCGCGGATCGACGCGCCCAACAAATGTATTTTTGCCTGTAACCAGGTACAGGTAGATTTCGTTGCCCATTAATTCAGTCACATCCACTTTGGCTTGGACTTTTTCCGCCCGGATATTTGTTGGAATGAATTCCGCATCGTGAATATTTTCGGGGCGGATGCCAAAAATGATATTTTTATTGACCTGGGCATCATAAACTTTTGCAAGGTCAGATGGAATTGCAAGAGTGAAATCACCTGCATCTACAATGAGTTTGCCGTTGTCTTTGCGGAGCTTCCCTGGGAAGAAGTTCATGGCAGGGGAACCCATGAAGCCAGCGACAAATACGTTGCTGGGGGCGTCGTATAAGATTCTGAGGCGTATCAATCTGCTGAAGGATGCCTTTATTGATGACCGCAATACGCGATGCCATCGTCATGGCTTCGACTTGATCATGGGTCACGTAAATGAATGTGGTCTGCAACTGCTGATGCAGTTTGCTAATCTCTGCCCGCATTTGGACGCGTAATTTCGCATCGAGGTTTGATAATGGTTCGTCGAAGAGGAAGACTTTTGGCTCGCGTACAATCGCGCGCCCCACCGCGACTCTCTGGCGTTGTCCACCGGAAAGCTGACGCGGCTTGCAATTCAGCAAATCCATAATTCCAAGCGTGTCTGCAGCTTTTTCCACGCGACGCTTGATCTCGTCCCTCGGCACTTTGCGGAGTTTCAAGCCAAAGGCCATGTTATCGAACACCGATAGATGCGGATACAACGCATAAGATTGGAATACCATCGCGATGTCCCGATCTTTCGGCGCGACATCATTCACCACTCGATCCACGATCAGAATCCTGCCATCGGTAATTTCTTCCAACCCTGCCAGGCAGCGCAGGGCAGTGGTTTTGCCGCAGCCCGAAGGCCCGACCAAAACCAGGAACTCCTTATCGTCAACTTTAATGTTCAAATCGTTGACGGCGGCTACATCCGCAAATCTCTTTGTTAGGTGATCATAGGTTACACTTGCCATTTCTTCCTCCTGTCATGGGAATATAGTGCGTTAACTATACTCCAAACCGGCCTAGTGTGCCAGTAACAAACACCTGGTTTTACCAAAGTCCGAGAGTGCGAGCAGGAATCCACTCATAACAACCATTTTTTACGGATTCCCTTCTTAGTTTGTCGTGACACATTATTTAACTTAAATTTTGTCAATCGACTTTGGTGGATATGGTTGGCAAACTCGTCAAAAGAATTTGACGGGCGTGCCTTATTATGCTTGTTTTAAAATATCCTTGGTCCATTTGGTCCGGAACTCAACCATTGTTTTTTAACTTTCTTGCTGTAACAGGTATAATGGCAAATCGTTTGGAGAATTAACCTTGACCTTGTCCGAGTCCGTTGAATTCGATCCGCGTGATCAAAAGCAATTTGTCTTCCATGAGACCCTGCTCAGGAGAATCATTCGTTGGGGAGTAGAGCAATTATTTCGTTTGATCATGGAACTTGAAGTGAGCGGCTCGGAAAATGTTCCGCAAGATGGTGCATTGATTGTAGCGTCCAATCACATTACGAATTGGGATGTGATCCCCATGCAGCTTGCGTCGCAGCGCGTGATCTTCTTCATGGGCAAAGCGGAGTTGTTCAAGTTCCCCCTCATCGATATTGTATTTCGTAAGTGCGGTGCATTCCCGGTATATCGCGGTGAGCAGGACGCTTGGGCCATGCGGCACACGCTCAAAATTTTGGATCACGGACAAACGCTTGGAATGTTTCCCGAAGGTCATCGTTCAAAAGGGAGGGGATTGGCGTTGGCAAAGACCGGTACCGCCCGCTTGGCAATTGAAGCCAATTATCCCATCCTGCCGATGACGATTAAAGGCAGTGACCAGTTCTTCAAATCTTTTCCGCATCGTACGCTCGTCATAGTGACTTTTCTTCCCCTGCTTTTGCCAGGGCCTAATGATGACCCAGCGAAATTAACTGACAAACTGATGTTCACGATCGCATCTGCGTTGCCGGAAGAAATGCGCGGAGTGTATCTGAAGAATTCATAAGCGATTAGGGATACTTATCACAGGTTTCTGTGGGAGCGATTCCATGAAAGTGGTGATCATAGGCAGAGATGTTTATCACCAGCGCGTCGTTGTATGAAGTGATGACAACGGGTGTTTGAATGCATTGGCGTCATTTGACGAGAATGAAAATAATGGCGAAGATTGTTAAGACGATTCTATCTTGTCGTTGCCGCCCCTGACTGCAGTGCGCCTCTAAAACTCCGAGGTTTATTTCCGCATTTTCACGTGCTGGCCAAGTCCTAAGATTTTACCTTGAAACACGCCAGTGCACTTATTATACATAAGATGACTCGCATATGCCGACCCACGCGGCACCAATTTTTTTTGGACCTCCGAAGTTTTCAAAACTTCAGAGGTCTAAACGCTGCTGGCGTACTACTTATTTCTTCCCTCTCTCTTTTGCGGCTTTCATCAATCCTACAAATAACGGATGCGGTCTCATCGGTCTTGATAAAAATTCAGGGTGGAATTGACTTCCAATCATATATGGATGATCGGCGAGTTCTGCAATCTCAACCAGCTTTCCATCTGGCGACATTCCAGAAAAAACCATTCCACCTTTTTCAAATTCAGCGCGAAAAGAATTATTGAATTCGAAGCGATGGCGATGACGCTCATCAACTTGCGGCACGCCATAAGCGTTTGCAGCTTTGGTTCCATCTTTCAACACACAAGGATAGAGTCCGAGCCGCATTGTTCCGCCCATGTCCGTGATGGATTTTTGATCTGTCATCAAGTCAATAACGGGAGCTGAAGTGCTTCGGTCGAACTCGGTCGAATTGGCATCTTCGTGGTCGAGCACGTGACGCGCAAATTCGGCGCACATTACTTGCATCCCAAGACATAAGCCGAGATACGGAACCTTTTTCTCACGCGCATAGCGTGCCGCCATGATCTTGCCTTCGATGCCGCGCGATCCGAATCCGCCGGGGACAATGATTCCGTCAGCGCCTTGAACATCTTCCCAGCATTTATCTTTTTCCAGGTCCACCGAATGAATCCAACTGATCTCTACTTCCACGTTGTTGGCGAGCGCGGCGTGTTTCAATGCCTCGCGCACCGACATATACGCGTCCCGCAACTCAATATATTTACCAACCAACGCAATCTTAACCGTTGGCTTTGGCTTGCGAACATTGTCCACCAGTTTTTGCCATGGTCGCATGTCCGGCTCGCGTGTGGTGGTCAGCTTTAACTTCTCGACGAGATAATCGCCTACGCCCGCTTTTTCCAAAAGCAGGGGCACTTCATAAAGTACATCACTCGTCACCATTGGGATAACGGCCTGCTTTTCCACATCGCAGAATAAAGCGATCTTGTCGCAGATGCCGTCCTCGATCGGATAATCAGAACGCGCGATGATCATGTTCGGTGAGATACCAATCGAACGCAAAGCCGCGACCGAATGTTGAGTGGGTTTGGTCTTGAGTTCGCCGGTTGCGCCGATATAAGGCAGCCATGTCACATGGATAAAGAACACGTTCTCGCGCCCGACTTCATTTCGGAGCTGCCTCAACGCTTCAAGAAACGGCTGAGACTCGATATCGCCAACCGTGCCACCGATTTCAACCAGAACCATTTCCGCACCGGTTTCTTTCGCAACCAACCCGACCCGGCGTTTGATCTCGTTAGTGATGTGCGGAATGACCTGAATTGTCCCGCCGAGGAAATCGCCGCGTCGTTCCTTGCCGATGATCTCGGCGTAAACCTGTCCGCTGGTGAAGTTGCTGACGCGCGTCAAACGGATATCGATAAATCGTTCATAATGTCCGAGATCCAAATCGGTCTCCGCGCCATCATCCAGCACATACACTTCACCGTGTTGATATGGACTCATTGTGCCTGGGTCAACGTTGATATAGGGATCGAGTTTTTGCACCGCGACCTTGAATCCGCGCTCTTTGAGAATCAATCCGGTTGCCGCGGCGGTCACGCCTTTTCCGACAGATGATACAACCCCACCCGTGAAGAATAAATATTTTGTATTCATAGCTTATCTCCTAAGAATCTTGTCGTTGCGAGAAGGCCAAAGGCCAGCGTGGCAATCCTGTCTTTGACCGCAACTAGCGATTGCCACATACTGACAGACCGGCGTACAAAGACGATGGGGAGGGCGCTTGAGCCCTCCCCATCGGGGATTCTTATTTTGAAGTGAAGATTATTTTTCTTTCTCATCCTACCAACTTGACGATATCTTCTGCGGCGCGGCGCATCTCGAGGAAGATCAAACCCAGTTTGGCATCCTGCCGACCCAAGGCGGTTAGCACCGCTTCCGTTCCAACCGACGTCAATACAATGGAACCCTTACTGCCTTTGATGTAAACCTGTTCCAAACCTTTTCGCCCCAATTCAGAGGAAATCCGTTCGCCGAGACTCAACATGGCTGCTGACATGGCAGAGACACGGTCTTCTTCTACGCCTTGCTGGAGAGCCGAGGCCATGATCAATCCGTCTACCGAGACCACAGCGGACGCTTCAATATCGGGCGCAGCGGCCTGCATCGCCCTCAAACGATCCACCATTAGCTCGGCGCGTGATTTGGTCATAAGGATTTCTACGTGAATTACCTGTCTGAGTTTACCATAAAACCATTCTCTTGAAACTCAGATGACCCAAGAGGCTGTGCGAGCAAGCACGACCCTTGACGGCTGTGCTGGGACAGTGGTATCCTTTTCACTACCGACCGTTCGGTAGGTTTGTTTGATGAGCCGAGACGATATTCTTGACGCTGCCGCGCAGGTGATCCGCAAAAAGGGATTTCACGCGGCTTCGATGGCCGACATTGCCAGCGCAGTTAATCTTCAGAAGGCGAGTCTCTATCATCATGTTTCAAGTAAGCAGGAAATCCTGCTCGAACTTCTCGACCGCGCCCTGGAAATGCTCACGGCTCGCATTACTCCCATCGTAAACCAATCCCTACCCGCCGACGAAAAACTGCGTCAGATGATTTGCGTTTACTTGCAGTCGCTCGCCGAGAATCCCGATCTGTCTTCGGTTTTATTATTCGAACATCGCTCGCTGGACAAAAAATCTCACGCTCGCCATGTTCCGAATCGTGATCGATTCGAAAGCTTGTGGCAGCAGGTAATGCATGAAGGCGTTCGTGCGAAATTGTTTGCTTGTTCCGATGCCGGACTCGCGGTGAGGGGCTTAATGGGTACTTTGAACTGGACACTGACCTGGTACCGTCCCGATGGACCTTTATCGATTGAGAAGATTGCAGACCACTACGCTGATCTATTTTTCAATGGTCTATTGAAAAAACAAAAGGAGTGAGGAATGGTTTCGTTTGAACCTGGTGAAGAGCAACAAATGCTGGTTGAGGCGGCCGGGAAGTACGCCAGCAATGATTTGCGAACGGCGTCTCACGAAGCGGAAGAGAGCGGCGAACTGCCGAAGAAACTTGTTGCCAAGGGCTGGGAGCTTGGCGTTCTGCAAGCCTCGATTCCAAAATCTTATGGCGGCTTTGGCGAACACTCGGCGGTTACCGGTGTGCTGGCCGTAGAAGAATTGGTATTTGGTGATCTGGCTGGCGCTCTGGCAGTAATGGCTCCGTCTTTGTTTGCTGTGCCAATCTTGCTGGCAGGCAGTGAAAAGCAGAAGGAAGAATATCTGCCAAAAGTGATTGAAGGCGAATGGCATCCTTATACGGCAGCGCTCATAGAGTATGCGTTTGATTTCGATGTGAACGATTTAAGAACCCAGGCTAAATCAACCAACGGTGAATATATCCTGAACGGCGAAAAAGCCTTTGTGCCATTTGCGAAAGATTCTGAAACTATTTTGATTTATGCAAAATGCGATGGCAAGACGCAGGGCTTTATTGTTTCGAGAAATGCGGCCGGATTAAGTGTCAATGATGAGCGCGAAAAGCTGATGGGATTGAATGCGCTTCCCGTATATCGGGTTAAACTGGAGGATGTAAAAGTCCCCGCCTCAAATCGATTGGGCGGCGCGTCGGGTCACGCCTTTGAATCGGTTCTGGCTTCGATGCGGCTCGCTTCCGCTTCAGCCGCCATCGGCGTGGCGCGAGCCGCGTTTGAATATTCGCGTGATTACGCAAAGGAACGCGAAGCCTTCGGAGTAAAGATCGCACAAAAGCAAGCGGTCGCGTTTATGTTGGCTGAAATGCGGACCGAAATCGAAGCGATGCGTTTGCTGACATGGGAAGCCGCGTGGAAGTTGGATCAAGGAAAGGAAGACGCGTTCACCGAAGCGTATCTTGCATCAACGGGTGCGGCGGACATGGCGATGATGGTGACGGACCGCGCAGTGCAAATTTTGGGCGGGCATGGATACATCCGTGAGAACCTGGTTGAAATGTGGATGCGCAACGGCCGCGGCTTTGCAATGTTGACCGGCCTTGTGATTGTTTAATCGAGGAGGCGGAAATGGCTATCGAATTTGAATCACCAAAACCCATTGTTCAAATGCAGACGGCCTTAAAGACTGTTGCACAAGAAATGATGCGCTCGAAGTCGCGGTACTTTGATGAACACGAGCACGACATACCGTGGGATTATATTGAGTTTATACATTCTGCCATGAAAGCCCTGGGTGGTGCCTCGCTGACTCCAAAAGAGACGGCGCCCACCGAGGGTGGTGGGAAAGCTGGTAATAAACATCCGCCGATTGGTTATCAACTGCTGGCGTCTCAAATTGAAATGCTGGCTTGGGGCGATGTTGGAATGTACCTCAACACGCCCGGCGGGGGACTCGGCGCAGCGGCAGTGCAGGCCGCTGGTTCGCCCGAACAATGCGCGAAATTCCTGGCGCGCTTTGGTGAAGAAAAACCAACGTTTGCTGCGATGTGCATGACCGAACCCGGCGCCGGTTCAGATACCTCTGCCATTCGCACGAAAGCAGTGCTCGATGAAAAGACCAATGAGTGGATTATTTAACGGCGAAAAGATTTTTTCCACAGCAGGAGATAAATCATTCACTCAATATGAAAAGCTTGGTAAGGGCTTTATCGTAGTTTGGGCCTCAATTGATTCATCGGCAGCACGTGCCGGGATGCGCGCCTTTGTTATTGAAAGCGGAACTCCGGGCGTGCGCATCGTCAAGCTGGAACATAAGATGGGAATCCGCGTCAGCGATACCGCGGCGATCTCATTAGTGGATGTGCGCGTTCCGTTTGAAAACATTCTCGGCAGTCCGACTGTTGAAAAGACGACGACCGGTTTCAGGGGCGCGATGGCAACCTTCGACGCAACCAGGCCGCTTGTGGCCGCGTCCGGCATCGGCGTGGCACGAGCCGCCCTTGAATTCTTAATAGAGAGGCTTAAAGAAAACGGAGTCGAAATCCGTTATGGATTGCCGCGTCAGAAGTTGACGAACATCGAACGCGAAGTTATTGATATGGAGATCATGTTGAAGTCGGCGTGGTTGATGGTGCTGAAGGCCGTTTGGATGGCGGATAACAAAAAGCCGAACGCGCTCGAGGCTTCGATGAGCAAGATTAAGTCGGGCGACATAACTACGAAGATCACGCAAACGGTAGTTGAGATTTTAGGACCGCTTGGTTACAGCCGCGAGTTCCTGGCTGAAAAATGGTTCCGAGATGCAAAGATCACTGATATTTACGAGGGAACGGGACAGATTGAATCGTCTCGTGGTGGCGCGGCAGATTTTAGGTTATACCGGAAGTGAATTGAGGTAGCCGTGCCATATCAAATCCATAAGGCCGTCGTAGTCGGTTCCGGTACAATGGGTGCGGCGATTGCGGCGCACATCGCCAATGCGGGCGTGCCGGTGGTGTTGCTGGACATCCTTCAAAAGGATGCGCCAATTGGAAATAAGGAAGCGCGCAATAAGATTGTCAATGAAGGTTGGGATCGTTGTATCAAAGCCAAGCCTGCCAATTTGATGTCGTCAGATTTGAAGACGCTGGTTAAACTTGGTAATCTCGAAGATGACCTCGCCGCTGTCTCCGGAGCCGATTGGATTTGTGAAGCGATCGTCGAAGATCTAAAGATCAAGCAATCGCTAATGGCGCGCATCGATGAAGTCCGCAAGCCCAATTCAATCGTCAGTACAAATACGTCCGGCATTCCGATCAAAGCCATCGCCGAAGGACGCTCGAAGGAATTCAAAAGCCATTTTCTTGGGATACACTTCTTCAATCCGCCGCGTTATTTGAAGTTGTTGGAAATCATTCCAACGGCAGACACGGATAAGGAAGCTGTAAAGTTCATGTTGTGGTTCGGCGAATATCAGCTCGGCAAAGGCGTTGTGATTTGCAAAGATACACCAAACTTTATTGGAAACCGCGCTTTCTTTGGCACAGCGATGTTTGGATTAAATTTTATTTTGGAAAATGATTACACGGTTGACGAAGTCGATTCAATTACAGGACCTTTGATGGGTCGCCCGAAATCCGCAACGTTTCGTTTGGCGGATCTAGTCGGCCTTGATGTGTGGGAACATGTCGGCAAGAATCTTGGACCGATGATCCCGCATGACAAACTTGCACAGGAATATCTCAAGGCCGAGGCACCGACGAAATTGATTTCGACTCTCGTTCAACGCAAATGGCTCGGCAACAAAACCAAATCCGGGTTTTACAAAGAGATCCGCAAAGAAGATGGAAGCAAGGAATTCTGGTCGCTGGATTTGAGGACGCTTGAATACGTCGCACCAATCAAGCCGCGTCTTGATTCTGTTGACAAAGTCAAAGATGTAGCAGAACTCGGTAAGCGATTGCAAGTGTTGCTTAATGAAACCGATAAAGCAGCGCAACTTGTTCAAGCATTGACTTATCAAAGCTTCCAATATTCCGCCTCGCTTTTGCCCGAAGTTGGAGATTCGCCCAAACCGATTGACGATGCCATCCGGTGGGGCTTCGGTCACGAAGCGGGACCGTTCGAAACGTGGGATATGCTAGGCGTTAAGGAAACAGCAAAACGGATGAAAGCCGCAGGGTATCCCGCGCCCAAATGGGTTGATGCCATGGTCAAGTCGGGGATCGAATCGTTCTATCAATATAAAGGCAGCCGTCCAGGAGATAGGAGCGGCGACAAGGTCGGTGTCTATGATGTCAATAAAGCAAAGTATGTCCGTCTCGCGAAACCTGAAGACGTTGTAATGCTCCAAGGCAGAAAGGTGATCAACGAGAATGCGGGCGCGACATTGTACGATATGGGTGATGGCGTGTTGTGCGTGGATTTCCATACCAAGATGAACGCGCTCGACGATGATATTTTCGCAATTGTCAATGATGCGTTTGATCGAGTTGAAAAAGACTTCGATGGATTGGTGGTCAGCACGCAAGCCGAGAATTTCAGTGCGGGGGCAAATTTGTTTGTGGTAGTTGTCGCCGCGCAACAAGGCATGTGGGGCAATCTCGATCAGGCCATTCGCAAGTTGCAGGGCTTGAACATGCGGATGCGTTATTCACCGAAACCGATGGTCGTCGCTCCGACAGGGCTTGCGTTGGGTGGCGGGTGCGAGATCACTATGCACGCTTCGCGCGTGGTCGCTTCCTCCGAGACGTATGTCGGACTCGTTGAACTCGCTGCGGGCGTTATTCCCGCTGGCGGCGGCACAAAAGAAATTTTGCGACGCGTGATCAATCCGCCGATGAAAACTGAGAATGCTGAAGTGTTGCCTTTCCTGCAACGCGCCTTCCTGCAAATCAGTCAGGCAAAAGTTTCCACGTCTGCGCAAGAAGCGCGGCAGATGTTGATTCTGAATCCGCAAGATCGCATTGTGCTCAATCGCGATCATTTGCTGGCCGAGGCAAAGCGCGAAGTTTTGCATATGATTAATTCTGGTTATCATCCGCCTGCGCCGGAATCGATCTATGCTGCGGGCCGCGATATGCTCGGCGCGTTGCGTGTTAACGCTTTCATGTTCAAAGAAGGAAAATACATCAGCGAGTACGATCATCACGTTGCCAATAGACTTGCTTATGTGATGTGCGGCGGCGAATTGACTCGTCCACAGTGGGTGAGCGAGCAATATATTTTGGATTTGGAGCGTGAGGCCTTCTTATCTTTGTGTGGCGAGGAAAAGTCTCAAGCGCGCATGTGGTCGCTGTTGCAAACCGGCAAGCCGTTGAGAAATTAGGAGATCGATATGACAACTGAGGCTGTGATAGTTTCTGCGGTTCGGACTCCAGTTGGCAAGGCGAAACGAGGAGGATTAGCAACCGTTCGTGCGGACGAAATGGTGGCTACCGTTATCCAAGCCTTATTGAAGCGGACACCGAATCTGGATGCCGCTGAAATCGAGGACGTGATTATTGGCTGTGCGTTTCCAGAGGGTGAGCAGGGACTCAACATGGCACGCATGGGTGCATTGCGCGCTGGATTGCCTGAGGCAGTTCCAGGGGAGATCATTAATCGTTATTGTGCCTCGGGTGTGCAAGCCATTGCCCATGCCGCGTATGCAATCCAAAGCGGGCAATTTGAAGTAGCCATCGCGGGTGGGGCAGAGTCCATGACGATGGTGCCGATGGCAGGTTATAAATTTTCACCCAATCCATATTTTGCACAAGATCTGCCTCATTATTACACCAATATGGGTTTGACCGCTGAGAACGTGGCCTTGAAATATGAAATCAGCCGCGAAGACCAGGATGCCTTTGCATTGAAGAGTCATCAAAAAGCCGCAAAGGCGGTTAACTCCGGACTCTTTGATCCTGAACTTGTGCCGGTTGAGGTTGAGATTACCGAACTCAATTCCGACGAAAAGCCAATGAAGAAATCCTTCACAGTGAAGCGCGATGAAGGTCCGCGTGTCGATACGTCGCTCGAAGCGCTTGCAAAACTCAAACCAGCTTTCAAAGAAGGCGGGATGGTCACCGCAGGAAATTCCTCGCAAATGTCCGATGGCGCGGCCGGCGTGATCGTGATGTCAGCGGAGAGAGCAACCCAATTAGGATTGAAGCCCTTAGCGCGATTAGTTTCGTTCGCGGTTGGAGGTGTTCCGCCTGAATTGATGGGCATTGGACCCATAGTCGCGATCCCCAAAGCCTTGAATGTCGCGGGCCTTTCCCTGAATGACATAGACCTGATAGAATTGAACGAAGCCTTTGCAGCGCAATCCTTGGCAGTGATCCGTCAGCTTGATATGGACGAGAGCAAGGTCAACGTCAATGGCGGTGCGATTGCGCTGGGTCATCCGCTTGGATGCACGGGAGCAAAAAACACCACGCAACTCATTTATGAAATGGGCCGCCGCAACTTCAAGTACGGCATGGTGACGATGTGTGTTGGCGGCGGTATGGGCGCTGCGGCAATCTTTGAAAATCTACAGTAAATCAAACATGTCTTTGCGGGCAAAGCGAAGCAATCTCAAATAACTGTCAAATGATTGTGCAGCAAAAAAATGAGACTGCCACGGCTCTTCGAGTCTCGCAATAACAATAGAATAATAAAAAGGAGAATTGAAATGCCTCTCACAATTCCTGATCTGATGTCTAAGATGCCCGGCGCCTTTTTGCCAGAAAAGGCAGTCGGCTTGGATGTGGTCATCCAATTTAAATTCACCGGCGCCGAATCTGGAAGTTGGTTCGCAACCATCAAGGATGGTACGTGCGCCGTGGCGCAAGGTGATGCACCTTCACCGAAGATGACTTTGACTGCCGACTCTGCGGATTACATCAAGATCTTCACCGGCGAGCTGGATGGCATGCAAGCCTTCATGCAGGGCAAACTCAAACTGGGCGGCGACTTGAACCTCGCCATGAAGCTGATGCAGATGTTCAAAATACGATAGCAAAAAATCATCGTCAAAGCCATGACGATGATTTTTCGTTTGTTGTTCTTCATTGTTTTCTAATTTGTATATCACTTAACCCTTGACGAATCATTAATTGCGGGGGTATAAGTCGCAAGGCTTTATGAACACAGACTTTAAGCAGGTTCGAAAGGAGGTGATCGTTATGGACGCCGACGGAAGTAAGTCCGGCGATGATTCTTCTATTCCGCTTATATCCTCCGAAATGCAATTTGTTCGGGGCGGCCTGACGCGCGCCCATCTTGGCGGTCACTTCCTTGTTTTCTGTTGCCGCGCATAATTAGAACGCGTCACGCATCCCTGACCAATTGCCACCTTCGGAGAATTGTCGAAGGTGGTTTTATTTTTCTGAAGATAGAAAAATATAATCACCTACATTCCAATGAAATCTTTGGAGGTTCAACATGGGAATCTTTACAACAATCTTTGCCAATCCAACTCGACTTTCCGTGTTTGCGCGGGGGAACGTAATTAAAGTCTCGAAGAAATTAGTGGAAAGCGGCCAGGTGGAGGCCTCCGCTGTCCTTGAAAATATGCAGACCACATCAAGCGGATTAACCAACGAAGAGGCGGAAGTTCGTCTTGAGCAAATCGGCCCCAATGAGATAGCAAAGGAAAAACACCAGACTATGCTCATGCGCCTCTGGGACAATATCAAGAACCCTCTGGTTATATTACTGACCGTGTTGGGCATCGTCACATATGTTACAGGGGATGTTCCCGGCACCATCGTAATTTTCATGATGGTCCTGCTTGGAATCGTATTGCGTTACTTTCAGGAAAGCCGCGCGGATTCGGCAGCTGAAAAACTAAAGGCGATGGTTAGTACCACGGCAACTGTCATGCGCGATGGTAAGCGTCAGGAGATCGAATTAAGAAATTTGGTACCCGGCGACATTGTCCTTCTTTCTGCCGGAGACATGAGCCCCGCAGATGTGCGCCTGCTCTCCGCTAGAGATCTTTTTCTTAATCAAGCTGCGCTGACCGGCGAGTCGATGCCAGTTGAAAAGATTCCAGCAGTTGTCACGGTCAATGAAGATAATCAGAATCCGCTCGAGATGCAGAATGTCTGCTTCATGGGATCAAACGTTGAAAGCGGAACCGGCACGGCCGTCGTCATCCAAACCGGAAGTGAGACGTATTTCGGATCATTGGCTGGAAGCATCGTCGGGCAGCGCCAACTTACCAGCTTTGACAAAGGTGTGAATGGCTTTACCTGGCTGATGATAGGCTTCATGGTTGTGATGGTTCCGCTTGTTTTCCTTTTCAACGGGTTGAGCAAAGGGAATTGGTTGGAAGCCTTTTTATTTGCGCTCGCCGTCGCCGTCGGTTTGACGCCTGAAATGCTGCCGATGATCGTTACCGTCAACTTGTCTAAAGGCGCCATTTCAATGTCGAAGAAGAAAGTGATTGTCAAACGCTTGAATTCGATTCAGAACTTTGGCGCCATGGATGTTCTTTGTACCGATAAGACTGGCACGATCACTGAGGGCAAAATTGTCCTTGAGAAATATTTGGATGTGAAAGGGAATACCAGCCAGCGGGTGCTTAATTACGGGTACATGAATAGCTACTATCAGACTGGTTTGAAGAACCTGATGGACGAAGCGATTCTCAATCATATCAATCTAAATGACGATTTGCAGGTGGATGAGCTTTATCGAAAAGTTGATGAATTACCTTTCGACTTCCAGCGCAGGCGCATGTCGGTGATCGTAGAAGACAACCAGGAACAGCATATCCTGATATGCAAGGGCGCAGTCGAAGAGATCATGCAACTCTCCACGCATGTTGAGGTAAATGGCGAAGTTTTGGAAGTAACGCCTGAACATGATGAGCACCGCAAAGAACGCATCAAGCAGCTAAATTCTGATGGTTTTCGTGTGATTGCTGTAGCTTATCGCGTCTTCCCGAATGGACCGGATGAACCGCATTACACGGTTCAAGACGAATCGAATCTAACGCTTCTGGGTTATCTAGCTTTCCTTGATCCGCCGAAGGCGAGTGCATCCGAGGCTTTGAGCAAACTTCATATCAATAGCGTCAATGTGAAGATATTAACCGGCGATAATGATATTGTTACGGGTAACATTGCTAATCAAGTTGGCTTGCCGATAGATCGGATTCTGCTCGGCAGTGAAATTGAAGGAATGGATGATGGACAGTTGGCCGAAGTTGCCGAAACCGTCTCGATTTTTGCCAAGCTTTCCCCATCGCATAAGGAAAGGATCATCCGTGCTTTGCAGAGCAAAGGTCACGTTGTTGGCTTTTTAGGCGACGGTATTAATGATGCTCCCGCGCTCAAGGCCGCGGACGTTGGCATCTCGGTAAACAGTGCAGTGGATATTGCTAAAGAGTCTTCAGATATCATCTTGCTCGAAAACAGCTTGTTGGTTCTGGAAGAAGGTGTGATTGAAGGACGCAAGGTATTTGGAAATATTACCAAATATATTAAGATGGCGGCTTCTTCGAACTTTGGCAATATGTTCAGTGTGATGGGAGCCAGCCTGATCCTGCCCTTCCTGCCGATGTTGCCGCTGCAAGTGTTGACTAATAACCTGTTATATGATTTCTCTCAAACGGCCATCCCAACCGATACGGTGGATGCTGATTGGCTGGTGAAGCCGCGCAAATGGGAGATCGGCTCGCTGCGGCGATACATCCTCTATATTGGACCAATCAGTTCAATCTTCGATTACATGACGTTCTTCATCATGTGGTTTGTCTTCCATTGCTCGAACAATCCAACTCTTTTCCAAACCGGATGGTTTGTGGAGTCGATTTTCACACAGACATTGATCATCCACGTCATCCGCACGAACAAAATTCCCTTCATCGAAAGCTGGGCGAGCAAGTCCTTAATAACAACATCTCTGGTAATCGTGGCTATTGCGGCTTGGCTGACCGTATCGCCTCTGGCAAAGACTTTGGGTTTCGTAACTTTGCCCGCCTTATATTGGCCTCTGCTGGCAGGGATGCTCATCGCTTATATAGCTCTCACCCAAATGGTCAAAGTCTGGTTCATTCGGCGGTTTGGGGAATAACCAGAAAGTTCCGTGTAATGTTTTCAAGTGGGACGCCAATCGGCAGGGCGTCCCACTTTTGCTTCTTGCCATTGTCTGATTTTGAGTCTATACTTTGCTAAAGTCCTAACACCAAAGGAGACCAGACATGAATAATGTTCGCGATTTGATTCGCAGGAAAGGCAGTGAGGTTTTCTCGATCAAGCCCAAAGACTCTGTGTTCGCTGCCATGAAGATGATGGCAGAAAATAATACGGGTGCGCTATTGGTCATGGAAACGGATAAGGTGGAAGGGATTGTCTCTGAGCGCGATTGTGTTCGGAGAGTGGATATTCTGGGAAAATCGTCGAAGGATACAACCGTCAGTGAGATCATGACCAGCAAGGTATTATATGTCGAGGCTAGTCAGTCCTTGGATGAATGTATGGCAGTGATGATCGATAAAAATATCAGGCATTTGCCGGTTTATGAAAACGGCAAACTCGCCGGATTGATTTCCGTGCGCGACGTGCTTAAAGAAGTCGTGGATTACCAGAAGCTCATGATTTCAGAACTCGAACATTACATCTCAAACAGTCGCTAACGCAGAGTTATTGAAAGTTTGTAGGCTGTTAGCCTTTGTAGAAAGCTGGGAATCAAAAATCCGTTCCGATCTAACTGGAACGGATTTTTGATTTTACTGTGGGATTGTTGTCGGGGCAACCGATTCGGTGGGAACGAGATTTTGCCAAATGTCATAGGTGACGACCTTATAGTCGGTGCGAGCTTTACTGAGCCAATCATCAAACGCTGTTTGGCGGTTCTGATCATATGTGCTTGCATCAAGCGGAACCGTCTCGTGGGCAAGCACTTGAATGATGTGGTAACCGAACTGGCTCTTGACCGGTTGGCTGATCTCACCGACCTTTAGCGAGAAAGCCACGGCATCGAATTCGGGAACCATGGTGCCGCGTGCAAACCAGCCGAGGTCTCCACCTTTATCTTTAGAGCCGGTATCAGTCGAGACTTCTGCCGCAACCTTGGCAAAGTCTTCGCCGTTGAGCAGACGCTGGCGAACCGTATTCGCAGTCGCCTCATCCGCAACCAGAATATGGCGCGCCCAGATTTCATCTTGTGAACGAGGCGTATTGGCGGTGATGACATCCATCAGTTTTTGACGAAGGAGGTTCGCTTCATACATGCTGCGTATCTGATCCTCTGTCAGTCCCATCTTTGCATAAGTGGCAACGCTGGTTTGGTAAGTTTGCTTAAAGCCTTGAAGAGTATAGGGCGTGGAGGTTGGAAATGGCGTATCGGTTGGGCCGGCCGTTAAAAGTTGCAGTCGGCGAACCGATGGCAGCGGCCATGACTGTTGCAGAAGATGGAGGTGTGCCTGTGATTGTCAGCGCCGAGCCCAACGGAGTATTGGTTGGTGTATCGCTCGGAGGGGGAACAAGAGTTGGCGTTGGTGTAATTGTTACCAATGCCAGTGTTTGTGGCGATAGGGTCGGAAAGGTTACCGTGGTCGGTGTAACCGTCGGGGTGGGTGAACCGTTCGGATAAAAATTATAAGCGCCTTGAATCTCCGCATCCACTTCTGCGTTGCTGACCGTAATGCCGCGCTTGGCCGCCTCCTGTCGGACCAACTCTTCGTCGATCATTTGATCAAGAACAGATTCTCCGAGGCTGGTGGAATCACCCAATTGAGTCTGAATTTGCTGTAACTCCTGGCTATAATCCATTCCAAACATTTGGCCATATTGTTGATACAGCGAATATTGGTTTTGCAAAGTTTGGATTTGTAGTCGGACACGTGCTTGCCATTCGCTGACCGAGATATTGACATTGCCAATTTTTGCGACTGGCTGCCGGGCTTGAAGGTAATCGTTGTACAAAATTGCGTAGCCGATCAGACCTACAACGACCACGAGTAAACCAATAAACGAAAACAGAATGATATTTGTCTGTCTTCGTTCGCGTTCGAGACGCGCAAGATGTTTTTTGGTGTGAAGTACGGGTTTCTCTTCCCGCGGGTTTGCCATGTTGTATCGTGCTCCTAATTATAGAAAATAAGGGCATGGAGAATGGTCCATGCCCCGTAGGTTTATCCTCAACGGTTTTCTTCAAAGCGCGTACTGGTGAACGGCAGCAATGCAATATGACGGGCGCGTTTCACCGCTGTAGCCAAAGCGCGTTGGTGGCGCGCGCAGTTACCAGTTTGGCGGCGGGGGCGGATCTTCCCTTCATCCGTGACGAAGCGCTTTAGCATATCCGCCTTTTTATAATCAATGCTCAAACTTTTGTCAGCGCAGAATTGGCAGGTTTTCGGACGCGCATAATAGCGGCGTTCGCCGGGCGCACCTTCTGATTCCGCGTTGTTGGTTCTTTCATCAGCCATTTTTCACTCCATATTCTTTAGAACGGAAATTCATCTTCATTGGCGACCGGTTCAACCTCTTCCGGATGCGGAGTTTCCTGATTTTGATTCGCATCACGCCGTTCGCCCAACATCATCATCTCATTGGCAACTATCTCAACGCTGGTATGTTTCTGTCCTTCTTTGTCGTCCCAGCGGCGGGTTTGTAAGCGACCCTCAATATACACCTGCTGACCTTTGGTCAAATATTGTTTGCAGATTTCAGCCAGGTTGCCCCATGCCACAATGTTAAACCATTCAGTTTCAGCATGACGTTCTCCGTCTGCGCTGTTCCAGGACCGGCTAACTGCAACTGTAAAAGTAGTCACCGGCCGACCTGAAGGTGTGTAACGCATTTCAGGGTCCTTGCCAAGATGCCCAATGATCATCACTTTATTTAAACCTCGGCTCATATTAATCTCCTTCATAAGATAAAGACCGAGCGACCAAACTTATCCGACCGACGTCAGCATATGGCGCAGGATCGTTTCCTGATAGCGAATATTCTGTTCCAGGCCAGTCGCGCTCTGTGGATTCAGCGTAATATTGAAGAGCACATACTGACCATCGCGGTGCCTGCGAATTTCGTAAGCCATCCGGCGCTTGCCCCAAATGTCCACTTTATCCACATTGCCTCCGGATTCAGAAACCCAGCTTTTGACGCGGTCCACAATACCATTGAAAGCCGTTTCGTCCAAGTCGGGCTGAATCACGCACACCAATTCATATTTATTCATGAGGGATGCCTCCTTTCCGTGGGATTGCTCATGTTCACGCCGTGGGCGAGTCAAGAGCGGAAAGGCACGTATGAGACGTACCTTGTTGATTGGGTTGATTGTAAGCTAAGTTATTGATTTTGTGCAGGGTCAATGCGATTTTGAACCGCTTCATTACCTGACGTAAATCGGGTTGCTGAAAATCCAGCCCCGTTTGCGTCCGAGATATCTTCTGTACGCATCGACGCGATAAACTCCCGGTTCAGTCGTGATGTGAACTGCGATGTTTTGATTTTTCCACTTTTGAATTACTTTACCGTTTTTGATTAACCTGATCTCAGCAGCAGAGGGTGTTCGCGCCTGTAATGTGACGCCGCCTCGAGCTGGGATTTCGTCTCCCATAATGACGTCCGCCTCACGTCCCTGAGCGGTGAAGCGAAAACCGCGAGTTGGGGCAGGGAGGTCGTATCCGATAAAGCAGTGTCCAGCGGACAAAGAATCATAGATCATCTTTTTATCTAGGGTTTGCATCACCGGTCAATGGCGTAGGGAGAATCACATGCGTGTTAATGGTTTTGAAATGAAACTCATAAGGAAAAATGACGCGTCGAAATGGGCCAAGATGCATTTCATGGGCGTGAGCATCTGAACCGCCGATTGCAACCACTCGATTATTGGTAAGCACTTCATCCCATTTGCGAAGCGTGGCGGGAATTGGATGGCGTGCAATGAGTTCAGGAAAGAATGCGTAGAGTGCGCCGTGCAATTTGGTTGGGATGATAGTCTTGAGTTCACTTAACCCGTTCCAGAGTTCGATACCGGTGAAATGTGTGACCGACCAATCCACCCATGAAATATCCGTCTCGTGGAACGCGGGCGCAGCAGGATCGTTGGGATGAGCAAGAAAGGATAATCCGCCCGATTCGCGTACCGCGTTGATGAGCATTTGCGGGTCGTCCGCGAAAGTGGCCAATTCTTTTTCTGCACCAAATACAAGCAGATGATTCTTTTGCGGATCACGATCTTGATCGTGAATTTCTTGGCCGATCATCATCAGTACTTTTCTTTTGCCATCTTTTATATAGCCCTCAAATCCATGAACGAGCACATTGTGGTCAGTAACGATGACCGCATCTAAGCCGCATTTCAATGCGGCCTCTACGATATCTTGATGGTTTCCGCCTCCATCTGAATAACGTGTGTGCATATGCAAGTTGACAACAATCTCATGCATGGTTATCTCTTGCCTTTGACGCGAGCGCTAAATTAATTTCCACTCATCTGACGTTGGTTGACGAGTTTCCTTCATAAAAGGTATAATTTGCCCGCTGAATTTTCAGGAGGCACAATCATGATTAAGTTTTTGGATATCGCGTTGATTATAATCGCCATAGGGCTCATCCTCAGCGTCATTATGCAAAGTAAAGGAGCCGGCCTCGGTGGCCTGACCGGATCCGATGCAAGCACGATTTTTACGGCCCGCCGTGGCGTTGAACGTGTTCTGTTCTGGGTTACGATCGTTTTGAGCATTTTGTTCTTCGGTCTGGCGATCACAGTTCTCTTTCTCACGCACTAAGCCTGACTTTTTGAAAGGCCGTCCATTCGCGTTTTTTTGCGCGTCTCGGCATGCGGCCTTTCTTTTTTGTCTAATCATTAAACCTTCATGAAACGATTACGATGGCAGATCTTGGTGGTGGCGATCACGCTGATTGTTGTGGCAGTGCTTTTGCTCAGCCAGCAGCCGATTCTCGCGCCGACTTTATCTCAGCCTTCAAGCGGCGGAATTTATAGCGAAGGTTTAATTGGATCATTAGGCCGCCTCAATCCGCTTTTGGATTGGAACAATCCCACGGATCGTGATGTGGACGGTTTGGTATTCAGCGGCTTGATCAAATTCGATGCCAGCGGTCTGCCGCAACCGGATTTGGCTAAATCGTGGGGCGCTACACCCGATGGCACGGTCTATAATTTCACCATTCGTTCAAATGCGGTCTGGCAGGACGGTACGCCCGTCACAAGCGATGATGTGCTTTTTACCATCGACCTTATCAAGTCGAGTTCCTTTTTTCCGCAAGACATCAAGGATTTGTGGAATCAAATCACCGTGACAAAATTGAATGATCAGAACCTTAAATTTACTCTGCCGGAACCCTTCGCTCCATTCCTCGATTATTTGACATTTGGCATACTCCCCCAGCACATCCTCGCCTCAACGCCTGCCGGTCAACTTGCCAGCGCTAATTTTAATATCAGCCCTGTCGGCTCCGGTCCTTATAAATTCGATCACTTTGTGGTGGAAAGCGGACATGTCGCCGGCGTAGTGCTTACACTTAGTGATAATTATTATGGTCAGAAGCCTTATATCCAGCAGGTGGTCTTTCGTTATTATCCTGATTCAAAGTCCGCTTATGACGCATTCAAACAGGGCGAGGTGCTCGGTATCAGCCAGTTGACATCCGATGTGTTACCCACGGCACTGGCCGATCCAAGTCTTTCGGTGTACACCACCAGCCTGCCGCAAATGTCAATCGTGCTGCTGAATTTAAATAATAACGCAGTTTCCTTTCTTCAGGACGCGAATGTTCGCCGAGCTTTGATGCTGGGCTTGAACCGCGATTATATTATTTCTGCTTTCTTAAAGGGCGAAGGTATTGTGGCCGATGGCCCAATCCTGCCCGGTTCATGGGCGCACTATGACGGCATCGAGCGCATTGGATACGACCCTGATGCAGCCGTCTCTTTGCTTAAGCAGGAAGGTTATGTGATTCCGTCCAGCGGTGGAACGGTACGCTCTAAAGGCAATCAATCTTTGAGCTTCACTCTCTTATATCCGCAGGATACGTTGCACACGCAGATCGCCAAAGCAATCCAACAGGATTGGGCACAAATCGGTGTGCAGGCCAATATCGAGGGAATGCCGTATGATCAATTGATTTCTAGTTCACTTGCATCACGCAATTATGAAGCTGCTCTGGTTGATCTTAACCTGGCGCGTACGCCGGACCCTGATCCGTATCCGTTCTGGCATCAATCGGAAGCCACGGGCGGACAAAACTACTCGGAGTGGGACAATCGCGCCGCAAGTGAATATCTTGAACAGGCGCGCACGGAAACCGACTTCACGGTCCGGGCGCGCCTCTATCGCAATTTTCAAGTGGTCTTCACCAAAGATTTGCCTTCCTTGCCATTGTATTATCCCGTCTATAATTATGGCGTAAGTTCACAAGTACGTGGAGTTCAAATTCCCATGCCGATGTATGATACCAGTAATCGGCTTAGCTTCTTTTCCGATTGGTATCTTGTTACACGTCGAACGATTGAGCAAACACCAGTGCCGACTGCTCCTTAGCGTGGCAGTATGGATGCAGAAAAGATTTTCCGTTCAGTTTGCGAATCAGAATAGGAGATGACATGCTCGAACAAGCTTTGCAATACGCTGGTCAAAACCGCGAACAATTCTTGAACGAATTAAAGGATTTCTTGGCGATTCCGTCCATTTCAACGGATCCCGAACACAATGCGGATATGCAAAAAGCCGCGGAATGGGCGGCCGCCCAATTGCGTTCCATCGGTATGGTTAACGTGCAGATCATGCCGACCGGCGGACATCCGGTTGTCTATGGTGAATGGTTGAATGCAGGGAAGAAAGCACCAACCGTGATGATCTACGGTCACTACGATGTTCAGCCTCCCGATCCTCTCGAACTATGGACTACACCACCATTTGATGCGTCAGTGCGCGGCGATAATCTTTATGCGCGCGGCTCCGCGGATATGAAGGGACAGGTGATCGCTTCGTTGAAAGCCGTTGAGGCGGTGATGAAGTCGGGTGACATGCCGATTAATCTCAAATGGCTGATTGAAGGTGAAGAGGAAATCGGGTCGGAACATCTGGATGATTTCATAAAGCATCACAAGGAATTGCTGGGGTGTGATTTCTGTTTGAATATGGATGCGGGTATACTCGGCGAAGAAAGGCCCTCCATTACCATCGGACTGCGCGGGCTGGCGTATTTTGAATTGCGTGTAAATGGTCCGAGCAAGGACCTGCATTCCGGTCTGTATGGCGGAACGGTTCATAACCCTGCTCAAGCGCTGGCAGAATTGATCGCGGGCATGCATGATAAAAATGGCAAAGTCACGTTGCCGGGCTTTTACGATAAAGTCCGTAAGTTAAGCAAGAAGGAACATCAGGATTTTGCACGCTTGCCCATTAGCGGAAAAGAGATCAAACAATCAATCCGGCGTTCCCGCGTTGTGGGGCGAACAAGCTTTCACGCCTGCTGAACGCCTCGGTGCGCGGCCCACGCTTGAAGTCAATGGATTGCTTTCGGGCTTCACAGGCGTCGGTTCAAAAACAGTTTTGCCTGCTTGGGCGATGGCGAAGATTTCATGCCGCCTCGTTCCCGATCAAACGCCGGAAGAAACCACCAAGCAGATGAAGAAATATCTCAAAGAGAACGCACCTAAAGACATCAAATGGGAACTCATTTATTTGCACGGCGCGGGCGCAGCGTTAACCGGCACGGATAACATTGGCGTCAAAGCGCTTTCAAAAGCTATGGAAACGATGTGGGGCAAGAAGCCATACTTCCCGCGCGAAGGCGGTTCCATTGGCGTGGTGGTGCAGCTTCAACAGCATCTTGGCGTGGAGTCCGTTCTTTCGGGCTTTGGGCTTCCCGATTGCGATGCTCATTCTCCCAACGAAAAACTTCATTTACCCACCTGGTATCGAGGCATCGACACGTTGATCCATTTTATCTATAACTTGAAAACCTAATGGAAGATCGAATTATCACTTACGGCGGTCAGGCCGTGATCGAAGGCGTAATGATCCGCGGGCAGAAGGCTTTTGCCATTGCCATGCGCGCACCAGACGGCAAGATTGTCCTTCATAAGGAAAAATTGGATGCGATTTATCAATCGCGCATCACAAAAATTCCTTTTGTGCGCGGGGTGATTTTGTTATGGGACGCGCTGGGGCTCGGAATGCGCGCGCTGACGATTGCCGCAAACACGCAAACCGGTGAAGATGAAAAACTGGAAGGCCCGGCTCTTTACTTGACCTTGGGCTTTGCCCTCGTTTTCGGAATCAGTCTTTTCTTTTTGCTTCCCGCGGGGCTTGGCGGCTTGGCTGAAAAATATCTCGGATTGAATGTTTGGTGGAGCAATATTCTGGAAGGAATGATCCGCCTCGCTTTGTTGATCGGCTACTTGTGGACCATCGGTTTTATGCCGGATGTGAAGCGTCTGTTCATGTACCATGGTGCGGAACATAAGACAATCAATGCCTTTGAAGCTGGCGCGGAATTGACCCCTGAATCGGTTGCGAAGTTTTCGCGTGAACATCCGCGTTGCGGCACCGCCTTCCTGTTAACTTTAGTTCTGCTTTCCATCGTTGCCTTTGCATTACTTGGTCCATTGCCAATCTTCTGGCGTTTGGTAAGCAGGATACTGTTCATTCCCATTTTGGCAGGCATCGCAATTGAGTATATTCGCTGGACGGCAAATCATTTGAACAATCCAATCGTCCGCTTATTGATTAAACCCAACCTGGCTTTGCAATCGCTTACCACGCGTGAACCGGATTTGTCCATGCTGGAAGTGGCGATCAACTCATTCCAAACGATGCGACAAGCTGAACAGGAAATCACACTTTGAATTCAAAGCCGCCGACAGGCGGCTTTATTGTTTATTGATGGCTGTTGTTTTATGAACTATTCTTTATATTTTCACATTCCGTTTTGCATTCATCGTTGCGCCTATTGTGATTTCAATACATATGCTGGCCAGGAAGATTCCATTGCTGCTTACGTAAATGCATTATGCCAAGAGATTGATTTTGTGGGCCCACGATTTCCTGACGGCAATAAAATTCATACAATCTTCTTCGGCGGTGGAACACCCTCCTTGCTTTCACCGAAATCAATTTGAGTTGATTTTTCGTTCACTTCATAAGCATTTTGCCTTGACCGAAGATGCCGAAATTACCATTGAAGCGAATCCCGGAACGGTAAGCCTTGAGCACTTAAAAAAAATACGTGCGATTGGAATCAATCGTATAAGCTTTGGAGTTCAATCTGCGAATAGCGAAGAACTGCGCATGCTGGAGCGCGCTCATGATTTCTTCGATGTGATCAATTCTGTGAGCTGGGCGCGCTCGGTAGGCTTTGATAATCTTAACCTTGATTTGATTTATGGTTTACCTGAACAAACTCTCCCAACTTGGCAATCAACCGTAAAAAGAATCCTCGATTTGCATCCTGACCACATCTCTGCTTATGCCTTGACGCTTGAACATGGAACACCGTTTGGGCGGTGGTCGATACGCGGGGTTTGCTTCCATTACCCGATCCTGATCTTGCGGCAGATATGTACGAATGGGCAAGTGATGCTTTTGAATCAGCGGGTTATTTTCAATATGAAATTTCAAATTGGGCAAAGCCAGGCCGTGAATGTGCTCATAATCTTCAATATTGGCGCGGATTGCCTTACCTGGGTTTGGGTGCGGGTGCGCATGGATACGCCAATGGCTATCGTTATTCAAATGTGCTGAGAATCAAGACCTATATTGAACGGATGGACGATGGTCGAGATTTAGCGTTCGATTTTCCACTTTCACCCGCCACGGTTAATCGTCATCGCCAAACGCAGCGTGAGGATATGTCCGAGTATATAGCAATACTATGTATGAATGAAGTAGAGGACATAAC
>CAVVZL010000031.1:0-13277 GCA_963752775.1 uncultured Chloroflexia bacterium
CAGCTTGTTTGCGCTCAAACGCAGTCTTGCCGTTTCACGCGTTCCGGTTGCTTCGACATGTTCCACCGCCGCGCCTAGTCCGAATAACGGCATGTTACCATAAACGCATTCAAATTGATTCGGGTTCACAACGTAGGTCTCATGCCAGATGCCGACCATGCCATTCGCACCGATCGCTTGATTGAATTTCTTCCACGGCCCAAGATGCGGCTCGGATGGTTGGCGTGCAAACTGCTCCAAGTCCTCGAAGGAACGCCAGTATTGGATCAAGACGGGTCCGCTAAAGTTCCAGAAGAATTCAGCATGTAAAAATCCTTTTTCGGGATGAGTGAATAGGGTGGTCAACATCGGCGTCATCGCAGACGCGACCGGAATCCATTTATCGAATCGCCACCATTGATTGATGCGCATTCCAATCAGAAACACTACAAAAGGTTGATCCGTTTTTGCCGTATAACGACCATTAAATATTTTTGCCATTCTTTTTCTCCAATAAAGGTGTTTACTGTTCCTTGATATCTTCTTTCAGCCACGAAATAGTTTCCTGCATGGCTTGTTGCAGTGATGTGCCTTTCCATCCAAACGCTTTTTCGGCTTTGCTTGAATCCATGATGAATGGTTGAGTCCATTCATACATCATCTCGACGGTTTCATGCATGATTGGACTGAACAAACCGAGAAAGCTCATCAACGCGGTTCCTGCCGCCAATACCTTAGCCGGTTTGCCCAGTTCCGCTTCCATGATGTTGACAAATTCATTTTGCGTGATGGGCGCCGGGCTGGGCGTAAACCAGATTTGTCCCAACGCATCTTCACGCGTGCCAAGAGTTGCTAGGAGTTTTCCGAAGTCGGGCGCGTACGAAAAAGTGTGGAGTTGATCGGTTCGTCCAAGAAGTTTCACTGCTTTGTCTTCGACCGCAGGACGAATGGCTAAATCCGTCATGCCACGATCATCTGGACCGAAAAAATGTGATCCGAGCACAATGGCAGCGTGGACTTTTCCTGCGCGATGCGCTTCCATCACGGCATTCGCTATCTCGCCGCGGACTTTGCCTTTCTTTGTATATGCTTGATAAGGCATGTCTTCACGGATGGGTCCTCCGTGCGTATTACCGTACATATATAAATTATCTGCTACGATGAATTTTGATTTGTTCGCAACAGCCGCTTGCATGATCGCAGATTGGAATTGAGGGAACTTCTCAGCCCATTCAAGATATAGTGGTTGCGCGCATTGATAAATAGCTGCCGCGCCCTTGGCTAGCTCGATGTTTTTATTCACATCGTATGCATCGCCCGCAACAATCTCTGCGCCCTCGGGCAAACCGTCCGTTTTTCCTGAACGATTAATCAAACGCACCCGCTTGCCTTGCTTGATCAGTTCGCGCGCCGTCCACTTTCCCAGCGGACCGGTTCCAAAAATTACGTGAAGTTCCGACATTCTTTTCCTTGAATTTAGTTTTAGAAGATACCTGCAATTGCAAATCCAACAAGGCCCAACAGCCCGGCGACACACAACCACGCGAACCAATCTCCTAATTTTGAGTAGATGGTGCGCACCCCACTGATTGGAACCTCTGCTACCATCATGTTTTGTGCTGAAGAAAAGCTATCCATGATCGCCAGCGTGCGTCCGAACGAATCAACTGCAGTGGAATTTCCCCAGCGTGTTGCACGGACCAGGGCTGTCCCGTTTTCAACCGCGCGGAAGACAGCCATTGCGTGATGCAGATGTTTGATCGGCTCCCAGTCGCTGGCAGGCACGAGCATAATATCTGTTCCCGCTTGGCCAGCCTGCCGAATGAAATGTGGAAAATCCATATCGTAGCAAATGGCTGACGCAAGGAGCCCGTATTCTGAATTATAGGTGCGGATTCGGCCATCCGATGGGACGCTGATCTGCGCTTCCCAACCCGGAACAGGGTTTTTCTTTATGTACGAATAAACGGGATTACCCGATGGATCCACAAGCACAGCTTTGTTCTCCAAGTGGAAAGGATTACCATCAATAATGGTCCCCATCCCCATTAGAAGATATATTTGCGCCTCACCCGCCAACCTTGCAGCCCGTTCCATAAATGCAGTTTCATCCTTTTGAAAAATCAATAAGTCTGCTTCAGGCCAAACAATAATTTTGGCACCTGCATAAGCTTCACGTTGACTTTCTTCTAAAAATAATTTTGTAGATTGCCAAAGGCGTTCTGAATATTTATGCGCTCTTTTTCTGAAAGGGGATCTGACGCAAAAAGGCGCATAAATGTATCTGTGCCCAAGATATTCTCAGGCCAGCGGATCGTTGCGACGCGAACTGTCCTCGATGACTTGGCCCATACAAGGCGCATTCCTCCGGCTAACATTACAACACTCCACGTCACAGCGTAAGCTAACAATTCACCCTGAATGATTGACCAATCGAATTGTTTATCCCACGCCCAATTGACGGTCGAACCAAACCACACGATGAGAAAAGAAATTCCCCACAATCCAGTGACCGAAGCGAGTTGCATCAGCGGTTGGTCGCCATATTGTGTGTATGCAATGGAGCCCCACGTGGTATATGGGCTGGCGTGGGCGGTGATAAATTCCATAATAACCCATGCAATGGGAAACACCATCACAGCCGCAAAACCGGGCAAACGTGCATATAACAGACGGTCAGCTAGATAGGGCAAAGTCCCACTCACGCTAATCAAAGCTACTGTAAGCGGATAAATAATTCCCGGCACCGGAATTACATCACGATAAGCAAAAAAGGCCGCCAGAAAAATCACAGACCAGATCGCTAGCATCCCGATCCAAGGATCGTTCGCGTGCGAAAAGTGAAGCAGAAAAATCGGAGACAACCAAACTGCCACTGGAATGGTCCTTTTGCCAAAATCGAAAAAGCGAAGGGTACCGCCAATAGCAAGCCATGTAAGCGAAAACAAAATGTTCATTTATCTGCGTTCCCTGTGAATATTAAAGAAAGAGATTGTTGACTTCACTTCGAAATATTACAGCTGGATCGGTGATGGACGATGGCGTTTGGTGTTCCCAATTCAAGCGCCACCAATCCACTAACGTGCGCCCAGAAAACATAAGATAGAGATAGGACTTCGATGTGGATATGTCATCTCTTTTGCTATGTAACGACCGTTGAATATTTTCGCCACGATAATTCTCCTACTTGATAAGATAAGGTTGTCGTTCCGATATTTTTTCCGCGTGGTATTGCTTAGCTTGCTGACTCCAGCCATAAACTCCCATTGCGCGATATAGCCAGCCCGGGACAAATGGTTTGGCTAGTAACGCTTGCGCCCCTGGTGGAATGGCGATGCCGCGGGCCAGCAATTCTGCTGAAAGGTCGAGGGCTTTCTTCAATGGAATGACACGTCCATCCAATTCGTTTAATGGCATACCATGTATCATCCCTTCGCCTGCACCCAGGGCTAAAGAACCAGCCCATGCAAAATGAGTTAGCCGCGCAAAGTTTTCACAGATTGCCAGCGCAGTTGCATTGTGATTAGGTTCGGGAAATCCGCAATTCGATATGGCAGCAAATAATTGATCGGATTTGGTTTCGATTTGGGCTGCGCGATGCGTAGCGATACGTTCAAGCGCATTCATGACTGGCGCGGGAAGAGAGTCAACGTACAACGGAAAAGCCAGCAGGATCAAATCCGCCGCGTCCAGTGCATCTAACATGGCTTTCGTTCTTTCTGCTGAGTACATGGTGGTGTGAATGTAAATGGTCCCGGTTTGAATATTGTGCTTGCCTAATTGTTCAAAGAGATAACCACCAAGCGAATTAGAGGTGCTCTTGCGCGTGCGCGGACTCCCGACGAGCAGCAGCGCGCGCTTTATCGAAATCGGTTCCACGCTTCTATTCTGACTTTCAGGCAGCTTCACCGGCTGGATGTTTTTTCCAACTTCCAGTTCGTTCAACCAATTCTGCACCGACGATTGAATCAGGTTTTCATTCTGATCCGCTAAGACCACTCCGGCAACAAATCTTTTGGCGTAAAAGTTGATGGAGTTGCGATAGGTCAGATGGCGGAATATGGATTCGGTCTGCGCGTCCGGTTGATCCATCCATCCGATTGCTAAAAAGTCTGGATAGGCGGGATAACGCTTCTGATGGTGCGTCTCGCCATTGATCTGTTTAAAGAATGGTAGGACATTTTGGATTTGATGATCCACCATTTTCTTGAGTGACGATGAATAGCCGCCAAACGTGATCGGCGTGAGATAAACCATCAATTGAGAATTCGCTATCGAGGCGGCGATGAGGCGGTTGGCATCATTTACATTGCAGAGGCCCGGGCTGCGGATCCAGCAAAAGAAATCGCCCGCACAGTTGCCGATCTTCGTCTCACATAATTGCACATGGTCGATCTCCCAGCCGCGCGCTTCGAGCTCGGCTGTCAACGCGGTGCAAACATGCTGACCGATTAAGTCGTTTTCGTTTGAACCATTCAGAATGATTGCTTTCATAATTTACTCCTTGATGAATTGTTGGGTAAGGGAATTCATTTCATACAGATACAAATCGTCTCCGCTTGCGCCGAAGGGAGGCAGGTTGCCCGCGATTTCGAGAGACACGATTCCATGAACGCGTGCCCAGATTAGCATCGCGAATGAAAGCGAGAGAATATCTGCATTTCCGCCATATTTCTTCCACATCTCAAATCCTACTTTGAATTCTGCCTTGACTTTGGGAAAGGACTTGATTTTCAGTTTTCCTGCGAGGCGTAATTGCTCAACAACGCTGACTAGCGCACTCAGAGAGCGTGCCGAGGAAGGCAACACTTCTATAACTGGCGTTTTGTACCCCGGAATGGGAGTTCCAAAAATAAGCTGATACCGTTGCGGATATTTATGTGCCCATTGGCGGTACGCCAGACCAATCGCATTCATCCGCCCGATGATGTCCTCTAGCGGGACTGCATCCCGCGCCGCAAGCTGCGAATCGCCAAATGAAGTATAGGCGTCAATGATGAGCGCGGTTACCAACGCATCCCGATCCGGGAAGTAGTTGTAGATGGCGGGCGCGGTGATCTTTAGATCGCGCGCAATTGCCCGTAGGGATAATGCCGGTGCGCCTTCTTTTGCGATGTGCTTCCAGGCGGCATCTTTGATGGCTTGCTGGAGATTTGGGATTTGCTTCTTGAGCGTGGGTCTCACCATCGTCACTCCTTGTAACTAAACACTGTATATTAATTACTATACATTGTTTAGTTATTTCTGTCAAGGGGTGGAAAAAAGGCGGACGCGAACTCGTCTACCTAACGATAAAGCATTGATCGCACGCCAGACAGTTATGTGTCCTATACCTCTGTGTATGGATGGGGTAGAAGTTCGTGAAGTTTTACAACATTGTTTTCGCCCAAAATAACATCAGTCAACGTCAGATTTGTTGTGTCAATTTCGAACATGAATTCTCTGCATCTGCCGCAAGGAGGCAAAACTTTGCCATCACTCGAAATAGCGACAATCTTTGCAATCCTGCTCTCGCCAGCCGTTAACATTGCCGCGATTGCGCTGTGTTCTGCACAAAATCCGATGCCGCTACTGATGTCAATGCAAACGCCAAGATATAGATTGCCGTTTGAACTGAGCAGGGCACAGGCAACATCGCCCGCCGAGTTGTGGTTTGATAATTTTCTGGGACTAAGAACAGTCTTTGCTTTTTCAATCATTCCCAGATTGGTGAGATCATTCATATGCTCCAGTTCTTTCTCCTCAGGAAATGGTATCTATTTTATAACTCCTAACTTCTTTCCAACTTTCGCGAACGCTTCCAAGCCTTGGCCCAAATCATCGCGGTCATGCGAAGCTGAAATCATCACGCGGATGCGCGCTTTGCCTTTTGCCACGGTCGGGAATCCGATGGACATGGCAAACACTCCATTCTCAAAAAGCTCGCGGCTGAACTGTTGTGCGAGCGTCGCTTCGCCGAGCATGATCGGCGTGATGGGTGTTTCGCTGACGCCGGTATCGAATCCAAGTTTCTTCATTTCGGCTTTGAAGTATTTGGCATTATCCCAAAGCTTATCCACCAATGCGGTTGACTCTTCCAACAGGTCCACTGCTGCGAGACAAGCCGCTGCATCCGGCGCAGTGACCGCGGACGAGAACAAGAACGGGCGTCCGCGCTGACGCAGCCATTCGATGATGACTTTATTGCCAGCCACGAGGCCGCCCACGACGCCAAACGCTTTAGACATCGTGCCGACTTCGATGTCCACTTTGCCGTGCAAGTTGAAATGATCCACGATGCCGCGTCCGCCTTTTCCCAAAACGCCTTCACCGTGCGCATCGTCCACCATAAATAAAATGTCGTATTTTTTGGCGACTTCATAAAGCGCGGGCAACGGCGCGATGTCCCCGTCCATGCTGAAGACGCCGTCGGTAACGATCAAGGCGCGGTGGTAAGTTCCAGCATTTTCCTTGATAGCCGCTTCGAGCGCGATCGGATCATTATGATCGTACGCAACAATCCGCGCGCCGGAGAGTCGGCTTCCGTCAATGATCGAAGCATGATTGAGGCGATCCGAAAAAATCACATCTTCTTTGGCAACGAGCGCCGGGATCGTTCCGAGATTGGCAGCAAAGCCGGATTGGAATGTGATGACATCTTCTGCGCCTTTAAATTTTGCAAGACGCTTTTCAAGTTCAACATGCAAATCGGTCGTGCCCGCAATCGTCCGCACCGCGGCGGGACCCACGCCATATTTTTTCGTGGCGTTCTTGGCGGCTTCCACCAGCTTCGGGTGGTTCGCCAATCCGAGATAATTGTTCGAGCAAAAATTTAAAACATCTTTGCCATCCACGATCAAGCGCGCACCTTGCGCCGAGCCAATCGTTCGGATGCGGTTATACAAGTTTTGATCTTTCAAGCTGTCAATCTCTTGCGTGAGCCAATCAAGTTTTGTGGTCATGGTTTCTCCTGTTTGCAAATTTATTATAGCGAGAATATAAAAAGCGACTGTCACAATTCGTCCGTGACAATCGCTTTATTTTTCTTCGGTTAAATCTTCTGCCAGCAAACCAAGTTCAGTGATCGCATCCATCACTTTTTGGATGGCTCCGCTTTTGACGGTTACCGTTGTCGGACCAAGCGGCTCGCCTAAAAATCTTGCCGCTTTCGATTTACGCAACTTTTCCAAGACTTCGGGGCGGCTGACCTTTAAAACGATCTGAGTCTCAGCCCGTGCTTCGGTTCCGTTAATTTCCCAGCGTTTGAGAGCATTGACCAGCACCGGAGGAATTCCTGCATCAGAATGTTTTGCGAGCAAAGCCAACAGTTGTTCAACTTTCAATCCTTGTTCTTTGGCTTTGGTCAACGAATTTGGTGTGATTTTATATTTATATTCATCTGGTTTGGTCTTGATACGCCGCTGGCGGTCGAGTAGTTCCGAGCGAAGCGAGTAAACATATCGAGATTCAGCGGCTACTCGACCATCATCATCCCATTCGCAAAACCTTGCCACTTGATAACGCACTGTCCGCGGAGCAAATCTTGGAATGATGATTTTTCCTTGCGAAGAGATATGCAATTTGGCATCTTCTGCTTTCAACTTTAAATTTTCGGCATTAAACAATTTGAAAGCTGTGATTTCTTTTCCTTCTTCCGGGCTTGCCAATTTTATCATTCCCAGCCAATATAAAATATCTGTTATAAAGAATTGAATCAGTGCGCCCTCTACTTCATCCCATGATGCGAATCCGCGTAAATATTGTCCGTCCGATTCGCGTTTGATGAACCACGAATCATAATCTCCGGCAGGGCGTTGAAAATCCGGATATTTCTTTTTGATGTCATTGATGAAAGAATTGAGATTCCACCATTTATCATCAGGAATCGCTTCCAGCAAATTCAATAAGACCTCACGCGTGGCAAGCTGCTGATTTTTCCATTCGCCTTCGCAGACGACGCCGGGCATGAGCCGCAATTCGTTAAATGTTTCAGATTCTTGCCATGCCTTGATGAGCATCTTCAGTGCATCAGCGCGCGGCGCTTCCAGAAATTTCCGCACGGCTTCGGCTTGTGGAATATTTTTCTTTAACAATCCGGCGACGTGCAAAAGGGAAATCAATTTTGGATCGGCAGAGACTTCGCGTCCGAGACGAAGCGCAGCTAATAAAGTCGTGGCATCATCGAGGATGCGATCCGTTGCAGGGATGAGATATGCCTTTTCGCTCGGCGTCGCCCCGCGGCCCAAAAGGTTCTGTTTTTGGCAGGGGCGACTGGCCAGTCGCCCCTACATGTAATACTGCAAACAAATCATCAGGGATATAAGCAAATTCCTGCGGACCTTGATCGGTGTCGAAAAAGGCACGCGCAATCAATCCACGATAAAACAGAACTTCCGAAATCGATGATGGTTTGAGATGCGGACGTTCGCGGTCACGTTTGCCTGCGCCCATTTCGCGAATGTCGCCGAATAGGCGGATGAAGTTCGCGTATGGGAATTTGCCATTCGATTCGATTAGCGCATGGAGCGCCTCACGCGCTTGAGGCGTGAGGGAAGCGATTAATTCAGCAAGCCAGTTCAGGGTCGAGGAGAAAAGCGGTCAGTTCTTTTGCCGCGCTCATCCGCGTCATTGGATTTGAGTTCCACGCCCCATAAGTTCCGCGATAATATGCAGGTGTCCAATATCGTGGCCGAGAAGCGAGTGATAGATGTCTGGCATAAGAAAAAGGCGAGCACTGCTCGCCTTTTATTTTACCCGCGTACCACTTTCAATGCGTTTGGCAAAATTTCAAAATTTAGTTTGCGGAGATTGCTTCCAAAGCTCGTATAGATTTCCCCGTCGGCATGGATGTAAAGCGGGCGGTCAGAAATCATGCTGAGTTTTTTGCATGTTCCCATGCGGATTTGCTTTGTAAAGCGGCGATGCGTGCCACTCATAAATTCTGGAACGAGACGGAACATCATGGGGCGCGATACTTTTCGCACCATGACATATTCCATGATTCCATCGTTCATTTTTGAATCCGGGGAAAGCATAAAGCCGCCGCCTTCGCGTCCGCCATTGCAGAGCGTGGTCATCAAGACCTGATCCTCCCACTTTTCCTGGTCGGTCTCGAACTGGACGCCGGCTGGATTATGGTTGAGCAGGATGGTTTGGATTACTGCTGTGAGATACATAAGAAAGCCGCGCACGATGGGAAGTTTATGTGCGCGGATGGTGACCACCGTGTCGAAACCGATGCCCAGCGTGTTGTCGAAATATTCTTTGCGTCCATGTTCGTCGGTCATTAGGACGAGATCAACGGTGGACGGCTCGATTCTTCAGCGCATAATCCAGAGCGTGATCCGATTCCATCGGGATGCCGATGGCGTGTGCAAAGTCATTGCCTGAACCGACGGGCACAACTCCGAGAATGGGGCGCTTGTTTTCTGGTAATTGCATGATCCCGTTGACGATTTCATGAACTGTGCCATCTCCGCCCATGGCAATGATCATGTCATAACCTTGCTCACCAGCCTGCCTGGCGAGTTCCGTTGCATGGGTTGGATACACCGTACCGCTCCAATCTGCGTTGCCATATTCGTTGATGGATGGGGCGCAAATCATCGGCGACTTTCCAGGCATTGCCCATGTCGGCCATGGGATTTAAAATGACCTTAACTCTACGACTCATCGTTGATCCTTTTCCAGATCGAAGTTGAAAACTATAACCCCTGCAAATAAATAAGGAGGCGTAAGCCTCCTTGGCGACGGTTCTTGCGGCAATTGACCTGTAAATCCCCGTGCGAGCATATAAGAGCCGCGGTTATGCTTCTTTGCCTCGTACAAGGCGTCATCCGAAGCGTGGAGCAAGTCAGCGGGTGTGCGAGCGTGAAGAGGATAGAAAGCAATGCCTGCCGAGAGTCCAAGCTTGATTTTATTTCCATTCGGCGCATCGAATGAAAAATTCTTTACTTTTTCCAAAACTTTTTCCATAACCAAACGGGCGGCAGGCGGGATCGGTTTTGCTCAAGATCAGCGTAAACTCATCGCCTCCATAACGGACAAGGAAATCGGTCGAGCGCAGAAGCGTAGCCAAATAATTGGACATCAGGCGCAGAACCTGATCACCAATCGCGTGACCGTAGTTGTCATTGACTTCCTTGAATTCATCCAGATCCATCATGATGACTGCGAAGGTGTATCCATTACGTCTGGCGCTGTAAACTTCCTGTTCAAGATGCTCATCCAACGAACGCCGATTAGGAAGTCCTGTCACAGTATCTGTGTATGCCTGTGTGCTCACTAATTGATGCAAGCTGGCATTCGAGATGGCGACTGCCGCTTGATCAGCCAGAAGTCCCAACAATCTCAATTCGGAGGATGTAAATCCGCCTATGACGGATTTGGATAAATTCATCACGCCTACTACATTATCATTGAACTTGAGCGGAATGCCGATGACGGATCCTTCCCATTCCCCAGGCGAGTTTTTATATAAGCGGATGGTTTTTCATATCTTCGACCATGATCTGTTCGCCGCTTCGGGCAACCGTATAGGTAAGCCCCTCTCTGCGAGGAATGGATACAGGCTGATTGCGAGTGCCGTTATCATAAAGCGCCGCGCCAAATTCCAAATGTCCATCCAAGTTATAGAGAAAAATGTGGGCCGACTGCGCGTTTTGAACGAGACGCATGGCCTCAGTCACCACTGCATCCAGCACAGTGGGCAAATTTAGGCTGGAGGTCAGGTTGAGGCTGAGCTTTTTGAGGGTATCCAACTCATCAGTATGTTGTTGAAGCATCATCAACAGGGAATGATTGCTGATCAAATCGCCCGCGAGTTTTCGAAGCTGGCTATCGTTCCCATAATATTTTTCTGCTGCCTCTGTCAGGAGATGCAATAACTTTAGAAGATTGTCACGTTCTTCTGGAGTCAAATCATTCGCTTCGGTCAGCAACCTCTGCGCTTCTTTCAGAACTTCCAAGCGGGGATCCATTTTAGACATCTTCTAAACTATCGTTCTTTTTTGCTTATCCAGAGTACAATATTTCTTTGGACTATATTGATTGATTATTATAGAATAAATCGACTAAAATGGATTTATACTTTGCAAAACTGGAGGGCATGTGCCTGTAAAACAAACGGATTTTCCTACTGCTACGCCTCTCAAACCGCGCGCCCGCGCGTTAATTATTGGCGCATCCAGCGGAATGGGTGCGGCTTTGGCGATGAAACTGGCTCGCGAAGGTTATGATTTGGCTTTGATTGCGCGGCGGGAAGAATTGTTGTCTTCGTTGTGCGATGAAATAAATCAAAAGGAGAAAGGGCGCGCTCGATACTATGTTCATAACGTAAGCGATTATTCCATTGTGCCTGACCTGCTTCGCCGCATTGTTTCGGATCTGGGTGGATTAGACTTGGTGATCTATGCAGCGGGCGTTAACTTTGCGCCATTAATAAATGAGTATAACATAGAGAATGACCGTCAGATGCTTGAGATCAATTTGATGGGAGCGTTCGCCTGGCTGGATCCGATTGCTGCTCTGTTCCAGTCCGCGAAGTCAGGACAAATCGTTGGCATCTCATCGGTGGCAGGCGAGCGTGGACGAGTTGGTAACCCGGGCTATAATGCTTCAAAGGCGGGGCTGACGAGTTATCTCGAATCGTTACGCAACCGCCTCACGCGTCACGGCGTCAACGTGTTGACCGTCAAAGCGGGCTTTGTCCAAACCGACATGTTGAAAGCCGCGCAAAAAGTGATGTTTCCCATCACAGTTGAAAAAGCCGCGGACGATATTTGGAAAGCGATTCGTGCTCCGCAAACAGGAGATTTATACACCCTGGTTCTGGCGTTTTATCATGTTCGTCATCCGCAACATTCCATCCATCCTATTCCGGAGAATGAGTATATAAAATGGTAACCCTCGATAAAAATTTTGTTACACTTGAAAACTTTGGGCACTCTTTGCGGGCGCCTGCTTATGTGTTAAGCCCACTCGATCTGAAGAGATCGTTCAGGCATTTGAAGCTTGCCAATAAAACGGGACTCACCGTCACTGCGCGCGGCGCGGGACGCAGTTATAACGATGCCTCGTTAAATGGCGGCGGCATCGTGCTGGATATGTCAGCGATGAATCGCATCGTGAAATGGGATCCGCTAACGGGGCGCGTGACCGGCAGAGCCGGGCGTCACGATCGAGAAACTTTGGCAATGCGTCGAACCCGATGGTTGGTGGCCGCCAGTTGTTTCCGGCACAATGTATACAACATTGGGGGGCTGCCTCGGCGCAAACATTCATGGCAAAAATAATTTCAAGGTGGGCCCGATCGGCGAGCATGTGATCGAGTTCACTGCGATTTTACCGACCGGCACCGAGATCGTTTGCTCGCCGCAAAACAACGCCGACTTGTTTTATGCGATGATCAGCGGGCTTGGGATGCTTGGAATTTTTACATCCGTCACGCTGCAAATGAAGCGCATCCATTCCGGACTTTTGGAAGTGGATGCGCACCCGGTGCATAATCTCCATGAGCACCTGACCGATATGCTCGACGACGCGCCGAATTATGATTACATTGTCGGCTGGCTGGATGCCACTGCCGGAGGCCGAGGGCTGGGCCGCGGACAAATTCACGCCGCGCGTTATTTGAACGAAGGCGAAGATCCGGATCCGCAAAAGACGATGCAGTTGAAAAATCAAGTATTGCCGCCGCGTCTATTTTTGGTTTTTCCGAAATCGATCCTGCATTATTTCATGGGGCCGTTCGTGAATAATTTGGGAACGTGGGGCGTGAACACCGGAAAATATATCGCCAGTCTGCCGCGCCATACTTTCAGACAGTCCCATGCGGCCTTTCACTTTTTGCTCGATTACATTCCGAACTGGGAATTATCCTACGGTCGCGGCGGATTGATCGAGTATCAATCGTTCGTGCCAAAAGAAACCGCCGAAGCCGCGTGGGCGGAAATGTTGAAGCTTTCGCTCAAGCGTGGACTTCCATCGTATCTCGGCGTGACCAAGCGTCATCGCCCCGATCAATTTTTATTGACTCATGCAGTGGATGGGTTTTCATTGGCAATGGACTTTAAAGTGACAAACGGAAATCGCGCCAAGTTGAGTCAAATGTTGCAGGAGTTTGATCAAATTGTCCTTGACGCAGGCGGACGATTCTATTTTGCCAAAAATAGCGAGACAACTCCGGAAACCGCACAACGTTTCCTCGGCGAGGAAACCATTGCGCGATTTAAAAGTTTGAAGAAACGTTGTGATCCGAACGGGTTGTTGGAATCCGATTTATATCAACGCGTGTTTGGTTCGGACAAAATGTGAAATTT
>CAVVZL010000032.1:0-68359 GCA_963752775.1 uncultured Chloroflexia bacterium
AACCCAAAGAAAGTGCAATCGAACTGAACCTTAAGAACAGAAAAGCAAATACCAATTACGGACTGGCAACCAAGGATTTGGATGTTTTTTTGCTATTGAAAATCACTGGATAGCAAGGGCGCGGAGCCGGATGATAATTCGTGTGTTGCCCGTACCTTTTCCGGCGGGTCTGACAGTCGCGGCCGGTGTGCCCAACTCCAACAAAAATGCAAAAGCCGAACGTTGTACCTGATAAGGCGTAAGGGTGTGAGGTCATCGGCTCTTTGTGGGTACCAAGCCGGACAATTCTCCTTCACTTGATCGCGCATCAGTAATAACTGCCAATAGGCCAAGGCACACAGCCACATCCACTGTTGAGCGCTCACCAGATTCGGCGAACGATTGGAATTAAGTCCCATGTGCTGTTTGAGAAATCGAAACAGATGCTCAATCGCAAACCGCCAAAGATACATGCGGCAAAGATCGGAAAGCGCCACGCTCTGCGGTCCGGTCCACCATAACCACATCGGTCGTTTATAACACGGCGTGCCATCGGCTTTGAGAAATTCGATCTGAACCAGTGTGCCGACGAAAGCGGCCAGTTTCTTGAAGTGGAGTTTCTGCCAGGCTTGCACCCGTACCGTCTGCTCTCCGAGCTGGAAGGTCTCACGACGATTGGCGGTACGATGAGCGCTATTCAATTTGAAAGACGGACCATGCTTGCGGGGAGCGCCGCGACTGCCTTTCGGTTTCTGCTTCGGCTCTTCATACAAGACACCATTCCACGCAGGCGGATCAGAGCAAAAGTATGCTGGAACTGCTCGAAAATACCTAGAAACTGGCAGTCTTGGTACCGGCTGTCCGCCACGATGACTTTCGCTTGCTTATCCCGGAGATCCAATTCCTGTACTTGCACTGCTGCCAGCTTCGTATCCGTACTCTCGGTATAATGCGTTCCACATCCACCGGCGCTGCCCACGAAGTCCCGCAAATCAATCGCGCCACCCAGGAATACTTATGACCATAGCGCAACGGCTCGCTCTGATTGGATTTCAACACACTGCGATCCGGCAAGGTCTCGGCTTCTTCATGTTCGTTAGGAGTTGCATCCACCGCATAGACTTTATAGCCTGCGATCGTTTCGCTGTCTTCCGGCACACAATCTGGCAAGAGTGAAAGAATTTCCCCGATGTCCATCTCACCGTTTTCTAATCCGTCGTACACACTCTCGAACTTTCGCCGGAACGGCTTCTGTTCGCTCAAGGCCACTGGCGAACTCACCTGGCCTGCCACAGTCAGGGCGTCCATCAAGTCGAATAGAATATCCGCTCGTTTCTTCAGACTTTGGTATACTGCTTTTCGGAACTCGCTGATTTTGCTTTTCTTCACACAAAAACTTTATCAGCAAGTTCCACTTTTGTTAAGGTTCCACGAACTCTAAACTCAAGATTTTAACTATAACGCGTAATATGCGTAGCAATATTTAAAATCAAAAAGGAGTCCAGATTATCCAGACTCCTTTTTTGTTTCATTTTGAAATTTAGCTCTTCAAGAAATCTTCCACTGCCTCTTTGCTGATGCGATAAGCATTTCCAAGTTTCTTCGCTTTCAGCGAACCGTCATTGATAGCGGCCATCACATCTTCTTCAGAGACTTTCAAGAAGCCTGCTGCTTCGGACGGAGTCATCACATCGGGCATGCTGCCGCCACCGGAAGGCTTTGGAGCCGATGCGCCGCCCTGCGCGTTATTTTGCATTCCGCCTTGCAAAGCTGACCCCATTAAATTGCCGATGCCCATTCCAGCGCCGATACCAGCCGTCAGGCCTGCGCCGCCGCTTTGGTTGTTCGCTGCGTCGCGCATCGCGTCCGCCGCTTGCAATTGAGTATAGGTCGCCATATCGAGCATGCCCATATCGCGCAATTCCTGAGCGGATTTGTCGGACGGTTTCAAGTTGCCGATGTAAAAAGTCTTGAGCGTGACACCGAGAGCCGCGAAATCATCCTGCGCTTTGGCGCGCACGCCAGCTCCAAGCTCTTCGGTCAATCCGATCATTTCCAAGACTGAATGCTTCGCACCGGTTTCGCCGAGGATGTCTTGAAGCTTTGACAAGAGCATGGTGCGCAAACGATCTTCGATATCGGATGTGTGGAATGTTCCCTGCGTGCCGACGATCTTGGTAACGAACATTTGTGGGTCGCTGATTTGAAAGGAATAGGTTCCGAAGCCTTGCAAGAGCGCCACACCCAGACCCACACCGGGGTTACGGACGATGATCGGTTGCGGCGTGCCCCATTTTTTGTTCGCCCATTCCTTCATCGAGACGAAGTAAACTTCAGCAGGGAAGGGCGTGCGGTCGTTGAACGCTTTGCCGATAAAATTGATCAGCCCTGGGACGTTGGCGGTTGTGATTGTGTGACGTCCGGCGTGAAACACATCGAGCGCATTTCCGTCGCGGAAGAAGACCGCCGCTTGGGCCTCGCGCACGATCAACTGTGAGCCAATTCTGTAATCTCCAATGGAACTGTCATCCGGAAAGCGGTGGACGAGTTCGTCGGCCATTTCATTTGGATATTCGATAACATCAAAAATTCTAGCCATGTCTGACTCCTTTGTGTTTGGCGTAGTTGTTTTATAAATATTGGCCTGATTATAGCCTATGGACTGGGCGGTTACAAGCACCCATTTGTCTTATTCTTATACGCAGAACCTAGCATTTCGTTGCGAAGGCTAACCCGAAGCAATCTCTTATTTCAAGAGGATTGCTGCGATTCGCTCGCAATGACACTAGGTTTTCATCGGCTTTGCCGGTTCCACCTTTGTGAATCATCAGGATTTCAGCCATGATGCTGACCGCGATCTCTTCGGGCGTTTCGGCTTGCAGTTCCAATCCGATCGGTGAGTGGACGCGCCTGATTCTTTCCTCGGACACGCCGCGGGCTTTCAAATCCTTGACCGTGGTTGCCCAGCGACGCTTTGATCCAATCACGCCGATATACGCGGCAGGTGAATCAAGCAACGGGCCGAGTCCTGCCGCGTCGACGGACGAGCCGCGCGTGGTCAAGATCAGATACGTGCGTTTGTCAATCTTCATGTGCTTCGGCAATTCTTCCATCGGGCAGATGTAAAACGCGTCGGCATCGGGGATGGTTTCCTTGTTGCAAAACTCAGGCCGGTCATCGGAGACAAAGACACGGAAACCAAGCCATTTCGCCAGGTGGGCCACAGCTTTGCCGACATGTCCGCCGCCGATGATCACCATTGCTGCCGGGGGCAAAATTGGTTCCACAAACACCTCCACCTGTCCGCCGCAAACTGCCCGGGTCGCCGCGCGTTGGGTCGGACATGTTGTAAGAAAGCAAACGCGATTTGCCATCGGCGATTGACCATCGAAGCTTCATCCATCACACGATGTTCAAGATCGCCGCCGCCAACGGTACCGATAAAATGTCCATCCGAATAGACGAGCATCTTACTGCCCACATGCCGCGGCGTGGAACCTTCGCTTTTCACCACGGTGCACAGCGCGGCAGACTCATTAGATTTCTCAAGTTCTTCAAGGGCTTGATAGATGGTTGTCATAATTTGTGTATGATGATTGTATCCGATTTTCACGGTCCCCATTGAGGTTGCCAGTCGGGCTCAGTATCATCGGTGAGTTGATGCTCATCCGATCCATCCGAGCGCATAATATATAAATTTGCGTTGATATTATTGCGAAGAGAATTGAAGACAATAAATTGTCCATCGGGAGAATACGCCGCGGCCGCATTATTGAATCCGCCGCTCGTCAATTGGATCGGTACCTCGTTGTTGATGTCGGCGCGATAAATGTTTTTCAATTTATCCGGTCCGGCGCAGAACAGCAGATTCTTCGCATCCGGTGACCACTCAAGACTGCCGTCAATGCCAGGCAAGCCTCTTGTAATTCTCTGCGGAGGTTGTTTAGGTTATCTACGTCAAGCAGAAATATTTCGTAGGAATTTTGCTGGTCAACTGCCATGGCGAAAGCAATGCGGTCTCCGCTTGGCGACCAAGATGTGGCGACGATGGTGTTCGCTCCAGTATAGATCGAATGCGGATATTCTCCATTGCGTCCTGAGATCCACAAGGAATAAGGTCCGCCGCCGACACGATTGACGAAAACAATTTGCTGTCCGTCCGGCGAAAAGCTGGGAGAGAAAACATTGCCAATGTTGTAGGTCAATTGCGAAACATTATCCGTGTTGAGATCCACTGCGAACAAGTCAAAGCCGCCTTGATAGCTTGCAGCGTAGATAACATTATTGCTTAACGGATCAAAGGTTGGATAGTAATCGTTCCGTTCCACGTTTGTGATTTGCCGGAAGTCTGTTCCATCCGCATTGATCGCGCAGAGGTGATTCGTCTGGCCGCGTGTGCAGGTGAAGACAATGGTTCCACCATGTGCGTTGACCGGGCGCGGTGTGCGTGTGACCGTCGGTTGGATTGGAATGGGAGTAAATGTTGGAATTGACACGTTGATTGGAAGGGAATTTCGCAAGAAGTCGGTAGGGATAAGCCAGAAGAAAATTCCGATTAAAACCAGCACAATGATGAGACCAACCGGCAGAAGGGGTCCGCGGCGTTTATGGTGGAATAAATGGGAACGATGTTTGCCGGAATTGTATTTCACGGTTGGCACTCAAGCCGAAATGGCTTGCCGATTATTATTTCACGACCGTGTATCCTGCGGTCGGCGACTTTATTTGAGTGATAGAGTATTGATATAAGCAAAGATCCAAAGGCTTTTATCAAACCCGATTTGACTGAATGGAAACATTATTTCGTTCTGCAAAGCGGGTTTTCTCCAATCGAAGAAGTAACGATCAACGTTTCTTGCGCTGTCATCAATCAGGCATGGCAACAAAGAATCAAAATTTGGTTTTGTCGCTTTCGCGATTCCCAGCCCCTTTGTTTTCAATTCATCCGGTGGTGTAGAGGGGGCGTTCGCCGGGATGGATGAAAGCAAATCTCTGGCAGCGATCTCAACCACGGTGTTGGCCAGCAGCTCAATGGAATATTTTCGCCCTTCGCTTTTAACGTAGATCGCCACAGATAAATCGCGGCTTGGCGAATTGATCACGGTGCCCATGACTTTAGACTTCAATGTCAAATCAGGTAAGCTAAGTGCGACGCGGCTGTCCTTGATGGTGGTGAATTGAATATTGTCCGATATCGTTACCGGGATGACAGGACTGACGGGTGAATTGTTCGTGCACGCGGACAAAATTCCAATGGTAACGATTGAGACCAAGGTCAGATCAAAGGATCGCTGACGGGTTTTTATTTTGCCTGCAAGCATTTATGACTTAAACTCTCGTTTTCATCGCTCTCCAAACTTTCTCAGATGTGACTGGATTGTCATCAATGTTCACTCCAACTGCGTCGAGAATCGCATTGCCCACTGCAGGCGCGACGCCATCCATCGGAATCTCCGCAACCGCCTTGACCCCGAACGGATGACTCGGCTCGAACGTTTCGACAAAGATGGTTTCCAATTCTGGCATCTCATCGGCGCGGAAAATGTGATACCGATCTAGGTCGCGTTCGAGAGCGCTGCCTTGCTCGTCATAGCGCATCTCTTCGCAGACCGCATAACCGAGCGCTTGAGTCATTCCGCCTTCGATTTGCCCTGACGCGGTTAATGGATTGACGATCACACCGGAATCAACAGCCATCACTAGTTTATCCACTCTGACCGCGCCCGTTTCCGTATCTACAGTCACCTCGGCGAATTGTGCCGCGAATGGCGGCGGTGATGACGGTGAAACATACGAGCCAATTCCCATGATTTGCTCTTGATCGTTTCTGTGCAGAGTATCAATGCGATCTCGAGCCAGCGATACCGATTTGCCGTTGGGCGCAGTCGCTGTTTTGTTTGCTAATCGAATTAGCTTGTGATCTTCGACTTCTAACATCTTCGCCGCGCGGATTTTGATTCGCTCTGCTGCCATCTCCGCAGCTTTGACAGTTGCCGCACCGGAGATATAAGTGGTGGATGATGCGTACGCACCTTTATCGAATGGCGTGAAGTCTGTGTCGGATGAATAGCAGATGATGTCGTCAAGCGGCACGCCCAAGACTTCAGCAGCCATCTGGGCCAGCACCGTGTCCGAGCCAGTGCCGAGATCGGTCGCGCCAACTAAAAGATTGAATGAGCCGTCATCGTTCATTTTGATTGACGCGCCACCCATATCGAGATATGGAATCGCTGTGCCTTGCATCACCATCGCAACGCCAATACCTTTGCGAAAATGTGATTTGCCCTGAGCGCTAGTCAAAGGATTATGCCACTCGCTATTCCCATATTTTGAATCCCAATCAATCGCGGCTTTGCCTTGTTGAACACATTGTTCAAGGCCAACCGTGTTGACAATTTCGGGACGTGGTTCGCGGCCTTCATTCCATGCAGTGGAGAAGGGATGGTACTCGCCGGGATGAATGGCATTCTTTAAACGGAATTCAATCGAGTCGAGATTTAATGCACGCGCGATTTTTTCCATATGGCGCTCGACGGGCCAATAACCTTGCGGCACACCATATCCGCGGAACGCTCCAGCGGGCGGCGTATTGGTATAAACCACATCTGCGTAGAAGCGAATGTTCGGTGGTTTGCGATAATCATCATCGCCAACATACAACGCCATGGATTTGTGTCCCGTGTTACCGGTCACGGTCAGCGCATGACAACCATAAGCGCCGGTGTCCGACAACGCATACATTTGGTTGGCAGTGATCGTCCCATCTTTCTTCACGCCGGTTTTCATTTTGATTCGCATCGGATGACGCGAGCGTGCTGCGATGAATTCTTCTTCGCGCGTATATTCATAAATCACGGGCCGCTTTGTTGCGATGGTCAAATGTGCGGCGACGTCTTCCATCAGCACTTCCTGCTTTCCGCCAAATCCTCCGCCG
The DNA here is from genome assembly GCA_963752775.1 of uncultured Chloroflexia bacterium. GTDB lineage: Bacteria > Chloroflexota > Anaerolineae > Anaerolineales > Villigracilaceae > Fen-1038. The sequence continues at coordinate 6,914 of CAVVZL010000032.1, forward strand.
ATGCGCGGCTTGATCGACGCCGGATTCGTTTCACCGGCAATCCAAGCACAGGCGCAAGCATTCGTCGCACATGGAATGGAACTTGCGTAGATGTGCGGATGACCAAGCGATCATCTTCGTCCCAATAAGTGACCGTGACATGCGGCTCAATCGAAACCTGCTGAACTTTCGGAACTTCATATTCGGCTTCGAAGATTTGATCCGCTTCTTTGAATCCTTTTTCCACATCGCCGATGTCAATGCGGATTTTTGCCGCGAGATTCATTTCAGGATTCGAATCGGCGAAGTTGACATATTCAGGTTCATCATGGATTCGAATCGCGCCCTACACTCATCGCTTGCTCGCGAATCGAAAATCGAATCCAACACTTCATACTCGACCTCGATCAAGCTGAGAGCTTTCTCTGCAATCTCAGGTGTCTCTGCCGCGACGAAAGCCACGCGGTCGCCAACGAAGCGAACTTTGTTGTCGAGTGAAAATGCATCCAGCGGACCCGGTATCGGATCGGATTGACCGGCAGTCGAATACACTACGCGCGGAATATCCTGCCACGTCAATACTGCCGCAACGCCTTCGAGGGCGCGTGCTTTGCTGGCATCAATCTTTTTGATGCGCGCATGTGCATGTGGAGAATGTAAAACTTTGGCATGTAATAATCCGCGCTTTTCAATATCTGCCGTAAATGCAGGTTTGCCTTGCACAAGTTTGATCGCATCTACTTTTATTTCGGGTTTGCCAACGGTTTGATATTTTTGAGTTTCAGCCGTCACAACAACTTTTGGTTTTGTTTGTATATTCGTCAGTTGATCGCTAGAAGCATTGCTTGGTTGATTGCTTTCGGGCTGGTTATCCCAACTTCCTAAATCCCAATGTCACCGATTCCCAATCAACAGGTTCATCGCCGCGCATGATTGCCGCTGCGCGTAAGATTGCTTGAACTGGTTTGATATAACCGGTGCATCGGCATAAGACTCCAGAGATTGCTTCACGGACCTCTTCTTCGCTTGGGTTTGGATTTTTATCGAGCAAAGATTTTGCGGCGAGGATTTGCGCGGGCGTGCAATATCCGCATTGGATCGCGCCCAATTCGACAAACGCCTGTTGAAGCGGATGCAACCCCTCGGTCTTTTTCCAACCCTGATCGGGATGTTCACCAAGCGCTTCAATCGTGACGATGTTGTGGCCCTCGGCTTGCGCGGCCAGCAATGGATCCCGCGTTGACCGGCTTGCCATCCAGTAAAACAGTATCGGCTCCGGTCAAGCCATCTTCATCGCCGAATTTGATTCCATAAAAACCAAGTTGGCGAATGACAGAGAATAAAGTTTCGCTGGGAGCGATTTCGATTTCATAAAATGTTGCGTTAATTTTTAATTGAATGTTCATAGCTATTCCTATATTTTATTTGCATGTGATGATGAGGCTGGGCCGGCTATCTCGGCGGACCGGCAACCGGTTCAAAAACAATTTTATCAGCATATACGATGGGTTGCTGCCTGCAACCGGAGATCATGGGTTTGATGGGCAATGTGAAATCAACAATGACTGCATCGGTGGTGGGTGGAGTGGATTAAGTTTCTGATCTGAGGTTCAAGCTCATTCCATTGCGGCTGGGGATAGAGATTGCCTAGTCCGTTGACCTCAGCCATCGGCATCTCGTTGAAGTAGGGAGTCTTCTTCGCATATAGGGCAAGATAATTATTATCCAATAGAAGAACATCGCCGCTATAAGCTTTCTATTTTAGCAACCAATGCATCGCCCGCTGCTTGATCTTGTCTGAGATGGAATGGTTTTAGTTTGAAAATAAGCGGGAATGAGAAAACCAAATTGCGCCGCTAATAAAATCCATTCGAGCAGAATCAGCGTGGGATGAATTTTGAGTTCGGTTAGCCAGCCCGCTTCCAGTCCGATGAGGAGCGCAACGCCGAGATAGGATGGAACGTACACATTGGGCCCGGAATACGCGTTCAGCCGTCCGACGACTCCGGTTGCAATCAACGCGCCAGCCATCACGATGTAATAGCGATATAACTTGTCATCGAATATTTTTCGGGGCGAGGCGATGATTGGCACAGAGTCCCACGATCAGAAAAACAGGAATGGATTTGAATTGACTAATCAAAACGCTGACGATTCGCCCAATGCCGAAATCGAATTCGTGCGCGGCGGGAATGGTGAATAAATAATAATTGATCCAGCCCGCGCTGTTGAGCCACAGTGCGCCGTAAATGATGACAAGCGACAAAGCGAATGAAAGCGTTAGCGCGAGGGCGCGTCGCCGGTTGAAAATCAAATAATAAACAATCACTGCGAGACCAACCCCAAGCGCGCTTTGTTTGGTCAGGAATGCCAACGCAAAGATCAGACCGGCAGATAATGTTAGCAATGTTTTTTTCTGTTGATTTCACGTGCCAGATAAATCCCCAACATCGAAAGCGCGGCGGCTAACATATCGGTGCGAGCGATGTCGAACCATTGACCGGTTAACATGAATGTGGATGCGAAAATCCCGCACCGAGGAACGCCGCGAATTTGCTGTTCGTCTTTTCTTTGACGGCTAGATAAATAATCAGCGCGCATAATGCTGACGATAAGAATGAAACAAGTCGCAGCACGCCAAAGCCGAGACCGATGATTTTCGCGATGATGGCTGATACATAAAAAAATAGCGGCGGATAGATGAGCGGGACGAAATCTATCGAAGGTGGAACGTATAATGCTTTGCCCGCTAGCAAGCGACTGACTTGAACCAGTCCCGCGCCTTCCATCCATTCGAGTTGATAAGGATAGAACATGCGCGAGAAAATGATGAAAAGGTCAATGCCGACAAACGCAAAACCAAAAGCGATGACCAGCCCTTTGAATTTCTTTTCTACCCGCCTGAGATCGGTGATGTTAGTTGTGACGAAGTGGATGTCATAAATGTTTAATCAAGCAGGTTATTTTATTATTAGTCTATCTAGAACCAAGAACACGAGCAAGCGTTTTCTCAACCGCGTCGATCATATCTTGGACATCTTGTTTCTGGTAATTGAATTCGCCGCCTGAGCTGTATCGTTCCGAAGCCTGCCAATTGCCTCAAGATTTGTTGCTGCAGATTCAGTTAATATGCCTGCATCATCTGATTTCAGCTTATGGATAACGGGAATGAGCGTAGCGTTATCAGGAATTTCATTTGTGTCGATCATTTGTTCTCGCGACTTTAAGTCTCTTCTAATGCCGTGCTTGCGAGAATTGCGGCAGCTCTTAAATAATCTTTGGAAAATAAATAACGGGCTTCTTCCAACAGCCCGTTGAAGACCTGGGATGAAACCGACAAGATGATAATCAATAGCTAGACCACAAATATATTCTTCCATCGCGGATTTTAGATTCTAAATGCTGTTCCGACATTGACATGGCTTCTCGCACCTCCAGATATTATCCGGCCATAGTATTCAAATTCTACGGCAAGAGGATTAGTAGAAATAGAAAAATCATCAAAAAATTAAGACCACTTGTTGCCCATTGTGTAAATGGTGCTGATTTTATAAGTTCTAACTTGTGAGAAACTGTATCCTGACACAATACGTTGCCTTCACGCAATTGTTCTTCAAATCTTTCTAAGATATCTGGGTATGCATATTTTGAGTCCATTTTGCCTTTGAACTATTTAGCGATTTTTCCTATGCATCTCTTCGCCAGCGTCGCGGCGACATCCATGCGATATTCGGCAGAAGCCCATTCATCGTTTGATTCATGAAAAGCATTACGCGCTGCGGTTTCAATGCCTTCGGATTCGGTTCCATCCATTGCAAGCCTTGGCGCTTTGCCGTATCCGCCAACTGCGAGCCGCGTCCGACCTGATTGCCATTGAGCCAATGCAACGCACACGATGGGTTTGTCAGTGGGCGTGCGCGAGACATAATCAAATGCGAATTTGATATTCAACGGAATTGTGATGGATGTGATCAGTCCACGCGGGCGGAGAGGAAGAAATCACCAAGATTTGATGGTTTCAGATTTTTGGACTTGAATATCGTAACTTCGCGTCCAAAGCAAGCAATGCGGTTACAAACGTTGAACGTCCATCGCAAGTGACAATCGTTCCTGCGACCGTCGCCGCGTTGCGAAGGTTGAGCGGCGCTTCGAGTTTCAGCGCCGACTTTAACGCATCGGGGCAATTCACATCTTCGAGCAATTGTTGAAGAGTCGCGGTTGCGCCAATCTCTAAATTGTTGCCGCTTTTCTTGATCGAGTTCAAGCCGAGAGCTTGAAGATCAACCACTTCAACGGAATCAGATTGTCGATGAGAAAGAAGCGTCCCGCCGCCGAGTGGAAAGGTGTTGGGTCGCGATAAAAGTGTCAATGCTTCGTCAAGCGTTTGGGGACGATGATAAGTTAGTGATCATAGTTAGCTCCAAAAAGAACAGGTATCCTTATTATACAAGATACCTGTCGTAATTCGGTTAGTCGTCTGGATAGATTTTCCAACCCAGTTGCGGAAGCAGTGAAAGATCGAATTGATCTTCGGGCACATTGATGTGCAGGGCATTGGCTTCGGCAAGCAGTTCGTTCGTTTCCGGATCGTAAATGCCTGCCCAGCTTTCCGCCATCTTGCTCCTCAGCTTTCCGGCTTTGCCGATGATTTTCAATGGCTTGCCAACCGGCACGTTCTTGCGATATTTGATTTCGAGTTTGCCGGTGAACATAAAACGCGGATGCAACGGATCACTGCCCATGTGGGCGCGTCCGCTGATTTCATCAAGCAGCGCGGCGACAATTCCGCCATGCAATACGCCGGGATAACCTTGAAAGTGTTCGGGCGCGGTGTAGGTTGATTCGACAACGCCCGGTTCGGTTTCGTAAATATGCAAATGCAAGCCGATGGGATTTTCCAGTCCGCAGATAAAACACATTTTCGAGTTGGGTTGTTTGATGCGTTCGTTGGTCATATATCTATCTCCCCAATGAATGGCAATCGTGCCAAACATCAGTCGTTTGAATTGGACATTCTTGAAACCAGCGCCAGTCATGCGCGCTGCGAGTTCTTCAGCGGATAAAAATCCTTCGGTGGAATCAGGTAGATATTGATATGCATCGCTCGTCCCGGAAATCAATGTACCTAACAAGGGAATGATTACATGCATGTGAATCCAGATGAATGGCGAAAGAATATTTTTCTTTGGACGCGTTGTATCGAGTATAACGATTCGCCCGCCGGACTTAAGGGCGCGATATTGTTCTATTAGCGAGCGATTCACATCAGTGACGTTGCGCATCAAGAAGCCGGAGATGACCGCGTCGAAGGTCAAATCTTTGAATGGCAGATTCAACGCGTCGGCGGCGGAATAGGGCGGGTCGTTTGGTTTCATTCCGACGCGGATCATCTCGAGCGTGAAGTCAGCGCCAAAGATGCGGGATTGTGGATTCCGCTTCAGCGCCTCACGCGCCAGATCGCCGGTGCCCGCTCCGAGGTCAGAGGACATGTCTCGAGAGGAAGCGGATGGTTTGAGTTGTGCGAGTCGAATAACCTCCTTGCGCCATTGAACATCCTGCCCGCCGGTCATCAAGCGGTTCATCAAATCATAACGACGCGCAATTCGCGTAAACATGCCTTGTACATATTGTGCGCGGTGCGATCCGGTAAGATTTGTCATTCGGCCTCAATTACTGCTGTATGTTGCCAGTATTATTATAAACGCATGTTATACTTTTTATTTATGGAGAATTGGATGTCAAGACACGAAAATGGTCCGATCAACACTTGGCAGATTTGGTGGCTGGCGATTCGACCGAAGACATTGCCAGCCTCCGCGTCCGGCGTGGTAATGGGAAGCGCGTTGGCTTGGATGAATCATTCGTTTCAAGTCTTGCCCGCGTTGGCCGCATTAGGTGTAGCGCTTCTGTTGCAGATTGGAAGTAATATTGCCAACGATGTCTTATGATTTCGAACGCGGCGCGGATACTTCTGAACGTCACGGTCCCTTGCGCGTCACGCAAGCCGGGTTATTGACTCCCGCAGAAATGAAACGCGGTATGTGGATCATCTTTGGTTTCGCCGCGTTGCTCGGACTTTATCTTGCTTTTCTGCACGGCTGGCCGGTCATCGTGCTGGGCATGGCAGCGATCGCTTCAGCTATCGCGTATACAGGCGGACCGTTTCCTTTGGGCTATTATGGACTTGGCGATTTATTTGTCTTTATATTTTTCGGTGTTATGTGCGTTACAGGGACTTACTATGTGCAAACCGGTTTCGTCAGTGCTGCAGCATGGTGGATGTCGATCCCGGTTGGATTGGTGGTTACGGACATATTGGTGGTCAATAACTTGCGCGACCTCGAGAACGATCGCTCTACGGGTAAACAGACGTTGGCCGTGCTGATCGGTGAGCGTTGGACACGAATTCAATATGTGGGATTCATAGTTGTTTCATTCATGCTTTTGCCTGTTTTAATTTGGCGCAGTCTAGTGCCAATGTTCACGTTATTAGCCTGGCTCTCGTTGCCCTTGGCGTGGACCGCGACTCAAGTCATTCTCACGCAGCGCGGTCGTCCATTGAACGCCGCGCTCGCCGCGACCGGGCAAACTGCGCTGGCATTCAGTCTTTTGTTTTTTGTTGGAATTCTTTTATAAGCCAATCAGAAAAACAAGATCATTGACATTTGTTCCGGTGTAGCCGCATTTGATTAAATCATTGAGCGAATTGAAGAAAGAATACGCATCATTTCGTGCTAAATAATCGGACGCCGACATCCCAAGCCTTTCCGCACGCTGACGCGTTGCTCCGTTAACGGCCGCGCCCGCCGCGTCGGTTGGACCATCATCGCCATCGGTGGCGAGTGAGATGAACAAAATATTTTCGATGCCACTTAATTTATCCACCGCAGCGAGTGCCAATTCTTGATTTCGTCCGCCCTTGCCGTTGCCGTGAAGAGTCACAGTTGTCTCTCCACCAGCAATCAAACAAAACGGACCTTTTCTTTTTTGTTTTTCTTCTTTCAATTCTTTCGCAAAATGCGATCCAACATCTTTTGCCTCGCCTTGCATTTGCATGTCCAAAATTTCAGAATCGAAACCTTCCATGATTGCCTGTTGTTGTGCGGCTCGCGCGGCGACATGAATATCACCAATGATAATATTTTGCACGCGCATTCCCAGGAATGGATCAACTGTCAGACCAGATGCAATTGTTTCTAACGAATTGCCAATGACATCCGATAAAATCAAGCTGATGACCTTTGCCTCTGTGGCTCTTGCCAATCCTCCGCCTTTGATTCGATCAAGTTGTCGGCGCAAAGCATTGACTTCACGTATCGTCGCGCCGCTGGCAAGGAGCGACGATGTTTTGGCTTGTATATCTTCTAGCGTGATTCCTTCGCGTGGTTTGGTAATCAAAGCCGAGCCTCCGCCAGATATTAAACAAACCAGCAAATCATTTTCTTTAAGGTTTGAAACAAAATTCAACGCGGCTTCTCCTGCCGCGAGACTGCGCTCATCTGGGACGGGATGTCCGCCTTCCATAACGGTTAGCCGCTTGCCGATCGAAGAAGATGCGTGCTTCGTGATGACGAGAGCGTCCGTAAAATTGTTAAAGAATTCAGCCGCGGCTTGGGTCATGGGCTCGGCCGCTTTGCCAATCCCGACCAAAAAGACCTGATCATACTTTGGTAAATTTGCGTGTTGTAAATGTTCTCGAACTAGCTTCCCCGGTTCCACGGCATCAATCGCCGCGGAAAGGACGCTGCGCAATGCGTAGGTCGCGCAAACTTTGAGTGGCGAAACGATTTGTGTCCATGCTTGCAGTATACTTTGAGCATGGCAAAAGCTAAAGTGTTTGTGACCCGCTTGATTCCTGCCAAAGGTTTAGATTTGATTCGTGAATTTTGTGATGCGGATGTTTGGTCGGATGAACTTCCGCCGCCGCATGAAGAAATTATTCGCCATGTTCCTGATGTGGATGGAATTGTTTCATTGCTGACCGACGCAATAGATGCAGGTGTTATGGATGCCGCGCCGCACTTGAAGGTCATTAGCAATATGGCGGTGGGCGTGGATAATGTGGATGTCGGCGAGGCAACTGCGCGCAAACTTCCGGTGGGCAACACGCCCGGCGTGTTGACCGAGGCAACCGCCGATCAAGCCTTTGCTCTATTGCTGGCTGCGGCGCGGCATGTGGTGGCAGGGGAGAAGTTTGTTCGTTCGGGAAAATGGATCACGTGGAGTCCGGGACTTTTGCTGGGTGCGGATTTCGTCGGTGCGACGTTGGGTATTATTGGCTTTGGAAGAATCGGTCAGGCGGTTGCAAAGCGCGCTCAAGGATTCGATCTGCGCGTGATCTATTATGATCCAAGGGCTCAACCAGCATTCGGCGCTTCGTCCGTTGGCCTTAATGCTTTGTTGACCGAATCGGATTTCATCTCACTTCATGTTCCACTAAACTCAGCAACGCGTCATTTGGTAAATTCAGAATTTCTGGTAATGATGAAACCGAATGCAATCTTGGTCAACACCTCGCGAGGCGGCGTAGTTGATCAATCCGCCTTATACGATGCCTTGAAGTTAAAACAAATCTTTGCCGCTGCGTTGGATGTGACTGATCCTGAACCATTGCCGATGAATAGTCCGCTGTTGGAATTGGACAATTGTTTAATTGTCCCGCATTTGGGAAGCGCTAGCAAACATACGCGCGACATGATGTCGTTTCTGGCCGCGCAGAATTTGATCGCCGGATTGAAAGGTGAGCGTTTGCTGGATTGTGTCAATCCAGAAGTTTATGACCATATTTGAAGCTATTTCTATTTTACCTGATGCGTTGAAGGCTGCGGTTCGGCTATTACAAATAACCGTCCCCAGCTGGAATTGCCATTTGCTTCGATGCAAGTTTGAAATGTAATATGAGTTGATCCCATATATACCTTTTCGAACAATTGCGTTGCGCTTAGATTGTCGCGTGAGTTTAGATCAATGAATTTACTGTAAACGTTATTAGGGTCCATTGCTTGATACCGATATATCCCCGTAACCACAAAATTCATGAGTCGTCCATCGCCGTAAACAAGTTGGATTTCCTGGCCTGTTGAAAGCTGCGAGAAATATGCGCCTGCCAGAAAATCGTGCGCTAACAGACCGATATTTCCATATGTTAATGGCGCAGCGAATTGCGTTAAGGTGTTAGGGTCGGCTGAAACATAAGATGAACCGTTGCTAGATTGTTGAATCACTGGAAGTGCGAATAGTCCATCTGCATAGACGCCACGCACGGAATTGGCCTCACCGTTATTAATTGATTGCACAAAGGTTTTGAGGTTGGGCAGTGCAGAAGGTTCCCTCAGTGGACTGGCTGATGCTGGCTGAGGAATAAATGTTGCAATGACGAGCATGAGCAATAAAAAAGTCAGAACGATGCGCGATGAACTTGACTTGGATGCCATAGGAATCTCTCTCTGAGAAGGGCATCCGATACAGCGGAGGCGCTGGTCGAACTTGCATGACTTGTGGGTGAATGAGCTATTTTGTCCATGCTCGTTTTCGGCGGCCTGGCAATCATGGTCACTTGAGTGACTTTAGACCCGTTGGCTTTGCGTCTCCGGCTTTTACCGGGTTTGCCCTTATCGGTACGACAAGGTAGAACGAACTAAAATAGGATGAGCCTGGGTTTGATCCCAGGCTCGCCAAGTTAAATCATCAATTATGATTTACGGTGCATTCGGCGGCCTGGCAATCATGGTCACTTGCGTGACTTTGGACCCGTTGGCTTTGCGTCCCCGGTTTTCACCGGGTTTGCCTTTTTCGATTATTTATCAATAGGCATTATACAACCAATTATTGAATTTTTACTTATCAAATCTGTTGGAAAACCTTGCAATCTATTTTCTTAATTTGAGGGTTCGGAAGAGCTAAGCTGTTTCCTGTTTCAAAACATTTAAGAACAATTCGACCAAGCGCGGGTCGAATAAACGCCCAGCCTCTTTCTTGAGAAATGTGATAGTGGCTTCGTGAGTATTTGGTTTACGGTAGGACCGCTCGCTTGTCAGCGCATCCCACACATCGATGATGGCAAACATGCGCGCAGTCAACGGAATTTCTTCTCCTTTCAAGCCGCGCGGGTACCCGCTGCCATCCCACCTTTCGTGATGGCAATAGGGAATGTCCAAGGCGGGTTTCAAGTATGCAATAGGAGAAATCATCTCGTAAGCGTATTCGGGGTGTTTGCGCATAATGCTCCATTCGCGCTCATTCAGAGGACCAGTCTTTTTTGTGATTTCATCCGGAATGGCTATTTTGCCAATATCATGAAGCAAGGCACCTCGCTTGACGTCAATGATCTCAGATTCGGATAAACCGAGCGCACGCGCCACTTTGATGGTCGTTCCTGTCACACGTTGAGTATGACCCTCTGTTTCACGGTCGCGTAAGTCAAGCGCTTTGACCCAACCTTCAATGGTGCGATCGTACGCATCCTGCAAATTTTGATGGGCGATTTGAAGCGCCTCCTCGGCTTGTTTTCGTTCCTCAATATCGCGGGAGGCGGCTTGAATCTCGGTTACAGAATCTGTTTTCTCGTCCACAATGGCACGGGCGGATGTTTCCAGCCATACATATTGTTCATCTTTTTGTTTTGCGCGATAAGAAAAAGTATATACCAAGTCTTTTTTGAGCTGTATCTTCGCCATTGCCATAAATTTTGGCAGGTCGTCCGGATGAATGAAATCCATAGCTGCTTGACCTATTAAATCTTCCGGTTCATACCCAAGGATATGGCAAGATGCGGGAGAAACGTATAGAAAAACTCCATGAACATCATGGCGGGAGATCATATCACTAGCATTTTCGGCAAGAAGTCTGAATTGGCTTTCGCTTCTTGCCAGCGCCTCTTGCATTCGGGCGCGTTCGTTTTTTGCTTCGCTTTGCTGAATGGCACGTTCAGCAATGTGGGGCATATCCATCAGGGTTTCTGGCGATTTTATGACGTAATCCAAAGCGCCAGATGTAATCGCCTCCACCGCGATACGTTCGCTGCCGTAGCTGGTCATGAAGATAACCGGTGCGTCCAACGGATTTTCCCGGTCCGATAAAAGCTCCAAGCCGTCACCATCTGGCAGGCGCCAGTCGATGATGATGAGATTGGGTTTTTTACTCGAGAGATACTGGCGTGCTTGGGAAAGCAATGAGACATGTTCGATGTGCATATTGGGCGCGCGATCTTCAAAAGCGCGCTGAATCAGCTCGACGTGTGACGGTTCATCTTCGATTAATAAAATCTCAATGGGCACAGAATCTAACATTCTACCTGATCAAGGTTTTATATATTTGGATTCGTATTCCATCCGAGCCAGTAAATACCGAAGTCGTCCATGAGGTTCTTGAACTCCTCATATCCGAGAGGTTTGACAAGATAACTGTTGGCGTAGTGGTTGTAGGCCCGTGCCACGTCCTTCTCCGCTTCCGATGTGGTAAGGATAACCACAGGGATGGTTTTGAGTTCCTCATTCTTCTTAATCACCTCCAACACTTGCAAGCCATCAACTCGCGGCAGGCGTAGATCGAGCAGGATAACATGCGGACGCGGGCTGGCAACAGGATCCAAGAATTCGCCTTGACGAAGGAGATAATCCAATGCGCTTTGGCCGTCGGTGAAGTGGCGGATCCGGTTGGCAATGCGGTGATCTTCTAAAGTGCGCATTACCAATTCTGCGTGATCCATATTGTCTTCTACAAGCATGACCATGATTGGCTCTCCGTTCATGAGCTTTCCGCCTCCTTGGTGTGAAGCTGAGATTGATTTGAACTCCAAGAAATCTCGTTCTTCATTTGGTGTTTAACTTTCGACCTAATATCCAACATGCGCCATGGGTCGTGACAAACTTATGCGTGTTCCTTCCATAACTTTGGACCCAGATCACGCTTCTAATTTTATCATTTAAAGAATGGTGTGCGGAAGAGTCCCATATCAGAAATGTTAGCTCATGCGGGCAGCCCCAAGGCTCCTGTTGTGTCGGTTAGCAAATAAGGAACAGTTTCTCATGATATAATTTTGACCGCTGCAGGATAAATGTCGTATTATGCGGAAGGAGGATCAGCGTGGAAACCAGTACTAAGGAATTCAAACATTGTCATATGGTGTTAGTCAAGGGGCGTGTGGATAGTGCGACTGCGCCGCAATTCAGTAAGGCTTTGGATGCTATTATGAAGAAGGATGTTTACAAGATCGTAGTCGATATGAGCGACTTAGAATATATGTCCAGTGCTGGATTCCGGGCGTTGCTGGCCGCTCAACGCTCTTGCAAGCGTTATAATCGCGGCGAAGTGGTGCTGGCGCCGGTACCAAACCGCATAAATGAGGCGCTTGAATTGGCAGGCTTTACCGAATTGTTTAAGGCATTTAATGATCCGCTTGAGGCGGTTGGTAGTTTATAAATAGGTTTGGTTGTAAAAAAGATTGATTGAATGGAGGCCGCTTCCAGTCCCGCTTGAGGCGGCCTTTCCTTCTAGCATGCCGACTTTGACTTTTCCTACCACGTTCGATATTCTTGATGAGATTCGTTCCTTCGTAGGCGATCAAGCGCGGGAAGTGGGATTTAATGCCAAGGATATTTATTCCATTCAGTTGGCGACCGATGAAGCCGCCTCCAATGTGATTGAACACGCGTATGGTGGGAAGCCGGATGGGAAGTTTGATGTTAGCTGTGAATTCCGGATTGATCATCTGATCATTACCTTGCTGGATCATGGAAAAACTTTTGAACCTTCTCGAGTGGAAGAGCCGAATCTGAAAGCGGATTTACTGGATCGAAAAATTGGGGGACTTGGGATTTATCTGATGCATAAATTGATGGATGAAGTTCATTATGAATCTACGCCGGCGGGTAATCTCCTGACGTTGGTCAAACGAAAAGGATAGCGATGCCCAATGCCGCGCGTTTCTCCGGCTCGTTTGATTGGCGCGAGGTTGCCAGTCTCGGCGAACAATTGGTCAGCCCGAGTTCTTTGGCTAGTGCAACATGACCTAATTGTTTCAACAATGGGCCGTCTCATAACGGGGAAGATGGATGTCTGGTTGAATGAAAATTTATTCCGCCTGCCGGACTGGGGTACTAAGCGTTTGTTTCCTAGTTCAACCAGCGCTGGAGGGAATGAGGAACGCGGTCAAAAAGGACAAACCTATTTGAGAAATGCAAGCAAAAAAGCGAAGACGAAAAAAACATTTGTTGCTGTTTCAATCGCAGATCAGGGATTTGTTCTCGGTGCGTTGCAAGTGACGCGTTCGCGCGGCCCCAATTTTTCAAAAGAAGAAATTGAATTGATTGAAAGTCTTGCAAGCATTGTCGCTCTTGGTTTATACGCCTCGCATCGCGTCGAGGTGGAACGATTCCGCATCGGTCAATTGAATCTTATGCGGCAGGTTAGCGCACAAATCGCCAATGTTCTGAATGTGGATGAACTGGCGCGGCGAGTCGCGGAACTCATCCAAAAAACTTTTAACTATTATTACGTTGGGATTTTTACACTTCGATCTGGAACCAAAAGCTTACGTTTCCGCTCAAGCGCATCGGCGGCAAATAAAGGGAAAAAGAAAATGGCAATTGCGCTAGATGTGGAGATTGGGCAGGGACTGATTGGCGAGGTGGCTGAGTCCGGTGAACGCATCGTCGCCTCCGACGTTCAGGCGGATGACCGTTTTCAATTTAGTGATCGTTTGCCTGAAACGCGTTCGGAGGCGGTCATCCCGCTCAAGATCGAGGATCGCATTCTCGGCGTGCTGGATATTCAATCCAATCATATCAACGCCTTTCACCCCAATGATTTGCTCTTGCTTAGAATCTCTGGCTGACAATATCGCACGCGCAGTGGAGGGTGCTCGCCTGTACGGCGATGTTCGCCGCCGCGCTGATCAGTTGTCATTGATTGCTGAAGTCAGCAGAAGCGTTACCTCGACTCTTGATTTGCGTCAATTGATGAACGACACTGCCGAACTTGTTCATGATCAATTTGGTTTTCCTTTCGTTCACCTTTTTACTGTTCACCCCAATAGAAGACTCATAGAGTATGAGGCTGGAAGCGGAAATCGAAGCAAGGCTCTCGAAGGATATTCCATCCAGCTGGATTATTCTCAAGGCATCATTCCATGGGTTGCGCGCGAAGGTCAAACCGTCCTTGCCAATGATGTTTCAAAGGATCTGCGTTATCGTCCATCGCCTCTTCCGCCTAGAAACACACGCTCTGAATTATGCGTGCCACTATTGTTCAATGAAAAAGTTATCGGTGTGCTGGATATTCAATCGGATAAGTTGAATGTTTTCACTGAAGACGACCGGATTATGTTCGAGGCCGTCGCAGGAACGATTGCCGCATCAATCCGCAATGCAGACTTATACCGCTCAGAGCATTGGCGGCGGCAGGTGTCGGATAGTCTGCGCGAAGTGGCAGGTTTGTTATCCTCCAATGCGGATGTGGATCAAGTTCTTGATTCGATTCTGACGGAAATCCAGCGTAACCTTCCAGTGGATGTTTCGGCTATCTGGTTATTAAGTGATGGCGATCTTTCGCTGGCCGCTGTTCATGGCGGGGATCCGCAGGCAATTGAACAAGCACGCCTGACAAATATTGAGGGTTCAATTGCTCTGACCCGCGCTATGTTATCGGAAAGCCCTGTTCTTCGTAAATCCACTGATCCGTTCTGGCCTTCAGGTCAAGCCGCTGAATTTGAATCTAACTATTCATCGTTGGCTGCTCCGTTGCATGTCGGCAATCAACCGGTCGGTGTTATTACGTTGACGCATCATACGCCGGGACGTTATGGCCATGAGGCACAGGCGATCGTGACTACATTTGCAAGTTACGCTGCGGTTGCAATTGAAAACGCGCGTCTCTATGACACGGCACAGGAGCAGGCTTATGCATCTGCCGCGTTGTTGCAAGTTGCGCAAGCGGTCGTGAGCTTGAATGAATTGGATGAAATCCTCAGTACGATTGTTCGTGTTATGCCGATTTTGGTCGGTGTGGAACGCGTGGCTTTATACCTTTGGGATGGCGAACATGAGGTGTTTCATCCCGCGCATACCTATGGCTTTGATGATGAAGCTCGGAAAATTTTAGCGGATAATGATCTTAGAATGGGTGCGTTTCCATTTCTTGACGCAACCCGAAATTTCAACAATCTATTGGTACATCCATTGAGAGCGGAGGACACTCCAGAGAAGTGGATTCACTTTAGCAGAATCTTGGCCCCGCGAAGATGCTGAGATCGTTCGAACCAATGAACCGCTTCTTTATGCGTACCCACTTTCGGTCAAGACTGATGTGTTCGGCGTTCTTTTGTTGCAAGAAGCTCCGACGGGCGCCGCTTTCGTGCGCGTCGTTTAGAAATCATCGCAGGCATTGCGCACCAAGCCGCCCTTGCAATTCAAAATGATCGCCTGCAAAAAGAAATGGTGGTTCGTGAACGTCTCGAAACGGAAGTTCAATTGGCGCGGCAAATTCAGCAAACCTTTATCCCGGAGTCATTGCCGCAGCCTGCGGGTTGGGAATTGGCGGCTCGCTGGAAAACTGCGCGGCAAGTGGGTGGGGATTTTTATGATGTAATGGAATTGCCAAATCGAAAACTCGGTCTCTTCATTGCAGATGTGGCCGACAAAGGTATTCCCGCCGCGCTCTTCATGGCACTCACGCGGACGCTCGTGCGGGCGGCCGTTTTTGAAACTCCGTCTCCTGCCGAAGCCTTACAACGCGTCAATGAACTTCTCATGCCGGACACAAAGCAGGGAATGTTCGTGACCGCCGTCTATGCTGTACTTGATCAAAACACCGCCGAATTAACCTACGTCAATGCAGGACATAATCCGCCATTGTGGATGAAAGCAAATGGAGAA
Source organism: uncultured Chloroflexia bacterium (assembly GCA_963752775.1). Classification (GTDB taxonomy): domain Bacteria; phylum Chloroflexota; class Anaerolineae; order Anaerolineales; family Villigracilaceae; genus Fen-1038. The sequence continues at coordinate 22,765 of CAVVZL010000032.1, forward strand.
ATTGAACGTTTGACTCGTACCGGCGTCGCCCTTGGTGCGACCGAAGCGCGGACAATTTCACAGCGGACGATTCATCTGACCTCCGGAGATAGCCTTTTGCTTTATACCGATGGCTTAACCGAAGAGTTTTCTTCCGATAACGAACTCTTCGGCGAAGCGCGTTTGATGGATGCGATTCGTTCCAGCTCTTTCTCATCCGCCGATGCGATGTTGGACGCAATTGAATCTGGTCTCAATGCTTTCGTGGGCCCCATCCCGCTTTCCGATGATTTGACGATGCTGGTTCTGCGCCACAAATAGATTTTACAAAATTTTTACATTCCAGATATACTCTCGTAACTATACTATTCTAAAATTGCATTCATAAACACGAACAATGGAGGTTCGAATGTCAGTGATTGCGATATGGTTAAGGAAAAGTTTGATCTTGGCGGCCATAGCTGCTATGGGTCTTAGTGCACTGCCGTTTGTCAACGCGTATGCCCAGTCGGCAACTCCGCCGGTAACACCTGCACCGGGTCAACCTTCGAGTGATCGGTTGCAAAAAGCCTGGGCCAAAGAGCAAACTATTTATGCCCGGATTGGCAAAATCCTTGATAGCGCCAATACTATGATTTCTAAAATTCAAACCAGGCTGGACGATGCTAAAGCCAAAGGCAAGGACGTGTCTGCCGTTCAAACCGCACTGGACGCTTTTTCTACTGCGGTCAGCAATGTGCAACCGATTTATGCTGATCTGCAAACGATCATCCAAACCCATGCAGGCTTTGATGCCTCCGGTAATGTAACGGATCCCACGCAGGCTCTTCAAACTGTCCAGGATTTTCGGTCAAAAGCCGAAGCGATTCGTCAAGCTGGGGTGCGGGATGCAGGCAAGGCTTTGCGCGAAGCGATGCAGGCATTTCGTCAAGCCAATCAACCAAATCAACCAATCAACCGGCTACACCTGCTCCGTCTTCTACGAATGGTTAACCAAAAATAATTAAGTCAAAGGCACGGTGTAAAGCCGTGCCTTTGCGCGTTGGTATTGCTTGTCTTGCTTCTCGGTTGTATACTCGTTGAAACCTAAAAGTTAATATCCAGTTTTCATCGGAGGTTGAATGTTTACAACGGAAGGCAAGAAGATCATCTTCACGGATAAAGCCCCGAAAGCTATTGGTCCCTATTCACAAGCCATACGAACCGAGTCGATGGTGTTTACCGCGGGACAGGCTGGCCTTGATCCTGCAACCGGCGAATTGGTGGAGGGCGGCATCGAAGCACAAACGCGTCAAGTGTTGACCAATCTCAAGCATGTGCTGGAGGCGTCGGATTCAGATTTGAATTATGTGGTCAAGACCACAGTCTTCTTAAAGGATATGAATGATTTTGCCAAGATGAATGCCATCTATGGCGAATTCTTTTCTCAAAATCCTCCAGCGCGCAGTACGATTGCGGCAGCGGCCTTGCCAAAAAACGCGTCAGTTGAGATCGAGGTGATTGCTTTGCTCAAATCCCCGCGTGGTGACTAAGTGGCCAACGAACTTGTTCTGCTCGTGGATGATGAGCCATCCATTTTGCAATTAGCGCGCATGTATCTCGAGAGAGATGGCTTTCGTATTCAGGAAGCGAAAGATGGGGAGGCGGCGCTGGAGGCGATCACGCGTCTTAAGCCGGCTCTGGTAGTGTTGGATGTGATGCTTCCGAAGGTTGACGGGTTTGAAGTTTGTCGCCGCGTCCGGGCTGAAAATAATTCCGTTGCGATTCTCATGTTGACGGCGCGTGATGAAGATATTGATAAAATCCTCGGCCTGGAACTTGGTGCGGATGATTATCTCACCAAGCCTTTTAATCCTCGAGAACTGGTGGCGCGCGTGAAAGCCATCTTGCGGCGCGGTGAAAACAAAACTGCCGCGATAGATAAACCGGTGAAACTCGGTGAGCTGGAGATCGATCCGGTTCGCCACGAAGCGCATATCGGTGCGCGGCTTCTTGATTTGCGGACACAGGAATTTGATTTACTGCTGACTTTGGCAGGCCAGCCCGGACGCGTGTTCACTCGCGAACAATTGCTTCAAATGGCGTGGGGCTTCGACTTCTATGGACAAACACGCACCGTGGATGTTCACGTCGCGCATCTTCGTAAAAAACTTGAAGGCAGTTCGATAAAGATCGAGACTGTTACAGGCGTGGGATATAAATTGGTGGTTTGATCACGAATTACATAATTCGTGATGCGTAAGAAATATGTTTTCTTCTCTTCGCGCCCGGCTTTGGTTGAGTTATGCTGTGCTCATTGTTACGGCTCTGGGAGTTGTAGCATTTGTTTTGATTCTTTACCTTTTGCGTAATCCGGTTCTGTATCGCCAGACTTTCGTGCAATTGAGGGCCGCTGAAAATCTTTTGGATCAACCGAACAGCAATACAGACTTTATCGCTCAAGCATTGGAGGTGCGCGTCCTGACCTTCAATTCAAGCGGCACCACACTTACGGATACTAATCCTACATCGTCTCCAATCCCATTGCCTTCTCAAACGATTTTCGCGCGCATCACTCAAACAGTTCGGGATCGAACGGGAAAAAATTGGCTTTACACGATGCGAGAATTTCCCAATGGCAATTGGTTGATGGTCGCTTCTCCGAGGCCGAAAGAGCCGATCCTTGCTCTTCTAACCGACGAACTTTTATTACCATTATTGGTGGGCGGCGCGATTGCCTTATTGCTGTCACTACTTCTGGCTTTTATGATTGCGCGTTGGGTCGCCGATCCACTGCAGCGTCTCGTTTACTCGGCGCGGGCGTTTGCCCTAGGGACGGCAATGCCCATCGAAGCACGCGGCCCGCACGAGGTCCAGGAGTTGACGAGGGTTTTCAACGCGATGATGACACGCGTACAGGCGAGCCAAAAATCACAGCGAGATTTCGTCGCGAATGTTTCTCATGAGCTTAAAACGCCGCTGACATCCATTCAGGGCTTTGCGCAGGCGATTATGGATGGAACGGTGGACACGCCTGCAGCCCGCCAGCAGGCGGCTCAGGTGATCTATAATGAGTCGGGGCGAATGCATCGCATGGCGCTTGACTTGCTCGATCTCGCGCGCCTCGACGCGGGCATCATCAATTTACAAATGTCACCGGTGGATATCGGCGCTTTGCTGAATGGCATTATCGAGAAGTTCACGCCGATGGCTTCCAATGCAGGTGTTACTTTAGAATGCAAAATTTGGAAATGATCTTCTGCCTGTGTTAGGTGATGGAGATCGTCTGGCGCAGGTGTTCACCAATTTGGTAGATAACGCATTGAAATTCACGCCTCGAAGGCGGAAGCATTACTTTGTATGCTATCCATGATCGCAATGAGATACAAATTGCCGTGGACGATACCGGCAAAGGCATTCCAAAGGATGATGTGCCGCATATCTTTGACCGCTTCTATCAAGCGGATGCGGCGCGGGCAGGCGGAGAGCATCATGGCGCGGGTTTGGGGCTAGCGATCGTTCATGAAATTGTCGCTGCTCATGGTGGTAGAATTAGCGTCCGCAGTACGCCGGGGCGGGGGACGGCTTTTATCGTTCATTTGCCCTTGAATGGCCGCCCGCCTAAATAGTTTTGGTTTTGGGAAATTAAAACATGAAGTAAAACGCAAGTTGACTATGCCACCTTTCGTTTCGATTATCGTCCCATGTTACAATGAACAAGCCACCATCCAGCAATTGTTAGAGGCGGTGCTGGCTCAAACTTATCCTCTTTCACAAATGGAAATCATTATTGCTGATGCTTTTTCGCAGGACAAAACCCGCGAACGAATTAACTTGTTCCGGCGCGATCATGACGAGCTTTCGCTTCGTATCCTGGACAATCAGCGGCGCATCATTCCCGCGGCCTTGAATTTGGCTATTGAGGCGGCGCGCGGTGAGATCATTATCCGCCTCGATGCGCATTCACAACCGAAATCCTGAATATGTCGAGCGATGTGTGCAGATATTGGAAGAAGGAAAAGGTGTAAATGTTGGGGGTGTGTGGGAGATTCATTCGGCAGGCAAAGGCTGGATTGCAGAATCAATTGCCAGCGCGGCATCACATCCGCTTGGTGTTGGCGATGCCATGTATAGGCTGAATCCAAAAGCTGGTGCGGTGGATACCGTTCCGTTTGGCGCATTTCGGCGCGGGCTCATTGATCAAATCGGCGGATTCGATGAAACCTTGTTGACCAATGAAGATTATGAGTTTAATACACGCGTCCGTCAATCCGGAGGTGTTGTCTGGCTTGATCCGCAGATCCGGTCGATCTATTTCGCGCGCGCCACGTTCCGTGAATTGGCCGGTCAATATTGGCGATACGGTTTTTGGAAATGGAGAATGCTTAAACGATATACAAAAACTATTCGCTGGCGTCAGGCGCTTCCACCATTATTTGTTGGGAGCTTAATTGCGGTGATTTTTCTATCTTTCTGGTTTTCTTTTGCCCGCTGGCTCTTTTCCCTTGAAATTATTCTTTATCTTTTTATTCTGATTGCTGCAAGCATTCAAGCTGGAATTCGCAATCGTAAACCATTCCTCATCGTCGGCTTACCGCTGTCTATCTTGATTATGCATCTTACGTGGGGTAGCGGTTTTTTATTTAGTCTCATCTCATCGTACCTAAAGCCGAATAATGGCTGATAATTCACCTCGTCCCAGTTTTCGTTTGCGCTCCAGCGAGCGTCGCATTCTGCTTATCCTCGGGGATTTGGTCGCGTCAATCGCATCCGATTTTGCTGCCATATATGTTTGGAGGCTTTATCTATACTACAAATTGCTTTCTGAACATTTCAACATTAAACCGGAGCGGGCATGGGCGTTAGTGACGCTCAGTGTCAAGATTCCGCTTTGGTTTTATCTTTTGCCAATCGGCTGGTTACTTCTGATGGTTGAGCTATATGACCCGCATGTTGCCGCGAGCTGGCGCAGGACTCTGCGCGGTATAGAGATCGCAGCCTTTATCGGAATTGTGGTTTATTCCCTGATTTTTATCATTACTAGCAGAGATACGACATGCTTTGCCGCGCATTGGAGTTGCCGCGTTTCTTATTATTGCCTCGTTTTTGACTTTAGGTTGGCGTGCGGTATATATTCGACTTTATACTTCCCCTGAGCTAATGCGCCGGGTCTTAGTCATAGGTGCAGGCAAAGCTGGCCTGGCTCTGGCTCAGACGTTCAATAAGTTGAAGCCGCCACCGTTTAATCTGATTGGTTTTATTGACGATGATCCGCATAAATCCAAACACAATTTTGAAGGCTTTCCAGTAATTGCTTCCAGCCGCCGTCTTCTGCAGATTGTAGAGTTCTATAATATTTCAGATATCGTGATTGCGATTACAGGTGAAATCCGCGGCACTACCTTTCAAGCCATTCTTGACGCGCAAGAACGGGGTGTCGAAGTGACCCGCATGCCCATTATCTACGAGGAAATGGCCGGACGTGTTCCTGTTCACCACTTGGAATCCGATTGGATGATTCGTTCTTTTACGGATGAAATGCGGGTCAGCAGCTTCTATGAATTAGTCAAGCGATTGATGGATATTCTTGGTGGGGCATTGGATTATTGTTCTTCGGAATTAGTTTTCCATTCATTCTGATCGCCACCTGGATTGACAGCGGATTTCCAATTTTTTATGCGCAGACCCGACTGGGTCAAGGTGGACAGGTTTTCAAGATTTATAAATACCGGACAATGCATCGCGAGGCAGAAGCCGATGGCGAAGCAAGACTTGCTTTGGAAAACGATCCGCGTGTGACACGTGTAGGAAATTTTTTGCGCCAGACTCGACTGGATGAATTACCTCAATTCTGGAATATCTTGAATGGCGAGATGAGTTTGGTCGGTCCGCGCTGCTGAACGCCCAGAATTGGTCGCCGAATTTCAAAAGCAGATTCCTTTTTATCGGGCGCGTTTGTTGGTTAAGCCGGGCCTGACCGGCTGGGCGCAGATCAATTATGGTTATGTCGCAAATGTGAAAGAAACAGTTGTCAAGCTGGAATATGATCTGTATTACATCAAGCATCGTTCATTGATCATGGATATAATGATTGTCCTGCGCACAATTGGAACTGTGATGAGTTGAAAGGGCAGATAATTTGAAACGATATCTTGTTACGGGTGGTGCTGGGTTTATTGGATCGCATATTGTCCGTGCTTTGCTCAAACAGGACGCGGCAGTGCGTGTGCTTGATAATTTTTCAAGCGGCAAACGCGAAAACCTTGAGGGATTGAGTAGCTCAAAAAATGGCAGCCGTTTTGATATCTTGGAAGGAGACGTGCGCGATGCGGCTATCGTCGCGGATGCAGTGCGCGATGTTGAAGTCATTTTTCATGAAGCGGCATTTGTCTCCGTTCCTGAATCGATGGAGAAGCCGCAGGATTGTTTTGATGTCAATATCACCGGCACTTCGACTTTGTTGGAAGCGGCGCGGAAGGCCGGTGTGCAACGTGCGGTAATCGCATCGAGCGCAGCGGTGTACGGCGATTTGGGTGCGTTGCCGTTGAAAGAAGATACACCATTGAGGTCGCTCTCACCTTATGCGGTTTCAAAGCGCGTGGATGAAATGTTTGCCCAGCTGTATACAAATTCGTTTGGTTTGGAAGTTGTTTCTTTGCGATACTTCAATGTGTATGGTCCGCGTCAGCGCCCGGACTCGGCATATGCCGCAGCAGTACCAATCTTTATTCGCCGTTTGCAAGATAGCCAACCCATTACGATCTTTGGCGATGGCGGTCAGACGCGCGATCTGATTTTTGTTGGCGATGTGGCACGCGCCAATATAATTGCATCGGAACATCCGTCTGCGGCGGGAAAAATCTTTAATATTTGCACTGGTCAAAGTACACGCCTTCTTGATTTGCTGGATGTGCTATTTAGACTATTTCCGAATTCACCGAAACCTGTATTTGCACCACCGCGCGCAGGTGATATTTATAAATCTTTAGGTTGCCCCGATAGGGCCGAAGAGTTAATTGGCTTCAAAGCACAGACTTCATTAGCAGACGGATTGAAAGAAACTGTAGATTGGATGCAATAAAATTGCGCCCTCATTTGCGTAATCGCTACGTGCTGATCGGCGATTTGATTCTCATCATCGTATCGGTAATGGGAAGTTTTGCATTGCGACTCGATGTAGCGCAGTTGCCTTTTTACTTTCCGGCGATGCTCGTGATGTGCGGCGTGGCTTTGTTAGTCAAAACTCCGACCTATTTCTTTTTTGGTTTGTATCGTCGCATTTGGGTTTATGCTAGCACTAATGAACTGCGGCTCATCACTGCCGCGGTTACAACAGCGGCCGTGCTGACCTCAGGCGTGATGTTGTTATTACTTTCAACCGGGCGTGTTTATCCAGGGATGCCGCGTTCGGCTCTGGGCATTGATTGGTTATTGTCGCTCGTCCTGATCGGTGGTTCGCGCTTTGCGCTTCGCATCTTAGCGGAACAATCTACTACTGCGTCGCGTAATGGAAAGGCGCGCCGCGCGTTGATTATTGGTGCGGGCGATGCCGGTGCGCTGGTGGTGCGTGAATTGCAAAAATCGTCGCAACTTAATTTGACTCCAGTCGGTTTTCTCGATGATGATCAGGTCAAACAACGTCAAGAGATTTATGGCGTGCCAGTCATTGGATTGGTCAATGACATTACCGACGTGCTTGATAGCCAACACGTTGACGAAGTGATTTTTGCAATCCCTTCCGCACCTGGACGCCTGGTGCGTCTCGTCACTGATGCCTGTCGCCTCAAAAGCATACCATCGCGGACCATGCCCGGCATCTACGAATTGATCGGCGGTAAAGTCAGCGTGAGCCGTTTGCGCGAGGTGGACATTACGGACTTGCTTCGCCGCGAGCCGCGTCGTATTCATGAAGAGATGATTGGAAATGTAATCAGCGGCAAACGCGTCCTTGTTACAGGTGCAGGCGGTTCGATTGGACGCGAGTTATCGCGTCAGGTCGCGCGCTGGAATCCGAGTGAATTAATCATCCTCGGTCATGGCGAGAACAGTATATTTGAAACGTTGCTTGAACTTAAAGAAGATAATTCATCTTTGCCATTGACACCGATAATTGCGGACATAAAGGATGTTAGGCGTTTGCGTTCTGCTTTTGAGAGCGTTAAGGTAATATTCCATGCAGCCGCACATAAGCACGTGCCATTGATGCAAGCCAATGTGGAAGAAGCGATCTTGAATAATGTGATCGGCACGCGTAATGTGGTGGATGCAGCGATTGAAAACAACGTTGAACGATTGGTTCTGATCTCGACCGATAAGGCGGTGCGTCCTGCCAATGTATATGGCGCAACGAAAAGACTTGCAGAAATGATCGTGCTTGATGCGGCTCATCGAACCCAGCGCGCATATTCGGTGGTTCGCTTTGGAAATGTGCTGGGAAGCCGAGGGAGCGTCATTCCAATTTTCAAGCGACAGATAGTAAATGGGGGGCCGGTCCAAGTGACGCATCCTGATATGGAGCGCTATTTCATGACCATCCCCGAAGCTGTTCATCTTGTCTTGCAAGCGGCTTCGATGGGTCAGGGCGGCGAGGCGTTTCTGCTCGATATGGGACAGCAGGTTCGCATCCTTGATTTGGCGGAGGATTTGATTCGCCTTTCGGGACTTGAGCCGGGTCGCGATATCGAGATTGAATTCAGCGGCATTCGTCCCGGCGAGAAGTTGCGCGAAGAACTTTGGGAGCCCGGGAAAATCTATGACAAAACCGCGCATCCCGATATCTTTCGCTCTGAACATGAAGATGTCATGGCGAGCGATCAGCTGGAGGTGACTCTAAAACGCCTTGAGATCCTGGCTTCAAGCGGATACACCGACCAGATCATCTCATTACTCGATGAAGTCATTCCGGACGCGGCAATCCGCGCGACGCCTTCGCCTGAAATCACATCAGTAGTCTAATGTCGGAAGTATCGCTTACTGAGTGGCATCAATTCATCCAACAACATCCCACCGCACATTTATTACAAACCGGCGAATGGGGCGAGTTGAAGTCTGGATTTGGATGGGAAGCGGTTCGTATAATCAATGACAATGCGGGCGCACAGATTCTTTTCCGAATGTTGCCACTGGGTCTTACGATAGCTTATATTCCTAAATTATCAATAGGTGATCAGCAGTTAACTTCTCGTAAAGAATTTTGGCATGAAATTGACGTGATATGCAAAAAGCGTCGGGCTATTTTACTGAAAATCGAACCGGATGTTTGGGATGACGAGAACATAAATCGTCCATCATCCTTCATTCTTTCCAAACAAAACATACAACCGCCTCGCACCATCATCGTTGACATTCGGGGAAGCGAAGAAGCAATCCTTGCTCGCATGAAACAGAAGTGCCGCTACAACATTCGCCTCGCTGAAAAGAAAGGTGTTGTTGTCCGCGCGTGGGACAATTTGGATTCCTTTTACAGTATGCTTCAAATTACTGGTGGACGCGATGGATTCGGCGTGCATTCGCTTGAATACTATCGCCGCGCTTATGAATTATTTCATCCAACCGGCAATTGCGAATTGTTGGTTGCTGAATTTGAAAACAAGCCGCTCGCAGCCTTGATGGTCTTTGAAAGTGGGAAGCGTGCTTGGTATATCTATGGCGCGTCCAATGACGAAGAACGCAATCGCATGCCGACTTATCTTTTGCAATGGGAATCCATGCGCTGGGTGAAGGGGCGCGGCTGTGAAGAATATGATTTATGGGGCGTGCCCGACGAAATCAAATCAACACTCGAGGCCCAATTTGAAAATCGTAATGATGGCTTGTGGGGAGTATATCGTTTCAAGCGTGGTTTTGGCGGCGAACTCAAGCGAGCCGCACAAGCAATGGACAAAATATATAACCCGTTGTTATACCGACTTTATCTTTGGCGTTTGGCAGGACACGAGGGCGCATAATGCAAATGCCTGTTTGGAATCAATTGATTGCATTAATGCTTAACTCGCACTTTCTCCAAACTTACGAATGGGCGCAAGTTAAATCAAAATATGGTTGGAAGCCGATTTTTCTTGTGTGGTCCGATAAGTCTTTTCAATTCTATACATCTGACCAATTGGACTTGCTGGATCAATTAGATGTCAAAGCTGCATGTCTTGTTTTGAAACGAACCGTCCTTTCGCGAGGATTTGTGTCGCGGCTTTGCATTTTGTATTGTCCAAAAGGCCCGTTGCTTGATTGGTCGAACGAGTCGCTTCGCAATCGAGTCCTCGATGATTTGCAATCCTTCGCAAAAAAGGAAGGAGCGATCTTTTTGAAGATCGATCCTGATGTTGTGCTAGGAAAGGGAATCCCTGATAACGAAAACTCACGCGAAGATAACGGCGGACAGATTGTGCTCTCGGAGTTGACTGACAGAGGTTGGCGATATTCGTCGGATCAAATCCAATTCAAGAATACCGTCCTGATTGATTTGGCCGCATCTGAAGATGAAATGTTAGCGCGTATGAGACAGAAAACGCGCTACAACATTCGCCTCGCTGAAAAGAAAGGCGTGACGGTTCGCACGGGAAGCCAAGCTGATCTGCCGATGCTTTACAAGTTGTATGCCGAGACCTCCGTGCGCGACGGCTTTGTGATTCGCGATGAAGGCTATTATCAAACCGTTTGGCAAACATTTATGCAATCATCCGAAGCGAAAGCCGAACCCTTAATTGCCGAAGTCAATGATGAAATTGTCGCCGCGATTTTTGTTTTTTATTTTGCAAGCCGAGCTTATTATGTTTACGGTATGTCGCGTGAATCGCATCGCGAAAAAATGCCAAATTATCTTCTGCAATGGGAAGCGATGAAACGCGCCAAGTTGCATAGTTGTGGGGTTTACGATCTTTGGGGCGCGCCGGATGAATTCAAGGAAAGCGATCCGATGTGGGGCGTGTTCCGTTTTAAAGAAGGATTGGGCGGCGAAGTGATCCGCACACTCGGCGCGTGGGACTTCACTCCTAATTTGTTATTGTATAAAATGTACTCAGAGATTATTCCGCGCATGTTGGATATGATGCGTTCGCGCGGGAAACAAAAAACGAAGCAAGCGATTGGAGGAGCCTGATGGATATTCCGCGATTACGATTTGCCCATTTGCCGACGCCGATTGAAGTGCTGCCGCGTCTTTCCGCGACATTGGGTGGGCCGCGGATTCTGGTCAAGCGCGACGATCAAACCGGACTTGCTTTCGGCGGCAACAAGACGCGCAAACTAGAATTCCTTGTTGCTGAGGCTCAGGAACAAGGAGCCAAAATGATGATTTCGGCGGGCGCGATCCAATCGAATCATTGTCGTCAAACCGCGGCCGCGGCGGCGAAGTTTGGCTTTGAATGTACCTTAGTATTGACCGGCGAATTGACAAAAGATGCTTCGGCAAACTTATTGCTCGACGAATTATTTGGCGCAAAAATAGTGAATGTGCTTGACCGCGCGGATCGCGATCGTGTGTTGAAGGAAACATTCGATAAAGCCGTCGCTGATGGAAAGAAGCCGTATCTCGTTCCGTATGGTGGCTCGAGCACAACCGGCGCATTGGGCTATGCTTTTGCAATGGAAGAATTCATGAACCAAAATGTACCTGCAGACTGGATTTTGTTTGGGACTTCGTCTGGTGGGACACACGCGGGATTAGTTCTGGGTCAACAAATATTTGATTACAAAGGAAAAGTGCTTGGAATTAGTATTGATGAATCGGAAGAATGGCTAAAGGCCCACGTTTCCAAGCTGGCGTCGGATACATCTGAGCAACTCGGCAAACAAATCAATCTCACAACAGATGCAGTTCTGGCAACAGACAAATATTGCAAAGCGGGTTACGGCGTATTAACTGATGCAGAACGCGAAGCAGTCCGTTTATTTGCCAGCAAAGAGGGTTTGTTGCTTGATCCTGTTTATACGGGCCGTGCTGCCGCAGGTATGATTGATTTGATCCGCAAAGGATTCTTCAAAAAAGACGAGACCATTTTGTTCTGGCACACTGGCGGCCAGCCTGCGCTTTTTGCTGAAAAATATTCAAATCAAATTTAAACGAAATCGCCTCCAGCTGAACGGAGGCGATCTTAGTTGGACCGGTCTTATGCGCCCGTAGGTAATCTCTTTTCAAGGGTGCGGCTTAGAATGTCCTCTTGTTCAATGGATGCTGACTTCATCCTTTTTCCTTTATGTGCCTTATGAGCCTTGGCGCGGTCTTGAGCGGTTTGCCACGCAATTTGCATCGCGGTCAACTCTGGCTCGAGATTTTCCTCCACCTGCACTTCAACTTCTTTTTCAGCCTGTTTGTTTTTCTTACTGCGCTTGTTTTCACGCTCCGGTTTTTCCTCTTCGACGATTTCAGGCTGGATTGCTTTCATGCTTAAACGGATTTGCCGTTTCTTGCGGTCCACTTTGAGGATCATGGCTTCCACTTCGTCGCCTTCTTTGACGACATCGCCGGCGTTTTTGACATAACCGCGCGCCAGTTCGCTGATGTAAATCATGCCGGGTCGTTCCGCACCGATCTCGACGAATACACCATATGGCTCAAGCCGGACAACTTTTCCTTTAACGAGCATCTCAGGTTGAAGGTCTTTCCAATCATACATGAGCGGCTGAATCATAGTTAGTTCGATGCGATCTTTACGTACGTGTTTCACCCAAACGTCCACGGTTTGGCCTTCTTTGACAACTTCTTCAACTTTGTTGACTGGATCTTTTTGAAGCTGAGAAATGTGCAGCACACCCGGAATAGGTTGGCTGATATCAACGAGCGCGCCTGCCAGCGTGATCTTGAGGATTTTACCTGTTAGTTTGGCCTTCGGTTCTAGCACAACCTCGGGCATCGTATCTGTAGTAACCATTGTTTTTCTCCTGAAAAATGGGAATAATACCGGAGGCTGATTATACCTGCCTGGCATGTGAGCGTCAATGTGAAAGACTGGACAATTTTGAAAAGTATTCCCAACGAAAAAGCACTACATTTCGTTTTGAACTTGAATTGAATAATAATCCGTTGCCTTGACGCGTTTGGATGACTTGAGTATATTGACAATTATATTTTTATTTTCAGAAAACACAGAGAAAGAATATAAATGTATTTCACAGGATGAACGGGAAAAGAATCTTGTTCTTCACGGTGAGGCGCTATGAGTTTGGTTGGTCCAAAAAGTCAATCAATGCAAAAACGGGCTGAGAAAGTTTTGCCTTTGGGCGTGAACTCCAATTTTCGCTACTGGGGAGAAGGTCTCACGCCTTATGTGGATAAAGCTAAAGGCGGCTATCTTTGGGACGTGGATGGTCGCCGCTTCACTGATTACCGCCTGGCATTCGGTCCGATCATCCTGGGCCACGCGTATGATGAAGTGGACGCGAAGGTCATTGAGGAAGTGAAGAAAGGCGTGTTGTTCGCAATGACCGGCGAGCTCGAAGTTGAGGTTGCGGAGTTGATCGTGGAGATGTGTCCGGCTGTGGAGATGGTTCGCTTTGCCTGTTCGGGAACCGAAGCGACGATGCACGCCATCCGTGTTGCACGCGCCTTCACGGGACGCGAAATTATTTTAAAGTTTGAAGGAAATTATCATGGCTTTCACGATCATACGTTGTGGTCCACGTATGCGCCGGTGGAAGCCTATGGCAATCGTCGAAACCCAATTCCTGTGCAGGCATCTTCGGGGATTCCCCAATCCATGGGCGAGTTTGTGATCACGTTGCCTTTCAACGACTTTGATGGCTTCGAACGCGTGATGCGTTCGTATGGAGATCAAATCGCGGCCGTCATCACCGAACCTTGCCAGGGCAATTGCGGGGCTATTGAACCACAGGTTGGCTTCCTTGAATTGATCCGCAAGAAGACAGAAGAATATGGAACTGTTTTTATTTTGGATGAAGTCAAGACTGGCTTTCGTATTGCGAACGGCGGCGCGCAGGAATATTATCGCATCAAGCCGGACCTCGCGACTTATGCCAAGGCATTGGGCAACGGCTACCCGATTGCTGCGTTCGGTGGCGACCGCGAAATTATGTCTATCATTGGACATGGCGTCTCACAGGGTGGAACGTATACCAATAACAAGCCAGGCGTCGCTGCTGCGTATGCAACATTGAAATTGCTAAAAACAAAACCGATCTTGGAATTGATTCAAAAACGAGGCAAGAGGTTGATGGCTGGATTAAAAGACATCTTTGAGGATAACAATATTCCGGTGGCAATGAGCGGTTACCCGACAATGTTCTCTTTCGCTCTTGGTGTTGAGGCTGTTACCTGTCAGCGCGATTGGGATGAAAGTGATAAAGAGATGTATATCAAGCTGGTCGAGATGGCAATTGAACATGGTGTCATGCCGGATCATGACGCGCGTGAGCCATGGTTTCTGTGCTACTCGCACACGGATGCCGATGTTGATGAAACGTTGAACGTCTATGCTGATATTGTCAAGAAAGTGAAATCGTAGCTATTGAGGCGTCGAATGCCTGGGCATGTTCGATGTACTACTTTTGATTTGGAGGCAGCATGACTAAAGTTGCGCAAGGAACAAAGAAGAATCTGACCGCGAAAGAAATTGTAGAGATGAACAAGGAGTATACGTTTTACTCTTGGTCGGTGCAGGGACAAATGAATCCAATTCCGGTTGTCAGGGCCGACGGCGTATATTTCTGGGATGCCGATGGCAAACGTTATTTGGACTTTGCTTCCCAATTGGTCAATACCAATATCGGGCATCAAAATCCGAAAGTAGTGAAAGCCATTCAAGATCAAGCCGCACAATTGACTTTTGTCGCGCCGGGGATGGCTACTGAGCCGCGCGGTTTGCTCGGCAAAAAATTATCGGAGATCACGCCCGGTGATTTGAAGAAAACATTCTTCACACTTGGCGGCGCGGAAGCCAACGAGAATGCTGTCAAGATTGCCCGCTTCTATACAGGTCGGTATAAAATTTTGGCGCGCTATCGCTCGTATCACGGTGCAACTCATGGCGCTATTGCATTGACCGGCGATTATCGGCGAGCTCCCATTGAACATGCCATGACGGGCGTGGTTCATTTTCTCGATCCGTATTGCTATCGCTGCCCATTTGGCTGGACGCGTGAAACCTGTCATCGGGAATGTATCAGCCATGTTGAAGAAGTGATTCAGTATGAAGGTCCGGATCAGATCGCCGCGATCATTATGGAAGGCGTGACAGGTTCGAATGGCTTGATCGTCCCACCGGATGATTATTGGCCGCGCCTCCGCGAGATTTGTGACAAATATGGAATTCTTCTGATTTCGGATGAAGTCATGTCGGGGTGGGGCAGGACCGGTGAATGGTTTGCAGTAAATAATTGGAACGTTGTCCCCGACATCATCACCACTGCAAAGGGAATCACATCTGGTTACGTGCCGCTCGGCGCGGTGATTGTCCGCGAGAAGATTGCGAAATTCTTCGACGACAAATATTTGTATGCAGGCTTGACTTACAATGGTCATGCACTGGCTTGTGCGGCGGCACTGGCAACAATTGAAGTTTATGAAGAAGAAAAGATTTTTGAAAACTCCAAAAGAGTTGGAAAGTATCTTGGCAAGCGGCTCGATGAATTGAAGGCCAAGCACTCTGCGATTGGCGATGTGCGCTATATCGGATTATTTTCCGGCATCGAGTTGGTCAAGAATCGTCAAACGAAAGAACCAATGGATTTAACGTCACTCAAAAATTTCCTGATATCCATGGGCCTGTATGTTTTCAACTTCAAAAATATTTTGTTTGTTGTGCCGCCGCTTATCATCAATGAAAAGCAGCTCGATGAAGGTCTAAATTTGATTGATGAAGGTTTGTCTGAGTTCATGGATAAGATGGTTAATTAATTTGTGGGGACTTAGCGTCGCTGTATCCCTACAGGAGATTCTTTATGCAAAAGATTTTGAATTATGTTAATGGCGAATGGATCGAACCGAAGGTTAAGGAGTATTTTGATGTGATCAATCCTGCGACGGGTGAGTTGATGGCGCGAACGCCGCTTTGTGGATTTGACGACGTAAACTCTGCTGCCAAGGCCGCGGCCGCGGCGTTTCCGGGCTGGAGGCGGTCTCCCGTTCAAGATCGCATTCAATATCTCTTCAAGTTCCGCGACTTGCTGAAAGCCAACATGGATGAGATTGCCCGCACGATCACGGATGAAGCGGGCAAAACCTTTGAAGAATCCAAAGCGGAAGTGGTGCGCGCTATCGAGAATGTGGAAGTCGCGTGCGGAATGCCGATGATGTCTAAGGGCGAGATTGTGGAAGATATTGCGCCCGGCCTTGATGAGATCATGCTTCGCCAGCCAGTAGGCGTCTGCGCTACTGTAGCGCCATTCAATTTTCCCGGCATGATTCCATTTTGGTATATGCCCTATGCAATCGCGGCGGGAAACACCTACATCGTGAAGCCTTCAGAAAAAGTGCCTATGACGATGCAATTGGTTTTCAATCTCATCGATCAGATTGGTTTGCCAAAAGGTGTGCTTAATATCGTCAATGGAGCGAAGGATTCAGTGGATGCAATTCTTGAACATCCCATTATTCGCGCTGTGACTTTTGTTGGTTCAACGGCAACGGCGAAATACCTCTATAACAAAGCATCTGCAAATGGAAAGCGCGTTCAGGCGCAAGGCGGAGCGAAAAATCTTGTGATCATATTGCCCGATGCGGATATGGATATGGCGACCAAGATCATCGCTGACTCAGCTTTCGGTTGCGCGGGGCAACGATGTCTGGCGGTTTCGCTGGCGGTGACCGTTGCGGACGCACGAAACACATTCACGGAAATGATTTGCGATGCGGCGGCCTCCCGTGTGGTCGGTTATGGACTTCATTCTGGCGTTCAAATGGGGCCGGTTATTAATGCTGTGAGTAAACAACGCATTGAACAATTGATTGAAGTTGGCACAAAGGAAGGCGCGTCGCTTCCGGTGGATGGACGCGGGACAGTAGTGAAAAGCTATGAACGTGGATCATTTGTCAGACCGACGATCCTCTCCAATGTCCAGCGCGGAAGCGAGATTGCGCGCACTGAAGTTTTTGGACCGGTGCTAAGTCTGATGCATGTCAACACTGTTGACGAAGCAATCGAATTGGTTAATAGCGGAACATATGGGAATCAAGCGAGTTTGTTCACTTCGAGTGGTTCCGCTGCTCGTAAGTTCCGTTATGAAGCCGAAGCAGGCAACATCGGAATCAATATCGGTGTTGCTGCGCCGATGGCGTTCTTCCCTTTTAGCGGATGGAAAAAGTCGTTCTTTGGCGATTTGCATGGTCAAGGCATGGACGCGGTGGAGTTCTTTACGCAGAAAAAAGTTGTGGTGGAGCGTTGGCCGAACGAATGGAGCAGAAAATTTTAGTTAGGGAGCAGACGCACAAAATGCTCACCTAAATTTGGTAAATTTATGGGAAAATAGTAACTGAATATCACCATTGGATCAGCGGAGGAGCTTGTCGATGAGCGAGTTTGCAATTGAATTGCATGACGTTGTCAAGAAATTTGTCACACCCGAGGGGAGTGAGTTAGCGGCTGTTAATCATCTCACTATGCAAATTAATAACGGCGAATTTTTTTCGATGCTGGGCCCTTCGGGATGTGGAAAAACCACATCCCTTCGCATGATTGCAGGTTTTGAATGGCCAACCGAGGGCGAGGTCTACATTGACGATGAAGCTCAGGGACATAAACCTCCGTTCCTGCGTCCCGTTAATACTGTCTTCCAAAGCTATGCTTTATTCCAACACATGACCGTCTTCCAAAACGTGGCCTTTGGCCTTGAAATGGAACATACTTCCCAGGAGGATATTAAACGGCGCGTGGGTGAAGCGCTGAAGATGGTGCGCTTGAGCGGCATGGATCGACGTTATCCCAAACAACTTTCGGGCGGACAACAACAACGCGTGGCGCTGGCGCGCTCGCTGGTTAAGCGGCCGAAAGTTCTACTCTTGGACGAACCGCTGGGCGCGCTGGATTTGAAGCTTCGCAAAGAGATGCAACTCGAATTGAAGTCCCTGCAAAAGGAAGTAGGCATCACTTTTATTTATGTGACGCACGACCAGGGTGAAGCATTGACCATGTCCGACCGCATTGCCGTAATGAATTTTGGCAAGGTTTTACAGGTGGGGCCGGCAGTTGAAATTTACGAACGTCCCGCAAATCGCTTCGTTGCAGATTTTATCGGCAAATCCAATTTTCTGGACGGCAAAGTTAAATCCGTTACGGGAGGTCAGGCAGTTGTTTATGTTTCGGCTTGGGAGCAGGAATTAGCGGGAACTCATTACCAGCAAGGTGAACGTTGGAGATGATGTGGCCATCTCCATTCGTCCAGAAAAAATCCGCCTTTCAGATAGAGCGGCATCCGGCCCAAATGGGCTGGAAGGTACCGTTGTTAATAGTACTTATATCGGTTCCGATACACACCTCTATCTTGATGTGCATGGACAGCGCATGAAAGTATGGGAACAAAATCGCGTCTCCACTCTTGACCCACGTGCCTATTATCAAACAGGGCAAAAAGTTCGGCTGAGCTTGATGTCGGAAAATACTCTCGTTTTGCCAAAGGATTAGCAATGCTCAAACGATTGCGCGAGAATAAATCCGCACAAGGCACTCTGCTGATCATCCCGACACTGATTTTCATGATCGGGATGTTGATTATTCCGCTTTTATTGACATTAGTTGTTAGCTTCGGACAGCGTAGTGCTGACGGTGGCGTAATCTATACTTTTACCTTAAATAATTATATCCGCTTACTCGGGTTCACTACGGATTGCCCGCCTGGCATCCAAAGCTGTTTTACTTCCTTGTACCTTGAAATTTTATGGCGATCTCTCGTTTTGGGATTCAACACAACGGTATTGGATATCCTATTGGCATTTCCACTGGCTTATTTCATTGCCAGAGTTCATCCCAGATGGCGAGACACATTGATGTTCCTGGTGCTCGTGCCAATGTGGACAAACTTCGTTATCCGCGTCTACGCTTGGATGATGATCCTTCGCGATCAAGGTGTGATTAATTCTATGCTTGGATGGTTGGCCGGACTGGTCCACATCCCGTTTAAGCCACTCGGAATGCTTTATACACCCGGTGCAGTGCTGGTGGGTATGGTGTATGAGTTCCTGCCTTTTATGATTTTGCCAATCTATACTTCCCTCGAAAAAATTGATAATTCACTTTACGAAGCTGCCGCGGATTTGGGCGCATCTCCTTTCCGCACATTTCTGCGCGTGACATTGCCTCTTTCCATGCCAGGCGTAGTGGCAGGGACGATTTTGGTTTTCATCCCGGTGATGGGAACTTTCATCGTATCCGATCTTTTGGGCGGCGCACAGGTGATTTTGATTGGCAACTTGATCCAGCGCCAATTCCTCGATCGCGCGCGATCCAACCTTCGGCTCAGCGGCTTCCTTGGTATTGATGATTTTGACGATTATCGTCACATATTTCTATACCCGCAAATTTGGATTTGGCGAGGAGATCGTGGCATAAATCCACATCGCCGTTCTCCATGGATTGTCGCCTCCACAATTTTGGTATTTTTCTTTTTGTACGCGCCCATTGCTGTATTGATGATTTTCTCGTTCAACGCTTCCAGGATCAGCCCATTGTTCACAGGCGTTATTACCAAATTCGGTCCGTTCCTGCTCGTGAATGGAAACGTGATCCAAAGCCCATGCGGACCCTTCCACTGGTTTTGCGAGCTCTCCAAAAACACGGAAGTCTTGAGTGCAGCCCGCAACACTCTGACAGTTGCGTTTACGGCGACCTTTGTCTCGACGATAATCGGCACGATGGCCGCCCTTGCTCTTCAAAGATACAACTTCCGGCCTCCGGACGTTTTCGCAGGTCTCGCTTTATATCCCCGTCGTCATCCCTGAAGTTGTTATGGGTATAACAATTCTGGTGATGTTCAGCCAGTTGTTCACCTTTCTCAATAACTCTCTGCACTTCGCTGGAGATACACAGCTTGCGCTTGGATTGTGGACAGTGATTCTCGCTCATATATCGTTCATGATTCCTTTCGTAACATTGGTGGTTCAGGCGCGTTTGCAAGGACTTGACAAATCCTATGAGGAAGCAGCTATGGACCTCGGGGCAAACGAGTGGATTACTTTTCAGACGCGTGACATTTCCGATGATTTTCCCCGGCATCCTTTCCGGCGCATTACTGGCTTTTACACTTTCCATCGACGACTTTATTATCACCTTTTTCACGAATGGACCCGGCTCCACAACGCTCCCGATATACGTTTACGGCCTCTTGCGACGCGTGATCACTCCGCAATTGAATGCCCTTTCCACGGTTTGGATATTGATCGTGCTAGCAGTGGTTTTCCTGATTCGGCGTGTGGAAGGACGTCAGAATTAACCAGCTATTTCGCTCCCAATCAAATCGATAACGTGTAAGATTGACCATCTTTCTTCAAGGAGGTAGAGACAAAATGAAAGGAACGCTTCTTTTTAAACTGTCTGCTGGGTTACTAGCATTGGGTGTCCTCTTGACAGCATGTGGTGGTGGCCAAACGGTTTCTGCCACTCAGGCGCCGGTTGCAACGATGGAGCCGCCTACTGCCACGACTCAGCCGCTTGCGGCCACCCAATCATCCTCTTCAACGCAAGCCCCAAAAGCCGCGTCTCCAATGCCAACCTACTCGCCGCCGGCGTTTACTTCGCAACCAAGCGGTAAGTCAGCATCAGATGGATTTAATCGTCCGGAGCCGAACCCGCGCATGCCAGTTACTTCGAAGGAATTAAACCTCTTCGTGTGGACTACCTATGTTCCCCAGGATTTCTTTGAGTGCTTCGAAAAGGTTTATGGGATCAGCATCAACTATGATGAATATTCGAACAACGAAGATATGATCGCCAAGGTTTCATCTGGGGCCAATTCCTACGATCTCGTCCAGCCGACGGATTACGCGGCGGCAATGATGATTCATCAGGGAATGCTCGAGAGGCTGGATCATAGCCAATTGTCCGTGCTTGCCAACTTCGATCCTGGTTCTTTGAATCTGGCTTATGACCCGGGAAACCAATATACGATTCCATATGAGGATGGATTGGATGCGATTGTAGTCAATACCGCGGCGGTGAAGGATGTGCCAAAATCCTGGGCCGATCTATGGAAGCCCGAATATCAAGGCCAGATGGTTTTCGCGGACGATTCGCGTGACGTAATTGGACTGACTTTGTTAACTCTTGGCTTTGACGTCAATACAACGGATAAATCCCAGCTTGATCAAGCCAAACAGAAGCTGAGCAAGTTGACGCCGGGCATCAAAAAGTATGATAGCGATAGCCCACATAGCGACTTGATCGCTGGCGATGTCAACCTCGGTGAAACATGGACCGGCGAGGCTTTCATGGCCCAGCAAGCTTTGCCCTCCATTCAGTTTATCTATCCTACGGAAGGCTCTATTATCTGGCAGGATAACTGGGCTATGCTTAAAGATGCTCGTCATCCGGACGCGGCCTATGCCTGGCTGAATTACACCAATCAACCCGATATGTTCTGGATGATGTTGACGAATTTCATGTACACCAATCCGAACGCCGCGGCTTTGGCGTATTCCAAGGGCAACTCCATGCCGGTAACCGACATCAATGGTAACTCGACAACGTTGGGTGATGTGTACAACACATACATCAATTCGCCGATTACCAATCCGCCGCTTAGCGCGATCCAAAGTGCTCATCGCATTGACGATGTGGGCGCATTGACGCCGTTGTACGACCAGATTTGGACAGAAGTGAAAAGCGGTCAATAAAAAAATTTTGTTTCTGGCGGTAACGCTCAGTTATTGATCAGGATCACTGAGCGTTTTATTTTGCATCATTTTGCCATTCACCATGATGGATATTCATATTTAGTTTGACTCCTATGTAAAATTATCATATAATTTGGCCATGAGCAAAAAAATCGTTACAGAAAAGGCGATTTCTTTGGATGAAATTGATCAGCACATCTTGGACGCGATGCGAAAAGATGGGCGCGCAGCTTTTTCTCAAATTGCCGCGAAGCTCAAAGTCTCACCCGGCATGATCCGCCAGCGGTATAACCGTCTGGTAGACACGGGTTTGCTCAAAGTTGTCGCGATTTCCAATCCACTCCAGCGTGGATTCAAAACCATGGCCTTGGTTGGCATTCGCACCGATGGTAATAAGATGCTGGATGTCGCGGATGCAATTTCTAAATTGAAGGAAGTGGTTTATTTGGTGGTGGTGAGCGGACGCTTCGATATCATGGCTGAAGTGATTTGCCGTGATCATGAAGATCTATTGAACTTCATCACGGAAAAGCTGTATGCTATTGAAGGTGTCAGGGAAGCAGAAACCTTTATGCATTTGAGGATCGTCAAGGAGATTTATTTTTAGGATGTTGGCATTGCGAGACCCTAAAAGCGTCGAAGCAAACTCCGATTAACATGGGGATTGATTTGTCGGGTCGCTCCTCGCAATGACAGAATCAAGTTAGCAAGACCCCCCTCAAGTCAAGGAATGAGGCGGCCAAAAACTTGTCCGCACCCCCAAAGGTCGGGTAGCGGAGCCAATCGAAAGGATTTATGAAAGTCTTGTTGGTCGGCGTAGGCGGCGTGGGAGAAGCCATTGCTGCGATCGCGAAAGAACGTTCATGGGTGGAACAGATTGTGTTGGCAGATTATAACCAAGCGCGCGCGGAAGAAGTCCAAGAAAAATTAGGCGATCCAAAACGTTTTCCTGCCGAGTTCATTGATGCGGATAAACAGGGCAGCATCGAAGAGCTCGCAAGAAAATACGGCGTTAATCTCATCATGAACGCGGTGGATCCAACTTTCAACAAGAAGATCTTCGACGCGGCATATAACGTTGGCGCCATATACATGGATATGGCAATGACTCTTTCGGAGCCAAATGCGACCGATCCGTTCCACAAACCGGGCATTAAACTGGGCGATTATCAATTTGCGAAGAGCAAAGACTGGGAGGCGAAGAACCTGCTCGCCATCCTTGGCCTAGGCGTGGAGCCGGGTATGGCCGATGTATTCGCGCGCTACGCTCAAGACTATCTCTTCGATGAAATTGAGGAGATTGGGGTCCGCGATGGATCGAATATTTCGATTGACGGATATGAATTTGCACCTAACTTTTCCATTTGGACCACGATCGAGGAATGTCTCAATCCGCCCGTGATTTATGAAGAGAAAAAAGGCTGGTTCACCACCGAGCCGTTCTCGGAACCTGAAATGTTTGATTTTCCTGAGATTGGCAGAGTGGAAGTGGTCAATGTAGAACATGAAGAGGTTCTGTTGGTGCCACGTTGGGTGAAGGCAAAACGAGTCACATTCAAATATGGATTGGGCAACCAGTTCATCGGCGTGCTGAAGACGCTTCACATGCTTGGGCTGGATAAGAAGAACAAGATTAAAGTCAAGGATATGGAAGTCGCGCCTCGCGATGTGGTCGCCGCGAGTCTGCCCGATCCGGCCCACTTAGGTGATAAGATGCATGGCAAGACCTGCGCAGGAACGTGGGTCAAAGGAATCAAGGATGGTCATCCACGCGAAGTCTATTTGTATCAAGTTGCGGATAACGCTGGGTGCATGAAACGTTGGGGATGTCAGGCTGTGGTGGCGCAAACGGCATTCAGCGCGGTGATCGGCTGGGATTTGATCGAACATGGTCAATGGAAAAGTGCAGGGGTGCTGGGTCCCGAAGCGTTCGATCCGATTCCCTTTATGGATAAAATGGCAGAATATGAATTCCCGTATGGCATCAAAGAGATGATAAAGGAAACGGGCAATAAGATTTTGATGACTAAGTGACTGTCGTTTTCAAAGTGACTGTCACTTAGTTTATGAGTAATCTTTAACGTGCCCTTTATTCCTCTCACTTTCAAGTAAAATAATTAAGGAAATGAGATTACAAGTAATTACCTATAGGAAATGCGTGGACTCAATGAAAACAATCACTTTGGAAGAACATTTTGTAAGCCCGTCGTTTTTGGAAGGTCCGGGGAAGGGACTGAAAGAACAGGCTAAAAACCCTCAAAGTTATATGGGCAGAATATTTGAACAATTGCGTGATCTTGGGGATAAAAGAATCGCTGAGATGGACGCCGCAGGCATCGATCTGCAGGTCTTGTCTCTCAACTCCCCTGGCGTTGAGCAACTGGAGGCAGAAGATGCAAGAAAGATTGCCAGTGAAACGAATGACTTTCTTGCAAATGCAGCAATGAGTCATCCTCAACGTTTTGCCGGGTTTGCCACATTGCCGACTGCTGATCCAAAAGCCGCAGCCACCGAGCTGGAGCGTACAGTACGGGATTATCATTTCAAGGGAGCCATCATCAATGGTCACGTCCAAGGGCGTTACCTTGATAATAAAATGTTCTGGCCGATTCTGGAGAGAGCGGAAGCGCTTGAAGTCCCGATTTACCTTCACCCGACGCAGCCTCCACAGGCCGTGATTGATGCTTCCTATTCGGGCTTTGATCCGGCAGTTACCAATATGTTAATTGGCGCCGGCTGGGGTTGGCATATTGAAACAGCTATCCATGTGATTCGTCTCATTCTTGGCGGGGTCTTCGATCAATATCCTAGATTGCAAATCATCATAGGTCATTTGGGCGAGACACTTCCTTTCATGTTGCAAAGGATGGATCGCATTATGAACATGGAAACCACGAAACTAAAACGACCGGTAAGCGCCTATCTTCAGGAAAATATTCATTATACATTTAGCGGATTCAACTATACTTCCACATTCCTTGATTTGTTATTGGAAGTCGGCGTGAATCGGATTATGTTTTCTGTGGATTATCCTTATGCATCCATGGCGCAAGGAAGAGAGTTCTTAAATAAGCTGTCGATTAGCATTGCTGATAAAGAGCGAATTGCACACGGTAACGCCGAAAGCCTTCTGAAGATTTAATAGGCTGACAACGGAATCTCAGCCCGTGACGAGTACGCCATGTTTGCGGATCTCCATTCAACTTTTTTGCACTTTTTGAAGGCAATAATATGGCAGTGGAATTCAAAGTAAATTCCTTTCATCGTGTGGCTGATACGATTACCAAAGCGTTCCTTTCCTTGCATCCCGCTCCAAAAAGTTATTATTTGCTAACGGCAATCGGACGCAAGAGCGGAATGCCTCGATCCAATCCGGTCACCTTATTCGAGGAAGGGGAACATCGTTGGCTGGTCTCTCCATATGGGAATTTCAATTGGGTTCATAATGCAAAAGGATTAGGACGAGTAACACTCACGAGGAACGGAAAGTCCAAAATGCTCGCGGCCCGGGAATGTTCCGCAGTGCAAGCCACGCCGGTTCTACCAAAGTATGTAATCAATATGGCAATCACCAGACCTTATTTCGACATTGGGGTTGACTCTTCGGAAGAAGCTTTTCTTGCGGAAGCGCCTAAACATTCTGTACCTGAGATCACGCATAAAGGCCCATGAGTGTATCGTTTTCGGAAAATCAGGTTTGCTAATTACTGTATCTGTTCATATAATAGGGAAAAATCTTACTTATAACAGGAGGACTCCATGCCATTCGGTTATAACGGTAAAATTCTGCATGTGGACCTGACTAAAGGTACCTTGACGGTTGAGGAACCCCCCGAATCTTTCTATCGTAAATATATGGGCGGCTCGGCGATGGGGTTATATTACATCCTGAGGGAAATGCCTAAGGGTACGGATGCGCTTAGTCCAGATAATGTGTTGACCTTGATGTGCGGCGTGACCACCGGCGCGGCGATCTCCGGACAAAGCCGTATTAATGCCAACGCCAAATCACCAATCAGCGGTGGAATCGGCGATTCGCAGGGTGGTGGATTTTTTCCTGCCGAGTTAAAGTTTGCGGGCTTCGACGGGATCGTGATCAAAGGCAAATCGCCCAAGCCGGTTTATCTCACGATCATAGATGGCAAGCCGGAACTTCATGACGCTTCCCATTTAATGGGCAAGATCACGGGGGAAGTGGACAAAATTCTCCAGAAGGAACTCGGCGACAACAAAATAGAAATTCTTCAGCATGGCCCCGCTGCCGAACGAGGCGTGTTGTTCTCTTCGTTGTTGAGCATGTCGAATCGCAACAACGGACGCACCGGCATGGGACTCGTGATGGCTTCTAAGAATTTGAAAGCGGTGGTTGTGCGTGGCAGGAAAAAAGTCGAATTGGCCGACCCGAAAGGTCTCACCTCACTGAACCGCATCGGTCCAAAGGAAATGCCAAACAACCCCGACGTAGATGGCACCGCCAAATATGGAACTGCTGCGGTGGTAATGGTGCAAAATACCATGGGCACTCTTCCCACGCGCAATTATAACGAGGGTCAATTTGAAAACCCCGAACCGATCAGCGGTGAGAAAATGGCTGAGACAGTATTGAAACAACGTGATACTTGTTTTGCGTGTGTGGTGCGTTGCAAGCGCGTGGTCGAGATCAAAGATGGTCCGTATAGAGTGGATCCGTATTACGGCGGACCGGAATATGAGACGATCGGAACCTTTGGATCATATTGCGGCATCAGTGACTTGGCCGCAATTGCGCGGGCGAGTCAAATCTGCAACGAATTTGGCGTTGATACGATCGCCTGCGGCGCAACAATTTCCTTTGCAATGGAGTGTTATGAAAAAGGCATCATCACCAAGGAACAAGCCAATGGCATTGACTTAAAGTTTGGCGATGCGGATGCAATGCTGGCCGCGCTCAATGCAATTGTATACGTTGAAGGCCCGCTTGGTAAAGCCTTATCACAAGGCTCGGAGCGCGCCGCGCAGAAGTGGGGCCATGGCGCAGATGAATGCCTCATAACTGTCAAAGGTGCGGAAGCGCCCGCACACATGCCGCAGGCCAAAAGAAGTCTTGCTTTGATCTATGCCGTCAATCCCTTTGGCGCCGATCATCAGTCGAGTGAACACGATTGGATGATCGAAGAAGGCATGGCGTCCGATCTTTATATGGGACGACTTGCGATGCTGGGCATGCCAAATCGCCTCGCGCCGCTTTCGCTTGGCCCCGACAAAGTAAAGTTTGCTTTTCTAACCGAAGTCTTTTACTCAATTCTCGATACAGTTGAACTTTGTCAGTTTGTTTGGGGTCCTGCGTGGACGCTTTATGGTCCCAAAGAAACAGTGGACTTCGTCAAGGCGGTGACGGGCTGGGATGTTACGCTGGATGAGTTAATGCAAGTCGGAATGCGCCGCTTAAATCTCTTGCGGATGTTCAATGCCCGCGAAGGATTTGACCGAACTCAGGATAAACTGCCAAAGAAATTCTTCAAGGCGTTGAAAGGAACCGGCCCCACGGCGGGCCTCGATCTGACTCATGAGGAAATTGATTCCGCTATTGATGAATATTACAAGCTGGCAGGTTGGACGCCAAACGGAATCCCGACTCCGGAAACGTTGAAGAAATTGGATTTGGCTTGGGTTGCATAAGTTAAATGTCGTTGGGGACGGAGTGCAGCAATTTCCTGTAGAAGTCGAGATTGCTTCGTTGCTTTGCTCCTCGCAATGACGTGAAAAATTTTCAGGAGGATCGCAACAATGGAATATAAACTCTTCATTGATGGTCAGTGGGTCAGTGCCGGCCCGATGATGGAAGTAAAGAATAAATATAACGGCCAAACCGTTGCTGAATTACCGACCGCCCGCCATGAAGATGTGGACGCGGCGATTGCCGCAGCTCAACGTGCCGCGAAGGTGATGGCAGATATGCCCGCCCATAAGCGTGCCGAAATCCTTTTGCAGACCGCGTCGTTATTGCGCGAACGCTCTGAAGATCTGGCGAAGACGATTGCCGCGGAAGCGGGCAAGGCCCTTAAGTTTGCGCGTACAGAAGTGGATCGCGCCATCAGCACATTTACGATTGCATCTGAAGAAGCCAAGCGTTTGCACGGCGAGACTTTTCCGCTGGATGGTGTTCCATCAGGCGAAGGCTATTTTGGATTCTGGGTGCGCCGTCCCGTTGGCGTGATCGCTGCAATCACCCCATTTAACTTTCCGCTCAATCTGGTATCTCATAAAATTGCGCCGGCAATTGCTTCGGGAAATTCGCTGGTGTTAAAGCCAGCAACATGGACGCCGCTGGCCGCCGTGAAGCTATGCCAGGCCTTGCAGGATGCCGGTTTGCCTGCCGGCGCGGTCAACTTGATTGTCGGTTCGGGGGGAACCGTGGGTGAATGGCTAGTCACTGATCCGCGCGTGGACAAGATCACATTTACTGGAAGCCCCGATGTTGGCCGTCATATTTTGTCGGTGGCTGGAATCAAAAAGGTAACGCTCGAGCTTGGCAACACATCGCCCGTTGTCGTCGCGCCCGATGCGAATTTGGATTTTGTCGCGAAACGTTGCGCAGTTGGCGCCTATTACAATTCGGGCCAGGTCTGCATTTCGGTTCAACGCATTTATAGCCAGAAGCAAGCATATGAGCCGTTTTTAGAGAAGTTTGTCCAAGCGGCGGATGCGATGGTCGTCGGCGATCCACTCGATGAACGCGTGGATGTCGGGCCAATGATTGACTCGAAGGAAGTGGATCGGATTGAAGGCTGGATCAAGGAAGCGCAATCTTCTGGTGCCAAAGTTTTGACGGGCGGCAAGCGCGATGGAGTGGTCTATTATCCAACTGTGCTGACCAATGTCAAAGCTGATATGAAGGTTATCTCTGAAGAAGTTTTTGCGCCGCTTGCATCGGTGATTTCATGCGATGACTTTGAGGAATCCTTACGGCAAGCCAACGATACCAAGTTTGGATTGCAAGTGGGTGTCTTTACCAAAGATATTGACCGCGTTCTGGAAGCGGTCAAGCGCTTAAACTTCGGCGGCGTGATTATCAATGATACGCCCAACTTCCGCGCCGATCATATGCCGTACGGCGGCAATCGTCAGAGTGGATTAGGGCGCGAAGGGGTCAAGTTTGCGATGGAAGACATGACCAATATTCAAATGGTTGCTATTCGGCAAAGTTCATAACTTCCCGACAAAGGAGTGATGACATGGAGCACAAACTATGGATTGATGGCAAATGGATGGATAGCAAAGGCGGCGGCAAGATCTCTATTGAGAATCCCGCAACCGGCAAGAAAATTGCCGAGGTCGTGGATGCCAGTCCTGAGGATGTGAATCTGGCAGTAGCAGCGGCCAAGCGAGCGTTTTATGATGGCCGTTGGTCGCGGCTTGTCCCATCGGAAAGATCGAAAGCAATCTGGAAGTTGGCTGACCTTCTCGAAAAACGTGCGGAGGAATTTGCGAAACTCGAATCAGAAAATACCGGCAAGCCGTACAAGTTCGTTAGCCTCGGCGCAGATTTAATGTTCTCTATTGATAACCTGCGCTTCTTTGCCGGAGCCGCACGGGACACCCACGGCTCGCACGCCGGTGAATATTGGCCGGGTTACACCTCCATGTGCCGACGCGACCCGGTCGGCGTTGTAGGTCAGATTGCTCCATGGAACTATCCCTTGATGATGGCGATTTGGAAGATTGGCCCCGCGCTTGCTGCGGGATGCACCACCGTCTTCAAGCCTGCATCACTCACGCCTCTGACCAGCCTGATGCTAGCGGATATTATCAAAGAGGCCGGCATCCCCGATGGTGTGGTCAATATCATTACCGGACGCCAAGCTGGTCAATTGTTGGTCGCGCATCCCGATATTAGAATGATCAGTGTCACGGGTTCGACGGAAGTAGGTCAGACCATCATGAAAACCGCGGCAGGGACGGTCAAGCGCGTCCATTTGGAATTGGGTGGCAAAGCGCCGGTCTTAGTCTTTGACGATGCGGACGTGGATTTGGTTGCTGCGAAAGTTGCATTAGCGGGAACCATCAACACAGGTCAGGATTGCACCGCCGCGACGCGGGTCTACGTTGCTGAGAGCATACGCAGGAAAGTGGAGGAGGCGCTGGTGGAAGCGGTTCGCAATACCAAGATCGGCGATCCGTTCGCTGATGATACTTTAATCGGTCCGATGATTTCCGGCGGCCAACGCCAATCAGTGAACGGCTTTGTGGAACGCGCCAAAAAAGATGGAGCTAAAATATTGATGGGCGGACGCATCCCCAAGGATTTTCAGCAGGGATACTATTACGAACCGACAATCATTGCCGATGCGGATCAAAAATCCGAAATCATACAGTGCGAAGTCTTTGGGCCAGTGTTGACGATTAACTCATTCAAGGATGAAGGTGAAGCCATCATGCTGGGCAATGATGTTCTTTATGGTCTTGCGTCATCTGTGTTCACAAAGGATGTCGGGCGCGTGATGCGCGTATCGGAACAGTTGGAGTTTGGAACTGTCTGGGTGAACGATCATATTCCGTTGGCTTCCGAACTCCGCACGGCGGCTTCAAGCAATCGGGTTTTGGCAAGGACCTTTCCGCCGAGGCGGTTGGTGATTATCAAGTCACCAAGCACGTGATGATTGCACGCTAAATGATTTTGTTATGGAGAGGGGTAGGTTTTTTCCTTCGCCCTTTTGAATGGAAAAGGAATGACGATAAGTCAACTTTATGAAGAAAACTTCCCGTATATAACTCCCGCTTGGAGTTCGCATCTTCAACTTTGTTGCCGAGCGTGCGGAGGGTTCATACATCTATACTGATGATGGACGCAAACTGCTTGACTTCACCTGTGGCATCGGCGTGACCAATACCGGTCATTGCCATCCAAAAGTAGTCGAAGCGATTCGCGAGCAAGCCGGGCTCTTTCTCCACGCTCAAGCGAACATTGTCATCCACAAACCGATGTTGCAATTGATCGAAGAGCTACGAAAGATTGTTCCATTTTCGATTGACAGTTTCTTCTTCGCCAACTCGGGAGCGGAAGCAGTGGAAAACGGAGTCAAAATCGCGCGTGCCGCAACTGGTAAGCCAAACATCATCGTGTTCAGCGGTTCCTTTCACGGACGCACTGCTGCGACCATGGCATGGACCACATCCAAAACCGGATATCGCACTGGCTTCGGCCCTTTGCCCTCGGGCGTTTTTGTCTCGCCGTTTCCGTATGCATTTCGTCTCGGCATGAGCGAAGAACAAGCCAGTCAGTATGCTTTGGAACAGCTTGAATACTTACTGGCCTCGCAGACCGCACCGAAAGAGACTGCGGCCATTTTGATTAAATCTGTCTTGGGCGAAGGCGGGTATATTGTCCCGCCGGCCTCGTTCATGAAAGGTCTACGTGAGATCGCTGATAAAAATGGAATCATGTTGATTTGCGATGAAGTCCAATCCGGGTTTGGACGCACGGGTAAATGGTTTGCCTTTGAGCATTATGGTATTTTGCCGGACATCATGACGGTCGCGAAGGGAATTGCATCTGGTCTTCCGCTTTCGGGCGTGTTTACCCGAACCGAGATCATGAAGAAAGTGGATATCGGTTCCATTGGCGGGACCTATGGCGGCAACGCGGTCGCGTGTGCGGCAGGAGTTGCAACCATCCGTATCATGAAAGAGGAAAAGATGCTGGAGAACGCCAATGAACGCGGTTTGCAATTGATGACTGGCTTGAGAAAGCTCCAGGAAGAATATCCTCAGATTGGCGATGTGCGCGGCAAAGGTTTAATGATTGGAACCGAGTTCATGGTCGGCAACCGACCTGAAAAATCTAAGCCGATGGTCAAAGAGATTGTCCATACTGCGGAAGCCAATAATTTGCTATTGCTCACATGCGGGACCTACGATAACGTTGTGCGTTGGATTCCGCCGTTGAACGTTACTAGTGAACAGATCAATTATGGCTTGAAAATCTTTGAAGGCGCGTTGAAGAGCGAGGTCAAGTAAGTTTCAAAACAATTTCAATATTAAACTTCTGAAGTTTTTATTATTTTCATTTTCGGATGAAACAAATATCCTGGAAATTCTTTCGAAACGCCCAAACATCGTTTTCGATTTTCTTTGGCGATTCGCGATGGAGGAGCAGCACGGTTAGAAAATCTTGTGATCTCATTCATATGGTCGGACTTCATGCCGCGTCGCATCACTTCTGTCGCACCGGGCCGTAGACAATTACAGTCACTATAAACTTCTGGAACGGGTAGACCGATTCCGGTGGCAAGGATATTTGCTTCACGTAATAGTATTGATACGGGTCTGTCCGCCGCCGATTGATATGATGTTATTTCACCTCTTGCGGATCAATGACGAGCAAACCCGCCTTTCCTGATCTTAGTAATATCCTATCTACAAAAGCAACAGATCAACAGGTATCCAAAAAAGAAACCCCAGTTTATTATGAATTCCCATATCGCAACGAAGAGAAGATGAAAGAAGTCGGAGGATGAAACTTAATCCCGTTAGCTTAGCATACTCAACACCTCAAGGGATTTGGAAATCGTAAATCTTCCATAAATTGGATCTGGGTTTACATGTAAAGATATTTCATCAACTGGCAGACAACCGTTGCGTACCAGATGATTTCAGGTATGTCCATCAAGAAAGTAGTTAAATAAGTCGGGTTATACACCTAGGCTCCTATCAAGCTGAAGCCATAAATAGTCTCTGACACGCCACCTCAATAAGTCACTTTGTATGTGTGATGTGGTTCTCGCTGTGTTGGTATTTATCCGGGAACTTATCCGTGAAAATTCGATATCCATAAGTTTAACGAATGTGCCAGGCTGTAATATAGCTCTGGGTTTGTTCTTTGAAAATGTTGAAGAGGACTCGCGAAAGGTAGTAATAAAGCCATTCCAATAAATTCGATGACAAGAACGATGATAAATCCTAAATACAATATCCGACCCGCAATTCGGCTACTTAGAAACTGATACCCTTGCCAGATCCCAATCGAAGTGATCAGAGAGAGGGCGGGGAAACAATCCATTATGAAGCGGCTATCTGCCCAGAAGTACAAAAGGATGGTTGCAAATGCGAGAAGAAAGCATCCAAAGAATCCGACAACAATCCAATTTAGAAATCTGTCTTGTGTAGAAGTTCTTTCAAGTCTCCTGCGCTGTAAGAGGCTATTGAGCAAAAGTGTAGCAGGTGGAATCAGAGAGAATATTGCAAGGGGTGCAACATATAACAACCCCACCATTTGTTTTGCAGTATATATGTGGGGAGAATAATTATTGTAATATGCATTGACCAGAGAGCGGTTTATAATTGGTTTTATGAACGGAAAAATTCTGGACAGGCGTGGAGGATTGAGCAAATACATATATGAATTGGGCGCAACATAGCGCGGCAAGAATGACCGCGTTATAATTTTCGTAGTTCACTAAGTCAATCTGGTAACGGAGACCAAATTCCAAAGGCGAGCCAAAACGCGCCCAGTTATACCAAGATATGATAATCGCCCCACACATCAATGGCAAAGTTAAAGCTACCAAGGCGCGTACAGGTTCGGGTTGCAATGAACCTTGGCGGCCCAAAAAATCCACCACACACTCATTAGAAAAATGAAAGTTACGGGTATCGCCATGGTAGCTCGGGACCCAACAGCCAAAGAAAAAAGTATACCTGCCAGAATCAATCTCTTGAGTGAAAAAATGGGTTTGTCCAATCCTAGAACAAGGAAATAAATCCCTCCAATAAAGAAAAACTGGCCGGCCACAACAGCGACTTCGTAGATTAACGGTATATTTAAATTCCAGAGCAGAGGTTCTGCTAAGCCTGCAAAGAGCAACGAAACGGCAAGTGTCCATTTTGGCAGTGAATAAAAAAAACGGCGCCAGAGGTAGAGTATCAAAAGGGATTGAAAGACGAGCAAGCCGAGTGAAAAAGCGAAACCTAGAAATTGATCATTGATCGGCCCAGGGATAAACAGCTTTGGAATAATCAGCAGGAGTGCCGGCGCAGGTCCCCAGTAATAATATAACTTCCCATTATAAAGAGATGTATCCACATACTGGATTGCGATTGAAATGTCGTAAGTCGTTTCAGGGTTGTATGGATTAGGGAGTTGAAATAGGGCAGGGTTAGGCTGAATTTGAAGGGCAAGTTTCCCTTGCATAAAGCTAGTGGCTAATCGATCGTACATGATTGCTCCGGAATTCGGTGGCCACGAGTCCACAACCCGGTTGTGCTGAACCATAGGTAGATAATAGCAGAGATTAAAGTGCATATCCCTGTGACAAGATATTCGCCTGAAGGTTTTGCGGTCATAGGAACTCTCTGAAATCGAACGACTTTTCTGCCCCAAGGCTGGAATCAAAAGGCACCTAGAATCAAAACCAAGCCAAGAGTAAATAGCAAAACACGCCCGTTTCCCCGACCTGTGCTATGTGCTGATTCCAATGATCCTGAAAAAAATGCCAACGTAATTATTATAAATCCCGCGGCCGAAAGAGTGGTTTTGCCCATGAATTTTTCATTGGAACTGGCCGCCGCGCCAAGAATATGTTATCTCCAAGACCCAATTGCTTTGTACATGATTTAGTGAGATGGAGCGATAACGACATGGCTCAATCTTATATGCATTTCACGAGTATATCATATTGTAGTATTCGAAAAATTATGACTGATGACCGCTAGCTGCACCTGTATATTATGGGAAACCCAACTTAGAACGGCAGATTGCTATGTCATTCGGTAAGAACGGGAAAATCTTCAGGTGAATTTGATCAAAGGTACTCTTAGCATCGAGGAGCCGCTCCATGGGAGAAGAAAAGATGTTGAAAAATGCGATTGGGCACGGCGCGCAATTGATAATCGGCCTGCAAAAGCTCCAGGAAGAATATACGCAAATTGGCGATGTGCCCGGCAAAGGCTTGATGATCAGAACCGAGTTCATGGTCGGCGAATGACGTGACAAATCCAGGCCGATGGTCAA
This sequence comes from uncultured Chloroflexia bacterium, assembly GCA_963752775.1. Lineage (GTDB taxonomy): Bacteria > Chloroflexota > Anaerolineae > Anaerolineales > Villigracilaceae > Fen-1038. Next base: position 57,483 of record CAVVZL010000032.1, read on the forward strand.
GGATATTTATCCGTACTGCAGAAGATCAAAACCTTTTGTTGCTGACAGGCGGTACATACAATAAAGTAGTTCGCAGGATTCCACTATTGGATGTGACGAGAGAACAAATCGAGAATGGATTGAAAGCATTTGAAGGCGCATTGAAAACCCTCATCAAATAATCTTCAAGCAAAAAGTTTTCTCTATTAACGTCAAACCTCCGAAACCCTGAAGGCTTCGGAAGTTTTGCATGAGAGCCACCAAAGGGATTCGGACCCTTGACCTGGCGTTTACGAAACGTCTGCTCTACCGGCTGAGCTATGGTGGCCTATAGATTGGGCGGCGGGGATTATAAAGGAGAAAGACCAAACTCGCAAGTTTTTATTCACAAGCATCGTCTATAATGGTTGGGAGAAAAAATGTTACGCGTTGCAATGCTTTCTTATCACACTTGTCCGCTTGCAATCCTCGGAGGAAAAGATACCGGCGGGATGAACGTCTATGTCCGCGACTTGACGCGCGAATTGGGGAGATTGGGGATCCATGTAGATGTATTTACACGCTCACAGGATGAACATGTGCCGCATGTTCTGCATGATCTTGGTTATGGCAACCGCGTGGTCCACGTGCCAGCTGGTCCCGAGGTCCCGGTGGCGAAGCGGGAATTAACCGATTATATTCCCCAATTTGTGAACGGCATCAAAGCATTTGCCGCGGAAAAAGGAATCCATTACGACATCATTCATAGCCATTATTGGATGTCAGGGCTGGCTGCCAAATCGCTTTCGGATGCATGGGGCGGAATTCCAATTGTTCATATGTTCCACACGTTGGGGGAGATGAAGAATCGCATCGCACAATCTGACGATGAGCGCGAAAGCCCCGAAAGGATTGCGGGTGAGAAGCGTGTCCTAGCGCGTGCGGATCGAATCATTGCTGCGACGTTGGCGGAACAAACTCAATTGCGATTCTTATATAAAGCCAGCGATCGCAAACTTACGATCATTCCACCCGGCGTGGATATCAGCCACTTTTATCCAATCCCATCTGACGAAGCGAAAATGGCGATTGGGCTCAAGCCGGATGTCCGCATGATTTTGTTTGTTGGCCGCATCGAACCACTCAAGGGAGTGGATACGCTCATTCGGGCTATGTCATGCCTGAAATTAAATAATCCCGGTCATCCTGTTCATCTTGCCATCATCGGTGGTGAGCCAGATGCTAGTCCGCAACAGATGAGCGCTGAGATGACGCGTTTGCAAAAGTTGTGTGACCAACTGGCTCTAGATCAAACCGTTATCTTTTTGGGCAAGCGTGGCCAGGACACTTTGCAATATTACTATTCCGCTGCCGAAGTTCTGGTCATGCCTTCACATTACAAATCGTTTGGCATGGTCGCATTAGAGGCAATGGCTTGTGGTACGCCCGTTATCGCTTCTGAAGTGGGCGGGTTGGGATTTTTAGTGCAGAATGGCGAAACAGGCTACACCATTCCCAATGGCGACCCCGATATTCTTTGTGATAAACTATCATTGATATTGAACAATGCCGGTTTGCGCGAGACAATGGGCAGGCGCGCGGCCGAGTACGCTCAATCCTATACATGGGATAAGATTGCGGCTCAGATAATAAATGTTTATTTAGCTTTACAAAATAAAGAGAACAGAATTCATGAACGGGTCTCGTTATAAATAGTTCACGAAGAGAGCGGCGCAGTTCCTCGCATCCATCTTATATTGTCCGTTTTTTTAAGATCTCCGGTTCCGATGGAACGCCGCAATAACATATTCAAGCGTGCGATCAAGACTGCGCTTGGCACCGGTTTTACAATGAAATCGTCCGCGCCGGCATCCAATACCTTGGCCACCATGGCGGGATCATTGATGGCGGAAAGCACTAGAATGGGTATTTTGCTAAATGCACGGATTCTTTCGCACATTTCCCAGCCGCTGATATCAGGCATCATTAGATCAAGTGTAACTACATTAGGAGATTTTTCAGCAATTAATCGTAATCCATCCTCGCTGTTGTTGGCAGTGATTACATCAAAACCATGCGACCGAAGAATGATCGAAAGTAACTCGGTGATGGCATAATCATCGTCAATGGCAAGAACTGTTTTGTTTGTGAGCATTTGCCAATTATCACCGATTCGAGACACTTTCCACTTTGCAGGTTATTTACAAATTGAGATGAATATGGATGATTTTTGTCAATTGGCAAACGGCTTTTTTTTGGTAGAATACTTGACGATCTAATACGCATTTTCGAACTTAGGAGGCTCGAATGAAAAAGTGGGTTTACCTGTTTGATGAGGTAAAGGCAGTTGAAAAAATCAGGGGCGGCGATTGGGATGAAGTGAAGGGTTTGGTAGGCGGAAAAGGTGCGGGATTGCTGGATATGACTCGCGCTGGTGTGCCGGTTCCGCCATTCTTCACGGTTACGACGGAAGCGTGCAACGAGTTCCAGAAGACAGGAAAGTTCCCGGCGGGAATGTGGGCACAGGAATTAGCGGCGTTGAAAATGGTCGAAAAAGCTACTGGCAAGAAGTTTGGCGATCCAAAAAACCCCTTGCTGGTTTCATGCCGCTCTGGCGCCAAGTTCTCGATGCCTGGCATGATGGATACAGTACTGAACATCGGCCTCACCGACGACACCGCGGCCGGCATGGTCAATTTGACCGGCAATCCGCGTTTTGTCTATGATGCATACCGCCGCTTGATCGAGATGTTCGGAACCGTGGTGCTGGGAATTCCGGATGAAGCCTTTGAGGATCCGCTGAATGAGTATAAGAGCCGAAAAGGATACAAGCTCGATACGGAAATGACCGCTGATGATTGGAAACATATGGTCAGCGTTTTCCGCGAAGTGGTCAAAAAGCACAAAGGCTTTGATTTTCCGCAGGATCCGATGAAGCAATTGGAGCTTGCGACGGAGGCTGTCTTCAAGTCATGGAACGGGAAGCGGGCTGTGGATTATCGTAACCACGAAGGCATTCCTCATGATCTCGGAACCGCGGTCAACATCGTAACGATGGTCTTCGGCAACATGGGCGAGGATTCAGGCACCGGCGTAGCGTTCACGCGCAACCCGTCCACGGGCGACAAGAAAATGATGGGTGATTACCTTCTCAACGCGCAGGGCGAAGATGTGGTGGCCGGTATCCGCAATACCGACCCGATCGAAAATCTTAAGAATCACATGCCCGAGGCCTATCACCAGTTCATGGACATCACTGCCAAACTGGAAAAGCATTATAGGGATATTCAGGATGTGGAGTTCACCATCGAGCGCAAGAAGTTATGGATGCTTCAGACGCGGGTCGGCAAACGCACGGCGAAAGCCGCGGTCAAGATTGCCGTGGATATGGTGAACGAAGGGCTCATTACCCGCGACGAAGCGGTAAAGCGCGTCACGCCGGAACAAGTGGATGCTTTGCTTCATCCGCAGTTTAACGCTGAGGCGTTGAAGAACGCGGATAAAGCAGGCACGCTGTTTGCTAAAGGTGTGAATGCTTCGCCGGGTGCGGCAGTCGGTCAAGCTTACTTCGATGCAGACACTGCTGAGAAAATGGCCAAGGAACACAAACAGGATGTCATCATGGTTCGTCCGTTCACCAAACCGGATGATGTACATGGAATGATCGCCGCGAAAGGGGTGCTGACCAGCGAGGGCGGAGCGACTTCCCACGCGGCGGTGGTGGCTCGGCAGTTCGGTATTCCGTGCATTGTTGGCGCGTCCATGATCAAGATCAATCTTGAAACTCGCGTAATGTCTGTTGATAGTAAAACTGTACGCGAAGGGGATTGGATTTCCGTGGACGGCACAACCGGTAATGTCTTTGTGGGCAAAGTACCGATGACCGCCGCGTCTCTGGAAGAGCAGACTGAATTGATGACGCTATTGAAATGGGCGGACGAAATCTGCGCCCGAAAGGATCTCCGCGTGGCGCCGAAAGGCTGGCCGACGCGCGGTTTGATGGTTTGGGCGAACGCCGATTACCCAAAGGACGCCCGAAGGGCGCGTTCATACGGTGCGGTCGGCATTGGTCTGTGCCGGACCGAGCATATGTTCTTCGAGCCGGAGCGTCTGCCGATAGTCCAGCGCATGATCTTGGCTGAAACCAGCGCAGCACGCACACAGGCTTTGAATGAATTACTTCCGACCCAGCGCAAAGACTTCGATGGGTTGTTCGAGGCGATGGATGGCTATCCAGTCATCATACGCTTGATTGATCCACCACTTCACGAGTTCATGCCGTCAGAAGAAGCATTGCTCGAAGAAGTCATCACGATGCGTGTCAAAGGTGAGACGGCTGGTTTGGCTGAGAAAGAACATTTGCTGAAGGCGATTCAGAGCATGCACGAATCGAATCCGATGATGGGCTTGCGGGGCGTGCGATTGAGCATTGTCATGCCTGAGATCGTCGAGATGCAGGTGCGCGCCATCTTTGAAGCCGCGGCCGATTGTGTCCTGCGCGGTATTGTGGTCAAGCCGGAAGTGATGATCCCGTTGACCGGCACAGTCAAAGAGTTGGAATGGATTCAGCCCCGCTTGATCCGCATCGCTGCGGCAGTGTTGACTGAGAAGAAGATCCAGAAACTGGATTACAAATTTGGCACCATGATTGAAATCCCGCGCGCGGCAGTCACGGCGGAGGAGATTGCCAAACATGCTGAGTTCTTCTCATTTGGCACGAACGATTTGACGCAGATGACCTTTGGTTATTCACGCGATGACGCCGAACGCAACTTCCTCGTGGCGTATGTGGAGCAGGGCATCCTGCCGAAGAATCCGTTCCAGACTTTGGACCGTGGTGGTGTGGGACGCTTAATGAAGATGGCGATTGAAGATGGACGCAAGACACGACCTGAACTCGAGGTGGGTATCTGCGGCGAACATGGCGGAGATCCCGAACTCGATTGAGTGGTGCCATATGATTGGCAACAACTATGTTTCGTGCTCGCCTTTCCGTGTGCCGATTGCGCGTCTAGCTGCGGCGCACGTGGCGTTGAAATATGCGCCGAAGAAGGGCGTCAAGAAGGTGGCAGGGCCAAAGAAGAAAGCAGTTGCTAAGGTAGCGGTGAAGAAAGGGAAGACCGCAAAACGCAAGTAACGAATAATAAAGACTTCCGAAGTAACACTTCGGAAGTCTTTATATTGTAAAGGAGCGACGACACCATAAACTTTGTTGGGCAGCTCCTCCATTTCTGAAGTTATGAAATTATTGATACGCTGACAAATGCTGGTATACCATCGAGCCAAAAAAGAAAACGAGATATTCTTGGAAAGTCATTTTCCGCTTAAGAAACTTCTAGCCGCGCGGCCTATCCTACTTTATAGATTATTCCTTGCCATTTGATCTCCTTGCTTACGTTGGCTTGTAAGATTCTGGCACCAATCTGTCCGCTCTCCATAAGTCAATGGGATAGTAAAAATACCGTTATGTCGCAGGCATCGGACAGGTATTGAATATTTCTTGCCATTTTTTCTTCCTGTATGAGTAATAAGTGCGAAAACGCCAAAACGTTTACGGGCACGTCCAATTGGCATGACAAATTTATTACTATTCAACTTGTTTGATTTTCGTTTCTTATCAATTGTTTCTTAATCACGTGCATATATCTTTGCTGCCTGTGCCAGGCGCAAATAGATTTTTCTAATAATGAATAGCACAATAAGAATTAATAACGGGATTAGGAAATATCCGAATGGCGATAACTGTGCGTAAATTTACGATTCTCTATCAATGTCATATTTGGTGGTAAGAATGAGTTGCCAACGAGTGCTTATGCAAATCGTAGAATAGCGTTTGGGCAGTCCGCATGAAAGCGCAAGCGTTGAGCGGCTGATGCGAGGTCGGATTAGAATGCAATGAGGAAATTGTGTCATGAACATCAAACTGGGAATCTGTTTCATATTATTGCCTCGTGATCCGCATATTCATTCATCATATCCTTTGGCACCAATTTGCTGTCTTTGAAATTCTCAAAGGGCAAGTCGCGAAACATCAAACCGCACGATTGAGCATTTTATTCTCTTCTCAATTTCAAAATTCTCAGACTTAAAATTGCGATAGCATCTTCAATTTTGGGCAGTGAACTTGAGTACGCAATAATCGGGATCGGCTACCCCTCGGGGATAATAGATATCATCGCCTTGCCTCCAGATCATTTCTTTTGAAGCGCCGTCTTGCAGAACCTCCATAGTACCTTTAAGCATCACGCCCTTGAAAAATCTTCTATCAAAGAAATATACGCAGGCTTTCGAATTACTGGATATTGCCTTACCCTCATTGAGGATGTGTTGGTCGTGAAGTATATCTGTTTGATGCCTTCCCCTTTGCTCAGTGGAAGCATTGCCTTTGAGCTGGCAACCCACCTTCTTCAACAGAGCTGATAATAGAAACACTTGCCTTGTCGATCATATTGGCGATTGTCGTGCTCGTATCTCTCATTCTATTTATTCTCCTCGACATAACTGGTGTTGAAGCAGATCGCATAAGATTTAATTGAAGGTTAGTATAAAATCTAAAAAAGAATATTAGACGGCGTTTGTAAATAGTTCTTCTCACTTGTCTTAGAACAGGATTTGTCTTATAGTATAAGAACATTCGGAAACTGATGGTTATATCCCTTAGCGAAGGTTACAGGGGCCAGTTGTCGAATGCTTTTATCCGATGATATTTTGATTGGAAAGAGGCTGACATGATAGGTTATACGAGTACTAGCCGAGAATGCTCTGCAAGTCGAATCCACCCCAGCTTGTATCAGGCTGTCCGGGAATATTTTCAAGCGCATCAGGTGGGGGATTTGGATACGGAAACGCTCCTATGTTGTGAAACCACCTCCGAGAAACAGAACCCGGGCAAGTTTGCATCTTTTCTGGATGGTAACCCTGAGCAAGATCATCCATCTCGCCATCATTCTTACGGTTGAATGGCTTATTTGGGCACGCAACGGAGATAGTTCCGGAACACTCGTAACCGGCACCAAACTCAAGCTGATTCAAGTCAAAGCGTTTGTGTCCAAGCGTACAAAAGATATGCAGTTGGAAGTATCCGGGTTTATGGCTGATACCAAGGAGTATGTGCGCGGAAATCTGGAGATGGGTCCGGATGCGGCCGCGCAAAAATTCTGTGAAGTGGTTGTGCCGGCAGTACTTAAAGCAAATCCGCCTGAAAAGAGAAAAATTTTCGGATTGACAGGAAGCTGACCATTTCGGCCGCGCTAACCTTTCGACCCAAACCTTGCCTGTCCATGCAATCCTCCCTTTTCAACAGACACAGATTGCTGACAGTGGTTGGTACAAGAAATCAAAAGCCAGAACCGCACAACGCAAATAGCGAACTAACCAAGACTTCCGAAGGCTCCAAGACTTCAGTCTGATCTCATTGAAGAACATTTACGGCTGAAGTTCACAATCTACTAAGAATCTCCTCGCGTCTGCGTTTGTATTCTTCTTCTGTGACAAGATCCTTCTCGTACAATTGTTGCAACTCGTCTAAATGCTCGGCGATTGTCCGCTGCTGATTAGGAGATGAGCTGGGCTTGGTTATAGCAAAAGAACTAGTCAGATTGATATGGGTTTGACTTGCCATGATGCTGTTTGGCACAACTACACGACGATTGTCGTCCGTCTTCAAGAGGGTATAGCCAAGGTTGATGCTTTCGACCAATCCCGTTTCTAAGCCTGTTGGTGCGGTAACCTGCAAGTGGTCGCCCACGTTGAAGGGGCGGTAAAGTAGCAGGGAAATCCCAGCAATGAGGTTGCCCAGCGTATTTTGGGCTGCCAAACCGATAATGACCGAGAGGATCCCGGCACTGGCCAGCCACGCAGTCCCCAGACCCGCTAGTTCGGGAACCAAGTGTGCATAAGAAATGAACGCAAAAATATAGACGGCGAACCGAGCGAGTTGTGCCAGAAATTTGACAGCGGTGCGGTCTACGCGGTTGTGTGTATCTTTGGTGAAGAGGCGCTGGACTGCAAGATGCGAAGCGCGGCCAAAAAGCCAGGCAAAGAATAAAAAAACGAGTGCATAGAGAACGGCACCCAAAAATGTTTTTGGATCGGTCAAGGCTCCATTTTGGATTTGTTCCAAAATATTCATCTTGATTTCATCCGGTCCAATCCAAGAGACGGCCTAACTAGTGTAGATGCGGTCTGTATCATAGCTTTTAGATAGTTTGCATTAAACTTGGAATCTGTTTCACGTCATTGCCTGGTGATTGGCATATCCAATTATCATATCCGCGGGGTGCACTTTGATCTCCTTGAAGTTCTCAAAAGTCAGGTCGCGGAAAGTCAAACTGCGCGATATACAAAGTCGCTCGAACAGTGCATGATAACTTACGGGAATTGCCGCGTCCCAGTTGAGCATGAGATCCTCCGCGACGGGACGAAGCAGTTCCAACTCGCCTTCGATCTCTACGAAGTTTCCATAAGGCAATTCATCCAGCATGATGTGAGTCCCTTTATATTCGAAAGTGGTTCTATATTTCTCATATCTAAAAATGACCTCATATCCAAGCGCTTCGATGAACTGCTTGGCCGAATCAAAATCACCGACGACAAATTCGATTTCGCGTCGGATCAAGGCTCCTGCGATTTGGCGGCTGTTATCTTTATAAGTCAAGCGTGCGAGATCATCTTTTCGCAAGCGCAGGACGCTGCCATCGCGCCTCAAATCTCCGTTCGAAGTATCGAATCGCAAATTGACTTCGAACGTGCGTCGCGGAAACAAGTCCGCCTTCAACTTACTGAGACTCACTTCAACCTGCAGTAAGCTGAAGACGCAAAACTTGACTTCGGTTTCTCTTTGACCGTCCGCCATCCGGATTTTCGATAACAGATTACATTCTACTCAGTTCCATGATGCCGGTTCAAACGCGCATACATGGCCTTGTTGTTTTTATAGAGATTCAAGAACTCAGCAAAGAGTTCATCATAAATGGCACGATTGGCAGGGTTTGGCTGAAATACGCGGTTGACAGCAACATTTTTATGAATATCGTCAAAGGACATCAAGCCCAACCCAACCAATGCAACGTAAGCCGCGCCCCGGCTATTGGCGCGGATGGGATCCTTCATTTGGCGCATGGGACGATCCAATACATCTGCCATGATCTGGCACCAAATATCCGCTTGTGCGCCGCCGCCGATCATGTTCAGCTGCTTCAAAGCGGTGACGAGTGAATTGCTCCACGCTTTGCAATAACCAACGCGCATTATAGGCAACTCCTTCCATCACTGCGCGGATCAGATGTTCGCGCTTTGTACTCAATGAAACATTGAAGAATCCGCCGCGCACCGTTAAGTCTTCAATCGGTGTTCGCTCGCCGTAAAGCCACGGCGCGAAGATGACACGATCACTTCCTGCTGGAACGCGTTCTGCGATTTGATCGAAAACGATCATGGCATTTTCAGGTGCTTTGCCTGTTCCCAATTCGTCCTCCGGAAAAATCAAGCTATCGCGCAAGTGAAGCAATGTGGAACCCGCGCATTCCTGTTCGTTGGCAATCGAATAACGTCCCGGAATCGCTGATGGAACCGCCGCCATGTTGTGGTCAATATCGGTTCCTTTTTTCGGGACAAAGCAGGAAAGCCAGGATGAAGTGCCCAGATACAAATGGGCTTCATAATCCTTTACCGCGCCTGAACCGATCCCAGCAGATTGTGTATCGGCGGTTCCCAGGACTACTTTTACATCGTCCGGAAGTCCAAGTTCGGCGGCAATTTCCGGCTTGATGGTTCCGAGAATGTCGGTGGATTGCATCATATCAGGAAACTTATTGACATCCACGCCAACCATCTTCAAAAGTTTTTGATCGTAATGGATGTGATTCGGATCACGGTTATCAGTAACCCAAAGCAAAAGCGAAACGTCAAAGGAGGAAGCGAATTTTCCGGTCAATTCCAGATTCAGATAATCCTTGGGCTCAAGGAACTTATATGTTTCGCGGTAGATATCTGGCAACTCGTTTTTGATGTATAGAATATGAGCGATGGAGTCTTTGCCTGAATGGGCGGGAATCCCGCCGGTGAGACTCAGCCAGGTGATTAATTTGGTAACCCCATAGCCTTCGATTTTTATTAATCCATCCGTGATGGCTTTGGCGTATTTGGCCCCGCGGGTATCCATCCATGAAATAGCGTTCATTAACGGATCACCGTTTTTGTCCACTGCCACCGTTGTTGACCACTGACTGGTGGCGGAGATGGCAATGATGTCTTGTGCTGGCACGAGACGGCGCGCTATCAAGCGTTTTGCCGCGTTTTTGACAGCGTTCCACCAATCGCCTGGCTTTTGTTCGGCTCCGCCGTTGGGTAGAAAGTACATCGGTGTTGGCTCGAACTCGTGCATCAATACTTCCCCCAGCGTGTTGACCAGTGAAACTTTGGGACCGGATGTTCCAAGGTCAATGCATAGAATGTATTTATTCTCCATCAACATGAACTCCCTTGGAACAAAAATTGGAAGGCCTTGTTTCTTACAAGACCTTCCAATAATTCTATCACTAAGTTGTTGAGTGCAAAGAGTTATATGATGCTTAAAAGCAACTGTCTTTGTTCCACACTCTCGCCGGCTTTCACTCTCACATGTTCCACTTTACCGGTGCGCGGCGACTTCAGCTCGTTTTGCATTTTCATCGATTCAAGAATGACCAGCACCTGACCTTTTTCAATTTGCTGTCCTTCTTTGACCGGAACCGTAACTACCAGACCCGGCATCGGAGCCTTCAATTGGAATTCACCCGACTCCTGGACCTTGCCGCCCGCCGAAGCTCCTCAGGCGTTTCTCGCGTTCATCCTCCACCTTCACCGGATACTGCTTTCCGAATAGCAGCACCTGCCATTCATCTTCCACGGCATAAACATAAGCTTCATAGGATTGACCA
>CAVVZL010000033.1:0-19104 GCA_963752775.1 uncultured Chloroflexia bacterium
TAAAAATAGCACGCTGATTAAACGGAAGATGCGAATGTGCACGGATTTCATTATTCACATACGCGAAAATTGGCTGAATTAGCAATGTTCGCGCTCTATTCAGGGGATCCCAAACCTGGAGATTTATTCTAAATCGCTCAGCACATCTATCACTGAATTCAATACATCGCTCGCTAGCACTGACGCGGTTGTTCCCAAATCTTCCGCGGCATAGAGACCGGCTTGCGCATGAATCCAGGCCCCTGCAACGGCGGCATCGAACGCCTCCATGCCTTGGGCGCGGAGACCCACAATCAGCCCGGCGAGAACGTCACCAGTTCCGGCATGAGCGAGAGCCGGTGATGCAACCGGAATAACGGTCACGCGGCCATCCGGTGAAGCGACAAGCGTGAATGCGCCTTTCAAAACCACCACATGATTCCATTCCTTTGCGAATCGACTCACAACTCCAAAACGATCCTGCTGAATTTCTTCTGTGGATAGGCCGGTCAACACAGACATTTCACCTGGGTGCGGAGTCAACACCGCAGGTGCGGGTAACAACTTGTACCAATCTTTAATGGACGACAGCAACTTCAATCCATCTGCATCAAAAACAAGCGGTGGCAATTTAAGCGATGGGGAATCTTTAGCTGCACCCTCCGCATGAACAAATCCAATTCTTCCGCCCGCTTTCTTCGGAATAGATTTCCCAGCTAATAAATTTTCGATAAAGTCTTTTGTCGTATTCTCCATTCCAAAGCCGGGACCAACCAACAGGGCAGTGGCGCGATCCAAATTCTTTACCAATACTTCCGCCGCGTTTGCAGACACAACACCCACTTCATGCGGCAACAGAATCCATGTCGCTTCGGGAAACTGGCCCGATAATGCGGCATGAAGCGGAGATGGAACAGCCAGCGTAACAAGTCCCGCGCCGACACGGTACGCAGCTCGACCGGATAACAAAGCGGCTCCTGAATAGTTAACAGATCCTGCGACGATCAGCGCGGTACCGAATGTTCCCTTGTGCGAATCAAGCGGGCGATCCGGCAATAACGCCGAGACCATTTCTTCTTCCGCAACCTCGGTATGCAAAGATGCCCAAGATTCCAAATCGTCCGGCAAACCGATATCAACCACCTGCAAGTCGCCGACTAATTCATAGGCCGGAAGTCTAAGCAAACCCTGCTTCACCGCCGCCATAGTGACGGTCAAATCGGCGGGAATACATTCATCAGCGGCTTCGCCGGTATCGCAATCCACGCCTGATGGACAATCCACTGCAATAACGAATGGCGGTTCACTAGCTTCCTCAAGAATGGTTAAGGCGTGAGCCAGAACATCGGCAACTTCTTCTTTCAACGGCAATTTGATACCAGTTCCGAGCACACCGTCCAAAAAGACCGAAGCAGTCTGGAGAAACTCAGTAAGGCTTTCAAATTTTACATCATCATCCATTGAGGTGATTTCGCCGCCAACATCCTTTAGCCTTTTGACCAGCGCATCATTTTTGCGCTTGACCAGATAGGCACGCACTCGCCAGCCGTCCGCGGAGAGATGCGACAAGGCGACCAGCGCATCACCTCCATTATTGCCCGCGCCTACAAGACCGAAGATTTCGCGGTCCTCTTCTTCAATAGGCAAACCCTGAATCACTTCCGCCAATCCCTGACCAGCATTCTCCATCATCTGATCGTAGCTCGAGCCATGGGCATCAGCTTCTTTTTCAATTGCCTTCATTTGAGATACGGTAATAAGTTTCATGTTTTCCTCAGTTTATTTATCGATATATAACCTGCACAAAGCTAGTTACGCAAAACGTGGTTGTATAATACCCTAAATTGGGTACATATCAAGCCAATGGCAGGATAAATCACAGTTGAACTAAGCGCTTCGCGCAGCTATGACCGTCTCCTTTCCCACAGCCTTCTAGGATTTTATATTTGTCTTCGATCGGGCTATATTTCCTGTGAAAGCCATATTCCATTTACAGGAAGTTTCGCCATGACTACGCCTTTACGGCAGAAGATGATTGAGGACATGCGATTACATGGTTTCGCTGCCAGGACCCAAGAGGCCTAATTTACCGGCAGTGAGCCACAGTTGGCCTGGATTTACCACAAAAGCCCCGCTCAGATCAACGAAGAGGAACTGCGCCAATACTTTCTCTTTCTCAAGAATGAAAAACATGCTGCTCGCAACACCTGCACGATTGCCTTGTGCGGGATCAAATTTTCTTCGAACGGACCCCCGACCGGCAATGGAAGACTGTGGACTTCCTGCGCCCGCCGAAGGAGAAGAAACTGCCCGTGGTTCTCAATCAGCAGCAGGGCGCTCGGCTCCTGAGCTGTATTCACTACTCAGAGTACCGGGTCTGTTTGACCCTCATCTATTCTTGTGGACTGCGATTGCTCGAGGGGGTGCGTTTGCAAGTCAAGGATATGGATGGCAACCGCAAGATGCTCCATGTTTGCCAGGCGAAAGGAGGCAGAGACCGTTCCGTACCTCTGCCCGAAGCAGCTTTGGAGACGGTGCGAAGACATGGGCAAACTCATCGCAATCGTGTTTGGCTATTCCCCTCCCTGCGTGGCGATGGGAGCCGCTCGGCCGAGGCAACGGGACCCACGTGTGAGACCAGCGTACAGCGGGGGCTCCATGCAGCCTTGATCGAAAGTGGGATGCAGAAAAATACCACAGTTCATATAGAATTAGGAGAAAATATGGCATTTAATAAAGCGCCTTCAATTGATGAGTATATTGCAAATTGTCCAAAAGAAGTACAGAAAAAATTGAAAGACTTAAGGAAAACCATCAGAGCCTCTGTACCGAATGCAACGGAAAAAATCAGTTACCAAATGCCAACTTTCTATTTGAAAGGCAATCTCGTCCATTTTGCGGCCCTAAAAAATCACTCGGGTTTTATCCCAGGCCGAGCGGAGTGCAGGCGTTCATAAAAGAAACAGCCAAGTATGCGAGTGCAAAAGGTGCCATCCAATTCCCGCTCGATGAAGCGCTCCCGCTAAAATTGGTGAGCAAGATCGTTAAGTTCCGGGTCAAGGAAAATCTCAAAAGGGCTGAGATAAAATCAGATAAAAGAAAATAATGTCATTGCAGGGCAGCTCGAGAAGCACCGGTATTCTTCGAGTGGATAAGTCAGATAAGACTTGGCCTGTTTTTTACAACAACCCCCGTAGGATTATGTACGCGGCAGATCCCCAGAAAAAAATCGTTACGATACTCCCCTCCATTATGGCCTGCGCGCCTGTAACGGTAAAAAGGACAGCGGGAATCTCACGCCTTACAATAATAATGATTCCCATGAAACCTGCTAGAAAGAACATTAAACTTAGAACGATTGTGGGCACCGGACCGTTCCAGAAATAACTGAACAAGATCAATATTACCCAAGCAAGAAGCATAGGTAATGCTGTCAACGATAATTTTTTATATTCGTTCCGAAAGGAAGCCCAATCCGTTGCCTTTCGTTTGCGATGGTTTTTCATTAACATAGTTTAATAGTAAATAATTAGAGCTTGTCCTGTAAGATCGCGGCAAAGGTGATTAATGCTGGATTATTTTACCACCTCTATTTTTATCATCTTTAGAAAGAGACTATTGAAATTTTAACCTAACCAACTCTTGCACAAATCAACAAGTTGGTCTATCCTATGTATTCATATGTTATTCGCCATCCGGAAGGAGGTGTCTACCAGCGACGGACGCTCTTCCCATTTTGCTATTCAATCAACTTCATCTTAAATCTAAGACAATTTTCTCAATTGGAGGAGAATCTCATGAAGAAACTATATACATTATTGGCCGTGATCATGGCCGCCGCGTTTATGCTTTGCGCTTGTGGCCCCGCCACGACCCCAGTTCCCGCGCCGACGGAGGTTTCGATTACACAAGCGCCGCCAACTCAGGTTCCGCCCACCGCGGCGAACACTGCTATTCCCGATCTGCTATCAACCATTAAAGAACGCGGCACACTGGTCATCTCAACCGATCCGGCTTATCCGCCTCAATCCGAAATCAAAGCGAATCCACAGCGCACGCCAGGGACAAAGTGCACATCCGACCAGAAGACGCTCGGGGAATTGGAGGGCTTTGATATTGATGTCGCGGCCGCGATCGCTAAAGGATTAGGCGTGGAACCGTGTTGGGTCACACCCGATTGGACGCTCATCACCGCTGGAAACTGGGCTGGCCGTTGGGATATTAGCGTCGGTTCGATGACCATCACGCCGGAGCGCGCCAAAGCACTTTATTTCGCGCAACCTTATTACACAACGCCAGCCGCCTTGTTTGTTTATAAAACCAACACCAGCTACACCTCGCCCGCAGATTTAGCGGGAAAGAAGATCGGCGTGTGTGGTGGCTGTACCTATGAAAGTTTCCTGGATGGATCGCTGGTTCTGCCGGGCGAGAATATCAATTTCTCGGTCAAGAACGCAACGATCAAGACCTACGATACAGATAGCACCGCCCTTGCGGACCTTGAGCTGGGCGACGGCGTCCGCCTTGACGCAGTCATTACGGCTCAACCCACCGGCCAAGCCGAGATCCAAAACAGCAAGCCTATCAAACAGCTTGGCGATCCTCTGTACTACGAATATCTTGCTCCGGCAATTGACCGCAATTCATCTTTGGATCCTCACTCGTTCATCGCCGCCGTCTCGCAGATTATTCAAGGTTTGCATAAGGATGGCACGCTCTCGAAGCTTTGCATACAATGGGAAGGAAGTGACCTAACCACAGCCGCCGCAACCTTTGACGTGTCGCAGTTCGGAAAGTAAACATTCAGCCACGATGAGGAGTTGGAAACAACTCCTCATCTTCTCATTATGATGCCCTCTTTCGCAAAATTCAAATCCTGATTACAGCATGTTTCCCAAAGCATGAACTCATATAAGAACATTTATGACAACTGAAAACTTTAAAGGGCCTTCTTCTGCTATCGATCCGCATCAGGGTATGGGCGAGGCACTAGTTGCCCTTCAGCAAAGACGGCGACTGATTCAGGGACTAAAAGTTACAGCTGTGTGGGTCGGGTTGATCGTTTTGGTTACAGCCGGAATGCTGATGCTGCATATTTCGCCAAGCTATATGCTTCAGCACTATGATGTTATCTTGCAAGGTGCGGGAACCACCTTATATGTTTCGCTGGTTTCCATCACCATCGCGACGATCTTGGCTCTTTTGGGTTCCGTTGCACGCTTATCTTCCAATTCCATTGCACAGGGTATTTCAGGATTTTATGTATCTTTGATTCGAGGCACACCGCTCTTGATTCAGATTTATGTCATCTATCTGGGCTTGCCGCAGATCGGAGAACAATTGAACCAATTAGGGTTTCCTTTCATCGGCAGATTATTCATTCTCGATGCTGTTCCGGCCGGCATTATGGCATTAAGTCTAAACTACGGCGCCTATATGACGGAAATCTTTCGAGCTGGACTGCAGTCCATCAGTTACGGTCAACGTGAAGCGGCAATTGCTCTGGGCATGACTCCATTACAGGTCATGAGAAGAGTCGTTTTGCCGCAGGCCATCCGCATCATTATTCCTGATGTAGGCAACCAATTCATCGCTATGCAAAAAGATTCGGCACTGGTTTCTGTGATGGGCGTTTGGGAAATTACCTTTATTCGCGAATCGTTACGCGTGGCGCGATAGCAAATATATGGAAATGTTTATCGTCGCCGCCACCGCTTACTGGATATTGACGATCATCTCATCATGGCTCCAAAGCCGGCTGGAGAAACGGATGGCACAAGCCTATGAGCGCTGAACCAATTATTCAAGTCTCCGGCTTGCATAAATGGTTCGCGATGTTGCATGTCTTGAGCGATATTACCATCGACGTCGAACCGGGCGAAGTAGTTTGTATTATTGGCCGAAGTGGTTCAGGCAAGAGTACGTTATTGCGGTGCATTAACTTTTTGGAGGAGCCCTCTGCTGGAAAAATCACCGTGGATAAATTGGTCGTCGAGGCTGGCAATAAAGGCCAGGAAACATCGCAAGCTTATTCATGAAATCAGGTTGAAAACCGGCATGGTCTTCCAGGAGTTCAATTTATTTCCCCATATGTCGGTGTTGGAAAACGTATCCGAAGGGCCGATCACAGTTAAGAAAATGGATCGCAGCAAAGCGGTTGAAATCGCCGAGATGAATTTGGATCGCGTCGGTCTGCTCTTCAAAAAAAATGAATATCCAAACCGTCTTTCGGGCGGACAAAAACAACGGGTCGCGATTGCGCACGCGTTGGCGATGGAACCAAAGGTGATGCTCTTCGACGAACCAACGTCAGCGCTTGATCCAGAATTGATCGGCGAAGTCTTGAACGTAATGAAAAAACTAGCAGTGGAAGGCACAACCATGCTGGTTGTAACCCACGAAATGGGCTTTGCCCGTGAAGTCGCGGACCGCGTGGTGGTTATGGCAGAAGGAGAAATTATCGAGCAAGGCAAACCGATTGATGTATTCAATACTCCGCGTGATTCACGTACCCAAATGCTTATTGAGCGATATCGTTCCGGCGGAGCTAAGTAAGAGGGTTGTAATGATGCGTTATGTTGGACAAATCTTAAAAAATTTTCTCCCAAAATTGGCTCTTGCATATTCACCAAAATTAGTCTATGCTATAGCGATTGAAAGGCAACAATCGCCAAATTGACGGCAATAACAAAAATGCATAAGGAGTGAGAAAGATGAAAAAGGTTTTTGTACTCTTAAGTTCAGTGGTTCTTCTCGGTCTTATATTGACTGCATGTGGACCACAAGCCACGCCGGCCCCGTCAGCACCGCAAGTGGTAACAGTGGTCGTGACACAAGCACCGGCGGCTACGCCAACAACTGTGCCCCCCACTGCGGCTGCAACGCCGGTGGCCACCGTTGATCCTTCCGTGTTAGTGCAACCGGGAAAGTTGGAAATATGCAGCGATATTCCTTATCCGCCGATGGAGTTCTATGATAACAATGGCAACCCAGAGGGATCCGATGTAGAAATCGGGAACGAAATCGCGGCCCGACTAGGGCTTCAGCCAGTATGGATCAACACCGTATTTGACACAATCATTGAGGCGCTCAAGAGCCCGAAGTGTGACCTGACCCTCAGTGATATGAATATTACTCCCGACCGGAACAAGCAAATCAGCTTCATCGAATATTTCCAAGCGGGCCAATCCATGCTTGCAGCCAAGGGTAATCCTCAGAATATCAACGCCATGATGGATTTATGCGGACAGAGTGTAGCTGCGGAAAGCGGCACGACAGAAGTTGATTACCTGAATGGAACCGGCGATTACGCCACGACGGGTGGAGTGACTCAAGATTGCACCAAGGCGGGTAAAACCGCGCCCAACGTCGTAATTGCCCAGAAAGACTCAGATGCTTTGCAACAGTTGCAATCAGGCAAGGTAGTTGCGTATTTCACCGATTCACCGGTTGCGGCTTATTATGTTGTACTACACCCGGATCAATTCCAATTGGTCGGTCAGGTTGTTGGGCTAGCGCCAGTAGGTATTGGTCTTGCTTGCGGCAGTGCGACTGATTGCACTAATGCGCCTCTCACGCCACTTGGTCAGGCTGTGGAAACAGCTCTCAAGAGCATGATGGCTGATGGTACCTACAAAAAGATCCTCGACAAATGGCAATTGTCGAGCGGGGCTGTCACACTGCCATAATACTTTATCATATTGGCGATATGTTGCTGTATTAAGAAAAATGCAGGCTGGCCGGATTTAAAGTCCGACTAGCCTGCTTACCTCAACTAATACACGAGGCATCCATGTACCATTTCGATTGGGTTGTATTCTGGACTTACATCTGGCCCCCCTCTGCCCTTCAAGATCCATTGATTCGCAATGGCCTGATTGCCACCATCCTTGTAAGCATCATTGCTCAAGTAGTGGGCGTAATATTAGGGCTAGTTGCGGCGCTCGGAAAAATGTCGAAATTTGCTCTGTTTCGATGGCTTTCAGAAGTCTACATCTGGTATTTTCGCGGCACACCTTTACTGGTTCAAATGTCTCTTTTTTATTTCGGATTGGGGGTCACCCACATTTACAACTTTCCCGATATAGTAATGGGCGCGATAAAAATCACTGGCGCAATTCAGGCTGGCACGCTTGCTTTGGGAATCAACGAGGGTGCCTATATGGCTGAAATCGTTCGCGCCGGGATTGAATCGATTGATCCGGGCCAGATGGAGGCCGCAAAATCACTGGGCATGACCTACGGCCTGTCCATGCAACGCATTGTTCTTCCCCAAGCCGCCAAAGTCATCATCCCGCCCCTCGGCAACGAGTTTAATAACATGATGAAGACTACTTCACTGATGGAGGTCATCTCGGCGGGCGAATTATTCTTTGGATTCAATCAGATTAATGCACGCATTTTTCAACCTTTTGAATTGTTCATCGCGGCCTCGTTGTATTATCTCCTGCTGACCACCATCTGGTCTTTCATTCAAGCGCGGATCGAATCTGGGTTGGGCGAACGAAAAGGCATAGAGCGCGGCCCGAGCATGATGGAACGCCTCTTCTCCGGCTCAAGCGGAAAAGGAGCGCGCTGATGCCTACTCCGAAAGTAAAATTAGCTGATAGCAACATCATCGTCAAAGCCGAAAAGGTCAACAAATATTTTGGCTCACTTCATGTGTTAAAGGATATCGACATCGAAGTGCTCAAAAATGAAGTCGTGGTCGTCATTGGTCCATCCGGTTCTGGTAAAAGCACGTTTCTGCGCTGTATCAATCACATTGAAAAGATCAATAGCGGACACATTTATGTCAACGGCCACATGATCGGATACCATGATCGAAATGGGAAATTAGTTGAAGACAGCGAACGAAACATCGCACGCCAGCGCGCCGAGATCGGTATGGTGTTTCAGCGCTTCAATTTATTTCCTCATCTGACCGCCATTGAGAATATCATCGAAGCGCCAACCCGCGTCCGAAAACTCCGATGGAGCAGGCCCGCGCCGAGGGAGAACGACTGCTGGCACGTGTCGGCCTGGCCGATAAGCGCGATCAATATCCAAATCAGTTATCCGGCGGACAACAACAACGCGTGGCTATAGCGCGTGCCCTGGCGATGAAGCCAAGTTTAATGCTCTTCGATGAACCGACCTCCGCTCTCGATCCGGAGATGATCGGCGAAGTTCTCGATGTGATGAAAGAACTCGCCCATGAAATGACCATGATCGTGGTCTCGCATGAAATGGGATTCGCGCGCGTGGCTGCGGATCGCATCGTTTTTGTGGACGAGGGACAAATCATTGAACAGGCTTCGCCTGATGATTTTTTTGCCAAACCACGCTCTGAGCGGACACGGCTGTTTTTAAGTCAAATCCTTCACTGAGGATAGCTCATAGACACTTCGATGTACCAAAAGGACGGCGATAACGCCGTCTTTTTTGGTAACCTTGGGGCTGGCTGAGATATTATCTATGATTCTTTTGAGATGTCGCGATTGGCACAATTCATGTTAAACGTTCGCGTCGCCACAGCCTTAGCTCTGGTCGGTAATTACGGCAATTTTCTTCGTCCCGCCTCATGCCGGAACCTTTTTGTTTCCTCTTCCAACTCTAGTATAATCATTGTCATGGACATCAAAACTCAACTTAACAATTCAATGAAGGACGCGATGAAGAGCGGCGACGAAGTCCGCAAGCGGACTACGCGCATGGCCTTGGCAAATATCAAGCAGGTCGAAGTGGACAAGCGAACCACGCTGGATGACGCTGGCTGTGATCGCTCTTTTACAAAAAGAAATCAAGAATCGACGCGAAGCTTTAGAGGAAGCAAAGAAAGCCAATCGCCCTGATTTAATTGCTGATAATGAAGCTGAGATCAAAGTGCTTGAATTGTTTTTGCCGAAAGCCATGCCCGCTGAAGAATTATGGGCGCTGGCGCAAGCCGCCATTGCTGAAGTCGGCGCGGCCTCACCTTCCGACATGGGCAAAGTGATGAAGGCACTTTTGCCAAAAGTCGCCGGGCGCGCCGCGGGCGATGAGGTCAGCGCGATGGTGAAGGAACTACTTGCAAAGTAGCCGGTTCTTTTTTGAACCCCGAACATCCTTCGCAGTTAACTCTTTTGTATGACCAATCGCTTACATTCTCCGACCCGCATGCGGAATCTGCAATTCTTTGTATTAATCGCAGTCAGCATCGTGATCTTTGCAACGCTGATATTACCTTTGAGCTTGCGGCCCGCGGCGCTTCCGCTTCAAGCAGGCGATGTGGCTTCACGGGATATCACCGCGCCGCGCGATGATGAATATGTTAGTCAGGTACTGACCGAAGAAGCGCGTCAGACCGCGGAAAAAGCAGTTCAACCCATTTATACAGATCCCGACCCTGCGATTGCGCGCGAGCAAATCAACCGGTTGAGCGCGACCTTTCAATTGATCAATCTCACCCGCACCGATACAACAGCCACCGATGACGTCAAACAAACACAGCTTGCCAACTTGAGCAACATCAGTCTTAAGCCAGATAGTGTCAAATTGATTTTGTCTCTTTCTGATTCACGCTGGGATTCCGTTCAACAGGAATCTCTCCGTCTGCTCGAACAGATTATGCGTTCGCCCGTCCGAACGGATAACCTCGATGCGGTACAAGCCAGCATTCCATCGTTGGTAAACTTGACATTCAGTGATGAAGAAGCAGGTTTGGTCAGTGAATTTGTCAGTGCATTTGTAGTAACCAGCAGCCGCTACAGCGCTGATTTAACGGCGGCCGCCCAAAAGTCCGCGCGTGACGCGGTTCAACCCATCGTGCAAACCTATAAAGCAGGTGAACGAATTGTTTCCGCAGGCGACATTGTCACGCCGGTTCAAATGGAGGCTCTTGCAGGAATTCAAGTTGATCCAGCCCTCCCAGCCGATTGAAACATATTTAGGCGCGGCTGCGCTAACGATCTTATCAGCGGCTTTTATTGGTTTATATTTTTTAAGGCGCGGGAAAGTTAAGTTCCTTTCTGATCCTCGCAGCTTGCTGATGGCATCCATTATCTTTATCGTTTTTATCGCTGGGGCGCGCTTTGTGATTCCAAACCGCGCCATCGTTCCTTATCTTTATCCGTTGCCCGCGGCGGGTTTATTGCTGACCACGCTTTTCGGAATGGAAAGCGGAATCATTCTTTCGTTGGTGATTTCCGTGCTGGCTGCTTATGGACTGCCGAACACACTGGAGTTGATGCCGTTTTATATCATGGCTTCGTTATGCGGCGTATTGATGCTTGGACCAGCGCGTCGCTTTTGGGGATTTTTCGAGCCGGGTTTGCGATTGCGGGTGGCGGTATGGCAATGATCCTAGCCTATCTTTTGCCGGCCGCTTCCATGGATTGGCTTGGGATCGTGACGTTGATCGCTGCGGCACTGGTAAATGGAATGGCATCTGCCAGCATCGCGCTTCTCCTGCAATATCCGCTAGCGCAATTTTTAAGTCTGCCAACGCCGATGCAGCTGCTTGAAATCTCGCATCCCGATTTTCCGCTTCTTCAAATGTTTTTGCGCAACGCACCAGGGACATATCAACATAGCTTGCAAGTCGCAAACCTTGCGGAGCAGGCATCTGAAAAAGTCGGAGGGGATCCGCTCTTGACGCGCGTCGGAGCGTTGTTCCATGATATCGGTAAAACGACAGACGCCTCGTTTTTCATCGAGAACCAAGCGCCTGGCAATCTTAACACACACGTAGATATCACCCCCGAACAAGCCGCACATACAGATCATTCAACACGTCCTTGACGGCGTGGCTCTTGCACATAAATATCGTCTGCCCCGCCGCATCGATGATTTCATCCTCGAACATCATGGCACGATGGTCACGCGTTATCAATATAATCAGGCGCTCGAAAAAGCAGGCGGCGATGCAAGTAAAGTGGATATCGATCAATTTCGTTATCCCGGTCCACGGCCGCGTTCGCGCGAAACCGCCATCCTGATGCTTGCCGATGGCTCCGAGGCCCGGGCACGCGCCGAAGGAGCAGAAAGCGATGATGATTTGCGGGCTATTGTGCGCTCGGTGATCGAGCGCGTACATAAAGACAATCAACTTTCTGACGCACCATTGACCATGCGCGATCTCGAGCCTCATCACCGATTCGTTCGTGACAACTCTGCGAGGTACCTATCATCCGCGTATTCAATATCCCGCTGCCGAGCCGCCTGCCATATCACAGGATATTCAGACCTCCCGATCAAAGAAAAGAAAGCATGATTTATATCGAATATGAAATCGAAAGTTGAACCAGTGTTCGCACAAAGTATCGAGCGCGCCGCAAACCGCGCACTTGAACATCAATCAGCAAGTGGCGATATTTCCATCGTCTTAACCGACGATGCGCGACTACATCAACTCAACCTCGAGTATTCTAGGTGTGGACTGCACCAACTGATGTATTATCCTTTCCCGCGTCTGAGACCGACCCGGAAACGGGCGCACGTTATCTGGGCGATATCCTCATCTCAATTCCCACGTGCCGAAGAGCAAGCCAAATCGGCGGGCCATCCACTTGAGGCAGAAGTGCAATTATTGGTGGTGCATGGTGTCCTGCATTTGCTTGGACACGATCATGCCAATGAGAAAGAAAAGACAACGATGTGGAAAGTGCAAGCTGAGATCCTAGAAAGCATCGGCTTATCTGGAATCGAGATTGAAGAATCCTGAAGACTTATGTGGAACTTTATTCTTTCCCGTTATCATTCGTTCGGTCATGCTTTTCGCGGCTTATGGTACGTCTTGCGAACCCAGCAAAATGCGTGGATCCATGTGCTTGCCACAATACTGGTATTTGTTCTTGCATGGTGGCTTCAACTGCCTGCGCACGCTTGGGCGGTATTGATTCTGATCATCGCGATGGTCTTTACAGCTGAGTTCATCAATACTGCAATTGAAGCTGTGGTAGATTTAGCCAGCCCAGAAAAACATCCGCTCGCGAAAGTAGGCAAGGATGTCGGTGCGGCGGCAGTATTGATCTCGGCGCTGGCCGCAATATTGATCGGTTTGCTCATCCTCGGTCCGCCATTATGGGAAAAACTGAAGGCTATTTTTTAAACGCGAAGTACCCAAATAAACCTCAAGGTTTTCCTTTGCAGTGAAAAAGGAGTCTCTATGACCTTATCGTTTCGTTTTGGAACAGTAGGCTCACCGATTGGCACGCCGAAGAAACCCGGCGGCTCGGTCGGGGCAATCGCGTTCAGCAAATCCATCGGCTTGACAGCGTTGGAATTGGGTTGGGTCCAATCGGTGCGCGTCTTGGAAGAAACCTGCGCGGCGATCAAAGCCGCCGCCATCGAACAAGAGGTTGCCGTTAGTGTGCACGCGCCCTATTTCATCAACCTGAACGCAGATGAGGAAGAATGGCCGAAGTCGCGCAAACGCTTGATGGATGCAGCGCACTATGGAAATCTGGCGGGCGCGACCGACATCATCTTTCATCCCGGCTCATACTTTGAGCGTCCGCCCGCCGACGTGTTGAAGATTGCCATTCCGCGTTTGAAAGGTTGCGTCAATGAATTACGCAAAGCAGGTAATCCTGTAACGGTCCGCCCTGAGACGATGGGTAAATCCGCCATGCTTGGCTCTTTCGAAGATACACTTGAAATGGCAAGGTCCATCGAAGGCATATTGCCGTGCATTGACTTCGCTCACCTACATGCGCGTCCCGGCGATGGAACGATGAATACTTACGATGAATGGTCTGCTTTATTAAAGGCGTATGAAAAAGCATTGGGGAAACCGGTACTCAAACGTTTGCACATTCATCTTTCGGGAATCGAGTACGGCCCGAAAGGCGAAAAGAATCATTTGAAACTTTCCGAAGCTGACTTGGACCTGAAAGCGTTATTGCGTGCGTTGATGGATCACAATTGTGGTGGAAGAATCTTATGTGAGAGTTCCATCATGGAAGAAGATGCGTTGAGCATGAAGAAGATGTGGATCAAGGTAAGTGGGGAAAAAATAAGCTGAGGCAGCTATATGTTTGATTCACGATACACGCTGTAGAAGACCCGCAATGGTTTAGCGCGAGTCGAGCTTTTCTTATTACTAATCTTTGGAATGGGTGTAGATTTTGGAAGGTCCCTTACAACCTCTCAATCTCCTCTGCCGATCTGTCTGCCTCATCCCTTCGTTAGGACCGGTGTGCGTTTAAATAGTTTCATCATTCAAGTTGACAGCTTCGGCAGTTTTAGGGATTTTATTTTCAGTTGTGTTTCGGAAACAACCTGTTTTGTTGCTCGAATCTTTTCTGTCTTTTGCCATTTCTCACCGCACCTTATTTAGTATATCCCGCATTCCACGCCACATAATCACAGAAGACCATCTTTTTTTGCTCGATCCATTGTTGCAATTATTTTCTCCGGCCCAGATGGCAAAAACAAGCCCATCGGTCCCGCTTTCCCCCAAAATTATCCGCCCTGCCTTTTCGGGCTGAGGACAAAGGGACATAACTGTAATCAATAAAATTGATTTTGCAACCAGGAATTTGACGTCCAATGCAGGCGTGTTTCTTCTGCTTGAAAACGCAAAGGCCAACGGCTTTTTTGAACTCCTTGACACCGAGCTTGTGTTTGAAAATGAATCCACCAACAAGATCAAGATGAATCATATCCAAGCCATGCTCTGCAGCCATTGTATTGGAATTGATAATTGGTACGGCTTAGACTTCTGCAAGGGGATCCACTGATTACCGAGTTTGATATTTCAGTGAAGGAACCGGAAACGGTATCCAGATTTTTAGGTAACTTCAATTACAAAACAACTCAAATGTTTAGAGCGATCAATTTCAAAGTCTTCAAAAAGCTGCGTTACAAAAGCAAGCGCACCGCCATCACCATCGATATGGACAGTAGCGTGATCAATGTAGAAGGTCATCAGGAAGGCGCCGCGAAAGGATGCAACCTAAAAAAGCCCGGCAACCTGTGTTACAAGATCCAGTTTGCTTTCTGTGATGTACTAAAAGCCTACATCACTGGATTTGTGAGAAGTGGCAATACCTATACCGCCAATGGCGCCGCTGAAATGATCGAAGAAATCGCTGCCGATCTCAAGACCGATGATCTTGCGATCCTGTTCCGAATGGACAGCGGCCATTTTGATGAAGACATTATTGGAACGATCGAATCCCTGGGATGCAGCTATGTGATCAAAGCGAAAGAATACCCGACCCTGGTTTCTCAAGTAACGGATCCTTCTATTTTGTTCGTGACCGGGGAAGGCTGGCAGGGAAACGGCTGAACTCTTTAACGAAACAAAATACATGGGACAAAGACCGCAAGTTTGTTGTTTCTCGGGTATTGAAGCCATAAAGAGAAAGAGTCCAATTATCTTTGCTGGCAAGGGAAGAATACGAGTACTTTTTCTGTGTCACCAATACTGAACTTCTTTCAGAAAAAGTGGTCACTCCTCATAAAAAGCATGGTAATGCTGAGAATTGCATCAAGGAAGCCAAGTATGATATGGCGGTTGGGTATCTTTTACTGAAATCGTTTTGGGCCAATGAGGCCGTGTTTCAAACGATGATGCTTTGCTACAATCTATTTTTGCTTTTCAAATTTTATGTTCTGAGCATTTCAGAATTCGGGCAGCAGATCAAGGCATTCCGCTTGAAGTATGTTTTTCTTGCCGGGAAAATTATCAGATCGGCAAGATCTGTGATTATGAAGCTCCCGGCTAAATATCCCTATCCGGAAGTGTTTGAAAATGCCTGGCATAAGTATCGTCCTGAAATATCCCAAGCTGTTATTTCTATTTAATCGGGATGGTGAAAATGTCTCAGAATATTCGGTTTTGTGAAATTGTTTGCGAAAATATAGGCGGACTGGTAAAACAATGCTTAACTCAGCAAAGGTTCCTCAAAGTTTCCACTCAGTTTGGGCGAAAATGATGCCCAATTTATTTCGACGTGGAATCTCGGTGATAGTAATAACGTACTATTGTGCTTGTACGGGTGGCGAGTAGAATGAATCAAGAAATTCATAAAGGAGAGTTATTATGAAAAAGTTTTTGAAATCAGGTTGGTTCATGGCTGTTACATTATTAATCATCGCCTCGCTGGCATGCGCCAGTTTGCCTTCGCTGTCGGCGTTGCCGAAATTTCTAGCCAGGCCGGGGACAAGCAATGTGCCCACTGGAGCCTCGCCTATGTCTGGTGATTGGAATGCCGATACCCAGTTCGGCCACTTCGCATTCACGGTTGACCCAAATGGGAATAATGTAGTAACGGCTGTGGTGGATATATCCAGTTTTACTTGCGGAGGGACGTTCCTAACTACGAACACGCAGGTCTGGGACTCGTGGTCCATCAGTGACGGCGAATTTTCCGGCGAGATTGATGATCTTGGCAGTAACGACCTTATGAGCATGACGGTTGACGGCACGTACAACCAATCTGGGAAAACTTTTACCGGTACGTGGGAGGAAGATGCGGACAGCGCGACCTGTTCCGGTCAATGGGAAGCAATACCCAGAAAATAATTTCCCTTGTCCTTAACTTTCGCCTTGTGTTGTTTCATCGCAATATGATAAGACCGCTTCAATAATTCAATCGCTTTCTGGACATCGGTTACTTCACGCAAATAAAAACTTACCCAACCCGTCTCTGGCAAAATGTGATGCGGCTGAGCTTCACCTACGGCAACCATTTCATCGCGCACTTTTTTCGGATATATCATTTTTCCTTTTGTAATAACTTGAAACTTCCATATTTTAATTAGAATGTACGATCCTGGTAGTTTTGTCTGAACAATGGAATTGTTATTCTTAAATTCATAAGATAGATTTTGGAATAAATGGCCATAACTTTATGATTTGTTGTTGAACGCATAGAAATAGTCATCTTCAGGATATTTGATCAAAGAACCTAATGTGCGTTTGTGCCTTTATTGGGGAATTTGACGCTTTCAGTTTTTGGAACTTCTGGTCTCTTAATTTCTGATGGTTGATCTGTTTGTCCCCCGACTACCTCTTGTTGGGCCATAAAGAATATTGTGGTTTTTATTGACATATGCAATCCCTGCCCGAACACCACTCAGGTGATTTTTATCTGTTCCGTGTTTAGGTTTATTAGCAAAGACAACAGCCACGATATTGGAAATTGCAATATTTTTAGATCCCCATTTTCTTCGGAATATCCCATACCAACATCATGGGGCATTGGATCGCCACCTACATCTATCATTAGTCTTCTATCATCTAAAGCATATTGCAAATCCATAAAATGCCCCTATATACCAGACACACTTACGATAACAGAGACATAAGTCCCAACTGTTTTCCCCGTTTCCAATACGGGAGCATTGGTTGTTAATCCAATCTCCTGGGGAATCGCCCAAGAAAGTACGCCCGCAATCATAATGAGCGCCTATCTGAGGCTTTCCCATCCGAATTTTGCATGCATATTGACGCGTCCTCACCAACCCCTATTTACTCTCCCGCGCTCATAGATAGGACTCCGTGCGTCAGATATAAAGTTACCCAAGCCTACATACCACTGTACCACTTTCGGGTCTAAGCCACAAAAATGACATTTGTCACGTAATGACGGTTAGGAATTACCGCTTGTTTTTTCTATCAGAAGTTGTACAATGCATTTATATTGATGATATTTTATTATATTAGCGGGATTTCTGGCTAGTTTTGGTATGATTAATCGTGAGCTAAACATTACTTATCAATATCTATACCACAAACCACTTTGATATCTTGTCGGCTGAAATGTAGAAAGAACAGGAAAGTGGCCATGCCCGAAGAAGTCAGTAAACCTTTATATATTCGAATTCAGGAATATGTTGCCGAATTGATTCTTTCGGGAAAATTGACGCCGGACACCAAGATCCAATCGGAGCGCGACTTTAGTGAGGATTTAGGCGTCAGCCGCATGACCGTGCGTAGGGCAATAACGGAATTGGTCAATGAAGGTCTCCTCGAGCGCAAGCATGGATCCGGGACCTATGTTGCCAAACCCAAGTTTACATATGATTCTTCAGAGCTTGTTAATTACGTTGAAGCCATGCGCCATCGAAACATAGCCACTGCCAGTCAGTTGCTGGAGTTTGATGAACTGGCAGCCAGCCGGCGCCTTGCCGAATCACTGCAAATCGAAATTGGGAATCCGATTTATCGAGTCGTGATACTGCGTTGTGCCAATCGCGTTCCAGTCGTTTTGGAACGCGTTTTTATTCCCTGCGCCCGCTGTCCGGCGTTGGAAGAGTGGGATCTTGAAAAAAGCTCGATCTATGACCTATTAACCGATGTCTATCACATTAAACCCGTTAGAAGTTCGCAGACCGTCGAAGCGGTGGCGGCAGCCAATTCGGTGGCCAAACAGTTGCGCGTGGATGAGGGATTTCCCCTGCTCATGCTCTCGCGCATTGTTATTGAAAAGAAAGCCGAACTCCCGGTTGTATTCTCGCAGGATTTTTTGCGCAGCGATTATGCCCGTATTCACACTGACGCGGAGTTGCCGGAACATAACGAGAAAACTCAAGAAGAAGACGTAGGAAAGGAGGAATTTACCAAACTTAGAGCTTAGTCTGAAGTTTGTAAGTTTGTCATATCCTGAAAAAATTTTGAAAGGAGAAATACAATGGCTGAAATGGTTGCACCTGCGGGCGTCACTGGCAAGGAACTCTACGCCCGGAAAAGTTCAGGTCTGGTTAGGACGATCGGTGTCTTTGGCGCCATGGTTTTTGGCATCCACTGCATCAGTCTTTCTTCCTCAGGCTTGATCCCGTTTTCGTGGGTAGCCGGCGTATGGCCCGGGAGCAGCATTATCGGAGTGTTGACGGTTGCCATGTTCTTCTGTTTGTTCCACGCCTATACCTATGCTGTAATCGGCGCGACGATGCCTCGTTCGGCTGCCGACTATACGTTGGCCAGCCGGACATTGAGCGCGCCTTTAGCTTTTGCCGCTTCATGGACTCTGGTCATCTTCAGTGCCATGGTGGCAGGTTCATTGATTGCGTGGATTCCCAAGACGGCATTTCCGGTTCTCTTCCAAACTATGGGCATGGTGCTGGGTAATCAGCAGTTTATTCAATTCGCGAGCTGGTCATCCTCTCCGATTGAGCAATACGTAAAGTGGAAGTCAGGTATAATTAAAGGTACAT
>CAVVZL010000034.1:0-51895 GCA_963752775.1 uncultured Chloroflexia bacterium
GACGCGGGCGTCTGTTGGGCAATCAGGTATTCATGCAGTTCATCGAATAATTATGGTTTCTTGAGGGTGCTCCCGATCAAGATTCCATTTGCCCAGTAATATCCTGTATCTCCGGCTGGCAAGAGATCATAAGTATAAGGTTGATTGGATGCGAGGTCCTCAATCTTTGTGATTTGTATTCCATTCAAGTAGTCGCCGACAATAAGATCGCCCATGAACCTCCCATCCGCGGTTGGATGACCGGGAGAAGCCCAAAGTTCGTGCCCGTTTTGGAGAGTGACGTGAACGTATATGTGTCCCTGGGGAACCGGGATTTTGGATGTTTCGAGAATGGTTGATGCGACTTGCAGCCCATTCGAATCTTGAGTCCACACTGCATCGCCCACCTTAAGATTCTCGACCGCGATAGCTCCGTTAGGTGTATCAATAAGCGTTCCTGCTGAAAGACATATTATAGGGACGCAAATCTTCCCAGCCGGGCAGGGCGTTGCTGTAGGTTTTGGTGGAGATTTCGATGATTTAGATGGCGGCGGTGCGCTGCTTGGACAAAGCAACGGTTCGAGGCCGGTAGGTTTGAATCCATAAGCCGGCGCGGCAGGTATTGTCCACTGCGTAAATTGCATTAATCGGATAATAGGGGCTGCTGGCTATAGGTGAACCAGCCTGCGCATTGGTAAAGCGATCGTTGTAGTTGAACATGCCGGGGTTTTTCAAGCCTGCATCCGCCCACACACCCCACATGAACGATGGTCCTGCCAGAGATTGCTTGAAAGCGAAGTCAACCACATTCGGATTTTTCGGATCGATCCTTACCCAGGCCAAATCCGGGTCATCGCCTTGACCTTGGTTGAAGATCACAGTTTCATATCCATCACCGGGATAAGGCGCGCCGGTAGTGGCGTTGGCGTCCGATTTTTCGGGTGATGCGCCGCCGGTATCGTGATTAGGATCGGTATAAACCTTAACTCCATTCGTTGTCCATTCTGTCGTATAAGGCGGTTGTGCCCAAACCAAAACGTCGCCAAAACCATCGCGATCCTTATCTATCTCAACACCATAATCTATATTCACCGGATCGTTTGGATTACTGCCAATCAAGGTGATAAAGACATAATACCAATTGTCGTCCGAAGTGATTTGAAATGTGCTGATATCCAGGCTTGGTATATAGGTCATATCCTTTTGTGTGAAGGGACGTTCAAAAAGATTGAGATTGTATGAGTTGCCGTAGGGCGCGCGATGTTGGGATGCTGTTCCCGACGAATCAACATCATACATCAACGTCCCCGTGGGATTGATATCCGCAGGTGTCATCGAATGAGTAATGGATGTAGTTGGCGTCGCAGCTGGCGTAGAGGTTGAGGCTGGAGCCGTTGTGGACGTCGCGGCTGGAGACGTGGTGGGCATCGCGGCTGCGTTCTGCGATGTCCCCTGCGGGGAACTCTGTTGTTGGGGGGCCGTGGCAGACGGTAAATTACAAGACAGGGCTGCCGCGATCAGAACGACCATTGTAAACAGGATGGAAGACCGTTTCATATTCTCTCTCCTTGTCGTTTACCGAAAAGCGGCGTAAAGCCCCCACTTTTCGGCGTGGGGATATCAGGCGTAGATTGTGCAACGATATTGAACGTGATAGAAGTATCATTTGCGCTCGGGCCATATCGCATAGATTCCAAACCTTAGTAGGACCCAGCTTCAGCCGTGGGGAGTAGTCACATTATCCATATTTCGCAATAAATTGCAATCACACGTTATGGGGATATAGAAGTGATAATTCGCTCATAAATTCCTGTTAGATCGTTCAGCCCCGACCCGAAAGCGGCACGGGCCTCCGCCGTGCCGATCAATAATCCCGGAACCTTGGCGTCGGTGTGCCGCCGCGTGGATAGATCCTCCATGTTGCCGTGATCGGATGTAATTAAAATCAATCCATTCTTGTCATCCCAATGATCCAGCAAGCCGCTTAACACGACATCAAATGTTTTGAATTGCTCGATGGCCCAACTCATATCCTGTTTGTGACCGGCATAATCGCTGGCCCAATATTCGAAAAACGAGAAGTCATATTGATTTGCTAGTTCGGCTAATTTGCGGCCCGCTGCACGCGCTTCATAGATTGGCGCATCAGGGAACCCCAACATATCGCGCCAACCTTGACCGAGGAAGTCGGCAGATAAGGCGCGGCCTGCATAATAATCATCTTTGTCGAACAGACTTAATCCGGCCGAGGTAACTGCCAACGGAATCGCGGAGTAAAGGCGTTTGCCTGAATCCACACCATCAAAATAGCGCGGCGGATAAGCATTGAGCAAAGCCGCAGTTTTGTTATTTTTAATCACCTGCGAAAATAAATTTCCGTTGAGGAGATATTTTGCAACGGCCGGGTTGGGCTTTGGCCCGTAATGCTCGCCGATTTCTTGAGGGATATTAATGCCTGTCAATAAAACCGCTTGCCCCGTTGCAGATTGTGGTAATCCGCTCACACCGAGCGCAGCATCCAGTGAAAGAAGGGTGGCGCGTTCTCCAAGATATGGCGCGGAGTTTGCTAATAATTTATTCCCGCCAAGCAGACTTTGCAGGAACGGCATTTCGAGGCGGGAAAATGGATTAATGTTGTGATCGTCAATCCCAAGACCGACGCCGTCGAGAAAAATGAATAAGACGCGCATTTGTACCAATAATCCTTTTATGGAGAGTGCAATGTAATTATATTTTTTGAAAAGGAACCATGCCGATTTTCGTTCTCTTCGATCCGTGCCGTCTTTTCGCCAAAGCAGACGAAAGCCCTGAGCTTGGATCAACTCAAGATCCGACGCGGCCAGACCGTGTCCGAGTTGAGGCTTTAAAGATTCCATACATGAGCCAATACCCATTAAGAAGCGAGCACTCGGTTTAATTGAGTTAGGTAATTCAGCTTTTGTTCAATGCCGTGAAAGCATCCCATATCGAGTGCCAAATCGAATGAGCCGTCAATCCCGTTGAGTTTGGTTACATCACCAACGCGGAGGTCGGCTTGGATGTTTGCACTTTTGATTTTTTGTTTTGCAATCTGAATTGCGCGTGGCGCGAAATCAATCCCAACAACTTGCCATCCGGTTTGGACGAGCGTGATGACATTGGTGCCGGTCCCGCAACCCAAATCAATGGCACGGCCCGCTGGATGTTTGGAGATGAAGTCGAGAAGCTCCGGAGGAGAAATGCCGCTATCCCAAGGTGGACGCCTGAAATACCAGAAATTGAAGTGGAGGCGGCGAAGAAAATTCATGAGAGTAAAATAATGGGTGTGAATTCCGATTAAGTCATCTCAAGGTTATGACAACTCACACTTTGACAATTCAACCTTATTCTTTTACAATCACGCAGCTGGCATCATTCCATTTTCGGGAAAGGTTGTCATGAAAGAGTATACCACTGAGTTTATCCGCAATATCGCGCTGGTTTCGCATGGCAGCGCGGGCAAGACCATGTTGGCAGAATCGTTTCTGCATTTAACAGGGGCAACGACCCGGCTCGGCAAGATCGAAGACGGGACAACGATTTCAGATTACGATGAAGAAGAGATCCGAAGAAAGATTTCCATTTACACAACTGTTCTTCCAGTTGAATATCGCGACTTTAAGATCAACGTGTTGGACGCGCCGGGCTTCACTGATTTTGTCGGCGAAGTGATTTCAGCACTTAGCGTTGCAGACGGTGCGGTGGTGTTGGTCGATTCTGTGTCTGGGGTGGAAGTCGGCACGGAAGTTGCGTGGCGTTACGTTGATGAATTCAAGTTGCCGCGCTTTGTGGTGATCAACAAACTCGATCGTGACAACGCTGACTTCGCCAAGGCTTACGCCTCCGTTGAAGAATTCGCTCATACCCGTGGCGAGCGCCTAGTCAAAGTGCAATTGCCCATCGGCGAGAAGCACGACTTCAAAGGTGTGATTGATTTGATCTCCATGAAAGCTTTCATGGCAGATGGCAAAACCGTGACGAATATTCCCGACGAAATGATGACTGCCGCGAAAGAAGCGCATGGCGTTTTGGTTGAAGCCGCCGCGGAAGGCGAGGACACACTGCTTGAAAAATATCTCGAAGCCGGTTCTCTTTCGGACACAGAGCTGATCGTCGGTTTAAAAGATGTGGTTCGCTCTGGTGCCTATATTCCGGTTTATTGCGCCGCAGGCGGACGCGAGATCGGCATCCTACCTTTGCTCAATGGCTTCGTTGATCTGATGCCTCCACCCACGCTAGCGCCCGCTCGTGTTGCAACCGGCAAAGCTGGCGAAGAGACATTGACTGCATCTGATAGCGGAACACTTGCGGCGTACGTTTGGAAAACGACCGCGGATCCATTTGTCGGTAAGATGACGTATTTCCGCGTCGCCTCCGGTTCGGTCCAGGCCGATGCGCACGTCTGGAATCAGACCAAGAACGCGGAAGAGCGCTTGTCCGGATTGCATATTCAGCGCGGCAAAGAATTGATCGCGGCCAAAGTAATCCATGCCGGCGATCTTGCCTCGGTCGCGAAGTTGACGGTAACAGCCACGAGCGACACGTTATGCGACAAGAATCATCCGGTGACAATTGCTCCGCCGAAATTCCCAGCCGCGTTATATCGTGTCGCGATTTCTCCGAAGACTCAAGCTGACGCCGCGAAAATTTCACCTACGTTGACTCGTCTGTGTGAAGAAGATATGACGCTCTCCTGGTATAACGAACATGCTACCGGCGAGACCGTTTTGCAAGGCATGGGCGACCAGCACATTGATGTTGCCATGCATCGTGCCCAAACGAAATTTCAGGTTGGGCTTCTGCCGCATGAGCCGAAGGTTCCTTATCGCGAAGGCATCACGAAAAAAGCTTCCGCTCAATATCGGCATAAAAAACAATCAGGTGGATCGGGACAGTTCGGCGAAGTGCATTTGCGCATCGAGCCCTTGCCCACTGCTGATTTTGAATTTGCCGACGAACTGGTTGGCATGAATTTATCAAAATCATATTTGCCTCCTATTGAAAAAGGCATCATTGCGACGATGGCACATGGCGCTTTTGCAGGCTATCCCATGAGTAACGTCAAAGTGATTGTTTACGATGGTAAAGAGCATCCGGTTGAACTCGAAGCCGGTCGCGTTTGAGATTGCCGGACGTGAAGCGTTTAAGTTGGCAGTTCAGGATGCCGGTCCAGTTCTGTTTGAGCCGATCATGAATGTACATATCATTGTTCCAGACGCGAACATGGGAGATGTGATGGGCGATCTTAATACGCGTCGAGGCCGCGTGCAAGGTACAGAGTCAGAGCACGGCAACACCGTCATCGTGGCCCACGTTCCGTTGGCGGAAATGTTGCGTTACACATCTCAACTTCGTTCTATCACTGGCGGACGCGGATACTTCACAATGGAACTCGATCATTACGATATCGTACCATCTCAAATTGCGGCTGGTATTGTGGAGGCTCACAAGAAAGAAATGGAAGCGAAGAAGGAAGAGCAATAAAACATAAAACGCAAAAAGCCGAAGTTGGACAACTTCGGCTTTTTATTTTCCTGCGAAGCGGTAAAATGGGGATATGCCAATTCTTAAAATCAGTCCGCTGATGCGATATTACATTGATAATCAAAACGAAGTTGTCGTTTCCGGCATTACTGTTATTGAAGCGTTGAACAATGCAGTGGAAAAATATCCCGCTTTGAGAGCCCAGGTTTTCGGTTCCGACGGCAAACTGCGACGCCACATCAATGTCTTTGTCAACAATGAAAATATCCGCGAACTCAAAGGCTTGGAGACCAAGCTAAAAGAAGAAGATCGAATCACTCTGTTGGCTTCCATTTCTGGGGGATAGTTAATAGTTTTGATTTTTGTCTTGACAAATCAAGTAAGAACTGTAAAATAGCCAACATCTTATGGGTACCTTATGATTACTTTATACCTTTGCTCCTGTATGAGGCGGGGTTCGTAACACCGCCTCTTCAAAAAGTCAGCCAACGAATTGAAGGACGGTGTGCAACTCCCGCATTCGATGAATCAAATCGGCGGCGCTTGCACAGCGTTCTTTTTGTTTTCGTTGGCTGTTTTTATTTTGGAGCTGGATGACACTTACACAAATTCAGAAAACTCAGATTAGATCATTCGATGATGGGCTCAAGTTCTCATGTTGGGAACACGCCATCTACTTCCGCTTCGCCGCGTGACCCGAAACTTGCCACCTCAAATCCAAATCTTTGCCAAAGCTGAATGGTTCAACCCGGGCGGCTCCGTCAAAGATCGTCCCGCGCTGAATATTATTCGCACTGCAATTGCAAACGGCGATCTTAGTTTCCGGCAAACGCTTGCTCAATTCAACCTCCGGCAACATGGGCATTTCTTATGCAACCTTCGGCGCGTCAATGGGAATTCCTGTCACGTTATGTTTGCCATGCCAATGCCAGCCCGGAGCGAAATCACGATCCTGCGCAGCGCTTGGTGCAGAAGTGATTCTCACTGATCCATCCGAAGGCTCGGACGGCGCGATTCTTGTAGCGCGTAAAATGGCTGCTGAAAAACCTGATCTTTATTGGTATGCAAATCAATATAACAACGATGCCAACTGGCAAGCGCATTATCTGACGACCGGTCCGGAAATTCTTGCTCAAACAAATGGACAGATCACACATTTTGTCGCGGGACTTGGCACATCCGGCACGTTGATGGGCACTGGACGTTATCTGCGCGAACAGTTGCCGAATGTAAAGATCATTGCTTTTCAACCCGATGCGTCATTCCATGGACTTGAAGGACTTGAAGCATATGCCAAGCGCAATCAAGCCCGGGATTTATGATTCATCGTTTGCCGGATGAGATGCTCGAAGTCCAGACCGAGGCGGCGCATGAAATGGTGCGACGTTTGGCGCACGAAGAAGGTCTATTCGTTGGAATTTCATCCGGCGCGGCCATGGTCGCGGCAATGCAAGTCGCATCTCAAGTTAAAAGATGGCATGATTGTTACGCTCTTTCCCGATGCAGGCTATAAATATTTGAGTGACAAAGCTTTATGGGAAGGCAAATGATGTTGCGGCTTTCAAAAGATGTTTTGACTCAAATTCACGCGCACGGTGAGCAGGCTTATCCTGAAGAAGGCGCGGGCTTTTTGCTTGGGGATGATGGAGCGGAGCGCGTGGTAAAGAAGATCTTTCCGCTTTCAAATTCACGAGAAGACGCGGCGCGTCACAATCGTTATTTGATCACGCCCGAGGATTATCTGAAAGCTGAATTGGAAGCGGGCCGCCTCCGGCTGAATCTGATCGGAGTATTTCATTCGCATCCCGATCATCCAAATCGCCCATCGGAGTTTGATCGCGATTGGGCGCAACCGTTTTTCTCGTACATCATCACGAGCGTGGATTCGGGTAAAGCAATTGAAAGCCGCTCGTGGCGATTGCTCGAAGATCGTTCACAGTTCATTGAAGAAAAAATTCAAACTATTTAAAACCAAAGGAGTTTCAAATGTCTCTCTATTTTGTTCGTCACCAGCATTCCGCTGAAACCTGCCCGGCCAAAGAATCCCGAAATGGGGCAGATGTTGTTGCAACACTTAACCAAACAAAATCCGCGCAAGTTCGGCGTGGATTTGCTTGGAGATGCTGTGCTGGATGGACAGCATACGCTGGTTTTGATCGCTGAGTCCGAAGATAAAGAATATATTCAGAATTTCATGCAGCCGTTCGCGATGGCTGGTTCGGTTGAAATTGTAAATGCTTCCACCTGCGAGGCAGTCGTCGAACGCCAGGGCTGTGACCCGGTTCCGGCGAGCTAGTTAAAATCACGAAGGTTGAAGGTTAAAATGAATTTGACTTTCAACCTTCAAGTCATTATTCTTATATTGAGGCAATTTATCATGGCAACTTTGAAAATTCCGACTCCATTGCGGAGTTATACGAATGGGCAAGCCGAGGTCGCTGTAAATGGCGACAACGTCGCTCAAGCGATGGAGCATTTGATTGAAATATTTCCGACACTGAAGCCGCATCTTTATAACGGCGATGGAAATCTGCGTCCGTTTGTGAATTTGTTTGTCGGCGAAAACAATATCAAAGATTTGCAGGGACTTGAGACTCCGCTCGATGAAAATGCGCGCGTGAATTCTGATTCCCTCGATTGCGGGTGGATGATGCAACCCATGCTTCCCGGTTTAACTCGTGATGAAATTCTGCGCTACTCGCGTCACCTTTTGATTCCCGAAGTTGGACTCGAAGGTCAGCGCAAATTGAAAGGCTCGTCGGCACTGATCATTGGCACGGGCGGACTTGGGTCGCCGGTTGCATTTTATTTGGCGGCTGCTGGCATCGGTCGGATTGAACTCGTGGATTATGATGTGGTCGATTCGTCGAATTTACAGCGTCAGGTGATTCATGGCACTGCCACCATTGGAAAGTTGAAAGTCGAATCGGCGCGTGATCGCATGTTGGATTTAAATCCCGATATCGAAGTCGAGATCTATAACGAACCATATACATCCGAGAATGCTTTGCGCATTGCCAAGGATTACGATATTTTGCTGGATGGCACCGACAATTTCCCGACGCGTTATCTGACAAATGATGTCGCCGTGTTTCTTGGCAAGCCAAATGTGTATGCGTCCATTTATCGCTTCGATGGACAGGTCAGTGTTTTTTATGCCAAGGAGGGACCGTGCTATCGTTGTCTCTTCCCTGAACCGCCTCCGCCGGAACTCGTCCCTTCCTGTGCGGAAGGCGGCGTGCTGGGCGTCTTGCCCGGCACGATTGGAACGATCCAAGCTACCGAAGCGTTGAAAGTTTTGCTCGGCATCGGCGAGCCGTTGATTGGAAAGCTGTTGCTTTATAACGCGCTCGACATGTCGTTTGATTTTGTTAAGCTGAAGAAGAATCCGAATTGCCGCGTTTGCGGACCGAATGCCGACATCAAAGAGTTGATTGACTACGAAGAGTTTTGCGGTGTTCCGAGTAACGATCACGATGAAGGCTCGGCGGGCGCGGGCTGGGACATCACTGCACCTGAACTTGCCTCGCGGCT
The DNA here is from genome assembly GCA_963752775.1 of uncultured Chloroflexia bacterium. GTDB lineage: Bacteria > Chloroflexota > Anaerolineae > Anaerolineales > Villigracilaceae > Fen-1038. The sequence goes on from CAVVZL010000034.1 coordinate 9,016, forward strand.
CAAACAGAATCATTTGAAGTTGTTGGATGTGCGTGAGCCGCATGAATTGGAAATTTCTGCAATTCCGAATGCGGTCAATATTCCGCTGGGCACATTGGCGGCGCGTCTTTCCGAACTTGATTCTGCGGAAGACATGGTGGTGTTCTGCAAGGCCGGTACGCGTTCGAACGCGCGCGTTGGAGTTGCTGGTCAGCGCCGGATTCAAGAAAGTAAAAAATCTAAAGGTGGAATCAATGCTTGGGCAAAAGAAGTGGACACGAGTTTGCCAATTTATTGAACTTACAGACCGCCGCCTACGGCGGTCTGATGTTTTGATATACTGTATGCCAATTTCTTAGGACAAGGAGCGAGAATGTCAGGCTTGCCTGTTTCGGATGAAAAACATGTCTACGATAATATTTTGGGCGCGATCGGTCAAACGCCGCTGGTCCGCTTGGGACGTGTCGCCGCGAGCGTGCAGGTTTCGATCTATGCCAAGCTGGAAAATCTGAATCCGGGTGGGAGCATCAAAGATCGCGTTGGCTTGAATATTATCGAGGGAGCAGAGCAACGCGGTGAACTCAAACCCGGCGGCACGGTGGTGGAAGCGACGTCCGGTAATACCGGCGTAGGGCTTGCGATTGCGTCCGCGCTCAAAGGCTATAAGACCATTTTTGTGATGCCCGATAAAATGAGCAATGAGAAAATTCAGCTTTTGCGAGCGTATGGCTCGAAGGTCGTCATCACGCCGACCGCGGTCGCACCGGATGATCCGCGTTCGTATTATGAAGTCGCAAAAAAATTCGCGCGTGAAACTCCCAATGCGATTTTGGCGAATCAATATCACAACCCGGATAATCCCAAGACGCATGAGCTGTTCACCGGTCCTGAAATATGGGATCAGACCAATGGCAAAGTCACGGATGTGGTTATTGGCATGGGCACAGGCGGAACGATCTCCGGCATCGGACGTTATCTTAAATCCAAAAATCCAAAAATAAAAATTGTCGGCGTGGATATCGAAGGCTCGATCTTGTATGAGATTTGGCAAAACAAAGGCAAGATTCCAAGCGGTGCATATCCCAAGACTTATAAAGTCGAAGGCATCGGCGAGGATTTCCTTCCGTCGGCAACCGACATTTCCATCGTGGATGATATTGTGCGCGTCAACGATCGCAAATCGTTTTTGTGGGCGCGTCAGCTTGTAAGGCAGGAGGGAATCTTCGCGGGCGGCTCGACCGGTTCGGCATTAGCAGGCGCCATGAAATACTCCGCGAGACTTTCAGCGGATCGACTCGTCGTCGTCATCTTTCCCGATAGCGGCTCGCGTTATCTTTCCAAGTTCTACGATAATAAATGGATGCGCGAAAACGGATTCCTCGAAATGGAATTTGGCGAAGTGACTCTCGGCGATCTGCTTTTTGTCAAGCCGAACAAAACGCTTCTGACTGCCACCTTGGGCGACTCGATGCGCAAAGTGATTACCATGATGCGACAACATGCCATCTCGCAGATGCCCGTGGTCGGCGCGGATGGAGCGTTGGTCGGTACGATTGCAGAAGTGGATTTGCTAAACCATGTGCTTGATAACCATCAACATAGTCAGGACGAATCGATTGATCAGTTGGTTCAAAACGCCAAGGCAGTCTATCCGCCTGAGACATCCCTCAATGAAGCTATGTCGATGCTGACCGATGGTTTTGCCTTGATTGTTGTGGATAATAGCAAACCCACTGGCATCTTAACGAAAATTGATGTGCTGGATTATGTGGCGGGGAAAATTTAGTCGCTTGAAAAACTTGACATTAGAACAAATATTCTGTTAGAATAAATATAGGATTGACTTAGTCAATCCACAACTCTTTCGCCAAAGGAGGCTGAAATGGATTTTAGTTCTATCAATTGGTTAGCTGTTGTTGTCTGTGTGGTCGTGGCCATGGTCGTTGGATTTTTCTGGTTTGGTCAGAAGACGTTCTTCCCGATATGGTGGAAGGCAATTGGCAAATCAGAAAGCGCCGACCCCGGCGCTGGAATGAGCATGGCGCTGATGTGGCCGTTGGTTATCATCGCGGCATTTGTTGAGGCCGTCTTCATGTCGCTGATGGTTCACGCAATGGGAAGCATGATGCCGGGCGGCGCAACTCTTGGTTCTGGCGCGGCGGCTGGATTCTTTCTCTGGCTTGGGTTTGTCGCGACAACGAGTCTCACCAATAAATTGTTTGCAAATCAATTAACAGCTTGGGTGCTTGAGATGGGCAATCATCTTATAGTCATGGTGCTTATGGGAGCGATCCTGGGCGTGTGGCATTAAGAGCTGGCTCAGTTCTTTATTCGCACCAAATGGTCAATCTGCCTTGTGCGTTAGCGGAAGCCATGCTATAATCCGCCAGCTAAAAACGAAACTAATAGTGAGTAAGGAAGAAAGCTAATGGCAGATATGATCAAGGCTGTTGAAGCCAAAAAGAATGAGAAAATCCCCGATTTATTTCCTGGCGATACGGTCAATGTGCATGTGAAGATCAAGGAAGGTGACCGCGAGCGCATCCAGGAATTCAAAGGCACCGTGATCCAACTCCGCAAAGGCGGCAATGACGCCTCGATGACAGTGCGGCGAGTGGCCTCCAACGGCATCGGCGTGGAGCGCACCTTTTTGCTTCGCTCGCCGCGCTTGGATAAGGTCGTGGTGGAACGTCATAACAAGGTACGCCGCGCGCAGTTATATTTCATGCGCGAACGCACCGGCAAATCGGCACGTCTCAAACAAAAGTTTGATTAGCCTCAAAAAGGGCGCAGTCATCTGCGCTCTTTTTGTTTATAATAAAGCTGATGCAGCCCATCATCGGAATTACAACTAATCATTCAAGCAATGCATATGGCCAAACGACTGTATTGTTGAATGCAGGCCTACGTCCAGGCGATCATGCAGGCGGGCGGTGTGCCGGTGTTGATTGCATCGTTGATTGCAAACGACGGCTGGGATGCGCTTTATCCGCGCCTCGACGGGATTCTATTTACCGGCGGCGGCGATATTTCGCTCGATCATTTCAAAGGCGATCCGCATCCACGCATCGACGATGTGGACCCGGAGCGGGATACCGTTGAATTGAATCTACTTCATGCTTCGGTCGCGGACGGCAAACCATTCCTCGGCATTTGCCGCGGCTGTCAATTGGTCAATGTTGGTCTAGGCGGCACGCTTTATACGCACATTCCCGATCAACTGCCGAATGCGCTCGATCATGCTTATCCCGGTAACATGCGGACAGTGCTCGTGCATGAAGTCAAGATTGATGAAGGCACGCACATCGCGGATGTATTGGGCGAGCCGATTGTCAAAGTCAATAGCCATCATCATCAGGGACTGAAAGACATTGCGCCATCTTTGCGTGTTGTCGGGACATTCACCTGATGGACTCGTCGAAGCGATTGAATTACCCGATCATCCATTTGGACTCGCGGTTCAATGGCATCCCGAATGGCTGACAGATCAGCAATCCACAAGGAATTTGTTTAGAAGATTTGTGGAAGCGGCGGGCAAATAAAACCTAATACGCAAATGCAAGACTTTACGAATTGCATTTTGCGTTTTATCATTTCTCCATGCTAATTAAAGAACAACCCATTGGCGTTTTTGACTCCGGCGTTGGCGGACTTTCCGTCCTGCGCGCTATTCGTCAGCAAATGCCCGAAGAGTCTGTCATCTATTTCGGCGATCAGGGACATATTCCATATGGTCCGCGCCCGATGGAGCAAATCCAAAACTTTTCAGAAGCCATTACGCATTTCTGTTGAGTAAAGGTGCGAAGATTATTGTTGTGGCTTGCAACGCGGCATCTGCGGCGGCATTAACTTATCTGCGTCAAACTTTTTCCGATATTTCATTTGTCGGCATGGAGCCAGCCGTCAAACCCGCCGCGGAACATACCGAAACAGGCGTGGTCGGCGTGCTGGCAACTCCGGCGACATTTCAAGGCGCGTTATACGCATCCGTAGTGGAACGCTTTGCAAATGGCGTCGAGCTATTGCAGGATCCTTGCGTTGGATTGGTTCAACAAATCGAAAAGGGAGATTTGCATGGAACTGCGACACGCAAGATTTTGGAAGATGCGCTTCATCCCATGCTCGAAAAAAATATTGATACTGTTGTGCTGGCCTGCACGCATTATCCGTTTGTGATTCCGCTCATTCAGGAGATCGTCGGGGAAAAGGTTCGGGTGATTGATCCGGCCCCGCAGTGGCGCGCCAGACCAAACGTCTGCTTGAAGCGAAAGGATTGAAACGTGATGTCGGTGCCACGAGGCGAGATCCAATTCTTCACATCGGGGGATGCGGATTTTGTACAGTCTCTTCTGCTCACGCTTCTTGGCGAAACCAGCCCCGTCTCGGGGATTCATTGGGATGAAAATAGGGTATTGCTCAAGGCGTAAAATATGATTGAAATTTAGGGAAAATGGGGGTACAGTGATGGTAATCTTTCAAGCCAACGGAGTTGAGCCTATGAGCCACAATATCAATTGCCTGCAATGCATTGTCCCTCCTCACATGCTACAAAATATGCTTGCCAATGGCTCTGATTTTCAAAAGCAGATCGCATTGGCCTCCATTGCAGTCTCTGGCCAATTGCGCGGACATCGTCAGGCACTTGCGGAATCCGTTAACTTTCTGACGACACCTGCCACTCCCGGAAAACATCGTACCGTTTATACCGCAAGTAATGGAAGCACTTTGCCGGGCAAAGTTGTCCGTGCTGAAGGTGCGCCTGCAACCGGCGACCCGGCGACGGATGAAGCCTACGATGGTTCCGGCGCGACTTATGATTTTTACTGGGATGTTTATCAGCGCAACTCGGTGGATGGGAATGGACTTTGGCTTAACTCAACGGTTCATTATCAACAGAAATATGATAACGCTTTTTGGAACGGCCAACAAATGATTTATGGCGATGGCGACGGACAATTGTTCAATCGCTTTACCATTGCGTTAGATGTAATCGGACATGAACTGACTCACGGTGTGACTCAATACACTTCCAATTTGAGTTATCAGAATCAATCTGGCGCTTTGAACGAATCCATCTCCGATATATTCGGTTCGCTGGTCAAACAATATAAACTAAATCAGACTGCGGATCAGGCAGATTGGTTAATTGGACAGGGTTTATTTACTCCGAGTGTAAAGGGCGTCGCGCTCCGTTCCATGAAAGCGCCCGGCACGGCCTATGATGATCCCGTTCTCGGAAAGGATCCTCAGCCGGGAACGATGACCGCTTATGTCAATACCACTCAGGATAACGGCGGCGTTCATATCAATTCAGGGATTCCCAACCATGCATTTTATCTGTTAGCCACAGCTTTAGGCGGATTTGCGTGGGAGAAAGCTGGAAAGATCTGGTATGTTGCTGCCACCACCAAATTCAAAAGTGATACCGACTTTCAGGGCGCGGCAGATTTGACTTCTCAGGCCGCGGGTGAGCTTTACGGTCAGGGCAGTGCTGAACAGCAGGCGGTCCAAAATTCATGGATGGGAGTTGGAATCACCGTTGGCGCACAACCTCAGACGCAACCACAATCGCAGTCGAGCGGATGTTTGCCAGCAGCTTTATCAATCCTTCAATCGTTATTGGGTGGGAACACTCAGAGTTGATAGGAAGGGGTCTTTATGCGTATTGCAATTCGTGCGAAGCGGCGGATTTGCCGGATTGTTTCTAACAGCAAATATTGATTTGCAAACTCTTTCGCCGGATGAGTCGGCACTTCTTGAAAGAGAGATCATGGACGCGTCTTTCTTTGATTTGCCGTGAACAGATCAAACCGGCATCTCCCATGCCTGACCGCTTTGAATATCAAATCACGATTTCTTCTCCCCAGCGGACACATACTGTGACTGTCAGCGAGTCTTTGGTAACAGATACATTGCGTCCGCTGGTTGACCATCTGACGGAACTGGCTCGCACCGGCAAATATCGCTGACATCAACAGTAAGTTTTTTCGATGACAAATTGTCCATAGCCGAGGAGATAAATTATGGATGCATTGCAAGCAATTCAAACTCGTCATTCCATTGGCAAGGTCAAGCCTGAGGCTGTACCGCGCGAGCTGATTGAGAAATTATTGAGCGCGGCTGTTCAAGCGCCGAATCATTATCATGTCCGACCGTGGCGCTTCGTGGTTTTGACCGGCAACGGACGCAACCAATTGGGCGAAGTCCTAGCTCAATCCATGAAAGCCAAGTTTCCCCAGTTAACCGAAGAAGCTCTTGATAAAGAACGCGCTAAACCCTTGCGTTCGCCGGTGCTGATCGCGGTCGGCGTGGATCAGCCCGCCGAATCGAAAGTTCTCGAGATCGAGAATATCTGCGCGGCGGCCGCGGCTTGCGAAAATATTCTATTGGCCGCGCACGCCTTGGGTCTCGCGGCTCAATGGCGAACCGGCGATGCTGCGCGCGATCCGATGGTCAAAAAGTTTTTAGGTTTTGCTGAGGATCAGCACATCATTTCGTTTCTTTATATTGGATATCCCGATGTAGTACCCGAAGCCGCGCCGCGTCCCGGCTTTGAAGATCGAACGGTTTGGATGGAGTAAAAAAACGCCTCCTGAAATTTAGGAGGCATTTTTGCGTAAGTTGGGCGGCCTGTTTTGTAGCGCTGCCCTCAAAAACTCTCGAGTTGAAAATTACACGGATTTTCTCTGATATAATGCCCAACTTGTGACACCGAATTCAATGCTCGGTGTTATTTCTTGAAATATTTCAACGGAGCTCTCATGAATAAGAAGGAACAACTTGAACTGTATCATCAGATGGTGTTGATCCGCCGTGTGGAAGAGCGCGGCGCGGAGCTATACCAGCAAGGCAAGATCGGCGGCTTCATGCACTTATATATCGGACAGGAAGCGGTCTCAACCGGACTGATTGCGGCTCGCCAACCGAATGATCGAGTTATCACCGCATATCGCGACCACGGCGTTGCGATCAACTGCGGGATTTCCGCCAATCAAGTGATTGCAGAATTAATGGGTAAAGCCACGGGCGTTTCACATGGCAAGGGCGGCTCGATGCATATGGCTGACCCAGAAAAAAATTTCTGGGGCGGACATGCCATCGTCGGCGCGCATCTTCCGGTTGCAATGGGGATGGCGCTCGGTGATAAGTATGGCAATCGTCCAAATGTCACGATCTGCATGTTTGGTGATGGCGCGACCAACATCGGTTATTTTCACGAAGCGTTGAACATGAGCAAGGTTTGGGATTTGCCGGTATTATGGGTTTGCGAGAATAATTTGTATGGTATGGGCACTGCCGTGGATCGCGCCTCGGCAGTTTCGTCCATTGCAGTAAAAGCCCGCGGCTATGATATGCCGAATGGCCAAGTGGACGGCATGGATGTGATGAAAGTCTATGAAGCCGCGCAGAAGGCGATTGAAACAGTCCGCTCTGGCAAAGGCCCATTCTTATTGGAGATTCAGACCTATCGTTTCCGCGGCCACTCCATGGGCGATCCCGAACGTTATCGTAAGCAGGAAGAAGTCAAGCGATGGGAAGAGCAGCGATCCGATCGGTGTGTATCATAAGTATTTGACGGAGAACAAAATTGCCAGTCCGAAAGCGCTGGATGAAATTGACGAGCAGGTAATGGATGAAGTGCAGAAGGCGGTTGAGTTTGCCGAGGCTTCTCCCGAACCGACAATGGAAGATTTGTACAAGGATGTTTACGCGGATGCGTAATAGCGATCACAGTCGTTGTTACTGCTTTACGAGGAAATCATAATGGCCAGAATTACAATGCGCGAGGCGATCTCGCAGGCACTTTGGGAAGAAATGGAACGCGACCCTGCTGTGTTTATCTTGGGCGAAGAAGTCGGTGTGTGGGGCGGCTCATATGCTGTCACCAAAGGTTTCTATGATCACTTCGGTGGCGAACGCGTGCGCGATACACCCATTGCGGAAGCGGGAATTATCGGCGCGGCAATTGGCGCGGCTTTAGTGGGTCAGCGGCCCGTGGCTGAATTGATGACGATCAACTTTGCCTTCTCTGCGATGGATCACATTGTCAACGAAGCCGCGAAATTTCATTATATGTTCGCGGGACAATTCAAACTTCCGCTGGTCATCCGCACCGTTGGCGGCGGCGGACGTCAGCTTGGCCGCGACACATTCGCAAACTCCCGATGCGATCTTCGCTCACTTCCCGGGACTCAAAGTGGTCGCGCCGGGGACGCCGGAAGATGCCAAAGGATTGCTCAAGTCCGCTATCCGCTCGAATGATCCGATTTTATTCATCGAGCATGCCACGATGTATCAAGTGCGCGGCGAAGTTCCGGATGGAGATTTCACCATCCCGATTGGCAAGTCCAAAATTCAACGAGCTGGTAAAGACGTCACCATCATCACTTATTCGAAAGGCCTTGAGATTTCGATGAAGGCTGCCGATGAACTTGCCAAGGAAGGAATCGAAGCTGAGATCGTTGATCTCCGCACGCTTCGTCCGCTCGATATGGAACCGGTGTTTCAATCGTTTCAGAAAACCAATCGTGCGGTGGTGGTTGAAGAAGGTTGGAAGTCATTTGGCATTGGTAGTGAAATTGCCAGCCGCATTTATGAGGAATGTTTTGATTATGTTGATGCGCCGGTAAAACGGGTCGCCCAGGATGAAGTGCCGCTTCCATACAATCGCACGCTCGAACAAGCCGCGCTCCCGCAACCCGAAGATGTCATCGCGGCAGTGAAGGAGGTGTTGTAATGGCTGAAACCATCACGATGCCCAAGCTGGGCTTTGATATGGCCGAAGGCACGCTTGTTCGCTGGGTAAGGAACGAGGGCGAAAATATCAATAAGGGTGATGTGCTGGCTGAGATCGAAACTGATAAAGCAACGGTTGAAGTAGAATCATCAGCGGGCGGTGTGGTTCGAAAGTTATTGGTGGACCAGGGCGCGGTTGTTCCCATCGGTGCGGCGATTGCGATTATTGGTAGTGCAGATGAAAAGATTGATGAGCCGAAAGCGGTCGGCACTCAGCCATCAACAAAAGCAGGAATTGCGCCTCAAGGCCCGCCGAAACCGGCTCCCGTAATGCACAGACTACTGTTGCTCTGCAAGTTGGTCCCGTCAAAGCTTCGCCCTTGGCGAAGAAGATGGCACGCGATACGAAAGTTGATTTATCCCATATTCAAGGCACCGGCCCCGGTGGGCGGATCGTTCGCAAAGATATTGAAAATATTTTGTCTACTGGTCCAACAAGCCTGGCAAGCCGTGCAAGTGTCCCAGCCTATCAACCGGCAATTCAAACCGCTCCGACCGATGAGACGATGGGAATGACCAAACTTCGTCAAGCCATTGCGCGCCGCATGGCGGAGTCAAAGACTACCGTTCCGCATTTTTATGTTTCGCATGAATATCAAAATGGATGCGGTGATGGCTTTGCGTAAACAGCTCAATGGGTATTTGCCTGATAATGAAAAACTTTCGGTGAATGATTTCATTGTCAAAGCGGTGGCACTGGCATTGAGAGAGTTCCCAAATCTCAATGCTTCGTTTGCGGGCGATAAAGTGATTCATCACGGCGCGATCAATGTCGGCGTGGCGGTGTCGGTTGAAAATGGTTTATTGACTGTAGTCAGCAGGAACACAGATCAACAGCCGTTGCGCCAGATTTCCGTTGAAGTCAAGCGCATGGCGGCCGGCGCGCGCGAAGGCAAAGTCAAACCTGATGATATCGAAGGCTCGACATTTTCAATCAGCAATCTTGGGATGTATGATGTCGAGAACTTCGCCGCCATCATCAATCCACCCGAAGCCGCGATCCTTGCGGTGGGTTCGGCCAGCGAAGTGCCGGTGGCTGAAAATGGTGAACTGAAAATTGGCTGGCGGATGAAAGCCACGATTTCCGTGGATCACCGCATCAGCGATGGAGCCGAAGCGGCGCAAGTTCATGCAGGCGCTGGCAAAATATTTGGAAGAGCCGTTGAGATTGTTGGTTTAGTTAATTACGGATGAGACGCCTTCTCATCCGCAATTTTTATCCAGTCATCGATGATTTATTTTTTGTGGTTAAATTGTCATATGACTGAAAATAACTATTGAATCCCATCGGCTATGTTCGCAACACTCGTGTCGATCTTGATGATGATAATTGGGGAAGCGGTCGTTTCTGAAATCCGGCTTGACGAACTTCTGCCAGAGCAAAGCCTTGACGGCATAGAAGATTTTTCTCACGCTGAAATTATCTTCTACTTTGGTCAAGTTGCGAATCAGGAGAATATTCCAGTTTCGCGCCATCCGCGTGGAAACAAAGATTGGCCAAAGGTTGGATTTTCGCACAACGCAATAAAGATCGTCCTAATCATCTTGGCTTGACGATTGTCAGCATCATCAAACATGAGGGACGCAGTTTATTTGTCAAAGGAATGGACGCGGCTGAATGGCTCGCCGGTGCTCGATATCAAACCCGTCTTTGTTGAATTCCTGCCGCGTGAAGCGATCCGTCAGTCGGAATGGTCGCATGAATTGATGAAAGATTATTGGGAAAAGTAATTACTCGAACTAGAATTCGATCTCACCGATTTGTTCAAAGTTGACATCAAACGCGGCTTCGGATTCCATCTCCGCCTGCGTTTCGTCAATCTGACCCGCTTGCGCGCCGCGGTTGCAGTACGAACGATAAACACAGAAGCGGCACATCTTTTCATCTTCTGTCAGCGGAAATTCCATTACTGATGATATTTCTTTAACGACTTTTTCAATCACCGCCCAATCCCGCTTGAATTGATTTGCATCATATTTAAATTTTGTCGGCTCAGACGGAAAATCTGCGTACCAGTAAATCATTTCGATTTGTTCTGGCTCGAAAGGTTTGCTGTCATTCAGATGCGCGCCTGCTTGAATCAGCAAAGCACGATAAACGCGTGTTTGCCAACGTGCTGACATCCACTCGTCGCGCGGACGCTTGGCATATGTTTTCCAATCGTAAATGGTCGCTTTGTTATCTTGAACTGCGACCAAATCATATTTTGCCACTAAGCGATGATTTCCAATCGGCGCAGACAAGATCAATTCAGGATGAAATTCTCCGAGACTTCCGAATTCCCTCTTGAAATTATTCCACCATCTTTCAAGGTTCGGAGTGTTTGCCATACGTGAAAGATTTTCGGATGGCACTCCCAATAAATACTGTTGAACAAGCCGATGAAAGATTTGTCCTTCGACTTGGCGGCGTTCGTTTTCAACAACCGGTTCGGTATCGATGGCGGGCCAACTAAGTTGATCCATATAGCGCAATTGGAATCGACGCGGGCAATCTGCATAATCCTGCAAAGACGATTGCGAGAACGTGAAATGAGTGAGCGGTATTGTCATAATTACCTAGATAAATGTACCACAAGTCGGCTTTAAAAAGAATAATCCTGTTGCCTAATTGAAAGGCGACAGGATTAGAGGCATCTGTCAAAAATATTTAATCGCCCATTACTACGGCAGCATTTTCTTCTGCGAGTTTACTGCGATCTTCCCTGCCGCGGACGAATGAGATACCTGCGGCAATGAAAACTAGAACGGTTGAAACCAGGAACGCACTGTGCATACCGGTGACGAAAGCCTGCATCGGAGCTGAACCGAGCGCGACGTTCGTGCCCACAAATAAGGCCATCATCACGTTGCGCGGAAGGCTCGTAGCCGCCACGGCTAGCGCGAGCGCGAAACTGGTCACCATCCCGGCTTGACGAAGTGTAGCCAATGTGCCGGATGCAATGCCAGAGTCGATTCTTCGGTGCTGCGTTCATGGCGGCGCTGGTATTGGGCGGGTAGAACAAGCCGCCACCGATTCCCATCAAGGCTAATCCCGCGCCGATATCGAACAACGATGTAGTCGGAGTCAATCGCATGAACCAAATCAGAGCCGCGCCTTGAATCAGTAAGCCAATCGTAGCCGGGATGCGCGCACCAATGCGGTCAGCGATGTTTCCGCCAAGCGGCGCGATGATCGATGTGGCCACCGGCAATGGGATCAGCAGCAACGCGGCTTTCAATGGATCGTAGCCGCGCACACCCTGCAAATAAAACACGATCAGGAAATTAACCGCGAACAGTGCCAGCGATTGAATCATCGCAGAAAGGACGGAGAAGTTATAAACTCGGTTGTTGAACAACGAAAGGTCAAGCACGGGATTCGGCGCGCGGCGTTCCCACCAGAGGAAAAAAGCCACACCGATCAGGAATAAAATAAAGAGCACCACAATGGGAGTGGATGTGAAGCTGTATTCGATGCCGAGAGTTAACGCGATTAGCAATGCGGTCAACCCAAGACTGAAACTGACCGCTCCGATGCCATCGAATTTTTCGCCTTTTTTGCGGATCGACATTTCCTTCAATACCCGATAGCCCCAAATTGCGCCGATAATTCCAACCGGCACGTTGATGAAAAAGATCCAGCGCCAGTCGGCCAGCGTCAGGATCAAGCCTCCAAGAATAGGGCCGGCCACGCCGCCGATGGAGAATGTGATGGCGTTAAGTCCCAAAGCTTTGCCGCGTTCGTTGGGCGGGAAGACTTCGGTGATGAGGGCTACACTGTTGACCACCATCATCGCCGCACCACTGCCCTGTATCAAACGGAAGATGATCAGTTGTGTGGCATTGCCAGAGAAGCCACATAATGCCGAGCCAATTGTAAAAACCACGAAGCCTAAATTGTACATGCGCACACGCCCCAGCATATCGGCGACGCGGCCGAAGGTCAGCAGGAACACGGTGCTGACAAGTATATAAGCCATGATGACCCAGATCATTGAAACCAGGTCGGCGTGCAGTTTGACCATCATTTCGGGCAATCCGAGAATGACGATTGTGCTATCAATGGCAGCCATTAGTGCACCGATGGTTGTCACGCTTAGTACGATCCACTTATAAGCAATCTTTCTGCCAAATAACGAATATTGTGTTTCCATTTTTGTGCTTTCTCCTTATTAATAAAGCTTTATTTTTGTCGCTTTTAAACCTAAAAGTCTTACCTCTCTTGCGGAAGGCTTTAGTTTTTTAGTAAGAATTTTTTACTTTGCAGTAAATCGATTTAGCTGAATAATTGAGCCAATGCAATCGCGCCCAAACTGCCTGAACGGTTTCCTAACCCAGGCGGGACAATAAACTCATCAATCTTTTTCAGCAGGCTTTCACTTTCCACGTAACCATTCAATGAATCCAAAACATTGCGCCTGACGAGCGGAAAGAGATAAGCGCGTTGCATGATTCCGCCGCCGAGGATGATCCGTTTTGGCGAAAGTGTGAGAATGGTATTGGATAAGGCTAAAGCGATGTAAGCCGCCTCGATGTTCCAGAATGGATCGTCGTCGTAAATCGTTTCGCCGCGCACGTGGAATCGTTTTTCGATGGCAGGTCCGCTGGCAAGGCCCTCAAAGCAATCCCCGTGGAACGGACACGTGCCGGGAAACGGGTCTCGCTTCAAGTTGTGCGGGATGCGGATATGTCCCATCTCCGGGCTGGTCAATCCGATCAACGGCTTGCCATTCTTGATATATCCGCCGCCGATGCCAGTGCCGATCGTCAAATAGAGTGAAGGATCGAGTCCCTGGCTCGCACCCCATCGAAATTCTCCGAGCGCCGCGGCGTTGACATCGGTATCTATCGTGGCTTTGATATTCAACTCGCGCTGAATGTTTCCAAGCACATCGATATTGCTCCAATACGGCTTGGGCGTGGACACGATAAATCCGTAGGTTGGCGAATCTGGATTTAAGTCAAGCGGACCGAAACTGCCAATCCCGATTGATTCGATTTTTTCTTGATAGGCATAAGGTTTGAAGAATTGAATCACCTTTTGAAGCGTTTCATCGGGCCTTGTAGTTTGGATGCGAGTTTGTTCAAGGATATTTTCTGGTCCGTTGCCGACCACGCAAATGAATTTTGTCCCCCCCGCTTCAATTCCGCCGTAAAGTTGATCTTGACTCATGAGTCAATTATATACAACGAGTGGCATATAATCAAATTGAAAATCGCACCGATGAACTGATTTCAGGCCAGCCACCAGGGATTAGTAAGAATGTATACTTTGGCAGCATCCAGTTTTTAGGAGATGAATATGAGTGAGGCAAACGAACGAAATAAAAAAATCATTGATGAATTTCGAACAAATGGCGGCAAGGTGGGAGGTGGGTTTGAAGGCAGGACGCTGCTTCTTCTACACACAAAAGGGGCAAAGAGCAAGCAGGAACGGATCAATCCAGTTGCCTATGTTAGGGATGGTGAGCGGTTCGTAGTGATCGCATCCAAAGGCGGGGCACCGACCAATCCCGATTGGTATCACAACATCCTTGCCAACCCAGAACTCGCGGTTGAGGTTGGGACTGAAACATTTCGAGTTCATGCGACCGTTGCGAAAGAACCTGAACGAACGCGGCTCTATAACAAAATGACTGAAATGATGCCCGGTTTTGCTGACTATCAACACAAGACCACGCCGCGTGATCCCTGTTATTGTTTTGACACCCGTGAAGTAAAGCTGGTAGGTAAATCAGCTTCGACGATTTTTTGTCGAAGCTGATTTTTATTCTTGTTTTTCTTGCCATCCTTTCAACGCTGCAAATGGAAGTGACGGTGTTGCATCGCCTTTGCGGCCTGTATTCCAGGTGACGATCAATTCCTTGCGCGCTCGAGTAATTCCTACGTATAACAATCGCAATCGTTCGCGGACATAATCCAAGCGCACGCGGCGCGTGGCGGAACCTTCTTCGTAATAATCATATTCGCTGGTTGAAATCGCGCCGCGGAGTTGCGCCAATGCTTCTGCTTCGAGATTCAAGCTGTCACGAACGAACCAGCGTTCTGAGATGAATCGATCATTTGGTTGGTTCGACGGATAATCGTGATTATTCATTGACATCAAATAGACGCGGTCCCACTCCAGTCCCTTGGCTTTGTGCATGGTCGAGACCACCACTACGCCCTTATAAGCATCAGGATTAAAGCCCGCGTCGTCCGATGAAAAGCCGATAAAGCGCCGTTCGTTGCGTGCGATCTCGTGCAGGCTCGGCGTCAGTTCGGGCAAACGCCATTGAGGATTTTCATCTGCGACTTGTCTCAGCACCAGCGCGAGCTTATGCGCCAATGCCAAATCAGTGGGCGATGTAAAGATGTCTTGCGATAATGTGAGAATCAATTGGTCAATCGGCAGTACAGTCGCACCGTGCCAACGGATGATAACTTCCCGAAAAGTGTTCAATTCGGCGAGGACCTCATCCCCTTCATCTTCAGCCCTGAGAGCGGAAAGCCAATCTTGATCAGGACGCGGTGCTAAGAACAACTCAACTTCTTTGCATTTGCGAATGAGGCTTGTAACATGTTCAACCAGCGGCTCATGCTCTTTATCTTCGCGCCAATCGCGGCGCCAAACTCGATAAGCTTGCGCTAACTTCGATGCAGAATCAGGCGCGGCGAGATAAGTCAATACATAACTCAAAGCACCAGCTGCGGCACGCGTCGGCGAGGTGCTGCGTAGTAATTCGCGATATTCGATCCTGCGTTGCTTTAATGCTTCTGCGACTTTGGCGGCATGATCGTTCGTTGAAGTTAATACTGCAACCGTTAAGTCGTTGTGATCGGGCAACCATAACTCAATGGACTTGACAACTTCATTCACTTCCTCATCCGGCGAGAACTTCCTGCTGATAAGTTTGATTCCGCCTGGATCATTGGATGGATTGGGCTGCGGATCGTTTTCAGGCGTCGGCTCAACAAATGGCGGCGATAAAGCATCGCGCGCTTCGGGGATCGGATGTTCAGTTATCACCCAGTCAATCAGATGATTCGCAAGATTGATAATGGAGGGTTGGCTGCGTCCAAACTCGGGCATGGGAATACTTTTGTTATTTCGAATGAAGCTGCGCAGAAGTTCGGGGTTGGCGGTGGTGAAGGTTTCAAAAATGGCTTGATTCGGATCACCGACGCGCACCCAATTGCCAGCATCTCCAGAGAGCATTCCTAATATCGCTTGTTGAATATCGCTTAAGTCTTGCGCCTCGTCTTCCAGAATATAAGGCCAGCGATAACGCAATTGTTCGAGAAGTTCATCGGAGGTGTCGAGCATCTCGTAGGCGAGTTCGAATCAAATCGTCGAAGTCCACCGCGCCGCGATAGGCGAGGGCGCGCTGATAATCGGAATAAATGTCCAGCCCCATGTGAGCTAGCGAAAGCGGAGCAGGCTGACGGTCGAGAGTGAGGCGAAGTTTATCGGGTGTGAGTCGTCTATCTTTGGCAGATCGAATGAAACTCGTTGCAAGAGGCTCAATGAGTTGGGGCCAATCCTTATCACGCACGCGGCGAGTTTGATAATCATTGAGCGTGGATAAAATGTATTGATCGATAAAATCGGGATGGGTTTGAATCCAGGCGCGCGCCGCCTCGGCAATCATGGACGACGAAGCGGTCTCATCCACGATGGAAAATTTTTTATCGAGGCCGACCAGCGGCGGATTCTCGCGGACGATATCATGCGCCAGCCCATGCAGTGTACGGATACGATAGCCGAGCTGAGGGATAAGGCCGTGCGCTTGTATGAACTCGCCGATCCGGGCCGAGAAATTGTCTACCGCCGAATTAACCAGCGTGACGATCAACACTTCCTGCTCCGGTTCAAGCTGACCGCTCGAAATAATTTGCGCGGCAAGCGCTGAGAGCGTGTGCGTCTTGCCCGAGCCGGGAACAGCCGAAATGCCAAGCATGCCGTCTGTGTATTTCAGTATTTCGCGTTGCGAAAGACGAGGAGTGAATGGGAGGTTCATAATAAATCAGCGCTCTGAGAACCGCTTTGGAAATTGCTTTCCACGTTCATCTTCTATCCCCGCAATTAAACGCTTATCACCAAAATCTCCGCCAAGCACTGCGACACAATATTGATGCAGAAGTCGGCTTATTCTTTTGAACTCGTGATTCAACATTAACTTCAAAATCATATGGTTTGATGTTTGGCGCATATGCTTTGAGTACAAGAGACCATTCAAGCCAATCTTTTCTCTCCTGTAGGATTTTCCCGATGTTCATCAAGACTTGTCCTCTATCCAAAACAACTTCGATTCCGGTAATATTTGATTTGAATCTATAATAGCTATTTCCAAACGCGGTTGAGTATTCTTCCTTTTCGCAAACAGAGAATCCATAATCAAAAAGGAAATTGAAATATTTGTTTATTGCGTCTGAAAATAGCCTATCTCTATCCATCCCTGGCTTCCTCCTGCAAAAGTCTTTGAAATGCCTTTAACAATTCGCCGCGTTGTTCAAATCCGCTCTCGCCCAAACTGCTGATGCCTAAATAAATTTTCTCGCGGCAGCGATGCAATAATCCCGAAACCAAACGTGCCATCGTTTGCTGATTGGTTAGCTCTTCATCGGCAAATGTCCATTGTCTGCCAACGGGCCATTCACGGCTGAGCACCTGCGGATGAGTCAATGGCTGATCGAGGCGCTCGTACCATCCGCTCGCACCAACGTCGAGCCAGAATTGAACGCTCACAGGTCGGTTCATCATCAGGAACGTGTAAGCGGGCGCGACCAAAACAGATTCTTCAGCTTCTGCTTTCCACGATTTCAAATATTGCGCGGCGATAACTCCCTCTTGAAGCATGGCGATATATTCGCGTCCGAAATCGAAATCAGGATGATCGAGATTGACGAACGACGGCTCCATCGCCAGACGAAATTTCCGCACCGAACTCGATCAAACTGGCGGCGACGCGGGCCGCGTCGAGATTGCGATGGAATCCGAATCCGGGCTGTGACAAAACTTCACCGAAGAAGCGCCGCAGGAAATGATCGAGAGGCAGAGGTTGATCTTCTCGATATCTCAAAATCCAATCTCGAAGCGTCGTATAGCGATTGCCAAAAGTAAATGTGATGCGTTCCTGCTTATCAGGATTGATTTGATCGAAAGATGAAAGCGTGAAATCTTTTATGCGATAAACGATCTCTGCCAATAATTGTGCGCGGACTAAATCCATATCAAGTGCAAGCTTAAGCGCATAGCCAATATCATATTTGGATGGACGAATATTCCAATACGGATGTGCCAGCGCAGCGAGCGTTAACAACGCTTGCGAGGCGGGTTCATCGCGTAAAGAACGCGACGGACGATGTGTCCGCCACGGAATCCCGCGTGCTTCGAGCCGACTCGTGATAGCGAAGCGCAGCGCGTCCGAAAGATATGGCGCGAGAATCACGATTTCAGAAGCAGGAAGCCCGGCATGGGAAAGCAGCGAATGGATTTGTCTCAACGAGTGTATCGAGAAGTTCAGGATAGAAGCGGGTAGTCAAAATAGATAATGCTGATTCACTTGTTCCCTGTCCCTTAACTCTTTGAGTGGTAAGGGGAGATGCGATTGGAAGGATTGAATTATTCAGTGAATTCGCCAAACGCGTAATCCCGTCTGACACGACAAATGATTTGTCAAATATCACTTGGTCATCGCATAACTCGCGTAGCGCATAGGCAGTATCCACGTCCGCGCCGAGGAAACGGCGATAGCCTGCGCCTTCATCATAGATCAATAACGCCGAGTCGAATTGCGGTAGCCATTCGCGAATCAAATCGTGAGCACGCGGGACATCTTCTTCAATATTGTCATAAATCAAATGACGATATGTTTTGATAAGATAATCGCGCACGAGCGGATCGAGGCCAAAGATAATTCCAGAAGACTTCGAGTTGCAAAGAGAAATCAAGCAGGTTGTTTTGCAAGCAAAATTCGCGGAAGCGTGATGCGCAATCCTGCGCGTCGGTATAGATTCTTCGCTGGCCCGGATCGCCAAACCAAGCCGAGTCAAGGCGTGAACCGATTTCGGTAAACGGAAAACCGACCGCGGCAGATTTGTTAAGGTTGTCGAGGATTTGGGAATATAAACGATTGCGGTCAATCGTCACTGATTCAAAATAACCTTGATCCAATAATGGCCGGACGATATGCGCCATATAATATTGTGCGGTTTCGAGCGTCAGGAAAACGGGAGGACGGTCAGGATGAGCGAAGCCAGCTTTGTCCGCGGCGAGCGGCCAGAACAGATCCACCATGCGCCGCGCCAAACCGCCGACCGTGGCCGGAGTCACTTCGCCGCCCGCGATTCTTTCCGGTGATTGAATGATTTTGAGGTAGGGTTCTTGCAGAGTCCGTTGCGGTGTGAGAACGAGAATTGAATCGCCGCTGACGCCGTTTGCCAATAGATATTTGAGCCGTTCCACGCCAACCGTGGATTTTCCTGTCCCGGCGGGGCCGGAGAGGAAAAGCTTGGATGAAACATCGGCTTCAATAACGGCGAGCTGGTTTCGGGTCAGAGTGAGGCGGGTCACATATCAAGGTTAGCGGATGCAGGGAGATTTGTCAACAAGAAAAACGGATGGCTTTTATGCCATCCGTCAAATGTTAATTGAGATCTTTTTTGAAAAACTTGGTAGCGCGTTCCCACGCATCTTTTGCCGCTTCGGGACGATACGAATTCGGATCGTTATCGCGGAAGAAGGCGTGGCCGGAGTTTGGATAAACAATGACTTCGTGCTCAAGCCCGAGCTTGCCGAGTAGTTTGTCGAACTCTTCCACTGTGCCGACCGGAATGGATTGATCTTTATCGCCGAACATTCCAAGCACAGGCGCATGAAGATTTCCAAGCTGGTCGAAGAGTTGTTGCATTCCGCCGCCGTAGAAAGACGCAGACCGCGTCCACCGGGCGGCTGATGCCAAGCGCCAGCGACATGCGTCCGCCAAAACAAAAGCCGACGCTTCCGACTTTGCCATTGCAGTTCGAATCCTTCTTGAGTGCGTCGAAGACCTTCTGTAAATCAGAGACCGCGGTTGGGCCAAATTTTTGAGTCAGCTTCATGGCGGCATCGTTGTCGCCAAGCTTTGCGAGTTCGCCGTGATAAAGATCCGGCGCAAAAGCCAGATAGCCAACCGATGCAAAACGATCCGCAACGGATTTAATGTGATCGCTGAGTCCCCACCATTCCTGAATGACGATCAAGCCGGGCCAGGGACCGTTGCCTTTTGGTTTTGCGAGATGACCGGACACTCCTCCAAGTTGTACAAGTTCGCTCATGGTTTCTCCTTTGGTAAATATGCTTGATTTGATTATACTCACGAAAAATATCTTTCCAGCTATTGATGTGGATGTCTCATGTAGTTATAATATCGCCCGCTTTTGCCTCTTGTTATTTGCTTACTGGTGACAAAATGGCGTTTCCAAACTCGACTTCAAATAAAAGTACAATCTTAATTCCTTTTCTTATCAATTTATCCTTGTTCGTACTTTTATTGGCGGGTTTTTATTTCCTTCCGCTTCCACAGTTCTTTCCATGCACGTATCCTTTGGTGGAAAAGTTTATCCTCGCGAATTGCTTAGCCTTTGTAGTTCAATATTTTGCATTCAAAAGTTATCGGATCAATAGTTACCTTTGGATCGCGGGCATAGACATCGGATTGATCCTGCTTGCGCTTTGGCTGGGATCATATTCGATATCACCGCTCGGCTTTTCGAACGGGCGCATTCCGGTTGCTCAAGGCTTTATGTGACTCAATCCATGAGACCCGATGTAAATATCACTTCAGGTGAAACGATCAATACCATTAGTGGATCCGCCATCGCAATCAGAACAGTTACATTGCCAATCGGCAGGAATTGTTTTTGGTTTTCAACCAAGCATGGATCTTTTGATGATCCGCGAAGTTGCGACATTGCCTATATGCCCCCGGCAAATTCTGATTTCGACTTACTAAAAGTATTAATACAGCCATCCTGCCATTTGCCGGAAATCCAGGAAAGCATCAAGATCATTGTATTGCCGTAGTTATAAAGAGTACCGGATTGCCAAAGGTCTCGGGGATATAATCGGACAATGTCACACAAACAAATTCTTCCAGGCTTATTATCCGGCTTGGCAGCGGCATCCATTTGGGGCGGAATGTACGTGGTCAGTAAAGTGGTATTGAATGTTATCCCACCATTTACATTATTGAGCCTGCGGCTTATTCTTGGGATTCTTCGTTGGGGATTGTCATCGTCTTAAGACGCAAAACACACATGACGCGTTCGCAGGCATGGCAAATATTTCTGGTTGGATTTGTGGGTTACGGTGTCTCGCTGGGATTTCAATTTGTCGGAACCAAGTTATCTACCGCGTCCAATGGAGCGTTGGTCACATCGGCCACTCCGGCGTTCATCTTGATCTTTGCGCCTTTTTTGCTCTCTGAAAAAACAACCACCCGTCGCATCTATCGCGCTGATCATCTCCACACTGGGTGTGATCGCGGTCATTGATCCGCGCAATGCCGAACTTTCGCCAACTTTATTTTGGGGAAACATGAGTTTGCTTGCTGCCGCGCTGACATGGGCGCTGTATTCCGTGTTAGTTCGAAAAGTGACTCAAACCATTGATGTTGTTACTTCAACGCGATCATGCTGGCGGGTGGACTGCCAACCGGTTTTCTGTTAAGCGCATGGGAAATAAAAACTCAAGGTATGGGCACGATCACACCGGGAATCATCGGCGGGATTCTTTTTCTCGGGATTATCTCCACTGCCATTGCCATGTTCCTGTGGAATTATGCCTTTGCCGAACTTCCAGCCACGGTCGCCTCATTGACTTTTTTCGCACAGCCTGTTGTCGGCAGTTTATTGGGATGGATGTTTCTCAAGGAATCAATTACGCCGCTCTTTCTTTTGGCGGCGCATTGATCGCAATTGGGTTGGTAATTTCTTCAACAGAATAATTATTCTCCAACGGTATGCAAGTAATGCCATATTGGGCGGACGCACTGCGCCGACTGGAAAGCCACACACCAACACAACTTGCTCGCCCGATTTAACTACTTCCGAGCGCATCAACGCTGAGTCAACATAGCCAAGCATTTCCTCGAGCGAATTTGCAAATGGGACTTGATGCGGATTCACTCCCCACAAAAAAGCAAGACGCCGCCAGGTTTCAAGCGAAGGAGTAAACGCCATGATAGGCACCCGCGGCCGGATCTTCGATATAAGCCAGGCTGTTTGTCCTTGCATCGTAAAACAGGCAATCGCCGTAACGTTTTTATCGTTGGCCAATGCCTGCGCGGCGCATGCCATGGAGGCGGCATCGTTGGCAGTGAATTCATTAGACGAGGTTGTTTCCGTACCCCATTCAAGAAAATGACTCTCCGCTTCACATACGATGCGGTCCATCATTTGCACCGACTTCAACCGGATATTTGCCTGATGCCGATTCTGCCGACAACATCACCGCGTCGGTTCCATCAAAGATGGCATTTGCGACATCTGAGGCTTCGGCGCGCGTGGGGAGCGGATTGCTGATCATCGACTCCAGCATTTGTGTCGCGGTGATCACCAGCTTGCCGCGCGCGTTCGCTGTGCGGATAATCTGCTTTTGCAACGCGGGCACGCGCTCCGGCGGTAGTTCCACGCCTAAATCGCCGCGTGCCACCATCACGCCATCCACATCATCAAGAATTGAATCGAGATTATCCATCGCTTCCGGTTTTTCAAGCTTGGCAATCAACAACGGCTGACGCTTGCCATTCGAAAATCGTCCCATCGCATAACGAACTTTCTTGATATCCTCAGCCGAGCGGACAAACGATATTGCAACTGCGTCCACATTCTGCAAAATGCCGAACGCAAGATCATCTTCATCTTTTCTCAGTGAATCCTGGAATGCGAAGGCGAACACCCGGCAGGTTGATTCCTTTGTGAGACGAAAGCGGCCCGCCGACAACCACGCGTGCGGCCAGGGTGCGTTCTTTAACGGAAACCACTTCCAGTGTTAGACGCCCGTCATCGAGCAGGAGCCGATCCGAGGTCCGGACCGAATCGAAAAGTTGGCGAAAATCCACAGGGATCTTTTGTCCGTTATCGTCTGGAGGTGTTGTTCCAGCTGCGTAAAGATGAAC
Organism: uncultured Chloroflexia bacterium; assembly: GCA_963752775.1. Lineage (GTDB taxonomy): Bacteria > Chloroflexota > Anaerolineae > Anaerolineales > Villigracilaceae > Fen-1038. The sequence goes on from CAVVZL010000034.1 coordinate 31,914, forward strand.
GATCTCACCTTCGGAGAGTTGAAGAGGGCGCAGGCAATTCGCCCACGCGAATTTTCGGTCCCTGCAAGTCCTGCAAAATACCGACCGGCACGTTTAACTTTTCAGAAATGCGGCGAATGGTTGCAATTCGTTCCGCATGTTCTTCATGTGTGCCATGAGAAAAATTCATGCGAGCAACATTGACGCCCGCCTGAATAAGGCGCTCTAAAACAGATTCGTCCTGGCTGGCAGGCCCAATGGTCGCAACGATTTTAGCTTTTCAATTCATTAACTTCCCTTCCAATAATGAACATAAATTGAACTAATAATCATTATGTAAAACCCCAAATCAATCATGGGATACGCAACAATTATAAAATAAATTACGCAGGGCACAACTTTGCACCCTGCGTAATTGCGAAAGGTCTAATATTAAAGCCAGCACAACTCTTTAGCTTGTTTCTCCAAGATCCATGCGAAAATCGGGATGAGCAACTTTGATGAGTTGCTGTGCGCGTTGCCGGACGGTCTTGCCATATAAATCCGCCACGCCATATTCGGTCACAACATAATGGACGTGGTTGCGTCCAGTGACCACGCCGGCGCCTTGCTTCAACATGGTCACGATCCGGCTGACGATCGTCCCATCTTTCAGCGTGGTGGTACTCGGCAGGGCAATGATGGGTACGCCGCCCTTGGAACGCGCTGCTCCGTAGATAAAATCGAGCTGTCCGCCGATGCCGCTGAAGAACTTGGGGCCGATGCTATCGGCACATACTTGGCCCGTCAAATCCACTTCGATGGCGGAGTTGATCGCAACCATGCGTTCATTCTGGGCAATAATAAATGGGTCGTTGACATATTCCTGACGGTGGAACTCACATAAAGGATTATCATCCGCCCATTTATACAGGGCATGGGTGCCCAAGATAAAGCCCACTACAATTTTCCCGGGATGCAAAGTCTTACGGGCATTGGTGATAACGCCTTTCTCCACCAAACGAACAACCCCGTCAGAGAACATTTCGCTGTGAATGCCCAGGTCCTTCTTGTCGCCCAGAAAATCAGCACGGCATCTGGAATGGCTCCAATGCCCATTTGCAGCGTGGCGTAGTCGGGAATCAATTCCGCAATATAGCCAGCGATCTTTCGACTGATCTCATCATCTCCGCCGTCGCCCATGGGTTGTTCGGCAACCGGATAATTCACTGGTACCATGTAATTCAACCGGCTGATATGAATGAACAAATCGCCAAGTGTGCGCGGCATTTGCTCATTCACTTCTGCAATGATGATCTTGGCTGATTCAGCGGGAGTTTTGGTCAAGCCAACTTCCACGCCAAGCGAACAGAATCCATGCTCATCCGGCGGCGAAACATGGATGAGCGCCACATCCACTGGAAGGATCTTATTCTTGAATAACAGCGTGAATTCCGAGAGCAAAACCGGCGTGAAATCCGCGTGACCTGCCTGCACGGCTTTGCGAACATTCGCGCTGATAAACAACGTATTGACCCGAAGGTGTCCTTCCATGGCCGGACCGACATAGTCAGCTGGACCAACGGATAACGCTTGGCAGATTTCAACATCCTTCAAGTTGGGAGCATATTCCACTAGGGCGGCCAGCAATTTCTGTGGCACAGAAACGTTGCCGGTCATAAAGATGCGGTTGCCCGACTTAACGACTTGCACGGCTTCTTGGGCTTCCACAACGTGGGATTTATATTGGTTAGCCCAATCCATCTTCCACCTCCTTGTGGTTGGTCAAGCGCATAAGATGTATATATTTTCCATCATGTGTGTTGACGGCAGGTTCGATGGAAGGGTGATCAAGTATTCCTTTTACACCGCTACTCTGCAATTTCCATGATATAGGACATGGCACAATTGACAAATGCATAAGTTGCTGTGCGTGCAACCGCGCCCGGTATATTTGGAACGCAATAATGTAAAATGCCTTCCTCAATATATACAGGATGTTCGTGCGTGGACGGACGCGAGGTTTCAACGCACCCACCTTCATCAATACTGATATCCATGATGACTGAACGCGGTTTCATAGAACGCACCATTTCACGCGTAACCAGGATCGGCGCGCGCTGGCCGGGATTCAATACTGCGCCAACCACTACGTCTGCATAAGCGACCGAACGTTCGATGTTGCGCTTTGTCGATAGCATCGTAACAATATTTGGGAAGCGGTCCCAAATCTTTTGAAGCGCCGAGAAATTATGGTCAATGACCGTTACATGTGCACCCATTCCCAGAAACATCTGTGTGGCATAGGTTCCTACAACGCCTGCGCCGATGATGACAATCTCAGCTGGCGGAACCCCCGGCACGCCCCCCATCAAAATTCCTTTGCCGCCCCAATTATTTTGCAACAAGCGTGCTGCAATTTGCGCGGCCATCGCACCCCCAATCTGGCTGAACGGATGAAGAACGGGCAGTGAACCATCTTCAGCTCTGATTTGTTCAAAGGCAATGGACGTCACCTTTTTTCTCAAGCAAAACGTCAATCTTGTCCTGCTGGGCCGAAGCCAGATGCAGGAATCCGGCCAGTATGGTTTTTGGTTTGATCCAATCCAATTCTTCTTTCAATGGTCGTGCGACTTTCATCAAAAATCAGAACGGCCAAAGACTTCCTCTCTGGAATAAACCAGGCGCGCTCCGGCCTTTTCGAACTCCGTGTCGCTAAAACCCGCTCCTAATCCCGCTTCGTGCTCGATGAAAATCTTATGTCCGCCTCTGGGCAAGCATTTCCACGCCGGCGGGCGACAATCCCACGCGCCACTCAAACGGACGCCTTTCTTTTGGTATTCCAATATTCATAGCGCCTCCAAATATAAGACCCTATAGGTTTTTATGAACCTTTAGGGTCTCAAATTTATTTCATATTGAGCACTTCACGAATGGATGGAAGCGCCCAATCAATATCACTCTTTTCGATGATCAATGGCGGCGCAAAGCGGATCACGTTTTCATGAGTTTCTTTCGCAAGGATTCCTTTAGCTTGCAGAGCTTCACAAAAACGCCGTGCGCCACCCGCTAACGGCTTCAACTCAACGCCGATCAATAGGCCTTTGCCTCGCACTTCTTTAACCTGCGGACTGGGAATCTCCGCCAATTGTTCCATAAGATATGTTCCCATTTGTTCCGCGCGTTGCGCCAGTCGCTCCTCGCAAATCACGGCGAGCGCCGCGCGCGATACTGCGGCCGCAAGTGGATTCCCGCCAAAGGTCGAGCCATGCTCGCCCGGGGTGAATAAACCGAGAATGGGTTTATCCGCCAGAATTGCCGAGACCGGATAAAAGCCGCCACTCAACGCTTTACCAATGACCATAATATCAGGACGAACGCCTTCATGTTCGCAGGCAAATAATTTTCCTGTACGTGCCAAACCGGTTTGAATCTCATCAGCGATAAATAAAACATTATTCTTCTTACAAATCTCGGAAACTTTTTTGAGATAACCCGCAGGCGGAATAATGACTCCACCTTCGCCTTGAATCGGCTCAAGTAATACCGCCGCCGTATTTTTGTTAATTGCCTTTTCCACCGCGGACGACATCGCCATAAGGTACTGTGACAAATCCGGGCGTGAACGGACCAAAGTCATCGCGATACAAGGGATCGGTGGAGAAAGAGACGAGCGTCGTTGTCCGACCATGGAAATTTCCAGCCGCGGTAATGATCTCTGCTTGATGGCGCGGCACACCTTTGACTCGGTAAGCCCATTTACGTGCGAGTTTGATGGCGGTCTCAACGGCTTCTGCACCGGAGTTCATCAGCAGAGACATATCGTAGCCGGTCATATCAGATAATTCTTTGTAGAGAAGCGGCAGTTGGTCATTACGAAAAGCGCGTGAGGTCAATGTAACTTTCTTGGCTTGTTCCAACAGCGCATTCAGAATCTTTGGATGAACATGACCTTGATTGAGCGCCGAATATGCCGATAAACAATCCAAGTATTTTTTGCCATCAACATCGTAGACCCATACGCCTTCACCGCGCGTAATGACCACATCAAGGGGAAGATAATTATGTGCTCCGTATTGTTCTTCCGATGCAATGTAATCTTTTGTATGCATAAATCTGACTCCCGTTCTTATGCTACGCCAAATAAACTGGCAAGGATCGCCTTCTGCGCGTGCAGACGATTGTGCGCCTGCGGGAAAGATTACTGAATGTGGACCATCGGCAACCTCATCCGTCAATTCGTGGTTGCGATGCGCCGGCAGACAGTGCATCACAATGACATCCTTATCTGCTTCGCTGACCAGTTTCGCGTTGACTTGATAAGGTGGGAAGACTTTCTCGCGCTTGGCCGATTTCTTCTTCCTGCCCCATGCTCGTCCAGGTATCGGTATAGATCACCTGCACGCCTTTGACCGCTTGGTGTGGATCACGAATAAAGTTCAATTTGCTCCCTGTCTTCTTGGCGATCTCTTGTGCAACCTCAACCGCTTTTGGATTCAAGTCATATCCTTCGGGGCTGGCAAGTGTGAAGTTCCAGCCGAGTTTTGCCGAGACATGCATCATCGAAACCGCGACATTATTTCCATCGCCGATGAATGTGACATTCAAGCCTTTGGATTTTTTGCCGAAGTTCTCTTCAATCGTGAGCGCGTCTGCCATGCCTTGGCACGGATGGTTGTAATCACTCAGGCCGTTGATCACTGGAATTTCCGCCCACTTCGCCAGCTCCAGAACATGCTCGTGTGTGAAAGACGCGTGCCATCAGCGCGTCCACATAACCCGAAAGCACGCGCGCTACGTCCGCAATCAACTCGCGCTGACCGAGACCGATCTCGTTCGGAGAAAGGTACAAGGCGTCGCCGCCGCAATGACGCATCGCCATATCGAACGAAACGCGCGTCCGCAGGCTGGGCTTCTGGAATATCATGCCCAGCACCTTGCCCTTAAATATTTTCTTATTGCCTTTCTTGAAATGTTCCTTCTTCAGTTCAATTGCCAAATCCAGCAAGCCTTGCACTTGCTTGGACGACAGATCAGAAATTGCCAGAAAATCCTTCATAGCCAGTCTCCTTGTGCCAAGTAGAGTAGTTCAGCTCAATTGTAACCTGTCTCAGTCGTCATTGATTGGATGTGATGTGACCCATATCCCCACAATGGTTTTCTCAAGAAAGCTTGACGAAAAGTAAAAAATAGGATCCTTCTCGGTACAATTGCAAGCGCAGACAAGCAATCTACTGAGGAGGATCCGACATGGATTCTAGCATACGCAGGGTCAGGCAGGAGTATGGGCCGACCGGCATGATCTACGATCTGGGGAGTGTGTACGCGGGGTTATTGAAATTAACGGATGTTCGGAAAGCCAAGGGGAAGATCTATAGCTTGGATGTCATACTCATGATCATTGTACTGGCGAAGTTATGTGGAGCAGACAGCCCGTATGCAATTGCGGATTGGGCGAAGAACCATCAAATGCAATTGGTGGAGCTTTTGCAATTGAAGCGACCTAATATACCTAGTCACCATACGATTCGCAGGATCATGGGGCGTGTTGTGTATGAAGAAGAAGTGGAACGATTGGTGGCGGCTTATAACGAATGGGGTGAACACGGCGAGATTATGCCATGGATGGAAAAGCGCTACGCGGCGTGCGTAAAAAGGATGAAGACGGATCGGAATATTTATTGAGCCTCTATGACGTGGAACAAGGAAAGGTGCTGTCTCAAGTTGCCGTGGGACGCAAAGAAAACGAGATCACGAAGGCACCCGAGACGCTGAAAAAGGCGGAAATCTCTCGGAAAATCATCACCGCAGACGCTTTACACACCCAAAAAGCCATTTCGGCACAAATTATCAGTCAAGGTGGGGACTACGTTTTTCCGGTCAAGGAAAATCAACTCCGGCTGTATCAAAACATTCAACAACTCTTTGCTCCGGAATACCCAAGGCCCGGCTTCGGAAAAATCCAGACGGATTTCCTCACGACACAAAAAGTCAGCAAGGGGCACGGGCGGTTTGAAACACGAATTATGACCACGAGCGAAATGCTCAATCCCTATTCCACCTGGCCGGGCTTGGCTCAAGTCTAGTATGGCGGCTATCGCCTTGAACGTCAATTCCAATATCGTCGTTCTGGCCATTGTTATCGCACTTCCAATCAAGTGGAGCTAGGGATCACCAGCTTGTCCCGCACGAACACTACTCCGGCTCGTCTCTTGAAAATTCGCCGTGCGCACTGGGGCATCGAAACCGGATTGCACTATCGCCGCGATGTGACCTTCCAAGAAGATGCCACTCGAATGACCGATTGGGCATACCGGCCAAGTCATGGCATCGATCAACAATCTCATCATCGCCCTCTCTCACCAAGCAAAATTCCAAAATACTGCTCAAGCCAGACGCTGGTTTGCTGCGCATATCTCCGATGCCTTTTCGCTACTTACCATGCCCTATTCTCTTTCTTGAGAAAACCATAATATCCCCACAAAAATCTATGTGGGTGAACAGGATATAGATGTATAATTATAATTAGGCGGTGAAGATTGGAGGTTTCAATGCCAGTCAATGTGAAGGTGATTAATACGAAAGACTTCATCAAGGTTACAGCAACGGGGAGTTGTGATTTCACGGCAAGCAAACAAGGCATCCTTGACATCGCATCCCACATTAATCAACCCGGCGAATATGAGGTATTAGTGGATATTCGTGAAGCAGAGGTAGTGCTTTCTACTGTTGATCTATTTGAATTGGGTATGGCATTAGCGGATCATCCTTCTCTTCGCCAAAGCAAGATCGGCATTCTCGCGCCGCTGGACCGCTTGGATAAGGCGCGCTTTCTCGAACTCGTTACGGAAAACCGCGGTGTCCGCATAAAGGCGTTTACCGACTTTGAGCAGGCGATCACTTGGCTGGTGATGCAGGAGACACGGTAGTGATCGTTTTCAACCTTGACGATGGTGCGTTTTAGACCTTCCGACGCGGGATTTTTCAACATCAATCAATCGTTTACCGGAGTGCTTCCATTACTCTGCCATCTTCACTTTCTTCCAATACCTCATCAGACCATCTGCGCTCATGCCGAGCGGGTTTGCCAGGCCCAAGGTCTTAACGGTATCAGCGCCCAAGCCTTGAGCGCGTGTCTGCATATTCATCCGGTCAGTAAATTTCTGTCGAAATTCTTCACGGGATGGCGCAGCAGGCATCACAACTTCCAGCCATTTCTCCGCCGCGTTTAATTCCTTTTCGACCTCCTCTAAGTGCCAATTGGGATCATCGAAAATTCCAAAATGAGTTGGCGCGATGCGCTGGAATTTCTCTTTCCGCATGCGCTTCAACGTCTCATGCCACTTGCCAAAATGCAACTCCGGCGGCGGCATCGGCAGCTGCAAATAAGAATGACCGGGAATTCGCATTCCGCTCACATCGCCTGTGAAAGCAATATCTTCGAATAAGTAAACATAATGGTGTTCCGCATGACCGGGCGCATTGATCGGCATAATTCTCAAATTTCCGATGACGATCTCCTCCGCCTCGTTCGGGACTTTGAGTTGACTCTGCGGAACAGGCAGGAACTCGCCCCACAGTGTTTCCATCTGATCGCCATAAATACGCGTCGCACTTGCCAAGAGTTTTTCCGGGTTCAACATGTGCGGTGCGCCGTTCGGATGAACGATGATCTGCGCGCCCTGCTGCGCCCACCAACCGGCTGAACCCGCATGATCGAGATGAATATGTGTCAGCAAGACGTGAGTGACGTCATGTGCGGATAAGCCGTGTGCTTTGAGCGCTGATTGAAGTGCAGGGAGGGTCGTACCGGGCCCGCATTCGATTAAGATCGCGCCCGTCTGAATGTTTAATCAGATATACGGCGATGGCTTGCTTCATGCCTTGGAAATTTAAATCGAGTGTGATAACTTCGGTCTTTGCCATATGGTCACATCCTGGGAAATATTTTTGGCTGAAAATGTAGAAAGCGTTTTTGCTAAATCATCTTCACACCGAACAAGGCAGATAGGAACACCTCGCTCCATTAGTTGAGTTGCGAGTTTATCACTACCGCTCCGTCCACCAAATGATTCGGCGGAAAGCAAAATCAGAACCGGTCGCAGATTGCGCCGCTGAACATCATCCACCGCGATTAGCAGTTCAGACCAAATTGTGGGCGTGATGAGAATTACGCTTGAGCCTGATGGCAACTGCCGCGCCTGTGCGCCGACTAGCGCCGCGATGGAGAGATTGCCTTTGCCTTCGAGAAACGCCAGTGTTTCGAGAATTTTATTTTCATGCCGCTCGTTATGCTCGGCGGGAATCATCGTGTAGGCGCGGTCCGCGGCAATAAACCCAACCGAACGTTTTTGCTGGATAAAATAATGTGTCAACGAAGCTGTGATGGTGATTCCATATTCCAATGTGGATGGGGGCAATGTAAACTTTGGTCTGCGCGTGAACAACAAATCTTCAACGGGTAATTGGGGAAATTCATCATGAGGTCTTGGAGGCCTGCGCACTTAATTGTGCGTCGAGGAAGAGCCAAACTTCCGCTTGCGGGTCTTGATCGAATTCTTTAACCATCAACTGCCCGCGGCGAATTGAGGTGGGCCAATGAATTCGCTTCATCGGATCGCCGGAGTTATATTCGCGAACGCCAGAGGCGTGTGGAGTAATATCCGTTGATTTGCGTCGGATCACTTGTCCGCCCGGCAAAAGGCCGGGAGGGGAAAGGAAAGACTTGATTGGAAAGATCATGGGAAGCACGGTCAATGATTTTGAGGCAGTGAATTGTTTCTCGACCCGAAACAGACCCAATGGATCGGAAATCGTCACGATGGTCGGGCCCAGCGGGAAACTGCCGCGCCTCGTCAGCCACATGCGCACCGCGTAAGATTGTTTTTGATGTGCCCGTAGCATTGTTATCAACCGCGAACCGGAAGCGGAGATCGACGTAGCGTTTTTTACCTCAACCCACAACACCGGCAATCGACTTCCGTTGTTAATATCGAATCGCTCCTTGAAGATATCACCGACACTACCGCGCCGTGCGTCCGAGATGCGTTCGATATGAAAAGAGCGAGCGAGCAAAAAAGTCCAAAGCCACGCGCCAAAAAATAGCAGCAGGCCCAGATAAAGCATGTGCGAATAAAAAGCAGGCCCGCCCGCGAGCGAACCAACCAAGCCGCCGACAATCATAAGCGCAACGAGAACGCGTCCGGGATTCATTTCGATTTTTTATTTAGGATTGCTTCTGGTGAAGGGGCTTGAAAACTTCCACCAGGCACTGGGATATTATGGATGATATCTTGAACGATGCGGTCGGCGCCCAATTCGCGCAGGCGCGCTTCAGGGCTGACAATGATGCGATGCGCCAAAACTGGAACCGCCAAATCTTTAACGTCATCCGGCAAAACATAGTCGCGGCCTTGGAGTGCGGCATAGGCCTGGCAAGCGCGCGATAGGCTCAACGTGCCGCGCGGACTTGCCCCCAGATAAATATCGCCTGTTTGACGCGTACGCCTCGTCAGGTCCGTTATGTAGCGTTTGACGGCTTGAGAAAGATAAATGCTTTTGATGGTCTCAGCTGCATTCAAAACTTCTTTTGCTTTCACCACTGCCTTGAGCGTCTCAATCGGATGCTTGAATTGTTGTCCATCGAGAATCTTGATCTCGTCCGACAGTTCCGGATAACCGATGCGGACTCGCAAAAGGAAACGATCCAGTTGCGCTTCAGGAAGCGGAAACGTGCCTTCATATTCGATGGGATTTTGTGTAGCGAGCACCATGAACGGTCGCGGCAGAATATGTGTCACTCCATCCACCGTGACCTGATGCTCCTCCATCGCTTCGAGCAACGCGGGCTTGTGTCTTCGGCGTGGCGCGATTGATCTCGTCTGCGAGAATAATCTGTCCGATGATTGGGCCGGCGCGAAACTCGAATTCCCTTTTCTGCTGGTTATAAATTGAAACGCCGGTAACATCGCTGGGAAGCATATCGGGCGTGAACTGGATGCGGCAGAATGTGCAAGCCAGTGAACGCGCCAAGCTGCGCGCCATCATTGTCTTTCCGACGCCGGGAACATCTTCGATTAGGATATGTCCCTGACACAACAATCCAACCACGATCAATTCCAGCGCGTCACGTTTGCCGACGATAACCTTTTCAAGATTACTGATAACGCGTGCGCCAAATGATTTGATATCCATTATGATCATCCTAGTATCAAGTGAATGCGTCGATTCTACCTTGCAATTCATCGGATAAGCAAGGAAAGAAATCTTCGTGCATAAGCCCAATACCGCCCCCGTAGCTCAATGGATAGTGTGCCGACTTCGAAAAGGCAAACGCACCGTTTAGCGTGGGACAGGATATGCGGGATACACAACAAGCACATACCCTGAAAATAACGTCATATTTTGAGTTTACATAAGCGGACTTCGAAGAGGCCAGGCGTTCTATTCTTGCGCTTTACCGTGTAAGTCTGCGGTCACAACGCAAGGCCGGAAACATTTGCACACTTGTGTGACGGGGTCAATCCATTAGCGCCTCTTTTTTTGTTTGTTAAACAAGCATGACTTTGGATCGAAGTGAATTAACATTGAATGTCAATGCTTTACATAGACAAAATAAAAATGTCTTACCGCATAGATAAGACATTTCTATATTCTTTCAAAATTTAAATTAGCCAAGTTATGCATCCATGAAACTTTGGCTCCATGATGCTTAAAATTGCGTCAGCATCGTCCTATCAAGTACACGCTTTGTGAGACGCATTTGCCGAACAACCTCGAATAACCAACAACCAACCCCAAGTAAATTGTAGGGCTGGTTACACCATTAGCTATTTATTTCGGCCACCATAACATCATGTTTGTCATCCTACAGGTTTCCCCACCAAAACCTTGGCCAAGGACGAGAAGGCCCTGAGTCGGCCTATCCTTCGAGAGCGTATATTTCGTAACCGCACCGTCAAAGGAAACGTATAGACTCTGTCCGTCCAGTAGGGTGGCAAAGTCCGTCTCGGTCTTACTTGTGAAGTCTACCCGCCCCGTTCCGCTTGTCTTGCCAATCTCATAAAGATATGGCATGCTGCTACCGGAGGGCTTGTAAGCCAAGACACGCTAATGCTGCTTTTGTTGAACATGAGAACATATTGCGCATTGGTCGCGTCCTCCTGAAGACCAAAAACCACTGCACAACCAAGGTCTTGGGGGCTTCCCGCTACCGCATCCCAGGCAAAATGGGCCGAGAATAGGAAATCTGAAAAAGTCTTCGGAGCATTGGCGACGTTATTGGGTGACCAGCTCCCAGTATTCCAATCCGCTGCGGTTGGGTTCAGGGCCTGAATATTTCCCGCGGTCGAATCCAAATATCCTAGGCTCACGAAGGAATTTAGCAGCTTATTAAACCCGTCCGCCTCTTGTGTCGCCGCGACGTCGGGCGTTGCTGTTGCGGTTGGTATAGGCGTGAATGTGGCTGGTATAGGCGAAGGTGTAAATGTTGGTGGAATTGGCGTAGGCGTTGGCGTTGGAGCGAGAGCGGGAGCGCACCCACTGACGAAAGTTGTTAGAAAAACAAATACTAGAAAGCCTGACCAACCTGATATTTTCATGCCTTTATCTCCTTTTGATTTTATTACACAGGATTGAGCCCAACTGCTTTTAGGCGGTCGATATATAACACCCCTAATAGGGATTAAACGGCGATATATTAATGCTATGGTTATTACACTAGTATACAAATTTCCCTATTCTATGTCACGTGTCATTTGTCACAACTCACGCGCCCCAGGTAAGGCGGGTGCAAGAGCGAAGCCGCTTGGCGCTTCGCGTTTTCCGGTCTTCGGTCATATCGGGTCGTAGTAGTTACGTTTGCCTGTCCCGCGCGCAAAGCGGGACGAGTTTTATTCACTGTCGCAAGTTTATAAACATACGCGAGTTTTGAACGGATCGCCGCGACATGTTGAAAGCGTAGTTGACTCCAGTCAAACGCGATAGCGTCTGCGTTTTCAAATAGTGGGTCTGCGCACACATTGAACACTTGCCGCATCGTTTGACGTCTGCTTTCGCTATTTAGCGGAGTTAAATAAATTGCCGCCGCGTTTTGGTCAATGGACGCGACAGTCCTTTTAAGGGTCAAAGTAATTTTATTCCTGGTCTCTTACCTTTAGTTAATTGTATTCAGAACCACCTTTCTCGCAGCCAAAAACAGGCATATTTTCGGGCGCATCCATGCGCTAGACACTCGCTAAATCGAAACAGGAAAGCCGTAAGGAACTCGCGGCATTGGATCTGTATGTGTATTCATCCTCCGATTCAAGACGGCCCCATTTTTTGTTGATCAACGGTTTTGATGGCTTGCGTATCTCACTATGCTGTGAAAGTTTGCAAATTCATTCGATAAAAGTCAAGCGTCTTTTGGTCAAGTTTTGCGTATTGCGGTCCAGCAAAAACGCTGCTCAGAGGGTCGGTAAGTAATCAACTTGCGCCAAAGAATTTGACGGGTAAGGCGTTCTACTTTCAATTATTCTGTTTTGGTATTTGGATTGGATGTTTGTGATGAGGTCATCGTTTTCGTTTTGCGACGCCATATTATGGTTTTCTACCCTGCAATTCATCGGATAAGCAAGGAAAGAAATCTTCGTGTATAATCCCGATACCGCCCCCGTAGCTCAATGGATAGAGTGCCTGACTTCGAATCAGTAGGTTGAGAGTTCGAGCCTCTCCGGGGGCGCACAAATATCGTCGAAAGACGATGTTTTTATTTCTTTTCGCCATATATGGCGGTATCCAAAAACCTACTTTTCGCTATCGTGTGCAGTTGTGTGCAGTTGGATGCAATTGCGAAACAGTTATCGGTATCGGAGTGACGATTTTATCCATGATATCCGCCGCGATACTTTGCATATCTATCGTCGAGTGAGCATAGATATTGAGCGTCACACTTGGGCTTGAATGTCCGAGTATCTTTGAAACCACCAACGCAGGGACACCATGATTGAGCATGAGACTTGCCGCAGTATGACGCAGATCATGAAACCGTATTCTTGGCAGGTTCGCCGCTTTCAATATCGCGACAAAATCCTTGCGTACATTCGCGTCACTAAATGGCGTTCCCATCTTGGATGGAAAAATTAGGTCGTTGTGTTTCCAACCATCGCCAGCCTTTGATGCTTCTTGCTCAAGCCGTTGATTTTGTTCTCTCAACATATTGAGGGATGTTTCGCCTAAAAGGATTGTCCGAATCCCTGAGTATGTTTTCGGCGCGCCGGATATTGTGCCTTTGCCTGGAATGTCTTGGATTTGCCGATTTACTTTTATCGTGCTTTTGATCCAATCAATATCAGACCAGCACAGACCGCGTAACTCCGAAATCCTCATACCCGTTGACACAGCCAAATGATACAAAGCCTGATAGCGTGAACCACTCGCCGCGACCAAGAACAAACCGACTTGCTCATCATTGAGTATTTTCATTTCTTTGTGGATTGCTCTTGGAACAGTTGCGCCGTGTGATGGATTACGAATTATCAATCCATCTTTCAAAGCTTGTTCAAGCGCACAATGCAATACCCGATGATTGTATCTGATATTGGAAATACCAACGCCGCGTTCTTTCAGGCTCTCATAGAAATGACCGACGACATGCAGGTTCAAATCCTTTAGCTTTATGTTTCCAATGTTCGGTTCAATATACATGCTTATCAATCGTTCGTATTGAAAGCCTGTTTTGATGCGCACAGCATTTTTCTTTTCAGAGATCCAACCTTTGAGATATTCTGATAGTGTAAGGTTATGGCTCTCGAAAGTCATACCCTTATCTATCTCGTTGAGTTGCTCGCGTACCCAATCCCGACATTCGGCTTTTGATTTTGCAATACAGCTTATTCGCTTTTTCCCGATGGTGACTTGCGCTCTCCAAGTGCCGTTTGACATGCGATATATTGATCCTTCGTGCTTGCCTCTTCTGGTTGCCATTCCCGAAACTCCTTTCAAGTGAGTTCAGGAAAGGCAACTCTGCTTGCTGTATCCATCTGTTAAGGTTCAATCTGTCTACTGTTTATACCCCGTGTGTTTTTATACACCTGATGTACTAGCATGACAATAGATTTGCTATTCATGCTCTATAAATTGCTATCCTTGCAAATCTCCACCCCCCTATCAGTAGCGGGGGTGACGGCAAACGCCGTCGCCCGTCGAACCCCAAAGGGGACCCCGACGGGCATCCGGCTTTCCTTGCCGCCCAATCCTGCGCCGATGGCTCCAGTTGGCTTACAGATTCACTGAGAGCCTTGTTTCCGTTATGTTGGGGCAAAGACTTCCCGAAGGATGAGCTATGAGTCTTGCGCAATCCGTCTTTTCCCCAACCGCGCTAATTATGTTTGTGGGTTGCTGTCAAGAGCGGGCAAGGTTGATCCCGCGACCATAGGTAATAATGGAGCGCCTCCGGCGCACTCCGTTACCGCTCTTGACAGCGCGCGAGTTGCTACGCGTGATAGTAAGGATTCATAAGAGTTCAGATCGCTGGATTCTCTTGTTCAATTTTCTTGGACTGGCGATATAATAATTAAGTTATGGGACACCGTATGATGGCTAAAGACTTAAATGTGGGCAAATTCTCTATCAAAGGATGAAAATATGAAACTCGCTGAAGCACTTGTAATGAGGGCCGACAAGAAGAAGCGTATCGAACAGTTGAAACAGCGTCTAATACGCAATGCTAAAATCCAAGAAGGCGAAAAGCCAGCAGAGAATCCGGAATCACTGATTCAGGAAATGGAAAAAATTTCTCAGGAACTCGTCCTATTAATCCAACAGATCAATAGGACTAATTCCGCCACTGAAATAGAGAAAGGCGTAAGCCTTTCAGATGCTATAGCATCGCGAGATATTTTAGTCATGAAAATTAGCATCTATAGAGATTTAGCGCAAGCCGCTACGGTGATTCACGATATTCGCACCAAGTCTGAAATAAAATTCAAAAGTTCAGTAAGCGTTTCGAAAATACAAGAACGCGCTGATGAACTAGCCAAGGCGCATCGCGAATTAGACACAAAGATTCAGGAGATGAACTGGATAACTGAATTGCTGGAATAACTTAATAGTTGGTAACCATTTCGACAAGGGCGAGCACAACCCCCGCCAACTGGGGCAAAAGTTGGGGCGGCTGGCGCTTGGGGCAGCGCCTGGTGGGTTCGAATCCCATACCTTACAATGTATGCCTTGCAAAGTCACAAGAGTAATGGGCAATGTTAATGTAACTACCACGTGTTGGCTTGTCAAATGGCGAGGGTGGGTTCGGGGCTCTAAACGCAATTTTAACTTGCGTCTAATTTGTATTGTCTTCATGATTGGCAAATTTCAGGTTGACAAAGTTAAAGTCGCCCTTCCTGTTTTGTGTGAAAACCGTGTGCAGTTCGTGTGCAGATAGAAAAACACACTAGAGAAATTATAGAAACTATATACTGAATTAGCGTAACTTTTGCAACAATATAGGCATTATTTTCTCCTGTATACGCTATAGACATAGCGACTAACAGACTTCGAATCAGTAGGTTGAGAGTTCGAGCCTCTCCGGGGGCGCACAAATATACCGGAAATCAAGCAAATACATGCCATATATAGGCAAAAAAAGAGTCTCCTTTTACGGAGACCCTTTTTTTGACACCTACCTGACACCTACCCATTTTGTTGCCTAGCCTTTGCCTCATCAAGATTTTGATTCGTTGGGTTATAAGATGTTTTGCCTTCGCCCAGTTTCTTTAGCTCATTGCTGACATTGATTGTCGTCAAAAGTTCATCCATTATTTCAGCCACTTCGTCCTGCATCACCGGCAGAAAATGGCTGTATGTGCCCAGAGTCAGGACAATATCCGCATGACCAAGGATCTCTTGGACCACTTTAGGATTCACACCCTGTTGCAACATGAGAACTCGCCGCCGTATGTCGTAGGTCGTGAAACCGCATATCGGGCAAATCTGCCTCCTTCAGTAATCGCTTGAAGCTATGATACAAATTACTTGGATCCATCGGCGTTCCGGTGGAAGAGGGGAAGATCATGTCATTCTCTATCCAGGATTCGCCGGCGGCCTTTCGTTCAGCTGCTTGGAAGTCCTGATGCTTGCGAAGCTTCTCAATGGTCGTTGAGCCCAACGGAATGACACGCCTACCAGCAGCTGATTTCGGCTCATTGAATGCCAAGCCACGATGCAGCCTTTGAAGTTGCCGCTGTATTCTTAGCCGCCGATTAGCCCAATCAATATCTGACCATTTGAGGCCTACCAGCTCACCTTGGCGTAAGCCAGACGTAACCGCCAACCGGTAAAGTACTTCGAAGCGATCTCCCTCTAGAAAAGAGAGCAGCGTTCGGACTTGGCTATCTGTTAGGATCTTCATCTCCTTGCGTTTGACCTTCGGACGGATCACGCCTATGACTGGTTTTTTGCCGATCATTCCAGTTCGGAGCGCTTGATTGAACGCCCTCCGCAACACGGAATGGATCATCTGGACAGTTCGGGGGCCAGTTCCGTTCTCCAATTTCTTGCTATAAAGGGATTGAATGTGTCTGGGCTGCAAGTCTTTCATCTTGATCTTTCCCAAGTCGGGAATGATGTGCTGCCGAACGATCTGTTTGTATTGATCGATCGTCTTGGTTCGGACTGTGGTCTCCGCTAGTGCCAGCCATTCGTTCAAGTAAGTTGCCACACTGGTTTGTGCGCCTGGAGACTCAATCCCGATTGCAGCTGGGCTTGAGTGATCCGCAGCCAATCACGGCATTCGGCTTGCGTCTTGAAGTACCTATAGACAGGACTGCCCTCCACCGTGACCTTGCAGCACCATCTGCCGTCCTTGCGTTTGAATATACTGCCTTCATTTTGACCTCTCTTCCTTGCCATTTTGTTCTCCTTTCCTATCATGTTTAGTTGATGTTGCTCCATATTGGAGCGATTTACTGAATTACAACCTTCGAATCGACTAGCCTTTCTAAGCATTACTCCTAAAAGTGGTCACTCCACGTCACCCCATGAGTTTGACGGTGAGTGGGGGGAGCTTTCGCTCAGCGTTGACCAGTCCGGGACCCAAGCCTGCCCTTTTAATATCTTGCCGGTTTCTTTGGATTGTCCGCTTCTTTATTCCAAGAGCTTCCAATGCCTTACGATCCATGTCACTTGGAAGACAGAGATAGCCATAAAGACGCATTCCTTGTTCCCCTCCGTATTTCATTACCAGCGTCTTCAAGGCGACAGTCGGGTCAGCTATGACCGCATTATCGATGCCTAATTTGGCATTTTCCCTATGGAGAATGTTTTCGATAACCTCTGGTGTAAAATCGGTGATGAATGCTGGCTTGTCAGGGGATTCCAAGGCATACCGGACGCTGAACTTGTTCACATAGGATGCCTCTTCTCTAAGTATCCCTTCCGCCGCTAGGATTCCGCATTCCTCATACTTGTCGTAGAAAATTAGGGCAGCCCACTTTGAATAGAATTGAACACCGTAGGTCGGATAATAGGGTTTGGTTTTTCGTCCAGACATTTCTAGCATAAAGAGGTATCTAATAAAGTCCCTCACATTTTCGCCAACGTCATGGTTGAAACAGAGATCGGTTCGATCTAGTTCGGAGTTGCATAGGCTGACAGTTCTCTTGAGATGCTCACTAACGAATGAGTTCAAAAGCTTGACTGCTTTCTCGACATCTGTAATCATCTCAACATTATTTCCGTATATCAATTTTGGCAGTGAGGTCTCAACTAGCACCAGCGGATTTGGCTCCATTTTGCGATCTTGTGGATAGTAAGTAAAACGGATCTTGGTATCATAGGACGCTTCAATGTCATCAAAATATTTATGCCAGGTCCTTCCATCCTTATTAGGTTTTTGAATGTGGCCCCAATCCCATAAAAGACTATCTGGAATTTCAATTGGCAGGCGGAATCGGACCGTATCTATCATAAGATCCGTCCGTTCAGCACTAAATGCTTTGAAGCACAAAATCCGGCTACTGGTATTCTTGGAAAGTCTTGACTGCTATCACGTAGCCCGGTCAGGATTTGGCATTGGATAGCTGCAATCCCACTTGGTTTGATTTCTGCTTTAGCTTTGATTTTCCCCATGCTGTGGATTGCCTGCCGAATTTTCCGGTGAGCTATGGTAATATTGTAGTGTCTGTGGTTAATCTCCTTCACTGGGCGGTTGACCGGATGTACTTGAACGTCTCTTCGCTGACACGGAGGGACGTTTTTTGATTTAACAGGCGGTGGTTTCATGATTTAATCTCCTTCGTAGGCGAAAGCAGCTGGTATACAAATTTCTCGGCAGCCGAGAAAATATAAGATGTAAGATAGTGAGGGTCGACACATCGTTTGCCCCACGGTAGTGCGATGTTCTGTGTTTCCCTTGGCCCCTGTCATCGCCTAGCAAGATTTTCGGCCTTCCACTTTTGTGATGCAAAAGCGTCTCCTCCTGCTCCATCGTTTTGGTTCCTGGCGATGAAGTTCTCTAAGTCCTGCTCCCGGACTCTAACCACACGCCCAAACCTAACGCTGGGTATTTGCCCTTGGGCTATCAAACGATATGCTAAGGCCTTGCTGATCTTGAGAAGATTAGCGATCATTGGTGCGGTGTAAAAATTGGTTTGCATAATAGCCTCCGAAAAAATTAATAAAAAAGGAGAAAACATGATCGGCTGATCATGGTTCCTCCTTATCGTCTTTAGCTTAGAATTTGCCCGTCCCCTTTGCACAGGACAGATACTGCTACTTTGTTGCACTGAACAAATGTGCTACAGCTATCATTATAAACCATTGTCTACCGGTGTCAAGGATGTGTATGAAAACTATCATATAGATTTCCTCTATGTGTTAGATTGGTGTTTTACTCTCACTATTGCCTTTACATTTTAACTTAATTTTGCACCTTGTAGATCATGTCGTTCAGTTTCGACATTCCTGTCAGGATCTTTCCTCCCTCTTAGTTCCTGACGGGCTTCCATGTCTAACTTTTCCAGCTATCTCCCCTCAACGAAGCCTATGATCTCCATGGCGGTGATGCGGATACGCTCAAGATGGTCTAGGATAGCTTCGGACGTTGGATGCATAGCCAGATAATTGGGAGTGTTCTTGGACTTCTAATCCGAAATGCCGGCACACAACATACGCCACGCCCTCCGCCTCCAATTCCTTAATGTCCCTAGAATAGATCCAGATCATGATGTAGCATGACTTCATGAGCAATCTCATGGATCCGGGTTGAGCTGCCAGCTGTGGGGTCGATGACAATCATTCCTCCCTCAGAACACCCTCGGCACCACCACAGTCTTCAATACGCATGATGATATTGTGGTCCTTGGCGAATGCTTCCAGACGTTCATTCAGAAGAACATTGTTCTCCGGTTTTTCCAATCGGGCGGTTCTGGGAGTGGTTCTCCGCTAGTTGGGACATCAAAAACGTGGCAAATTTTAAAACCACGGAGGATCAATCTATCTTCTTTGTTCTCTTCGGTCTCTTGCTTGACCGAAATCGGAGCCAGAATTGGTATGCCGACTTCACCTTTCTTGACAAATCGATTGAAGGAATTCCACTGGCGAAAGCCGCAGACATGGGTTGCATCTGGACGGTTCATCAAGATCAGCCAAGTGTTATACAAGCTGTATCTATGGAAGCGTGAGAAGGCATCCAGATAACGCAGCATGGCCTCACTCATCCTGGCTTCGTTGGTGGCCTGAGCCAACTCTTCCACTTGCTGGTTGATTATCTTGCGCTATCAATGATTGGTAATTCGTTTTGTTATTCATAGTTTTTCTCCTTAATAGCCTGGGCCGGAGCCTGACTTCATTGGGCAGGCTCCGGGTTGGTATACAATCCTCTACTGTAGAAAAATCAGCTGAAGCCCAAGCCTCGGCAGCCGAGAAATAGGCTAGCTAAATCCCAAGCCTTTTTCTTTGAGACTTGTATATCGATTTAGGCAAACAATCACATGATCTAAAACATCGATGTCAAGTAGTTGCCCGCTTGCACAATGGCACGGGTCACAGCC
>CAVVZL010000035.1:0-79312 GCA_963752775.1 uncultured Chloroflexia bacterium
GCGCACCGGAGGCATCTGGTTGCTGAGTGACATCAATGGTTGTATTTGTTGCATCCGGAGCCGTGCAACTAGTTGGATTTGATTGCACAACGGCGGCCAAGGCGGATGACCAAGCTTCTGCACGAGTGATATCATCGCCACACCCAGCTTGACGTATACGACCGGAAGGCAAACCACCTGGAACAGAACCCCTGGCATAGCTGTGGCCATCTGGCTATTGATATTAGATAAAGCCTTGCCGGCAGCATAACGAGAATACGCAAAAGCTCCTGCTGCAATCAAACAACAACATAATAACACGACCACTACGACGACAACTATGATTAACGTAGTGTTATTCTTCTTCGGGGCGGGAGCCCCAGCTTGCATGTTTGAACTATTCATTTGCATTCTCTATTCTCTCCTTGAGGATGATGTAAGATTTCTTTATCATAACGGTTTTTCAAAAATTGGCATTCCCCCATTAGTACTTATGAAGTTGCGTTAGATAGTGCAGTGGATCAGGTGACCGTTCAGTGAATCCCTCTCCTGAATTCTTGAATTTCAACGATAGAAAGCGCATGAATAACGTCATCAAACCATACCTAAGAGATCACTCTTACGATGTTGTTAGGTTTCATGGGTCGCGTGTATGTTCAGTGAATGTTCATTTATACTGCCTGTCCGCGTGATAAGGATGAGTGTAACGAAAAGGTACCCGTATCAATTGCAATATAGAAGTACAAGTTTGATAAAGGCCAACCCGGCGAAAGCCGGAGGCGTAAAGCTAAGGGGCTAAAGCGTTTCTTTCGCTATGATTGCCGGGTTGTTGAATGTAACACCAGTCATATATGTGCACGACCTGGCGTTAGCTAGGTCGTGTTTATTTTAAGGATACAGGCTAAATATAATGAGTAAAACAACTTTCCGCTCTTAATTGTACGCTGGGCGTTTTTATTAAACCCACTAGTGGCGGCTCCGTTACCTTCAATCATATTCATTTGGCATCTGGTCCAACAGTGCGGTCGACATCACTCTTACGAATAACATTGTTTATAACATTTCGGGTGATTCGGTTTATGTGAAAGATGGCGGTTCTGTGAAGGGGAATAACAATCTATTCTTCGATACATCCAAAAATGTTACCTTCACAGTATATTCCGCGGCGAAAGATTTGGTAAATCTCGACACAAAAATTGATGCAAATTATTGTCTAAGACCTGGATCGCCTGCGATTGTAGCAGCGTCGGATAGTGGGAACATTCGTGCTATTGGATTGTCGGGAGGTACGCCAATAACAACTTCGATCCCGCCCGTCCTACCAACCAGTCAACCTTCAAACACATCTGGATCAACAGCTTCTCCGGTACCAACACCGGTACCCACAACTATATAACCTATAGTCACGCCTTCTGCAATTCAATCAACGTCTACATCGGTAACGCTGCCTACTGAGACATCTGTGTCCCCAACTTCGACCCCAAAGAGCACGGCCTCTTCGGAGCCAGTTTCTCCAATTACCTATGACGAGGAGAATAGCGCTTTTAGTTATTCATCCGGCTGGCGGACTGTAATCGCTCCAGGGGCCCAGGGCGGGTCTTATAAAGAAACAACGAAAGGCGGCGCTTCCGTTGCTTATCGACAGCGTTAGGACTATCCTGGTCAACTTGCACAAGGGAGTCATAAACTCAAGGTCGTGTTCAAGGTCGCCAATACAAATGTAAATTGTGGTTTTTTTAGATGCGGTGATAATCCGTTAAGACAAAAGAGGCAGTGTATCCCCTGCCTCTTGCTTCTATTTCAGATCTGTGCAACTCCATCCATCGTTGTCAAGTAATAAATCACAGGAATTCCTTGACACCTTTTTATATCTCATGATAAACTCTCGTTGCAAGCTGATCCTTAGGAAAGGAGACGCACTTCATGAGCACTATCTTCTACACGGTTCCTGTTCGCAAATCTTCCGGCAATTTTGTCCAGCCTTGGAGTGCGCCTATTGACTGTCCATAGTTAAATTATTCTTGTTGGATATCAGCCACGGTTGCGCTTCGCACCGTGGCTTTTTTGTTTTTATTTATAAAGGAATAAACAATGACTACCATTACACATTCGTCAAGATATTTTGATTTCCGCAAAGCGCTAACTAATAATCGGGTTGCCGGAATATGGCGCATGATGAGCGACTTCCGTCTGCCATATCTTGGCACGACGGCCGCGTTGGCTGTATCAGCCACAGCGAAAACCTGCACCTATCTTCTGCTTGGTTATTTTGCTGACACCGTATTGACTCGGAAAATTTACATCGCCGGGACGTTGAATAAAACGCTAGCTTTGATCGGCGCTGGGTTTGTTTTCTCTGCGGCCATCGAAGGATCATTCTCGTATCTTTCCGGACGATTAGCAGCCTACACCGCCGAAGGCATCACGCGGCGCCTGAGAGATTTTCTCTTCGATCACATCCAGCGATTGAGTTTTTCGTATCACAGCCAAACTCCGACCGGTGATTTGATCGAGCGCGTCACGTCGGATGTCGACACGTTAAGACGATTTTTCTCCGAGCAAGCTATCGGCATGGGACGCATCATCCTACTATTCATTATCAACTGGGCCGCCATCCTTTTCGTGAACCGAACGCTTGGGTTGGTTTCTGTGATAGTGATTCCGTTCATCCTGTTGGTGTCCCTTTGGTTCTTCACGAAAGTCAATAAGCGCTATGAAGAGTATCAAGCACAGGAAGCCATTCTTTCCACCACCTTGCAGGAGAATTTGACCGGCGTCCGCGTGGTCAAGGCCTTTGCACGGCAGGAATATGAAAAAGGCAAATTTGAAAAAGATAACTGGACCAAATATCTGAAGGGACGCCTTCTGTTGATCATGCAATCACTTTTCTGGCCGCTCTCCGATGTGGTGCTTGGTTTTCAAATGCTATTGGGATTTGTCTTCGCGGCCATGATGGCAATCCGCGGGGAAATCACGGTCGGCGATTATCTTGTGTATGTTGGTTTGGTGGGCTGGCTAATCTTTCCTATCCGCAATCTGGGCCGAACGATCGTCCAGGCCTCAACGGGCATGGTTTCATACAGCCGCTTGATGGAGATCGTTAAGCAGACCGCGCGAACCGCTGACTGAGGGGCGCGTTCAGCCCGAGGGTCAGGTACGAGGCGATATTATCTTCGATAATGTATCCTTTATGTACGAAGATGGAAAGATCGATGCTCTGAAGAACATATCGTTTCATGTCAAGCCCGGACAATCCATTGCACTGCTCGGTTCTACCGGCTCAGGGAAAACCTCGCTTGTAAATCTTTTGCCGCGTTTCCATGAGTACACTGGCGGGCATATTTTGCTAGATAATGTTGAGTTGAAAGATTATCCGCGCGAATATCTTCGCAAGCAGATTGAAATCGTGCAACAGGAGCCATTTCTTTTTAGCCGCTCGATTCGCGAAAACATCATGTATGGTGTTGGACGAAATGTCTCAAACGATGAAGTCGAACACGCCGCAAAAGCTGCCGCGATCCATCATGTGATCTTGGCTTTCCCAAATAGCTATGACACGTTGGTGGGCGAGAAGGGCGTGACGTTGAGTGGTGGGCAGAAACAACGGGTGACTATCGCGAGGACTCTTCTAAAAAATCCGCATATCCTCATATTGGACAATTCTATGTCATCGGTGGATACGGAAACGGAAGCCGAGATCCGCGATGCACTATATGAACTTATGGAAGATCGCACGACATTTATCATCGCACATCGTATTCAATCGGTGATGGATGCCGATCTGATTCTCGTGCTTGATAGAGGTAAAGTTATTCAAACGGGCACGCATGAAGAATTGGTGGCTCATAAAGATGGCGTCTACCGTCAAATCTATGACATCCAAACCCGCATTGAAGAGGAATTGGAAAATGAAATTTTACAAGTTAATAATATGTAAGGGCACAGCGACGCCGTGTCCTTGCGGAGAATGAACATGTCTGACGAACTGATTGAAATTGAAGAAGAAGAATACACCTCAAACTTAACCGGACCGGTCTTCAGGCGCATCGTTGGCTTGATGAAGCCGCATTTGAACTGGGTGATCGGTTTCTTCGTTACTATCGCGCTGACCTCGTGTGGCGATGCATATTTCACTTATTTGAATAAGGGGATGGTCGATACCGGAATTTCTCTGGGCAATTCGGCGGCGGTGATGCACATTGCGACGATCTATGGCTCCCTGATTTTGTGTCAGGCTGTGACGGTATTCAGTTTCGTCTATCTCGCTGGCGTGCTTGGCGAACGGATTCAGTACGACTTGCGCAAGATGATGTTCAATCATTTGCAGGACCTGTCACTTTCGTATTACTCGCAGAATGCGGTCGGACGATTAATCGCGCGCGTCACTTCTGATAGCGGACGTGTCGCCGACCTGATGACTTGGGGCGTGGTGGATACGACCTGGGCCTTCATGAACATCACTACCTCTCTAATCTTTATGGTGATTATCAACTGGCGATTAGCATTGATCGTATCGGTCATCATCCCAATCATGATTGTCATCGCCGTGCAATTTCGTAAAAGGATTTTGGTGGAGTTTCGCGACAGTCGCCGTGCTAATTCTAAGATCACTGGCGCCTACAACGAAAATATTCAAGGCGTGCGCGTGGTCAAAGCCTTACAACGCGAGGACGAAAATTTGAAAGAGTTTCAGATATTGACCGATACGATGTATCGTGCGTCCTATCGAGCGGCGTGGCTCTCAGCACTGTTCCTCCCCACCGTGCAAGTCATCGCGGCCGTTGCGCTCGGTGTCATCGTTTGGTATAGTGGCAATCAGATTATGATTGGTGCGATGACAATTGGCGGCATCAATGCTTTCGTATCGTATCTCACCTTTATGATGTGGCCTGTGCAGGATTTGGCGCGCGTCTATGCCGAGATGCAGCATTCCATCGCATCCGCGGAGAGAATCTTCAAGTTAATTGACACGCCGCCCGAAGTCCACGATAAACCCGATGCGGTTCCTGCGAAAACAATCTTGGGTGAGATCGAATTCGATCATGTGGATTTTTATTACGAAGACCGTAATCCGGTACTGAGTAACTTTACATTGAAAGTGAATGCAGGTGAAACCATTGCTCTGGTCGGCCCCACCGGCGGCGGCAAGTCCACGATAGTGAATCTACTCTGTCGCTTCTACGAACCACGTAAGGGGATGATCCGCATCAATGGTCGCGACTACACCGAATACACAATGGAATCGATTCATTCACGAATTGGAATCGTTTTGCAGACGCCGCATCTGTTTTCTGGAACCGTGCGCGAGAACATCCGTTATGGAAGACTGGCTGCAAGCGATGCCGATGTGGAAACCGCCGCAAAGATCGCGGGAGCGCATGACTTTATAGTGACGCTTGAAAAAGGTTATGAGCAAAATGTAGGTGAAGGCGGTAACCTGCTCTCAGTCGGGCAGAAACAGTTGATTTCGCTGGGGCGTGCCGTGCTGGCCAAGCCCGAACTATTCATCATGGACGAAGCGACTTCATCGGTGGACACGCTAACCGAAGCCCTGATCCAGCGCGGCATGGAAGCTTTAATGAAGGGCCGCACATCATTTGTGGTTGCCCATCGTTTGTCGACTATTCGCCGCGCAGATCGAATCATCGTGATTGAAAGCGGAAAGATTGCCGAGCAAGGTACACACTCCGAATTGCTGCGCAGGCGCGGACATTACTATCGATTATATACTCAGCAGTTTCGTCACGAATTGGAGGTGCAATATGGCGTGTTGGATAAGGAAGAAGATAGCGAAGGGCAAGCGCTTGCTGTAGGTCGCGTAATTGACATGCACTAGACGAGGAATTGACATGCGGCGAGCATTCTTGGAACCAACCATTGATTTAAATTATGTATTTTCACGCTGCTGAAATATACCGCCAGAATCCCAAAAGTAAGGTCTAAACTCAAAGACGCAAACGATAAATATCCGTCTGCGTCTTTAAGTCTTTAGTTTTTTTCTTCCCTATTATTACTTAGACCCTATCCGTAAATTAAGCATGGGTGCACATATTCCAGAGGACGAAAGTAGATGCGAGATAGATTAGAGCTAACCAATTACCAGGCTTCTTGGCCCAACGCACGCGTAGGGAGCGAAAGTCATTTTGCCAGGAAAGAGTTCGTTCCACGACCCATCTTCTGGCTGGATGACGCGGAGAGTTCGATGCGGGTGCCGCAGGCTGCGAGGCGTATTCCCGCTTTGGGATATGCGGTCGAAAGCGGCGTTGGAACAGCTTCTGTCGAAAGGGATCTGAGTCATAGCCTTTATCGGCACATAAATGATGAACTCGGTAGATGGTTTTCGGTCTGGGCACGATGCTAGAGTTGACCACTTGCAGGGCACACGTGATATCGTGGTCATTGGCCGCGGTCAAGATCACCCCCAAGGGTGCGCCGCGCGCATCGACCAAGATGTGGCGCTTCGAACCGCGCTTGCCCCGATCGGTGGGGTTGGGACCAGTCAACTCGCCACCGAGCGGAGCTGCTACCAGCTTGCTGTCGATCGATTGCCAATGCCATTGAATGTGTTGCTTTTTATGATAATACTTCACCATCATTCGATACGTCTTCTTCCATATGCCAGCTTCATTCCATTGTTGAAACCGAGCGTGCAGACTGCTACTAGCTCCATACCATTCTTTTTTCAAGCCTTTCCATTGACAGCCTGTGCGCAAAACGAACAGGATCCCATTGAACACTTGTCGGTTGGGCAGGGCCGGTCGACCTCGAGTTCCAGCTTTCTTTTCCGGCGGCAGAACCCGCTCGATCTTTTCCCAAAGCCGATCAGGCACTTCCCAGAGCGTGGTATAACCCATTTGACACTCCTTGCAGATTGTTTGGTTGGTACCTACAATTCTGCATCAGGAGTGTCATTTTGTTAAGCTGCATTCATTTTACGGATAGGGTCTTATTTTTAAAAGGAAAGGCTTGACTTGCTTCATACGGCAAAAGATTATTTGTGCCACTACAAGATACCACCGTGCGCCCGCTCCAAGTCTATTACGCGACCTACACCCTTGCGGCGGATTAACGGACCAAGAATTAGGCACCAAAAGAATTACGAAATCAATAGCTTTCGGAATTCTTTTGGTGGGCGCTTCTTGCTTAAAATTGAGGCTCAGTAATGCTTTTTAGCATCTCAGATTTTACGGCTTCATCAAATGACTAATTCATTAATCAATGAGCTTTAGTTGTGCGGTAACTTTTCCTCGACTCCAAACTTTGACCCGGTTGCGCCCCTCATTCTTCGCAAGGTACATGGCGCGGTCAGCATGATCCACCAACGCATCAATA
This sequence comes from uncultured Chloroflexia bacterium, assembly GCA_963752775.1. Taxonomy (GTDB): domain Bacteria; phylum Chloroflexota; class Anaerolineae; order Anaerolineales; family Villigracilaceae; genus Fen-1038. The sequence goes on from CAVVZL010000035.1 coordinate 7,312, forward strand.
GATTTGTATGTTTCATCTAATTCTGCCACTCCGATACTAACGGTCACATGAAGCGACTCGGATGGAATTATCGCGCCGCTCACTGTCTCGAAGAATTGGCCGACCTCCTTCAGGTCATCTTCTTTCAGGTTGGTCTCCGAGACCTGTCGCCTGATTCTTTCAGCAATCTCCTCCGCGCTTTTAGCGCCGGTGGATGGAAAAAGGATAACGAATTCTTCACCGCCGTGCCGCCCAACAATATCCACGCTACGCACGTTCTGCAAACAGACTTGTGCGATCATTTTCAAGATTAAGTCGCCAACTTTATGTCCGAACTGATCGTTGAAATTCTTAAAGTGATCCACATCCATCATCATGACAGAGAGCGATTCAGGGTAGCGCTTGGCACGAGCGAACTCACGCTCCGCCAACTCGTAAAACTTTCGACGATTTAACATTGGGCTTGTGAGCGGGTCCTTGTCTGCAATCTCCTGCATCGCTAAAAACAAGCGTGCGTTTTCGAGCGCAATCGCCGCATGTGCCGCAAGCATTTCAAGTAACTCGATGTCTTCAGCCTTATAGGATTCAGGTTGATGAGACTGGGCCGATATCATTCCATGGACTTTTCCTGAAAGAAGCAAAGGGACTGCCACAATGGATTGGGTATGGCCTTGCTCTCCCGTCAAAACAAATTGGATGCCGCTAGCCTTCATTTCTTCTGCGCTGTTGAATATCTGCGACTGGCCCGCCTGCACGATCAGGCCTGCCAGGCCGTGATCGGCATAATATGGAGGCGGAAAAATCCTTCCGTCAATGCGCTCCAGGTCGTACAAGCCGATAATTTCATTCGTTGTTGAGTCGTATCCATCAATAATAAAATCGTCACAAGGCATCACTTGCTTGACGGCATTGTAAATTGCTTCATACAACTGCTCGCGATCGAGACTTGCGCTGATCGCTTTGGTAGCATTGTAAAGAATTTCGCGCCGTGCGGCCAACTGAACGACTTTTTCCTGGGCCCAGATACGTTCCAAGGCGCCCGCGCATTGATCGGCTAGAGCCTTAAGCGTTATCAGCGAATTTTTTGTGTAAACCGCCCGTATATAACTTTGAATGGAAAGAATTGCAATCACACGTTGGCCGGCGCGTACTGGGACGTACATTCCCGACTCGGCATTGCGATTCGAATCTCCAAACATGAAGGCCGGATCGCGATTGAACGATTCCTCGGCCAACTTGATAAATCCATCTTCTCCGATGGCGCGCAACATATTTGGGGATGGTTGGCTGGGTGCAATATTTTTTAACTTAGTTCGTTTCCCATTCACAATATCGATTGCTAACAATGGACGCGGTTTATCTTCCAGCTCGGGATCGTAAAGAATGACATAACAGGCGTCCCAGCCCAATAATTGATCGGCGGCATCCGTAATGAATTCTGCCGCGGTTTCAGCGTCTGAGGTCGCGCCGAGGCGCTGTCCAAGCTGGGCAAAGATTTGTCTTTCCCTGTTAAATATCTCTTCGCGATCCATTCGCTTATGATTATAAGACACTATTGTTGCCTTTGTCTGACCGCTTCAAAGACGATTAAAGCGGTGGCAATGGACACATTAAGCGAATTGACTTTACCAGCCATCGGGATTTTGACCTTACAATCGGATTGCGTCAACCAGAAATCCGTTAAACCTCTATCTTCGGTTCCGACCGCAACTGCTAGCGGCCCGCGCAAATCCTGCCGTGTATATTCCACCTCAGCCTGTGGCGTGGCCGCAACAATCTTTAATTTCCCGTTTCCGCAAAAATGCCAGTGCTGATTCGTTTGAAGCCTCAATGCTGGGTACAGCGAACAATGCCCCGCGGGATGCTCGCACCACATTTGGATTGTAAAGGTCTACGCGTGGACCGCACACCAGCAAAGCATCCACTCCAGCTGCATCAGCGGTGCGAAGGATGGCTCCTAAATTTCCCGGCTTCTCAATTGCCTCAGCAATTATCAATAGAGGCATATCATCAAATTTCAAATCATCTATTAGACATATTGGAGTTGGAAATATTCCCAGCCATCCATCCGGATTCTTGCGATACGATATCTTCTCGAATACTGCACGGTTAACTGTGATGATCTCAGCATAAGTATTGCTGATTTGCCGCGCCGCCAGCTCGGGTGCGGTCAGCAGCGTCTGCGGTTGATGTCCGTTTGCCAGCGCAAAATTGATTTCATCCCACCCTTCAACGAGCATCAATTTATCTTGTTGGCGTCGTCTTTTATCGTCACGTAATTTCACAATATATTTGATATGGGGGTTTTGTAAGCTGGCGATGTGCATTTATAGATATTGTAATTTATTTTCTAGTTCTTGATATTCTAATGGCTATGCGCATCATAAGTCAAACGAGTTATGAGTTTACTATGACCGAATATTTCAACTACGATCAACAAAAATCAAGGCTACAAAGATTGAGCACGATGCTCCCCGCTGGTTCTGCCGCTTGGCACTTTTTATCGACTTAAAGCGTCCGATCGAATACTTGTCCAGCCCATCTCACATTGAGCCCCGGCAAGCTTTCCCCTTTGACTAGTTCGATCGTGGACTGGAAATTCCAGACGCAATCGTCGGAACATGTCAGTAATTTTATTTTGCGTCTGCACGATGTTGGCTTTAGGTGCGCTTACGCATTTACGCCCCAAGGTAGCTAGCGTTTGCCCAATTCGGATTTTCAAATTTCGCAAGACCATGAAGCTCAAAAGCAATCCGCCCTACCCCTCTCATTTGATGGCAAACGCGGCAAAGTGATACAAATGCCCATCGGCAATGCTGAGCAACATAGATTTTATCTCCCTCTTCCAGTGGATACGAATATTATTGATTCAATCGCACAAGGCACGACGAAAGCTATCCAAATAAAGCATATCAATTTCCAATGATGCCATACGGCGTCAGCACGCAGCGTCCCTTCTTCCCAGGGACAATGGACGTAGGCAGACGCGCCTTTGAGGATTTCTGGCTGACTATCGCTGATGCGCTTGTTGCGCGCTGGCTTTGATCGTTCCTATTTAATAAGTGGATACGGAGTAAATCTTCGTTCCTCGTTAACGTCATCAGATACGCAGGCGAGGGTCATCGCCGAATCTTTTGTGCAACTGCATATCTACAAACATCAGGAACAATTGTGCGCAGACAACAGAGAAAAATTGCACTGCCAAGACCGGCGGGATTGGAAGTGCCCGCGACATGGAAACCTCGTTCATGCTGCATCGGCGCCCCGATTTATTTCAGATAGAAAGCGTCCTGGATGAAACAGACTTCGTCACGATGCCATCATCGTATGTGCATTGGATCAAGGGAGGCTCATTGGTCGCCAACCCGCTTTGGCAAGATGACACTAGGACCGGCGCATACACGCAGGCAGCCACGGAGGGGAAAGACTTAACCTCTTGCCCAAATAAGTGTCACGATAGTTTTCTCTTTTGAAGCACAACCGATTGGATCGGTGCTCAACATCAAACAGTTGTCTTCGAATTTATAGTAACGCGATTGTATTGTCCCTGTCCAGATCAGGAACAAGCCACCCAGGACAGTATGATGAATCACATGATTTGCTTCATCCACCCTATACGTGGAAAAATAAGCTTCGTAGCTTTCGTAAGCCGCCCTCATCTCGGAAGGTGTCGCGCGAAACTTCGTTTGGTCTGCGAATTTGTGCCGTCCCGACTTCATCATGTGCACAGACATATTCCCCGCTGCGTCATAGAACAACCTGCCGATTGGATTCTTACCATAAATTGGGATTACACTTCCCTTCGTACGAATCGCATCACAAGAAATCAATTTCCACGCACCAACAAATGAATTGTTGTCCATCGTCGGTTGATCCTCCACACAAGGTATAACATTGCTATTGCGTTGAATTCTTGACATATTGATCAAAGAACTGGGTTGTGCGATCCATGAACGCCAACCAGGCGTCGCCATTGAAGGAATGATATTGACCTTCATAGGCAAAGAGCTGTACATTCTTGCCGGCATCCTTAAATGCGTGATAAAGCTTCTTGGACCAGTCCGGCGGCGCACCACCCAAGGCCGGACTATCTTTGGTGCCAAAGGAAATTTCAACGGGAACCGTTACAAGGTCCAGATGATAGATCGCTGAGATTTGATGAAGCAAATTTGAATCTGAAGACGCGGCACGATAGGCGCTGATCAAATCGGATGGCAAATTCAACGGAACAATATCCGATGAATTACAGTCAGTACTTACTTCCCCGGCGTGGATATCGCCGATACAGCCAGTTCCCCAGAGCGCGATCAGATCCGCATCATCCGCACTGACAGTTGAATAAAAGACCGCGGCTTTGACGCGCAAATTGACAACAATCACTTTGGCGGTCACGCCCCCGCCCATACTGTGTCCCCAGATTCCAATACGACTTGGATCAGCCTGCGGAATGGATGAAACTGCGTTGATCAGATTAATAACATCAATGGCTAACCCAGTATAGAAAAAGCTTGGACCAATATCCGATTTGCCCCAACTGCGATAATCCGATGCAAGCGTGATGTAACCATACTTGTTCAGGTATTCTGCAGCACGATAAGTTCCGTCGCCAGGGACATAACCCTCGCGGTCAAAGTATCCATGGTTCATAATAATAACCGGAAACGGCGCATGTCCATTGACAGGGATTTGCATGACACCTGTGATGGTCAAGCCGTCACTTGGGTAGCTGATGAGATAGCGAGTATAAACGTCCGTCGTTTCAACCGTCGAAGTGATAGTGATTTTGCCGCCTTGAAATTGATGATGACGAAGTCCGTCAATCGTATATGGGTAAATTATTTGCGCGACAGTGGGAGTTGGAGACGGAGTTCATGTTGGTGTTGGCAAAGGTGCTGAAGTTACAGATGGAATAACGACAAGCGACGGTAAAACTTTATCACCGGCGGGCTGGCAAGCCACAATAAAAATCAACATTGATAACAATAAAAATCTTCTCATTGCTTGCGAATAAACTCCTCGCCTTTTCGAATCAGCTCACTTTGGACATCCGGTGTAGACGCAGACTAAAGCAAAGCCAGCGTTTTCTCCCGCAAGATTTGAGTTGCAGAGGGTTCACCTGCATCATGCCATGTTTTTCCATTATGTGGCGCGGATAAACGCGGCCGACATTTTAAGCCGCCAATCGACGCGGTCGCCCGTTGCCTGCAGGACGCAGAAAGCATAAAAATACCCTGCTCGATTTGTTCCGCATTCGATAAATGCAATTTCGATCGGACGTTGTTTATGGATTCACCTGCTGACAAAACATTCCCGGATTGTATCATTGAGTAATTTTGCCTGGGGTCATTTATTGCACCGCTGCTCAGGTGCTACAAAGGGTGCCTATAAGCTGCTGGCGACAGAAAATGTGCGGCAGACCAAAAGGAATCGATGAAATCACTGGCGCAGGGCAGATACAATGTAAACATAAATATTACCAATGGCGAGACCAGACATAACGCCAATACCAGGTTTTTTATGGGGAAGTTTCGGCAAGACGTGATGAATCGGTCATGCTAATCGTAAAAAAATTGATATACTCACGCTGGAGTATATCTTAACGCAAGTTAAAGGCCTGATATGGATTTGTCTGCAAAAAGAACTGGCAGCGGCAGGATCTTTGACCTTCAATAATATTTCAAAGTAATGAATAATTGAAGTTTTCATCTATTGGAAAAATACAAACCTTACTGGAATTCCTTGTCCCGATATTGGTCTTTATCATCCTGACTCGCACGCCGCAAGATGCAGATATGTGGTGGCATTTGCGTGCTGGTCAGGATATGTGGCAATCTAAATCTATTCTCCTGACCGACACATTTAGCTATACGCGGGCCGGCCAGCCCTGGGTCAATGCTTTTTGGATTTCCGAAATCATTTTTTATTTGTTATATCGATTGGGAGGAATTTTTTTCGCTCACAGTATTGGTCGCGTTAACCGGAGCTATAACATTTTATCTTCCTCTTTCGGCGCATGGAGGGAAACAAATTCGTCAACGCATTCATTATCGTTCTGGCAACAATCACAGCCGCACCGATTTGGAGTCCGCGGCCAGCAAATTTTCTCCTTCTTGATTTTGGCTTTATTGGATGGCTGGCTGCTAAACCAAATTCAAAAAAACAACAAGGCATCGCTTTGGATTTTAGTTCTCGTCTTTGCACTTTGGGCTAATATCCACGGCGGATGGATCTGGGGATTTTCTACTTCTCGCTGCATATATCGTTGGTACTGCATTTAACAACTTAAGCAAAGAAAATCGCTGTGCTCCTGCTAACTGGAAATTTCTTTTGCATCTGATATTCTGGTCGCTCATCGCAGGATTGGCAATCGGTTTGAATCCCAACGGAATTTCGATTTGGCGTTTGCCTTTTACCACCGCCAACGTTTCGATGCAAATCCAGGAATGGGCTTCGCCGGACTTTCATCAAATGGAATTTCAGCCCTTGCTATGGATGATGTTCCTGCTCATCATTACCGCTGTTCTTGCGAAACCAAAAACGAACTGGATATCACTGCTTAAGATAATCGGTTTTGCTTACCTCACATTTGTCTCTGAACGCAACATCGCTCTGTTTGCAATTGTCGCCGCACCGGCTCTGGCTGAATGGACCAACAGCGCCATCGAAAATATAAAGGCAGATTTATCAATTCACCTTGACAACGAGGCCTCTCCACTTTTCTCAGAAAAAATAAATATGATTTTTAATACTGGCCTTTTAGTCGTTATCGGGTTGATTGCTTTTGGCCGTGCATACCTTGTATCCATTTCGGCGGAAGTAAATAAGAACGTGCCGGTAGGCGCCGTCGAATGGCTAAAAGAAAACCAAGTCAGCGGTCACCTGTTTAATTCCTATAATTGGGGCGGATATTTGGCCTGGTCATTGCCGCAATCTCCCGTTTTTATTGACGGACGCGCCGACCTATATGGAAATGAATTGATCAATGATTGGTGGAGTGTGGTAGACGGAACACCGCAAGGATTTTCGAACTTCTGGATCAATGGAAAGTCCAAACCATCCTATTGGAGCCGACTTGGCCGATTATCAAACTGCTTCCATCTTCAGGTTGGAGGGAAGTTTACCAGGACAACATGGCTGTAATATTTGTCAGGGACAAGTGAAGCTGAAATCATCTTCGAGCGAAGATCATTGCCCATTTTTATTTACAGACATGATTATGGCATTGGCTTCCGCTCAACAAAAAGCCGGGTACATGTCATTTAATCATATTGGCGAGTCCCGTTTTTGTGACTGGAATCAGGATAGCCGGTTATATTAAAACCTGCCGATGAAAGGCAGACAACTTTTAGGCAAAGACAACCAGTTGGTAATTAAGTTATGACTACCGCTGTCGATAAATTACAACCGAGTCGGTTTCAAAAACTGATTGATAATTCGAATCACGATTGATAGTAGCAAGGAAGAAAGAAAAGTTGGGTGGGGGTATCAGAGGCTTACAATCATCGGCAACCAGTTTCTTCGAAATATAAAGGTAATCAAACTCGGGTCTATTTTTTACCAGCCAAGTCCCAAGACAATCATCCGAAAGATATAAACAGCTCTGCAAATCACTTGACTCGCTCAAAAATGCGCCAAATCTTTTACCCAGCAACCACTCAGTGCCCTGAATAGTCGTCAAGCTATGACGAGAAGCCAGAGCAGGGAACCACTCCGCCACTGGGTCGCAAACAGTGGATAAGGCTCCCGTCAACACAAGAAACCGCGCACCAGCGGGCGTGTTTCCCCTGACCCAAGCCATTGCTTCACGATTCCCTACGGAAAGCACATTAGATGCGAGCTCAATTCCAGCCTGTTGAGCGGAAACTAAGCTGTAAAGGATCAGGCAAATGATAATGATGATCTCTTGTCCGGAAATAAGTTCGGCCGGCCATTGGATCAGCTTTGGGTTTAAACGCTGTAAGGCGGGCAAGACTAATTCATCCAATGCCAAAGCTGCCAACAGGGCAAATGGGATCACAGCGACGGTTGTGGCACTTCGACCGTCAACAATAAAAGGTAAAACAAGCCAAACCAGCCAGAAATAATCCTTACGGATGATTTGGATAATTATGCCTAATAATCCTAGGCCTGTAATCAGTGTTGCAAACGGCTCTTGAAGAAAGGTAAGAAATAGCAGGTTAAAAATCGCCAATTGATTTCCACCTGTCTGCAAAGCAGAAACAAAGCCTTGAGAACCGGTTGAAAAGAGAACCATCAACCACCAAGGAGATGTAAGCAAGCTGACACCCAAGCTGACCAGCAGCGAAGTCCCGAAGACAATTCCAAGAACGGGAAAGGAAAAACCAACTAATGACTGAGAGTGAAACTGTGTAAACGATGGCTTCCGGATGGCTGAGAACTGTCAAGCTGCCAAATAAAGCTGCGTAGCCAATATGCCGCTTTTGTCCACTCCGATATAGATCAATCACACTAGCCAACGTAAGAAGCATGCATAATTGCCCCAAGCTACGCGTCAGTCCGCCGCCAGAAATAAATGTAGCAATCGCGCGCGGCATCAGCGCGAAGAGGATCGTCGCCAACGAGGCTTGAAATCGGGAAATTGCAAGCCGGGTGGAAAGTCGATAAAAAGCTAAAACAGAAAAAGTACTGATCAGTGCCGGGATCCAGCACAAAATTTGAGTTACGCCAATTTTTGTCAGGTCTGAAACCAGCGCCACCAGATAAAACCCCAAAGGTGGATAGGCATAAGGAATTCCAGAAAAATTATAGGATGTAATTGCCGGAAGTTTGTAGGCATTGGCGCGCAGCTCCTGAATGATGACATAGAACATGCCCCCATCATTGATTGGGAACCCAGCGAAAATTGTAGGATAAAATCGTACCCAACCGCCTAGAAGAACAGCTAATATTAAGAGAAGGTTGGCAAAATCATCTTTTTTGAAATTCCGCATAGAACCGCTCAAAATTATTGTGCTATTCTATCATAGCAGAACTACACGCCAAAAAAAGCGGGCTATAGATCTCATCTGACAAGACCTTGAAAGCGCCTATACGTTTCAGATTCTCAAACGAGCGCATCCACCATCAGTGCCAAGAATAGAAACATCAGATACATGCTCGACCAACGATACATCGTCCACGCTACCTTATTGCCTGGGATTTTCCACACACTCCAAGCAGCGTAAATCAGCAAAAGCCCAAGCACAATCGCGGAAACCAGATAGACGATACCAGTCGCCCGAATGAGAGGCAACAAGAGAGTTGTGCCAACTAAAACAAAAGTGTAAATCAGGATTTGCAGGCGCGTCTCCTTTTCGCCTTTTATCACCGGGCAACATTGGCACTCCCGCGCGTTCATAATCTTTGGCACGGACAATTGCCAACGCCCAGAAATGCGGCGGCGTCCACATAAATATGATCAGAAACAGAATCCAGGCTGCAAGGCTGAGATGGCCCGTTGCTGCGGCCCAGCCTACCATCGGAGGAATTGCCCCGGCTCCGCCACCAATCACAATATTCTGAACTGTTGCCTTTTTCAGCCAGAGACTATAAAACAAAACGTAATAAAAAATCCCGGCAAGCGAAAGCAAAGCCGCTGTCAAATTTACGAGGCCAGCAAGAATGTAATAACTAGCAAGACATAATGCCAATCCAAAAGAAAGCCCCTCTGCCCCGTTCATACGCCCCGCCGCGAGCGGACGTTGGGATGTTCGCTGCATGTTCTTGTCCAGCTCGCGGTCAATGTATTGATTCAGAGCCGAAGACCCGCCTGCCGCTAACGCACCACCAAGCATAGTCCAAAGTGCGAGCGATGGAGAAGGCCAAGCTTTGCCGCCCATCACAAGCCCGCCAAAAGTTGTCACTAACAAAAGCGCGACGATCAGCGGTTTGCTGAGGATCAAGAAATCATTGAGGCGTTGACGAATATCCACTTTCGGAAATACTTTTCCATCATGCGCCGATATGCCAGAAATCACAGCTAGAGCGATTAAGGAAATCCAAAGCAGGACCGCAGTTAACGTATGCAAGATTACCAGATGAATTGGAAAATTCCGCACAACCTGAATTGCTCCGACAAATGCCTGTCCAAAAAAAAGCACAGTAGTCACTGTTGTTAATGGCAACAAAAAAGAATTATCGTGTTGCTCGGACCACGCTTTTAGAAAAAGCCAGACGACCAAAACAGCAGAGATACCCGCCAAAGCAAAATGAATGTATTTCAGCCAACCTAATGGATTCTCTGGAATACAAGAAGGCCATCCGGAACATGTCAACGCGGGGCCGGTGACAAATACCGCACGGCCCGCGATGGTCAGCAACAGGACAAAAACCATGGTCCAAAAAACCAATCGAGCAAAAGAAGAAGAGAAGCTATATTTCATGACCTCTTCCTTAACTCCTTTCTCCATAAAAAATAGGCATATCCTACAATAAATAGAATTGAAAACGAGAACCATTGAAAGACAGTAATTTAAGTTATTCGCACCGGAAGACAAATCCAAAGTTTCCTGTTGGATGGGGATGGGAGGATTTATGACGGCTCGATCAGGATTTAGCTTAATATACACCGGCAGTATCGGATACGGAATTTGTTGGCGGATGCGATCTATGTTGATATAGATCCAAAAATCCAGCCTGGTTTGGCCCGGAGTTAAAGTTGGATCTGAATTGCTGCCAAAGGTCGGTTGCGACTGTCCAAGGCGGATGGTACCGCTGACCATCACCTCCCCCGGCTGATCGTATTTGTGCCAATCAGCGGGGGTTGGATTACCTTCAGAGGGAATTGAACCGCGATCAACAAGAACCGCTTCCCCGTCAGAAAGCTGGAGTGGCGTAAATAGATCATACCCGGGTTGAATGCCATCGTATTGATCACGGGTCGCGATTTGATTCTGGAAGTCATAAGTTCCGCTGGCTGTGACCGCGCGATATTCCATTGTCGTCAACTCCACTTTCGCCGGTAGATTAAGTGGCGGCATGGCTTGCACTGCATAAACATGGGTGGAAAAGGATCTTTCCTGTTTAAACCGATCCACTTGCCAGAAGCCTAAACGGATACATACAACGGCTGCGACAATAATCAAAAGAGTCGCAAGCCAATAGCGGCGACTGAACATCAAATTTATGATTAGTTTGTAATTGCTTTTTTGGGCGGCCATATCAGCAAACTGTACAGGACAAAAAGCATCGCCATCGGAACGCCGCCGATAAATATGCCCCACAATCGCGTATCCCATGTGAGCGCTTCGCTGACATTCAGACCGAAGATTTTACTTGGAACAAAGGAACATTGAAAGGCATATTTCTGATCAGTATTAAGCTTCATACTCGCCGAGGAACCAGCCGGGATCCATAAAGGTCCCAGTTGATGTTCCACCGAGTCTTCGTTCTTGACCACCAGGGTATCGCCGACAACAAAGCTCATATTTTGCGGAATAGATGGAGGTTGTTGTCCCGACGCAACACGACGCGCCGTACCCGGCGGAATCACGAGCAGAATTTCTTGCGCCGGACGTGTGGCGATATTCATCTGAGGAAATAACAAAAATGGTATCTCCGCCAGCAAGGCGCCAAAGATCAGTCCCAAAACAAGCAGTAGAAGGGAGCGCCTTACAATTGGATTCTGCAACATGAATATGGTCTTTGCTTTCATTACATAATGGATGGGCAATCAAGCGGCCGCCCATTCATTTTACTTCACATTAGTTTAATTTCAGATTAGCTTGCCGATCAAATACAAAGCTGGATAAAAGAAAATCCAAACCACATCGATAAAGTGCCAATAAACCGTCGCCGATTTAACTGCCCAGTGTTTCTCAGGCGAATATACGCCGCGCAATCCGTTCCGCAAGACAATGCTGAGGAAGATCACGCCGGTCAATACATGGAAGGCATGCATACCTGTCATGATGAAGAAAATAGCGCCCGCCGCATTCGAGGATGTGGTCACGCCTGCACGGATGGCAGATGGCCACTCAACCATGATCACACCGGCCAAAAATAGCAAGCCAAGCAGGATAGTTAGCGAGATTCCAATAATAAAACCCTTGCGGTCACCGTGTTCCATAGATACTTCCGCACGATTCATAAAGAATGACGACAGCAAAAGCACTGACGTTATAGTCAATGCAATATATTGACTATCAGGACTTAATGGCAAACCTGTCAGCCCCAGCAAGTTGAACCGGCTGATGAAGAGTCCGCCAAATATAAACGCATCGGAAAGGAGGAATAACCACAACCCCATTCGGCTTGTTGTAAGCTTATACTGATAGCTATGGCGATCAAGATTATCGTCCTGCACATTTAATCGATAAATATGCATATAGTAGTACATGACCAAACCAACTTTAACAAACGCGATCATGGCCAGCAAAACTGTTGAGCCGATTTCAATTGCCACAAAGAACTCAAGCGCAGTCAAAGCCGCAAGAAAAACAAAGACGATTATGCCCTGACGGAGGATGTCGGATTTATTAGTATGTTCCATCGGTGGTTTCCTTTTAATGGCTCTTGTTTTTCTTGTCTTCAAACCGAACATAGACTGAGCCCGGCAAACCATAGTCATAAGGTTCGCCAATTACCTCAAAAGGCTGATCATAGTTATGCACCGGCATCGGCGAAGGAACCAGCCATTCAGGTGAACGCGAATTCCAAAGGTTGCCAGTGGCCACTTCGCCTTTTTTAATGCTAACAAAAAGATTATAGAGAAAGATCAGAACTGAGATTGCAATCAAATAACCTGCAACAGTCATGACCAAATGATAATTGTCAAACCCCAGGGCTGGATCATAATCGGCGACGCGGCGGCGCATTCCAAGCAGTCCGACGCGCATCATCAGGAGCGTCAGAGTTAAGAAATGAGGGCGTCATCAACCAGAAATGAATTTTGCCAAGCTTCTCGTTCATTTTGCGGCCAGTGACTTTGGGGAACCAATAATAGATGGCGGCGAAGAAAGGATAGATATAACCGCCGAACATGGTGTCATGAAAATGTCCGACGATCCAGTATGTATTTTGTAGGTGCAAATCCGTCGCAACGGTTGCATTCGGAGGTCCGGAAAGACCGCCCAAAAGGAAGACGACGATCCCACCGACTACAAACAGCATCGGTGTCGGCATTTCAATTTTCCCTTTCCAAATGGTCGCAATCCACGAGAAAAACTTGACACCCGTCGGAACAGCAACCAAGAGAGTGCTGAACATAAAGGGGATGCGCAAATATGGATTCATTCCCGATACAAACATGTGATGCGCCCATACGAGGAAACCAACCAAGGCAATCCCCAAAGAGGACATCGCCACAAAACGATAACCGAAAAGGGGCTTCCTAACAAAGACCGGCACGAGTTCCGAAATAATACCCAACCCCGGCAGAACAAATACATACACAGCTGGATGAGAATAGAACCAAAATAGATGTTGGAACAATATCGGATTCCCGCCCTTATCGGAATCAAAGAAACCCATTCCGAACAGGCGCTGGAACATAACCATCTGGAAAGAAAGGCCAATCAACTGAGTCGCGGTTGATGATATCAGGGAGGTTGCGATCGCGGCCCATACAAAAATTGGCATTCGGAATGCAGTCATTCCCTTGGCTCGCATTCTCAAAACCGTAACGATTAAGTTTATCCCTCCCAGAATGGAAGCCCAGCCCGCAACCGCCACGCCTAGAAAAAACATCTGCATGCCGAGTGGTGCGCGCTCCGAAAGAGGCGGATAGCCCGTCCAGCCCGTATCAAAGCCTCCAAACACAAGAGTTGAAAGCAATAAAATTGCCGCGGGCGGAGCTACCCAATAAGAAAATGCATTCAAGCGTGGGAAAGCCATATCCTGTGCGCCAATCAACATAGGCACGAGATAGTTCATCAGGCCGGCCACGCCGAGCAGGATACCAACGATCATGACGATGCCGTGCAAACTCATAAAGGTGTTGTATTCTTGAAGCGTCAAGAACTGCAAACCTGAATGCGCCAACTCCGTGCGAAAGATCATGGCGAACAAACCGCCCACACACAGCAAGAATAGCGCCGTCATTGTATACTGCACGCCAATTACTTTATGGTCAAGAGAAACGTTGAGATACTTTTCCCAGCCTGGCGGATCTTCGCGGTGCTCGGGAACTTCCTCGCCCTTTGCCCATTTGAACCAATCCGTCATGGCACCCGTACTGGCTACATACGAGAGAGCACCTACCAACCCGCCAAATACCCAAGCTGGTTCAGTGAAAAGGTATTGACCGGTGACAAATGCATTCAATCCCATCAGGACACGAATCCCAGTCAAAAACAATGCACCTGCGATCCATCCCACGAATTGCCAGAGCAGACCGCGTACCAGCGCTGACGTAAGAAATTTCCTCATTCTTTTTCTCCGCTCACTTACTTTAGCGACTCGATATAAGCCACGATATCGCTGATCTGAGATTGAGATAAAACGGTTCCGAATGTCTTCGGCATTACGTTATCCTGAAAGCCATCCACGATCTTTGCACTTGGATTGACAATTGACTCAATCAAATACGCCTCGTTCGCCGTCACAACCGTGCCGGGCGCTACATTGGTTCCGCCAGACATTTTGACTTGTGAGAGATAAAGTCCCTTCCAGGTTGGAGCAATGCCGGTGCTACTACCGTCCACGGAATGACAACCTGTGCAACCATACTTGGCAACCAATTGTTGGCCGCGCCCTATCGGAGTTTGAGCCGCCACAGCCGCCGCCGCGAGTTGCGTTTGAATCCATGAATCATAATCAGCCTGCGAGCTCACAATGACTGGTGCAGTCATATAGGAGTGCTTTAAGCCGCACAACTGCGCGCACTCCACCTGATAGGTTCCGATCAGGTCCGGCGTGACACGATAAGTGGTGATGCGGCCCGGTAAAATATCCTGCTTCATGCGAAATTGAGGTACAAAGAATGAATGGATGACATCCGTGGATTGCATGTTCAACACGACTTGACGATTAACAGGCAAATGCAACTCGGTGGAAGTAAACCCCGCCGGGTAGTCAAATTCCCATGACCATTGGCGGGCAGTCACATTTATTTCCAAAGCGTTTGGGTCCACCGCCATTACTTCCCCCAAGGTATACGTGCCCATATATGCAAGAACGAGAACAGTAATCAAAGGAATAACTGTCCAAATAATTTCCAGAGTATTGTTTCCTTCAATATGCGGACCATCCGATGTATCCCCTTTCTTCCGGCGAAACACAATCAGGCTATAAATCAGAGGAACCATGATCAGCGCAAAGAGAAAGCAAATAATAGCAATCTCAACATTCCACAACTGATCTATCGGAATGGATTGCGCACTGGCCTCGACAGGCATTAACTTTATGGCCATCAACCCGGCATAAGTAGCTATAGCTAAAACAACTACCAGCACGCCGGTAATTACATAATGTCGCATACTCTCTCTCCTGAGTTTTAATCACACGCGCCTTGCCCCTTGTTCGGCGACGGAAACAATTGCCGAAGAACAAGGGGTGGTTGTCTCAAGAATAAGGCTGTATTCTCAAAGAGTTATCGATACAAATAAAACCCGCCGTAAGTGGCGAGGTCCTTAATGTACCAAATTTTCCTGATTTTGTCACTATAATTTGGATATTTTATTCCAATTTTGAAAATGGTCAAGCGCTTCATTTTTGAATTTTTAGCAGGTCGTGGAACTATAAGTTTTTCAACGCTTCAAGCACTTCCGCACTGTGCTCTGCTGGACGCACATTCTCAAAAACTCGCGCGATCTTGCCGTGAGCATCTATCAAAAATGTGGTTCGTAGTACGCCTTCATATTCGCGTCCCGCAAATTTCTTTGGTCCCCAAACCCCATAACTATTACACACCTGATGATCCTCATCAGCAAGCAAAGGAAATGGCAATTGATATTTCTCTTTGAACTTCACGTGTGACTTTACCAAATCCGGACTTACCCCAAGAATGGTCACACCTGAATTTTGATAAGCAGAATAATCGTCCCGAAAATTGCAAGCTTCCTTTGTGCAGCCCGGCGTATCGTCTGCTGGATAAAAGTATAAAATCACAGGTTGACCCTTGAAATCCGATAAACGACGCATTGCATTCGCATCATCGAGTAATTCAAATTCGGGCGCGGGTATTCCGGATAAAATAGGCATATTGGTCATCTCCTTTAAATCTTATTTTAGTGTACGTATAAACGCGATTACCTGCCAAATTTGTTGATCGGTAAATGTGCCCTTCCAGGCGGGCATGGCCGTTCCAGTAACACCGGTACTGACTTTCCAAAACAGAAAATCATTGGCGGAGATTTCACAGAGATCAACCAAATTAGCGGGAGGCGGGTCAAGTGCCTCGCTTGCAGGTCCATCGCCATGACCATTTTCGCCATGGCAGGTGACGCAATCTGCCTTAAATAAATTTGCACCAGCAGTTATGTCCACATTTGATGGAATTGTTTTTCCTGCAAATTCAAAAGGTACCGTTGGCAAAGGCTGCGAAATCGGCGCTGGAGCATCAAGAGATTGACTTGAACATCCTGATAAAACGAAAATTGAGACAGCCATAAAAACTGTCAATAAAGTCCTCATTCTTCCTTATTAACTATCACTCTAATGCTAACAGCTTATTTGAGGATACCAATTTTTTTCAAATCTTCTTCGAGAGACTCCAGCGTGGCAGGTTTGATGATCATTGCGTTTGCGCCGCCCTTCATGACCCACGCGCGCGTTTCTGGTTGATCGTCCGAAGTGATCACAATCACCGGAACCGGCACAAGCCTTGGTTCACGACGCAAATAAGCCAGGATTTCCAAACCATCTACGCCGGGCATGTTGATATCTAGCAAAATCAATCCGGGTGTAAAACCGCTCAACAACGTTATCGCCGGGCTGGCACCATAAGCCACCCGCGCAGGCACATCCAGCACAGTTAACATTTGATGCAGTGCATCAGCCGTCGAACGATTATCATCAATGATCAATGCTTCGCTCATTTGTCCTCCAGAATTACCGTACCCATCACAGACACATCGTATCCTTTCAGTTTAGATACAGCCTCTCGCAACGCGCGGCCGCTCAAAAGTCCGAAGAGAGGCGCCAGCAATTCATCATGCGCATATGTATTCGGAATAACCAGATCATAACGCTCCTGAAACAATGGAATAAAATCCAAGTCAAGAGCTTGCGCCGCGGCTGCAATGCCAAGTCCGCAATCTGCACGTCCTGAAGCGACCGCCGCGGCTACGCCCAGATGGGTAAATTCTTCCTGATTGTACCCTTGAATCATTTCCGGAGGAATCTCCATTAATTTCAAGTGATAATCCAACAGAACGCGCGTGCCGGCACCGCGTTGCCGGTTCACAAACCGGACCGCTGAGCGGCTGAGGTCGCCCAAACCTCTTATTCCCTTTGGGTTTCCCCGTTTCAAAAGCAGACCCTGCTCACGTCGAACCAGTGCAACAACTTTGACTGGAATATTCGGCAGGTACTGACGAATATATGGGATGTTGAATTCACCCGTTTGCGGATCAAACAAATGCGAGCCCGCCAAATGCGCTTCACCGCGACGAAGCGCAATCAATCCGCCCTGCGAACCGACATTGGCAGAGACAAAGCGACGATCATGTCCAGCAAGGAATTGCGAAAGCAGATCAAGGGTCAAATCATGTGAGCCAATGCAAAAGATCGTATTCTCAAGTTCGGCTTTGCTTTTGTAAAGATGAACATGGACTTTTTCTCCCGCCTCAACGCCTTGAATACCAGGCGGAAGAATCACAAGTCCGTCTGCTTGAACCAATGAAGAAATTACTCCTGCCCCGCGTGAAAGCGGCGCGGCAAGAAGTTTATTGCCGACTCGGCCGACGACAACGCGCACATAATCTTCATCACCCGCGGGTGAATTGATCTTGCGAGTCAACTGTGCAGTTTCGATGAGAAGCTTATTTGGTTCTCGTCCCAGCCATTTGGCGATCAACGGCTCAACAAAGATTTCAATTGTCAGCGCGGCGGAGACCGGATAGCCAGGAACGCCAATAATGGGAACAATGTCATTGTGAGCATCCGCGGGACGCGTGGCAATCTCCCGTTGGGTGGGCACTTGAGATTGCTTCGCTTCGCTGGCAATGGTACCAAGTATGACCGGATGTCCTGGCCTTACTGCAACTCCATGAACCAAAAGCGTTCCAAGTTTCTCAACTACCTTCGCTGAGAAATCTTCCGCGCCAGCAGATGAGCCAGCATTCAGCAAAATCAAATCGCAATCTCGTGCGGCTTCTCGCACGCGCTGGCAAATCAAATCGAAATCGTCCTTCGTAATCGGAAATCGTGTCGGCCCGCCGCCCATAGATTTGATCTGCGCTGCGAGCACTAGCGAGTTGTACTCAATAATATCGCCCGATTTTAATTTTGATCCGATGGGGACAAGTTCCGTGCCGGTTGGCAAAATTGCAACGCGTCGGTTTTCACCGCGCTACTTTGATTTCACCATAGCCAGAGGCGGCAATTGCGCCCAAATCAACCGGACGCAAGACATGACCTGCAGGCAAAACCAATTGTGTCGCGACAATGTCTTCTCCAACCGCACGCACATGACTCCACGGCGCAACCGCCGCGCAAATCCGAATGGTTTTCACTTTACGAATCTCTTTGGTGATTTCGCCACGCTCATCCAACAATTCGACATTCTCGATGGGAATCACCGCATTAGCCCACTCAGGCAATGGATCTCCGGTATCCACATAGTCAGCCTCCGGACCAATCTTAAGATTCAATGGAACAGAAGGCAACGCGCCGTTCGTCATGATGGCACGAACGGCAAATCCGTCCATGGCGGAGGCATGATAATGCGGTGATGAAATCTTTGCCCAAATAGATTCAGATAGGACCCGTCCCAAGGCGTTCTCATCAAGCGGAATGGATTCCGCGCCAAGCACGCGCCAAAGCCCAGCTTGCTCCAATGCAGAATGAAAGCGGGCTTGCGCTTTGGGAAGAGGAATATCGTGGAGGTAAAAGGACATTTGTCGAATTTGATAAATTAACTCAATTAGCCGTGGGGTCGGGGTGATTCATACCCGATGAGCTGTAGTTTTGCAAAACAACTCCGTGCAGCGCGCTTCTGTTCCCATCTGTCGCAGCAGTTTTTTTGGAATCTGCAAATTTGGCAATTAAATCTCTTACTCTTGGATATTTAGCCATGGTCAAAGAAATAAGCAAATCTAAGTTTAGATTTAACAAACGACGTATTGCCATCAACCGCTGGAATTGTTTTCATTTGATTTTTCCATATGCCTATCTGAGCTTCGATTTGGGAATCGGAAAGCCCTGTAACATAATTGACAGTTATCACCCACCAGTTCTTATCGGGTGGTTTTTGTCATAAAATTCAACAGGCATTACAATATTGCCAATGCACTTATATGTGACGAACCCGAATGACCTATTCCTGCTGAAAGGCTCAGATCCTGGTACGGTGAAGGTGAGAGCAGAGCTTGTATTATAAACAATTTCACCGTTGCTATAGTGAATCAACAGTACATCCTTAATATCAGATGAATCGAAATGTGTGGGGGGCAGTCGAGTTTAACCACGCCAGATACGCACCGTCAAGTAAGGCCCCTAAAGTTATCGGCCAATCTTTGTAATTTTCAATCGGGCAAACCTTAAACGGCGACTAAGGAGTTTTTGTGGGCTCAGGGGTGAAAGTGGATGTTGCGGTCTGTATATTGGGTATTGAAGCAGCGATAGTTAATGTGCGTGTGGAAGTAGGTAAAGTTTCAGGCCCTACTCGAATAGAACTACAAGCCATCAATGCGAGAACGAACAAAGCGATGGCGGTTGTTTTGCGCATGATAACCTAAGTCCTTAAATCAACATTACTTCCACCATCTCACCGGCGCTGAAACCCGTTGCATCCAGCGGAATGCAAATCAATCCATCCGCGGCAGCGAGGGTGAAGACCAAATTGCTTTTGCTGAAGGTGGGTTCGGCATCCCAATTTCCAAATTCCGATTTACGATTTACAAGCTTTACCGGAATCCAGTCTTCTCTGCCAGCCTGTGATGCAATGTTGACCATCATGCGCGCCATCACAGATGCACGCGGTTTATCAATTGGCAAACCCAGCAACATCTCAATCACCGGCACCACAAATAAATATCCATTCACCAGCGCGCTGACAGGATTGCCGGGCAATCCAATCACAGCCTTGCTATTGCACACGCCCAAAATTGTCGGCTTGCCGGGGTGCGTGTTGATACCATGCACCAGCACCCCTGGTGCGCCCAGCGAGTCAATTACTATTGCGGTCATGTCGCGCGTGCTGGCGGATGAACCCGCCGTAATCAAAACGACATCACATTCCCTTAATGCACGCGATGCCATGTCTTTCAACACCGACAACTGATCAGGCACAATTCCATAAAGCACCCCTTCACCGCCAGACTTCATCACCAATGAAGAATAATGTATAAGCATTGACATCGCGCACCTGACCACGTCGCGGTTGTTGACTCGGATAAATCACTTCATCACCGGACGAAATCAAGCCGACACGAATCTTTCTGATGACATTTAATTGAACAATTCCCAATGCCATCAAGCCGCCGATCTCCGCAGGGCGCATCATTCGGCCTCTCGGCAGGACAACCGTTCCCTCGGCCACATCCTCGCCGACGCGGATCACGTTCTCGCCCTCGGCGACTGCGCGCATGATTTCGATTTCATCTTGTTTTTTTTGTTCTCCGTCGTGAATGGTTTGTATATATTCCAACATCACGACCGCATCCGCACCATCCGGCAACATGCCGCCAGTGTGAATCAATGCACATTGACCGGATTGCAAATCAAATAATGGCACATCGCCCATCGGAACTTCACCAATGAGATTCAAATAAGTGGGCAACGAGTCTGTTGCGCCGAAGGTATCATGCGCGAGGATGGCATATCCATCCATCGTCGAGCGCGGAAACTCAGGCAACGGATGCGGTGCGATGATGTCTTCGGCGGTCACACGGCCCAGAGATGAAACAGTGCTAATTGATTCGGAATCCGTTATCGGTCCGGAAAGATGTGAAAGCAAAAGCGCGCGCGCTTCATCAGGCGGAAGCAATCGAAGGAATTCGGGCATGATTCATCGCAGCCAAAAAGTCAACGTTAATAGATAAGCTGTTAAACCAAAAATGGCAATCGCATTGGCAGTCAAAAAATTCCAAAGAGGTCGTGAGCCGAGCGAGATATTGCGAAGCCAGTAAATTTGCAGGAGTGCGAATGGGAACGTCAAGAAAGCAGGCCATAACAAACGGAATGAAAAACCAAAGATCGGCGCCGCTGCAAACAAGACATACGCACCAAGTATAAGGAGATGATGAAAAGGAATCGCATGTTCCCAACCGAGACGGGCAAGCAGAGTATTGCGCTCATACTTTATGTCGTCAGCATAGGATGGGAAGTCAAGCGCCAGAAACATGGCAAGCGTGAGGAGAATGAGCGGAATAGAAATAAAAACCACCAAATTGTGGTAGGTTCCCGCCTGCAAAAGATAAGCAATGGATGGGGAAAAATATGCAATTTGAATGGATAGAAGCAATTCGCCAAAGCCTTTATCCATCAGGCGAAGAGGCGGGACAGAATAAATGAGCAATACAAATAATGAAACAGTGATAAATAGAAATGCAGATGCGCCCAAATGGTGATCTTTATATAAGCAGAAAAGCAATCACAGCCAGTGCAGCAAGAGCGCCAACTGAGACAGATAAGGCTGCGTCGCAAGTCAACCTGCGGTTAGTTGGTGTTTCATTGAGGACAATGGGTTCATTAGCGGGACGAAAAACTTCGGCAAGCAAATTCATGCTGAGCTGAGCAAATATGATGCCGATCAGCCCAAGCCAAAATGCTGTGGGCGCTTGCGGCTTGCCCAAATAGCGTGCGATACCCGCGCCAAGAATATAGGTCAGCGCAGTGAGGAGCAGGTAAAGCGGACGAGATAATCGAAGGATTGTGACGAGACGGTGCATAGGAGTTATTTAACCATAAAGGAAAGAGACGCAAAAGGTTTAAAAACTTACACACTTTGTGATTAAGAGGCCTTTTCCAAAAACTCTTCAAGTCTGACGACGGCCTCTGGTAAATTCTTTCGTCCAAGTCCCAAACGGAAATGATTAGCATGTTCATCATACATTGAGCCGGGCAAAAGCAGGACTCCCGCTTTGTGAACCAGTTCATCGCAAAACAATTCTACATCACTGCCGAGATAATGAGGAAACGCCATCGAACCGGCACGCGGACGAATCCATGAAAAGAGATTCGCATAATGCTGAAAGAAATCATCCATAATCGAGAGATTATGCTTAATGATACTCAGATTCCGATCAATCAATTTTTGACGATTACGCATCGCAACTTCTGCCAAAAACTCACTTGGCGCGGAATTGCAAATCGTAGTGTAATCTTTGAGTGAAGCTATTCCTTCATAGATATTTTTATTCTTCGTCGCGATCCACCCGATCCGCAAACCAGCAGACCATACGTCTTTGATGTCACACCCAGCGGACACTGCATGATCGCCAAGATCGCAGGCGGCGGGCAGACGAGCGGAGGGATCGTATTCCGATTCGCGGTAAACCTCGTCTGAAAACAAGAGCAGATTATTTTCTCGTGCGAAGCGATGAACGGATTCACAATCAGCGCACGACATCAAATATCCGGTCGGGTTATGCGGCGTATTGAGGATGATCGCTTTTGTGTTCGGTTAAATCATCCGACGCAATTCATCCAGATCAAGCGCCCAATGATTTTCTTCACGTGCAAGCCATAGACTAACATCACAACCAATCGAGTGCGCCACATCGGACAACGATTGATAACATGGACAATGCACGATGATGTGATCGCCCGCTTCGAGCGCGGCGTGCATAAAGAGAAAGATGGCTTCCTCAGCCCCAGTGTGAACCAGAATATTTTCTGGTTGTATTGTTCTATATAATTCGCAGATGGCTTGACGCAAAGATGCACTACCCTGCGATTCGGTATATCCGAGCCAATGCGACTGAAATTTCTCCGCCGCCTCCGGTTCAAGCGACAACAAATCAGCGACAGTCATCGATTCGCAATCGGAACTGCAAAGCAGGTATTGAGTATTGAATTCGTATTTGGCGAAGTAGCGTTCGAGTTTGAATGGAGGAAGTTGCATAAATCGTTTTCCAAACGCAAAATAATAAAAACCTTTGGGCCTTTTGTGCCCTTTACGTTTAACCTTTTAAGAGCGCCTCAAATCGCGATAATGAGTTTGGTTATGGATATATACCATCTTTATCATCTCGCGCAGAGTTGTGACGCCTAAGCCTGGATGCCGTCCAGTCTTTTCCAAATCAAAATCGCTGATGTTTGAAACCCATTCAACCATTTGGGCACGCATCGCCTTATATTGCTCTAACAACTCCTCTGGATTTAAATTTTTTGTCTTTTCCTGCTGGCTGGCATTATAACGGTCAATTACAAAATCTTCGGCGGCGCCTTGTCCGCCCTGACGAATATTCTCGAATAGTTTTACAAAGGCGCGCTCGGAGGTCATTAAATGTGAAAGGATATTGCGGATGGTCCATACAGAACCTTCAGTATAAACTTCCTTCTTCCATTGATCATCCGTTAAGCCTCCGAAGAATCGCAGCAAACTTTTCACCTTCGGATTTTAGTTTCTGCGCCAGTATAGAAGTTTCAGGCATCACGCTTCCTAAAGTAATAAATATGAAAGTTTTATGGAAATATGATCGGATGATCTATAAAATCAACCGCTTTATTTCCCTGATCCGCCGCCCACGAATATCCTCTAAATTTTGAAATCAAATGAACTATGGTCTGGCTGTCCGCGAAATCAGGACGAACGTAATAATAATGCGTATCATACGGTGTCACGCCAAATATCGCGGCAAGAATGTAATGATGGCTTTCGGCATAATTCTTGAGAGTCATCGTCATCGCAAACCAAGCCGGATCAAGATAATGATCGGGTGTGGTCGGCGGAACTGAGCGGAGAAAAATGGGCATGAAAAATAATCAATTCAGGTTTGTATCGATCCAAATAATCCGCGGTGATTTCGCCGTGATGCGCGATCCATTCATCGTTCAGTCCCCACGTGTCAATCGCATTCCATTGCGAATACAACGGCAAAAGCCCCGCTTCCGAAGTTGCCATGGTGTAGCCGCGGCTGGAATACGGTTCAACGCTTGAGCCATGTCATAACGTCCATCACGGAAGTAACCAATAGACGCTCCTTGATTATATGAAGAATGCAAAATCAAAACCGCGATAATCGATAAGCCCACGATGAGAAACAAACGACGGACCCGTCTCGATCTGACCCAAAGCGGGTACAGCCAATCTCCTGGTCGAATCCACTCACCAACGGAAACCACGAAAGCAAGACGATCGGCAACAATGCATATTGAAATCGTCCGCCGAAATTTGTTTCATTTGAAACCAGAATAAAAGCCGACGCAAATCCAATGACAGGAACGAGAAAGGCAATGGTTTGCCGCGCGATTTTCGATGAACGAAAACCAATCAAATATGCCAACAGGAACAATCCACAAAGCAAAAAGAGATTTGTAAATGATGCTTGAAGTCCATCCCAATGCAATAACCCTCCGCCCTTTTTATAAAACGGATTCGGCAACGGATACCCAAAATAGTTCCAGCGCCATACAAAGTATATCCCGCCGAGAATTAAGAACACGCCCACGAAGATGGCAATCGTCTTTGAAGATGCGCGCCAGCCTTTCATAATGATAATCGCAATTAGCATCAATCCGGCCAGGATGACTCCTTCAGGCCGAATCAGGCCCGTGATCAAACCTGAAAACGCGAACAGTGCGGAAAGCCATAGGTGTGGATTCTCTTTTTGAATCGAGAAGCAAGCTTAAAGTCCAGGTAAGAGCCGCAAAGAGCGCAAAGAGTGGTGTCCCAAAATAGGCGGCGACATAGGTCAAACCTGTGCCAACTGCAAGAAATAATGCCGATAGAGCTGCGAAAGCAATATGTGATTTCCACACTCTGCGATTGACCCAATATATCAATAGTGTAAGCGCGGCAACAGAAAACAATCCCAGCACTCGTACCGCGCGCCCAAGTGGTAGACCAATCTTCATTAACACAGCAACGCCGACCATAAAAAGAAAATCAGTTGCACCATCTACCGGGTGCTGGCCGATATTCCAGACAATGCCATAACCATGAGCCAGGTGGTCGGAATAACGCATGAGCATGGCCGCGTCTTCAAATGGTGGCATGTTGAAGTTAACAAAGAATATTGAAAATAGAGCAAGGACAAATACTAAAGCAGCAGAAACGACCAAATCGGGATGATGTTTAACAAAAGACATGAATTTATCCAAGCAGAGAATAACCGCCATCAATTACGAGAGTTTGGCCGGTCACATATTCGTTCGAAAGCAAAAACTCCATGGCAGCAGCAACCTCTTCCACCGTGGCAGCACGTTTGAGCGGAAGACGTTCAACGAGATGATCCCAATCGTCGGTCGGATACAAGGTCGGATTGTAATACGAGCCCCGGCGCGATAGCGTTAACTCGAATGGACGGCGCAAACGATCGGGCTAAGATCTTCGTCAATACCTCCAACCCGGCTTTACTCACCGAATAGGATGGATATCGGCTCCACGTCTTATGCGCGCCGACATCAGTAACATTTACGATCAATCCGCCATTCGTCATTCTTTTGGCCGCCTCCTGCGCGCAGAGAAACGGGGCGCGCAAGTTGAGATCAAATGCCGCATCCCAATCCTTCGCTGAAAGGGTGTGTGGATCGCCCACCGGAATAATCGCTGCAGAATTGACGAGCACTTTCAATGGATATTGAATTTTATCCACCATTGCAAATAAGGATGATATTTGTTTTGGATCGGTTAAATCTGCCTGCGAAAGAAAAACAGGCATGCCCAATGTGCGAATTCTGAGTTGCAGTTTTAGAAGCTTGCAATTCGGAAGACCGATAGTGCAGCAAAATGGCATATCCCCTGCGAGCCAGTGCCAGCACGAAGGCCTTACCGAGTCGGTGTGCGGCTCCTGTGACGAGAGCTAAAGGCTGATCGGACATAGCTTTGTTTTACCACAAAATAAAAAATGGCGTCCCGCCATAAGTACGGGACGCCGGTCCTGGTAAGATCAATCTTATCCTCTAAACAAATTCGAAACAAAGAACCAAATATTTGCCGGGCGTTCAGCCAGCCGCCGCATAAAGTAAGGATACCAATGCGTTCCAAACGGAACATAAACGCGAACCGGGTAGCCCTCTTTCACTAATTGATCTTGCAGGTCACGGCGGATGCCATATAACATTTGAAATTCAAACGCCTCTTTTGGAAGCCCGACCTTGGCCGCATATTGCTTTGCAAATTCGATTCGTTTTTCATCGTGTGTGGCAATCGCCGGGATTGGCGGAAAGATTCCATCATCCGAGACTTTTGGGGAACCGGCCACTAGGGCGGCATCCATCATGATCTTGGTAAGCAAATCGTAATTTGCATCGACATCGGCTTTCTTGGGAAATGCTTTGTCTGCCGGCTCCTGATAAGCGCCCTTGACTAATCGAATCTGCGTGTTATCTCCAAGCAATTTGCGGGCATCTGCTTCGGTTCGATAAAGATAAGATTGTAAAACGATCCCAACGCCCCGGTAACCTTTCTTCTGCATCTGAGAAAAAAGACTCAGGGTCTTATCGGTATACGGCGTATCCTCCATATCAATGCGAACAAAGTTGCCGTAGGATTGGGCGCGGGACAAGATCCGCTCCAGGTTTTCGGCACACAACTTTTCGTCAAGGCCGAGACCGATCTGGGTCAGCTTGATCGAAACGTTGGCGCGCGCGCCATCCTTTTTAATTTCATCGAATGTATTTAGGATTTCAGATGTTGCGCCTGAGGCTTCTTCGGGTGTACTGGTATTCTCCCCCAGATGATCGAGCGTGACGTTGATGTTCTTCGCGTTCAGCTCACGAATGGCACGGATGGCATCTTCGATCTTTGTTCCCGCTACAAAACGAGAGGCAGTACGCCAGGCAAATCTCCATTTTGTGACCATGTTCTGAGCCCAGGCGGCTTTAGAAAGATAAATCAGAATTGAGCGAAGCATAGATTTCCTTTCTTAACAAAGGCTAAACTATTCTAGCACAATTACGCCCGATGCTTGTGTTATACTTTTTCACGACGAATGTCACCTTTTTGGAGGCACCGTGAGAAACCGCAATTCAAACATCATTTTGCGAGGAACAGCCATTCTTTTGTTAAGCGTCGCCCTGATCCTCGCAATTATTTCATTGATAGGGTACAGCCGCCAGCGAGATTATTATCCATCCGGCATGACTATTGCAGGCGTGCCGGTCGGCGGCCTCGCCCCGCAAGCGGCTTCACAACGCGTGTTGCAAGTCTACAACACGCCGATTGAGATTCAATATAACGGCGGCATAGTTCAAGTCGATCCAACAATAATTGGCTTTCAAATGGATATGGATTCGATGCTTGCCGCCGCAGACTTAGCCCGCACGGGCGGTTCTTTTTGGGGCGGATTTTGGGATTACCTGTGGAATCGATCTCCCCAGCCAATTCAGGTTCCATTAAGAGCAACGATCGCCGAGGATCGTTTGCGAGCGTATTTGCAAACCGAGATCGCTCCTCGCTATGATCAATCTTCAACTCGTGCCGAACCAATCCCAGGTACACCGAATTACACATCCGGGACACCGAGTCAAACACTGGATATTGACCGCGCCGTTCCGCTGATTGATGGCGCACTTCAATCACCAACCAGCAGGGTTGTTGTTTTGTCATTTACACGCGCGGCGGTAGCGCGACCGACCATTCAGGACTTGGATCTACAATTAAAACAGATTATTTCAACGTCGGGCTTTGGTGGTGTCATTGGCTTGGACGCGGTTGACTTACAAAACGGACAGGAGATTCATTTTGCACTTAATCAGGGACAGCCAATTTCCATTCAACCCGATTTAGCGTTTGCCGCACAAAGCACCATGAAAATACCGATACTAGTCTCATACTTCATCAAACACGGAACAGCTCCCGTTGACGCCGATACGGATTCAAAAATACTAGCAATGATACATGCATCGGATAATCCCTCCTCAGACGATATGATGCGTTTGCTGGATCCAACTATTGGCCCATTGATTGTGACACAATACATGCAGAAGTTGGGTCTCGTTAATACGTTCATCATTGCTTTCTATTGCAGTCCGGAAAGCCCGTGTGCGCCTTTGCAATCATACAATTCGCCCGCCAATCAGCGATCAGACAGCAATATCACAAACCCCGATACCTACAATGAGACAACTCCGTCGGACATGGGAATGTTATTGGAAGATGTTTACCAGTGCCAACAAACTGACGGCGGCCCATTGGTTGCCGCTTTTCCGGATAAAATGACCAAAGATGTGTGCAATAGAATTATCAATTATCTGGAGCAGGACAAGATTGGTCAGCTCATTGAAGCAGGCGTACCAGACGGAACAGTAGTGGCGATGAAGCACGGCTGGATTTCCCGTTGCGTCGGATGCGGCCTGACAGATATTAGCGCAGCCGGAATTGTCTTCTCTCCGGGCGGAAATTTTGTTCTTTCTGTTTATACTTATGAGTCGCCCCAAAACGATTTTGACCCAACCAACTTATTGATTGCAAATTTAACCAAAGCAATATACAACTATTACAATCTGCCAATCCAATAATTTATCAACAATTTTTCCACAGGTGGACAAAGGCCGCCCGATCTGGTACACAGTAACGCCATCCCACAGTTGGGGGATGGCGTTACTGTGTATTTCAAATTAAACTTCTTCAATCATAAAACTTCAAAGAGAGGAATAATGCGATGGACATAGTAAGTACTATTATGAATTCTATGGGGGCAATTTTAGGAATCGGTTTTACGCTCTGCATCTCCGTTGTTGTAATTGGCGTTGTCGGCTTTGTTTTTTACCGAATTTATCAAGGTCGGGCGCAGGCTACGTCTTTGCTTCAAAACGGGGTTCCCGCCCCAGCCACGATCGTCAGCATACAAGATACAGGTTGGAGAATCAACGATCAACCACAAGCACTAGTAACTTTGCAAGTCACCCCTGCAGATCGTCCACCGTTCCAAGCGCAAGTGAAAGATACTTTCAGTCCGTTTGATTTAGGCTCTCTGACACCAGGAGCTCCAGCACAAGTCCGGTTTGATCCGAACAATCCAAGCAAAGTCGCCATTAAATCATTGGGAGCGGGTATGACGGCGTCTATTAACAACATGATAGCGTCCACCGCAGCACAAAACATGATGACGCCAGGCATGATGATACCCAACAATATGATGCCAGGTGCTATGCCCGTTGTACCCGGCCAATTTACACCAAAATTTGCGGCACCGCCTCCAATGCCGGCAGGAGTGCCAGCAATGACAACTGCAGATGGCCAACCCTTAAATCCGCAATTACAAGCCGCAATGGTGACGCAAGATCAATATTACATGCAGCTACAGCAAACAGGCATAGAAGCAAAGGCTATTGTCCTTGCTTCCACCAATATGAACATTCGAAACTACACTACAGCCTGGGTATATGACATCACATTGGATGTAACATCACCGACCGGAGAACATTTCCAATCCAAAACTCAAGCAGCAGTCGTCGATACATCAGCCCATAAATATGCGGTAGGCAAAATGGTGATCGTTCGATTTGATCCGAACAACAAGGCGCAATGCACCCTGGTGCGCGCGGTTGAAAGTTTATAACTCATATTCCAAAAATAATAAAAAGTGGACACATGGCCGTGTCCACTTTTTATTTAATTAAATTTGCTTTTAAGCAAGCCCGGCAAAGTAATCCGTCTTGACTTGATAGCTTGCTACTCCGAGTTTACGCAAAGCATCAGTCAAGGAATTTACCATGCTGCGCGAGCCCGAAATATAGAATAAACAATTCCGATAATCCGGCACAGCCGCCTTGATCATCTGCGGATTGATGCGACCCACCTGTCCAGTCCATGAATTAGGTAAATTGCTATTATCGGTCACCGAATATATTGTTTTGATGCCCAATTCATATTGAGCCCGATCAAATACATCCTTGTAAACAAAATCATTGACCGTTGTGGCGGTGTAAAACAGAGTAATCAGTCTACGCTGGCGGCTATCAAGCAAAGACTTGATCATGCTTCTGAATGGCGTGACGCCGATACCACCAGCGATGAGAACGACCTTCTGTTGCGGATTCTCGGGCAAAACAAAATCACCCGCCAATTGAGAGGCGACGATTTCAGTATCTTTGTCCATCGCAAGCAATGCTTTTTTAAAAGTGCTGGACCTTTGATTGAACTTCACCCCCAATCGCAGATTGCGTTCGCCGGGTGAAGATGCCAGCGTGAAATATCGGCGGTTGCCGCGGTCATCAGTATCAGGATGAGCAAGCGTCCATTCCATGTATTGACCGGGGACAAAACTAAATCTGCGTGGGGCGGGAAAAATAAATTCATAGGTATCGGGTGCGATGCGATTCTTTTCCTTAAGCTTCAGGACAAGCCTATCCTTGGAACTGACGGTATAGGATAATACATTGCCGATCAGAATCGCCACTTCCGGTGTCAAGTAAAATCCATCAAGATGAAATTGCGGTGTAAACAGGAAGCCTACCAAAACTCCATATATAATTCGTAACCGTCGAGTAGGCGGAGTCGTAAGCGGCTCTGTCAAGATGATGAATGCAAAGAACAACAATGGTGAATAAAGGATTAGCTTTTGCGCCGAGCCAATGAAAGCGACGCCAGTAACCAAACTCGATACAAAGATTGTGGCCACAGCTGCAATCAAGAAACTGAGCACCATATCAAACCGACCAAGCTTGCGGACCACGAGCAAGCCGCCCAAGATAACGAAGGTCAGCATTGCGCCGGAACCCACCCACCAACTAGCAGATTGATTGATCGTGAAATATGTCAGGGCAACCGCAAAAGCCGCGGGATTAAACAAATGCTTCCCCTTCACCGCCACAATATACTTCGAGGCATTTGCTATAATCGCCGCCCAAGTGAGAAACCACAGATCATGGAGCGATGTTATCGGGGTGATGATCAGTGCCAGGATCAACGCCGTAATGTAAACCGACTCAACATTCGTTGGCACTTTAAAAATTTTGGCGAAAACTCGGTTGGTGACTGTGGAAACAGCCAGCAAAAACACGATCGTCAGCGCCAACGCGAAAGGATCAGAGGACGGATTGGCAATACTAATGAAAAATGCAACTAAAAGTAGGGCAATTAGATAATAGAGCACGAGCCGGTACATCGTGATGCGGTTCAGCTGATTATCAACGAATTAAATCATTTAATACATACCTCGTGAAGCCAGCAGTGAAGGTAGCTTGTTTATCTTTATCAATCATATATCCTTCGAAGCCTGGCAGATATTCGATGAAATCAATTCCGGATCGTCCCATCGCAAACGCAGAAGTCGCAAACCGATCCGCTTCGTAAACATCGGGCCCAATCACAGTCAGACTCAAAATGTCAGTAATGTCTTTTCCGGAATCCATTGGATTATAAATATGCTGACCGCGCACATACGTTCCCGAAGTTGCCACGCCACAATCAGAAACCGATAATACTTTGACGAGCTCGTCCCTGTTGAATGGGTTGCGGATGCCAACACGCCATTTCTCGCCCTGACTGTTCTTTCCGCAGGCTTGAATATCGCCACCCGCGTCCACATAGAAATTTTCAAAACCCATTTTATGAAAAATCTCAGCGGCGTTATAAATAGCCCAGCCTTTAACAATACCGGACGGATCAATAATGCCGTTGTG
The DNA here is from genome assembly GCA_963752775.1 of uncultured Chloroflexia bacterium. Taxonomy (GTDB): domain Bacteria; phylum Chloroflexota; class Anaerolineae; order Anaerolineales; family Villigracilaceae; genus Fen-1038. The sequence goes on from CAVVZL010000035.1 coordinate 39,127, forward strand.
ATGAATGTCGAAATAACCATTCGACTCGCGGCGCGTTTGTTCAGCTAACTCAAAGATCAGTTTCATTTCTTCGCCGGCCTCATCCAACTTCAAGTCGCCGCGATTGAGGCTTGAGATTTCGCTCGAATCTTTATAGGTGCTGAATTTATCATCAACGTATTGAAAGTAATCAAACACGTCATCGAGAGCCGAGTCGCTGATCATCGGACCCACGACTTCCAGCGTGATCGGCATGCCCATCATAATGCGCGTCTGCTTTACGCAATCAATGAGCATTGGCAAGCGCCGATTGTAATGACATTTGAAAGCCTTCGCTGGTCAGCGTAGCGCCCGAAATAATATCCACGTTGGCGGATTGCGCTTGAATTGCCTCCTGTTGAAGATACGGCATGGCAATCGCGTTGATTTGCTGTGAGGTGCGACGGTCGTTAGGAAATTGTAGGAACTGAACGCTTGTGATCTTCCCGTTTCGAACGGTCGCCTGAACCTCCACCAAGCCGTAATTTACATCCACTGTAGGTCCGGTATAGGTTCCATCCCTGTAACCGCTGGCGTTGGATGACGCCGAAGTGGGAGCGGGAACCTGCGTTGATGTATTGGCAGCGGAACTACTCGACGATGGATCGGTGGTTGGAGCGGCCGCAGACGAATTGGACGGGTCTTGATTCGCGCTGGCAGTCGGCGCGGCTGAAGCGTTGCTTGGTCCGCCACCGGAATTTGTCAACCTTTCGTGGATCGCGTAGGCGATGAAAGCAAACACGACAAAGGCGGACAGAAAAAACTTTTGGATGACCCGGTTAAAATTAGAGCTAGAATTAAATCGGTTTTTTGACATAAGCTTCCTCAGAAAGAATTCAATGTTTGCAAAATGGTAGCACAGCCAGATGACAGTCAGATGAATTTATTTATGAGTTATCGGTCAGCATTCAGAAGAAAGGCACATTATGGGAAGTTATCGATTAGATGGACAAATTGCAAGACAAGATGATATGTTTCCAGGTTACATATGGTGAAGTTGAATAACGCCGCTGGACGACTTTACAACTTACTTAATCAACTTGGCATGAATTCATCCTTGCAACCATTTTCCTCTCGCTCCACCGTCTTCATTGGCGCATCTACATCTCCTGAAAAGCTTGATTGGCAAAGTGGGCAACCTGATTCACCTTGTTCCATGCGAGGAGTGTGAGGCGATATATCCCAGACACCCTGTTTTTAATGGTCTATTAGCTTAAGTTTTTACTTACATCAAAATAAATTTGGTTGTAGAATTAGATGGTCATTGGAGACCGAATAGCGATACAAGGGGAATACGCTAGGCTCGCTACCCAAAATTTGACGCATACTCAAATTATAGGAGACCAAATGACTCACCCCTATCCACCTGAACCCTTCCGTATCAAAGTCATCGAACCAATCCACCTCGTTCTGCCGGAAGAGCGCGAAGCAAAACTCAAAGAAGCAGGCTATAACCTGTTCTCGATGAAAGCCGAAGACATCTTCATTGATCTGCTCACCGACTCAGGCACGGGCGCGATGAGTCAGGATCAATGGGCGGCGATCATGCGCGGCGACGAGTTGTACGCGGGCGCGCGCTCATACTATCGTCTCAAAGCTGCAGTCGAAGATATTTTCGGATTCAAATATTTTGTCCCAACGCATCAGGGACGCGCCGCCGAAAATATTTTGTCGGCATGTTTGGTCAAGCCCGGGCAATATGTACCGAGCAACATGCACTTTGACACCACCGACGCCAACATCCGCGCCCGAGGCGGTCGCCCGACCAATCTCATCATTGACGAAGCCTTCGATCCCGCCAATCCACATCCGTTCAAAGGCAACATGGACATCGTGAAATTAAAAGCCTTCATCGAAAAAACCGGCGCGGACAAAATTCCATTTGGCATGGTGACCGTCACCAATAACGCAGGAGGCGGGCAGCCGGTCTCTATGGCAAACATCAAAGCGATTGCGGATGCTTATCACTCGCATAAGATTTCGTTCTTCATCGACGCAGCGCGCTACGCCGAAAACTGCTTCTTCATCAAACAGCGTGAACGCGGCTACGAGACGAGGTCCGTTAAAGAGATTGCCCGCGAAATGTTTTCTCTTGCCGATGGCATGACTATGTCCGCCAAGAAAGATGCCATCGTCAACATCGGCGGATTGCTGTGCATGAACGATGGGTCGTTTTTTCAAAACGTAAAGAACGAATTGATCCTGCGCGAAGGCTTCCCCACTTACGGTGGACTTGCAGGTCGTGATCTGGATGCGATGGCGGTCGGTTTATACGAGGGAATTGATGAAGCATATCTTTCGTACCGTCTTGCACAAACCGCGTATCTCGTAGCGCGAATCAATGAGGCGGGCATTCCGTCTATTCAACCCGCGGGCGGACACGCAGTTTATCTTGATGCACACGCGGTTCTGCCCCACATTCCGCAAAGCGAATTTCCCGGTCAAGCACTTGCCGTTGAACTTTACCGTGAAGGCGCGATCCGCGGCGCCGAAATCGGCTCGGTCATGTTTGCTTATCCAGATCCCGATTCCGGAAAAATGATTTATCCAAAACTTGAATTGTTACGGCTTGCAATTCCCCGTCGAACATACACCCAAACTCACATGGACTATGTGGCGGATACCCTCGCAAAAATCAAATCGCGCGCTTCATCTATTCGCGGTTACAAATTTACATATGCACCGGAATTATTACGTCACTTCACCGCATGCTTCGAGCCGCTTTGAGTCATGGTTTTCCGTTTAGGACCTGACCAAGATGCGTTAGCTCTGGCCGCTACTTCCTTCGCTTCGACACGCGTATCACAAGCTTCAATCCCGACCACACCTCGCTTACCGCACAAACCTTTACATCCACGAAGCCAAGCGGAAGCGCGATATCGCGAATCACATGATCGGTAATATTGGTCGATATCTTTGATGATTTCTTCGGCCATGATACCCACACGAAACCATCTTGTTTCAATTCCGTTCGCAATTTGAAAAGCATCGCATTCAAGAATGTGCTCTCGGTTGCAAAAAGATGAACCGCCTCAATGGGCTTTTTGATCCTGGTAACTAAAAGCGCACCTTCAGGCAATTCATCCAGCCATGTTTTATATCCCTTTGGCGCGTTGATGATAAGTAGTCTCATTGATGGAGTGATGCCCAGTTTCTTTGAGAGCGGGTTATCTGAATAACCAATATTTGCCATCAGCAAATTATACAATCAAACTTGACACCCTACCTTTGACAAATGATACTTACCCGTATGACGCACTGGCTTGATCCTCGTCCCGTAAAAATTCCGTTTTCATTTTCGACCTTCAATCTGCCTCCGCTAATCGCGCAGACTCTCCTCCGACGCGGCATCAATGACGCTGAATCTGTGCGCGCGTTTCTTTATCCTGATTCGCTTCCATCAACTCTCTTTCCTGAAATTGAAAATGCTATTGAGTGTATTATGCTGGCTATGCGCTCCAACAAATCCATCTGCGTTTGGGGCGACTTTGACGTAGATGGGCAAACTTCCACTACCCTTTTAGTTCAAACCCTACAAGCTATCGGGGCAAACGTCACTTACTACATTCCGATTCGCGGCAAAGAGGGCCATGGCGTTCATATCGAGAGTCTCAAGCCCATCATTGATAACGGGGCGAAGTTAATGATCGCTTGCGATACCGGCATTACCGCATATGAAGCCATTAATTATGCCAACTCGCGGGGTGTAGATGTAATCGTCACTGACCATCATGACCTAGGCGACACACTTCCGAACGCAAAGGCGATCATCAATCCAAAGATGTTGCCCAAAGGTCATCCGCTTGCAAATCTCGCTGGCGTCGGTGTTGCGTACAAGCTCGCGGAGGCACTTTTAATCCATAACCGAAAATTTGAAGTCGCAGATCTGCTTGATCTCGTTGCTCTCGGTCTTATTGCCGATGTTGCCTTGCTTAGAGGTGAAACGCGGTCGCTTGCACAAAAAGGAATTCAAGCATTACGAAATCACAAATCGACTCGGCTTGAAGGTTATGGCCGAGTTATCGGGGACAAATCTCGAAATATTGACTGAAGAAACCATCGGCTTCACATTTGCCCCACGCCTCAACGCGCTGGGACGATTAGGCGATGCAAATCCCGCTGTTGAATTATTGTTAACGCAAGATCCAGTTCGAGCAAGAGTCTTTGCCGCACAAATTGAGGGATTGAACACGCAGCGGAGACTACTTACGAGTCAAGTCTATCAAGCAGCAGAAGCACAAATTCGCGAGAAATCTTTCTTTGCTTGCCGAGCCTGCGATCATTTTGTCACACCGCGATTGGCCGGGCGGCGTGGTGGGAATTGTTGCCAACAAATTGGTTGAGCGATATCACAAGCCTGCCATTCTATTAACCGAATCAGATGATGGCATCTTGCGCGGCTCGGCTCGCTCGGTTGAAGGATTGCATATCACCGAAGCCATCGCGGCAAATAAAGATTTGTTGATCAACTTCGGCGGCCATCCCATGGCGGCAGGATTATCTTTGCAATCTGATAAACTCAGCGCCTTCAAGAAAGGCCTCGGCAAAGCAATTGAAAAACAACTTGGAGAAATAAGTTTTGAAGAGCCAACATTACAAATAGATGCGTGGCTTGCATTGAACGAAATCAATTTTATGTTGGCTCAATCATTAGAATCACTTGCGCCGTTCGGCGCCGGAAACCCGGAATTGATCTTGGCGACTTGCAACCTAACATTGAAGTCCGTTAGAGAAATGGGAAAGACAAAGGAACATCGTCGGATGGTCGTTGCGGACGAGAACGGCGCTAAACAAGATATGCTATGGTGGAAGGCGGAGTCCAAGGAATTCCCGATGCTGAAACAAAAATTGATGTGGCCTATTCTTTGCGCGCCAAGACATATCGAGGTGAGAAGCAACTCACTCTTCAGTTCCAGGAGTTCCGAGTGCTTAAAGAAACGCCAATCGAAATTCAGAAATCTAAAATCAAGATTTTGGATCGGAGAGCAGAGAATATGAAGTTGGACGAATTGCCGTACGGCGTTTTAATATGGGCGGAAGGCGCCGATAGAGCCAAAGGCTCGAATCGTTTTGATTTGCACCCCGCAGATGAATTTGGAATTTATACCACTCCGCCTTCACTCGTAGAATTGCGCGTCGCGCTTGAAGTCGTCAATCCAAAAATAGTTTATCTTTTGGGCATTTCACCAGCTGTGGAGAAGACCGATAATTTTTTATCGCGGCTAGCTGGCATGGCGAAATTTACAATCAATCAACGAACTAGTAAGACTAACATTTCAGAATTTGCCGCGGCAACTGCACAACGCGAGGCGACGATTCGCATGGGGTTAGAATGGCTTGGGGCGGGCGGCCATCTCAAAGTCGAGGAAGAGAACGGCCAATTAAATCTTGCAATTGGAGATGGCATCTCTAATCCGTATCTGCAACGCGAGTTATACACTGCCATCAAAGGTCTCCTCAAAGAGGCAGAGGCATATCGCGATCATTTTATCCGTGCTGAGGCGGAATTACTTTTCAAGTTCTAACCCCAAAACGATCACAATCAAATACTGGCGGAACGAAAACTTCCCGAACATGGATGGTGTTTTGTGTGCAGCTCCGAAAATCCGCGTGGCATTGTGGGTGGGTGATGATGGAATTATCATTTCGAGTTTACCCTAAACGATGCTCAACCAGGTCCGCCTAGTTACGCACACGGCGATGCCTCAACGGCAATTCCGGATGAAGCCACGGAACTTCGTGGTTTGGGCAGCCGGCTTGAAAGTGGCTGCGGTCAATTTGGGAGCCAATTATCTTAAGCCCCTCCCCTCCATCAGCCGTTAACGATTGAAGGGCGTCTCACAAAGAAAGACGAACTCAAAATTTTTTGGCATTGGTGAAATCAAATTGCTAAGCGGCGTCACTGCTGCGAGCGGACGCAGTATCGATGTAATTGCGCCCCACTGATTTGAAAAAGTTGATCCCTCCATGAAAGATAAAGGCCCATAGCTTTAATCAAGGTTGGACACCAGGAAAACTGACCTTTGCAAAGCGCCCATTTGTTAACTTCACCAAATCGACGACTCGCAATTTAATATTCAATCCCCGTTGCCCGCCTGAAATATGAATTTCCTTAAAGTTCTGCGCGGATGAATCAATTACGAGCTGGAAGCCTTTGTTTATCAGGGCCAGCGGCGAAATCCCACCTGCCTGCAGACCGGTTAATTCTTCGGCTTCGCGTTCTGTTGCGAGATGAACCTTCTTTTCATGAAGTGCCGATGCAACAAGTTTCAAATCAACGGTTAGATTTCCAGGAACCACAACCAGCAATGTTTTTTTTGGTTTCTCGCGTGTGACGACGATCGTTTTGAAAACAATAGCCGAATCAATGCCAAGAAGCCGTGCCGTCTCAAGCGCACCAAGTTTTTCGGCAGGCAATTCATACGCGGTGTATTCGATCTTGTGCGAGGCCAAAAGCCGTGTGACATTATTAATAATAGTCATTTAATTAACTTTCATCTATTTTACTCCGCATGGTAAACTCTAAGTCAAACAAGTGACGCCATGATTTATCCCATCGATCTAGCGAGGGCGCTAGCGCAACGCCAATATCCAATGGATTTCGCTTAACCATTCCCACTTCATCTCAATACGAATACTGCCTTGCACAAGTAGATGATTACACACGCCTGCCCCGTCGCAATTTCCCTGCGCGTCCTCCTTTGACTTTTGGTATACGCGTACGCGCTTCGGCTGAATTGATTCCCGGAACATGGGGCTTCGGTTTTGTGGAACGATCCATTTGGTTTGTCGCTTGGTTTTGGTGGGAATTCATTCCGTCTGCCCACTTTGCCAAATGCGATCTGGTTTTTCAATGCTTCACCACAAAACTATCTATCCTTTCGAAATGATAAGCCTGCGCAAGGTTTTCTCGCACAGACATTCAGCAGCCCGTTTTTTCCTCAATGCAATTCCTCATTGGATTTATGTTGCCTTTTTCAAAAGACGAAGGCGCGTCGAATACTTGGGCGCATCGTTGAGGAGCGATCTCGGTTGCCATCAGTACAGATGTGACTTAATGGCACAATTATCGGCTCGAGTGGAGTTCGAACCGGTCTACGTTTTGGGTGGACGAAACTTTAGTGTTAGAGACGCCAGTGAGTCCGCGCCCGCCATTGGGATTGGTCATTTGGATGGACAATCAGTATGCGGCATTTACGCCGCAGGGCAAAATGAAATGGGGATTGGAAGAAAATTTAACCGAGGCGTGGCTGGAAGTTGAAAAGATTGAAATAGAAGCATCAGGGCAGATCTAGAACCTGCCTTGATGCTTTTATTATTAGTGCTTAATGAGGAAAACGTGATTAGGTATTGTCGTCAGTCGCTTGGTGTGTATGAGCAGCGCTGAATCAAAAGACTATTGAGATAGATTTGGGTCCGGCCAGCCTCCTGCTGTTGGATATTCGTTGCGACCAATTGATATTGAACCCAGGCGACATTGAAATCCTTATAGTATGCGAGCACCTTTGTCGAAAGATCATACGTGAATGTGCCAAACCCATCGTCATGCATGCTGAGCCCTTTATTCCATGCGGTAGTCGTATTTCCGTTTTCACTCTGGAGACGAGTGAAAAGTACCACTGAAGTAACGTTAAACCCGCTTACAACTTGGGCAGTAACTGTAATAGAGTTGGTATCACAGGTATCGCCCCAGTTAATTTGAGTACCTGAAGTCGTAACACTTTCAAACACCGGGCCCTGCGGCGTTGGCTGGATTAAGGATGTAGAGGTCACTGGGACGACAGTCCCAGGAACCATTGTTGCAGTCGAAGTGGAAACCACAGTAGCCGTTGGTGTGCTGCTAACTGTCGGAGTGGGCTGAGTCGGTGTCATCGAGGGCGCTGGAATCAATGTAATCGAGAGAGTTTCTGTGGGAAGTGATGTTGGGACCGAAAGCGTTTCTGTCGGCACCGATGTGGGAACAAGCAACGTGGGTGTCGCGGGAATTAATGATGTGGTAGAGCATGCCACAACAAGCAAGCCCAGGATAGAAAGGATGAGACAAATCTTTTTCACAGGATACCTCCTCGATTTTGCAAAAAGCTACCTATAGTCTTATTGTATTATTAAACGAGTTTGGGATAACGCATATGGTTTGTAAACTCAAGATTTACTGATTAAGATACTTCCAGCCGTTGACATGAACACCTCATGCCATTATAATATTGTCCGCTTCTGCCCTGGCAGTTGGATGTGCCGGGGCGGTTGCTTGATAAACCAGCTTCCCCAACGGGATGGGTCGAAGGATGCAAGTTTTCCCGCAGTCTGCATGGCGAAGTGAATGACTGGAGAAAAATAATGAGATATGCAATTGTAGAAAGCGGCGGCAAACAATATAGAGCCGTCGAAGGACAGACGATTGAAGTGGATCGTCTGGCCAATAAAGAGGGCGCTCAACTTGATTTGATGACGCTGTTGATGGCCGATGGCGATGACGTATTGGTCGGAACACCGACCGTGGGCGGCATCCAGGTTAAGGCCACGGTGATGGATCACTTCCGCGGCGAAAAAGTCTTCCGTTTCAAGTACGCACCAAAGAAACGCATTCGTGTGCGGGGTGGTCACCGCCAGCAATATACGCGGCTGATGGTGGACTTCATCGGCAAGCCCGGCGAGACTCGCAAAGTTGAAAAAGCGGAGCCGAAGCCTATTGTCGAGGAGAAAGCCAGGCCGAAAATTGAAAAGGCTGAGGCAGAACCGAAAGTCAAAGCTGAGAAGCCGGTTGTAAGTCCGACGAAGGAAGCGCCAGCTAAGAAAGCGGAGAAATCCGAAAAGGCGCCAACTAAAAAATCCGCAGAAAAGAAAACCTCGACTCCAAAAAGTCGAGCAAGTGAAGTGAGAGGTAGAAATGGCTCATAAAAAAGGTGGCGCTTCCAGCCGCAACGGACGTGACTCCAATGGTCAGCGATTAGGCGTCAAGCGTTATGGCGGTCAATTCGTTTTGGCAGGTAACATTTTGATTCGCCAACGTGGAACCAAGATCAAACCCGGTTTGAATGTAGATGCAGGCAAGGACGATACTCTGTTCGCCACGATGGATGGCGTGGTAATGTTCGACTTGGTGCGGGGCCGCAAGCGCGTCAATGTGATGCCGGTGGCAAAGGAATAACATGAAAGCAGAAATTCATCCGAAATTTTATACGGACGCCAAAGTGGTTTGCGCTTCGTGCGGCACCACTTGGACAACGGGTTCCACCAAAAAGGAATTACGCGTCGACATTTGCTCGAACTGCCATCCGTTCTTCAGCGGCGAGGCCCAGCGCATCATTGACATCGAAGGACAGGTGGATCGCTTCTATAAGAAGTTGACTGCCCGCCAAACCTATGTGGATACCAAAAAGGCCCGCGATGCCGCGAAGAAATCTCCTGAGCGTCCCATCACCGAACTTGGGCTTTCGGCGCGTGCAACGGAAGCGTTGGCGAAAGCTGGCATCACCGAAGTCAATCAATTGTTAAATAAACTTTCTGAAGGTGAAGCAACTGTCCTTGCCATCGAAGGCTTTGGTCAAAAATCATTGATTGACGCAAAGAAGAAACTGCGCGGGTTGGGCTACGAATTGCCCGAGTCGTCCACTGCGGATGCGTCCGCATAGGATTTGCAGAGGAAGTTTAATCAGGTAAACTTGACAGGCAGATACGAAAGTGTCTGCCTGTTTTGTTGAGAAGGAAAATGGATGCGACATACCCACGGCTCGATTGAAGTGATTTGCGGCTCGATGTTCAGCGGCAAAACAGATGAGTTGATTCGGCGGCTTATTCGCGCAAGAATCGCAAAGCAGAAAGTGCAGGTTTTCAAGCCTGCCATTGATGTGCGCTATGCGGTCGAGAAGGTTACGTCGCACATGGGAACAAATTTCGAAGCCATTCCGGTCGAAAAAGCGGCAGAGATTCGCAGCAAAGTTGAAAAGGATACAACGGTGGTCGGCATTGACGAGGCGCAGTTCATGGATGCTGAAATTGTCAATGTAGCGCAGGAATTGGCGGAGCGCGGCGTTCGCGTACTTGTGGCCGGACTCGATATGGATTTCCGCGGCGAGCCATTTGGTCCGATGCCGATGCTGATGTCGATGGCGGAACGTGTGGATAAGCTTCATGCCATCTGCATGATTTGCGGAGATGAAGCTTCTCGCACACAAAGGCTTGTTAACGGAAAGCCAGCGCGCTATGATGACCCCGTGGTAATTGTCGGCGCATCCGAATTATATGAAGCGCGTTGCCGCATCCATCACGAAATCCCACGGTAGTGGTGAGAAGCGCCGCGATAATTTGCAGGAAAAATCAGATGCAAGATTATAAAGAAGTATTAGCCGAAATTTTGATTGACGAAATAACGTTACAGGACCGAATCGCGGAACTCGGCGCGGAGATTAGCCACGACTATGAAGGCCGTAACTTGATTCTCATCTGCATTCTACGCGGCGGCATGGTCTTTCTTGTGGATTTAATGCGACATATCACGGTCCCACACATGATGGATTTTATGGCGGTCTCTTCGTATGGTACGGGCGTGCGGGAATCAAGTGGAAGTGTGCGTGTTACGTATGATCTTCAAACCGATATTCGCGGCAAGGATGTATTGTTGATTGAAGATATTGTAGATAGCGGAAACACAATTGCTTCCGTGCTTGAATTTTTGCAAACACGCCAACCGCGTTCACTTAAAGTCTGCACATTGTTGGATAAAGAGGAACGGCGTGAAGCAGCCGTGCCCATCCATTATCGCGGCTTCCGTATCCCGAACAAGTTTGTTTTTGGCTATGGTCTTGACCTCGATGAGTATTATCGCAATCTTCCCTTTCATCGGCGTGGTGGATCTTAAAAAATACAAGCCACTCTCATAAAAGAATATGGACGATCAAGATTCTTATGCAGGACGCTGGGTAGCAAAGGTGCGCGGTAAAATCATCGCGCAGGGTGGAAACCCAGAGCAGGCTCTGCACGCAGCGCAAATAGAGTCGTCACAAAGAAAAGCCCGAAATTATTTACATGCCTCTTCCATTCACTTCTTCACCCATTATTGGATTCCATCCGTGCTGTGGTGCCGGATGTTGAACTATATCTTGTAGGTGGTGCGGTGCGCGATTTGCTGCTCAGTCGCGTCTCGCATGATCTTGACTTTGCCATTCCTAAAGATGCAATTGAAATTGCTCGACGGGTGGCGAATGTGCTCCATGCTGATTATTATGTTTTAGATCAATCCTTTGATACTGCCCGCGTCATATTCCCGGCTGATAACGGCAAACCGCGATATTCTGGATTTCGCAGCGTTCCGCGGCTCTGACCCTTCGGCATCTTCGGGAGGGCAAACTCGAAGCCGATCTGCGCGGCCGCGACTTCACCATCAATGCAATCGCTTTCGATCTTCGCAATCAAACAATTCTCGACCCACTTGGCGGCGCATCGGATTTGCGCGCGAAATTAATCCGCGCTTGCTCGGATACTTCACTCAAAGATGATCCGATCCGAATTTTACGGGCGGTGCGTCAAGCCGCGGCGTTCGATTTCAAGATCGAAGCCGAGACGCGCAAAGCGATGAAACAAGCCGCGCCTTTGCTTCCGAAGATTTCCCCCGAGCGTCAACGCGATGAGCTATTCAAAATTCTCGAAGGTCCGCATCCTGACGCGTCTTTGCGCGCTTTGGAAATGCTTGGCGTGTTTCCATATTTTTTGCCTGAGCTCTCGGTGCTAAAGGCGTTGAGCAATCTACGCCGCATGTGCATGAAGTTTGGGAACATACGTTGAGTGTGATGCAAAATCTTGAGAGCATTCTTTCAGCTCATTGCACTTAGTTATAACGCTGAGAAAACCAACGACCTGTTCACTGATTTGCTCGCTCTCCGCCTTGGACATTATCGCGAACAATTCGCCGCGCACTTCAATCAAGCTCTCAACACCGATCGCTCGATGCGCGCCTTATTGTTTTTCGCGGCGTTGTATCATGATGTGGCAAAACCCGCCACAAAGTCGATAGAAGAAATGGGGCGAATTCGACTTCTTCGGTCATGATAAATCCGGTGCAAAGGTTGTGGTTGAACGAGCGCATGTCTTAAATCTCAGCAATGATGAAATCGAACGCTTGAAGATCATCGTCGAAAATCATATGCGCTTTCATTTCTTCACCAGCCGAATGGAAGGCGGACAAAAAGAGCCTTCACGCAAATCCATTTATCGTTTCTTCCGCAATGCTGACGAAGGCGGCGTGGATTTGGTTTTGCTTGGACTTGCTGATTTGCGGGGTACGCGTGGTCATACATTGACACAAGAAAGTTGGACTACCGCATTGGACGTCGCAGGAATTTTGCTTGAGAATTATTGGGAGAAGCCGGAAGAAACAGTCGCCCCGCCTCGTCTGATCAATGGGCTTGATGTAATGAATGAATATCAACTCCAGGCGGGTCCGATCATTGGTCAGGTGCTCGAAGCGATCCGCGAGGCGCAAGCCATCGGCACAGTCTCGACACGTGAAGAAGCATTGTGTTCGGTCGTGAATGGTTGAAGGAAAATCAAAAATGAATTTCGTTTTCTTTGATCTCGAGACCCAAAAGTTGTTTCAGGATGTCGGCGGACGCGATGCCGGCAAATTGCGTTTGGCTTGCGGCGTAACCTATTCAACCGACAAAAAAGATTTCAAGGTGTATTGGGAGCGTGATGCGCAAGCGCTGGTTGATAAATTGAAATCCGCCGATAAAGTAGTCGGCTTTCAATATCAAAGAGTTTGATTATGAAGTCTTGCGTCCGTATGCACCTACATGCAATTTCGCATCACTGCGGACTTTGGATTTACTGCTCGATCTTAGCCACACTCTCAACTTTCGCATTCCGTTGGATTCTCTGGCCAAGGCCTGCCTTAATGTAAATAAGACTGCTGATGGAATTCAATCAGTGAAATGGTTTCGGAACGGCGAACTAGAGAAAGTCGCTGAATATTGCAAAGCCGATGTAGACATCACGCGCCGTGTCTTTGAGTTTGGGCGCGATCATGGCTTTGTTTATTATTATTCAAAGTTGGGAAGCAAATTGAAGGTAAACGTAAATTGGACGTAACATCGTAGATGCCATTGCGAGCGATCGCAGGGCGCGCGGCGATCTAATGTAACCATCATATACGAGATTGCTCATCTCCACTTGCTGCGCAGGTGCAAGTGTTGTTACCCTAGCAACGACATGGAGAAGGTAAAATGGAAAAAGTAAAAGTCAACGGAATCAAGATCGCTTACGAACGCCATGGACGCGGTGAACCGCTGGTTTTGATTCACGGTTATCCGTTGGACCGCACAATCTGGAACGATATCGCGTCATTACTTGAAAATGATTTTGATTTAATTATTCCTGATTTGCGCGGCATGGGTCAATCCGATGCGGTGAATAAAATGTACACCATCACCGATATTGCATCTGATATTGTTGGATTACTCGATCACCTCAAAATCCAAAAAACATTTATCGCTGGTCACTCCATGGGCGGATATGTTGCATTGGCATCTGCGCACTCATATCCTAACCGCGTGTGCGGACTTGGAATGATCGCGTCCCAAGTTCTCTCCGATTCGCCGGAGCGCAAGCAAGGTCGTTATCAAACTGCCAAAGAAGTTGAAGAAAAAGGAATCGGCGTGGTGGTTGATTCGATGACAACCAAGCTTTCCGCTCTTGCACACATTCAATCATTTGCGCGCGAAGTGATGCAGCGACAAAAGCCTGAAGGCATCATCGGTTCGCTCAAGGCTATGGCGGAACGAGATGATTCACTCGAATTGTTTAAATCATTCAAGTTTCCGGTTGTGATTGCGCACGGCGACGCCGACACGTTGATTCCCGTTGAGCGCGGACGCGAGATGAAAGTCGCGCTACCCCACGCGCATTACGCAGAGCTGAAACGTGCGGGTCATTTGGCATTGATGGAGAATCCGAAAAAAGTGGCAGATGCGTTGAAATTCTTTTTTTAAAACCTGAGAGTTGGCACTCTTTGTTAGCCCTTTATCTCGTTAAGTGTCTTTAATCGCCATTGTTTTTAGCACCTTATTGGGCTGGATATACCTGTGGAGACATACGTGGATTATTCCTTCATCTTCACCAAAAATAAAGTCGAGCTATCCAACTCTTGTGCCTTCATCTCGAACTGATCTTTCAAACTTTTGATCAGCCGCGAGAGTTGGCGCTGTCCATAAGTGCGCGGGTCGAAGCCGGGATCAAGTTGATAGAGGGCATTGCCCATCAAGTCGAGTCGTGCCCAGCCGTCTTCTTGAACAGCCATGTCGAAGGCTTGTTCAAGCAATGGCATCGGGTCGGCTTCGCTCTTGGGCTTCGCTTTGGAAGTTGATTTTCTTTGTGATGAGCGCGCTGCTGCAGCTTTTGTCCCTGCCACCAAGTTTTCAGTGTAAACAAACACGTCGCAGGCGTTGACAAAAGGCTTAGGCGTTTTCTTCTCCCCGATGCCCATCACAAAAATTCCGGTCTCGCGGATGCGGGTGGCGAGCCGTGTGTAATCGCTATCGGATGAGACCAGACAGAACGCGTCAACAGCGCCCGAATGCAAAATATCCATCGCATCAATGATCATAGCGCTGTCGGTGGCATTCTTGCCGATGGTGTAACGGAATTGCTGGATGGGCTGGAAGGCGTGGAAGTTTAACGTTTCTTTCCACGAATTCATGTTGGCCGTCGTCCAATCGCCATAGATACGTCTGACAGTGACCTGCCCATACGCGCGCCGCCTCCACCAGCATTTGCGGAAGCAGAGATGGCTGGGCGTTGTCGCCATCAATCAACATCGCGATTTTTTGTCGTGGCAAATTAGAAAGTTGTTCTTCAGTCATAGTTTGATTATACCTGAATGACCATCAAGGAGTCAGGATTGGGGTGACCGTGCCCAAACCACTGATCTTTGGACCGAAGAGACTGAAATCGGCACAAGAATTTTGAGCCACACGTTGAAGCAATGTGGTGCCCAAATCAACATCCACCTGAACCGGCGAATCTATTCCGAGAGTTGAATCAACAGTAAGTTTTTCTGTAACCTGATCGTCCGCCGGAAGCAAAGAAACGCATTTGGTCTTATCGGGATGGACACGGCCCTCGCCCAACATATTAAGTGTGGCACATACGTTGGTTAAATCCGTGCTACTGGCGTTTTGAATTGTGATGTAGGCATTGGTCACTTCACCCATGCCGTGTGTTATGTCAAACCCGTTACTGCAGCCGAGAATTTTCGTTTTGACCGTGGCAGACAGCGTGGCGGTGATGGTGGGCGTCAAAGTTACAAGAACAGATATTGTGGGTGTTGTGGTTATTGCTTCAGTCGCAACTTGCGTATCCGTGCCAGTCGGCGTAGGGGACGCAGGCACGGCTGTATTAGTCAATGTAGCGAGCGTCATATCTGTTGTTGCAGTAATCGGTAAGGGAAGGACGATAGGAGTTGGACTTAAGATGATCGGCGTCGACGAAGGGAACGGAGTCGAAGAAATATATGGAAGCGGCTCCACAGTCCAGCCGCCGCATCCTGAGAGCACGACCGCCAACAAAGCACAGACGAAAACAAGCTGTTTCATCCTCTACTCCTTTTTTGTTTCAATTTTATCCTGTCCCTAATCTGCATCAACCACACTTTAGAAACTGACAGCTTTTATTTAAATCAAGCGCCGAGGGTTTTGAGGTAATCACGAATCGCCATCGCGGCAGATGCGCCCTCACCGGCGGCGGAGGCGGCCTGCTTTGTTGATCCGGCGCGCACATCGCCGGCCACAAAGACTCCCGGCAGATTGGTCATCATGTGCGGCGCTTTGATAAAGCCGCGGTCATCCAATTCGGCTTTATCTTTTACTAAATCATTATTCGGTGTCAATCCGATAAACACAAAAACACCATCATAATGAGTTTCTTTGGTTTCATCCGTTGCAAGGTTCCGGAGAATAACAGCGTCCAATTTCTGCTTGCCTCGTAATTCTTTAACAGCATGATTCAAAATCACATGCATATCTGATCTTTCAGCAACTTTATCTTGAAGTATCTTGCTGGCCTTCGGTTCCAATGAATTAACAACGATATCCACCTGTGTCGCGAATTTGGTTAGAAACAAGCCTTCTTCAAACCCGCTGTTGCCGCCGCCTACCACCAGGACTTTCTTGCCCTTATAAAACGCACCGTCACAGGTGGCACAAAAGTGAACATTGATCCCAAGCAAATCATCTTCGCCAGGAACTTCCATGCGGCGATAACTCGCACCTGTTGTAAGCAAAAGCGCCTGCGTGTGATAATGAATCTCGGAGCCGATCTCTACTGCAAGGTATTGACCTTCGCGATCGATCGCGACAACTTCCTGCGCCTGTAAAATTTCCACGCCGAATTTTCTCGCCTGCCTTCCAAGCCGCGCCGCGAACTCGGCACCCGCGATGCCTTCATCGAATCCGGGAAAGTTATCAAGAGTTTGCGTTACGCTAGATTGTCCGCCCAATCCGGCTTTTTCAATCACAAGCACGTCGCAACCTTCGCGCGCCAGAAAAAGCGCGGCCGTCAATCCGGATGGCCCGCCACCAACCACAATCACATCGTAATACGAGCGCTTTGCTTCCGTATTCAACCCGAGCTTTTGAGCAAGTTGCGCATTGGAAGGTTCAACCAGAACGCTCCCGTCGGGAAAGATAATAGTAGGAATGATGCGCTTGCCTTCATTGATCTTTTCAATGAATTCCACGCTCTGAGGATCGTCATCAATATCCACGTTGAAATATTGAATTCGCTGATCGCCAAAGAATTGTTTGGTGCGTTTGCAATCAGGGCACCACACGGCGCCATAAACCACAATCATCGAGGGATTTAAGTTATAAAGATCGGAAAAACGCCTAAACCGTGTAGAAGTATTCTTTTTCCGCGCCATAATTTCTCCTTTGAGGCATAGATATGGGGAATCCACAGCTTCTTACAGTTATATTATTTCACTGATCTTGTTCTTTCCGCGCTGGTTCTTCTAAAATTTGAAATCCTCTTTCCATCAAGCGCTTAAGTGCCGAATCGTCAACGGCTTGTCCCGTCTCAATCTTTTCCAACGCTCTCAACAGACCCCCGCGCACGCCGCTGGCACGATGCGCCCAATACGAGTTCAACGGAAACGCGCTCGAGGGCGCGCAGCAACAGTCTTACAAGTTGAATTTGATTGGACGGTTGCATTATTTTCTATTGTTGAGATTCTTTTTTGCAGGTTTTCATGGGCAGGCTAGAAGTGCAGATTCTAAATCAGCTAAAATATCCTCCACCGATTCAATTCCAACCGATAAGCGCACAAGACCTTCTGGAATACCAACGTGCGCCCGTTCTTCGGCAGTCAATGTACGATGAGAAGATGTTGCGGGATGCAAGACGAGGGAATAAATATCTCCTAGAGTAGTTGCAGGCAAACAGATGGTCAAAGCTTCCATAAAGCGATAAATTTCAGCTTTGCCTGCTCCAGCGATCTCAAACGAAAGCACACCTCCATACCCCCTCCCTTCGAATAATCGCTCCGCTAGCACATGCTGAGGATGATTCGCAAGGCCTGGGTAGTTAACCTTTTTCACGCGTGCGCGTGATTGAAGCCACTTAGCAACTTGGATAGCACTCTCGCATTGCTGTTTCATTCGCAAAGGCAAGGTCTTTAGTCCACGCAAAGCCAGCCATGCCTCAAACGGACCCAGCACAGCCCCCACGAGCTTATTCATCTCAAACAGTTTATTTTTATTCTCTTGGGATGTGATAATGATACCGGCCAGCGCGTCTCCGTGTCCAGAGAGATATTTCGTGGCGCTATGAATCACGAAGTCCGCGCCGAGTGCTAAAGGGTTGATTAGATATGGGGAAGCAAAAGTGCTATCCACCAGCAATGTGGCACCGAGACCATGTGAAAGTTTTGCAAGTACTGGAATATCGGCCACCTTCAAAAGCGGATTGGAAATCGATTCAACGAAGAGAGCAACTGCTTTCGTTTCCTTGATGGCCGCTTCGACTTCTGCATGACCGCAAACATCCACCATGCGGTACGTTAACCCCGAGGCTGGTAAAGAGACTATTCAACAAAGTGAAAGTGGCCCCATAAACATCAAGCGCGGCCACAACCGAAGTCCCGGCCTTGACGCCGGCAGCCAGGAGCGCGGCATGGATCGCTGCCATTCCCGAGCTATAGGCTTGGGCGGCTTCTCCCCCCTCGAGATTTGCAACTGCTGATTCGAAAGCCTCAACTGTAGGATTCGAGTATCGCAAATAAATCTGACCCGGCTTTGTATGTGCAAAGACTGAGTTTAAATCGTCCATGCTTTCATAAAGATAACTGACTGTCGGCCAAATGGGAGTCGCCACCGGTCTATAATCCGCAGGAGGAACGCGTTCCCCTGCGTGGAC
This sequence comes from uncultured Chloroflexia bacterium, assembly GCA_963752775.1. Classification (GTDB taxonomy): domain Bacteria; phylum Chloroflexota; class Anaerolineae; order Anaerolineales; family Villigracilaceae; genus Fen-1038. Next base: position 57,547 of record CAVVZL010000035.1, read on the forward strand.
TGCGCGTGTTTGGAACGATTTTTGAGCAAGATCTTTCACGGGTTTGACACCTTTCTACTCATACGAGTCGCATCATGTTGACGGAAAAATTCGGAAACAAATCTTTCAAATTCCTTATTGACTAATCGATTGTTTTCGGGCTTGGAGATAATTGCGTATCTGCGGCAACTCTGCGTGCTTTCATTTTTTCAATGCACATCTCATCAAAGAATATTGCGCCAATTGTATCTCATAACCAACCTTCAAAGTGTTCATAATAGCTATCTTTTGCGATCCGATAATAATTTCTCATCGCCCACTCTCATCGCCCACTTGACATCTTCACCGACAAAGGGCATACTGGTTTAGACGAGTACCAAAATCCAATTCTGTTCTTTCAAAACGATGGGCTCCCATGAAAAAAAATCTTAGACTTATCGTACTGATCGGCGTTGTTCTATTTTTTGCGATAGTTCTCTCCGTTGCGAAATTTTCGAGTACGCCGACGGCCGAAAATCTTTCGGTGCAGGCGTCACCGATTCAGGTTGGTCCGCAGGTCGTCGCGCAAAATCCGGTGGCAGGACAAAGGTTGGATTTATTGCCACGGATTCAAATCACCTTCGACCGCGATATGGATCAGGGGAAAACGAGCAACGCTTTTTCGCTTCTAGATCCCGACAATAAGCCGGTCGACGGTCAACCTGCATGGACCGACGCCCGGACATTTGAGTTTACGCCAATATCCAAGCTCGAACCCGCTTCAAATTACATCGGAGTCTTCTCGACCTCTGCCACTGCTCTCGATGGTACTTCCCTAAAAGAAAACATCCAATTGAATTTCACTACTGTTGAAGGCTTGAAGGTGGGACAAGTCTTTCCAATTGCCGACGCGGAAGACGTCGACCCTACAACAAACATCACCGTTATTTTCAATCATCCGGTTGTCCCGCTCACAATTCAAGAAGAACAAAGCAGTTTGCCGCAACCGATAGAGCTTTCGCCGCAAGTGGAGGGACAAGGTCAATGGGTCAATTCATCGGTGTATGTATTCCAGCCGAGCCCAGCCCTATTAAGCGGAATCCGTTACACCATCCGCGTAGGGGCAGGAGTGAAAGATGCTAACGGGGACGTGTTAGAGAAATCTTATTTGTCGCAGTTCACCACGCGCGCTCCCTCTGTCGTCAGCTTTGCTCTGAAGAATGGCGAAGAGAATCCAAAATTAGATAATATCCAAAATGTTCTGCTCGATCAGACTTTCGTCATTACGTTCCTTCAACCGATGAATGCTGATAGCGTTGCTCAAGCGACGACGATTACGAATCGCGAAACTGGAAAATCTGTTTCTCTCGGGCTTAACTGGAATAAGGAGTTCACCGAGTTGACCATCCAGCCGAATGGAAGATATCAGATCGCCAGTGATTATCATTTACAAATTATCGATACGGCTCAAGCCGCCGATGGAGGAATGTTAAAGAATGGTTTCTCGGCGAACTTCAGCACCGTGCCTTTGCCAAGCATCGTCAAGGTGACTCCGGAACCGAATTCGGTGGCAACTAATTATGATTTTTCACTTTTCATTCAATTTGCTTCGCCCATGCGTTTGAGCAGTTTAAAGGGAAAGGTGATAGTTACTCCTGCGCCGAAAACGGAACTCCAGTGGTATTACAACGATTATGATAATTCTTACGACACCTATGGATTGGATCCCGGCACAGACTATGATGTACGTGTTCTGTCCGGCATGGCGGATATTTACGGCAACATCATCAATAGTCAAGATTCGTTTACCTTCAAAACCGCTGACGAAGATCCTTATGGCACAGCTAGCCGTACCGTGGACGCCGCTGGTATACCGCGCCAAAGGTTTACAAGATGTATTTTTCCAGTACACCAACCTGGATTCGGCCACGGTTTCCTTGTATTCTTTAACCTTCGATGAATTCAGTAGATTGGCAACGAACAGCCAAGGCGACAACAAAGGCGGTGTTACCCTCACCAGCTTTGTTCCGAAAACCGCGCCCATCCGAGAATGGAATCCGAACACGAATGGAACACGCAATCAAACAAATTATGTTGATCTCAAATTGCAGGATCAAAAAGAAAATCCACTTGCGCCCGGATATTATTTCATCGGCGTCAAAGGCTCGCCACTGGATTACACCACAAACTTTTATCAAGCGTCGGTGTTCCTCGTTGCAACGGATAACATCACGCTTAAAGCCACTTCTTCGGAAGGCTTGGCGTGGGTTACTGACCTTGAAAGTGGAGCACCACAAGCTAATGTTCCTGTGATGTTTTACGACAAGGATTTCAATCAGGTTGGCGCGACAACCTCCACAGACCAGAATGGCTTGGTTTATCTAAAGGGAATCAACGCACCTGTTTACGCGCGTGTTGAAGAGACAAATCATCTGGCTTTCGTTTCCACTGATTGGGGCAGCGGCGTCTGGACCGGAGATTTGGGAATTGCCGAAGATTATTACGGCAACACCAATTCGCCGTTCGCATACCTCTATACTGATCGCCCGATCTATCGTCCAGGACAGCTTGTATACTTCAAAGGTCTGGTGCGGCAGAATGACGATCTCCATTATAGCTTGCTCAACGATGCCCAAGTATATGTAACGATTATTAACGAATCCAGCCAACAAGTTTATGCAAAGTATTTGCCTACTCTCGCAGTTAGGAAGCGTCAATGACGATTTCAAATTGGCGGACGATGCGGCACTGGGCACATACACGATTTCGGTAAGTACTTCGCAGAAGGCAGATGCGTTTGGAACCCTCAACTTCCGCGTAGCGGATTATCAGCCGCCGCGGTTTCAGGTCACCATTTCACAAGATAAGGCGGACGTTTTGAATGGCGATCAAGTCGATTTCGGTTTAGATGCAGCGTATTATTCCGGTGGAAATGTGGACAATGCTAATGTGGATTGGTTCACGGAAGCTGCGCCATACACCTTCACGCCTGACTCGAAGTATTCCCAATTCAACTTTACGGATTGGGATCAGGATCAAAATTATTTGGCGCCGGCGCCTGCCGGCCAGGGCGGAACGCTCGAACAAGGAAGTGATACAACTGATTCAAATGGTCATCTTGATCTATCCAAGTGCGTTGAGCCTCGGAGAAACTGCAAGCGATCAACAAGTAACGCTGAATGCAAACGTCACGGATGTGGCGGGCGATGTGGTTAGCGGAAGCACAAGCGTGATCGTTCATCAAAGTGAACTGTATGGCGGTATCCGTTCGGTGAGCTACGTCGGCAAGCAGGGCCAGCCGCAACAGTTTGAGGCGGTGGTATTGGATTGGAATTCAAAGCCAGTGTCAGGGCAGAATGTCACGGTCAAATTCGTGGAGCGACAATGGCTCAGCGTCCAGAAGCAGGATGATCAGGGACAGTTGAGTTGGGTCACGTCCGTCAAAGATATCCCAATTGAGAAGCAAAGCGCTTCACAACAGATCAAGATGGAAAAGCCGACGGTTTCATTCATTCCGCCCGAAGGCGGAGTTTATAAAGCGGTTGTGATCGTTACCGATTCAAAAGGCAACCAGCAACAAGCTTCGGCGTATACCTGGGTTTCGAGCGATCAATATATTTCCTGGCGCGAGACAAATGACCGCACATTCAATCTGGTCGCCGATAAAAACATGTATTCGCCCGGCGATACCGCCCAGCTTTTGATTGCGCAGCCGTTCCAAGGCAGTGTTTATGCGTTGGTCACAACCGAGCGTGGACATGTTTACAAGCAGGATGTTGTTTTGTTGACTGGCAACAGCACGGTTTACAACCTTCCCATCACCAGCGATATGGCCCCGATGACTTATGTATCGGTGGTTGTGGTGAGCGGTGCGAACAATACTAAGACGCCGGACTTCAAGATCGGTTTGACGCGTATCAACGTGGACACCAGCCAGCAAACTCTCGATATCCAAGTCACAACGGATAAACCAACAGCCGGGCCGGGCGATAAGGTCACGTATTCCATTACGACCAAAGATCAAAGTGGCAAACCCGTTTCCGCGGATGTGTCGCTGGCGGTTGTGGACAAAGCCGTGCTGGCTTTGGCGCCATCGAATTCCGATCCAATCCTGAAAGGCTTTTATCCCGATACGGGACTCGGCGTGCAGACCGCGCTGGGATTGGTTTCGAGTGCTGATGATTTCAACGCGCAATATCGTAAGTAGCATTCCGACAGGCGGAGGCGCGGGCGGCGGAGGTGGCAACGAAGCCAGCCTCGGCATTATCACCGTGCGGCAGGATTTTAAAGATACTGCATTCTTCCAAGCGCAGGTCACAACGGATTCGAATGGTCAGGCGCAAGTGACGGTTACATTGCCGCAAAATTTAACCACCTGGGTTGCGGATGCACGCGCCGCGACAATTGATGGTCGAGTGGGACAAGCAACAAATGAAGTGGTCAGCACCAAGCCGCTCTTTGTCGAGTTGCAGACGCCACGCTTCTTCGTCGCCGGAGATCAGGCGCGCGTTGGAGCGGTGATTCACAACAATGGTGCGCAGCCGCTCCAAGTCAATGTTTTGCTGGAGGCGCAAGGAGTCACTTTGATCATGCCCGCTGCACAAAGCGTAAACGTCGCCGCAAAGGATCAAGCTTACGTCACATGGGATTTGAATGTCAATACGGATGTTCAGCGCGTTGACCTGACGGCTAGCGCTGTGAGCGGTCCGTATACTGATTCGACTAAGCCGGAGCTTGGCACATTGCCGGGGCAGGGCATCCCGGTGTACACCTATACCGCGACCGAACCGGTCGGCACATCGGGAATTATCAGTTCGGCGAATTCGGTCACCGAGTTCAATTCTCCTGCCGTCCGCTCACGATTACACCGATGGGAATGTTTCTGATTCAAATTTCGCCTTCACTAGCGGCTTCGATGCAGGATAGTCTCACATATCTAAAAGATTATCCGTACTATTGCATGGAGCAAACTGTTTCGAGCTTCCTGCCAAACGTGGTGACCAACCGCGCGCTTGAAACTTGCCGGCATTTCCAATCCGGGCTTGCAGAGCAATCTCGATGCCCAGGTGAATTCTGCCTTACAGAGAATCTATGCCAAACAATTATCGGACGGCGGCTGGAATTGGTGGGACGGCTCGAACCAGCGATCCGCAGACGAGCGCATATGTTGTTTTGGGTCTGCAGGAAGCCAAGGATTCCGGTTATCCGGTTTCGGACGATGTGTTAAATAACGGAATCGATTATCTGAATAAAAATCTGCCCGAACTTGATCAAAATGCGGCAACATGGCAATATAATCGTTATGCGTTCATGCTTTACGTGTTGGCCCGGGGAAATGAATTGCAGGCTGAACAAACCAATTTCATATACCAGAATCAGCACCTCGTTGAGACCTATATGGTGAAGCGTATCTGGCTCAGGCGATGTCTATGCTCGATAAGAAAGACACGCGCATCAATTCGCTCATGTCGGACCTAGTGGCGGCTACCGTGATGTCGGCGTCGGGCGCACACTGGCAGGAGAAAGGCCCTGCCGATTATTGGAACTGGAACACCGACACCCGCACGACTGCCATCGTGTTGAACGCCTTTGTTCAGATCGACCCGAACAATCCCATCACTGCAAATGCCGTGCGCTGGCTGATGTCGGCTGCGACAGTGGCAAAAGCTGGTATTCAACTCAGGAAACAAGCTGGGCTTTGATCGCCTTGACGAATTGGCTGACCGCCTCGAAGGAATTTCAAACGGATTTTCCCTACGCGGTTGGACTCAATGGCAATTCCATTGAGCAAGGAGTCGCGAATAAAGACAACCTGACCCAGTCCGTGAGCCTGCAAATTCAATTGAAAGATTTGCTGAAGGATACCGCCAATTATCTGGTGTTCACCCGCGGTGAAGGGACAGGCAATTTATATTACACGGCTTATCTCAGCACGAATCTTGGCGGTGGCATCGCTGCCGCCGCTCGATCAGGGCGTGAGTCTCTCGCGCCAGTATTTCACATTGACCGATTCAAAAAATCCGATCACGCAAGCCCAGCGCGGTGCCTTGGTCAAGGTGCGGCTCACCGTCGTCGTTCCGGATGATCTGCATTACATCGTCATCAACGATCCATTGCCCGCCGGACTCGAAGCGATTGACGCCTCCATTACCACCGATACCGCCGTGCCGACCAAATACACGGTGCAGGATTACAACGAACGCGGTTATGGCTGGTGGTATTTCGATCACACCGAATTGCGCGATGAGAAGGTCGTGCTTTCGTCAGATTATCTGCCTGCTGGCACGTACGTTTACACTTACCTTGCGCGTGCCAGCACGGCAGGGACGTTCAACGTCATCCCGCCAACTGCCTCCGAGTTTTACTTCCCCGATGTCGGCGGACGAGGAGCAGGAAGTCAGTTTGTAGTGGATCCATAAATCTAGCCAGCAAAGTTATTAACTTTGAATCTGGTTTATCCATAAGTGTCTCCTGAAAAGTTGCCGTCAATCCCTGGTTATTATCCCGTGTTCAAAACGTATCACTTCCAAACTCTGGTCAGCGCATCCCACAGATCAATAATGGCGAATAATCTCGCCGCCAGCGGAATCTACCCACCCTTCAAGCCTTGCGAATAACCCGTGCCGTTCCACTGCCGTCGTAGCAATAGGGGATGTCGAGGGCGCGGTGCAGGTAAGCAACGGAACGGAGCATATCGTAAGCAAACTGCGGGTTCTTTTTCATGATCTGCCATTCTTCATTCGTCAGTTTGGCCGGTTTGACCAGGATGGCATCAGGCACACCCAGCTTGCCAACCTCGTGAAGCAGGGCGCCGTGCCGCGTGCGAAGGAGGTATTCCTCGCCCAGTTGCATGGCTTTTCCTAATCGCAGTGACATTTGCGTCACGCGTTGGGTGTGCCCTTCGGTCTCCTTGTCTCGCAAGTCCATGGCCTAAGACTAACCCTCAATGGTGACATCATATGCGACTGTAAAATCCATTTTTGCCTGTCAAAGGCCTGCGATCAACGGCATAGTATCTATGGAAATGGCAGTCTCACCAAGTGACAATAGCCGACCCAATGCTAGCCCGCTTTCATAAAGCGTTTCTAGCCGGGCAACATGTTGCCGGATCGCTCTTTCGGCCTGCTTGCGGTTTGCAATACCCATGATTGAATTAATAGCCTTGGATAGGCTCTCTTCATAACCCGGTCCTGCCTGCCAGCGCACGCTGACGTTCAGTGGGTCGCTATCCAGCGTGAGCCGCCGCAAACAGACGGCAGTAGCGAAGCTCTGCCAGCTCCAATGACGGTTCAACGAACCTCTTAACTTTTTTGACTTTGACATCCATGATGCGCCGGCTACTTTCCTGCTATAGACACATATGATCGCGTCTTTTCGGCGGATTTTCGGTTTTTAATTGTAACTTGAGCGCTACACCACTTCAGCGGGTGACCGGCGAATAACCCCCCTTCGCCATTTGGGCGAGAGGGATTGCAGAGAAAAAAGTACAACAAAGAGCCATGTCCCCCATCCAGCCCCGTGGTCTTCCTCCCCAAATTTCAAGAATTCGCAGATTCGCGTCGAATGAGCACGCGGGCTATCCGCCGCACGCTCACGAAAGGAGCAGGATAGAGGAGCCAGCAACAGGCTTTACCTCCAAGGCGTTCAGGTTTTGCAGGCAAGCCCTTTGGCTTAATCCCTGGACGCTCAGGTTTGATCTTAGCGAGTTAACGTATAACCATATGGGATTTTGGTTCAGCTTCAAGGCCTTAAAGCTTTGTCGAAAAGGGTTAGGGTTTATTCTTGAGGCGTCATGATTTTGATGGAAAGCCTTCCCGGTTCACGAGAGTTCAATGGTCCGCCGGTGCCGCGCCCGCCCAGGTCGCCAGTCGGTTACGTCCGGCGCGTTTTGCCTGAAACACGGCTTGGTCCGCATGGTCAATCAACGCTTCCACATTTTCACAGGTCGAGTCGAGGGCAGCTAGACCGAGGCTGATTGTTAATCTCTGGATGGCCGCGGTACTGAGGGAAGCGGTGTCCATTTGCTTAAAGTAATTGCGCACCATTCCTTGATCCACCTGTTCTACTTCAATCCGCAAACGCTCAGCAACTAACACGGCCCCCGCTACGCTTGTGCTGGGCAGAATCAGGGTAAATTCATCGCCGCCATATCTACCAAAAATGTCCACGTTTCGGATTTGGCGACGACACAGTTCAACGATGATCTTTAATATCCAATCCCCCACCTTATGTCCATGACGATTATTGAATTCCCTGAAGCGATCCACATCGATCATGACTGCCGCGAGTGGGTAGCGATACCGCTGGGCCTGCGCGAATTCTAGGCCAGCCAACTCAAAAAGTTTGCGCCTGTTCAAAATCCCAGTTAATGCATCGGTATCGGCAAGCCGTTTTACTTGTTGGAATAAGTTGGCATTTTCCAGAACGATGGCCGCATGGGAAGCAAGCATTTCCAGCAATTCCTGGTCTTCAAGCGTATAGGCATTCTCGGTATAAGATTGGACAGATATCATGCCGATCACTTTTCCGCGCAACCGCATGGGCACTGCGATCAGAGATCGCGTGATGCGCTGGCTTCCATACAGTTCAAACCGGATACCGCTAGCGGCAATTGTTTCGGAATTGCTGAGCAAGATGGGCTTCCCCGATTGGAAGATGGTGCCGGCTAGGCCATGGTCTGCAAGATAACGAGGCGGATAAGCCCGAAGGCGGGGCGGTTCGATCAGGTAAAGCGGCACCACTTCATTGGTTGCTTCGTCGTAGCCGTCAATGATGAAGTCTTCACAAGGCAACACCCTTTCCACGACGTTGTGAATAGCAACATACAATTCTTCGAGGTTAAGGGTCGCACCTAATTCCTGGCTGGCGAGATATAAGCCTTCCCAGCGATTGTCATGATTAGCAGCAGTTTTGGCCATTGGAGCTATTTTACCATTCATGGCAAGACGACGATGTTCACGGCGTTGCTGGTTACGGTTGCGTTGTTGGCATTTATCCCTTCCACCCAAAAGCTGTGATCCCCCGCCGATAGCGTCCACCAGGTCTGATAAGGCGGCGCGGAAAAAGTTTGCAATGGATTACCATCCCCATAAATGGTGACTTTGAGAAAAACCCTGACTGGCAACTGCTTCAACCGAAAGTTGCTGGGCTGATAAATTCAGATCAGAGGTAATGCGATAGGTCGTATTTGGCGAGGGGGAGACTAACATCAATTCATTTGCAGTTTTCGAAATTGCGTCTTGTTGGATGTCAATTAATAACGGAAGGCCTTGAGTGCGCGCCCAAGGTTGCGCCTCGACGGGCAGATCCAAAGCGACAATGGATTTGCGTCTATCTGGAGGAGTTAGATCAGTTGCAAGCGAATTCGTCAGCGCATCAATCCAAACTGGTTGATAATATGTATCGGTTTGTGTTGGCTCGGTGCCATCGATAAACCATTCCATGCGCGTGTATGGGCAAGCCGGAGTTGGAAGCAAACCGGAAAGATCGCACACTTCCACCTGCTTCATTCCATCCGGTCGAATGAACGGCTCATCCGGTTGGCCGGCCAATAGGGCGCGCATGGTTTCATTCCAAATCGGCGCGGCGCCGGTCACGCCGGTGACGTCATGCATCGCCTCGTAATTGCTATTCCCAACCCAAACACCGACCAGCAAATCGGGAGTGTAACCAATCGTCCAATTATCGTGGAAGTTCGTTGTCGTTCCGGTCTTGACCGCTGCAGTGTGGTCGATCTTTAAAGTGCTGTTGAGACCAAAGCCGATTTCGCGGGCGCTGTCGTCGCTAAGGATATCGCTAATGAGCCAAACGACGCGCGGATCAAAGGCTTGAAGCGGCGGAGTTTTATCCTGTGTATAAAGCAAGTTGCCATCCGCATCGCGAATATCAAGGATCGAATAATTTCCCGTGTAATATCCGCCGTTCGCCAAACTTGCATATGCCGTCGAAAGCTGGAGTAGGCTGATCTCGCCGCCGCCCAGCACCAGCGATAAATCATAGTCCTGCGGATCGCCAAGCGAAGTAATGCCGAGATGATCCGCAAGATTGATCGTGTTTTCGATGCCCACTTTCTCTAAGGTTCGCACGGCGGGAATATTCAACGATGAAGCCAGCGCCTCGCGCATCGAGACCGGGCCGTGCTCGCGGCCATCATAATCAACCGGCGTATACGGTTGTCCATTGTGCGTGATGAACGTGGTGGAAACATCCAATAACTGAAGTGGCTGCCGTCCACGGTTCGGGTTGATTTGGATCCAAAGCCAAAGCATAAATGAATGGCTTGAAGGCCGAGCCGGTTTGGCGCGGCGAGGTGGCCATATCGAGCGCGCCGTCAATGGACGAATCGAAATAATCCGCGCTGCCGACCAGCGCAAGGATTTCTCCGTTATGCGGATCGAGAATCACCAGCGCGGCATTATTGACGTTGTGATTGATCTCGTTGGGTTTGGGCTTGAACTCCTCGATGTGGCGCGCCACGATTTGTTCGGCGAGTTCTGATCGTTCAAATCTAGCGTGGTGCGCACGACCAGGCTTTGATTTGGATTCAATTTTCCCGATGAGAATAACGCGTCCAGTTGATCCTTGATGATCCAGATGAAATGCGGCGCTTCAATCGGATAAGGAGCCGGGTTATAACTCAGAGGCGCAGCTTCGGCAGCGACGCGTTGTTCGTCCGTGATATAGCCTTGGGTTTCCATCAACCCCAACACAACTTGTTGACGCTGTTTCGCAAGATCGGGATTTGTAAATGGATCATAAAGTCCCGGTGCTTGCGGCAGGCCCGCGAGCATGGCACATTCGGGCAAGATCAAATCATTGGCTGATTTACCAAAATATGTCCGCGCGGCAGCTTCGACACCGTAAGCCATGCCACCATAATTAACTTGATTCAAATATAATGAGAGAATATCATTCTTCGAGTATTTCTGTGTCAACTCCCAAGCCAAAAGTGTTTCACGGAGTTTGCGGCGCAAAGTCCGTTCGTAACGCTCGTTTTGGCTCAATAATAAATTGCGCACTACTTGTTGAGTGATGGTGCTGCCGCCGGCAATTGTATCGCCGCCGCGCACGTCAATCCATAAAGCCCGGAGAATGCCTTCAAGGTCAAAACCCGGATTGCCGTAAAAGTTTTTATCCTCGACGGCAATGGTCGCATCCTTCATGCATTGCGGAATATTTTCAAAAGACAGCACTGCATGGCGTCCGCCTTGTTCTGGCAAAATATCATACAGCAGGCGGCCATTTCGATCCGTGATGCGAATACTGGGCGCGTCCAGGTTTGATGGAAGTAGAATTGATGGACGGCAAATCCCAAAATATATAAACGAGTAATCCGATGAGAACTATAAGTCCTGCAGGCAGGAATAGCTGCCATTTGATTCTTTGGAAAGTTACACGTTCAATTGACTGGCGCATCTGTTTATTGTAGCGCGTATCGGGATGAAGTTTTGTATCTCGATCTTCAGGTGGATGGCAATAAAAAATGAAGTAAACTTGATTGCTGGCGAGGATGTAAAGAAATCGCTGCAGCTCGAGCCAATAAGCATCGTAATCATTCGGACCAGCAAAATAAATTCTTTGAAAAGAGATTAAACGTTGTAATGTTCACTACTCCTCATCGTCGCTTCAACCCTCTAATAGGCGATTGGGTGCTGGTTTCGCCTCACCGCGCCAAGCGTCCTTGGCTGGGGCAGGTTGAAAAAACGCCTCAACAAAATTTGCCACAGTACGACCCTACCTGCTACCTTTGTCCAGGAAATGAACGCGCCGGCGGAATCCGGAATCCAGATTACGCTGAAACGTTTGTTTTTGATAATGATTTTCCGGCACTATTGTACGATAAACCTGAAGAGGTATATGCTTCAGATCATCCGCTACTGGTCTCTGCACTTGAGAGCGGACTCTGCCGCGTGGTATGTTTCTCTCCCCGCCACGATCTGACTTTGCCGGAGCTTGATTTTCCTGCCATCCAAAAAGTCATTAGCACCTGGACAGAGCAAACTGAAGAAATGAGCAGGAAAGATTTCATTACGAATGTGCAGGTTTTCGAGAACAAAGGTGCGATGATGGGATGTTCCAACCCCCACCCTCATAGCCAGATCTGGGCACAATCCCAATTGCCCAATGAGATTAGCAAGGAGCTGGCTCACCAAACTGCATATTTTGGACAGCATCACCATCCATTACTGTTGGACTATCTGGAAGAGGAGCATAAGCGCGGAGAGAGAATCGTGTTTCAAAACACGCACTTTACAGCACTCGTCCCATTCTGGGCAGTATGGCCGTTTGAAATGTTGGTGATAGCACATCGGCCCACGACTTATTTGGCAAAATTGACGGCAGATGAGGTCGCGTCTCTGGCGAAAGCTTTGAAGCAAGTTACAAGTTCGTTTTGATAATCTGTTCAACATCTCCTTTCCGTATTCTATGGGATTTCATCAGGCACCTTTCGACAGTCAGCCTCATCCGGAATGGACATTCCATGCGCATTTCTATCCACCGCTGTTGCGTTCAGCGACCGTCCGCAAGTTTATGGTTGGTTACGAGATGCTTGCGATGCCTCAACGCGATATCACGCCTGAAAGCTCCGCAGAACGAATGAGAGAGGTTTCGTCCATACATTACAAAACAAAACAACAAATATAAGAAGCTCTGCGGAGGCCAAAATCGGCGGCAACTGTTGCCTACATAATGGAACCCACGGGGGATAAGCTTTACGCGTGCAGTTCTTCCAGTTTGAAAAGAGGAAGGCGTTCATAAGTAAAAGGGCGAAATATCCTACTTGATAATTACAAAGATTGACATGATCGCTAGCTGTGCCATCGGATAATAACTGGCGTGATCAAACAATGTTGCTGCCCGACATCCTTCCTGATGGCGGAATAGCTGATAACCAGGTTTGAGGAGCAGCACGAAACCCACAACAGTACTTGCCAACAGATAGGGCCAGCCCAAATGCAGCGGCGAAATCGTTGGCAGGAGCATGCCGATAATTACCGTAAGTCCTAACGCAATAAGAACAATAAGCCCTGCTCTTTTGGTGCCAAAGTGGATGGGAATCGTTTTGGCATTGACGCGCCTGTCTTCGACGGTATCGTTCCAGTCTGCCGGGAATATTTTGCCCTCCGATTTCCCAAAAGAATACCCAGGCAAATATTAGTACTAGGAGATATAGGCGAAGGGTGCCGATCTACAACAAAAACGGCAGCTAAAGGTCCACAGGACTTGACCATCCCACTTACCAGCGTCCGCAAGTAAGTGATTTTCAAAAGTAGACAATAAACGACTTCCAGAATTACGGCGGCAACCAAAATGATGACAATTGAAGCGTTGAGCAGGTAGGAACCGATAAGCGCCAATCCAAACCAGGCGACAAACCAAATCAATCCGTCCCGGTAACTAAGCACTTTCTGCGCCAACGGATAGCGCACATCAGATGCTTCGACAGAATACCCAGAGTTGATGCCCCCCGCAAACTTTTCCCGATCCACAGCAATGCCAACAAGATCGTTTAAGGCATATATCGATGTATAAGCGGCAAAAGCGGTGATAAGCGAAAGTAGAATGATCTGCCACTGAGGAAAACTACCCAAGCAAAGCAAAGTGCAAAAACCAGGGGTGGCAATATCCAAAACTCCATGTGTGGTCCTTGAAAGCGCGAAAAATCGTTTCATACACCATCCTTCCTTGCAGGAACTAATTCTTCTTGATGAAATGCGCCATGTAATTCACATCTTCTTTGCCTGCGGCCACCTTGAATTTGCGCGTGAAAGGGTTATACATCAGGCTGGAAAGCCTTGAAAATTCCAAGCTGTTTTCTTCAGCCCAATTTTTCAATTCTCGGGGACGAATTAGATTTTTGGTACGTATGAGTTCCTCTTGGAAGAAGGCGTAATATATATTCGCCGCCAATGATGGCGAACAGAAAGGCTTTCGGCGTGCGATTGATTGTCGAAAAAAAAGCATACCCGCCCGGTTTCAGCGCCTTTGCACAGGCGGTCACAATTTTGCCCGGCTCCGGCACATGCTCTAGCATTTCCATGCACGTCACGACATCGAAACTTCCCGCGCGTCTTTGCACAACCTCTTCGACACTTTCATACCGGTAATCTATTTTCAGACCCTGCTTTTGGGCGTGTTGCGCGGCAACCTCAATAGCTGCCCGGGATAAATCAATGCCCGTTACCTGTGCGCCAGTTCTGGCAAGCGCTTCTGATAAGATACCGCCCCCACAACCTACATCCAATATTTTCGGGTTGTGCATAGTTAGCGCTTCCATGATGAAGTTCATACGCAGAGGGTTGATGGTATGGAGGGTCCCCATTTCTCCCTCGGGATCCCACCAGATTTGAGATACCCTGTCGAACTTTTCAATTTCTCGTGTTGTCAGCATTTTCAAATGATGTCATGTTTTATGGCGATCCAATCTTCCAGTGATCTGACAGCGGATTTGATTTCGTGCGCATCGACATCATTCACAAAAACACATTTTCCTATGCCGTGCGGCAATGGAACTCTTTGCAATCCATTGCGGTGAAATGGCGCGCTCTTCCAAAGACTGCCAGAGCAGGCAAGGATCGAGAATAGTCCCGTCCAGCATAATCCCCAGCTTGGCGATCAGGTGGAATATCCTGCCGGTCTCCTCTTCGGATAATCAAGTTCCGCATCCTGGCAATTAGAATGGATATGGCAATATCGAGCAAAACCGCCTCGCCATGGAACAAATGGGCTTCGTGACGGATCTCCAGCCCGTAACTAAACGTATGTCCAAAATCCACCTTGCGTGCCAGGTCTTCTTCAAACAAATTCGGCTGCAATTCTTCCACCATCCCGCAAATGGCGCGGTCAAGAATCGTCTCGCCCTCCTCATTCTGGAATTGGGCATCAATGCTTTTCGCTCCATGTGTTTCCAGCAGGCAGAACAGCCCCGCGTCTTTGATGATGGCTAATTTGATAATCTCGCATATCCCATTCAGGAGATGACGTTTGGGCAGGGTTTTCAGGAAGGATTTATCCAGCAGAACCTTTTGCGGGGAAGCAAAAGCCCCAAGCCGATTCTTGTTGCCGTTGAAGTTGACTCCGGTCTTGATGCCTATCGAAGCGTCCACATATCCAATCAGCGTCGTGGGAACTTTGATGTGCGGCACGCCCCGCCGATAACTGCCAGCTACAAAGCCAACCACGTCAGTTAGAACGCCCCCGCCAATGGCGATAATTGGCTCGTCTCTGCGATGGATGGGAAAGGAATCCAGTTCCCGCACGATGGAAAGATAATTTTCCATGGTTTTATTTTCCTCGCCGCCGGGGAATGGGACGATCTTTGCCTCAACCTTGTGATGCGAAAAATAATTCCGTATTTCGGCGGAGTAATGTCTTCTCAACATTACTATCCACGACAACAAACCTGCGGCCATTTTCAATTCTTCCCACAGACAGCAGGGCCTCGTTCTGCGGGTGAAAAAGATTGGGGGCGTTGACAACCTCATATTCAATTGTGTGTTGATAGGTGACACGCCGCATGCACGTTCTATCCGTCATACAACCTGCCGCCATTTAGACTTGGCATCCAACACTCTCCTGGCAACGCCCTGAGCGAGTTCCAGGCTGTGATTTTTATAATTGCCGCATTGCTGAATATTGGCATAGGGCACTTCACTGGCATTCAAAATATCGGTCAAAATGCGTTCGTACACACTACAAATTTTTTCTGCATTGCCTTCGTTATATAAAACAAGGTAGAAGCCCGTCTGACATCCCATCAGCCCCACGGAGAGAAAATTCCCTGGCATATATTTTTGAAACCCCGCCAGCAAAAAATGCTCAAAGGAATGCATTTCCGTTGAAGACAAAAAGTTTGTATTTGGCTGGTTGATACGCAGGTCAACGCAATAAACCACATCGCCCTTCGGACCTTCTTCAAAGGAACGCAGTTTCACATGTGGGGCTTTCAATAATCTGTGGTCAAGTTCCCCAACGGTACCGGCATCCCAGCCTAGTTGTTTAACGTCTATCATAAATCTCTCCTATTTCTGAATGGATGGATGATCTGCTCGCATCGATTACCTATTGAAACCATGTTCTGCCAAAATGGCATTATCGTCAATGGAATGTATTTACACAAATTGTGACAAATGCCTGAAACTGTCGTTCAACGCCTTTTCCCATGATTGAACATGGTGGTACAACTCAACCGACGCATATCCGGAAAATCCATGATCCGTTAAAGCCTTGAAACTGGCAGCAAAATCAAGCGTTCCTTCGCCCGGGATTTCATGAAAGTGAACAATGCCCGTCAGGGTATTTGCAACCATCTTATCCACCAGCAATTTGCCGTCTGGGTCTCTTGTGCTTCGCAAATAAATAAGGATTGGTCTTGCCCTTTCCAGCACATCAAAACTCAACCCCGGCACCGAAATCAAGTAGGTGAAGATTTCGTCGTCGAATGGAGTTGAACCTGCGAACAGTCCGTGGTAATCCACATAGACTGGCGTCTGCGTAATGTTGACGGAGTTCAGGATGGAATCAATACGCTTTTCCTGCTCCCTGCCGGGTTTTTCATCGTAAAAATACATGGGATGGTTTCTGTCCACCAACAAATAATCCACAGATTCCGGGAAGTAAATCAGGTAGCTGGCGAAGTCAAGATCAAGAGTCAGAATTCTCTGCCATCTTCACAATTTTCAAGTTATATCCTGCTTGGGCATCGGAAACGTGGAGATAACGTGTGTATGGAGCGGCCTGTGCCAATGCAGAGACATAATCCTTTTCCGAACAATACATGTGGCATATATCCAAATGTAATTGGAACTTGGGCGAATTGACTTCCTCGATGAGCCTCAAACCCTGTTCCACTGTTTCAATGAACATCCCCGGCTCCGGCTCGATCAGAAGCGTGATATCTTCGTCGTCCCTGACCGCTCGCAAACATTGATGGATGCTGTCCACCAGCAGCTCGCACGGGTTAACCGTTGGATTGGTCACATGCTCATCCCGGATGAAGCCGCTTCCAAACGTGACGAGTGAAACGCCCAATTTGCGAGCGACATCAATCCCGCGTCTCAACCAGATCGATGCGGCGTTTTCTCCCCGCCAAATCGGAACTCATCAGGGAAGGCTCATGCGGCCTCGACGGAGTAAAAAAATGCGAAGCAGTTGCCACACAAGCAGGTTTTACCTCAACCTTGCCAAATCGTTTCTTGATTGCTGCGAGGTATTCATCCGTAATTTCAAATGGATTGAACTGGTCTCGATGAAATGAAAGTTCGATTCCAGGATAACCGGCTTTATCAACCACGCCAATTGAATCCAAAAAATCCAGGTTGGTCAAGCCAAAAGTGCTGTAACTTAGTTTTATCATTTTTCCGCTCCCAAAAACACTTGACTTGACTTCGCTGCCCTCATCGGCGAATCAACTCGTTGCATCAAAACCAAATCCGTTTGTAGGTGCAAAACGCAACATTTGAGACAAAAGGGCCATTCGTGAAATGTCGTCCAGATGTAATGATTATACTGCGGCGGCTGCTGGCGTCATTAGGCTTGGCGGAAGAGGAATCCTGCGATTTCTCCCTATTCAAGTTTCCTGCTTCGCAGCCTGAAACCATGAGGTGTAATTCGTCCTAAATAAATAACCCGCCTCGTTGACGGGTCGGGTGATTGATTTGCTAATACATTGTCAGGTTATGTGCGGCGGGTCGGGCTTTTTGCGCTCGCACTTTTTCGTCAAGCCGAGCGCTTACACATGATTGCAATCATCCCAATACTGTCATAAAGTTGATTGCAGCTAAACGAAAATGGGAGCTATGCTGCTTGCTGGATTCGCTGCGCAGGCGTTCCCACGCTCCTGTGATCAGGAAGCTTTCATCCATGTTTGCGACCATTTGCTCGAAGCGCTTCATCAGGATGGTAAAGGTCAGGACAGTCGCCGGGGACTTGCGTTCGCGCAGTCACATCGAACATCCCCAATACACAGCGCGGAGTGTCCGACTGCACCTCCCAATATGGATAATTGACAATGGTCGAACAACCGGAGCCATTCGGCGAGATGACGCCGTTGGCATCGGAGCGATCGTAGTTCGCCAGAGCAAACAAACCGGATAGCACATCCGCAGCCGCAAAAAAGATCACGCAAACGGCTGATCATTCTCTGCAAGTTTGTGCCAGCGTTTGAACACCAAAAAGCGACCTGGCGCATGAAATGGCCGATGAGTCTTTCAGATATGCATCGACAAGGTCCGGCGATTTCTTATTTCGCTCGCCTTCGATCTCTCCTGGAATGCCGCAGGAAAGAAAGTACTCAAATTGGCGCCGCAAATTTTGGGAGAATCCGGTATAGCGCCTCCAGCCTTTGCAGCCCGGGCTATCCGGGCCATATACAAAAGTATGGCCTTGCCGGACACGTTGAAAACTAGTAACGACACAGTGCTCTTCATCCTAACTGTCGGCGCGATCCAGTGCACTGACTTCATCCGCATAAAAGTACGCCACTGGCAATTCGACGCCGGGGAAGTACTCTTCCCATTTCGACTGAAATTCTTTCTGAAATTGTGTGTTCATCTGACCGCCTCGGATATGGATTTTAAATCAGAAAGTTATTTTGAGGGCCATGTGAATACATGAGAAAACTTATGCAGCAGCAGCCTACTTTTGGACAGCCACTTTTCGCTCGAATTTCTTTGGCAGGCAGTGCGATTGCACGGCCTCGGAATCGTTTACCTACTGTGCCACCGCAACTTTGGTTCAAATGCCCTACCGCTTACAGAGCTTGGTGCAGGCCGGCACAGACGAACTTCGCCCACTTCTTATTAACATCCAAACTCTTACTCTTCCAGCCCGGCCTTCGCAAGAAAATCCATTGGCAATGGATGGAGTGGCGGCCGGATGGAGTACATTCCCACGAAATCGGGCGTGGTTCTTTCGGCCAAAGAGGCTTGCATGATCGCTCCTGTAACAGAGCGTTCGCAAATCCGGCCCTGACAATTACCCATCCCCGCCCGAGTAACCATCTTGACTTCTCCCAACGTGCGCGCCCCTGCTGCCACAGCAGCCTTGACCTCTCCCAGGCTTACCTCTTCACAGCGGCAAAGCGGAGTTTCATCGCGTGCCAGAGAGATCCAGCCCGACTTAGGCGAGAAGAGTTCCCCAAGCAAACGACCGAAGCGGCGTTGCCGGGCCAACTCACGGCCAATTCGTTTAATTATTTTTTCAGCTCCCTGATTTTTCAGATGCCCTGTTAGTAGCGCAATCGCTGTTCCCGTAAGTCTTCCTTCCCAGCGCGCATTCTCCGCCCCGCAAATTCCGGCACCGTCTCCTGCTATATAAACACCAGGCAGGCTGGTTTGCAACATGGAATCACGCAAGGGTACCCAGCCACCCTTTTTAGGTTGGTATTCCATCTTGCAGCCTATCATGCGTGCCAAGCCAGTGTTCGGCGTAAGGCCAAAACCACAAACCACAGTGTCCACGCGTTCAGTTCGGAGGCTGCCCAAGAGAGGAAGGCCCTTCGAATCCACTTCGGCGATTACTGCTTCCTCCACATGCTCCTTACCGTGCACCTCGAGGATCGACCAACCGGTCCGATAAGGCACGTTCTTGCGGAGGAGAACGCTGAAATATCGCATACCCTCCTGCAAGCGGCGTCGCTGGCCCAACATGGTCGGGGCATAGCTGATCCCTCTCGGGAAAAGCCGCGAGGTTTCACACACACCGACCACCTCCACACCGGCCTCGATCAAGTGGGCAGCCGACGAGAGCAGCAGCGGGCCGCTTCCAGTTATCAAAGCCCGTTGACCGGGCGCCACACCTTGGGATTTAACCAAGATCAAGGCTGCCCCACTCGTAATCACGCCCGGCAAAGTCCAACCTGGAAACGCCACGGGCGTGTCGTAAGCACCGTTTGCCAGGACCAAGGCACGGGCATGCACCCACTTGGGAGCATCTGGCCCGTAGAGGCCTACCAACCACCCTTCACTTTTTTCTTCTTTAAAGATACCCCACGTCAGGGCATTAAAATTTTGGCCGCTGGCGCCTCTACAAGTCGCTTGGCCAAAAGGTCTCCTTCTTTATCCACGACCGTCTTCCGGGAGGCAGTGAAAGCCGGTGCGGGCTTCCGGTAATATTGACCGCCTTCTCGAGACAGGCCATCGATGATGACGGTCTTAACCCCTGCTTCTGAAGCTGCGATGGCGGCTTCCATTCCCGCCGGGCCTGCTCCGATCACAGCCAGTTCATAGGTTTCGCTCATAATTCCCACTCCCGGCAGGTCTCAACCTGCATCCCCTCCGCCACCGGCGTCAGGCAAGCCTGGACGGCATGCGCCCCATTGACTGTGACCAGACATTCATAACAAATACCCATTCCGCAAAAGAGACCGCGCGGTTCTTTGTTTTTTCGGCTCAAACGGAAGGTATCGATTCCCGAAGCCAGCAAGGCTGCAGCGACCGTCTCCCCTTCAAACGCCTCGATCGCTTTTCCATCCACCTGAATTTGGATTGATCGGCCGCGCTGCCACTCAGGCAGAGTAGAACCGAATGATTTAATGCGCATAATCTGAATTCCTTTCCGGCAGGAAATTATCAATGTTCAAATCACATTTTCCGCCCGTTACCAGCTTCGTCACCAGCTCGCCGATCAGTGGCGTGACGACCACTGTAGAGCGAAATGCCGTAGCTAAAAACAACCCTTCAATTCCTGGAACCGGACCCAGCCACGGACACCAATCCGGAGTATAAGCCACCTGCGCCGACCAACCCCGCCGGACGCGCAGCCTGCAGAATGAGGGAAAGTAGCGCAAAATATATCGGGCTATAGCCTGAAGTGATTGGCTGGGCACCCTGCTCTGAGAGGCTGTCGGCAGCCACCATCGCCTCGCCCAGCAGGAGGTGTCCATGGATGGACTGGCTGATCGCAAGTCCCACACTTACCACTCCTTCTTGGTCTGCCGATGTCTGTTCAAAAAAGGAGGCGGATGAAATATGGTTGTGCAAGACCGGCTCAGTTGGATCTGTCACCATCGCCTGCCCGAGGATATACCGGATGTCCCATTCTCTTCCCAGCAATCGGCCCAACTGACGGGTATATGCCCCAGTACATAACACTACCCTCCCGGCACTATAATACTCGTGGGGTGTGATGATCCCCTCGAGCCGGCCGTTTTTAACATCGAAGCCGGTCACTTCATTGAAATAAAATTCCTGCAGCCCCAAGCGTCGGGCCTGCACCAGATATCCCCAGATAAGCTGGAACGGGTCGATCTGCCCTTCGTCATCGTGATAAAGCCCACCCAGAAGCGTTGAGGTATCCAGGCGAGGCTCCACCTCCCGCAAGTACGCGGCTGGCACCAACTCGGAGTGGATGCCCTGCGAATGCAAAGCCTTGAGCCTAGCTTCCATCATCTGCCATTGGTTTTCGTTCTCGATGAGTAAAAGTCCGCCGATGCGCCTCAGCCCAACTTTCTGCCCTAGATTTTCCTCCAGCGTCGCAAGGCGCGTACGCGCCATCCTGATCAGCTCCACGCTTTTGCTCAATTCCAGATCCTGGATTTGAATGTTGCCGTAACCGGCGCGCGAGGCCCCCGCCGCCATTGAGCCCTGGTCAAGAAGAGCTGTTCTCAAACCTGCCACGCACAGGTGATAAGCTACCGAACTACCGATGTAACCGGCTCCAATCACAATGACATCAAAAACGTTGCTCATCCAACGAAACCTGTCCTTTTCAAGCAACACTTGGAGAAACTGCCCAAGTGATGGCTTGATTGTGTTGAGAGCCGCAACTCCTTATTCTGCCCAGATAAATGGAAACCGGGGAAAGATCC
>CAVVZL010000036.1:0-19669 GCA_963752775.1 uncultured Chloroflexia bacterium
AACCGAAAGACGCGCTGACAATAAGCATCTCAAGAACGCCAAAAGAAATTGTGGCCCTGATTCGCAAAGAATGGAATTTATGAATCTTATTTTCAAGTGTCGGTGCGAGGAGCCGCTGAGGGGCGACGAAGCACTGTGTTCTTTCAAAGTATCAATCTGCTCTTTGAAAGACGAGATTGCTTCGTCGCTCCGTTCTTCGACACCTTCGGCTGGGCATCACTCCTCGCAATGACAGGAAAGGAATTATGAAACTACCATCTCATCTATATCTTGACTCGCTCGAACATTCCATATGAAACGAAAAGTTTTCCGCCCGAGACAGCGAAAGGCGCGGCGAATGTCGCGCACGCGTTGGGATTTCCCGAACGACAAGCGGTCAAGACATTGATCTTTCAAGCCGATACTGGCGAGCGTGATGCTGGTCATGCTTGGCGGCGATCAGAACGCGATCTCTGGCAATCTCAAGAAAGCGTCGGCTCGCGAAACATTCAAATGGCCGCGCCGGAAGTGGTCAAAGAAACGACCGGTTATGTGATAGGTTCCATTCCCCCTTTCAGTTGGCAGACGCGAGGGCTTTCGTTCATTTCTTGAAGCGTCGCTTGATGAATGAACCGATGTTTAGAAGTTGGCGCAGGACAATGGGGAAACGAGATCATGATCACACCGCAGAATTTGATAAAAGCCAGCAAAGCGATTGTGGTCAATTTGACGGATAGGGAAAAGCCGGTATTATCACTTGATTAGATCAAATTGATCCGATTGAACAACATAGAAAAATAATGACACTGCTTATTGACTTAACAATCACCGTGATTGGCTATGTTATCCTAGCCTTTTCATATCTTGGCTTGGGATGGGCTGGTTCACGCAATCCTGAGAATTGTTTTTCCTGTTAAAGAAAGATTGTTTATTCTAATATGGCTGGGATGGGCTATTACGCTTTTCCTGCTCCAGATATTGAATTTGTTTATTGCTATCAACATATTTTCAAGCGTCCCCTTTTTGATGCTTGGAGTGATATCTGCGATTGTCTTTTTTTGAAAATGAAGTCTGGAAACAAGCGGCATCCACCTCTTCATGGGTTTATTCAGTATTACTAGCGGTTACAACGATTTGGGTCGCTATTTTGTCCATGTCATCGCCCACAATCTACGACGATGGGCTTTATCACTTCAACTCGATACGTTGGCTGAATGAGTATCCCATTGTGCTAGGGACTTGGAAATTTACATAGCCGCCTTGCCTTTAATCAATCCTTTTTTGCGTATGTGGCATATGCTTAATCTTTATCCTCTCTTTAACCATGGCTACAATGTTGCCAACAGTTTTCTCCTATTAGTCTTGTTGGCTGAATGCCTGTTATATCTTTCAAGCTCTATTTTCAAAAAAGATCGTGTTGCAGATTTCTTGTCATCCAATTTAATCCCAATCCTATTCATACCCGCGTTGATATATATGGCATTGATCTTTGAGGTGTTGAGAACCGGAATGTCATCTCCAAGCCCCGATATCGCATCATTATTTTTGCAGATATTGTTGTTCTTTCATTTCGTCCGTGATATTGAAGAAAACCTATCGAACAAAGGCAACAAGGCGCGAATCGCTTTTATTTTCATCATGTCAGCAACCCTGATCACCATCAAGTTGAGTAATTTATTTTATGTCGTGGCGTTATGTGCGATTCTCTTATTGGTCAGGATAAGGTCTTAGCACCTGCCATCAAAGCAAACTCTCTCGACCATCGGCTGGTTGATGGCATTGCCCGCCTCATCATCGTATTATGGAGCTTTCGCGGGATACTCTTAAGCGGTTGTCCTGCCTATCCGTCAACCTTCGGTTGTTTGCATGTAGCTTGGGCAGAGCCGATTAACACTGGTCAAATTGGAAGGCGAACCGGATCTACAGCTGGGCGCGGGAAAATGGAGCGCCGCCCGATCAAGTGTTAAATTCATGGGGATGGCTGGAGCCATGGTTTTACGGAATACTCCAGGATAATGTAGTAACAGTTGTATATCCTTTGGTTATTTCAATCTTGGGAATCGTGGCAAGTATCGTATTATGTAGTCGTGCATCATCCAAAAAAGTCAATCGAAAGATCTTCTTAATCCTGTACCAATTTGGATAGCCATGATCTTCTGGTTCGGACTAGCTCCCGACCCTCGTTTTGCCAATGCCCTGTTCTGGATTCTTCCTGTCGCCACCATGATCGTTATCGTAAAAATCATTGAAGCCTCGCAAAAGATCAAAAGCGGAATCATCCTGGCAATGTTCGTAATTATCAATGCTAACGTAATCTGGTTCTTTGTAAACAATCCCCAGGTATTTACATCCTTACCGACTGATGGTTATGCACCTTTACCTAAAGTCCGGTTGGTCGAGAAAATAACTCTTTCCGGCGCGGTGATTTGGACTCCTTTAAACGGGAATCAGTGCTGGGATTCAAGAATTCCTTGTACGCCTGATTTCAATAAGAACTTGAACTTTATAGATAATACAATTTTTCCTGAGTTTACAACAGGCAAATAAGATTTACCATGAACAAACATTACTTTGAAGTTCGGCACTCCCCCATTCACGGACGCGGCGGGTTCGCCACGCAGCGCATCCGCAAAGGGACGCGCATCATTGAATATATCGGAGAACGGATCACGTCTGAGGAGGCTGACCTGCGTTATGACGATGATAAATCGGAACATCCGCATGTCTTGTTGTTTGTCGTGGATAAGCACACTGTCATTGACGCGGCGGTTGGCGGCAATGAGTGCGCGCTTTATCAATCATTCCTGCGAGCCAAACTGCAGGGCAGTCCTTGATAGGAAGCACATATATATCGAGGCAATAAAGACCATCGCCGAAGGCGAAGAGCTGACCTATGATTACAATCTCACGCGCGATGGAAAGGAAGACGCGGCGGCAGAAGAACAATATGCCTGTCACTGCGGCGCA
The DNA here is from genome assembly GCA_963752775.1 of uncultured Chloroflexia bacterium. Lineage (GTDB taxonomy): Bacteria > Chloroflexota > Anaerolineae > Anaerolineales > Villigracilaceae > Fen-1038. The sequence goes on from CAVVZL010000036.1 coordinate 2,947, forward strand.
AAGACCTGCCGCGGCACAATGCTTGCGCCGACGAAAGAAAAGCGAAAAAGAAGTTGATATAAGCCAAGCAAAGCGATTGTGGTCAACTTGGAATATAATTTATACAATTCATCGCGAGGAGGTCAAAATCAAAGATGAATGTTTTTCTGTTTGTAATTCTGTTCTTGACTTCTTGTGCCACATTTGCATCTACAACGCCAACACAAACTTTTACTCCAGAGCCAACAACAACTCAAACACCAATCCAAACTCCAACTCCAACACCAATAATAATTTCAACTCCTACACAAAATGTGCTGCAGTTTGAAATGAGGCAGCCTCCTAAGGGATTGACCCAAATTGGTTCATGTACACAGAGAGTACCTCACTCTTATTTTCCTAAACTAGGTTCAACTTAATCGCAATTCCATTTTGCGAGGAAACACTTGATCTAAATTATGGAATAAACCTTGCGCTATCTATATTAATATCCAAGAGTATATCTGAAATTAAGTCCCTAGATCCAGATACATTGACCTATCTAATGTATAAAGCGGTATTACTTTTTTGATTTGAGATACAATGGCCGAGTATATTGGCTGCCATAGATGTTATCGCTGATATAAATAATTTATCTCTTTCAATCTCTTAGCAATTAAATCATTCATATCGTCTTCCCTCATTCTCCATTCCCAATTCCCGCCCAACTTGCTAGGGAAATTCATGCGCGCCTCCCCGCCGAGGCTGAGCACATCCTGCATCGGCGTGACGGCAAACATCGCCACCGAGGACCAAATTCCGCGGATCAAATCCCAGGCGAAGTCATGACCATCTGAATGAAGATAAAGAAGTGCGAACTCGCGTTCCTTTTTCGATGTTGTCGCGAGCCAGCCTAATGAAGTGTCGTTGTCGTGCGTCCCGGTATACGCCACGCAATTGTGAACATAGTTATGCGGAAGAAATGGATTGTCGGAACCAGAGAATCCAAACTGCAAAATTCTCATCCCCGGCAGTTGAAACTCGTCACGGATTGCAACCACATCCGGCGTGATTATGCCAAGGTCCTCAGCGATGATGGGCAAAAAATTCCGTAACGCTGCCGAGCGGAGAACGCGGATTCTCTTTCTCTAAGTCCGCAACATCCGCGTTATTCCGCGGCCCATTTAATGCTGCTTGAAAGGCATAGAACAAGTCCGCGCCGGGACCGGGCTTCCATTGTCCGTGTTCGGCCGTTTCATCCGCGGCTGGGATTTCATAATAACCAGCAAAGCCGCGGAAATGATCAAGACGGATCATGTCCACCATCTTCAGCGTGGATTTCACTCGCTTTATCCACCAGGCGTAACCGGTGCGCTTGTGTTCGTCCCAACGATAAAGCGGGTTGCCCCATAACTGTCCCGTTGGCGAAAATACATCCGGCGGCACGCCAGCGACTACGGTTGGATTACCATGTTCATCGAGAAAAAATAATTCAGGGTTGGCCCATACGTCCGCGCTATCGCCTGCCACAAAGATCGGAATATCGCCGATAATTTTGATGCCCTTATCATTGGCATACATTCGAAGTGCGTTCCATTGTCTGAAGAAAAGAAATTGATAAAAGGCAAAACCCAAAATAGAGGCCGCAAGGGTTTGACGCGCGTTTGCGATTGCATTCGCTTCTCTTTTCTTGACTTGATCCGGCCAGCCACTCCAGGCTCCTCCGCCATTTGATTCCTTTAGCGCCATGAAAAGAGCATAATCATCCAGCCACGAGGCGTTGGCTGCACGGAAGGAATCAAACTCTGCCTTAAAGAACTCTTGGCTTTCGCTCAGAGTGACACTAGAAGAAAAGCGAGCAAAAGCCTTTTGCAAAAGATTCAGTTTCCACCGGATGAGCAGACCGAAGTCCACGCGTGAAGTGAAAGGGGCGAAGGCCGGTTTATCTGCTAAATCAGATTCAGTCAGCAAGCCATCGCGTAAAAGAAAGTCCGGGCTGATAAGATATGGATTACCCGCAAAGGCGGAGAAACATTGATACGGCAAATCGCCATAGCCTGTCGGGCCGAGCGGCAAAACCTGCCAGAGCTTGCAACCCGAGTCGATGAGAAAGTCTACGAAGCAATAAGCTTGTGAGCCGAGGTCGCCGATGCCATACGGACCGGGCAAACTGGTTGGATGCAAAAGGATTCCACCGGAGCGAGGAAAGATCATCATTCAGCCTTAAAGAGAATAAATGGATTTCAACGGGCAACAAGTTGCGCTGCAACGCGTTGATAAAGTTGAAAGTATTGGTTCGCCGAACTCTTCCAAGAAAAATCCTGAGCCATGCCTGCTTTTTGAATCGTTTCCCAGCGCGCGTGATCGGAATAAATCGCCAAGGTCTTTTTGATGGCGGTTTTCAAACGTCCCGCGGTCGGCTTGGCGATCATAAATCCCGTTTCGCCGTCATAGACCGTATCTTTCAAGCCGCCCACCGCACTAACAATCGGGACACAACCATAACGCATCGCCATCATCTGCGAAAGGCCACACGGTTCGTACCGCGACGGCATCAGGAAGATGTCCGCGCCTGCGTAAATTTGACGCGCTAGCCCTAAGTCGTATTTGAATTCGGCGCGCACGCGATCCGGAAATTCAGGTTGTAAAAGGCGGATCGACGCTTCAAGTTTCGGATCGCCCGTGCCAAGAATAACGAATTGCCACGGCAAATCTTTAAGTTTGGTCAGGGCCTTGGGAATAAGATCAATCCCTTTTTGCGGATCCATGCGCGACACTACGCCCAGCAATGGAACGTTTATATCCTGCGGCAAGCCGAGGCGGACTTGCAAAGCAGTTTTATTCAAAGGACGTTTATCCAATGTAACGCTTCCATAATTCACAGCCAGGGCTGGATCAATGGCTGGATTGAAAGATTCCGGAGTCAATCCCATTCAATATTCCGTTCAATGATTCTTTGCGCCCGTGAATGTAATCGTCCAACCCACAACCGAATTCAGGGGTCAGCATTTCGCGCGCATAAGTTGGAGAAACCGCGACGAGAGAGTCGGCCGCCCAAAGTCCAAGCGAAAGCGGGAGCGCACACGCCCACTCAGGCAGACCGGTCTGCGCAATGGAAAGGCCATAACCTTCGATGATTGAAGAAACGTCAGGGCCCATAAAAGGCAAATTATGAATCGTTAGCACCGAAGCCACGCCGGGGAATTCTCCCTCCCAGCGTTTGATCAAAAGTGCGTAACAAGCTAGTGCGGTATGCCAGTCATTGGCGTGGACGATGTTCGGCTTCCAATCCAATTGGCGAGTCAACTCCAAAGCGGCCAACGAGAAGAAAGTATATTTCTCTGCGTCCAACGCGGAGTCCAAGGAATAAACAGAACCACTGGTGGCAATAGGCTCGCCGCCGATAAAATAAACGGTCATGCCCCCTAAACTGGATTCAAGAACTTGCACATGCAAATCACCGCCTTTAAACGACAGCGGAAAGATCATCAACGGACGAAGCCCTTCAGATTTGATAGCCGAATGCAATGGCAAAACAAGACGGATATCCAAAGCGGTTTCCCCCGTGACTTCGGGCGGCAGATCGTGCAACGAGCGCGGCAACGCTCCAGCCACATCTCCCAACCCGCCCACCTTGATGAAGGGTTCCGCCTCAGCGGCTAAAAATAATACATTTAGATTTTCGGGCATTGCGCTCAATTGTACAACGAAAACGGGCGGTTCAACGACCGGCTCGAAGAAGGCTTTTATCGGTATAATCAAACCGGAGTTAAAAATGGACGCACTCAAATACGTATTATTGACGGAAATCAATGGCCGCATGCAAGCCGACTTGCTCATGAGTTATCTCAAAGCGGAAGGTGTTGAAGTGGAATTGTTCCAGGAGGCAGTCGGTCATCACATTTATCCGGTGATGATTGACGGCTTGGCACGCGTACAAGTTTTCGTACCCAAAGCGCAGTCTGCGGATGCACATAAATTGCTTGACGCGTTCTATCAAACTGGATCAAAATCCCAGGAGGAAGAAAGATGAAAGAAACGGTAATTCTTGTAACCCGCTATGGAATGGGTCATTCTCAATTGGCAGACCTGTCTCTGAAGCTGATCGAAAAATATTTCAGCCTACTCATACAAAGCGATAAATTGCCCAAGGTGATTTGCTTTTATACCGATGGCGTGAAATTAACCGTCACAGGCTCACCCGTATTGAGGCAACTGAAAGAATTGGAGAGCAAGGGAGTACTTCTCATCGTCTGCTCTACTTGCCTCGAAGCGATGGATTTGGCGAGCAGTGTGCAGGCCGGCGTTGTAGGCGGCATGCCTGATATCATCGAGGCGCAGATAAAGGCAGATAAAGTAATAACAATTTAAATTGGGATGCAAAAGAAATCTGTTGAACGATTAATGCTAGGAGCTAATCGTAATCAGGCTTTGGATCTTATCAAATGTTGCCGGGCCAATCCCTGGCACATTCATAAAAACCTCAATGTGCTGGAACAGCCCGTGCTATTGACGATAGGTTACGATGCCTTGCACCATGACTATGCCGATGCCCGGAAGAAAATCCAGTTGTTGAAGGGTTGCAATGTTGGTATTGATCAGGCTAAAGGATGAAACAGCAGTCGGTGTCAAAGGTGAAACTACGGTAAAAGGAGCCCTGGCCGCCAATTGCACGATGACGCGGATAACGCCGACATGGAACAATTTTGGGAAGGAATAGTTATTTGCTGTACATCTTCCAAGCGCGCGGCAGGTTTAACAGAATTCGAATTCGCGTTAGCCAGCAATCCGCCCGCCGCGTCGACTGCATCCTGCATCCTGAACACTGCTTCCATCCGGCAACGTATACACACCAGGCTTCACCACCTCCCCGGTAATTTGAATCACAATTGGGGCTTGGGTCGGAGCCAGTTCTTGGGTAACCGGCTGGCCGCCGGGCAGACGGGTCACAATCAGAAGGATCGCCGCAAACACAAAGCCCGCCATCGGTCCGACAAAAACATAAAGAATGTTTTTCATAATCCGAATTTACATCAACTTCATGACGAGCATCTTCTCGTTCATGAACGAGCCAAGTGTGTTTACTAGACGCGACAGGCGGCGAAAGTAAGCTGGCATCTCTTTAGACTCGATTGAACGAAAGCCCCACTTTTCATAAAACGATCCAAGTCTTGAACGACACGTTAAATAAAGCGGGCGCGGACCCCGTGCAATCAAATGCTCGATGACGACACGTGCAATGCCTTGATGTTGATATGCGGGTTCCACGGCGATAGATGCCAGCTCGATCACATCTTTACCATGCGGCTTCAATTGCCCACAGCCCAGCATCTTGCCGGACCCATCAACGGCGATCACAAACCGATGCCAATCCAAGTCCATCGGGTTGATCCCAACGCGGTGGATTAAATCCCTGATAAGGGGAAAATCATCTTCAGTCGCGGGACGAAGCGTATAATCAACCATGGATTAATCCCGCTGCGATCACAATTGTAAACGATGCAACAAACCAATGGATCAAAAACGGATAAACAAACGAGCGCGTCCGGTAAGCGACCCATCCGAAGGCGAAGCCGCCAAAGATCGTGGACAACGCTTCAATTTCCGGCTTTCCAATATGCGCCAGCGCAAACGGCACGGCTTGCAACCACAACGCCTCGGCCCCAAACTTACGAACGAATGCAAACAGAATGAAACCGCGAAAGAAAAATTCCCAGCCAAAAAGATCAAGGAAGGTGTTCCATGGCAAACCATCGACCTGTGGCTTGTAATAGGATTGCATAGCCGGGTCGCGCGCGACAAACCACAAAACAATTGCCATGATGACGATACCAATCGCCGTCAGGATGATTCCGGTTTTCCAATCGCCGAAGGTGAAACCATATGTGCGAGGATCTTCTCGAAAAATTAGAACAATGACTGATAATGGAATTAGCAGATATAAGATCGTACGATCCTAGTCTTTGTTTGGCGTGAACTGATGATAGAAATCTACAATCAACAACAATGTGCTGAGGATGATGACGATTACAATTTTCCAGTCAAAATGAAGGCGCTCGCCCGAGCAAAGTTTTCATCAATAAAATTTTATCGGAATATATATGAAAGCTGCCTAACCAACGCGCAAATAGAACGGGGATCATCCGCGAGCCGAGCGCAATCAAAAAGATGTGCAAAGAATCAAACAGCGATTTTTTGTTTTTGATGAACCTCCTTCTTCAAAGCGGCAATGCGGCGTTGAAGATATGGCGAGAAATATCCTTCATATCGCTCCCACAGTTCAGGGCGTTTCCAATCCTCGCCGGTGACGCGGCCGCGGCAATTGGGCGAGCCGCACTGACAATCGAACTCATCGTAGTTCGAACCATCACACATGGCGTAATCGAGGCAGATTTCCTCGCCCGGTTCAATGTCGCGCATCGCAATCAATCCGATCTGTCCTGTCAATCCCGCGTTCGGATCGCATGAATGATTGAAGCAATCAGACGGTTCCATGGAGGGGGTCATCAGGTAAAAACCATCTTCGATCTGCAAAACCTGCTGTGTGAAATTTTCCATTTCGCGATCGACCTCATCCGCGGAAGAATCTTTCCGCCCCATAGCGACAACAATTCACCTTCCTTGATGGCCTGGCGGGCAAACACGCCGCAGTTCCCTTTTTCCACAAGCGGGCGATTTTCGAGCTTTGGCGAAAGATAGGAAAAATATTTGCCGGTCATTTTTCTCCTTGTGATTTAATTTTGGCCCAGCTTGCTGGCCGCTTCAAGATCAGAGACCATAAGAAATCAGCCGCTTATTTCGCGACCTGAACCTGTGTGCCGTTAACTACATCCGCCGCCTCGCTGAAGGTTGATCCTCAACAGGCGGCGGTTGTGCAATTACTGCACGGAAGTGTCGTAGCAACGACGTAAGTGGGCAAGGTTCTGTATGACGCTCCTATTAAACGTCACATTTTACTACAAATTATTCTACAGACTGAATTATTTTCTGGCGCAGGCATCATCTTGGATACGACATCAATATCAACGCACGAAAAGCCGAATATGCCTTTGGCATACCATCAGCTTGGAAAGATAGTTTCAAGCCTTCACGCGTGACACCAGGCATCAACATAGCTTTATCCGCCATATCCGATGAATTCAGTTCGACGACTACCCTTATGGGCGTCTTCAAAATAAATGGTTTAGGCGCGATTTTCTTCATGAAGTTTTTTGTTGCGCGTTGAGTTGCTGATTCAATCAACTTTTGAGAAGCAGCTGGAGGCAGGCAATCGGCAGAAAAATGTCCGCTTGCTCGTTTGACAACAGCAGTTTCCAAAGCGCCGATTTGTTCCGTTGCTTGAGCGCAAACCGTTTGATCGCCACTAATCATCAGGACCGGTACGTTGAAATGCCCCGCTAAGGCGGCATTAAGTGTATATTCACCAGCAATCAGATCATTCAGCCATACGTTTGCCACACACGTATTGGACCAGGTGTGGTCTAGCACGGCATCTTGCGATCCCTGCCGCGCATGATAACCGACGAAGAATACACCATCCACATTTTGATCGATGCCCTGCATCATTCCAAGTGGCGCAGGCGAACCGCTGTTCAAGCGGGCGTGCGGATCCATTTCTTCAATCAAAATGTTGGAGCCGTTCCAATGTCCATCCGCAATGACAACCTCATTAGCGCCCGCATCGAACGCGCCGCGCACTGCGGCATTGACGTCGCCAGTCATCAATTTGCGCAAGCGAACATATTCGGGATGTCCAGGCGTTACCTGATCCCAATTCGTAACGCCGGTGATGCCTTCCATATCTGCAGCAATTAATATTTTCACAGCTACCCTCCGTTGATTGACGTGATTGTATCACCTGGCGGTATAATCGCTATAGATTCTTCTTTCGGAGGTACGGATGAGTGATGTTTTATTTCCACTAAGCAATGAACACATCATGATTCGAGATACCGCTCGCAACTTTGCGCAGAAAGAGATCGCGCCGATCGCATCGCAATTCGACGAAAGCGGAGAGTTCCCCTATGAAACCGTGAAGAAAATGGGTGCACTGGGTTTGATGGGCATCGAAGTCCCGGAAGAATATGGCGGCGCGGGCATGGACACTCTATCTTATGTGCTGGCCGTTGAAGAGATAAGTAAAGTGGACGCATCGCACGGCGTGATCATGTCAGTAAACAATTCACTATATTGTCATGGCATCTTGAAGTTTGGTACAGAGGAGCAGAAGCAGAAATTCTTAAAACCGGTCGCTTCGGGAGAAGCCATCGGTGCGTATTCGCTAACCGAGCCACTATCCGGCTCGGACGCAGGAACGATGAAAAGCCGTGCCATCCGCGACGGGGATTCTTATATCCTCAACGGACGAAAGCTTTGGGTCACCTCCGGACCGGTTGCGGATTTCGTTATCGTCTTCAACGTCACCAACCCGGAGAAAAAACAAAAAGGCATCAGCGCATTTTTGATTGATGCCAACAATGCACCCGGATTTACGCGCGGCAAGAAGGAACCGAAACTCGGAATCCGCGCCTCGGCAACCAGTGAACTCATTTTTGAAAATTGCCGCGTGCCGGTTTCCAACCGTCTTGGCGAAGAAGGAGACGGATTCAAAATTGCGATGACGATCCTCGATGTGGGGCGAATCGGAATCGCATCACAAGCATTGGGAATTGCGGAACGCCGCGTATGAAGCCAGCCTTGCATACGCGCGCGAGCGCGAAGCGTTTGGTCAGAAGATTGGTGAATTTGAAGGCATTGCGTTTAAGATCGCAGATATGAAAACACGTATCGAGGCTTCGCGATTACTTCTTTACGATGCCGCGATGGCAAAAGAACGATCCAAGAAAACTGGCGAACGTTTCACATTGCAATCTTCCATGGCGAAATTGTTCGCGTCGGAAACTGCCATGTTCTGTGCACATTCCGCCGTGCAAATTCACGGCGGAATAGGTTTTAGCAAGGAATTGCCTGTCGAACGTTATTTCCGCGATGCAAAGATCACGGAAATTTACGAGGGCACCAGCGAAATTCAACGGTTGGTCATCAGCCGCGCGGAGTTGAATCTTAAATAAATGAGAGTGGATAACAAAATATGAAAGCAATTCTCTTCCATCAGCATGGCGGACCGGAAGTTTTGCAATATGCAGACCTTCCAACTCCTGAACCTAAATCAGGCGAAGCACTAGTGCGTTTGCGCGTTGCAGCATTGAATCGGGTTGATGTAACGGTCCGAAAAGGCTGGCCCGGCTTGAAGTTGGAATTCCCCCACATCAATGGTGCGGATGGCGCAGGTGAAATTATTCAATTGGGCCATGGTGTCACAGATTTTGAGATTGGCGAGCACGTCGTTATCAACGCGAACATTGGTTGCGGCAAATGTGAGTATTGCTGGCAGGCAAAGACAACATGTGCCGCGACTGGAATCTGCTCGGTGAAACGATGCGCGGCACTTATGCGGAATACATCAGCCTGCCGACTCGGCAATTATATAAATTGCATGCAGGCTTTGATTTAAGAATTGCCGCAGCATCCGCATTGGTATTTCAAACCGCGTGGCATTCGTTGATCACGCGCGGAAACTTGCGCGCCGGTGAAACCGTGGTTATCGTCGGTGCAGGGGGCGGAGTCAATACTGCCAGCATACAAGTAGCAAAATTTAGCGGTGCCCGCGTGATCGTCGTAGGCTCGAACACAAGGAAGTTAAAGATGGCTGAGGCCATTGGTGCGGATATCGTGATTGATCGCTCTAAGGAGGATGATTGGTCAAAAGCGGTTTATTCCGCAACCAACAAACGCGGAGCTGACATTGTCGTGGATAATGTCGGCATAACGTTTCCACTTAGTTTTCGCTCACTATGTAAAGGCGGAAGATTGTTAACGGTTGGCAATAGTGGCGGACCCAAATTTGAAATCGACAATCGTTATATCTTTTCCAAGCATCTTTCGATCGTCGGTTCGACCATGAGTCCGATCAAAGATTTCATTACAGTAATCGATTTGGTTGCCGCAGGAAAATTGCAACCCGCACTCGATCAGACTTTTCCATTGAAAGACGCGGCATCGGCGCAGAAACGTTTAGAAAACGGCGAACAATTTGGAAAGATCACACTGGACATTGGATAAACAATGAAACGATTTCATTGGTTTGAGATTCTTCTTATCATCGTGGTATTGGCGATACAACTGTACGCGGCATTTTCAGAGGGACACAATTTTCCTAGCAATTGGTTTATCCGCGATGATGCTTATTATTACTTCAAGGTGGCGGAGAATATTGGACTCGGGCATGGCAGTACGTTCGATGGAATCAACCCGACCAACGGCTATCATCCGCTGTGGATGCTGATTTGCATCCCGATTTTTGCTTTGGCACGCTTCGATCTAATCCTGCCTCTACGCGTTTTGTTGATCGTAATAAGTCTGTTCAGCATTGCGACGGCGATTCTGCTTTATCGTTTAATCAGCGGTATCCTGTCTCCTCCTGTCGGAATGCTGGCTGCTGTTTATTGGGTATTCAATTTTTATATACAGGAAACTTTTTACAACTTGGGACTCGAATCTGGGATTGCGCTGTTTTTTATCGCGCTGTCCATTTATATGCTTTATCGGCTGGAGAAAAACAAAAGCAAAATGTCGATTGGCTGGCGGCAAGTGGCATGGTTTAGCGCAATTGCAACCCTGACCATGTTCAGTCGCCTTGACTTGGTGTTTTTTGCGATCATCATCGGGATTTGGATCATTTTCCGGGACGAACCCATGCGGTATTTGGCTCCACTCGACATTTTGGCTGTTGTCACAGCAACGTTGCTTGCATTTGTGATGCGATTGGGCCTGCCGAAATACTACGAGTTATCCAACGCGGCGCTCATTATGATCTCCATTGGTTTGATCGTAAAGATGCCGACCTTTTTCTTGATGAACCTATATCAACGACCTGCAACTTGGAAACCGCCAGATATGTTGAAAAATATTTTTCTGGCCGTAATCTTCAGTTCCGGCGCAGTTGCAATTCTAATGCTGGGCGGCTCCTGGCTGAACATCTTACCATCCATTCCACGCATCGCCCTGCTTACAGATGCCGCACTCACGCTAATTGCTTTGATTCTGATCCGAGCCATGGCTTTTGGATTCCGCAGAACCGATGGAGAGTTGAAAGCCTATTCACCGTCGGAATATTTCAGACAACATTGGCAACGTTGGGGCAAGGAAGCATTGGTCTATTACGGGATATTGGGCGGTTCATTAAGTCTCTACATGCTTTGGAACAAACTGACTTTTGGGACATTTACGCCGGTCAGCGGACAGATTAAACAATGGTGGAGTACATTCAGATTAAACATCTACGGACTTCCGGCATTATCGTTCCAATCCTTCTTTGCATTAAATCCAACCAACGAATTCAACGCGTGGCAAGCGGTTTTATCTCCTATCGGCGTATTGAATAAATCGATAACCGGCTTTTTGCCCGCATCCATCCAACATATCGATGCACAGATTTGCTTCTTTGTTTTTCTGATCCTCTTAAGCATGATTGGCTTATTTGCTTTTATTGCTCGCCAAGAAACAAAAGGCACGCGCCATTCTGCAAACCGGCGTCATCCCGCTTTTTGTTGCCAGTTGGATTCAAATCTTTTCTTATAGCAGCACCGGCTACGTCGCTCCAAAGGATTGGTATTGGCTAGCCGAGCTGATATTTATTACAATCTTTTTTGCCGTCCTTTTGGATATGTTGTTCAGGATGTTCTTGAGAAAATCACGCATCACTTATTACGGAGCTTGGGTGTTTGTCGGACTATTATGTATAGTTTGGACTGTGCAATATTATCAAAATGTTATTTCGCAAATGACATATCAACCACCACCGCCTAATACACCTTATCTTAGCGAGCTTCCATTCTTGGAAAGCCACACAAAGCCAGGTGATCTGATTGGCGCTTCAGGAGGCGGTAACGATGGATACTTTATTCCAAACCGCACGGTTATTAACATGGATGGCTTGATCAATAGTTATCCCTATTATTTGGCGATGAAGAGTGGAGTGGGGCCGGATTATCTTTACCGGGAAGGCATGAGATATATATTCGCAAATCCGGATTTATTGAAAGCCCCTCCATATAGTGGGCAATATGCTGGGCGCCTCACTCTAGTTGCTGAGTATGGTGATAAGGATTTACTGAAACTTTCTCCTCCAAACCCATAATCCTCGGACTTAACATGCGCCGCAATTTATCTATTCCTGTAACTCTATTGTTATGCTTGGTGTTCTACATAACATGTTGGCAGGCAATTCGATTCTCAACCGGTATCGCTTGGAGTGATACACTCAAGTCCTACGAGCCGCATCTTCATGCTGCTTTACATCGATATTACCGGTGCATTTTGGGCTTTAATGGGCTTATTCTTATTATGGAGCATGTGGCGAGGTCAACGCTGGACGCGAAAAGCGTTTATCATTGCTTCCAGCTTGTACACGGCCTGGATTTGGGCAGACCGCCTCTTCGTCCAGACCCAGATGCGGGCCAACTGGCCCTTTGATCTTATCTTAACGATCGTGTTGTTCCTTTTTTCAATCATTGTTGTTCTCGATCCTCGCAACAAAATTTACTTTGAAAGAGAGTCCTATGAACGAGAATCCTAAATCCAAACGACTTGAAGAAATGAGAGCCAGATCGCGGCTCGGCGGCGGTGCGGCGCGCATCGAAGCGCAACATAGGAAAGGACGGCTCACCGCTCGCGAACGCCTGGACTTATTACTGGATAAAGGTTCGTTCCGTGAAGTGGATGCTTTTGTTGAACACCGCACGCATGACTTCAATCTGGATGAACAGAAATTTCTCAGCGACTCTGTGGTGACCGGCTGGGGAACAATTGAAGGCCGGCTGGCTTATGTCTTCTCGCAAGATTTTACTGTGTTCGGCGGTTCGCTCGGCGAAGTCCATGCTGCCAAGATTTGCAAGATCATGGATATGGCAATGAAGGCCGGCGCGCCCGTTATCGGATTGAACGACTCAGGCGGCGCGCGCATTCAAGAAGGCGTGGTATCTCTCGGCGGTTATGCGGATATATTTCTGCGCAATACACTTGCTTCAGGCGTGATCCCCCAACTTAGCGCCATCATGGGACCTTGTGCCGGAGGCGCGGTCTATTCACCGGCTCTCACCGACTTCATCTTCATGGTGCATAATTCTTCATACATGTTTGTCACCGGCCCGGATGTAGTCAAGACCGTGACGCATGAAGATGTTTCATTTGAAGATTTGGGCGGCGCAAGCGTTCATTCGGAAAAATCAGGCGTCTGCCATATTACAGGAGCTAATGAAGCGGACACGTTATATCTGATGCGCAAGATGCTTGGTTATCTTCCGCAGAACAACATGGAAGATCCACCTTTTGTTCAGACCGGGGATGATCCGCTACGGATGGAAGATGCTCTTGATAGCATCATTCCTGAATTCGCCTGATAAGCCCTATGATATTAAAGAAGTCGTGCGCCTGATTGTGGATAATGCTGAATTCTATGAAATCCAGGAAAACTATGCGGCCAATATCGTGATCGGTTTTGCGCGTCTTGGCGGACACTCCGTCGGCATCGTTGCAAATCAACCAGCGGTGCTGGCAGGCGTGCTCGATATTGACGCCAGTGAAAAAGGCGCGCGGTTTGTGCGCTTCTGTGATTCATTCAACATCCCCATCATAACATTCGAAGATGTCCCTGGTTTCATGCCCGGAACACATCAAGAACATAATGGAATCATTCGCGCGGGAGCCAAGCTATTGTTTGCCTATTGCGAAGCGACTGTTCCAAAATTAACCGTGATCACGCGCAAAGCCTATGGCGGTGCGTACATCGTTATGTCGTCGAAGCATATTCGCGGCGACATAAATTTTGCGTGGCCAACGGCAGAGATTGCCGTCATGGGCCCCGATGGCGCAGTCAGCATTGTATTCCGCAAGGAATTGGAAAATGCCAATGATCCTGTTAAGAGAAAAGCCGAACTGGTGACAGAATATCGCGAGAAGTTTGCCAATCCATTTATTGCGGCGGAGCGCGGCTTTATTGATGATGTGATCGAGCCGAAGGAAACGCGCCCGCGTTTGATCAATGCGCTGGAGATGCTGGAAAACAAGCGCGAGTCGAATCCGCCCAAGAAGCACGGCAACATTCCGTTATAGGATGAGGAGCACCGATGTTCAATAAAATCCTGGTTGCAAATCGCGGCGAGATTGCAGTGCGGATTTTGCGGGCTTGCCGTGAATTGGGCATTCCAAGCGTTGCCGTTTATTCTGAAGCGGACCGCGGCGCCCTGCATGTTCGTTACGCCGACGAGGCTTATTTGCTTGGCCCGGCGCCGTCGCGCGAATTGTATCTGCGCGCCGATAAGATCATTGATATTGCCCTCAAATGCGGGGCCGATGCCATCCATCCCGGCTACGGTTTTTTAGCAGAACGAGAATCCTTTGCCGCGGCCTGCATGGACGCCGGCATCACCTTCATTGGTCCAAAGCCATCCGCAATTGCGGCAATGGGCGATAAGATGGCCGCCCGCCGCACAGTCATGGCTGCGGGCGTGCCCGTTGTGCCTGGAACTGAAGGCACGGGCGCAATGAGAGATGAAGAGTTGCTGGCAGAGGCGCCCAAAATCGGATTCCCTTTGCTGATCAAAGCCAGCGCGGGCGGCGGCGGAAAAGGTATGAGAGAGGTCACATCGCTCGCGGAAATGCCCGCCCTGCTGGCGTCGGCACGACGCGAAGCGGAGTCCGCGTTCGGCGATGGAAATGTCTATTTGGAAAAAATGCTCGAGGGTGCGCGCCATATCGAAATTCAAATCCTCGCCGATCAGCACGGCAACGCGATTTATCTGGGCGAACGGGATTGCTCCATTCAACGCCGCCATCAAAAACTGATCGAAGAAGCGCCTTCGCCGTTCATGGATAAAGTCCTTCGACAAAAAATGGGGGCGGTGGCCGTCAAAGCCGCACAGTCAGTGGATTATGTCAATGCTGGAACGATTGAATTCCTGGTGGACAAAGAAAAGAACTTCTATTTCCTTGAGATGAACACGCGGCTGCAAGTGGAACATCCCGTCACTGAACTGGTAACCGGCATTGACATCGTTGCGGAACAAATCCGCATCGCGCGCGGACGCCAATTGAGTTACAAACAGGAAGACATCGTGATACGCGGACATGCCATCGAATGCCGCATCAATGCGGAAGATCCATATAACGGATTTATGCCTTCCACCGGACGCATTACTCACAGCCTCATTCCCCACTGGTCCCGGCGTGCGCGTGGACACGGGCGTGTATCCCGGCTTTGAGATCACGCCGTATTACGATCCAATGATCGCCAAGCTAGATAGTGTGGGGCGAAACGCGCGGCCAGGCCATTTTGCGGATGCGCCGCGCATTGGAAGAGTATCGCATCGTCGGCGTGCGGACGAACATTCCGTTCCACCAAACCATGATGGACAGTCATCGCTTCATGGGCGGACAATATGATACGCGCTTCGTCGAAGAACGATTTCTCGATGCCTGAGCCGGAGATGAACACGAAACGAATCATCCGGAAATCGCGGCGGTGTTCGCCACACTGGTCGCTCATCACGAAACGGAACGTGCTGCGCAATTCGTCATGCGGAACGAACGCGATACCAGCAACTGGAAATGGGTCGGACGCTGGGAGCGTCTGCATAGATAGGTCGGAGCGGATATGAAATATATAACCACCATTGATGAAAAAGAGTTTGCCATTGAGATCATTGACGATCATCATGCTCGGCGTCAACGACAAAGTCTTTGAAGTGGATTTTGAATCGGTAAGCGGACAGCCAGTCTATTCCCTTTTGATAGATGGGAAATCCTATGAAGCGTACGTTTATGCCGCTGGAAGATGAATGGCAAGTGCTTCTGTTTGGAAAGCAGTATCCGGCCAAAGTGGAGGATGAACGCGAGAAACGCCTGAAGAGTTCAGTGGGAGGCAAGGTACAAGAGTCAGGGCGAATTCCAATTGAAGGCTCCGATGCCGGGCCTGGTGGTTGCGGTTCCCGTCAGAGAAGGACAGCAAATTGAAAAAGGTCAGGTGCTGGTCATTCTTGAATTGATGAAAATGCAAAACGAGTTGAAGTCGCCGCGCGCCGGTAAAGTGGAACATGTTAGAGTGAAAGCGGGCGAGAGCGTGGAACAAAGACAGTTGCTATTGAACATCATATAACTCTTTGCGTCAACAACTTAGTGATAGAATTATTGGAAGGTCCTGCAAGAGACCTTCCAATTTTTGTTCGAAGGGAGTCACACTGATGGAGAATAAATACATTCTATGCATTGACCTTGGGAACATCCGGCCCTAAAGTTTCGATGGTCAATAGGCTGGGGGAAGTATTGATGCACGAGTTCGAGCCAACTCCAATGTACTTTCCAGCCTAACGGCGGAGCTGAACAAAAGCCAGGCGATTGGTGGAATGCGGTAAAAAATGCCGCAAAACGTTTGATCGCCCGCCGTCTTGTTCCAGCGCAAGACATCATTGCCATCTCTGCCACCAGCCAATGGTCAACGACGGTGGCAGTGGACAAGAACGGTCGATCCGTTGATGAACGCGATTTCATGGATGGACACACGCGGGGCCAAATATGCCAAAAGCATCACCGATGGATTGATAAAAATTAAGGCTATGGAGTTACCAAATTACTCACATGGTTGAGTTTGACTGGCGGGATTCCCGCCCAGCAACACGCGAAAACTGTTCAGCAACAGGGAAAAAAAAAA
>CAVVZL010000037.1:0-90013 GCA_963752775.1 uncultured Chloroflexia bacterium
GAGATCCGGGACGAGTTACGATCGTCCCGGAAATCCCAAAGAAAGGCGTATCCAGATCATGCGCCTCAAATTGATTTTACCAGTTGTGGACCCGGAGCAATTTGAAGAGCCGAAGCATTGTAGCGACCCGAAGTGCAGCGGGAAGCGATTTCTGCCATGGCAGGAAGTCAAGAAGAACGTGCGCGACAGCGAGTATGAGGAAGTGACAGCGCGGCGATATAAGTGTCTGCTGTGTGGGCGGACGTCCGGGTCTATCCCCAGGGAGTGCAGTCGGGGCAGATTTCGCAACGGGTCAAGGGGATGGGCGTGATGTTGTATCTGCTCGGCTTGAGTTACGGAGCTGTGGCGTTAATGCTGGAGGCGTTGGCGGTGGAGGTGAGCAAGAGCAGTGTGTATCGGACGGTGCAGGCGACGGCCGAGAGGGTGCCTGGGATGAAGCGCACGGAACTGGTGCAGGGCTATCAAACCCGGGCCTTGGGAGCCGATTTGACAAGTGTGAAATGCAAAGGTCAATGGCTGCCAATTGGGGTCGTGGTCGATCCGATCAACGGACTGGTCCTGAGTATCGATCATCTGGAAGGAGAAGATGCTGAGACTTTGAAGAAATGGATTGAGCCGATTACCGATGAGGTGGGGGCTCACACCCTGGTAACCGATGACGCCGATGCGTTCAAGCAGGTCGCGGATGAAAGCGGACTGGATCAACAAGTCTGCAAAAGCCATGTCGTTCGCAACACCGAAGAATTAATTGCCGGCCTCAGCTTAGCCATCCAGGCTGGGCAGGATCGCTCTTTGGAGGAGCTGCAAATCGAACCGGCTCAAGCCCTGCTCGATCTGCGCCGTCTCGGAGAATTGATCCACTCCCGACAACCCAAGCAGCAGACCGAAGTGCAAGCCCTATATGAACGCTATGCTGCAGCCCTGCCTCCCAAGAAAGGCAGAACGATGAGTGTGGCTTACCGAATGCGGAATCTCTTTTTGGACCGCTGGAACTTGTGGCCGCGTTTGACCTTCTACCGCACCTGGAAAGACAGAAACGGCCAGCCCATTTTAGATGGCACCAACAACGCCGACGAGAGGGCGATTGGGTGGTGGGTTAAGGAACGGTATCGAACGATGCGAGGCTACAAGCGTGAACAATCTGTCCTGAACCTAAGTCGCTTGATCGCCTACTGTGGAAACAACCTCTCCAACGGCTTAAACTTGGCAGCTCTGGTTGCCTGAGCTTTTTCCCTTCAAGGTTGGGCCTCAGTTGTTCACTCCATCTCATTTACCAACTTTGGAACAGTCACAGATGACAGCAGGCAAGATGATAGTGTCAACCCAACTTGAAAAGTGAACCGATAACACTTGAAAAGTGAACTGTTGAGAAAGGGGGTCAAAACTTGAAAAGTGAACTGTAAGCGTGGTACATGATGAGCCGGAAAGGAAGCCATCATGACCCAAATCCATAAGAAGTTTAGTGGCGATCAAATCAAAGTATTGTTGAGTTCCTACGAGCAGGGAAATATCGGTCGCGAGGAAATCGAGAACACGCTGGGGATTAGCAAAACTCGTTTCTTTGCTTTGCTGAAAGAATTTCGAAAGGAGCCCGAATTCCTTTTCGATCGAATACCAACGCCACACTCCAGGGAGGCTGGGAAGTGAGGCGGAAAAGAAAATCCGTGCCGAACTACAACGCGACAAGGCCCTAGTCGACAACAAAGACTTGCCCATCACTGGATATAACTATGCAGCCCTCACCGACCTCTTGAAGAAATCAGGCGTGAACGTCTCCACCACCACCGTGATCAAGCGCGCCATCCAGCAAGGCTGTTATTTGCCCAAGCGCAAGAAAAAGGATCAGCATGACCGGGAGGTGATCACCTCGGCCGCTGGGGACTTGATCCAACATGATGCCTCGCTCCATCTGTGGTCCCCTACGCCGAAAACAAATGGACCTTGATCACTTCCTTAGACGACCACACTCGCATGCTGCTGTATGCCGATTTTGTCGAATCTGAAACCAGTTGGGCCCATATTCAGTCCGTCCAGTATCTGATGCAGCATTTTGGCATTCCGCACCGCTATTATGGTTCGGCACTTCAGAACCATTATGTCGACAATTTACGGGTCTTTCGCTTTATCCAGAATCGAGATAGCTTGTGGAAGAATTTGATTCTCAGGTACCGATGAGGTCAATACGCAATGGCGTCAGGTCTTAGCTTTGATGAACACCGAGGTCATTTACGCCCTGTCCCCTCAAGCCAAGGGAAAAATTGAAAGACAACCCTATCGCTGGCTCCAAGACCGTATCGTTCGCACTTGTGCGCTCAACCATGTGACCACCTTGACCGAGGCTCGCCCAGTTTTGCTCGAAGAAGTCCATCGATATAATTACCTGCAAGTTCATTCTACGACCCAGGAAATCCCTGCCCTTCGATTCGAAAAAGCGCTCCAGGAAAAACGCTCACTCTTTCGTCCCTTTGTTTTGCCATCACCTTTCACTTCCCCAAAGGATATCTTTTGCCTTCACCATGCGCGCATTGCCGATGGCTATCGCAAAATCTCCCTCGCCGGTCTCTCCCTCCAGATCCCCGGGATCGAACCCAGACAAGATGTCGATTTGCATCTCGTCCCCGACGAAACCAAAAGCCAAGTCGAAGTCCGCGTCTGGGCTTCCGGCCGCCTCGTTCATACCGCCTTCCTACCCATCGCAGCCTTTGAAAAAACAGTCCACTTTTGAAGTTCGGTTCTGCTTTGCAAATCTTTAGAGTTCACTTTTCAAGTTTGGTTGAGTTCACTTTTCAAGTTTTCCTAACAGCAGGCAAGATGATAGTGAAATATATCCATCTTTATATTCTCTACATAACTTTGTCATCTGCTATTCATGCTAGTGGCGTGTTCGATAAGTAATTTAACATAGTCCTTCCGATTTCTTCTCGGCCCATTGATGCAGGTCTCGACGCTGTCCATGACCAGTTGATTGGTTGAGCCCATAGGCGATTATATTCGGGTGCGCTGGCGTAAAGATGGTCGATCAGTTGTTGGCGGCTTTTCCAATTGCCGCGTTGCAGATAGTGTACTTCGAAGCTTTTGAGGAGAAGCTCCGCTTGGTTGAGCCAGGAGGCATGCGGAGGCGTAGGTAAGACACGTAACCAAGAGCCATAGTGAGATTGCAAGAATGACTGGGTTGCGGCTGAAGTATGACTGGGACCACCATCCCAAATGAGGTGGAGTCGTTGAAAGGAGTGAAAAGGTTGCAACAATCTGGGCAGAGCTCGACAAAGATGTGCGCTGTCGTTTTGGTCCAAGCAGCTACTGCGCATTTGACCAGTGTAGATGTTGAGCAGAGCTAGAAAATTGACGATGCCATGCCGTTCATATTCAAACTCTTGTCGTTGGATTTGCCCCGCACTCATCGGTTGCGAGGGGCGGACTCGTTGCAAGGCTTGGATGTTGGGTTTCTCATCCAAGGCTAGGGCAATTTCGCCTTGCGCCTGGAGCGCTTCGGTCCTTTCATATAACCACAAAATGCGACCGGCGCGCTGCAAGAACTCTGCGTTCAGTGTCGGCGTAATCCAATAACGACTCCGATGAGGTTGCAAATCCGCATCTCGCAAAATCAGTGATACCGTCGAATGCGCAATGTGCGATACCAGACCACGTTCCACCGCGATCTCAGCCAAACTGCGGGTCGACCAGTGCGTCATCTCCAATCCCACTCCGGATGGCTCACAACAGGCCAGCTGTTCGATTCCCACCCGTTGCAGCGCCGTGATTTCACGCGGCCGACCCGAGCGTGGAATGTCATGGATAGCATCCAATCCGGTCTTTTCATACCGACGGCACAAAAACCAGATGCCAATGCGTGTCATCCCCACCTCCCGGCACAGATCGTTGACGCTAGTGTCCTAAAATGGACTTATTAGAGCAACACGAACATTTCTCTTCTCCTCCTTCACGAGTTCGACGATGCGGGCACATCGTCGAACTCCTACTTTAGGCAGGAATTTTGGTTTCACAAGCCTATTGCCTGCTGGTGCCAGTGGTCAAGCATCCATTCATGGATGTGCCACTAGCGTTCTCAGATACAGAAAAACAAAAATTTGTTTTCTTGACTCTCTCTGCCACGGCGCGTATAATTATCGAAACTTTAGGAGTAGTAAGCAGTTGATCACCTGATAGAGAAGGATGCGAACGGTGGAAGCATCCGCAGAATAATAACGCTGAAGTCGCCTTGAGTAATGCTGAAGAAATCCTTGTGAAAGTAGAACGGCACGGGAATGCCCGTTACAGCATAAGCTGATGATAGTCAGCTAGTGAGTGCGCTGAAAAGCGAATTGAGGTGGTACCGCGACACGCTTGTCGTCCTCATAATGGACGAAGCGTGTTTTTGTTTAATGGACAAGGAAGATCAGTGAACATAAAATCTATTCTCCAATCTCAATATCTTTCTGCTCTCGCTATGTTAAAACAGGCGATTGTCAAATGCCCAGCAGATGCATGGGATGATCCAAAAGATAAAGTTAAGTTTTGGTTTGTTGCCTATCACACGCTTCGTTATGCTCACCAGTATTTGAAAGCAAAGGATAGAGGAGGATATGCCCGTTGGGAGCAACGCCTACATTCCCAGCCGGGTGTTCCATTCTCGAAACTGGAGATTCTTGAAAGACTTGCGCAGGTTGAGCGAGATGTCACCGAACAGATACCCAACATGAACCTCAAAGAAAAGACCGGTGCTACTGGGCATCTTGCAAACAAGTTTGAATTGCAGCTTTATAACCTCCGCCATATCCAACAGCATACTGGCGAACTCTATGGAAGATTGAGCACTTATAACCTCAAACTTGAATGGGCATCGCAGCGATATAAGGAGAAGAAATGACCAAACACGAACTACCAAAAGCTTATGATTTCAAATCCACCGAGTCACGTGTATACGCGTTGTGGGAAATGGGCGGCTACTTCAAACCATGGAACGATCCCAATAAAAAAGGTTTCGATCCCAAAGTCAAGCCGTTCGTCATCTCCATCCCGCCGCCCAACGTCACCGGCGAACTGCATCTCGGCCATGCCATGTTCGTCAGCGTGGAAGATCTAATGACCAGATACCACCGCATGAAGGGCATTCCTACACTGTGGGTGCCCGGTTCTGATCACGCCGGCATTGCCACACAACTCATGGTAGAACGCCATCTGCTCAAGACCGAAGAAGTGACGCGTGAAGAACTCGGACGAGAAGAATTCATCAAGCGCACGTGGGACTGGAAGAAAAAATATGGCAGCATGATCACGAATCAGGTTCGACGGCTCGGCGCATCCTGCGATTGGGATCGCGAACGCTTTACCCTCGACGACGGGCTGTCGCGCGCGGTCCGAGAAGCTTTTGTGCGCTTGTACGAGAAAGGTCTCATCTATCGCGGACCCCGTTTAATCAACTGGTCACCGGGGCTGAAGACCGCCGTCTCCGACCTCGAAGTGGAATACAGCGAAGAAGAAGCCACGCTGTATTATTTCAAATATACGTTAAAGGATTCCGAGTGAATATATTCCTGTCGCGACGATTCGCCCGGAAACCATTTTAGGTGATACCGCTGTTGCCGTTCATCCAGATGATGAACGTTATAAAAAATATATTGGCAAGACCGTCATCGTGCCGATGCTCGGGCGCGAGATTCCCGTCATTGCGGATGAATACGTCAGCATGGAATTTGGCACGGGCGCGTTGAAGATCACGCCCGGTCATGATCCGAATGATTATGCCATCGCGCAGCGACATCATCTTCCGGTCATATCGGTATTGGATGAGGCCGCGAAAATCAATGAAAACGGCGGACCGTATCAAGGTCAGGAGCGATTCGATGCGCGCAAAAATCTTTGGGCTGACATGAAGAAGGCTGGGCTTGTCATCAAGGAAGAAAAATATCTTACGACCATCCCGCGTTCACAGCGCGGCGGCGAGATCGTCGAGCCAATGATCAGCACGCAATGGTTTGTTAAGATTGAGCCGCTTGCCAAAGCCGCGCTTGAATCGGTGAAGGATGGACGAATCAAAATCGTTCCTGAGCGTTTTGAAAAAGTTTATTACAACTGGCTCGAAAACATAAAAGATTGGTGCATTAGCCGTCAGCTTTGGTGGGGACATCGCATCCCCGTGTGGTATTGCGAGAACAACCACATGACCGTGACGCGTGAAGACCCGATTGAGTGTGCGATTTGTCATTCAAAAGATATTCATCAAGATGATGATGTGTTGGACACTTGGTTCTCTTCGGGCTTGTGGCCGTTCTCCACTTTGGGTTGGCCTGATGAAACGCCCGATTACAAATATTTTTATCCAACATCTTACATGGAAACTGGCTACGATATTTTATTTTTCTGGGTGGCGCGCATGATCATGGATGGCCTGGAGTTCACGGGACAAGTGCCGTTCCATACCGTGTATCTGCATGGCTTGATCCGCGATGAGCATGGACAGAAGATGTCCAAGACCAAAGGCAATGTGATTGATCCGCTCACGGTCATGGATGATTTCGGCACAGATGCGCTTCGCTTTACGCTGTTGGTCGGCGCGACTCCCGGCAACGATATGAATCTGTCGGTGAAGAAGGTGGAGGCGAATCGCAACTTCGCCAACAAGATTTGGAACGCGGGGCGATTCGTAATCAGTGCAATTGATTCCCTCACTCGTCCTTCGGACGCCCTCTCCCAGCGGGAGAGGCCAAGGGGTGAGGAGAATATACATTAGCCGATTCATGGATTTTGGCAAAGTCCCAACAACTCATCCGTGACGTGGAACGACTCTTTCAAACCTTCCAATACGGCGAAGCAGGAAGACAAATCTACGAATTCTTCTGGTCCGATTTTGCAGACTGGTATGTGGAAATTGCAAAAGAGCAAATGAAGAACGATAAGATGAAGGAGCAAACCGTCATTACGCTGACATGCATATTGGACATGTCATTGCGTTTGCTTCATCCATTCACGCCCTTCGTAACAGAAGAGTTGTGGGGATATCTCCGTAAAGCGATCCTCGATTCATCCTTAGCAAATATCGCATCGGATTGGCCCGATGTTTTGATCATGGCGCGTTGGCCGGAACCGCACGAATTGGAAGGTAGTGATGAAGTCGATATTAACAGACTTTGCGTTGATACAAGAGACTGTTCGTTCGATACGCAACCTCGCGCGGAGAAATCGGTAACACCGTCCAAACGCATTGCGGCAATTTTCGCCGCGGGCGAAAAGACTACGCTTTTGCAATCGCAGAGACAAATCCTTTCTTCGCTTTCAGGTTTGGATGAATCTGCAATTGACGATTAAAGAATCGCTTTCAGCTAAACCGAACAATAGTGTTGCCTTAGTTGTCGGCACAGTGGGGATATACATTCCACTCGCCGGCATGGTTGACCTTGTCAGCGAGAAGTCGCGGCTCGAGAAGGAATTGAAAGATACAGAAGCGCAAATCGACCGGCTTGAAAAACTCCTGTCCAGCGATTTTGCAAACAAAGCGCCTGCGTCTGTCGTGGCGAAGGAACGCGAGAAACTTGCGGGATATAAAGAGACAGCCGAGAAGATCAAAGCCCAATTGAAATAAAATCAAAAGACAGGTCACGTTTGAAGCGTGGCATGTTTTTTGCCCGTACCCAGGTAGGATTTACTAAAATCACCGTTCCCATAAAATATGAAAGGAACAATAACATCTTATTTGGAGAAGCCAATGCAAACACAACCTCAAACTGCACCCTGCCCGAAATGCGGAAGCACGGACGCCAAAAAAGTTTCCTTTACATGGTGGGGCGGA
Source organism: uncultured Chloroflexia bacterium (assembly GCA_963752775.1). Classification (GTDB taxonomy): domain Bacteria; phylum Chloroflexota; class Anaerolineae; order Anaerolineales; family Villigracilaceae; genus Fen-1038. The sequence continues at coordinate 7,787 of CAVVZL010000037.1, forward strand.
GCTCTTGGCCCAAGGTTATTCAATCTTGTAAAATGCAACTCATGTGGCACAGAGTACAACTGCAAGACCGGCAAATCGAACCGGCAAAACATGATCATTTACGTCATTGCTTCTATTGTGATCGTATTTTGTCTTTGTGGCGGCTTCTCTTTCCTGGGGACAATGCTCAATCAACATTAAACATGATGTTAGTTGACCGCTAGCCAAAACAGGATGCTGGCGTACGGCGTCATGTTTTGCTTTGTGACAAAATTACGGGAAAAATGGACATTCGTCATTTGACGTCCTTGATGAGATGAATTAACTTATATATCAAATCTCAATTGGAGAAAATCTTATGACAATGAAAATCAATGAAGAATGCATCGCCTGCGGTGCATGCATCCCCGAATGCCCAACCGAATCGATCAGCGAAGGCGATGGCATTCTGTACGTGATCGATCAGGCAACCTGCGTTGAATGCGAAGGTCATTATCGATTCGCCGCAATGCATCTCGGTCTGCCCGGTGGATTGCATCGTCAAAGCCGCGTAGTTAACTAAGTATACAAAGCTCATGATGTTTTGATGAGCGCGGCCTGATTTTTGAATTGACATTCTCAGGCGCGCTCATTATAATCTTTGCCATCAACTAAATATTAACCTTCGGGGCAGGGTGACACTGTAAAGCACATGGTGCAGTGAATTCCCGATCGGCGGTAAAGCCCGCGAGCGTCTTATAAACGCATGACTCGGTGGAATCCCGGGGCCGACAGTTATAGTCTGGATAGAAGAAGGGTTTTTCGTCAGGCCAATGCAGGTCTGATTCCGATTCAATGTCCCGAAAACGATTCTTGTTTTCGGGATTTCTTTCGCATCAGACTCCAACGTTTGTCTGTTCCCGCGCCCCGCAATTTGATACATTGCGAGGCGTTTTTGTTTGCAAGAAAGCGAATGCCATGAATTTAAATTTTATTCGTAATCTCTTTCAGACCGCTAAAGGCGGTTATCGCTGGCTTGGATTGATCTCTGTTCTCGCCGGATTGATCGCGTGGTGGGCAACGCGCGCGTTTCAGCGGATTACCTGCGTTTGTATTGCCATCTCCCTTCAAGTTTGGCAGAGGTTTCTTATTGTCGCTCACGGACGGAGAGCTGGCGCAAAACACTGCCGTAACATTGGTTGAAATCCTGCTTGGGATTATTATGGGGCGCGGTCTTTGCCATTGTGTTGGGTTACCTGCTTGCCAAGTCGCGCACATTGGAGCGTTTGCTCTCGCCATATCTGGTTGCGAGCCAGGCCGTGCCGCTGGTTGCGATTGCGCCGCTGTTGGTCATCTGGTTTGGGCCCGGGATGTTTTCCAAAGTGCTCATCTGCGCGTTGATCGTTTTCTTTCCGGTTTTGGTCAATACAATCGTTGGCTTGCGCGCAGTGCCGACTGCTTTGTACGATCTGATGTATTCTCTGCGTGCTTCACGCGGACAGATTCTATTGCAGCTTGAAATTCCTGCCGCATTGCCCATCTTCCTCGGCGGACTTCGCATCGGCGCGACGTTATCCGTGATCGGTGCGGTGGTCGGTGAACTCGTCGGTGCGGATCGCGGCTTGGGCGTGCTCATCAATGTTGGGCGCGGTACATACGATACGCCGATGGTTTTCGTTGCAGTCTTTACGTTGATCGCCCTGGCATTGTCGCTTTATGGAATCGTCGCTTTGATTGAGCGGAAACTTTTGGCCTGGCAACAGACCGCGGAATTTTAGGAGAAGATATGTTCAAACGGATGATTGTTTTGATTTTGCTCGGAGCGTTGATCACAGCTTGCAGCACCGCTCCCGCTTCCGGGTCCGCGAATGCACGCATTGGTTCATATCAAATTGCCAGTGGGTTATGTTGCTAACATCCAATTCGCGCCGTTATATGTCGCGATTGATAAAGGCTATTATCAAAGACGCGGGCATCGAAATCGAATTCGATTATTCGCTTGAGACCGATGCAGTCTCGTTGGTCGGCGCGAACAATTTGCAGTTCGCGGTGGTATCGGGCGAACAGGTTTTGCTGGCGCGCGCGCAGGGATTGCCAATTGTTTACGTGGCGGCGTGGTACCAAAAATATCCGGTGTCGGTGGCATCGAAGGCCTCGCAAAATATTCAAACGCCCGCTGATTTGAAAGGCAAGAAGATCGGACTGCCCGGACGTTACGGTGCAAATTACATCGGGTTGGATGCGTTGCTTTATTCTGCGGGCTTGACCGAAAATGATGTCATGCTCGATGCGATTGGATTCAATCAAGTCGCGGCATTGGGCGCGGATCGCGAACAAGCGGTCTCGGTTTATACAAACAACGAACCCATTCAATTGCGCTCGGAAGGTTATCAGATCAACGAACTACGCGTGGGCGATTATGTGCAGCTGGCTTCGAACGGATTGATCACCAACGAAAAGACTCTGGCAAGCAATCCGGATTTGGTGCATCGCATGGTGACCGCTACACTTAAAGGTCTGGCGGATACGATTGCGAATCCCGACGAGGCTTATACCATCAGCGAGAAATATGTTCCGAATCTCGCACAAGCCAATGCGGCGACTCAAAAACAAGTTTTGGCCAGCTCTATTGATTTGTGGAAAGAAAATCGCCTCGGTTATTCCGATCCGCAGTCATGGCAGAACATGCAGAATACTCTGCTCAAGATGGGTTTGCTAAAACAACCTTTGGATTTGACTAAGGCGTTTACGAGATTCAATTTATACCATAACAAGTATGCCCGCTTCTTCCTCTGACCCGATCTTAATGGTCCGCGATTTGAGCGTGACCTTCCCCGATAACAACGGCGGACTCCACGCGCTCAGCGATGTTTCATTCGAGGTTTGTCCGCGCGAATTCATTGCTGTGCTGGGACCTTCGGGAAGCGGCAAGTCCACGTTGTTAAGAATCCTGGCCGGATTGTTGAAGCCGACTTCAGGTAGTGTTGCTTTTGGAGGCAAAGAGCCTGCGGTGAGCGCGCTCGAACCGCCACGTATCGGCATGGTCTTTCAACAAGCCAATCTTATGCCGTGGCGTACAGTCATTGAAAATATCGAACTACCATTGCAATTAGATGGCGAGAATAAAGAATCAGCGCGCATCAAAGCGCAAGAATTGATTGAATTAGTTGGCTTGCAAGGCTTTGAAAATAACTGGCCGCGCGATCTTTCCGGCGGCATGGCGCAACGCGTGGCGATTGCACGTGCATTGATTCACGATCCCGATATTCTCTTGCTTGACGAACCTTTCGGTTCGCTTGATGCATTGACCCGCGAACGCATGTGGACCGAACTCTCGCGCATCTGGCAGATGCGGCAAAAGACCGTCATCATGGTCACTCATTCGATCAACGAATTGCTGTTTCTTTCAGATAGAGTACTGGTTCTCACTCAACGCCCCGGCAAAATCAAGCTGGACTTCAAAGTAGATTTGCCGCGTCCGCGCGATGATGAGATGCGTTATACCGCCCACTTCGGAAAGCTGGCCAGGAAATTGAAAGAGGCGATTGGATGAGAGACACGTGCCCTTGCATGATGTGTTAGCCCGTTTGGCTCAACTGGGAAGATATAATCTCCAGCTACTTAGATGCCTTGAATACAAACTTGTATCCCTCATCATAATATAATGAAGAGTGAGTAAGGACTTCAATTCTTGAAAAACAAACTCATCCTTCCAATGCCAACGATAGTATTTCATGTATTCTGCAGTATCGTCAATTTTTCCAGCATCTTCTGTGTCGCCGCGGCAATCTCTTGCACAGCCGAGTAAAGGCTTCTTGATTCGCGACGTGATGGTTTGCGGTATCCGCTCACCTTGCGGACGAACTGCAAGGCGGCTTCTTGAATCTCCTGCTCGGTGGCGGGTCGATCCGGCAAACGTAAAGGTTTGATGCTTCGGCACATGTTGGCTCCTCTATGGCTTCATTTGCCAATTATAATCTTGAGCCAATGCCAAGGTAGGGTCGAACAAGGTCAAGTTAGCATCCCTCAGAAAAGAAAGATGCTGCACCTCTTGTATCATTATTCGCCATTGGAACTCGTATCCGGTTGCACTTTTATCAAGACCGCGCCTACCACCACACGGTGCGCGTAGGTATTGGTGCTGGCATTATAGTCTTTACAGGTAATCAATGTCAGCCAAGGTTGCTCTTCATGTTTGAAAGCCGAAATATCAGTCGGCGAGACTATGTTATTCTCCTGTACTTCATAGATGTAACGCTGACCCGCAATATGGATGATGATTTGGTCTCCCCATTGCAGAGTATGCAGGTTGACAAATGGGCCGGGCAAACCATTCGACATGTATACATGAGCCGTGATGACTGAGTTGCCATCATGGGTCGGGTATGCGGTGCCGTCCAGATATCCGGCTTGATCACCGAGCCAGGTTAAATCCCATGAACCGTCCGTGTTCACAGGAATACCTACAATCGGTATGCTGACTTTCAAGCGCGGGATTTCCACCCAGAAGTTCCCAAGGTCCTGATATGCCTTATCCTCAGGTTGAACCGGCAGAAGCGTGACCTGGCCCGGTGCGAAACCAGTGAGAGGTGTCACAGGCTCCACGCCCGCGAAGGCGCTTTCATTAATGCTACCGGCTTTGTGACTAGATGGAGAACTGATCATTGCCGACGAACTTGAGCCATAGTCGTCAACGCCAGCCGACGTAGAAGGTGCATACCAACGTTGGGTTGAGCTGGTATTGTAAGGCGACTGCTGCGGCGGGGTCGGAACTGGATCAATAAACAGACTAGTCCATTCCGCGCTGACCGCATTGACCACGGGCGGCGGCCCTACAAAGATCGCCTGGTAGGAAATCTGGGCCGTTTTACCAAGCGGGAAATCATTCCAATTCACCGTTAGCGTATGCGTAGCAGAATCGTAATTCGTAGAGGTGAGAGACGGAGCAGCTGTGCCTGTAACCGTTAGACTGCCTGTAACAAATGAAAGACTGGTGGGAATTTGATCGGTTACCACCTCGTACAAGGCATCCTCCTCGCTCTGTGCAGAGTGGGCGATGTCAATAGTGAACGTAATGGTTTCGCCGGGTTTCGCAATGGTAGGATTGGCGCTCTTACTGATGGTCAGCTTGGGCTCGACGATCTTGACTGGCGGTGCACTGGTGGTGGCTGTTCCACCGTTCCATGCCCAGACCGCGTGATTGGTCAGACTGTCACCGTTTTGATTCGCAAGAATATCCAAAACAACCATGGAGTATTGAACTTTTATCACCTCAGTAGAAGACGATATACTCTTAATCGTGCCAAAATCGAACGCAACAGTTCCGCCGGAATTCGAGATCAACGGATTGCTGCCCGCGGTCGTACCTTCATTGCAGGTCGTGAAACCGTTCATAGTGACGCCTGCCGGCGGGGTTACAGAAATACAATGGACAAAGGCCAGCCCCGAATCCGGAATATCCACCAGCGTTACGCCAGCAAACGTTGCGTTGGCCGGTATGGACATGTCAACTTCATAGGTGATGATCTCGCCAATCGCCACATTGGAACCAGTGGTGTAGGTCGAACTCGTGGACACAATCTTCTTGCCAAGAGAGGTGACGAAGCCAAAGTCAAGTGTTGGGTTATAGGTTGTGCCCGTGGCATTTGTAACTATATTGTTTGAAAGCTGACCAACATATCCAGGCGTCAACGTAACCTTATTACTGGAGACCGTACCGACGCCAGTTCCTAAGCCGTTGTCGTTATTATCCACATTTTCATCCGGGCTGAGAGTATCGGCCGAATTGTATGTATCTATCGTGCTTGGATAGCCAGTGGGCAACACTTTCACGATATATTGTCCGGCCGGCAAGCCGCTAAATAAGTAATTTCCATTCGGACTACTACAACTATCTCCTGATGTTGAGGTTATCCCACCCGGAGCATCATCCGTAGTCCCCAGGATTCCATCCGGCCCAACATTGATCTGAGTTGACCCATCGCTGGCGAACAACTCGACCGTAGCGCCCGGCAACGGTGAATCAGTGCCGCAGCTCATAGTTGCCGTTTCCATTGATATCCGCAAAGATCTGGTTTCCCAGTTGCAACCGATAGAAACCAAAGTCCACTGTGAGGTTGCTCTGATTATCCACCGCATTACCTGAAGGACTAGGCCCGATGTCGGTCTCGCCGGTTGGTGCATTGCCGCCCGGGCCAAGCGTCACAACCTTTGAAGAAACATAATTGACGGCCATGCCGTTGAAAGTGGTTATGCCGTGATCTTCGTTATCAGTGTTCGGGCTGGTATCGTTCGGGTTGGCGGCAATCGTATCGCTGACCGTTGTGCCTGTCAGGCTTGTACCGCTGCTCAGATAGCCCGCCAAAGGTGCGCCACTGGTGTTGAAGTTGGAGGCAGGAACGACCACAACATAGTTCCCTGCTCCCAAATTATCAAAACGATAGTAGCCGTTCGCGTCGGTGGTCTGGGAGGTGACGAGAGTGTCGCCTGAATTAAACACGCCTGGCGTTTTGCCATTATCGAGATAGAGATCCACCGTCACACTGGGAATGCCAACTTCGCCAGTATCCAAGATGCCATTGTCGTTCGTGTCGTACCACACCCGGTTTCCTATACTATAAGGAGTCAGGGCCAGAGTCGCCGTCGCCGATTGATAAACGTCAGGCTTCTCTTTCGCGGTCAGTTGGCTCGGCAGGATTGTGTTTGTGTAAGTGCCGGGCTCGGCACCTGTGACGGGAATCGTCATGGTGCAACTACTAAATCCCTGCGGCAGGGCGCCGCCAGACAGTTGGATTACGGTAGCGCCAGATGCTGCAGAAAGCGTACCTCCACAGTGGTTTGTCGGCGCGGGAGCGGAACCGCCCGCCACCTGTAAACCGGGTGCGGGCGTGGTGGGCAGGTCATCCACCAAACCCATGTCGCTCAACCCATTTACTAGGGCGGTTGTGTTCCGGATCGTAAGGGTCAAAATCGAATAGCTGCCCAATCCGGAGGATTGTGGATTGGGAGCAAAGCTCTTGCTGATGCTGGCACCCGCCTCGTTGGTCAGGGAGGCTGAAGTTGCAGTATGGTTATATGCGCCGTTGAAGGATGTGACAGCATCAATCGGAATCGTATTGGTGAGATTGCCATTGACCACCATCGTCACATTCAACGTGATCGTGCACTGGCCGCCTGCTGGCAGGTATCCACCGCTGAATGTAAAGGTGCTGATTCCGGCCGTCCCGGTCATCACAGCTGCAGGTCCGGAAGGCGGATTACAGGCTGATGGATCAAAATTGGGTGGGTCGGCGAGAATCATCTCCCCAGCCGGATAATCGGGAGGTGGGGGCGTGAGGGTATAAAACATGTTATCGGTAAATTGAATACCGGTCAGGTCGGTCGTGGCATTTGGGTTCCTTAAGGTAATGCTCATCACCGAATTTGCGCCGCCATAGACCAGTTGTGGGACGAAACCCTTAACGACTTCCAAATCCAAGTTGCCTACCGCGAGGTCTGCCAGAGCATCGGAAGTGGCATTCATAGTGGATGACGTACCGAAAATGCCTGCAGTAACATCGGTCGTATTAATCGTATTGTGATAGGTTACGGGAGTCGCCCCGCTGGTGGATGTAGTACCCTCCACATCCACGTTAATGGTGCAAATACCCGTGATGCCTCCCTTCTCCGCCGGTATGGTTCCATTATCCAATTGAATGGTTTGGGAGGTGGGAAAACTTACAGTCGCGGGATTGCTTGAATCAGTACAGGTAGTGCTAGCATTCGGCTCTCCCGGACCGGCTGATGCCGGGGCGACAATTACACCATCGGTAGGCGTACCAGGCAGAAGATCATCGAGCGTCACGTTGACCAATTTGGCGGCGTTAGTATTGGTCAGAGTAATCTTCAAAGTCGAAAGTCCGCCCGGGTTAACTGCCGTTGGATAAAAAGCCTTGGCGACGGTCAACGTGCTGGGGGTCTGCACAGTGAGAGTATCACTGATAGGACCTGGGATACTCCGTTTTTCGGTATCGGTAATATCGGTGGGCTTGATGGTGTTGGTATATTGAATCCCCCCACCGCTGCCCATATCGCTTGTGACAGTAACTTTGACATCGCAATGGTCACCAATGCTGATGGCGCCACCAGTTAATTGCAATTCATTTTCATTTGGAGTTGTATAGGGCGCAACAGTATTGAAAGCAATCGTTCCTCCGCAGGTATTCTGCGTAACCGTTCCATAACTCAAGTGATTTACTGCTGATATGGATGTGGCTGGTGTAGTTGTGATGTCTTTTGCTGTGTTTGGCAGGTCATCGGTAAAGGAAAAATCAGATAAGGCTGCATCTGGTGGAGCATAGAACGTCAAGGTTATTGTAGATGTTCCGCCGGGGTGGATTTGTCCTGAATTAAAGGTTTTCGTGGCAGTCATGCCGGCACCATTAACATAAACTGAAACCGGCGCCATAGCTGCCGTAGTGTTGCTGGGACCTTCGCTGGTGACTAGCGCCCCTATCGGAATGGTGTTCGTATATGAGTTTGCAGACGCGCTTGAGGCAGTGGTAACCGTAGCCGTAATCGTGCACGCACCGTTGGCTGGAATTGTGCCGCCAGACAGCGTCACTGTACGCGTCGGTGCAGGGCCCGGTAGGGAAACTACGCCTCCTGCACAGCTAGTCGTGGGAGTTCCGCTAAATTGCAAATTACTGTCCGGTGTGGTTGGCAACGTATCTGAAAACGGGGTTACTGTACTAACATGCAGATCCGAACCGGTGGAGTTGGTCAAGGTGATAGTCAGGGGATCGGTGGCGCCTGCCTCAAAACCGGAATAGGTAAAGGCTTTGCTGACGCTTACGGTATTGACGGTTAAAGGTGGCAGTGGAACTGTTGCTGTTGGTCGGCCCGGTGCCAGCGGTCACAGAACCCGGGCCAAGCGTGTTAGAGAAGGAGCCGCTGGATGTACCAGCCAACGGCCGGACGTAGAGGGTGACGGTACAGCTGCTGGGTCCAGCAGGAAGCGAACCATTTGCTAGTTGTATGGTTTGAGTACCGAGGGTGGCAGTCAGGGTTGGTGTGGTGCTCGCATTACACGTCGTAGCGGGATCCGTAGAGGGTGGCAAGAGAGAAACAATCTCCAAGGCAGAATTTAAAGTATCCGTGAAGCCAAGGCCCGTGAGCGCGCCTCCTGTGGCGGGGTTGGTGATTGTGATCGCCAGTTTGCTGGAACTCGGATAGGAAACTGTTGTCGGTGAATAAGCCTTTTCAACACTGATCGTAGTCACCGAAACTGGTGCAGTGGCAGGAGACTTATTGGTGCCTCCCTCGGTGGTAGTCAATGTGGCTGGTGGGATGGTATTCGCATTCGTACCCGTATAATCAGCCGCCGGAGCGTTGGCATCGGTGGTAACCGTAGCCGTGATGGTACAGGTACCGGGGCTGGCAATCGAGCCACCGGGAATGGTGCCATTTGTCAATGTCACGGTTCTGGTAGGCGTGCCAGAAAGCGAAACGCTCGCTGAAGGGATAATGGTATCGCAAGTAGTGGCGGGTGTGCCTGTGAAGAGTAAATTGCTGTTTGGAGTGGTTGGCAGAGTGTCGGATAGGCTGGCCCCTGTGAAAGCATTAGAGGACGGGTTATGGATCGTAATCGTCAGGGTGGAGGTTTCGCCGGCTGCAAAAGTAGTTGGCGAAAAATCCTTTGAAATAGAGAGAGAGGTAACATCCAAAGAGGCGTCAGCCTCCACTTCGTTTGTGGCGTGTTCATTAGTGGTTAAGGCCCCAATCGGAATTTTATTGGTGTAGGTTCCTTCCGTCGCGCTCATCTGCGCCATGACCTGGGCTGTAATGGTGCAGGTGGAACCCGCTGGGAGCGTGCCGTTCGTTAATCGAAGCGTATCATTAGTGAATGTTGTGGCAGTGATCGCAAGCGTCCCTCCGCCGCCAGTTCCACCGACACAGCTAATTGATGGGGGCGTAACCAAAATGGACGTATCGTATACCAAGCCGGCCGGCAGTTGGTCATTTAAGGTCGCACCAGTGTAATCCATGCTGGCAATATTCTGAATCTGAATGGATATCTGGCTATCGGTACCGGGCGCAATCGGGGAGGTGGCAAAGGACTTTGTGATGTTAAACGCCTGAACGTTCAACTGGTCGCTGGCGGGGCTGGAATTGGTCACACCCTCTTGGGTTTGGATGGCGCCAGGATTTGTGGAAGCCGGCCCGGCAGGAATGGTGTTGGTATATGCGCCCTGCTTCGACGACATGACATTAACCGTAATCGTACAGGTGGAGTTCTTTTGGATGGTTCCATTGTTCAACATCACAGAAGTACTGCTCCCGCCAACCAAGGGATTCCCATCCTTATTTGTCAAAGTAGCGGAGCCACAGCCGTTCAGGGTGGTGGTAAGCGGGCTGGCCACCACCACATCGCCGTTTCCAGCGGTGGGAAGAATGTCGAAGAATGTGACCTGGTTGAGAGGGTAATTGGCGTCGTTATTGATGACGTTAATGGTCAACGTGCTGGTACCCCCAACAGCAATCGTATTGGGATTAAAGCTCTTGTTCAACGAGGGCGGCTGAACAGGGATCACGTTCAGCGTGGCGCTGGCTGGGTCGGTATTATGAATTGTCACGGGCGTTGGCGGTACAGAAGTATCCGAAGGGTCTGTTGTTGTGGCGGTCAAACCCTGACCGTTATAAAGCGGTAGGACATTATAAGCGGGGATGGTATTGACCTGGTTGCCGGGTGTGGTGGAGGTCACATCCACTTGCACATAACAACTACCGGGAACCCCATTAATAACATCATAGCCAGGAACCGTCCCATTGTTTAGTTGAAGCGTTGTCCCGCCCGCCCCCAAAGCGCCCCCGCCGATTGCGGTCACATCGGTTACTAGTCCGCAAGTATTGATGACGTTGGGCAGCGTTGCAATTGAAAGCCCTGGTTGTACGCCAGTTAGATCATCCTGCCAAAGTCGCGGCTGTGAGCGGGTTAGAATCCACGTTATAGATGGTAATCCGCAACGAGGAAGTGGCGCCTGAAACAATTGCAATGGGCGTAAAACTTTCATTGATCTGCGCGGGAAAAGTCAATGCATACGCAGAGGTAACCGGGAACAGGGCCACGGAAAAAATCAGGACGCAAGTTGAAAATTAACAAGCGAATGGATTTAGACATTGGATACATTCCTGCGTTTCGAGATATTATCATCGAGCAAACTGCATCGGCAAATAAAGGCGCCATCCTCTTGAGCAACGCTAGCTTGTCCTAACGAAATGATAATAAAAAGCATGGCAGACGCGATCAAAACAACGCAATGAAACACACCCCTTTTTTTCATAGATGGGAACCCTCCGCCATTCAGATCGAGATTAAAACAAAATGATAGGGGATTATAAACCGCTTAGTTTCGGAGAACAAGTACAAATAGAAAATTTGACTTTTCGAAATCGTTATCCTCGCACCAGATAAATGATCGCAACGACAATAATAATTGCAACAGCAATCACTTCAGTGGCGAAATGCAATATCCATCCGAGTTTGAAAAATATGGAGGAGATCGAAAGAGGCGATTGGATAAGATCTCCAGAATCAAAAGCGGTGCTTCAAACAACACCGCCTTTAATTTTATCCTACCGTCCGTTATTACTCGCGGAATTGGATTTTATTTTTATCAGCACAGCGCCTACCACCACACGGTGGGCATAGGTATTGGCGCTGGCATTGTAATCCTTGCAGGTTACCAGCGTCAGCCATGGTTGATCTTCATGCTTGAAGGCCGAAATATCATTGGGTGAGACAATGTTATTCTCCTGTACTTCATAGATGTAACGCTGATCCGCAAAATGGATGATGATTTGGTCTCCCCATTTCAGGGTATGCAAGTTGACAAACGGGCCGGGCAAACCATTCGACATGTAGACGTGACCCGTAAGCACACTGTTGCCAGACCAAGTCGGGAAGGCGGTCCCATCCAGATAGCCAACCTGATCTCCCAGCCATGTGATATCCCATGTGTTGCCAGATTGGGGCACGCCAACAATAGCAGTCTTAATGCCCAGGGCCGGGATTTCAATGGTGAGGTCGGAACTTGTATCATAGATATTCGCTGGTTCCGGCGCAATCGAAGTGATTATTCCGGGAGCAAAACCAGTTGATGGAAGTTGGGCGGCAGGGTTGACTCCATTTACGGTTCCGTTTACGCTTCCGTTTACGCTTCCATTTACCGCCTCCACCTTTACCCGCATTTCGAGACCAGCTGGCCACGTTCGAATCAGAGACAGATGTTGATGTAGCTACAAAGCTACCACTGCCACTCGTGTCAGTTACCGAACTGCCCTGATTATTCACATTGTTAACTCCATTAAGCACCGTGACACTGTAAGTGATGACTACTTTATTTACGGCAATCTTCGGATCCGTCACCCCAAAATCTGATGCAATAGTGCCTTGCCAGAAGATTTGATTCAAAACGGAATTGTAGCTGCAGGAAGTTGTCTTTGAAGCGCCATTTGCTGCACAAGTGATGGTGTTCAACACGTACGCAGTGCCCGCAGGGATTGGATCAGTAATCTGCACATTGATTGCGGCGGCATTCGCGTTGTTGATCCATGTCATTTGCCATTCGAGTTCAGGCAAGTTCGTAGCACTGAGCATTTTTATGCCTAATGGTGGATCAAATAGATTAGGCGCAGGCTTCCACAGCCCTGCATCGATCGAGTTGTCGGTCTGGCCTGCTACGAGGGTGACCGCATCACTCATGCCGGTGGTTGGATTGGCATTGCTGTCATTACTCGTGGTGCTGCCTTTCGCATATTGCGGACTGAACTTGTACCCGCTGGGTGCCGTAAATCCGACATAGTATGTGCCAGGTACCAGGTTGGTGAAGTGGTAGTAGCCTGTGGAATCGGTAGTAGTGGTAGCGAGCAGCATTCTTTCCGGTAAAGTCATACAACTTCACAGTCACGTTCGGAATGCCGGTTTCAGTACTATCTTGAATGCCGTTCACATTTGCATCGTTCCAGACATAGTCTCCGATAGCTGCCATCGACGCTGGCTGGTACATGCCAGCATCAATGGTGTTGTCCGTCTCCCCAGCTGTGAGAGTGATCGTATCCGTCATGCCGGTGGCTGGATTGGCATTGCTATCCAGGGCAGGATTGCTTCCCTGATATTGTGGACTGAACGCATAACCGCTCGGCAGGGTGAAGCCAACTACATACGTGCCAGGAGCCAGCTTTGTAAAGTGATACAAACCATTCGCATCCGTAGTGGTGGTGCTAAGTATATTTTTTCCAGTAGAGTCATAAAGCGTGACGGTGACACCCGCTATGCCGCTCTCGCCGCTGTCTTGAATGCCGTTCGCATTCGCATCGTTCCACACATAGTCACCCAGTGTAGCTGATGTTACCTTGAGCGGCTCGCTCGTGCAGACACTTGTCGCAGACGCATTGTTCGCATCCCCGCTGTAGACCGCCTGCCAGTAATAGCTACCCGCCGTGTTGAACGTGATCAAATTGGAGTTCGGCACACTCCCGCCCGTCACCGTCTCCGTCCCAGCCGCCTCAGGATTCAGCGTGCAGCCATTGTCCGTGTACACCGTATACGTCACGCTGCCCCCGGCCCCGCTGGTCGCTCCGCTCAAGGTCGCACTGTCATTCACACCATTGCCTGCCGTGATGCTCGAAGCCGAGAGCGTCGTCCCGATCGTCGGACTGGCTTTGCCCACCGTCAACGGCTCGCTCGTGCAGACACTCGTCGCAGACGCATTGTTCGCATCCCCGCTGTAGACCGCCTGCCAGTAATAACTACCCGCTGTATTGAACGTGATCAAATTGGAGTTCGGTACACTCCCGCCCGTCACCGTCTCCGTCCCAGCCGCCTCAGGATTCAGCGTGCAGCCATTGTCCGTGTACACCGTATACGTCACGCTGCCCCCGGCCCCGCTGGTCGCTCCGCTCAAGGTCGCACTGTCATTCACACCATTGCCTGCCGTGATGCTCGAAGCCGAGAGCGTCGTCCCGATCGTCGGACTGGCTTTGCCCACCGTCAACGGCTCGCTCGTGCAGACACTCGTCGCAGACGCATTGTTCGCATCCCCGCTGTAGACCGCCTGCCAGTAATAACTGCCCGCCGTGTTGAATGTGATCAAATTGGAGTTCGGCACACTCCCGCCCGTCACCGTCTCCGTCCCAGCCGCCTCAGGATTTCAGCGTGCAGCCATTGTCCGTGTACACCGTATACGTCACGCTGCCCCCGGCCCCGCTGGTCGCTCCGCTCAAGGTCGCACTGTCATTCACACCATTGCCTGCCGTGATGCTCGAAGCCGAGAGCGTCGTCCCGATCGTCGGACTGGCTTTGCCCACCGTCAACGGCTCGCTCGTGCAGACACTCGTCGCAGACGCATTGTTCGCATCCCCGCTGTAGACCGCCTGCCAGTAATAACTACCCGCTGTATTGAACGTGATCAAATTGGAGTTCGGTACACTCCCGCCCGTCACCGTCTCCGTCCCAGCCGCCTCAGGATTCAGCGTGCAGCCATTGTCCGTGTACACCGTATACGTCACGCTGCCCCCGGCCCCGCTGGTCGCTCCGCTCAAGGTCGCACTGTCATTCACACCATTGCCTGCCGTGATGCTCGAAGCCGAGAGCGTCGTCCCGATCGTCGGGCTGGCTTTGCCCACCGTCAGCGGCTCGCTCGTGCAGACACTCGTCGCAGACGCATTGTTCGCATCCCCGCTGTAGACCGCCTGCCAGTAATAACTACCCGCTGTATTGAACGTGATCAAATTGGAGTTCGGCACACTCCCGCCCGTCACCGTCTCCGTCCCAGCCGCCTCAGGATTTAGCGTGCAGCCATTGTCCGTGTACACCGTATACGTCACGCTGCCCCCGGCCCCGCTGGTCGCTCCGCTCAAGGTCGCACTGTCATTCACACCATTGCCTGCCGTGATGCTCGAAGCCGAGAGCGTCGTCCCGATCGTCGGACTGGCTTTGCCCACCGTCAACGGCTCGCTCGTGCAGACACTCGTCGCAGACGCATTGTTCGCATCCCCGCTGTAGACCGCCTGCCAGTAATAACTACCCGCCGTGTTGAACGTGATCAAATTGGAGTTCGGTACACTCCCGCCCGTCACCGTCTCCGTCCCAGCCGCCTCAGGATTCAGCGTGCAGCCATTGTCCGTGTACACCGTATACGTCACGCTGCCCCCGGCCCCGCTGGTCGCTCCGCTCAAGGTCGCACTGTCATTCACACCATTGCCTGCCGTGATGCTCGAAGCCGAGAGCGTCGTCCCGATCGTCGGACTGGCTTTGCCCACCGTCAACGGCTCGCTCGTGCAGACACTCGTCGCAGACGCATTGTTCGCATCCCCGCTGTAGACCGCCTGCCAGTAATAACTGCCCGCCGTGTTGAATGTGATCAAATTGGAGTTCGGCACACTCCCGCCCGTCACCGTCTCCGTCCCAGCCGCCTCAGGATTTCAGCGTGCAGCCATTGTCCGTGTACACCGTATACGTCACGCTGCCCCCGGCCCCGCTGGTCGCTCCGCTCAAGGTCGCACTGTCATTCACACCATTGCCTGCCGTGATGCTCGAAGCCGAGAGCGTCGTCCCGATCGTCGGACTGGCTTTGCCCACCGTCAACGGCTCGCTCGTGCAGACACTCGTCGCAGACGCATTGTTCGCATCCCCGCTGTAGACCGCCTGCCAGTAATAACTGCCCGCCGTGTTGAATGTGATCAAATTGGAGTTCGGCACACTCCCGCCCGTCACCGTCTCCGTCCCAGCCGCCTCAGGATTTCAGCGTGCAGCCATTGTCCGTGTACACCGTATACGTCACGCTGCCCCCGGCCCCGCTGGTCGCTCCGCTCAAGGTCGCACTGTCATTCACACCATTGCCTGCCGTGATGCTCGAAGCCGAGAGCGTCGTCCCGATCATCGGACTGGCTTTGCCCACCGTCAACGGCTCGCTCGTGCAGACACTCGTCGCAGACGCATTGTTCGCATCCCCGCTGTAGACCGCCTGCCAGTAATAACTGCCCGCCGTGTTGAATGTGATCAAATTGGAGTTCGGCACACTCCCGCCCGTCACCGTCTCCGTCCCAGCCGCCTCAGGATTTCAGCGTGCAGCCATTGTCCGTGTACACCGTATACGTCACGCTGCCCCCGGCCCCGCTGGTCGCTCCGCTCAAGGTCGCACTGTCATTCACACCATTGCCTGCCGTGATGCTCGAAGCCGAGAGCGTCGTCCCGATCGTCGGACTGGCTTTGCCCACCGTCAACGGCTCGCTCGTGCAGACACTCGTCGCAGACGCATTGTTCGCATCCCCGCTGTAGACCGCCTGCCAGTAATAACTGCCCGCCGTGTTGAATGTGATCAAATTGGAGTTCGGCACACTCCCGCCCGTCACCGTCTCCGTCCCAGCCGCCTCAGGATTCAGCGTGCAGCCATTGTCCGTGTACACCGTATACGTCACGCTGCCCCCGGCCCCGCTGGTCGCTCCGCTCAAGGTCGCACTGTCATTCACACCATTGCCTGCCGTGATGCTCGAAGCCGAGAGCGTCGTCCCGATCATCGGACTGGCTTTGCCCACCGTCAACGGCTCGCTCGTGCAGACACTCGTCGCAGACGCATTGTTCGCATCCCCGCTGTAGACCGCCTGCCAGTAATAACTACCCGCTGTATTGAACGTGATCAAATTGGAGTTCGGTACACTCCCGCCCGTCACCGTCTCCGTCCCAGCCGCCTCAGGATTCAGCGTGCAGCCATTGTCCGTGTACACCGTATACGTCACGCTGCCCCCGGCCCCGCTGGTCGCTCCGCTCAAGGTCGCACTGTCATTCACACCATTGCCTGCCGTGATGCTCGAAGCCGAGAGCGTCGTCCCGATCGTCGGACTGGCTTTGCCCACCGTCAGCGGCTCGCTCGTGCAGACACTCGTCGCAGACGCATTGTTCGCATCCCCGCTGTAGACCGCCTGCCAGTAATAGCTGCCCGCATTTATCGGTGTCCAACTTTTTGACCAACTAGCCGCCGTGCCCAGGATGGTTCCGCTCCCGCTCATACCGAAGACGGGCAAGGAACAACTGGCATCGCTGTATAAAGTGAAGGTCACCGAACCGGTCGGACCATAAGCATTCAACAGCGTGGCGCTGTCGCCGGTTATGGCTGCCACTCCCACTGTCCCAGTGGCAGGAGTAGCAGTCGTCGTGATGCCCGGGTTGGCTTGGTTGACGATGACCGGCTCGGACGCACAGATACTGCTGGCAGGAGCATTATTCGTATCCCCGCTGTAATCCGCCGTCCAATGCCAGGTGCCAGCAGCGTTGCTAGCAAAGCCAGTCTTAGTTGCCGCACTTGTACCTGTCAAGCTGATTGGCCCCTCGGTATAGATGGGTGCCAAAGAGCAGGTAGAATCCGCGGGCGAGTAAAGATTGAAGGTGACCGTACCCGTGGGCGAATTGCCACCCGTCAAAGTGGCCGTATCGTTCAATCTAATCCCAACCGTTCCGCTGGCGCTCGGCGTCGTAGAAAGACTCGGAGTGGCCAAGGCACACAAAATATCGGAGGCAGGGATTACATTCGTAGCCCCCTCGGTATCGGAGAGGGTATCAGCAGGAATGGTATTGGTATAACACCCTGTCAGGCTGCTGGTGACCGGCACCGTGATCGTACAGGAAGCATTGGGTGCTACGCCTCCAGTGGCAAGACCGATGGTGGTTTGACCATTCGAAATGGTGACGACACCGGTCCAAGTATTTTGGCTGAAGGTGCCGCTACATGTAGTGGTTGGCAGAGGCGATGATGCGACACTCAAACCTGCCGGCAGTGTATCCGTCAAGGCTATGTCAGTCAGCGGCACAGCATTTGTATTCTGAACGGTAATGGTCAGCGTGGAAACACCATTGGGCAAAATTGGGTTGGGTGAGAAGTCCTTGTTGATGCTGGCGCCCGGCAGGTTGGTCAGCGAGGCTGAAGCAAGTTGGGGATTGCTGGCACCGTTGAAAGTGGTGACGGCCCCAGCCGGAATGGTATTGGTGAGTTGGCCGGGCACTGTTGTTGTCGCGTTGAGGGTCAGAGTGCAAGTCCCGCTGGCATTCAGGCTACCTCCACTGAATGAGAACGAACCGGCTCCCGGGGTTCCGGTGAGTGTTCCCCCGCAGGTACCTGTATTCAGGTTGGCAGGCGTGGCAATGATCATGTTGGCCGGCATATTATCCGTGAAGGCAATGCCGGTCAGACTGGTATTATTGGGGTTGGTCAACAGGATACTTAAGGTGGATGAAGAACCGCCATACACGTCCACAGGGTTGAAACCCTTATTAACCGTGATGGTAAGAGATTGGATGACCAGATTAGCCGTGGCCGCGGCTATCGGAGCGATGGGCGTGCTACCGAAGTAGGCGCTGACATTCGCGACCGGGATGGTGTTAGTATACGTACCAGCTGCCCCGGTACCCTTTACATCTACATTGATGGTGCATTTGCCTGTAATGGCCCCGACCTCAGCAGGGACGACGCCACCCGTCAGTGTGATCGAACCGGACGATGGAGTGGCAGTCAGGGTGCCTCCACAAGAGGTGTTGGCATTCGGCTCCCCCAACCCCGAGGCAACTACCACGCCACCCGGCAGGCTATCGGTCAGGCTTAGACCGGTCAATGCGGAGATGTTCGTGTTGGTCAGCGTAATCGTCAAAGTGGATAACCCGTTTTGGTTAATCGTGGGCGGGTAAAAAGCCTTGCTGATCTGCAGGTTGGATACGTTCAGGTTGGCAGTAATGTCGGAGGTCAGTGTACGGCCCTGAGTATCCGTGATCTGCGCCGGCGGGATGTCATTGGTGGCTGTCCCAGGCGTGCTGGAGGTCACCCAGACAGTCAGAGTGCAGGTCGCGTTGGCCGCGATACTACCGCCCGTATAAGTGATCGTGCTTGTACCTGTAATTGCGGTGAGAGTTCCACCTGCACAGCTTGCATTTTTTGCTGGATTTGTAGTAATGCCAGAGCCATTCTGATTAATAACCGTGACGCCGGTCGGCAGATTATCCGTGACGCTGACACCTGTCAGGCCAGTATCGGAGGGTGCCGTGACATTGATAGCTAGGGAGGTATTCGTGCCGGGCAGCATGTTGGCGGGAGTGAACGCTTTCGAGCCGGTGACCGGCAAGGCGGAAGCACTTATCGTAATAGTAGCAGTATTGCTTGCGGCCGCGTTGCATACCGCCGTCGCGCCCTGAACGCCGCACGCACCGCCAGCAGCAATGCTGTTATTAATCGATGTCGGCGTTGGGCTGGTCACATTGAAAGTAACGGTACAGTTACCTGAGGCTGGGATTGTGCCGTTGGTGAGCGTAACCGTATTGGGAGAATCCATCGTATCATCGGTGACAACACCCGGACCGCAGGTTGTAGCGAGGGCAGGCGTTGAGTACAATACCAACGGTGAAGTCAGGGTGTCCGTCATTAATACGCCGGTAATGGCCGTGGTGGTGGCGTTCGTTAGTTTAATCGTCACGAGGGAGGGGTTTCCGGCCGTAATGCTCGTTGGCGAGAACGTCTTCGCGACAGCCAGCGCGGCGTTAACGGTCAAGTTGGCGCTAAAGCTGGCCGAGTTGGTAACGTGCTGATCATCTATCAGGCTGTCGACCGGAACGGTGTTCGTCAAGGTGCCCGCGTAGCCTACAGGAGTAGTGACTGTGAAGGTGAACAAACATTGGCCTGGAGTTGCATCCGTTCCAGAAGGAATGGTGCCACCGGTCAGCGTGACCGAAGCGGCAGTGGAAGTGACCGTTCCTCCGCATTGTGGCGAAGTGGGCGTTCCAGAAACCGTCATATTGGCCGGCAGGGGATCCGTCAGGCTTACGTTGGTGTAGGCCGTGCTGGTCGGGTTTTTCAGTGTGATGGTGGCAACGCTGGTGCCGCCAGCTGGAATAGTGCCCGGAGCAAATGCCTTGGTGGGGCCAATCTGCTGGACATTCAAAGTGGCCGTGGCCAGCGCGGCATTGGTTACTCCCTGGTAATCCTGGATGGCGCCGGCCGGGATGGTATTGATATAAGCGCCCTGGCTCCCAGAGGTGACATTCACACTAACGATACACTTATTCGTTGTACCGGCCGCTAAGGTTACCGGATAAGAGCTGCTACTACTCAGGGTAACTGAAGAAGCGCCAGCCACTGCAATTATATTCTGGCTGGCATTTCCCGAGCAACCGGCACCCGTCAGGGTGGCCCCGGGCGGATTCGCTATGACCACGTTGGTGGGCAGGGTATCGGTAATGCCTATCTGGGAAAGTGCATTGCTCGGGTCATTGTTGGTGATGGTGATGGCCAGGACACTTGTGTTCCCAGCCCAGATGGTGTTCGCGGTGAAAGACTTGGCGAGCGAAGGCGCGATGACTGTCGATACACTTAGCGTGGCGCTGGCGGGTGTGGTATTGGAAGTCAATTGCCCATTGCCAATGGCGGTCAGGCCGCCGGCCGGAATTGTATTGACCAAGTCACCGGCCGTGGTTGAAGTAACATTCACCGTCACGGTGCAAGAGCCATTCGTAACGCCCACCTGTGGAGGCACTGTGCCCCCGCTCAACGAGAGGCTTGTGCCACCCGCAACGGCGCTGACCGTTCCGCCACAGCCATTGACTAGGCCGACCGAGTTGGCCAGGGTAATGCCAGGCTGGACTCCGGCCAAGTTGTCGCTCCAGGCCGCGTTGGTGAGTTGGAATAAGTTCGAGTTAAAGATGGTAATGCTGAGTTGTGAGGTACCCCCGGGTGCAATATTGATCGGGGTAAAGCTTTTATTGAATCCGGCCTGGTAGGTTGCCATCGTGATGGCAAGTGGGGCGGATGTGACTGGCAGGTAATTGGCATTTCCGGCCATTGTGGCAGTGACACTACAGGTACCGCTGGCGTTCGTCACGTCGAGTTGATTCGGTATAACTCCATCTATTTGACATCCGGTTGACGAGCCGACACTGTACGTCACAGTTCCGCCCGTGCTTCCGCCAGTCGCGCTCAACACGGAAGTGTAGCCTTGCACCACGATGGAAGGAGTTGATGCGACAGCCAGGGCAGCCTGATTTGCGCCGGTAATTGTGATGCTTTGTGTCGACCATGCGGCGCCAAAGTGAGCTGTTGCCGGGCCATAAGCTTGAACGACACATGTGCCTACACCGGTGGAACTAAACGTAGCGCCGCTGACAAGCACACATGGACCACTCACCACGCTATAGATCAGCGTGGAGCTGTCGGTGTTGGTTGTGGTAGCGCTGACCGTGAAATTGCCACCCAAGTAGGTTGGTGTAGGCGCGGTTCCGAAGGTAATCGTTGGAGTGGGAAGCGCAACCGAATTGGAGACGGTCAGCTTGCCAGTTGTCGCTGCGAAGTAGGTGGTATTAATGTGGGTTGCGCCTGAGCTTGTGCCGCCCCAAGTTCCTGATGTTTGTCCGGCACCACCCAGCGTTAAGGTATTAATAGGATTGAGATTTGCACCTGCCGCTATGCTGGCCACGGCCGTTCCTGTAGGCGCAATACTCAAATTGCTGGATACCGTTATGCCAGCAGCCATGGTTTTCACGCCAGAGCCGCTCAAGATAAGATTACTATAAGCTGTGGCTTTCACAGTTTGCGCAGCGGCGCCGTTGTAATTGACCACGTTGCCGGCGGCGGTCGCGGTTAGCGTTGGTGTAATGCTATTGCCGCCAAAATTCAGAACGCCAGTGGCGGCATTGGTCAACGTGCTTCCGCCTGCCAGAGTGGTCGACACATTAATCATGCCGTTATTGGTGGTCGCCGAATTAATGGTCAGAGATGGAGCGGTAATCGTACCATTATTGGTAAAAGCCGCGCCAACAGTCATTGCAGTTGCGGCATGAATCGAACCGTTATTGGTGACTACTGCACTGGTGGTCAGGGCAGTCGGTACGTAAAGCGATCCACTTATGGTGGCCGCTCCGGTAATACTTAAGGTCGGAATGGTTAAGGCATTCGTGCCGCCGATCGTTTTTGCAGTCGCGGTGCTAATGGTATGCATACCAGTGTTGGCGATGTAGGTGCCGTTATTGGTCACGCTGGCAGAGTTGGTAATTGCCGCTACACCGGTTTCATTATAAGTCCCGCCGCCGTCGATGGTCAGATTGCCTGTGAACATTTTAGCGCCAGTGCCAGCGAGAGTTAATGTTCCATCAATGGTTGTGGCCCCTGTTACGCCCAATGTGAAGTTTGTACCAGTTGTCAAAGTACTTCCGGAACCAACATTTAAGTTGCCAGTTATTGCCAGATTAGCTGCGGTGGTGCCGGAAACTGTACCGCTCAAGATCAAGTTGCCGCTGATGGTAGTGGTACCAGCCTGCAATGTTTTCACACCGCTGCCGGAAAAGCCAAGGTTATAATATTTGTATGAGCCAACACTTTGGGCCGCGCCGGTATAATTCACCGTACCCGTGCCAATGGTTAAGGTTCCTCCATTTTGAAAGTTCCCCCCTATGTTCAGTGTTCCCGCGCCGGTGAAAATCACTTGCGAGTTGGCTTGGCTATTCGTATTGAGGTTGCCGTTAATAGTCACGGTGCCGGTCGTGAGAGTTAATTCGGACAACTTCGTGGTGGCAGGCGAACCATAGTTAAGGTCCAGGTCTCCACCTACATTCAAAGTTCCCGCGCCCACGTTAATGGAATGGACAACGCCAGCGGTGGAGTTGACCACATAAACATTCTGGTTAACTGTCAACGCATCGGACCCGGCGATGATAAGTCCCGTAGTATCAAGGCCATCGTTGATCGTCAGCGAGTTAACCGTGGCGGAGGCTACGTCCAATGTGACGGTGGTGCCGTCGGCGATCATGACATCATCGCTGGCAGTTGGAACATATCCGCACGACCATGTTGCGGCTGAGCTCCAGTTCCCTGTTCCGGTGGAAGTACACACTGCCGCAGACGCCGTGAAAACTGGGAATCCTGCCGCCATCAGAATCATGAGCACGATGGCAGCAATGAATTTATTCTTTGCTGATGACATCGAAAGAGTGAAAAATGTTCTTCCACGGGCGGAGGTTTTACGCCTCATAGATAAAGCCGAGAATGAAACGATTAGCGGATTATAAGCCCCTTAATTGAGAAAACAAGCAAAAATCCTAACTTTGACCTTACGAAATCGTTATCCTCGCACCAGATAAATGATCGCAACGACAACACCGATGGTCACGACCATCCAGCGCAAGGTCGCGGGCTGGACGCGACCTGCCAGCCGCCCGCCCAAATTTCCGCCGATCAACGCACCGACTGCCATTACAAGCGCCACCGACCAAATCACTTTCCCCGAAAATAAAAAGAAAATCGCCGCCGCAAAATTGACGCTGAAAGAGACGGCTTGTTTCAAGGCGTTGAGCCGCGTCAAGGTATCGTCCATCGTCAAGCCCAACACGGATAAGACGATTACGCTCAATCCTGCGCCGAAATATCCGCCATAGATCGCGGCCAACCCAATCGGAAGGCTCACCATCCATGGTTGATTCGATGTTGATTTTTTCTGACTCGGCGCGGCGCACGAGCCAGGCGCGCACCGGATCTTGAACAGCCAGTAAAGCCGATGCCAGTAAAATCAGAAACGGCACAAGGGATTGAAAAAGTTTTTCACCTGGTGTGAAGCAATAAGTAGCCGCCGATCAATCCACCAATGATACCGGCGGGTGCGACCAGCCATAATCGCTTCATCTGGTCGCGCAAATCATTCCATTGGCCCAGAATGCCTCCGATGTAACCGGGGCAAAGCGCTACTGTGTTCGTCACATTGGCGACGATAGCCGGAATGCCAAGCGCCGTCAGTGTTGGAAACGTAATCAGTGTTCCACCGCCTGCCAGTGCGTTCACCAATCCGGCCGCGACAGCTGCCAAACCAACAAGAAGGAAATCAATCCAGGTCATGATGATGTTTACCTCGTGTTGAAAATTATGTCTTCGGCCAATCCAGCAGAATCACTTCGGCTAATAACCTCGCGTTGACGTTGGACTCCAACTGCGATAAAGAGTTTTCCAACTTGGAAACCACGCGCCGCACCTCGGACATTGAAACGCGTTCCGCTAAAGATTCAATTTCCTTCGCCCGATCTATATTTGCAATCGGCACAGACGATCCTCCTGCACACAACAACACATCACGCCAATACGAAAGCCATAGCAGTAACACATTCCGCATCGCATCTTTATCTTTGGAAAGTTTCTCAGCATACGAGAATTTATCAACGCGTGTGGCAGTTGTAAACGATTGCGCATCATTCAACTTCTCATTCTCGAAACCCCAATGCGGACGAATCCTGCATCAATCGAAGTGCATATCCCAATCGTCCGCCGCTGATATGAGCGATCAGCCGCGCCTGATCTTGATTTGCGCCGTGTTCACTGAGAAATGATTCCACGGTCTCAAGTGGCAAAGGTCGCAAACGCAACACCTCGCACCGCGAAACAATCGTTGGCAATAACTGTTCAGGATAATCGGCGGTTAAAACAAGAACAACATACGATGGTGCTTCTTCGAGAATTTTCAACAGGGCATTTGCCGCGCTGTCATTCGCCTCCTGAAAGCGCAGAAAAACAGTCACACGATATTTGGATTGATAAGGCTTGAGAGTCAGCGTTCGCCGTGCTTCGCGGACTTGATCCACTTTCAGTGTCCCGCCTTCGCTGTCCGCTTGGATGATCGTTCAAGTCGGGATGTCTGCATCGCTTCGATTTGTTTGCAATCGCGGCATTGGCCGCATGGAATTCCCGGCTCGATGGGTTGAGTGCAGTTCAAAGCTTGGGCGAGTCGCAAAGCCAAAGTACGGCGTCCCACACCTGAAGGTCCCGCGAAAAGATACGCATGACGCATCGTGCCATGCATAATCTGTTGACGCAGCAATTCCACAGCCCATTCGTTCCCAACCAAATTCCAATTATGATCGATCATCGTTCACGACCATCGCGCAGGCGCAGATAAGACTCGTATCGTTGCGGATGAACTTTACCGGTTTCTATTCCAGCAAGCACCGCACAACCCGGCTCATGCGTGTGTGTGCAATCACTGAACTGACATTGAGCCACAAGCGACGCAAGCTCGGGAAAATACGCATCGATCTCTTCGGGTTCAGTATCCCACAACGCCAACGATTTCCATCCGGGTGCATCGGCAATATAACCGCCACCCTCAAGCGCAAACATTTCGCGCGTCACGGTGGTATGTTTGCCTTTATTCACGCGCACTAATATCATTGACCGCCAACTTAAGCCTGGGTTGCATCGAATTGAGCAGGCTTGATTTTCCAACTCCGCTAGGTCCGGCGAGCGCACTAATTTTATTTGCAAGGCATGCTTTGAATTCATCTATACCCTCACCGGTTTTTGCAGAAGTGTAAATCACCGAATATCCCAACGAAGAATACAATCCAAATATTTTTTGTGATTCATTTTTGCCCATCAAATCACTTTTGTTTGCAACGATTACCGCAGGGATGTGTTGTTTTTCAGCGATCACAAGAAAACGATCGAGCATCCGCAATTTGGGGTCTGGATTGGCGCATGCAAAGACAAAGACCGCTTGATCCGGATTCGCCAGCAAGACTTGCTGATAGTCTCCCTGGGGCCTCGGGTCGAGCCGAACAATGGCCCGTTTCCGTTCTTCGACTTCTTCAATCGCTCCGCTTCCATCTTCCAAAACCGTAATATGTACACTATCCCCTAATGCTGCGATATCACCTTTTGCTCTGCCTTGTTTTAACTTGCCGCGCAGTTGGCAGATAATCAATTCTCCTCCGGCATCAACCGTGAAGAAACCGGATTGGGCTTTGACGATCAAGCCTGATCGAAGCGCATGACATTGATTATTGTTATCGCAGTTGTTATTCGAGCTGATAAAAGAGCAAGGTATCCACAAAGGATATTTAAGGAGCCGACGTTGGTTTGGCCTTGGGCGGTTGCGGCGTCTTGGTCGGGATGCCGCCCAGCGGAGTGGGTGTATATGGATTGCCAATTGGGCCAAGACCGGGGGAATGGATTGCGGTTGACCATAATAATATGTTTCGATCATCCAGCGGAAGACCGGCGCGGCATAATCAGCACCTTCGCCCGCGTTTTCCATAAGGACCGCAACCGCGATATCCGGCTTATGGGAGTTTTGCTCATCCTGGGTATACCCGACGAACCACGCATCCGGTTGTGTCGTTGGCGCCTGGGCGGTGCCAGTCTTCCCTCCCATGGGAACAGTCAATCCCAGCATCGCATAATAGCCGTGCCACGCGGGTCGGAGATCACCCATTGCATGGCTTGTTGGATAGCCGCCAAACGATCCGGTTGAATCGGCAGCGTACCTGCGGCTTCCGGTTTAAATTCAGAGACCGGCTTGCCATCCGCAGATTGAATCTCCTGAATCAATTGCGGTGTGTAAAGTGTTCCGCCATTGCCAACCGCCGCGACAAAGCGCGCCACCTGAAGTGGTGTCACCAGCACATCGCCCTGACCAATGACTTGATTCGTTGCCTGTATCAGGGTTGTCGGCACAGAAATATTTCCCGAGGCTTCCGCCACCGCGCCAATTCCGGTGGGTGAGCCGAGACCAAAGGCGCGCGCCATGGTTGCGATGTCTGCCGCGCGATTGTTATTGAACAGATCAACGCTGATATGCCAGAAATACGGGTCGCATGAACGCATCAAACCTTGCTGGAGGGTGATCACGCCGGAAGGCTTGGTCGAAACCGTATCGCATTGTTTGCCTGTCAGCAGGCGCTGCTGGCAGAAATCCCACGTCCAATCACTGAGGACGATCCCGTTGAGTTCCGTGAAATGATATTCGCAATCGTATGTAGTCTGAGGCGTATATAAACCGCTTTCGAGCGCGGCCGCCATCGCCGGGATTTTGAACACCGAACCTAATGGATACTGTCCCTGCGTGGCGCGGTTGACGAGCGGCTGGTCGGTTCGGTTAAGCAGGTCGCTCAAAAGATACTGGCTGTTGGCATTGGCGGAATTGAATAGATTCTGATCGTATTCCGGCGACGAAGCCATCGCCAGCACTTTGCCGGTGTTGATCTCCATCACAACGATCGCACCGTTATAGCCGGTAAGGGCTTGCTGGGCATAATATTGCATATTCTTATCAATTGTCAAATAAATTGAATCAGCGGGCTGTGGATCGCTCGAGCCGACCTTGGTGACGAGTTGACCGTTCGGATCGGTGACGTAAAGCGTGCCGCCGTGTTTGCCAGCCAGATATTGCTCCATGGATTTTTCGATGCCAGCCTGGCCGATGAGTTCATCCCCACGATAACCAAGACGACGATAGGCGTTGAGTTGATCAGGCGAAATCAACTGGGTATAACCAACCACTTGCGGTGCAATGCCCTGATCGAAATAAAAGCGGGAAGTATACTTTGAGGTCATCAGACCGGGGAGAGCTTAAATCCAACTGCGCCTTTTGGATTTCGTCCGGTGAAGCCTCGGTAATGCCGACATAAGAATCAGCTGGCTGATTTTCCCACAAGCTATGAATATCATCGAAGTTCTGGATCCCCATCAGTCTGCCCAATTCAACATCCACCGTTCCTGCGGCCTTGCCTAATTGAGCCGGAATGACACCGATCGCATACGCGTCCGATTGCTGGGCAATTGGATTGCCATTCTGATCATAGATGTTGCCACGCGAAGGGATTTGGTAATCCATGGCCAACTGATCGTTGCCGGTCAATTCGGGCAGGATCAAGGTTGGGTCCCATTGGATGCGCCATTGACCCTGGTCGAGGATTAAATTAGCAATGATGGTGCGTTGAATATCGCCGACTAGCGCGGTGTGATACGTGATCTGAAAGTTGACTTGCGCTTTAGTGGGACTCAGCTGCTCCGAGAGAAGTTGATAATCCAATTTGCTCGCGCTCATGGTGTTGAGTGCGTTATCATATTTTTTACCAAAATCCGTTTGAGAAATCGCACTTTGACTGGCCTTTGACAATAAGGAATACATCGTGGCATAGTCGCCATTCTTGAGGGCGTCAAGGTACTTCGTCATGGCAGATTTCGCATCGGGTGCTGGAATGATGGTCACACTAGGTGGCGGCAAGGTCGGCGATGGAACGAAGAATGGAATAATACTGCCTCCATTTGTTTCCGGTGTGCAGGCGGTTAGAAAAGAAAAATCATCATCAAAAATGATCCGGCGGGTTGATTTCATTCTTTTACCTTTTCATCCAACCAGTTCGCCGCGCAAAATGGCAGGCGAAACAGGACATTGATATTGCAATAGAGATTGACATGCTGCAGGTATATCTGCGCCGGGATAAACTCCCATTCTTTGCAGGACACGGATCAGATGACATAACGGCAATCCCATCACGGAAGCATAGCAGCCTTTCATATTTTCCACCGGATGAAATTCCCGATGTTGAATCGCATAGGCTCCGGCTTTATCGAGCGGATCACCGCTTAAAACATACGCTTCGATCTCCTCATCGCTGTAGTTCCGCATCGGAACATCAGTTACACATAAGTCGGTGATAAGCTGTTCATCGTACATCCGCAAAACCGCTAAAGCTGTGTAAACCCGATGGGCATGTCCGCGTAACAACTTGAGCATGGCGGCTGGCTTCCATCATATCTTTGGGTTTGCCGAGAATACGATTTCCATCTACAACGGTGGTGTCGGCGCCGATGACGACATGTTCGGGCCGCGCATTCGGAATCGCTGCACGCGCTTTCGCTTCCGCCAGCCGCAGAACATAATCTGCAGGCGCTTCGCCCGTTCGTTGGCTCTCATCTACGTTGGAGACCGAGACACTGAACATCCAATTGCCGAGCGAGAGCAACTCTCTGCGACGCGGCGAGTTGGATGCAAGCAGGAGCATCGTTCGTTTTGTCACGGATAAATTCTAACACAGACGCAAATGGAGACCCTTAATGCCAATAAGTCGTAACTGGCACATAGCGGGCAAGTGTTGTAAAATCAAATATGTCTATACCAAAACTTCGGGAGGCAGGTCATGAAAGAATTGAAAGAACGAATTCTGCGGGATGGTCAGGTTCTTGATAATGGAATTCTCAAAGTGGATAGCTTTGTCAATCATCAAGTGGACGCGGGGCTGATGGATTTGTGCGGAAAGGAATTCGCGCGGCGATTTGCGAATCTCGGCGCGACGAAAGTGTTGACCGCGGAAATTTCCGGCATTGCTCCCGCGCTGACCACAGCGCTTCATCTCGGACTTCCAGTGGTGTACGCGCGAAAAACAAAACCAGTTACCATGCCCGATCAAGTCTATCTGACGCTGGCGCCATCGCACACCAAAGGCCGCATGGTGGAATTGATCGTCTCGCCGGAATATCTGGCGGGTGGCGAAAAAGTCTTGATCATTGACGACTTTCTCGCTTCCGGTGCGACCATCCTCGGCCTCGTTCGTCTCGCAGAAGCCGCTGGCGCGAAAGTGGTTGGCATCGGCACATTGATCGAGAAAGCTTTCGAGGGCGGGCGTGAGGCGCTTAAACACTTGAATCTTCCCGTTGAATCGTTGGCGTGCATCGCTTCGATGGATGAAGGAAAGATCCTTTTCCAATGATTAACTCCATTGCTATCTTAGATTTCGGTTCCCAATATGCCCAACTGATCGCGCGGCGTGTGCGCGAGACGCACGTTTACTGCGAACTCTTTCCTTGGGACACGCCTGCTGAAAAAGTCTTAGCTATTAAACCAAAAGGTTTTATTCTTTCCGGCGGGCCGAAATCGGTTTATGAAGCGAACGCGCCGTATATTCAAAAATATATTTTGGAATCAGGTTTGCCCGATTCTCGGAATTTGTTACGGAATGCAGGCGCTCACCCACGCACTCGGTGGACAGGTGGATCCATCTGCGAAACGCGAATACGGTTTGGCAATTATTGAGCCGCTCATGCCTTCGCAGTTATCGGTTTTATCCACGGTATGGATGTCGCACGGCGACCGCATTACGCGTATGCCGAAAGGATTCATTGCATTGGCAAAAAGCGGCAACAGTCCGTTACGCGGCAATCGGCGAAATGCAAAGAAAATATTTCGGCGTGCAATTCCATCCCGAAGTGAAACATACGTTAAATGGCACCAGCGTTATTAAACATTTTGTGGTGGAGATTTGCGAAGCTACCCCAGGTTGGACTTCCGGCTTCCATCATTGAAGACACGATCCAACGCGTTCGCAAACAAGTTGGAAAACAACACGTGCTGGCGGCGGTCAGCGGTGGCGTGGATTCATCGGTGGCAACCGCGCTGGTGCATAAAGCGATTGGTGATCAACTGGTCGCGGTGTTCGTGGATACCGGTTTGCTGCGGCAGGGCGAACCTGAACAGGTCATCTCGACTTTCCGCGAGAAGATGCACACTGAACTAATCACAGTGGACGCCAGTAATGAATTTATCTATGCGTTGAAAGGCATCACTGAACCTGAACAAAAAAGAAAAATCATTGGAGCAAAGTTTATTCGCACTTTCGAAGAACAAGCCAAGCAATTAGGTCAGCCAAAGTTTTTAGTACAGGGAACAATTTATCCCGATGTGGTCGAATCGTCCGCGCCGGATAGAAATAGAGCGGAACGAATCAAGACACATCACAATGTCGGCGGACTGCCGGAAGATATGCAGTTTGAATTGGTCGAGCCGCTGCGATATTTGTTCAAGGACGAAGTGCGTGCGGTCGGCGAAGTGCTTGGGTTGCCCGAAGCGATGGTTTGGCGGCAACCGTTTCCGGGTCCGGGTTTGAGCGTACGTTGTCTCGGTGAAGTGAATGCTGAACGTTTGGATCGTCTGCGCGCGGCGGATGCAATTTTTCAGGATGAATTATCCAAGGCCGGATGGATTGGCAAAGGCTCGGAGTTATCGCAGGCGTTTGTGGTTTTGCTGCCGGTGAATTCCGTTGGCGTGATGGGCGACCAGCGTACTTATCAGGAAGCCGTCGCAATTCGGGCCGTCACCACCGAAGATTTTATGACGGCCGATTGGGCGCGCTTACCGGACGATCTTTTGGGGAGAGTTTCAAATCGTATTGTGAACGAAGTCCACGGAATCAATAGAGTGGTGTATGATATTACCAGCAAGCCACCCGCTACGATTGAATGGGAATAGGCTATTTACTAATTATTGATAGGATTAATGATTGGAGAATAAAGAATGACCAACCAAATCGAACCCCGCCGCCCTCGGTTGACCGTCAACCGCAGTCCAATTCCAGCCTCGCCGATCCATCCGCTTTCCGCCTTAGTCACAGTCATATTGGATAATCTTTTTGACCTGCCTGAACTAGCTGGCCCGGAAGTGTGGATGATTACTTCTCCACTTGTGGGCGGATTGTGCTTTGTTGCAACGACGTTAGTCCAACGCTATTTGGCAAAAGATGAATGGGGTCCGGCAGTTGCCAAGGGCTTGGTCATGGGAATTGTTGCCGGAGTGCCCTTCTCTGTCACTGGCACGGCAACAGGTGGGATGTTTCTGGCATGGGCTGGTCTGCATCAATGGGTTCAGTTGCCCCCTTCGAGGAATGAAGCCGGCAATAATGATGAACATGAAATCATTGATATAAACCCGAAATAAAAATATATGGAAAGTACGACCAATATCGAATGAGTAATTTCAGCATTTGTTTCAGGGATGCTGATTAGCCTGATAAATCAAATTTTTTCTAAATTCCGAAATCAGCATTGTCTGCGCGCTAAAAGTCATTCGCGAAAAAGTTGCACATCTTATATCAAGAATCTGGTGGAGGGAACAATGGATTACGGCGAAGTTCTAAGCAAGGCATGGAAGATCGCATGGAAGTTCAAGGTGTTGTGGATCTTTGGCATCCTTGCCGGTTGTGGTCAGAGTCAGGGCGGCAGTTTCAACTTCAATAATAGTTTTCAGAACAATGGAAACAGTTTCTCCAATTCAACGCCCAATCTGCCTCCGGCAATGATGAATCAGTTATATCGCTTCGCGTATTTATTCAATAGCCCTACGTTCATCTGGAAATTTGTCGCGGTCGTGCTCGCCGTCATTTGCGTGATCGTTCTCGTGGAGGTTTTTCTCGGCACGATTGGACGGATCGGCTTGATCAAGGGATCGGCGGAGGCCGACACGGGCGCGGAGAAATTGACCTTCGGCGGATTATGGAGGGAAAGCACGCCTTATTTCTGGCGCGTGTTTTGGTTATCGTTCTTGATCGGCGCGCCGTTCGCAATTGCGATCATCGGCATTGCCATCGGCTTTGTTATTACACTGATTCCACTTGCCAGTAATAATTCAAACATGTCAGGCCTTTTGATCTTATTGCCCGTTTTATGTGTATTGTTTTGTGTCATTCTTATCCTCGGGATTGTCATCGGCTTCATAGTGACACAAGCGGAGAGAGCCATTGTACTCGAAGATAAATCCATCCTGGATGGATTTAGACGCGGCTGGGAAGTACTGACCAAGAATCTCGGCCCCATTTTGATTGTTTGGTTAATCACTGGTGCGATTGGATTTGTAGCCGCCATCGTCATTGCTTTGCCGCTCTTGGTTGTTGTGGTTCCGTTGTTAATCGCCTTCATCGCAAATATGAACAACCTGAACTTTTCATTCACGCCGTGGATCGTTGCGTTCGTGTGCATTATTTGTGCCTACACGCCCATCTCATGGGTCGCCAACGGAATCGTGATGACCTATTTGCAATCGGTATGGACATTGACCTATCTCCGCATCACTAAGCCAAAACTGGACGAACAACCGCCGGTTGCTTCGCCGACCAATGCGTAAATTTCTAATCGCACTACTTGGCCTAAGTCTGTTGCTTGGTTGGGGCTTGCCAGTTCGTGCGCAAAGTCAAGCGGCAGCGATTCTCTATCCCGCAGATGTAACAGGCTTTCCGGCTGTCTCTGCATTTATGGATGTATTCGACGCCTCCGGCGCGTTCGTTAGTGGACTCAAACGGGGGAACGTAAATGTGGTTGAAGATGGCAAGCAGCTTCCCATCACAGCTCTGACCGAGTTGAACATCCCCATTCAAATTGTGGTGGCGGTCAATCCCGGACCTGTGCTTGGCCTTCGCGATACAACCGGCGCTTCACGCTTCCAATGGATTGCGCAGACGCTCAGCACATGGGCCCAGACGCTGCCCGCAAGTCAACAGGACGATCTCAGCCTGGTGACGCTCGCAGGGCCGATCATTGCGCACGCGAATGTTAAAGACTGGCTGGTGAGTTTAAATTCGTTCCAGCCTGATTTCCATTCAACCACGCCGAATTTACAATCGCTTTCGATCGCATTGGACACTGCTGCAGCTCAAGGAGCGCATTCGGGCACGAAGCGCGCCGTATTGTTCATCACACCGCACATGGATGATCCCAATGTGGAGAGTGAACTTCAACCTCTCATTCAACGCGCCATTCAAAACCGCATTCATGTCTTCGTGTGGCTCGCCGATCTGGACTCGTATCAGGCAACCAGCAGTGCGGCCGCTTTCAGCCAGCTCGCTGAACAGACAGGCGGTGCTTTTTATTTTTCTTCCACAAAAGATTTTCCTGATCCCGAATCTTACTTCGCTCCTCTGCGGAAATTGTATTTGCTCAAATATGCATCGGCAATATCAGCAGGCGGACAACATACCTTGGGCGTGCAAGTGACAAACGCCGGAGCGGTGATCAAATCCGCTGAGCAGACATTCTCTGTGGATATCGAACCGCCGAATCCAATTCTGGTTTCGCCGCCACTGCAGATCACGCGTCAGCCGCCAGCAAACGATCCATATAATACGCAACTCCTTGTGCCGACCACCCAAGAGATAGATATCATCACTGAATTTCCTGATGGGCATACACGGCCATTAGCCAGCACCGCGTTATATGTGGATGGTCAAGCCGTGGCTGAAAATACGAAGCCGCCCTTTGATAAATTCTCATGGGATGTGAGCGGCTATACCATGAGCGGCGTACACACCATAGCCGTGGAGGCAGTAGATTCATTGGGACTGAAGAAAACCAGCATGGAAATTCCGGTCACGTTCACAGTGATACAGGCGCCTCATGGAATATCCGCGCTGTTCGCAAAATATCGTCAATCCATTACTTACGGCGCAATCGCATTTGCAGGCATTGCGTTGTTGCTGATCCTGTTGATCACACGTCTGCAGCTGGCTCTCGCCAGCGCTCGCAAAACGCACCTCACCAATGCCGATCCGCTGACACAACCGGTCGCAATTGGAACATCTGCAACAGACAAAAAGAAACAACGCACACGTCCTCGGAGCGGACGAATTAAACCGAGCAATGCACCCGCATCTCTCATCCGCCTCCGGCCTGACCTCGAACCGATGACCAGAAATCCGATTCCTCTCATCGAGAATGAAATTACCTTTGGAACGGACCCTGCACAATCCAGCATCGTTTTGAATGATCCCTCCATTGCCCCGCGCCATGCCCGCACAACGCAAACCGAAGACGGCGCTTTTCAAATTCAGGATGAAGGCACCATCGCCGGAACGTGGGTCAATTACGAGCCAATCAGGAAAAGAGGGCTACACCCTTCAGCACGGGGATGTGATACACTTCGGACAATTGGCTTTCCAATTCCAGGTTAAGAATTCTCCACCTGCCAAGGAACCAAAGATTACGAGAGAAAAAACCGCGGTATGAATCGCACTCAACGCGCCCATTTGAATGTGGCTGCCCTTAGTCACGCAGGACGAAGCGGTAAGAATAATGAAGACCGCTATGCCATTGCATCTTTCACAACGGATGAGGGGCATCCTGTGGTATTTGCTGTAGTGGCCGACGGCATCGGCGGACATCGCGCGGGTGAAGTCGCTGCAGAATTAGCCGTCAATTACATCGGCCAGAACGTGGCGGAGAGCAATGGCAGAAATCCGATTGAGATCATCGAGTCGGCAATTGACACGGCTAGCGAGGCCATCGCGGCGCGCTCTGCAAGCAAGGACGATCAACAAGGCATGGGCGCAACCTGTGTGTGCGCCTTGGTGGTTGAAGATAAATTGTATACCGGTTACGTTGGCGATTCGCGCATTTATCTGGTTCGGGATGAGAAAATCCAGCGATTAACGGTGGATCATTCCTGGGTCCAGGAGGCGATCGAGAAGGGCATCATCACTCCCGATGAAGCGCGCAATCATCCCAACGTGCATGTCATTCGACGACATCTTGGTTCCGTCGAATTGCCCGGCGTGGATTTTCGTTTATATCTCAAGGCCCGGAGAATCTGCAGATGATGCAAAGAAGAATCAAGGCATGCGGCTTCGCTCTGGCGATGTTCTTTTGCTTTGCACCGATGGCCTGACCGATATGATCTGGGACGATGAAATTTTACACGTCATCACCACACGCAGTAACCTAAAATCCATGGCGGAAGATTTGGTGGATAAAGCCAACGAGCGCGGCGGTCATGACAATATCACGGTGGTTTTATTGGGCATGCCCAAAGAAAACGTTACCCCATTACCCAAGAAACAAGGATTTATCGAAAAGCTGTTTGGGGATTAAGAGTCCGATTCTGCTGAACTCTTATCAACTCAATATGCAATAACCAGTAAGACTATTACCACCTGAGATTATATGACTGAGTGGAGCCGCGACGAAGGATGAGCGATGGATGATAGAAGGATGACTTAACGGCAGCTACCTGCAGCATTTGCCAGACCACTAACTTGACTATATTCACACCAAACACGCCGCGTTTCTCACGCGGCGTGTTGATTTTTCTACCTTTGTATCGAATTTTAGGGCGCGGGCGTCGCCACAGGCAGGGACGTAATATCTCCGCTTGTAAACTTGATCAACGTTGCGTAGATCCAAACAGTCTTCCCGCTCTGACCTGGAACTTGAATCAAGACCCAATCTCCCGCCGCAGTCTTCCCAACAGCCACCGCCGATGCTCCTACATTCATCGTCCCAATCGTCTGTGAAGTCAGCGAGGCGGAAGAATGCAAGTTGATCGGATTCGGACCCGGATTGGTAACCGTAATAGCCGAGGGTGCAGGAGGCGTGCTTGTTCTTCCCAGAGCGGATGTACCGGGCGTTATGCTGGGCGGAACGACCACCGTCATGCCGAGCAGACGAGCCAGTTCAATCACATATTGGTTATGATATTGTTGAGCTTGAGCCGCACCGCCTTTGAGAACATTCGCGTCCGCGTTCGCTTCAAAAGCCAGCAAAGTCTGAATCAATGTATCCATGTACGACAACTGATAAATCTTCAATTGCTTCAAGCAATCCGGAACTCCCTGATCTTCCGCCGCCCGCCGTATGGCTTGCAAGGGCGGGATGACCTGCACCAGTTGCGATTGCGGTGTGCTGGAGGCCAGCGCCGCATAATCATCGAACTGACGCGTCAACTCGTTCACCGCCTTGACTGCATTTGGCAGGTTGCCCGTACTACATAAATCCGGCGTTGCCGTCACCGAAGGCGTGGCGGTAACCAGGATTGCGGGCGCCAGCTTGCCGCAGGCTGATAGAAACAGAAAAATGCAAATTGTCATCAAAAGAAAAATTGCTTTCTTCATATCCGTCCTTTCACGGAAAACAATATATTTTTCAATGATACACCCTATTTCATCCATCCAAAAAGAGAGGGATGGCTTATGGTACGCCATCCCTCCAATTTCAGGAAATAAAGTTTATTGAGTGACCAACACAAAGTCGCCGGTCAGGTTCGTGCTCACACTGAAGTATCCCGGCGGGGTAGCCGAGCCGCCCAAGTTCACCCATTTCGTTCCATCCCAGTGCAGGATGGTGAAGTGAGCGCCTTGTTTGCCGGACGGGATCGTGAAGCTCACCATCGCCGTTCCATTCAGTGGTGACGGCGTTACTTCCGAATCCATCGCTGAAACGAAGGTGAACTTGCTATCCACTGGGCCGGGCAATTTGTTGTTCGCAACATGCGTTAGTGCAGCATTGTTACCGATTGGGCAGGGCAGGAGGACGTGATCGCCATTGGGCAGGACCAGTTCGGTGCCACTGTATTGGGTGCAATCTAGTGCATAGCCCTGACCACCGCTATCCGGAACATTGATTATATTGAGAGACCCGCCGGTAACTGGAATGATGGGACCGCCCACGATTGGAGTTGTTCCCTTGCTTCCTGAACCACAATTACCAGTGCTGCTAACCAGTATCCCGCCAGTGATATCGGTGGCACCCGATGTATTGCCATCGAGGGTCACGCCGTTTAAGGTAATCGTGCTTCCGCTAGGCGTATCTGTCTCGACTCCGACGCCGACATTGTTGTTGAAGGTGCTGCAATTAATATCAATATTGCCACCCGAAGAAATCAAAGCACCGCCACCTCCGCTACCGGTAGCAGCTCCATTCCCGTTTGCGGTGACATCGTCGAAGGAAACAAGATTTCCTGTTCCCGAACTAAGTACTTCGATTCCTCCCCCTGCACAATCACCAAAAACACAATTTCCGCTGAAATTGCTGTTTGTAACAGACACATCGCTATCGCTAAAAATTAATCCACCCAAAGCAGTCGAGCCGGTATTTTTGGGATCATTATTACCATTGCTGTCAGCGGTGACGCCCTGCAGAGTGGTATCACCTCCGGAAAACGCGACGAATCCAAAGCCCAATTCGCAATACGTGCAATTCATACTGAATACGCTATTCGCAATGGATAAGTTTCCAAAATCGGTGGCCATAAATGCCCCTCCGCCTAAGCCACTACTGCCTTGATAGCCATTTCCAAGAGCTGTAATCCCATTTAAATTAACATCAAAGTTCGAGACTGCATATAGGCCGACACTGGGGTCGAGATTATAGCCATTGTCATTGAACGTGTTGTTGCCGGTCAAGAGAATACTGCCGGTTCCGAAGGAATTATTCAACTCAGCCCCGCCGCCGCCGTTATCGCTCGCAGTCACGTCGTTAAGAGAGATGTCGTGATTTGAATGAGCGATCAAGCCTCGGCCGGTAGTCTGGTTATCGCTGAAAATGCTGGAATCAATAATAATATTGCCAAAGCCGCCGCCGCTATTATCCAAATACGCACCGTTAGCGGTATTATCATCTGCGACCACTTCGGTCAACATGATACTGCCGATGGATGAAACATTCAAACCGTCTTTCCCGTTATTGTTAAAGGTGCTAGGATCAATTGTAATGTTACCGCCAGTGGCGCCAGAATAAACATTGCTAATATATGTGCCATATCCAAGGTTGCCATTTGCAGTGACATCGGTGAGAGTGATATCGCCATTCTTCCCGGAAAAAGCAGTGATCCCGTTCCCGGTATTTCCATTGAATTCACTGTTTCCATCCACAGAGATCGATGATCCTGTTCCTGGTGAATTATCAAGTTGCGCCCCCGCTAAGAGATTATTATCGGAGTGAACATGATGGACCTTGATGTTGCCTGAGGTGACAAGTACCGTCAGGCCATTCCCAGTTGGTACGTTGGAGAAATAGATATCATTGATAGTGACATTACCGTACCAATTTTTAACGGTTAGCGGGTTACTACCAAAATTAGTGTAATTCTGGCTGCTGCTCAGGGAATTTAAACCAAAGTCCCAGCCACCCTGCAGGGTGAGATCGCCGAGGGCGCCATTAGCCCCGCCGCCTTGCAAAGTATTGCCGTCAATGGTAACGCCGCCCACATCCACACTGCCGGAGGTCAAGGCGGGTTGGTAATCAGAGGCAATGTAAATTGTGCCATTGCCGCTGTACGTTGCAGGGTTGGACTTTAAATCTGAAAGCAGGCCAGAGCCCCCATTGAACGCGCCGTATGATGCGGTGCAACTAGCGTCTCCGGGCAGCTTACCTGCGGGACACCACTCCGGGTCGCCGGTTTGGATAATGTCCGCCGCGGCTTGCGTAGCCAGAGGCACAGCCGTGCCGGTGGCATCCAGCGCCACCACAGATGTGCCGGCCGGAACCTGAGATAACACGGTAGCCACGGTCGCTGCAGAGGGCGCAGCAGTTGTAGCCGGAGCAGTTGTATCTGTCGTTGCAACGGTTGTATCGGTTGAAGCAACCGGTGTCTTTGATGCAGATGGTTCTGTTGGCGCAACACTAGTATCTGTAGCCGCCCCAATCGTTAAATCAATTGAAGCAACGGGTGTCGCTGGTGCCGATTTGTTTTCCGGTGAAACAACGGTCGTATTCGCAGACGCAGCTGAGGCGGAAGTACTCGCAGGTGCAACTGACGTTGGCGCCGCCGAACTGTCGGCTGGAGCAGATGTGTTGGCTGGTGCAACTGATGTTGCCGGCGCGGAGGTTCCTGATGGATCGGATGTATTCGCTGGGGAACTGGATTGCGTTGAAGCGGAGGTGTCTGCTGATGTACTTGAGGTAGTTGATGTGTTTGAGGTGGGAGGCGAAGTCGGCGCGACGGGTGTGCTGTCATCCGCGAGTGCGCTCAATGGATTTACAACACTGATGGCAAAGACCAATAAAACTGTTGCCGTCAAAAAATAAACGCGAAGGCTCTTCTTCATGGCTCTCTCCTAACAAAAAAAAATAAATGATAGTGATAACGGAAACAAAATAAATTAAATCGCCTGATTATCTATAATTTAAAAAGAAAAGTCAACCCCCAAAAAGTAGGATTAGTGATGAAAAGAGCGAGCCGCGTTCCTCACGCGGCTTGAAGGCTTCAATATTTCAATCGTTATGATGCTGGTGTTGCCACTGTCAAAGAATTGATATCCCCATTATAGAAATTGATAAGGGATGTGTATAACCAAGCCGTCTTTCCAGTCTGTTTAGGAATTTGGATTAACAACCAATCACCGTCCGCAGACTTTCCAATTGCAGTGGCCGCGGCTCCTACATCGAGTTTACCGATGACAGAGGAAGTCAGTGAGGGTGAACTGTGTAAATTAATGGAACCCGTTCCTGGATTTGTGATCGTAATCGGCAATGGAGTCGAGGCTGATGTTCCTGTAACCCCGGGATTCGGTGTACCTAAT
Source organism: uncultured Chloroflexia bacterium (assembly GCA_963752775.1). Classification (GTDB taxonomy): domain Bacteria; phylum Chloroflexota; class Anaerolineae; order Anaerolineales; family Villigracilaceae; genus Fen-1038. The sequence continues at coordinate 47,628 of CAVVZL010000037.1, forward strand.
ATTAGAGTTGGCGAGGGTACAACCGTCACGCCCAGCAAACGCGCCATCTCGATCAAATATTGGTCATGATATAGCTGAGCTTGTGCCATTCCCGCTTTAAGCACATCTGGACTCGCATTTGATTCAAAAGCCAGCATCGTCTGAATGAACGTGTCCATGTACGATACTTGATCGCTCTTAAGTTGTTGCAAGCAAGTAGGTAATCCCTGGTCTTCCGAGGCGCGCCGGATGGCTTGCAAAGGAGGTATCACCTGCACCAATTGTGACTGCGGCGTATTTCTCGCCAGCGCTGAATAATCATCGAACTGACGCGTTAAGTCGTTCACCGGTTTGATCGTGTTCGGCAAGTTGCTTATACTGCATAAATCAGGGGTTGCAGTTGATGATGGTGTTAAGCTTGCAACTGTCACAGAAGGAGTTGAACTTGCAATGAACGCTGTTGCTGAGGGTATTGGACTTGCAGCTACGAACCCCGATGGCGCCATCAAATTCCCGCACGCCGATAAAATAGCAAACACCCCTATTACTAGCACGAAAATGATGGTTCTTTTCATATTCTTCCGTTCTTCAGAATCAAGGCGCATCGAGAAAATATTACTCTTTATTCTAAAAAAGGGGAGACAGCCCATCCGGCAGCCCCATCCTCTGTGGTCCATTTTATCGCTTACCAAAAAGCGTCGTAAAGCCCCCACTTTTAGATGTAGGGATATAAGGCATAGATTGTGTTAGGATATTGAACGTGATAGAAACATCATTTGCGCTGGGGCTATATCGCATAAGTTCCAATCCTTAGAAGCTCCCGGCATTAGCCGCGGGGAGTAGTCACTCAGTGACCAGCACAAAGGTACCGATTGAGGTCGTTTCAACGCCAAAATGTCTCGGCGTTGGAAAGTCGATAGTCCCGCCCAAGTTATCCCATGAGGAACCATTCCAACGCAGGATTGCAAACAGGGAAGCATCTTTGCCAGTCAGATTGGGATAGGCCACCGTCATCGGACCGGTAAGCGGCGAAGTAGTTGTGACGCTGAAGCCTGAGAGGAAGGTGAACTTGGCATCCAGTTTGCCGGGCAAGCTAGTGGATGGTACATCGTGGAGAGTGACCTGCCCTCCACCGGATGTACAAGGCAGAATGACAAGATCGCCATCGGGTAAGACGAAATTGGATCCACCGTAGCTGCTACAATCGAGGGTGTTGCCGACCCCGCTTGTCACAGGGACTGTAATAAAGGAAGGCGTACTTCCACTTTCGCTTCCGCTTCCACTGCCGGATTGATTGCCCGACGCGTGACTAGTGCCGCCGCCACTGCTGGGATTGCAATCTATATTGCCGATGGTGGGTGTACCCGTGGCACTGTAGGCGCCGCTGCTATTGCCATTGAGAAGGTCGCTTTCAAGGGTTAGCGAACCGACTTGAGCAGTCGTATCAACACCATACCCTGTGTTATTGTTTGCCGAACTACATGTTGCAGTTACGCTTTGGGCACCTCCAATGAATATGCCATCATGGTTGTTGTTGCTGAAATCGCTTTTATCAGCCGTGATGTTAAGGGAGGTCATTAAGTTAACGCCATAATGAGGATCCCCTATGATGCCATTGTAATCCGCCACAACGGATTCGAGGGTGATATTCCCGTTGGAATGTACAAACAGACCCGAGCTGCTGATATTATTGCTATTATTGTTAAAGGTACTGTTGCTAATGTTAACGGCACTGTTTGCCGAAGTCGTAAAATTTTGTAAAACGGCCCCTGAAGAATTATTATTATCAGCGATCACATTATCGATGGTGATATCGCCAGCGGAAAGGGCAAAGAGCCCTTGGCTTTGGTTATTGCTAAACTCGCTATTGGTGTCGACTATGATATTGCCGGTAGACTGGCAAGTGCCGCTCAATGCACAGTTATCCAAATAGGTGCCGCGACCGGCGTTGTTATTCGATTTGACGTTGTGGAGAGTAATATCACCTGTAGAGGCTGGAGCCATCGGTGACCGTCAAGCCATCGCCAGTGGTATTAGTTCCACCTGTAAGGTTAGATGTCTGTGTTTGGGTCACACCCGAAATGATGATGTCGTTAATCGTAACGTTGCCAGTCCAATTCGTAACCATAAGCGGAACACTAAAGTTGGTAACCCCCGAGAGGCCATAGCCTGAACCAGTTCCACCGTTCCAGCCGCCCTGAATAGTCAAGTCTGTTAATCCGGAGAGGTTGGAATTGGTGTGATCAAACAAAGCATCATTATTGGTGGAATATGTGGATTCAAAATAAACCGTGCCAGCCCCGCTCTTAGATGCAAGGTCAGAGAGTAAAGCAGTCACGGTGCTTTCCGAAGTTGTACAATTCGAATCACCCGGCGTTGTTCCTAATGGACACCAGATCGGGTCATTGCTTTTAATGATATTTGCGGCAGCTTGCGTTGCCAGTGGCAGTGCTGTGCCTGTAGTATCCACCACTACCACCGGCGTGCCGGTGGGTACTTGAGACAACACGCTGGCTGTATCCGTTGCAGATGGTACATTAGCCGTGTTTGTCTGCGCAACGGTTGTAGTTGTAGGTGCGGTAGTCGTGGGTAGGACAGAAGTGCTCATTGGCGCAACCGTGGAAGTTGCAGGCGTGGCAGTCGTTGCCGGGGCAGAAGTACTCATTGCCGCGACGGTTGTATTTGTGGATCGCGGCCATGATAGGTGAAGCAGCAGGAGTACTTCCTGATGCAACGGATGCTGATGAAGCAGAAGTATCCACCGGAACGGACGTATTTGCTGATACAACAAGCGTTGACGACACAGAAGTATCGGCTGGAGCAGAATATTCGCTGGCGAACTGAGGTGTCGGCGGCGGGTGAAGTCGGTGCGATAGGTGTGCTGCTGTCGGCATGCACGATCGTCATAGATACGGAACTTGCCACCAGCGCAAATAACGTAACAAAAGATAACCACCCACTTCGAAATCGCTTATTCATAGTTTCCATTCTATCATCAAAGATTTAATGGCTGAAATATTAGAATTCGATGAGTGGATAGAATTATCCCACGAAAGTTTCTTTTTTGAGAATAAGTTTGCAGGGAAATATGAAATTGCAAACAATTGTGGGTGTTTCCAAAACTCGAAAAAACGTTGCCTTTCTACGAGAATCGCACCTTATACAATAATAAGGATCAATCCACTTTGCCCGTCAATGTCGCAAGCTTCAATTCGCCGATAGCCTTCGTAATGTGAATATCGCGCGGGCAGGCCATCGTGCAGTTATAGGCGGTATGACAACGCGCCAACCCTGATGTTTCGCTTACGATCTTCAATCGTTCCGATGCAGCCTCGTCGCGGCTGTCGAAGATGAAGCGATGCGCGGTGACCAAAGCGGCGGGACCCAGATAATCATCGCTGCCCCAGAACGACGGGCAAGATGTAGTGCAGGCTGCGCACAAGATGCATTTGGTGGTTTCGTCAAAGCGGGCGCGTTGTTCGGGAGATTGAAGACGCTCCTTGCCATCGGCGGGAAGCGGAGATTGGTTGATAAAGTAAGGAAGAACCTTTTTATAATTATCGAAGAAGGGTTCCATGTCCACGATCAGATCTTTGATGATCTTCAATCCAAGCAAAGGCTCGACAGTGATCCTATCACCGACATCGCGCACCAGCGTTTTGCACGCCAGCATGTTGCGACCATTGATGCGCATTGCATCCGAGCCGCACACACCATGCGCGCACGAACGGCGGAACGACAGCGTTCCATCGTGATGGCCCTTGACCAATTCAAGCAGATCCAAGGATACGCTCGGTTTCTTCGACATCGAGTTGATACGTTTCGTAATGCCCCTTCTTGTCCACTTCAGGATTGTAGCGAAAAACTTTAAGTGTCACTTGCATGGCGGCCTCTACTAATAAACTCGCTCTTTAGGTTGATATTTCGTAATGATCACTGGCTTATAACTTATCTCGATCTTGCCATTTTTTTTCAAAGCCAGCGTATGCTTGAGCCAGTTGACATCATCTCGGTTCGGATAATCTTCGCGCGAATGTCCGCCGCGCGATTCGGTTCGATTCAAGGCACACTCGGCGATCACCTCGGAAACCTCAAGCATATTTCCCAACTCCCAGGCATTGAGCAATTCGGTGTTGAAAATCCTGCCAGTGTCCGTGATGCGAACATGTTTGAAGCGCTCCTGCCATTCATGGATTTTTTCGATGGCAGACTTCATGCCTTTTTCATTGCGATAGATGCCGACATCATCGAACATGATTTTCTTCATTTCTCGGCTGATGTCGAATGCGTTCTCCTTCCCGGACCCGTTGCGGAGTCCGTCAAATTGAGCGCGTGCCTCGGCAGTTGGATCATCCGGCAAATTCGCGAAGTCGGCTTGCTTGGCATATTCTGCGGCGCGCAAGCCCGCGTGTTTTCCAAAGACGACCAAGTCGAGCAATGAATTCGTGCCAAGTCGATTCGCGCCATGGATGGAAACGCAGGCACATTCGCCCGCCGCATAAAGTCCGGGATAGGCTGTGTTCTTTTCATCAATCACAACTTCGCCAAATTTATTAGTCGGGATGCCGCCCATCGTATAATGCGCGGTCGGCTGGATGGGCATCATCTGTGTCATCGGGTCAATGCCAAGATAGACGCGGTTGAAATCCACGATATCAGGAAGCTTCTTGAGTAGTTCTTCGGCAGTGATGGTGTACGGTGAGCCATCCGAATTTGTCCGTCCATCTTCCGCGGCATACTTCATCATCGAATCGGGACGCGCATCAAGATACACATAATTTTGTCCGTTGACGCCGCGTCCTTCGCGTAATTTCGGTATAGATCGCGCGCGAGACGACATCGCGTGAAGCCAAATCTTTAACATGCGGCGCATACTTAGTCATGAAGCGTTCGCCCTTGCCGTTGATCAATACGCCGCCTTCACCGCGCACGCCTTCGGTGATCAGAATACCAAGTTTATAAATGCCGGTTGGATGAAATTGGAAGAACTCCATATCTTCGAGCGGCAAACCGCGACGGAAAACAATTGCTGCGCCGTCACCAGTGTATGCATACGCGTTCGAAGTTACTTCAAAGATGCGCCCATGTCCGCCAGTGGCAAAGATCACCGCTTTGGCGTGGAAGGTATGCAGCTCGCCGGTTGCTAATTCAACGGCGATAACGCCCGCAGCTTTACCGTTGGCGAGCAATAGATCAAGGACTTGATATTCATCAAAGAAATTGACTTTGCTCTTCAAGCATTGTTGATACAGCGTTTGAAGGATCATGTGACCGGTGCGGTCCGCGGCGTGGCATGCGCGTCGGACGGGTTTGCCGGTTACATTGTTGGTGTGACCGCCGAAGTTTCGTTGCAGGATGCGGCCTTCGGGCGTGCGGTCAAACGGCAAGCCCATGTGTTCGAGTTCGAGCACCGCATCAATTGCTTCATTGCACATAAACTCGATGGCATCCTGATCGCCAAGATAATCGGAACCTTTCACCGAGTCATATGTGTGCCATTCCGGATGATCCTCTTCGGTGTTACCGAATGCCGCGCTGATTCCGCCTTGCGCCGCGCCGGTATGTGAACGCGTCGGATATAGCTTGCTGATGACCGCCGTCTTTGCGCCGCGCGAAGCATAGAGGCCTGCCATGAGTCCCGCGCCGCCTGCGCCGACAACCACTACATCAAATTGATGAACATTTGCCATGAAAGAACTCCTACGAAGTCCATATTACGTAAATGCCAATCACAATCATCGCAATCATAAAGACGATGCTAATATAACGAACAATCTGCCGTCCTAATGGTTTCACGATGTAATCATCACAGATCACGACCAATCCATGCACGCCATGCGCTGTCGCAACCATCAACAACAAGCTGGCGACTGTTTTCCAGAACGGGGAAGCCCACGGTGTGATGTCCTGCACATTGGTATTTCGTACGTGAGTCACATTGGGCATGAAGCCCCAGCGTAATATATCCGCTAAATTCATTTGTGTGCGCGCGCCCATGATCAACGCTCCGATGATGGCAAAGAGAATCAATGCGTACATCGCCAGAGCCGAAAGGCGCGTGAAGATCCACATCAGCATTTCAAAGTTGAGGCCGCGTTTTATGAGCGGCACGGTTCGTGATTTTGTGGGGGTCGCCATGTTAGCCTCCCAATCCGGTGCGGATGATCACGTAGACCGCCATCCCATAAACGGGAATAAATACTGCCCATTCGATCCAGATGGCTTCGCGTTGATTCTCGATCAGCTTTGGAAACAGGTCAAGTATCGTGATGCGCAATCCATTGATGGCATGAAATAATACAAAGAAGAAAATGAAAATTTGGAAAATCCAGTTTTCGTAAATGGCGTTGGTGAAGACACCGACTTTTCCGCCGACGGACGATGACAGGATATGGATCGTGATAAAGATGGCCATGCCCAACCCGCCGATGCGATGCAAAACATACGTCAGCATCGGGCCCTGCCCTTTATACCGCAAGGCCGTCGCCAGGCTGACGTTTCTTTTCAAGCCCATCTGTGCCTCCTTGGAGAAATCTTGCATGAGCCCATATTTTACCTCGTGTTCAGATGTCATTGCGAAGAAAGCGATATTTGGTTACAAAAAACTAGACAACTATCCCTTCGCGATTCAAACCCAGAAAGTGACAATCATCCTCGTTATTTCAGTCCACACTTCCTCTGATAAAGAGACGTCGGCCTCTTATAATCCAGATAGTTTTTAACTGGACTAGCCGTATAATTAACAAATTTCCATAACTCGAATTCGCAGAGGTGCCTATGCCGGATAGCGCCATCAGCCGCCGCGGCTTTATCACAGCCGTAGCGGGCATCGTCGGTGGAATCATCGGAGTGGCAATCGGGGTGCCAGCCATTGCCTATTTGCTCGACCCTGCTTTCAAGTCGAACGCAAAGGAGGCGTGGATTCCGATTGGAAAATTGGCCGATATGCAAGTGGGCAAGCCATATCAATTCTCGTTCACGCGTGTCCAAGTCAATGGCTGGGAGCGCACCTCCACCAGTTACGGCGGGTTTGTCATTCGCAGATCAGATAACCCAAACGATATGATCATTTTCAATAGTCGCTGCACGCATTTGGGCTGCACGGTCAACTGGCAGGATAATGCGCAGGCGTTTATTTGCCCGTGTCACGATGGGAAGTTTGGCAAAGATGGAGTGGTGCTGGCCGGCCCGCCGCCGCGTCCCCTCGACCAATATGCAGATTTCCGTTTAACGAATGAGGGCGTCCTCGAAATTTATTACAAGGGAAGCTAGTCATGTGGAAAAAAGTTTACGAATGGCTTGATGAACGCCTTGGATTAAATGATCTTTACAAAAACATACTCGACCGCCCCGAACCCAAAGGCACTTGGTGGAACACGCTCGGCTCGGCGAGTTTGTTTTTATTTATCCTGCAGGGCGTGACGGGGATTTTCCTGATGGTCTATTACACGCCTTCGCCCGATCACGCCTACGACAGCATCAATTACATCATGAATGGCGTCGCGTTCGGCTGGCTGATCCGCGGCATTCATCATTGGGGTGCGACGTTGATGATCATCGTGGTCTTCATCCATATGCTGCGAGTATTTGTAACAGCATCATTTAAATATCCGCGTGAGTTAACGTGGCTGATCGGCATCGGATTGTTCATCCTCACACTCGGCATGGGATTTACCGGCTATCTTCTGCCGTGGGATCAACAATCGTATTGGGCAACAACCGTCGGCACACAGATCGCGGGAAGTGTGCCTTTTATCGGCGACTTCATCCTCAAAGCCTTGCGCGGCGGCCCGGACTTGAGCGCGCTCACCTTACAACGATTCTTCGCAGCACATGTTTGGATGTTACCGGCCGCACTGGCAGGCTTGATCGGCGTTCATCTGTATCTCATCATCAAACATGGCGAGTCACACTTCCCCTCGAAGGAAGATTGAGGAGCGCGCTATGGACAACGAAACAAAACAGAAAATCAACAAGCGTTACGAGCACGAGCTCAATCGAGGCGAGCGCTTCTGGCCGGATAGTATTTTCAAAGACCTGCTCATGTCTTTGGGAATTTTTATTCTGCTGGTCTTACTGGCAACCTTTATCGGCGTAGATGCTCAGCCGAAAGTTGATCCGAGCGACACAACATATATTCCGCGGCCTGAATGGTATTTCCTCTTCTTATTTAAATTCCTCGCACTATACGGACAGATTCCGGTATTGGGCAAGATCGAATGGATTGCCACCGTGATCGTCCCCGGCCTCGCTATTCTTATCCTTGCGCTGATGCCATTCATTGAACGCAATCCTTCACGCTATTATGGAAAGCGCGTCCTGCCAATTTCCGTGATGGCTATCATCGTAGTGGACATTGTGATGCTGACCCTGATGGCTGACGTTCCGACCGTATTAATCAGCGGCTCGACGATGCCGGGCGTACTTCAAGCAATTGCCGGTCTGGTGATCCCCGGCGTAGCGATCATCTCGTTATTCTTGATGAGCTTTGTCTTCAGGAATACATCCACGAAAACCATGATTTGGACAACAGCTATATCATCGGTCCTAACGATTGGATTAACCGGCACGGTATTAGGGTTATTTCCACAACCGGCAACACAGACAACTGCCATTGCAACCGCGCTTGTGGATCAAATCAGCGCGGGCCAAGATTTGTATTCCGTCAACTGCGCAGAGTGTCACGGTGCGGATGGCACGGTTACGCAGATCACAGGCGTACAAGGCTTGGAAGGAAAACTGATTCCCGGCATTCACAGCACCGATGTCTTATATACCTTGGATGATGCTGCATTAGCTCAAGTCATCGCCTATGGACGGCCCGAAGCGGGCATGACTCCGTTTGGGAAAGCTTATGGCGGTCAGCTTTCGACGAGCGACATTGATAACATCGTGATCTTTATGCGTTATTCATGGGACGACCGTTTCGCAGCGCCAGTGCTCAAGCCTCTCTTTCCGCCCTTGGCCGCTAGCGAAGTCCCATCCTATGATGTTCATATTCAGCCAATTGTTAAACGATACTGCATATCGTGTCATTCGGCTGGCAAGACCAACAATAATTTCCTGATGGATTCATATGCTGATATTCTGCACACCGGCGATCACAAAGCCAATGATGTGGTTGCAGACAACGCAAGCGGTTATCTATTGCGAGTTGTTCAGGGGTATCCTATTCCCGATCCAAATAACCCAACGCAAACTCTGATTCGCGCCATGCCGCCGAACGGTCATCTCCCGCCGGATATTATTGTTGTGTTTACGCGTTGGATCATGAATGGAATGCCTCAAACCGCAGCAGACGCCGCGAAGCTTTCGGTCGCATCGACCCCGGGGACAGGTCCCGTAGCAACGCCTGCTGTTACGCCGACGCCTTGATCCGTTTATCGTTTGAATCAAAAAAGGTCATCTCGTTACGAGATGACCTCTTATATTTTGATCTATCTACATATGTTTGATGATCGCGTCGCCGAACTCGGAGCACTTGACCTCGGTGGCATGTTCCATCAAGCGCGCAAAGTCATACGTTACCGTGCGGGCATTGATGGCGCCTTCCATGCCTTTGACGATCAAGTCCGCAGCCTCAGTCCAACCCATGTAACGCAGCATCATTTCGCCGGAGAGAATGACCGAACCGGGATTGACCTTATCGAGGTCGGCATATTTCGGCGCGGTGCCATGCGTCGCCTCGAAGATGGCGTGACCCGTGATGTAATTAATATTCGCACCCGGAGCGATTCCGATTCCACCAACCTGCGCCGCCAACGCATCGGACAGGTAATCGCCGTTGAGATTCATCGTGGCGATCACATCGTAATCCTTCGGACGAATGAGGACGAATTGAAGCGTCACGTCGGCAATCGAATCTTTCAATAATAATTTACTCTTCCACTTGCCATCGCCATGAGTGGGCCACAACTTCAAGGCTTCTTCCGCTTCCTTCTTGATGCCGTTCTGCTGTTCGGGCGACATCATAACGAAACCAGGATCAATCATCCTGGCGTTCTCTTCGAAGGATAATTCTGGATTCTTTTCCTTGTTGCCGAGAATCCAGCTTTCGCGTTCCGTGACCACATCATTACGGAAATCACGTTTGCCAACTGCATATGCCCAATCCTTGAACGCGCCTTCTGTGAACTTCATGATGTTCCCCTTATGAACAAAGTTCACGCTCTTACGTTTGTTGTCCAACGCCCATTGGATTGCAGCGCGCGCTAAACGTTCCGTTCCTTCCACGGAAACGGGTTTCAAGCCAATGCCCGACGTTTCGGGGAAGCGCATTTTGGCATATTCCTTCGGAAAAGCATCTTTGAACAATTGCTTGAACTTTTTATTATCCTCCGTGCCATTCGCAAACTCGATACCCGTATAAATATCCTCTGTGTTCTCGCGGAAGATGACCATATCCACGTACTCAGGATGTTTAACCGGAGAAGGCACACCGTTGTAATAACGTACCGGCCGCTGACAAACATACAGGTCGAGCAATTTACGAAGCGCAACATTCAATGAACGGATGCCGCCTCCAATCGGGGTCGTGAGCGGGCCTTTGATCCCTACAATAAATTCCTTGAACGCCTCCGTTGTCTCATCCGGAAGCCATGAATTAAATTGCTTGAATGATTTCTCGCCGGCGTAAACTTCCATCCAATGAATTTTGCGTTTGCCTTTATAAGCCTTCTCAACCGCCGCGTCGAATACACGCACGGAGGCGCGCCAGATGTTCGCGGCCGGTGCCATCGCCTTCAACGAACGGGATGATGGGATTATCGGGAACCCTTAATTTTCCATCCTTGACTAAAATCTTCGCCCCGCTCGCGGGAACCTTAACATTTGTATATGCCATGATTTTCTCCTTGCTAAAGATAACTACCACAGATTATATCATCCGCACTTTTTAGACTTTCAGTGAAGATTATGCTTATTCGTTGTGCTGAAGTTTTGCCCTTGACAGAATCTATCACCGGCATAAAATCAGCCCGAAATGAGAAGACGCATCCGTTCGCGAGACGTACAGCATGATACTATCCAATCGAATATTTCTTTTCCCTTTTGGAGAGTCGCTTCTAGCGGCTCTCTTTTCTTATCTTTTGCACGAGAATAAGATATGCTAAAACTTCCCGGCCTGATTGACCCTCATGTTCATTTCCGCGAACCCGGTCAAACCCACAAAGAAGATTGGGAAACCGGCACCTCTGCCGCGCTAGCTGGCGGATTCACGATGGTATTAGCCATGCCGAATACCAAGCCGCCCATCTTCGACATGGAGACTCTCAAACTTGCATTGAACGCAGCCAAACAAAAAGCTCGTTGCGACTATGCACAATTCCTCGGCGCAGGACCAGAAAATGCAGAGATCGTTTCATCGTTAGCACACAAAACCGCTGGCTTGAAAATGTATATGGACTCAACATTTGGTGAGTTGCGCTTGAACGATATGACTCTTTGGATGCCGCATTTCGAAAAATATCCAAAGCAATATCCAGTCGTTGTCCACGCTGAAAGCCGAAGCATGGCCGCCGCGATTGTATTCGCCGCGATTTATGATCGTCCCATTCACATCGCACATGTTTCATTGAAAGAAGAAATCCTGCTCATCAAAGCCGCGAAGAAAAAGGGCATCAAAGTCACGTGTGAAGTCACGCCGCATCATTTATTTTTATCGAAAGATGATATCCCCGCCATTTCTCACGGACATCCCGGCCGCGGTGAAGTGAGACCAAGACTTGCAACAAAAGATGATGTTGATGCCCTTTGGCAAAACATGGATGTCATTGATTGTTTCGCCACCGACCACGCGCCGCACACATTGGAAGAAAAAGATTCCGAGAATCCTCCGCCTGGATTTCCAGGCCTGGAAACCGCGTTACCATTGCTCTTGACCTCCATTTCCGAATTCCGACTCACAATTCCCGATATTATTGCTAAGATGTACACTAATCCAAGAAAAATATTCGGTCTCCCAGAACAACCTGAAACATGGATTGAAGTAGACGAAGACGCCAAATACGAAATCAAAGCCGCGAATCAATTTACTCTGTGCGGTTGGACTCCGTTCGAGGAGTGGAAGGTGAAGGGACGCGTGACACGCGTCGTTTTGCGAGGACGCGAAGCCTTCAAAGATGGGAAGGTACTTGTGGAAAAAGGTTTCGGAAAGAATGTGAGGGGATAGAAAATGCCCATTGAAACAGTGACCCACTTCATCGATGGCGTGAAGCGAGAGACAAATGCTAAAGCCTGAACCAAGTGATTAAACGGGATTCGTTATCAGCTAGCAATCAACTCCTATCCCGATAACAAATAACAAAATAAAAGGAGACTAACTTATGCCCACTCAATCTTCATCCCCCCATCTGCCGTTCGGCGAGAACAAGAACGCCGACTGGTATGGCAAGGACATTATTTCCGTCAAACAGTTCAAGCGCAGCGACCTGGAGTACATCTTCGGCGTGGCGCACGAGATGCGCGGCATGGTCGAGCGCATCGGCACGTTCGATCTGCTCAAAGGAAAAATACTGGCCAATCTTTTTTATGAACCGTCCACGCGAACCTCATCATCGTTCACTGCCGCAATGGAACGACTCGGCGGCTCGGTCATCCCGATCAACGAAGTGAAGTATTCGTCGGTGTCAAAAGGCGAGAGCCTGCCCGATACTGTCCGCACGCTCGAATGCTATGCGGATGTGATCGTGCTTCGTCATCCCGAAACCGGCTCGGCGGCGATTGCGGCGAAAGCGGCGCGCAAGCCTATCATCAACGCGGGCGATGGCGTGGGCGAACATCCCACACAAGCTTTGCTCGATACGTTCACTATCCAAGAAGAGATCGGTCGGCTCGACAATCTCAAGGTCACGATGCTCGGTGATCTGAAATATGGACGCACGGTGCATTCGCTCGCGCGCTTGCTTTCAAGTTTCAATAACATTAAATTGAATTACGTCTCGCCTGATATTTTGAAAATGCCGAAGGAAGTGATGGATGAGGTCGCCGAGAAAAAAGTTCCACAAGCCGAGTTCGGTTCCCTCGAAAAAGTTTTGCCTGCAACCGACGTGCTATATGTGACCCGCGTTCAAAAAGAAAGATTTGAAGACCCTGCTCAATATGAAAAGGTCAAGGGCGCGTACGTGATCGATCCCGCCATCATGAAATCGGCAAAGAAAGATATGATTGTCATGCATCCGCTGCCGCACGTCGGCGAGATTAGCCCCGATTTCGACGATGATCCACGCGCTGCGTATTTCCGCCAGATGGAATATGGTTTGTATGTGAGAATGGCGTTGCTGGCGATGGTGTTAGGAAAAGCATAATGGAAAGCTTTTTCTCTTTTTTGGAAAAACGCGTCGATGATTGTTCCTCGCTTTTATGCGTTGGACTCGACCCGCACATTCCCGACCTTAACGAACCCTCTGCCGCTTCTGCCCTCGACTTTTGCTTGAATCTCGTTAAAAAGACTGCTCCTTACGCAGCGGCTTTCAAACCCAACGCCGCGTTCTTCGAAGTCTTCGGCGCGGAAGGTTGGATTGTTCTCAAGCAAGTAATCGAGGCAATTCGCGAAGAATCAAATCGACTTAACTCAAAGATTCCAATCATTCTCGACGCCAAGCGCGGCGACATTGCATCCACAGCCGAAGCGTACGCCAAATCCGCATTTGAGAAACTCGGCGTGGATTGCATTACATTGAGTCCATATCTTGGAAAAGATTCGATTGAGCCGTTTATCAAGGAACAAGAAAAAGGGATTTTCCTTTTATGCAAAACATCCAATCCGGGTTCGGGTGATTTGCAGGATTTGGTTCTTGAATCTGGTGATCTGTTACATATTTATGTTGCAAAGCTTGCTCAGCAATGTAACGCTAAAAACAATATTGGTCTCGTCGTCGGTGCGACGCACATTGACGCGATGAAACGCGTCCGTTCCGCCGCGCCGGATTTATGGTTCCTCGTCCCTGGCATTGGGACTCAAGGCGGCGATTTAGAATCTGCGATGAAGGCTGGCTTGCGCAAAGATGGAAAAGGCATACTGATCAATGTTTCACGCGGAATTTCTCGAAGCGATGATCCGCGCAAAGCAGCGGTAGAATTACGCGATCAAATCCTAAACGTTCAACTCCAAATGAAGCATTAGATTATTGGTGTAGAGGAATGCATAAACTTCTTGTTCTATCGAGACAGGCTCAGGAATATCAGCAATTTCTTGAATCAGTTGAGTTGCCAGAAATCCAGATTTTCTCCGCAACCGATGTTGACGAGGCCAGAGCATTAGGTTTAGATTTTGAAATCGTATTTGGCGATCCACGGCTGATGCGCGATCTGATCGCAGACTTGCCGCGCTTGCGTTGGGCGCAGTCCACCTATGCGGGCGTCGAACTGTTGCTAGATCCGTCGCTCCGCCGCGATTATATATTGACCAATGCACGCAACGTATTCGGCGGCTTGATGTCTGAGTATGTGTTCGGGTATTTGCTAAATCATGAACGACGAATCTTTGAGCGCTATCAAGCCCAGCAGGAACATCGTTGGGACGGAAGCATACGGGCATGTTGCGCGGAAAAACAATCGGACTGCTTGGCGTTGGCTCCATCGGCGCGCATCTGGCGCTCACTGCAAAATATTTTGAAATGACTGTGCGCGGCTTATACGCGTTCCAGCGAGTTGTGCCCCGATGTTGATGTTTATTTTCACGGCGACCAGCTTGCTTGATTTTGCCAACGGGTTGGATTATCTCGTCAGCGTTTTGCCCAACACGTCCGAGACACGTCACATTGTGGATGCCGCTTTGCTGGAGGCTTTGCCGCCGCACGCGGTTTTTGTCAACGTGGGACGCGGCAGTGCGCTGGATGAATCGGCGTTGATCCATGCGCTTGGAAACAAAGAAGATCGCCGCGGCTAGTACTGGATGTATTTGAACAGGAACCGCTTCCCAAAGAGCATCCTTTTTGGACCACGCCTAATTTATTGATAACATTTCACACGTCCGCGCCGAGTTTGCCCGAGGATATCGCGAAACTATTTATCGAGAATTATCAGCGCTTTGTAAATAATGAAGAGTTGATGTATCGTGTTGACTTCGTGCGTGGGTACTGAAAGAGAAATCTATGACTGAAACTAATCTAGTTCTTGCCGCGCTTGCTGATGGGTTGCTCGAAGCAGGCTGCATCAAGTTTGGCGAGTTCACGCTAAAATCAGGATTGAAGTCGCCGATCTATATTGATCTGCGTCAAATCATCACTTATCCAAAACTGCTCGAACAAATCGGCGCAGCGTATTTACCTTTGCTCAAAGAATTGAAATTTGATCGTATTGCAGGTCTGCCTTATGCGGCGATCCCGATTGCGACGGCAATCTCATTGCAAGGAAATTATCCAATGATCTATCCGCGCAAGGAAATAAAAACTTATGGCACGAAAGCTGAAATCGAAGGTGAATATCACGCAGGTGAAATCGTTGTGATCATTGATGATCTTGCCACTACAGGCGGAAGCAAATTTGAAGCGATTGAGAAATTGACAGGCGCAGGATTAATTGTAAAAGATGTGGTGGTGTTGATTGACCGTCAATCAGGCGCGAAGGAATCTTTAGTGCAGGCAGGCTTCGAAATGCACGCAGTGTTGTCCATCACACAGTTGCTGGATTATTGGGAACAGACCGGCAAAGTGGAAAAGGATAAAATTGAGGAGACGAGGAAGTTTCTGAAACAAAACAAATAGCGAGGTCATATGGCTGGATTTGCGGTTAATATTGCAGTAATTCGCACAGGGAAAATCTTGTTGACGAGATTGAATGGCATTTATTCATGGTTAGGAAATTGGTTTCCCGGCTATAGAGTATTATTTGCCGCGCGGCCCATTGGTGGAGAAATAAAATGCCAGGAAGGTGAAACTATTGATGTGAAGTGGTTTGCCATTGATGGAGTTCCCAGTCCGCTTTCAGCGGCACAAAAAGGACGAATTGAAAATGCAATCTCTGGTGTAACTGGAGTAAGTGTTTTACAAGAATTCGAAATACAAGCAATTCCTGAAAACTGACTCGATAAGAATTATATAAACTAGGCGATGAATCAGGATTATCGAGGCAAGATTATTGTCTAAAGATATCTGAAGATTCGGAATCAAAAGAAACTGTTGAATTGATAGGTTTATAAATGAATTGGAGCATCTTAGAATCCCAAGCACCTGAAATTGCCGCGTTTGCAAAAGAACGGATCCAAAACAAAGTTGCATACCTTGCTACGATCCGCAAAGATGGCTCACCGCGCGTTCATCCGTTTACGCCGATCATCGGCGAAGGACATTTCTTTGTTTTCATGGAACCTACTTCACCGAAAGGATATGATCTTCAGCGCGATGGACGATTTGCAGTTCATTGTTCTGTAACAGATACAAGCGGCAAGAGCGGTGAAGTGATACTGACTGGCAAGGCAAGATTTATCGAAGACCGGGAATTGCGCGCATTGGCAGTCAGGATTTGTCCTTATAAACCCGCTGAACGATATATCCTTTTTGAGTTCGAGCTTGAAAGTGCAACGACCACAGAATATCCAGGCGGGGATCCAGTCCGCAAGCATTGGAAAATCGATGCCTAAGAAACACACCTTCACAGCGATTATTCAAAACGCGAGCGGAGGCGGCGCGTTCGTGGAAATCCCTTTCGATGTGGAAAAGGCTTTTGGTTCGAAGAAGCCCAAGGTCAAGGCAATGATCGAAGGAGTTCCCTATCGCGGAACTTTAGTTCGCATGGGCAGTGCACATCACATGCTCATCATCTTAAAAGGAATCCGCGAACAGATTGGGAAAACATTTGGAGATGAAATCAAAGTCATCGTCGAGCCGGATGCCGAACCGCGCGTCATTGAAATCCCAAAAGACTTGTTGAAAGAGTTGAAACAAGATAAACAAGCCAAAGTCCTCTTCGACAAACTCTCTTTTACTCATCGCAGAGAATATGTAAGATGGATCGAAGAAGCCAAGCACGCTGAGACGCGCCAATCCCAAATCATCCAAACGATTGAGATGTTGAAAAAGTCTAAATAAACGTCATTGCGAGACCTGCGGAGCAGGTCGTGGCAATCTCAACTAAACATCCAACCACCAATTGCAAGATAATATGAGATTGCTTCGCTTTGCTCGCAATGACATGAAGAGGAAAATATGCACTCACGACACGCGCTACTTTACATGCCCGGTGATGATTGGAAGAAAATCACCAAAGCCAACATGCTTGGTGTGGACTGCATCTGCATGGATATGGAAGATGGTGTAGCGGTCAACAAAAAAGCCGAGGCACGCATCACCATCGCAAAAGCTTTGAGAGAATTGGATTTCGGCAAAAGCGAAAAGCTGGTTCGCATCAATGCGGTAGGTTCGGGGATGGAGAAGGATGATATCGAAGCTGTCCTGCCACATCGTCCTGATGGGATTGTGATTCCGAAAATGGAATTACTGGAACAAATTCAGTGGGCACATGAGATTATCAAAGCGAAGGAGTTGAAGGAGGGCTGGCCGATGAACTCAATTCGGATTCTGGTAGATGTGGAAACTGCCAAAGGAATTCTCAACCTTAAAGAAATCGCCTCGCATCCGCGGCTAGACGCGCTGATCTTCGGCGGAGAAGACTTCGCGGCGTCGGTCGGTGCGACGCGCACGAAAGACGCGATTGAACTGCTTTACGCGCGTCAAGCCGTGGTCACGACTGCCGCGGCGTTTGGCTTGCAGGCCATTGACATCGTCGCGATTGATTTCAAGGACATCGAAGCGTTAAGAAAAAATCTGAATTCGGTGCGCGGCTAGGATTCACAGGCAAACAGATCATTCATCCTGCGCAGGTTGAGCCAGCGCAAACCGCGTTCACCCCAAATGATGAAGCCATCGCGAAAGCTGAACAAATCGTGGAAACATTCGAAGCAAGTCAAAAGGAAGGCAAAGGCGCGTACGCGCTGGACGGCAAGATGATCGATATGCCATTACTCAAGAACGCACAAAAAGTTTTAGATAGAGCTAAAGCAGCGGGAAAGGTTTAGGATACTTTTGCTTTCAATCTTATTCGGCCTCACATCCGCCATCAGTTGGGGCGCGGGCGATTTTACCGGTGGATTGGCCGCGCGCAGAACCGGAGCGTATCGCGCGGTTTTCTATGGCGAATTTTTCGGACTTATTCTTTTGCTCGCTGCCGTGGTTATCAGTCCGCAGCCGATGCCGGATGTCAAGTCGATTATATTATCCATCGCCGCGGGTGCACTGGGCACTGTCGGCTTGATGCTGTTATATAGCGCCATGGCGCAGGGCAAGATGAGCATCGCTGCGCCAGTGTCAGCGTTGCTGGCCGCGGCATTGCCGGTCATCGTTGGAATGATCACGGATGGATTCCCCGGTTATCTTACATGTTTGGGATTCGGATTCGCGCTCGCAGCGATCTGGTTGGTCTCGCAAAGCGAGGATGGAGTCAAAGATATCTTCACGCATCTTTCGGACCTGCGCCTGCCTCTGCTTGCGGGAGTTGGCTTTGGCTTATACTTTGTTCTGATGAACGCCGCCACACGACAGACAACTTTATGGCCCATGGTTTATTCACGCGGTGCCGGATTGCTGGCGATGGCTTTATTCATCCTCGTTCGACGCAATTCGTTTGTCACAATCCGCCGCGGCATGTCCCGTCATGATTCTGAATGGCATTCTCGATGTCGGCGGAAATTTCTTTTACATTCTTGCCGGACAAGCAGGCCAACTCGATATTTCAGCCGTGCTCAGTTCGCTATTCCCCGGTTCGACGGTTATACTAGCTTGGATCATTTTGAAAGAACGCTTGACGCACACACAATGGCTGGGCATCCTGTGCGCATTGATTGCGATTATTCTTTTCACTGTTTGAGGAGGCTCGCATGATCGAAGTCCGTCCGGTCCAAACCAACCGCGAACAAAACATATTCACCACCTTTCCATGGCTCATATACAAAAATGATCCGCTCTGGATTCCACCGATTTTATCCGAGCGCGAGAAAGCCATGGACCCCGCGCGTGGGTTATTTTTCAAAGGCGGAGGCATTGCCGATCTTTATATCGCTTGGAGAGACGGAAAGCCGGTTGGAACAATTTCCTGTTCACAGGAAAAAGGCGGGCACGAAAACATGTTTGGCTTCTTCGAATGCTTCGACGATTACGCCATCGCTGAGGCCTTATTCAAGCAGTGCGAGACTTGGGCCCGTGAACATCATCTTATTTCGATAATCGGTACATACAATTTGGATCGGGAAGATAATCGCGGCATCCTAATCGAAGGACGTGACCGTCCCGCTCCATTGCTATGCGGATATAACCCGCCCTATTATCCGGGTTTCTTTGAACGCTATGGTTTTGGATTGGAACACGATGATGGCCTGGCTTATGCTGTTGACCTCGATTTAAGTAATCCAAAAATACAACGATTATCGCGCCTTGCCGAACGCGTCCGCCAGAGGAAGAATTTCAAAATTCGCGGCGCAGATATGGAAGATGTTGAAAACGAGATTGATCGCATCTGGGATTTGCAAAACCGCGCCCTGGCTCATTTGCCGGGTTTCATGCCTTATCCACGCGAGGCGATTGAGACAATGGTTCTACCATTGAAGGAAATGGCTGATCCTGATCTCATTCTTTTCGCAGAAGTGGACGGCAAAGCTATTGGCTGGTTCCCTGCCATGCCAAACTTCAATGAAATTCTCATTCACATCAATGGTCTCCGTTATCCTTGGAACTATCTGCCCGCTTTATATTATCAGCGCAAAAAGATCGAATCGATTGCCATCAAAAGCGTGGCCGTCCCGCCCGAGTATTGGGACACCGGCGTCGCGGTTTTGCTTTTCGATGAAATGGTCAAGCGCGCGGTTGCCAAAGGCTACAAATGGGCAGATCTTTCCATGACCGGTGAAGATAATCCTGATACATGGGATTTGGCCCATCACTTGGGGGCGAAAATTTATAAGCGCTATCGGTTCTATAAGAAAGAAGTGAAGTAGTTTATGCCCAAGAAAACATTCGCCTTGAAGGCACGCATCAGCACGGATAATCCGAAGGCAATCAGACCCATTCTGGAAAGGCTCGTTGCAAAAGATTCCATTACGCCAATCGATGATGGATTTTTAGTAACTACAACAATGCAAGGCAAATCTGCGCGAGAGCTAAATAGAACCCTGCTTTCTGCCATGCGACAAGTCGAGCGAAAAACCCGCCTGCGAGCGCAATGGAAGTCGGGAAATACAACCGAGAGTTTCTTCGACTACGTGCCAAGGGCATCGCAAAAGGTTTAAGCGAAATAGTATATGAGGGCTTTGTGCATCCAATAATTCGCGAGGCGTCCACACGTGATGCTGACGGAGTGAAAGCGTGCGTCGTGGCGGCATTTGAAATATACACAGAGCGGATTGGCAAGCCGTCCGCTCCAATGTTGCTGGATTTTCCAACCGAGATCGAAGTGAGACATGTTTGGTTAGCTGAATTGGACGCGCAAGTCGTCGGCGTGCTCGTGCAGTACGAAACAATACAAGGATTTTACATTGACACCGTCGCTGTCCATCCTCATCTCCAAGGGACCGGCGTGGGCAAAGCGCTTCTTCAGTTTGCTGAGCAGGAAGCTCTTCGGCGTGGTTATGACTTTATCTATCTGTGTACCAACGTCAAAATGACCGAGAACCAAATCTTCTATCCTCTCATTGGCTACACCGAGTACGAACGCAAATTTGATGAAGGCTATGATCGGGTTTTCTATCGCAAGCAGTTGGAAAAGAAGTAAGCTATCGAAGGCACATTGACCAATACATCCACTGTGATTACGTTAATAACTTCCTTTTCCCATCCGGCAAATCGATCATCCAATTCTCTGGAAATTTCCACATTATATACAACTATTCCAAATTTTCTAACAATTCTCTGATCTCCGTGTTCTTGACAAATACATCACTCGCGTATAAAGTTAAGCATTCTTAA
Organism: uncultured Chloroflexia bacterium; assembly: GCA_963752775.1. GTDB lineage: Bacteria > Chloroflexota > Anaerolineae > Anaerolineales > Villigracilaceae > Fen-1038. The sequence continues at coordinate 68,558 of CAVVZL010000037.1, forward strand.
ATAAAAAGAAAGCTTAACTATGACTAAAACCGACCCATTCTCCAAAAGCGTGCATGACTTCATGGATGTTTTCATGCAGAGGTCCATGCACGGCTGGAGTCATTTCGTCAAATCCACCGGTCTTTCGATGCAGCAGTTCAGCATTCTGATGCAGTTGCATTATCGAAATCATTGCGGCATCTCGGATATCAGCGAACGGTTCGAGATCACCAGCGCCGCCGCCAGTCAGCTTGCAGATAAACTCGTCCAAAGCGGATTGATCGGACGCGTCGAGAGTCCCGAAGACCGCCGCGCCAAATTGTTGACGTTAAGCGTGAAGGGCAAGAATTTGATCGAACGCGGCGTCGAAGAACGGTATCGATGGATGGATAAACTTGCCGTCGAAATGAATCCGCAAGATCAAAAAAAGGTCACGAACGCACTTATCCTTCTAACCGAAGCGGCGCGTAAGCTCGATCAAACGTAACATCTCCATTCTTCTTCAATCAATTCATATTCAATGCACGCTCAAGTCTTATAACTTTATTGCCTATTATTGAATCTCGAAAGGAACTTTATGCAAGCAACCATCTCTCGACCTATTTCCCGTAATAGTGACAAGCGCCCTGGCGCCAGCTCAATGGGAAGGGCCTTTAAATATCTCTCCCATGCCAAACGTCAAGCTCTACTGCCATACTTTTTTCTAGTCATCGCCACGCTGGCGCAATTGGCGATACCGGCGCTGATCGCCACCATTATCAATGCGGTCACAAGCGGTTACATTGCCACGCAGGTTTTACAAGCGCTGAAATTAATCCCTCAACAATCCGTAGGCGCGGCTTTGCCCAATATTTTGTCTGCGCTCAATTATCCGGCAGCCTGGACGAAAGATCAGCTCGTCGCTCAACTCAATGCTAACCTCGCCAATGCGCCGCAAGCATTGATCTGGTCCGTGGTTGCCATTTGTATCTTCGCCGCATTCCGCGGTGTTTTCGCTTTCCTGCAAGCTTTTTGGGCAGAAAAGAACTCGCAATCTGTGGCTTATGATCTGCGCAATGATTTGTATTCAAAGATTTAAAAGTTATCATTTTCGTATCACGACCAGAACCAGACTGGCCAATTGATGATCCGTGCCACCGATGATATAGAAAAACTGCGTCTGTTCATCGGACAAGGCTTATTGCAACTGGTCGGCGCGATCATCCTGTTGACGGGCACAATTATTATCCTGTTCTCCACCAACGTTGCGCTGGCTTGGACGGCAATGCCCATCCTGCCGCTGGCGCTGGTTTTGTTTTTTATTTTTGGCACTGCTGCCCAGCCGCTGTTCAGAAAAGTGCAGATCAAACTTTCTGCATTGAATACCATTCTTCAGGAAAACTTGGCGGGTATTAAAAGTCATCCAAGCATTTACGCGCGAGAAACAGGAACAAGCAAAGTTCCGCGCCGCCGCAGATAACCTGATGAACCAATCCATCTCGGTCTCAAAGTTATTCACCTTCCTGTTCCCAATGATCTTCCTGATCGCCAATCTCGGTCAAGCCGCGATCCTTTATGTAGGCGGCAAACAGATCATCGCCGGTGCATTAACGCTCGGTGATTGGCAGGAATTTTCGCTATACTTGATTTATCTGTTCTTCCCGGTTGCACAACTTGGATTCATCATCACGCAGTTCGGTCAAGCCGCCGCCTCTGCGGATCGCATCTTCGAGATTCTGGATGCCAAATCTGACATCGTGGATAAGCCCAATGCGATTGAATTGCCTTCTGTTAAAGGCGAGGTGAAATTCGAGAACGTAACCTTCCGCTATTTCCACGGAGGCGACCCGGTCTTAAGTGAAGTGACCTTCGAGGCGAAACCCGGTGAACGGATTGCGTTACTCGGCGCGACCGGTTCCGGTAAAAGTACCATTATCAATTTACTGCCGCGCTTCTATGATCCCACTGAAGGCAGAATCACCGTGGATGGTCATGATCTGCGCGACATCAAGATTGAGTCATTACGCAAACAAATTGGCATCGTGCTGCAGGAAACAACATTGTTCAGCGGAACCGTAAGCGAGAACATTGCCTTTGGGCGCTCGGATGCCAGCGAGGCAGATATCATCGGCGCGGCAAAAGCTGCACAGGCACATGATTTCATTATTTCGTTTCCCGATGGTTACAACACGCACGTCGGCGAGCGCGGCACCACCTTAAGCGGCGGACAAAAGCAACGCGTCGCGATTGCGCGTGCGTTGTTGCTCGATCCGCGCATCTTGATCCTCGACGACTTAACTTCCAGCGTAGACCTGACGACCGAATCGTTGATCCAAGCCGCGCTCGATAAGCTGATGGAGAACCGTACATCATTCGTGATTGCGCAACGCATCAGCACCGTCATGAGCGCCGACAAGATCCTTGTGCTGGATAAAGGCAGAGTGGTTGCACAAGGCAAGCATGCGGACTTAATGGAAAATGAACCGATCTATGCGGAAATTTACAATTCACAAATATTGGCGTATGAACACGAGCACGGACATATGCCGGAGGAGATTTAACCTATGATGGGTGGTCCCGGCCGTTTCGGCAACATGCTTAATCAGGAAACCCTCAAGCCGCGCAAGTTGAGCGAAACGCTCTCGCGACTGGTCGGCTACTTTGGAAGATTCGGATTCGCCGCTTTTCTTGCGATTTTATTCGTGGCAATTTCAACGTGGACTCAAGTTACCGTTCCCGAACTGACTGGTCAGGCGACGGATTGTTTCCTCGTCCCACTTGGGGCGAACAGCAGCTTCGGATCCTTTTCAGCTTCACTTAGCACACAAGCCCAGGCATCAGCAGAAAGCTGCTGGATCGTATCTGATCCAGCCAAGCTTAGCGGCACACAATGGATTATTGCCAGCGCTTATCGCATCGGTGGATTCATCTCACCGGCTCTGACTGCCATGCAGAATCCCGATCGCGTCGCGGGGCTGGTGCGCTTGATCCTGATTGTGATTGTGCTGTTCCTCATCGGCTCGGTGCTAAGCGGCTTGACCTTCTTCACGATGTCGTGGTCGGGTCAGCATGTCCTGCGCGCTCTGCGCGTGGATGTGTTCGAGCGGCTTCATCAACTTTCGCTGAGTTATTATTCGGTCAACGAAGCGGGCGACTTGATGAGCCGCATCACCAACGACACCTCTGCCATTGAACAGGCAATATCATTCGCCCTAGTGAATGTGTTTAGCGGCATCCTGCTTTTGATTTGGGTTGCTTACAACATGTTCACACAAAACCTGCCATTTGCTTTACTCTCTCTGGCAGTTTCGCCGATCATGTTCATCGCCACGCTTTATTTCTCCGATCAAGCGCGCAAGGCATATCGCAAAACCCGCAAAGAGATTGGAAACGTCAATGCTGAATTGCAGGAAAGTATCGCCGCGGTACGCGAAGTACAAGCCTTCAACCGTGTTGACGAAAACATCGAAAACTTTAAAGGAGTCAATGCTGCCAACCGCGACGCCAATGTGCGTGCGGTATCATTCACCGCCGCGCTCTCACCGACGTTGGAAGCGCTCGGTTATGTCGCGCTCGCCATCGTCACCGGCGTAGGCGGCTGGTATATGCTCAGTGGGCAAACCCTGCTGGGCACGGTTGTGACTTTCGGTTTGATTGTTACGTTCCTTGCTTATGTTCAACGCTTCAACCAACCAATTCAGCAAATCGCGGTTTTATGGGGCAACATTCAAAACGCCATTGCGGGAGCCGAGCGCATCTTTGGTCTGCTCGACGAGGTGCCCGCTGTGACCGACAAGCCCGGCGCTAAGGCTATGACTGAAATCAAAGGCAAAGTGGAATTCGATCACGTCTCGCACGAATACGAAGATGGCGTGCCTGTGTTAAAAGATGTGTCCTTTACTGCCAAACCCGGGCAAACCATCGCCATTGTCGGACCGACTGGCGCAGGCAAAACCACCATTATCAATCTACTGCCGCGCTTCTATGATGTGACCAGCGGTTCGATTAGAATTGACGGTGTGGATGTGCGCGACGTAACTGCCGAATCTATTCGCAGACAAGTCGGCGTTGTGTTGCAGGATACGTTCCTATTCAGCACGACCGTGATGGAGAACGTGCGCTTTGGTCGTCCCGATGCCAGCGACGATGAAGTGATGGCTGCCATCAAACTGGCGCGCGCTGACACGTTCATTGAGCGATTACCTGATAAATATAAAACAATTCTCGGAGAACGCGGCTCGGGTCTTTCTCAGGGACAGCGGCAACTGCTTTCGATTGCGCGCGCAGCTTTGGCGGATCCCCGCATCCTCATCCTCGACGAAGCGACTTCGTCCGTTGACACGCGCACCGAGCGTCTTATCCAGAATGCCTTCGATATCCTGCTTAAAGGCCGTACATCCATTGTCATTGCCCACCGCTTAAGCACCATCGTCAACGCCGATATGATTCTGGTTTTGAATGATGGTCAGATTATCGAGCGCGGCAAGCATAACGAATTGATGCAGAAACAAGGTTTCTATTACAACCTTTATATGAGCCAGTTTAAGAAACAGGAAGAAATCGAAGCGGCCATTCCAAATTAACAGATCACAGGACTTGAATGTGAAAGAACAAATTTGTTCTTTCACATTCATCTCTTACCAGCAAGGAGCAATAAATGAGATTTCTAGTCAAATTGTTTATGGGTTTGCATATCTTTATATACCGTCTGACCGGCGGAAGGTTAGGCGGCAGTATGGGTAAGTTTAAAGTACTCCTCCTCACCACCAAAGGACGCAAGTCTGGAAAAATCCGTTCCAACCCGGTCGGATACTTTGAGCGGGCTGGAAAATACGTCATCGTGGCCTCCAATGGTGGCAGCGACAAGCATCCCTCCTGGTATTACAATATCAAAAGCAATCCCAATAATGTGACCATTCAGGTGAATGAAACAATCATGAAGGTGACACCGGAGATCGTTTTGGGTGAACAGCGCAAACCCGTGTATGAATGGATTGCTTCCATCGCTCCCAATTTCGGTGATTACGAAAAAAAGACCACGCGAGAAATTCCTCTTGTGTTTTTGAAGCCATAACAAATTTCTGTGATGGCGCGGCAAAGTAAGGAAGAAAGGAACAAGATGATGGTGAATAAAAAACAAAGCAGTCCCACAGCCGCCGAGATAGCCTATCTGCAAAGCCAACGCATGGCACGAATTGCAACTGTTGGCTCCAATGGACAGCCACATGTAGTGCCTGTGGCATTTCGTTACAACCCCGAAACTGAGACCATCGATATTGGCGGCCATGATGGCTTTGCCAAGCGCAAGAAATGGCGCGATGTGAAGAGCAATCCGAAAGTGGCGGTAGTGATCGATGATATCGTTTCAGTAAATCCGTGGAAGGTACGCGGCATTGAAATCCGCGGCGAGGCCGAAATGCTAATGACCGGCGGACAGTCCATCGTCCCAGGATTTGATCCGGAAATGTTCCAAATTAGCCCCAAGCGAGTCATCAGTTGGGGGATCAATCCTGAAACCACGACTCCAATTACAAAATAAAACGAAAGCCGATCGTTCAAATTGAACGATCGGCTTTCGTTAACATACCCGCTTGCCGTCATCTTTCTCACAACCCTGATTCTTTTCTGCCGCTAATTTATGGTATAAAGGTCCCTTACAGAAGTGCTTGGGGGACTTTACAAAAAACGTCTTCATGAAAATAAGCTTCATTCTTTAAACAGTGATTCTGATTTTGTAATGATGGCAAACCTTTCAGCACCTTTGACTTTCCTTTATGGAGCGGATGAGGTCCCGCAATTAATCCCACGCGTGGAAAAACTCATCGCGGAATATCAGGATCGAATCCCGGTGCATCAAAACAAGCTGACACAGCAAGACTCCATCCTAATTACTTACGCAGATCAAGTACAAGCCCCGAACGAAAAACCACTGCAAACTCTTTGTGCGTTCTGTGAAAAATATTTGAGCGGCGTGATTGGCGGAACACACATTCTTCCATTCTACCCGTCGAGTTCTGATGATGGCTTTTCAGTCGTGGATTATCGCAAGGTAGATTCGAACTTGGGAAGTTGGAAAGATATTTCTTCCATGCAGAATCATTTTCGCTTGATGTTCGACGGCGTAATCAATCACATCTCATCGCAATGTGAATGGTTCAAGGCATTCTTGCGCGATGACCCGCATTACCGGGATTACTTTATTACAGTGGAAGGCTCGCCCGATCTTTCCCAAGTAGTCCGTCCACGCACATTACCTTTGTTAACCACATTCCAGACTTTATCCGGCGAAAAGCACGTGTGGACAACGTTCAGCGACGACCAGATTGATTTGAATTATAAGAATCCCGAAGTGTTACTTGAAATCATCGACATTCTACTGATGTACGCGGAACGCGGTGCGACTTTTATCCGTCTCGATGCAATCGCATATTTATGGAAGGGGATCGGCACGACCTGTATTCACTTGCCGCAAACACATCACATCATTCAATTCCTGCGCGCTGTGTTGGATGAAGTTGCTCCCCATGTTCAGCTTATTACTGAAACCAACGTGCCGCACACCGATAACATTTCTTATTTTGGTGACGGAACTAATGAAGCCCAACTCGTCTATAACTTTGCCCTGCCGCCGCTAATCTTGCATACCTTTTATACAAGCGACGCGCGCGTGCTCGCCAATTGGGCTAAAACATTGATACTGCCATCCAATAAAACAACCTTCTTCAACTTCCTGGCTTCCCATGATGGAATTGGATTAAATCCTGTGCGCGGAATCTTATCGGACGATGAAATTGAGTTCTATAGTTAGGAAAGCCATCGAACACAACGGTTTGATTTCCAATAAACAAAATCCAGATGGTTCACAGAGTCCCTACGAAATAAACATCAATTATTTTGACGCGCTCTCCAACCCAAATGAGAACGAGTCTTTGGAGTTGCAGGTTAATCGATTTATCGCCGCACAAGCTATTATGCTTTCGCTTGTTGGCTTGCCTGGAATTTACTTTCACAGTTTGTTCGGCTCACGCGGATGGATCGAAGGTGTAAAACAAGCTGGACATAACCGCACGATCAACCGCGAGAAATGCAACCTTGAAGAATTACAAAACGAACTTGGTGATGAAAACTCTTTGCGCTCAAAAGTCTTCGGGCGCTATCGCCAATTGCTTTTAACAAGAAGAAGTTCATCGGCATTTCATCCGCATGGAACACAAACAATATTAGATTATCATCCATCCGTGTTTGCTATTGAACGCATCTCACCGGATGGAAAATCGCGCGCGGCATGTTTGCATAATGTCAGTACCAAGCCTGTCACCTTCTCGACAGACTTCAAATCAGCAACAGACCTTTTTACGGATCAACCTTTACAAGTTTCAAGCATCACACTTAAACCTTATCAAGTTTCGTGGATGAACCTATGACACCTTCTTCACACAACATCGGTTTTATTTCAACCCGCTTTGCAGGAACAGACGGCGTTTCACTTGAAACGCAGAAGTGGGCGACCATAATGGAAGGCCTCGGCCACAAGTGTTTTTATTTTGCAGGACAATGCGATCGGCCTGCTGACCAGTCCCATATCGTGCCCGAAGCGTTTTATCGTCATCCCGAAATTGACAAGCTCAATCAACAAGCATACTCAGGCAGTTGGTCGGTCACAAAAGAAGCGCTTGAATCCCATCCCGAGATGGCAGGATTACGCAAGGATTTTTTCTCGATGTATGTGCGACCTCCGCACATGACGCGCCAAGTCAACAAATTGAAGGAATTCTTCAAGGATGAGTTGTACAAATTTGCCCGCCGCTTTGATCTTGAAATTCTGGTGATCGAAAATGCTGTGACGATTTCCGCTTAACCTGCCGCTGGGTCTCGCCATCACAGAATTCATTGCCGAGACGGGTTATCCCACCATCGCACATCATCATGATTTTCATTGGGAGCGACAGCGTTTCCAGGTTAATTGCGTAGGCGACTACCTCGCGGTAGCATTCCCGCCGACCTTGCCGTCGATCCGACACGTGGTCATTAACACGATCCAATCACAACAGATCGCTTCGCGTTACGGCGTGACCTCGCGCATAATCCCCAATGTGATGGATTTCGACTCGCCGCCGCCTGAACTTGACACCTACGCCCAAACCGTGCGCGCAGACTTTGGCATCGGGCAGGACGAATATTTTTTCCTGCAACCCACGCGCGTCATTCAACGTAAGGGAATTGAACATGCAGTGGAGCTGGTACGTCGCCTTGACCTTCCTGCAAAATTAATCATCTCCAATGCTTCAGGCGATGAGGGCACGGATTATGAGCAACGTGTCCGTGAATATGCTTATTTATTGAATGTAACCGTTCGCTTTGAATCGGATCAGGTGCAGGATAAACGCGGCATTACCAAAGATGGCAAAAAGATTTACACACTGGGCGATGTCTATCCCCATGCCGATCTGGTAACATATCCATCCAGCATTGAGGGATTTGGCAATGCCTTTTTGGAAGCCGTATATTATCGCCGCCTAATTCTAGTGAATAACTACTCCATCTATGAAGTGGATATCAAACCCAAAGGCTTTCGAACTGTTTGGTTCGACGGGTTCATTAGTTCGGAAACATTGAAAAGGGTTCGGGAGGTTTTATTAAATCCTTTGGAAGCGCAGGAATGGGCGGAGATAAATTATCAACTGGCAAAACGATATTTTTCCTTCGCCGTTTTGGAGCGCCAATTGCAATCCGTTCTTGCAGATTGTTTGGGGCAACAAATATGAACGTCGCCATACTTCATTACTCTGTGCCTCCCATCGTCGGCGGCGTGGAAAGTGTCATTGCTCATCACGCGCGGTTGATGTCTGCAAACGGGCATTCGGTCCGCCTGATTGCAGGGCGCGGCGATTCGTTGAGTGAACAGATTCCATTGACCACTCTTCCTCTTGCAGATTCGCGTCACATGCGTGTGGCTGAAATGAAAAGACAATTGGATCACGGCGAAGCGACTGCCAAATTTGAGTCTCTACGCGATGAGCTCATGGGGCAATTACAAAACGCCTTATCCTTCGTGGATATATTAATCGCACATAATGTCTGTTCGTTGAACAAAAACCTCGCGCTCACTGCTGCACTTCATCAACTGCATATTTCCCAAAAATTACCCCGCCTGATCCAGTGGCATCACGACCTGGCATGGATAACGCCTCGTTACCAATCTGAATTACATGATGGCTATCCTTGGGATTTGTTGCGCACTAATTGGGGCGATGTGATGCATGTAGCCGTTTCTGCACAACGCCGCGCGGAACTGGCAGGCTTAATGAAACTTGAACCTGCTTCAATTCATGTCATCCCTAACGGCGTGGACGCGGCTCGTTTTTACAAACTTGAGTCACGAACCCAAAGCCTTGTTGAACAAACCCATTTGCTGGATTCGGCGCCGATTTTGCTTACGCCCGTACGCGTGACGCCGCGTAAGAATGTTGAATTAGCATTGCACACTTTGGCTGAATTACAAAAGCAATTTCCAAGTGCCGCGCTTCTGGTGACAGGCCCATTGGGTCCGCATAATGCAAATAATCTCAAATACTTCGAGATGCTCTTAACTCTACGCATCCACTTGGGTTTGCAAGGTTCGGTTCATTTCCTTGCTGAACTTTCGGATTCCTTTTTACCCGATGAAGTCATCGCCGATTTTTATCGGATTGCCGATGCACTGTTCCTCCCAAGCCGTGAAGAGGGCTTCGGCATTCCATTGATTGAAGCGGCATTCAGTCATTTACCCGCATTTTGTGCGGATATTCCTCCCCTGCGCGAGTTGGGATTGGATGACGCGACATTCTTTTCGCCCGATGAGGACCCTGCGAAAGTCGCCAACCTGCTCACTGAATATTTTCGATCTTCATTCACCACGCGCCTATCCATCCGGGCGCGTTCGTCGTTCCGTTGGGAATCGATCTATCGTCAACATATCGCGCCTTTGTTAGATAAAGGATAAGACCCATGCAAAAGCGTTCTGAATTTATCCCCATCCACACTGTTCTAGTTCCTTTCGTGTATGAGGGTCCCGGCTTGCAAGCACTGGAAGCCGCTCGTCACTTGGATGCCAAAATTATTCTGGTTGGTATAGTGATTGTCCCGCATGAAGAATCTTTAAGCGTCGGCGCGGTTGCCGCGCGCGCGTTGCGAAAACAATTACGGCTTTATGGAAAGGATGAACGAGTTACGAGCAGATCTCAGATCATCGTTTCTCATCAACCATGGCGTGACCTCTCCGGTCTTTTGCAGAAGGAAGGACCTGACTTGCTCTGTTTAGAATGGGATGCTCATTTTACTGCTTTCGGCGTGACAACAAATGATGTGCTATTGCGTCCGCCATGTGATATCGCTTTGGTGCGCGGAAAATTGCCGAATAAATCGAAGCAAGTTTTGGTTCCCGTCAGAGGCGGTCCTCATGCCGAGTTATCATTGCGCGTGGGCTTAGGTTTGGACCCAAAAGGAATCATTGCCCTGCATCTCCGCAGCTCAGACGATCCCAAAGCGGGTAGCGATGCGCCTTTTAAAGGCCTCGACCGCGTGCTGAAACAAATGCCCGATGTGGAGAAACAGTTTGCGGTCACGGATGATGCGGCAAAATTAATATTGAAAAAAGCAAAACAGGCGGATGTCATTGTTTTGGGAACTACAAATCAGCCTGTCACAAGTTCCGCTTCGCTTGGGCCATTTGCCGATCGTATTTTGAAGGAAGCGCATTGCGCAGTGATTGCGGTCAAAAGTGGAAGACCTTTGCCGCAAGCGGTATATGATGAAAGTGCGGGCGTGCAAGCTATTTCGATTCTTGTAGATAAATGGTTTGCAGAGAATACATTTCACGCAGACGAATTCAAATTATTGAATGAACTGATTGAATTGAAACGCAAACAAAACCTAACTATCAGTTTAGCTTTACCCGCGTTGAATGAAGAAGAGACAGTGGGCAGAGTAATCAGCACGATGAAGAAGGAATTAAAGGAAACAGCCCCTTTGTTGGATGAGATTATATTGATCGATTCCAACTCAACGGACCACACGCGTGAGATTGCAAAGAAGGAGGGTCTATCGGTTTACATTCACCAACTCTTGCTCGAACGGCTCGGGGCGCGTAGCGGCAAAGGCGAAGCATTATGGAAAAGTCTGCTTGTGACGCGTGGCGATATTATCGTGTGGATTGATACGGACATCGTAAATATCCATCCGCGATTTGTGTATGGCATCATCGGTCCGCTGTTGATGAACCCACAGATACAATTTGTAAAAGGTTTTTATCGGAGGCCCTTGAAGGTCGATGGGAAAACGCAAGCGGGCGGCGGTGGACGTGTGACTGAATTAACTGCGCGCCCGTTGTTGAACCTTTTTTATCCCGAACTCTCCGGTGTGGTTCAACCGCTGGCAGGCGAATATGCGGGCAGGCGCGAAGCGCTGGAACGAATACCGTTCTCTTCGGGTTACGGCGTCGAGACAGGCTTGTTGATTGATATTTATGAACGGTATGGCTTGAATGCCATTGCCCAGGTTGACCTGCTTGACCGCATTCATCACAACCAGCATTTGGAAGCATTGAGCAAAATGTCGTTTGGGATTATTCAAACTGTCTTCCGCAAGCTGGAGAGACGCTTGGGAAGCGCGTTATTGGAGGACGTGAACCGATCCATGAAATTAATTCGTTACAATAACAAAGGATATTTTCTCGATGTAGAGGAGATCGCGGAAAAAGAACGTCCGCCGATGATTGAAGTGGAGGAATATCAAGCTCGTTTCAAAGGTCAAGAATCCGCGCCAAAATAATAAGGCTAATCTCGATTGCCTTCACTGGAAGATCCGGGCAACTGCTTCAGCCACCTCAATAGCGGACGCATTGTCAATCCTTGAACAAAGATTGAAAAAGTCACCACGCCAAATGCGGCCATGACAATTTGAGTGCGTTCGGCAAGATCAGGTGGAAGTCCAAGCGCCAATGCCAGAGCCAGCGCGCCGCGCAATCCGCCCCAGAATAAAATGTGTTGATGATCTCGTTCAATCTTTAGTTTCGATCTTTCAAATAAAAGACTCAATGGATAGATTGCTACAGCGCGAACTCATAATCACGACAAGAATTGCGATGATAATCGACCACCACGCGTTGCCATAATTTTCTGTGGCCTCGCGCAGACCGATTAGCAAAAAGATCAGCGAGTTGGAAATGAATGCCGCGAATTCCCAGAAATCCACCAGCGAGGCGCGGCCTTTATCGGAATAGGAAACAGGGAGACCGAAGTTGCCGATGAGAATCCCCGCGGTCAGCGTGGAAAGAACGCCGGAGGCATGGAATTGTTCAGCGATCAAGAAGGATCCATATGCCGCAACCGTACTCAATGCAAGTTCAATCAGATGATCGCTGGTGTTATGCGTTAGGAGCAGAATAAATCCGGCGACCAGCGCGCCGACCAAAAGTCCGCCGATGACCGTCCATAAAGTTTCGCCGATCACATTCCAGGCGTTGACAGTCTGTCCGTTCACGAAAACCAGCATCACGCCGAAGCCAACGGCCGCGGTTGCATCATTGAACAGACTCTCCGCTTCAACCAGCAAACGCAATCGTCCCTGCACGCCTGCTTCTTTGAATGTGGCGATGACGGATACCGGATCGGTGGCCGCGATCAAAATTCCAAATAAGGCCGCGCTTTGCCATGTCCAGCCGGAAAGAACATGCATTCCGGCGCTGGTCAATGCCGCAGAAATAATCACGCCCATGGTGGCGAAGACCAGAATCACCGGCAGGTTATGATTTAATTCCTTCCATCGGATGAACAGCGTCGCTTCGAAGATCAGAGGCGGAAGCAAAACTTCAAAGATCAAATCCTTGGTTAAGTTAATCGTTGGCCTAAAAGATAAAAGGGCCAGCACAATGCCGGTCAGTACAAGACCGACGGTGTAGGGAATCCGAAATCGCCGAACGCTCATCCCGACCAGCGCCGCGATCAACAGCAGAATTTCAATGCTGGCAATCGTCAGTTCCACGCCGCGAAGTATACACGATTCGATTCACACCGCCACTGAGTGAGCTTATAATCCGTGATGAAATTACTCGAGGTGCCTGCCATGGACAATCCTGAATTGGTCGCTTTTCTGCACGCTTATCCTTCCTATCCCACCACGCATATCATTGACGATCTACGCGCGACCGAGTATGCGCGCCTCGATGTCGGCGAGCATATTTATCTCGATTACACCGGCGGCGGATTGTATGCTGAATCGCAGGTACGGCGTCATCACAAATTGTTGAGCGAGCATGTCTTTGGCAATCCGCATTCATCCAATCCGTCTTCGCTTGCCGCCACACAGTTGCTCGAACATGCGCGTGAGTACGTGCTCAAATTCTTTAACGCCAGCCCCAATGAATATGATGTGATATTCACACAAAATGCCAGCGGCGCATTGAAACTGGTGGGCGAGTCGTATCCGTTTGCAAAGGGCGGGCATTATCTTTTAACGTTCGACAATCACAACTCGGTCAATGGGATTTGCGAGTTCGCACACGCACGCGGCGCAGACGTGACTTATATTCCAGTCGCGCTGCCGGATATGCGCGTCGACGCATCGTCCCTGGACGATTATTTTGCCCGCGGACAAAAGGGCGCACACAATCTGTTTGCTTTTCCTGCCCAATCAAATTTCTCAGGAGTCCAGCATCCGCTTGAATGGATCGAGAAGTCCCACGCTGCTGGGTGGGACGTTCTGCTCGACGCCGCGGCTTTCGCCCCGACCAATTATCTCGATCTCAGCAAAGTCAAACCTGATTTTGTTCCGCTTTCATTTTATAAAATGTTCGGATATCCGACCGGTATCGGCGCATTGATCGCGCGCAAGGAAGCATTGGCAAAACTTCATCGTCCGTGGTTCGCGGGCGGGACGATCACGGTCGTATCGGTGCAGGGCGATAAATTTTATATGGCGGATGGTCACACCGCGTTCGAGGACGGCACGCCAGATTATTTGAATATCCCCGCGGTCGAGATCGGATTAAAGTATATCGAATCCATCGGCTATGATGTGATCCATGAACGCGTTAGATGTTTGGCCGGTTGGTTACTGGATAATTTGACCCAAATGAAACACAGCACGGGCGAGCCATTGGTGCGCCTATACGGACCGACCACAACCGACGCGCGCGGCGGCACGGTGACTGCGAACTTCTTTGATAAAGATGGCAATGCCATTGATCACCGTTATATCGAAAGCGAAGCGAATAAAGTCAATATCTCTTTACGCACCGGGTGTTTTTGTAACCCCGGCGCAGGCGAGGTCGCGCTTGGACTCTCGCGCGTTGAATTGGACGTGTGCTTCAACGGTCCAGGTCATCAGGAGCGCGTAACCCTTGACGACTTCCGTCTTTGCTTCGATGGCAAATCCACCGGCGCGGTGCGAATTTCGGTGGGGCTGATGACGAACTTCAACGATGTGCAGGCGTTCTTGAGTTTTGCGAGAGGGTTGTTGAGTTAATTATGGATGCGCTTAAATTTTGCTATGGCTTGTTCGCCAAAGATTTTGAAAGAAGTGTTCATTTTTACCAAAATATTTTTGACATAAAACTTATTGGTGGATGGGATCGTGAAGTTGGTAAAGGTGCTTTGCTTTATGCGGGCGGAATGACGATTATCGAAATTTATGGCGCAGCGGAAGGCAATACATATCAGGGCCCAAAACCAGTGGCGATCAATTTGGCCTTGCGTCTGGAAAATGCCTCGGCGGTGGATGAGTTTTACAAGCGGCTGTCCCCTCTCTGTGTAGAAAGATGCGAGCCGCCTAAGGCTCGCAGTTGGGGCCACCGGTCTTTTATTGTCTATAATTCAGATGAAATTCCAATTTATAATTTATTGTGAAATTTGAAGGAGGCATCTTGTGAAGGTTCAGGATATTTTGTTGCTGTACGATTACAACTATTGGGCGAATAAGCGTATTCTTTCAGCAAGTGAAAAAGTTACAGAGAAACAATTTCTCGCTTCTGCTAATTTCCCATTCGGCGGATTGCGAGGAACGATTATCCACTTTCTCGATGCTGAATATGGCTGGCGCATGTTTTTCCAGCAGAACCATTGGTCCGCACCAGATTTGAAAGAAGCCGAGTTTCCAACTCTTGCCGCGATTCAGAAACGATGGGATGAAGAAGAAAAGTCAATGCGCGCCTATCTCGCCACTCTAAGCGATAAAGATATAAATGGTCACAGGCATTACACCAACGAAAGTGGGGAGCCGCGTGATTTCATCCTATGGAATTGCTTGCTACATGTGATTAATCACGGGACACAGCATCGCAGTGAAGCCGCCGCGTTGCTCACCGATTATGGTTCCTCTCCGGGCAATTTGGATTTCACTGTCTACTTGATTGAAGACTCAAAAATCATGAACGGCCAAACCCGTGCGAACATCAAACCCGGCATGACCGTGTTGATCGTCTTGAAACAAGATCAACCCACCGGCAAATTGACCAAAGGCATCGTCAAGGATATCCTCACCCAGCTCGCCGACTCATCCGCATGGAATCAAAGTCCGCTTGATGGACGGTCAGGTTGGACGCGTGAAAGAAATCGTTCAATAAGAATTCTTATGACTAATCTGAGTGTCACTCAACTGATTCCTCTCCTGCAAGTTGCCATTGGCCCGGTCGTTCTGATCTCAGGCATTGGCTTGCTGATCCTCTCGATGACGAACCGCTTCGGCCGCGTGATCGATCGCGGACGCAGCCTCACGCGCGAATTGCCCGGCATCTCGAGCCACGATCAAATCCGCGTGAATGCGCAGTTGCAAATCCTTGCACGCCGCGCCGAATATCTACGCCGCGCGATTACCGCCGCTGTCATCAGCGTATTACTGGCAGCGGTATTGATCATCACGCTCTTTCTCACTGCAATCCTGAAAATCGAGGCTGCGTGGCTGATTAGCATTCTCTTTGTGGCTGCCATGGGTTACCTGATTTATTCATTGATCGCATTTATTCAGGACCTGAATGAGTCCCTGCTGGCCTTCAAACTGGATATCGGCATAAATCCGGACGACCGGTTTATGCCATAGTTTCGCCTCAAATGATAACCACAATTCTTTCTGTATAAATCTTGAATGGTCAGGCTGGAATTAAGGAGATCGTCGAAGAGAAGATTTGAGGATATTATTCAACAAGCATCTTGATCGCCTATTTTTTGCATCTTGAAAGGTGATCGCCACCGATTTGAAGATATAATTCAGCAATCATGACAATCACCGGTCGTTTTCTTGCATATTTGGAAAGACAAAGCCGATTATTTATTTGGCTGGCAGTTATAGTCTCCGTACTTGGGCTGGGAGTTATTGATTACAAAACAGGCCCTAATTTTTCCATTTCTCTCTTCTATGTTTTTCCGGTCGCGCTGGCAAGCTGGACGCTTGGAACTTCCGAGGGAATATTGGTATCTTTTATCTGCGCGGTCGCTTGGAATATGACGAATCTCCCCGCCAATCAAAGTTTCATAACTCTCTTCCCTTTGTGGAATGCCCTGACCCGCTTGGGAATCCTGGTGATCATGGCTCTGCTTTTCGCTGAAGTTCATTCCCTGTTAAACAATGAATCGCGCTTATCGCACACAGATTATCTTACTGGTATCTCCAACCGCAGAGCCTTATTTGAATCTGCGTCCTTGGAGATAGGGCGGCTGACAAGAACCGGGCGGCCTTTCACGCTTTTATATATGGATTTGGATGACTTCAAAACCGTCAACGATTTTGCCGGACACGAGGCCGGGGATTTCGTGCTGACCAAAATTGCAACTGTCCTAAAACTTCAATTGCGCGGGATTGATGTCATTGCGCGCATAGGAGGCGATGAATTCGTCATGATCCTGCCTGAAACCGATGAGGAAGCTGCTCGGAAAGTGGCGCCTCGCCTTCATGGTTTTCTTTTGGAAGAAATGCAAAAGAATCAATGGCCGGTCACTTTTAGCATCGGCGCGCTGACCTTTGTCTCCGCGCCAGCCGATGCGGCTGAGATGTTTCGACTTGCTGATCAGCTCATGTACAGCGCTAAAAAAGAGGGTAAGAATACAATTTGCTATAAGGTTTATTAAGGATAACGCCTCCTGCCGCCCCGTTTAAATCGAACAAAAAAGATTCGGATGCAAGTCTCAGCGAACTGAAGAACTTCTCACGCTTTCGATCTGATAAATATCGGGGCGATGAGGTACCTTAACTTCCGAGGCGCATCCGGCAATCACATAACTTTGGGAAACGTTCGGAAAATCTGCAAATGGCCCAACAAAAAAGTGAAAGTCTCCCTTAACGATATCCTGTGCTTCAAAGACGCGGAGATTCTCGCCTGTAGCCCAAGAAATAAATCGTTGATATATTTCTTGATCAGAAGGATCGTTGGAGCCCAGGTTCTTCTGAAAATCACGGAGGCAGATTTCAGGCACTCGTCCGCAAGCGGTTGTATGATCCGAAACCAAATCAATATATGATCCCGGATTTACAATCACCGCGTAAGGAACTTGAGGGCCTGAACAACTCGTTGCCGTGTAAACTGGCGGTTTATTGATATGCAGGATAATCACCGGCAACACCAGAGTTAGAACTCCCAAAACAATAGACGTCGCTCTCACAGTAACAATGAATCCTTTTTGACTTTCTATGGATCCCGTTACCGAAAAAACTTTCCCAACGCCGACCGCGGCCAAGACAAAAACAAAAGGCATCGAGCTGGCATAAGATTCGAATTCCTCCGTCAATGGGAGGGAGAAAAGGAATGGAAACGAAAATCCCGGCAAAGGCGGCGATGAGAAGCGAAGATTCTGGAAGGGCAAGGCTCTTGACGGACTTGAACAAGCCCCATAAAACCAAAAGCGACGCAACTATCCAGAAAAAGATACCCAGCCATATTAATTCATTGCCAATCAATAAACTCAGAATCCCCATCTCAGGCAGTAAGAAATCACGATATGCTTTATACGCACCGATGAAAAAACTCAAAGGATGGGCAAGGAAATATCGGCCAGCCGCGCGATAGATAAAGGCTGGGTTTCTAGAAGGCAATACTCTGAACGCCCAGTTATAGCCAGCGCCGCCCACAACCTGACCGTATAGTGTTTGCGCGAAATTGCCAAAAGGCACGCCGCCTGGCTGGACCACAAGCCGATCATAAACAGTATTGAGTGCCAAGAACGTGATAATCAAGGTAATCGCAGAGATACCCACAAACTTGAAGGAGAAGGGTTTTTCACCGCGAAACGCCCAACCACTCCACAGGATCAATGCCGGCAAAATGAAAAAGGCCCCAGCGCGAACGCTCAGCGCCATGGTAAATACAATCAAGCCAAATATCAAATCACAGGCGTTTTGTTTTTTCGCGGACATCCATAACAAAACAAAACCAAGAGAACCAAAAGCGAGTCCGAGTGCTTCGGTGTAAGCTGTCCCAATCAGCGGCTGGATATAAAAATAGAGGAGCGACATATACACCGCCGCAGCCAACGCTCCGAAATTTTGGTTTACGAGATAGGCTGAAAGATAATAACAAATTCCAGCCGAAGCGACAATCAAGGCTAACGAAATCTGTAAGTTTTGCCGGAAAATGAATAACATCGAAGCAAGAAAGCCGGAAAACAACGGTCTGTATGCCGCGCCGTTTAATGTTGTTTGAAATTAACTGTCCTACAGAAATAAATTTGGCCCCATGATAATAATCGAACGCATCTCGGAAAGGCAGCAGTCCGCCTATAACCTTGTCGATTGAATATCCCGATGTCCATAAAAAGGAAAGCTTCAGTGCCAGCAAAATCAAGGTCAAGGCAGCCCCACCGAGCCAGCGAAACTTTTCCGGCAAGTGAAAGTTTATATAATATAGAATTAGTACGAGTAAAAAAAATGGAATGGAATAAAATGCAAGAGCTTGGCTAACTGAATATGGGATTTGAATTACAAGGATGATCGCATAAAGCAACAAAGGTATGATTATGTTCAATGCATTGAGTAAACGTTGATTGATTTGAAATGTGGCAGGTTTCATAATTTTTCAAATAATCATACCATAACAATATTTTGAGATATTGCCGCGCCAATAATCACCTGCCTGCCCTAATTAATTTTGTTGATTGCATCTTGCAATTCAAATCGCGTTTAAATAGAAAGTCGTCGCACTGAAACATGCGACGATTTTCTAACCTTTAAGTACAGTTACAACTTCGCAGGAAAAGTTTTCTTACTTCTCTCGATACACGCGCACCCAATCTATTGTGGTGGTAGCAGGCAACACGTTATCAGAAACTGGCCCCAGCCAATTTCAGCCAACAGCCAAGTTCAAAATGAGATACATGGGCTGATATGAAACGAGCGACGCATTGGAGAAGCCGGAAACTTGAACACACCGTCCACAAACCAGGGCATGGAAGTTGATGTCCACTCACGTGCACGGATATGGAAATTCTTGGAAAGATTAACGGTATTAAGAACATACTGTTTACTACCGCCTGTATCATGGACGGTTATATAGTCCACAGGAAGGTGAACTTGTTGCCATAGCCATATTGATCGCCACCAGTTTCGACCAATTCGCTAGCGTAACCGTAGGTTGTTCCTTCCACTGAAACGGTTTGTTTTTTCGCCTTGATGTTCAGCATTCCGGTTTGAACGGTTACATTGGCAGGCATGTAAGCCTGCTGCTCGTTCTTCTCTTTTGTGGACATATCCGCTTCACGCCTCCACCATTCGCCTCGACGCCATCCGGGATTGAAGGTATTGAAATCATCTTGAAAGATCAGTTTGGTATATCCCGGCGGCGGAGCACTCGACGCCTGCAAATCATCACGCATATTGAGTGCTGGAGCCGCCATGGCCTCAGCGCTTGAATAATTGACGCCCACCAATATAAGCACAATCAAGACGATGGAAAGTTGTACTTGTTTACCGTCGTGCCACAGGCACAACAGGTGCTTGAGGTTGATACGGAAAAGCTGATGCAAGTGGTGGCGCTGCAGTGCCCACTCGCTGAAGCTGAACAAGATAATCCAAGATCGGAATGGAATGTTGCTGGCAGGTTACCAACACACTCGACAAGATCGCATGGGTCTCCGCTCCCGGCTTAGTGCGGTTACAACCATTGGTTTTCCGGGTAATCACCGCCGGTCGGATCATGCGTTCCGCTTGGTTGTTGGTGGGATCCAAGCCGTCCACGTACAAGAACCGCAACAAGTGAGGACGGTGCTTCCGCAACCGCTTGGCAAAGCGGGCATTGTCAGGATCGGTAAAGTGACGTCGATCGGCAATCAAAGTATCAAGGCGAGTTTCCAGACTTTGGGCTCGATTGGCAAAGGTAAAAGGATCCAGGTTTGGCTTCTCGGTTTTCAGCCGCAGGGCGTCTTGCAACAACGCGGTCATCTGCCGCACAAACTGCAGCGCTCGACCCGTTTTGCTCTCCCGCATGTCCTTCAAGTCTCCCAGCAAATGACCGATACATTTCTGTTTCAGCCAATCGCGCAAGCGTTGTTCATCATAGGCCAAGAAGCCATCCGAGGCCAGAATCCCTTTGAACTGCTCGCCCAGAATATCGATCACTACGTCGCTCGAGCGGTTGGCGCGAATATCGTAAACCGTAACCTCATGATTCGTGAACACCCAGAGCCAGGCAGACAGCGTTCCAATTCTCCAGCCCGTTTCATCTGCGTGAACCACACTGCATTGGCGGATCAGCTCAATCAATCGTTCATATACGGGTCGGGCTGTGCAGGCCAGTTTCTGATCGGCCCGACACCACCCACTTCGGCTAACCTGCAGACCAAAACTATCGTTCAGCACTTCACTCACTTTGCCGTACGAGACACCCAAGCGATGCTTGAGGTCTGCCGCCAAGGCTTTCGCACGCGGACCCACGACGACCGTCCCCGCAACTCCGGCTGCTTCCGAGATCTGATCCGGGTGCCACGATCTGACTCGTTTCCGACAATGGCCGCAGTAGCCGCTATAGGTCAGAAAACGCCTGATGATTGGTTGCACTTTCGGAAGATCAATCTCAAACTGCTCATGGCGACGCCTCTGGCGCAGTTTGCCGCCACACTCCGGGCAGCACGGCAATTCGGCAACCTTCGTCTCACTCACTTCCTTCAAGCTCGGTTTGGCTCGCTGTACAAAACGGCCTTTCCCAGCTTTGCGCCCCGGCCGCTTGGGATGCTCTACCCAGTGCCTGCGCGCAAACGGTGCCGCCTGCCTCTTCCCAGCTCGTTTCAGTTCTTCTACCTCAGCTTGCAAAAGTTCCACTTGCCTTCGCACTTTCTGCAGTTGTTAAATCAGCGCCAGAGCTTCTGCCAGTTGCTGCTCCAGTTCCGCAATGCGTTTGTCTTTCGGGTCAGGAAGAGCGTTCTTGTTCCGGCGCATGCTCATGCTCAACAGTGTACAATTTCTACTGCATCTTTGACTAGGGTTCTTCAGCCTGTTTTTTTCACGAGCTTCGACCCTTTACAAAATTATGCCTTCTGACGGTAA